>NZ_WTYM01000011.1 GCF_009827435.1 Croceibacterium salegens | reverse complement strand
CCGCCGATATCGTCGCTCGTCGCGCCGATCATCATCGGCACATGATCGAATTTGCCGTCGGTGTAGGCCTTGGCGGTGTCGAGCGCACCCTGCTGATCGGCGAAGCGTGGAACGCACCATTCGCCGCCTATTGTGACGATCCGCGCTTCAGACAGATCCTGATCGATGTCGGCCTGATCGACCACTGGCGCAAGACCGGTCACTGGGGCGACTTCGTCCGGCCGATGGGCGATGACGAGTTCGAGATCATCGCCTGAAGATCCGAACGTTCGCAATTGGGTCCGTACCAGCCGGTCCGCTCTCGGCACTCGCCTAGCTCGGTGGTGAGGTTGCGGACTGGGTTGCAAGCGGACATCGGCTCGGCTCGGATATTCATTCCCGCACCTTTCGGGTCGTTACCGGCTGGTCTGCTCCTGCCGCTCTGCCCGCTCGGCGTTCAGGCCACGAACTAGGTGGGAAGCGGACAATGGGGAGACTCTCCTTGTCTTCGCCGATGCGCTGCGGAATATGGCCGCGCCTATCCACGTGATGGCTGCGCTTGCCGGGGGAAGCCTCCTGTCAACGCCCGACATTTTCCTCTCCTACAATCGCGAGGATGTAGCGCGGGCAAAGTTGTTTGCCGGTGCTCTCGAGGCCGAAGGCTACACGGTCTGGTGGGACGCCACCTTGCGCTCAGGCGAAAACTACGACGGGCTCTGTCAGAGCAAATGCACCGGCTGGTAAGGAGTTGAGGGCAGGGCGGGGGAATGCCT
>NZ_WTYM01000010.1 GCF_009827435.1 Croceibacterium salegens | reverse complement strand
CCGATCCTGCTGGCGAAATCGCTGGCGCTGTTTCCGGTGCCCGCGACGCCTTCGACGCCCGAAATTTCAGGCGGAAGCGAGCTGGCGTCGAAGACAACCGTGGGCGTGTTGTAGGGGTTGGTTGCCGGTCCGGTCACGGCTTGCGGCTCGCTCGCGAAAACGGGCGAAGGTGCCGGGTCGGCAAGCTGCGCCGTCGGGGGCGGTGGCGCCGGCACGGCTTGCGGGCCCGGAGTTCCGGGAACGACGGCAGGTTGGGGGACGGGCACGGCCTGCTGCGCGGCACGCGGTTGCCCTTCCTCGACCCGCGCCGAATTCATGCCCCACAAGGTGGCCATGCCGAGCACCGCGACGATCGCCACGCCGG
>NZ_WTYM01000009.1 GCF_009827435.1 Croceibacterium salegens | reverse complement strand
GTATTAGGCCCTCACGACTTAGTATCGTAGCCGACGCTGTGCGTCTCTATGATCTACCGGTAAATCGCCCTGCGGCGAGGGAAGCGCTCAGCCCGGGGATAGGAATTGAACGCCGCATCGGTCCTGGAGTGACCAGCGGACGACACCCTCTTTCCAGATTTCTTCGTCCACTCGCACTTCAACGCTCTGACCTTCGGTCATTTTGAACAGGCCGATGATCATCGCGCCGCTTTCGGAAAGGTTTTGCAACTGGACACGATGTCTCAGTCCATTGGCCTTGGCGTACGACATGATCGAAGCGTCGTGACGACGAATAAGTCGCTGCTCAGCCATGTCTGCCTTTCTCCTTTCGCCCCAATGAACGAAAATCGGCGCGTCCTCGTGCTCCTCAAATAGCCGGCTTGCTTCCAGAACGCCAATGGCGGACTTCAAAATCTCCACCTCGCGGGTCGAGATACGCCCAACGCGTAGCGCCATGCGACTGAGATCGAGAAAGAGACGAGGTTGGTCAACAAGACTTGAACGCAAGTCCTCAGGCCCGCGGAATTCTTCCCAATTAGCCCAGCGCGTTCCATCGCGCATGGGTTCCGTCACAAACTTCCACAACACCAACAGCGCTTGGTCAAAAACGCCCTTCGTCAGGTCGACGACAAGATGCGTCGCCTCCGCCGGCACTTCAGCCGAGCTTTTGATAGATGCCCTGTCCTGGTCCATCACGCTAATCAAGCTAAACAGCCCGCAATTACAACGAAGTGAATTTGATCATGCCAGATTGGCACAATCCGGCTCTTTTTCAGTTTTTCACCGACTATGAGCACAGCTAGTCGAAGCGGCAAA
>NZ_WTYM01000008.1 GCF_009827435.1 Croceibacterium salegens | reverse complement strand
AGCATAATCTTGGACGCGCTGGCTGAGGATCCAATTTGCGGATCTAGGCCCTCCAAAGACGCGGCTATTTGGTAATCGGCCCAGGTCCGGGCATAATCCGAGAGAGAGCTTTTTCTCCTTCCCCGAGAAGCAGAACTTCAGGTTCCATCGTTTGGAGTCATTGGGGCAAATGAGGACATAGAGCCCGCCGCCATCGCAAATCTTCCAGTCGCGGTCCTTCGGACAGGCTTGCTTCAATTGCAGGTCGGTCAGCGCCATGGCGGCCTCCTGTCAAAAACCGAGCAATTCGAGTCCCGATCGCCCCGGGGCCTAGGGGAAAGAAAGGCCCCCAAGGCCCCAGGTCGAAAATGAAATGATTCGAATGCCCGCGAACGAACAATGAGTTTTTACACCGTATTTCAATGGGTTTGAAAATCGCCAACGGACGTTGGCAGAAGAACAAATGGTGCCAGAAGAGGACTCGATACTGATGTCTATCCTATTGAAAAATAAATCTATTCCACAGTGGTATTTGAAAAAAGCCCCTAAATAGGCCCCCCATATTCACTCAAAACCTGTCGACTCCGGCTTGAACTTGAGTTGCTTCGCGTTGTCTCGAACCACCCCTACATCGTCGTCGGAGAAGCCCGCTTCCGCATTTGCCTCGACTTCCAGCGTGAGTGTGATTTGCGTTCCGGAACTATGCTGAAGCTGCGAGATCACTGCGTCCATAATCGCTTCGAGCGCGCGGATGGGTCGTGTTGGATCGAGCTCGACCGCTCCGTAGAAGCGCTTCGGCGCCGCGGGTAAATCAACGTCTTCAGGCCCCACTTCAGTCGTCGAGGGAGTTTGCGGCTCTCCGCCTGCGTCGGGATTCGGTTGTCCAGGCGAAGTCTGAGCCTGCGCTTCTCTCGCGACTTCCTCGCGTACTATTACCGCGGTGTCGGGAATGAACTCAGGCAATGCTTTCGAAATGCGCAGACCCTTGTAGTTGCCATCTTCGACCGAGTCCGCGTACCCAAAAGACGCGTCGAGTTTTGCAACCGCATCGCGGATCGCGAGATCAAGCACCGTGCGGTTCTTGATGCGCGGCAAGTGGACGTACGATGCGAACCAGTTTGCCACTTCGGCGATAGCCAGCCGTTCCTGCTCTTCCGGCCAGAGGTCTTTCAACTTCAGCCAAAGCGTATCGGCGCCAAGCTTCTCGCGCGCGATCCCATCTGCAATGACTTTCTTGAAGGTCGCATCAGGCACGCTGACCCGCTCCGCGCCGCTGATCGAAGCGTGTTCGAGATCGAATGGCTTACCTTGGGTAACGCTCTCGACCGGATAGAGAATGTGGTTCCAGGCGGTCCGGATGGCCTTGCTGGCGGATTCCTTGTTGCTGTGGGCCTTGTCCCGCGCATCGGCGGCCTGCGCCTGCGTGAGGCTCTCCTGGAGCCGCTTGTCGTCGGCGATGGAGCGCCAGGCGATTGCCTTGCGCACCACATCTCGCGCGGTCGCCAGTTGAGCCTCGTCCGCAGCAACGAACACCAGCGTATTTCGATAACGGCGCTGCCCGTTGCGACAGCGGAGAAGAGCGTCAGAAACGGCTTCGGTTGCCGCGCTCTCCCCCACTCCTCGCCCGGCGTGACAGGCAGTCGGCGACAAGATCACCAGCGCAAGGGCCTCGGCCTCGTCCACGGTCGAAGCGTCGTCCGGCACACCGTGGACCTTCACAAACCCGGCTCGATGCCCCGCCTCGTCGCGGAGGATCGATCGAATGTACTCATCGACCTCGTGTTCGGGCAGTGCGCGGGCGCGTTCGTCAGCCAGCCGGTTGAGCGTCGGCTGGGTGGAGAACCAATAGCGGCCCGCTTCCTCGTAGAGATAGGTAGCTTGCTCGCAAAGTTCGCGAAGCGCCTCCCCGAAAATCGCAAGTTGGTCACCTGGCTCGGCACAAGCGAGGCGCATCCCCTGGCCGTTCACGCCAGCGTTCGGCTGGCCCACGAGAGGGGCCGAACAGATGAATACGGCACGGGCGGCGCGAGTGGCCGCTCTCGCCTGCGAGATGCGGCGCTGTGGGTTGGATTCCTTTTGTGCGGGTAGAGAGCCGTCGCCATCGACTTCCCGATCCACGATGGCGCTGAAGGCCGGATCGAGCGGGTAGAGGATGCTGGTGCGGACCCGCTCATGCGACACCGGGACGCGCGCGGGGGTAATCAGGGGATCGCTCGACCGCTCCTGCCACAGCACCCCGATAACGTTCGCCATGAACTGCAAGACGCCGCGCGTGCGCTGGAACTTGGGGAGACTGGCCCAATCCTTCGACAACCGCTCGAACAGTTCGGGGTGGATCGGGTAAGAAAGGCGCAGGAGTTCGAGATAGCGTGCTTCCTTGGCTTCTGGCGGAAACTCGGCGGAGTTGTCGCGATACAGCTTGTGAAACGCCTTGCAGGTGTCTTCGCGCGCCTTCTCGCCCTCGGTGTCGAGCGGCTGAAACAGGCGGCGACGGATAATCTCGTAGGTCTCGTCTCCCGACGCGGGGAGCCACGCAGATTGCACGCGACCGAAGATCTTTTCCAGCCGAAGCAGCGCTTCCTTGCCCTTCTCACCGCCAGCTTCGGCCTCGCTTTCGATGAGTGAACCGATCACCAGCACGTTCGGCACCATTTTGGCGGCCTCGGTCAGCGACTGGATGAATGAGAGGAAGGACTCGAAATGCTCTTCCGAAAGCTGTCGCGCATAGACGACGAGTTCATCAAGCAGGATCAGGCTCGGCCCGGCCAGCTTGAATACTTCGACCATCAGCTCGGAGCCGGGATTGGTCCGCGACGCTTCTGCCTGCTTGACCAGCGCCAGCCCCTCGTCTCCGGCCAGACGCCAGGCCAAGAAGCCCCACAAGGTGTGAACCTTTGGGCCGTCACGAAGGATCAATGAGTCTTCGATGGCCTTCGAGGAACCGACGAACACTGCCGTCTTCGGTCGCTTCCAGTCCGACAGGTCGACAGCGAGATCGTCCACGCCTTCGAGCGTCGTGGGGTCGTCCACGCCGCACAAATGATAGGCGGCAAGCATCGTATGGGTCTTGCCGCCGCCGAACGCGGTTTGAAGGCCGATCACCGGTTCGCCGCCATCGCCGGACAAGCGTTGCAGCGCGGTTGTCAGAACGCGTTGCAGGCCGACTGTGAGAAAGGTTATGCGGAAGAAGTCGCGAGGATCGGCGTACTCCCCCGCGGCATTTCCGGAATCGACCGCAAAGAGGTCGGCGGCGAACTCGGACTGGCGGAAGCGATTCTCGAGAACGTCGGCATGTGGAAGCGCCACCTCGATCCACGGGCGCAGTGCCTTGCCGGACTTCTCTTCCTTCTCGGCTGGCAAGGGAAGTGAGAGGGTGCCTTTGGGTTCGGCTGGAGCCTTCTTGGCTTTAGGCTCGTCCGATCCAGCCGCGGAGCGCAGTTGCGCATCGTATAATGCCTTGATTGCCGCCGTTTCGGATTCTGGCGCCTTCACTGCCTTGAGCAGTTCGTGGATGCCGTCGAGGTAGCGTAATGCTTCGCTGTCCCCGAGCGGAAGTGTCAGGTGCGCAGTCGCGTTGCGCGCATCGAGCGCGGTCGAAACGAAATTGCGGACCTTGAACCGCTCGCGCTGCTGAAATGCCTGCTCGAAGGTGTAGCGCCAATTGTCGATGATTGTCTTGAGCAGGCCATAGGCGTCAAGCGGTCCGCTGTCGTCGCTGCCATGCGCTCGGCTGGCGAGTTTCTGCCACTCGTCGCCGTGCTGCTTCTTCATCCAGCCTTCGACAAATGGTGTCAGGCCAGGGCGTAGGTGATCGAGCGCCTTGCGGACGCGGTCGGTGGCGGAGTGGTCGTTGCTCATGCGGCGCCTCCGAGATCGAGCGATGATTGCGCCGGGCCAGTGGGCGTGGCCTGGGCGATGGACTGCGCGAGTTCGGTGAGGCCGTGCCATTCGGTGCTGAGTTCGTTGTAGACCAGCGCTTCGGCGGACCAGCCCTTGTCGGTGGCGATCTGGAACAGGCGGTCGGAAAGCTGCCGGGCATCGGTGCGCATCTGCGGGGGCATCTGCGCCACCAGCCGGGCGGCGGCTTCCTGCCCTCCATCTTCTGCGCGGAGCGCGCGCGCAGTGTGCTGGACGCACTCCCACACCGTCAGGCGCTTGTCGCTCAGCGGCGACCAGTCCGCGGGCATTTGCTCGCGCTGGGTTAGCTGGGAGCGGCCCCTGAGATCGGTGAACACACCCGAGGCGAACAGCGCCTGCTGCGGCACGTTCTTGGCGTTGGCGAGCGTGATCAAGTCGCCCGAAGGCTTGGCGTCGAAGCCGTAGGACGCGAACCATGCGAGCGCCACCTGAGTCTCGGCATCGAGCGCAGTGTCGGCCTCGTTCTCGATCTCGCCCCACACGCGATTGATGATCGTGAGAGCAGTCTTTACGCTCATCGCGCTATCGTCGTCCTCCAGCACCCGGTCATGGCGGCTAAAAACGCCCATGCCGGGACCGATCACCGATTGCTGCATGTCCACCGGTCCGACGCCTGCCTTGCGAATGGCATTGATTGCTTCGGGCAATTCACGCTTTAGCAAGCGTACAAAGTCGGCGCGAGTGATCGTGCCCGCGTCCGCGCGTCTCTTGCGGCAGACGAGTACAATCGACGAGGCGAGGGCGTTCGTGTTATTCCCAATCACTCGACCCCGTTTTTCGGTGTCGAGCGGCCAAGTTCCGTCTAGAACAAGGTCGCTATCGACAATCGCTTGTAAGAAGGATGCCCAGCCCGCCGAAGTCACACCACCTTCGCCGGCCTCGGACTGCTTGTATGCATAGTAGATGGTGAGCGGTTCGTCATCACGAGCAGCTTGACGCATCGCGCCGATCGCGTCGCGCATCCCATTCATGAAGAACTCTGCGGCTCGATCTTTTCCTCCATGCCGATATGCCGTTGCAACCAATTCTTGGTCCTTAGGCACAGCGAGGCGTCGAAAGAGCCCGGGCCACACTCCAGTCAGTGTCCTTCGCATCCAAACGTAGAAGAAGTCTGACAAGTCAGCGTAGGCGATGTTATCGTAGTACGGGGGGTCTGTCGAAAACACGGTGGGGCTAACGCTGAAGCCATTCTGTGCGGCATCGACCATGTCGATTTCTGATTGGACACGATCTGGAGCCAGAGCTTCAAAGCCCTTCACCATTCGGTCGAACAAGCTGGTGTAGCTACCACTGCTCCCCGAGAATACATTAACCTCGGCGTAGTCCCAGGTCATGGGTATCGCCTGCCGCGCGAAAACCGAGCGCATTTGTGCGTTAGCGCTATTCCAACCGCAAATTGATGCCGAATGATTTGCCAACTGAGTTATTAGGAACGCAACGTAAGTCGCAATCGCATCAGCATAAGCCGTAATGCCCTGGCCGCTTTCGTGTAGAGGGCGAGTGTCATCATCAAGGTCAGTTGCGCGAGCATCAGCCAGTACCCGTTCGCGCGTTTCCTCCACCAAATCTGACAATGTGGTTAGAGCAACGAGCTGGCGCGGCGTGAAAAGTTTCCCAAAGGTGGTCAGGCCGTACCCGTAACAAGTTCCGCCGGTTAGTCTCGCTGGAACAGGCTGGTCCAGTGCGCCTTCCCGGGCCTCAATAACGCGTTCATCATTCGCCAACGGGATAGTCACATTCTCGTGTTGTTCGCTCGGTGAGAGGTACACGCGCGCACGATCACCTTCTGCCACTACGGCCATTAAACGGGCGCCCAAGCGATTAGCCATCCCCTCGGCCTTTATGTGGTCTCCCTCTATCGTTGCGCCGGTTAGAACGCAGGAGAAACTAGAGCCTCGGCCCGCCCCCTTGGATCCAGACTTAAGCCGATCTTCGTCCGCCTTCAGCAGTTTCCCACTATGCACTTCGAATCGCCAACCATCTGGCGCGGTAGGGTCGATCACGGGCTCAACCCACGCCTTCTTTCCTTCCTTAGTCGAAAGCATGAAAGATGAGACTAGCGGGACCATTGCGCCCTTCGCCGCCGGATCGGGCGAGCGCACCGTGCGCGCCCAGAGCCAAGCGATTACGGTCGCCTCGGAGCCATCGGGCAGCGTGGCCTTGGGATAGAGATGGCCGATGCGCTTTTCCGCCTCGTCGCGCATCCATTGCCCATAGTAGCGCACGTCCTCGGCGAGGCCCTGCGCGCCCTTGCCGTTCCAGCGCCCGCCGCGCTTCAATTCGGCCTGCGCCACGGGATTGACCGGCGGCTGCCCGGCGAACTTGGGCGGAATCTCCACCAGCGCCTTGCCGATAAGGACGGCGACCGGGTTGAGGTCCGAGCCATAGGCGCGCAGCCCCAGCCGCTGCGCCTCAAGAGGGATCGACCCACCGCCCGAGAACGGATCGTAAACCGGCGGCGCCTTGGTCTGGAGATAGTCGAGGATCGCCGTGGTATCGCCCTGCGGCGGCGGTTCCTCGCCCAACCCCCAGGCGACCGAGCGCGCGATCTCCCAGCGCGCGGCGTTGAGGATGCGCTCGTCGTTCGAAGCTTCCCACGGCACCATGTCCGCGATCACCTTGTGCAGCCGCTCGCGCTCGGCGTCCTGCTCGGCCTCCGTCGGGAAGCGGTCGGGCCAAGCCGAGGGATCGTCCACCAGTTGCGCAAACAGTACCGCCCGGCACGCCGCCAAGGGCCGCCGTGCCCACCACAGGTGCAGCGTCGAAGGATGCCCATGCCGGATCGACTTCTCCCGCGCCGACGCCTTGTTGATCGCTTCGAGCGGTATGGAGACTTCGATGAGTTTCTTGCGGGGGGTGGTGGTCATTAGTCTTCTTTGTCGATTCGCTTGTGTTCGGCGATGAGGTCTTCGAGGCCCGTAACACGCATCAGGATGCGTTCGCAGTCGTTCACGTCGATTGCCTGTGCACCGAATACCAGTTCGCCCACGCCGTTCGTGGGATAGTGGTCGTAGAAATCCAGGTTCACGTTGAGGACGCAATCGCTCGGAATGGCGCGCAGACGCTGCCTGATCTTCCGTTCGGATGGCAAGTTACCTTCCGCCGCCTGCTCAAAGACAGTCACAGCGTAATCGCGCGCCTTTGCCAACGCTCGCCCCGCGGCAAAACTGTTGGCGCCGAACTTGACGCAGTATCCGCAGTAGCGCTTTTGTAGCCGATCAGCGTGACGGGGAGCGTGAACTGGACTGCCCGAACTGTGCGTCAGCCACCAGGCGCTTCCCGCGACCAATTCGCGACAGAGTTCGAGAGGAATGTCGTCACCTTTCGTCCTGAGCCATTTGCGTCCCGAACGCACGTCGCGGGATGCTTTGGTGTAGGACGAGACCTTGCGCTTCTTTTCCCTCTGACGCAGCCGCAGGAGTTCCTCGATCAACTCCTCGTTGACCTCTCCCGTCAGAAACTCTTTGCCGCACTTGGTGCAGTGACGCTTCCGCCGAAACCAGGCAATGTCAGGCTCCTTCACGAAGAACCACTTCCGCTTACCTTCACCCAGCGGGCGAGGGATTCGGAGGGACCGGGCGCGCTGGAACTCCTTGCACTTGGGGCAATAGATTTGCAGGGGGCCTCGCCAAGAACCCGAGGATTGCGGTGCTTCTTCGGTCACCTCTCCCTCCTCAATCTTTTGGTTGTGCAATTACAAGCTGCACACCCAATCCGATCCGCGCGATCTCTCGGGCGACATAAAGCTCTTCAGAAACGCGCGCCTCTTCCTCTCCTGGGGCAATCTCGACGGTTGCCTGACGCCGCAGGCGAAATCGCTCGCGAATGGCTCCTTCGTCGATCTCGATTATCGGCTGGGGCGTTCCTTCGACCTCGAGTTCCACGGCGCCAAGTTCCTCGCCTTCTAGCGCTCTCCTTCGGACAGCCTTGAGTTCCGGAGCAAGGTGGGGCGCCAAGTCCACCAGTCGCGGCGTCTCCTTCATGTGCAGCTTCGCAATCAACTTCTTCGCTACTGCGTCGAAGTCATTGAGTGGAATCTCTTGGGGGTCTGAGCAAAACCAGCCTTGAGTGTCCCGGGGCCGATAGGAAACGACATGGGGCTTGTCGTCCGGAAGGGCACCAATAGCGGATGGAGAAATCAGCGCCGACCTTCGGTGCACCTCGGCGCTATTGTAGGCCGCGTTGAACTCTCGCGAGTTCCTAAGCCGCGGCGATGCGTAGAATACCGATCCAGGATGACGGCTCTCTAGGTCGAGCAGGAGTTGATGCTGATCCGAAAGATCGCGGCGCATGAGCGGCATCCGAAAGAACTGCGGACGCAGCGCACCGCGCGTCAGTGCGACCTCTTTGGCGCTCCGTCGAACCATCCACTCTGGCAATTTGAATTGGAAGAAGAGAGGTAGTGCTGGAAGCTCGATCCGTACGTCGTACCCCAGTTGCCCCTCCTCGATCAGGTTCGGGAACTGCGGTGCAGAGGTTGGCGCCTGAGCTGACCTGCGAATGAGGTTTTCGGTAAAGGCATAGCCGAACGAAAACTCAGAATATCCGAGTTTCATGACGACCTCTCGCCATCGGTTCGTGATCTGGCCCCTCGTAACCCCGTCACTTCACTTCCTCCACATCCCCACCCTCACCGACGAAGATTGCGGTCACTCCAGTCCGAGCTTTCGCCAAGGGCGGCAGCCGCTCCCAGAGTCCACGAAACTGCTTCATGTCAGGGAAGGCGATCGAATAGCGAGCAGCGCTTTCGTCCATTCGCTGAAGCGTTTCGCCCATTGCGCAAAGAAAATAGGTCACTCGCATTGGCGGACTTGAGCCGCAGCCCTTAGCTTCAATAATCCAACGCTCGCTGTCGCGGGTGGCCAACACGTCAATTCCGCGTATTTTTCCCCACGCGATCTCGACGGCCCAACCGTTCGCGATCAACCAGGTTTCAAGCGCTTCCTTGACCATGTCCTCGGAAAGAAGGCCTTCAACGGCGCTGCGGTTAGCTTTGCGGAGCGCAACGGGAGGAGGGCAGTCCGATAGGAAGTTCCCGATCTTCCCGTCTGATCTTTGCTGGCGGACGAGTGATCCTCTGCCTTCCAAGAGCCGACACGTCTGATTGATCTGCGATGGGTGCGTAGATGTGCTAAAAAGCCGATCAGTGATCTCTCGATCTGTGGCGCCAGGGATGCTCTTGATGAGTTCGATGATCCGATCCGCGAGTGCCATGATTTCCTCTCAGTTCGGCGCGTCACCCAGAGTGAGAAGCTCAGCGATATTGAAGACGACCGCCGTTTCGGCAAAGCCCAGGTCTCGGTCGAAGAAGTTGCGAATGTAGACCGGCTCGCTGGCGAAGCCACGATCCACGCGGACCACCGCAAGCGCAAATTGCTCAGGCGAATTGAGTGAGGCGAGGATTTCGTTCTTGGTCAGAATGATCTCGCGACCTTCCGCTTGGCGCCCTTTGACTTCGATGAAGCGAAGATGGCCAGTGGTGCCGTCGCGGCTCTCAATGTCCCAGCCCTTCTTCTCAGCGGCCACGTCGCGTGGAAGGTGCCCAAGCGTCCTTTCGGCAGCGATTACAGCTTCCATAGCCAGTCGCTCGGTCTCGGCTCGAGTGAAGGGGTCAGGTTCCCTTGCGCGATCCCCGCCCATGTCCTCGCCTTCAACCTTGGGACGCAGCAGCGCTCCCGGGATGATGAGCGCGGCACCTTTCACTACCGGAGGAAGCGCTGCGATCTGACGCTCCGCGTCGAGTTCGCTTTGTCGCTTATGCAAGCGTTCGACTAGCCGGGCAGCCGTGGCTTCGGCGTTCTGCGCATTGATGCGCTGATCCTTGCCTGCCCGCTCTTCTTCACGAAGGCGAGCCGCCCGAGCATCCCAGTAATTGATCTCGCGAGTCAGGCGGGCGCGTACCTCGCGCTCGATCTTGTCGATCTCGGCCTGGCGGCGTGTTCGCACTTCCTGAAGGTGTTCAGGGACGAGTTCGGCAATCGCATAGCCCAGTGCGCGCTGCTCCACGTCTTCCGAAAGCCAAGGCTTCTTGAGCAGATCGCCAATCTTGCTTCGCTCTTCAGGCAGGATTGGGCGGCAATCCAGATAAGGCGCCGGGCCGCCATCCTCTGCGGAGCCGTCTTCCTTGAGCAGGATGAATTGCAGGCGCTGCGAGATCGCCCGCGGTTCTTCGCCACGCACTTTCCGGCCATCACGGATCGCGTGTTCCAGATACACAAGAAGTTGCGGTTGATCGCTCTCCGAGGCTTCGTCCACGAGGATCGAGCCTTGCGATAGCAGTGGCTGGAACCGCTCGAGAACCACATCGACCAGCGCTTCGAGCAGAGGATGACCTGGCGCGAGCAGCTCGGCTTGCGGCTGGCCGACAATGTACGCCTTATCGAATGTTACCCTGGCATAGCGGTCCAGAACCGGGTCCGCCCTGCCGATCAGCCGGTCGCGCTCCTTGAGGATCGGCGGAACCCGGGTGATTTCGTACCGGCCCTTCTCGCGGGATGAAATGCGCCCGCCGAGCATTTTAAAGGCTTCGCGAAAGAAGGCTCCGATGAAGTGGGGCTGGAGGCGCTTCGCTTGCGCACGCTCCATTTGCTCGCGGATTTCGGAGACCGACGCTGCGCTCATGCCTTCGGTCGTCAGCTTCCGTTCTGCAACCAGCGTTTCGATGGCGGCTACATCGACCGCGCCCTCGACCTTCCGGAAGAGTTGCGCCTTGATCTCCGGCTGGTCGCCATAACGAATGGCGTCGACCAACAGGTCGCGAAGGGCATGTCCTTCGAAAAGTTCGCCCAACACGTCGTAGACCTTGCCGCCAAGTGCGGAGCGAGCCTCTTCCAGCTTCTCGAGCAGGCGCCGATAGACTTCGCCTTCGCGCGTATTGGTCGCGCAGAGATTCCACAGGTGACATACCTCGGTCTGACCGATGCGGTGGATGCGCCCGAACCGCTGTTCCAATCGATTGGGATTCCAGGGCAGATCGTAGTTGACCATCAGATGCGCGCCCCGTTGAAGGTTCACGCCTTCTCCAGCCGCATCGTTGGCGATCATCACGCGGACCTTGGGATCGGAATTGAACGCCGCAATCGCCGCACGCCTTGCCTCTCGCGCCACGCCCCCGTGAATGACCGTCACGGCTTCCGGGTCTCCAATCCTCGCCGCGATCTTGTCGCGTAGGTATTCCAGTGTGTCCTTCGGCTCGGTAAAGATCAGAACCTTGCGGCGAAGTCCGGTCGCCGGATCGAGCATCAGCGGTTCATCGAGGATCGACTGGAGTTGCTGCCACTTGGTGTCTTCGCCAGACAGCTTCAGTTTGAGCGCCTGCTGTTCAAGGTGTCGCAGGGTCTCGATCTCGGCTTCCAGTTCGGCGATTGTCGATGCGGCGCTCGCGCGATCGACTATTTCCTCTTCCGCCTCTTCAGCTTCATCGCCGGGGACCTCATCGAGATCGTCTGGATCGTAGTTCGGAAAAGCCTCGGCTCGGCTAAACGCGGGTCCGCCGCCCTGGCGAAAGAGCGATTCCTCGCGCAATCTTTCCTCCATGCGCTTTCGGCGCCGTTCGAGTGACCGGTGGATAGCTGCGGGAGACGAGGCGAGCCTACGCTGGAGGATTTGCAGCGCAAAACCAACGTTCGAGCGCCGCTTGTCGTCACCTCCGCGATCCGCCCGGTTCATTTCCTCACGGACGTAGGTCGTCACTTCCTGGTAAAGCTGAGCCTCGGCAGGCGAGAGATCATAGCTGGCAGTGTAGGCGTGTCGCTCCGGAAAAAGCGGGGTCCCATCGAAACGAAACAGTTCTTCCTTCGTCAGCCGACGCATCATGTCGGACACGTCGGCCTTGTGTACCCCTTCGCGGAACCTGCCTTCGAATCGGTCCGAATCCAGAAGGCCCATGAATAGCTGAAAGTCAGCTTCCTTACCGTTGTGCGGCGTAGCCGACATGAGCAGGAAATTCCTGGTTAGGCTGCCGAGAAGCTTGCCCAGCTTGTGCCTCTGCGTCTCCTTGACCTCGCCGCCCCAATAAGATGCCGACATGCGGTGGGCTTCGTCGCATATGATCAAATCCCAATCCGAGGCCGCTTCCAACTTCGCTTTCAACTCATCTGATCGCGCTGCCATGTCGAGCCGGACGATTAGGCGCGATTTCTCGATGAAAGGATTCCCGGTTAGCGATGCCTCCATCTGGACCCGAGTGAGAATGTCGAAACCCAGGCCGAACTTGTCGGCCATTTCTTCCTGCCACTGCTCGACCAGGCTGCCGGGCGCGACGATCAAGCACCGCTCGAGGTCGCCACGAATCAAGAGTTCCTTGATCAGCAGCCCAGCCATGACCGTCTTACCTGCGCCAGGATCGTCAGCGAGCAAGAAGCGGAGCGGCTGGCGCGGTAGCATTTCACCGTAGACCGCCGTGATTTGGTGAGGGAGCGCTTCGACTTGAGACGAAGTCAGCGCCAGAAAGGGGTCGAACAGATGTGCCAGCCGGATGCGATATGCTTCGGAGGCGAGGCGCAGAAGCGCGCCATCGGCGTCAAAAGCGAAAGAACTTCCAACTTCCTCGAGTGTGAACGAGCTTTCCTCTCCGCGATAGAGTAGCCGCTCGTAAACTTCGCCGTTCGCCCGATAGACCACATTAACCGCGTCATTACCGAATCGAGCTACGGAAACGATCTCAGCAATACCCACAGGGGTCAGACCTCGAAGCCGTGCTCCCGGCTTTAGTTCCTCAAATGCAAGCAATCTTATCCCCCATGGGATTGAGCTGTAAGCGGTCGCTTCGGAAAAGCTTCCATCAGAACCTATCGAATCCCGCCGGAGGCCGCGAAGCGAGAAAGGAACCCAAAGTTCGCGATCGCCAGAGACACCCTCCCCCGGGCATTCAAACGAGTGTAATCTAATGATTTTAGGAGTGCAGCACAATTCTCGCCAGCGGCCATTTTGTTGGGGTAGCAGTGGGGTAATCGATGGTGTTCGGGCTGGTGTATCCCGGTTCGAAGCGGGTGATCTTTGCTGTTCCAAGCCGTGGTCTCTTCTCCCATTCGCAAGCGGCTCCCCGCGCGCGCGCGCGAGATTGTCCCAAATGCATATTGGCGGTCATCGACGAACGCCATGCTCGTCCATAAGCCGCAACGCGGGAGTGAGTTCGACGCCGTATGGCCATGAGGCTGCTGCGCTTCGCGATTTGAGAACTACGCTACGCAGCCCCATGGCTTAAATGTAGATGTGTCCTGTTCAGCAGGACCGGCGAACGACGCTGCGGAACTCAACTGGTCCGGAAAATCCGTACCTAAGAGAGAAGTTGGCAGGTCAGAGACCGGATTTTCCGGACCAGTCACCAGGAAAATCAGGACCGCAGTAATTCAGGTTTCCAGCGCATGAACTCCTTGGTCGGTGGCTCATCGGCTGCTCGCTCCCAGGTGATCCGCCATTCGCTTGCACGCCTGCTCGATGGGTCCTTCATGTTGAAGCCCCCGGAGCGAACGCAGACGATGAAGCCCTTCCCGACAAGTTCCTTGAAAAAGCCGTTGACTGTGTCCTTGTCCTTCATGTTGAGGGCAGCACAAGCTTCGCGGACCCCCAAGCCAATATGGCCGTTGTTTGAGCCGTTGTACCTGCGGATGATCTCGGACAGCAAAGCTCTCGGTCCGGGCTTCAGCGAGCGGTAGGCTGGGCTGTCGAATACGAAATTGGGAATTCGTACGAACGGCCCACTCCTCTTCGATCGACCATTCGAGCGCACGCCACGGCCAGCGCCGCTCAGGCGGCGCCCTTTCACCACGTCTAGTCCTCGCTAGCCGAGTTGATGAGACGGCGGATGGATTCGCCTTTGACGAGCGTGCGGCGCCCCAGCTTGAAGGTTTCCAACCGCCCTTCAGCGATCAACGCATAAATGGACGTGCGCCCGAGGCTCAACGTACGGGCGGCTTCATTGATCGAATAGGCGAGCTTTTCCATCGACTGTACTCCTTTGCTCGCGCGGCGAATACCAGCGCGTGCGCAAGGACATTGCGGAATGCGTTCGACATGTCGGACGGTAAGGCCAAGATCAGGCCGATAATCCGGCCCTAGACAAAATTAGGCCTTCTGGGCCTCATCCCAAATGAGCTTTGCGTAAGGCCGCAGAGTACTCTCGGCGGGCTCCGAGTCCCTGGTCAAAAAGTGGGCTTGTAACGCCGCCTCAACGTCTGCCTGATTTTCCGGCTTAAGATCACCGCGGAAGATTTGTCCAAAAACGGCGATGATAGCAGCTGGCCAATCGTACTTTGGCCTTCTGCCGACCTGAGCTACGAGACTGCTTCTTGCTGGCAATCGAGCGGATCGGAGACTCGCTTCAAGTTCCCCACATGAAAACTGGACACCGCGCAATTCGAGCCAGATCAACCCGTCCGGGCCGTAACAAATGCCTGAGAGTCTGCCCAACTCCCAATCTCTTTCGCCTTCAGTCATGCCGCCGTAGTTGTCCCAGAACCATTCAGGGATTGGCCAATCCCGCTCCTTCCAGTCCCAGCTCATGAAGTTGTTATAGTTTTTGGCGCCTCGAGCGGACGTAGCTATGCTTCTTACCAAGCCCATGCTCGCCAGCTCGATGATGAATTCGACCGCCCTTTGCTGGCCGTCGGATTCAGTCATTCTCTTGGCAGCATCAGCAGAGATCCATTGTTCGGCCATGTGCGCGAATATGTGCGCTTGATCGCGATCTGCAAAGATCACTTTGAAATTCGCAAAGCGCCGATCTACGCGGTCCTGACGTTCGAGAGTGCCGCACTAACACGAACACGCCGCTCCTGCGATTGCGCCATACCCACATAGGGCTAGCCCAAACCGCCAACCGCGCCAGCACCCTCTACGCATGATCGCGGATCGAACCGTTGAGAATTTATCCAGCGTTCCTGTCGGTAAACAGCACAATGTCAGCACCGTTACGAAGCTGATCGAGATAGTCGCTCCACCATTGCGCCATTTCTACCCGCTCGAGCCAATGCGTACCTCGGTGGTAAGCGGCTCGCACTTGGTTGCGGTCAGCGTGTGACAACGCACGCTCGATTGCGTCGTAGCTCCACTTGCCGCTTTCGTTCAGCAGTGAGGAAGCCGTTGAACGAAAACCGTGCGCAGTCATTCGATCCGATCCATAGCCCAGGCGGCGAAGAGCACCATTGATCGCGTTTTCGGACATTGGTTTGAGCGACGAGCCAAGTTTCGGAAAAACGTATCGCCCACCACCCGTCAATTCATGCGCTTCGCTGAGGATGGCGAGCGCCTGCCGCGACAGCGGAACACGGTGCGCATGACGCTGCTTCATGCGCTCGGCTGGTATGGTCCAGACCGCATTTTCAAAGTCGATCTCAGTCCATTCGGCTTGCCTGATTTCGCCGGGCCGCTGGAAAACATGGGGCGTGAAGCGAAGAGCCAGGCACGTCACCGGCTGGCCAGAGTATTCTTCGATAGCCCGCAACAAGCCGCCGAAGGCTACTGGATCGGTGATCGCGGCATGATGCTTGGCGACGGGCGACACCAGCGCCCCCCTTAGCGGTTGCGCCGGATCGCTCTTTGCCCTGACGGTCGCGACAGCATAGCGAAAGACTCTGCTTGCGAAGGAACGTAAGCGCCTCGCCGTTTCGCGATGCCCGGCACGTTCGGAAGCTTTCAAGACTGCCAATAGCTCGTGCGGCGTAATCTCGCCGATCGGCCTAGAACCGAGCGCGGGCGACAGCTTAGAAAGAAGCCACCGGGTTTTCCCGATTGTCGCGCCCGCGCGACCCTCGGCTTCTATTTTGGCAATATACTCTTCGGCAATGGCGTCGAACGTGTTCGCGGTCGCAAGCTTCTTGGCGATCCGCCTTTCCCTCTTGACGCTGCTGGGGTCGCTACCCGACTGGACAAGACGCCTGGCTTCGTCCCTCTTTGCGCGTGCCTCCTTCAGACCGATTTCTGGATACGATCCCAAGGCGAGCTTCTTTTCCTTGCCGCCGACTCGAAACTTCAGGCGCCAAAGCTTCGAGCCCGTCTTGGTAACGAGAAGATAGAGGCCCTTCCCATCGGCAAGCTTCCAGTCATTGTCGCGAGCCTTGGCTTGCCGGATGGTCGTGTCAGTGAGGGCCATTTGCTCCGCCTCCCTTAATTCGCCCTTTTGAAGGGCCCCCAAAAAGGCCCCCAAATCTGTCCGGTTGTCGGCGGACGCCAGCAACCGAAGGCGGTCAATCAAGCGGCTAAACTAAAGGATTTCTGCGGTTTTCTCAACCATTCGCGGGCAATCGCGATCAGGGAAATGGTGCCCAGAAGAGGACTCGAACCTCCACGCCCTTGCGAGCGCCGCCACCTGAAGACGGTGCGTCTACCAATTCCGCCATCTGGGCACGGGCCGCGCGGTCGTCGTAGGCCGAGCGGCGGGTAGGGGCGGGCCGATAGCGAAGGGCTGGCATGCTTGTCAAAGCAAAAGTCGGCGGCTTGCGGTGGGCGGCGCGTTGCGGCATGGCGCTCGGCGAATATCGGCCCATGCGGAACCGGCCGCGGGCACAAGGGATTGGCAAGGATCATGGCGACCTACGGACCGCTCGAAGACAAACTGGTGGTGCTGATCGGCGGCGGCGGATTCGTCGGGCGGCACCTCGCCCAGGCGCTGCTCGAGCGTGGCGCGCGGCTGCGGATTGCCGACCGGCACCCGGAAAAGGCCCATTCGTTGCGGCCGCTGGCCAACCTCGGGCAGATCCAGTTCGCCCGCTGCAATGTCGCCGACCGGCGCAGCGTCGAGATGGCGATGCACGGGGCGAATGCGGCGGTGTACCTCGTCGGGGCCTTCTCGGGCGACCTCGAGACGCTGCAGGCCGACGCCGCCGGCTGGGCCGCTGAAGCCGCCGCCAGGAACGGCGCTGAGGCCTTTGCCTATGTCTCTGCCATAGGCGCCGATCCCGAATCGGAGAGCGGCTACGCCTCGACGAAGGGGCGCGGCGAAACGCTCGTGTCCAAGGCCTTCCCCAAGGCAACGATCGTGCGCCCCTCGGTGATGTTCGGCGAGGACGATGCCTTCCTCAACATGTTCGCCGGGCTCATCTCGTCGATGCCGGTGCTTCCTGTGTTCGGACCCGAGGCGAAGGTCCAGCCGGTGTGGGTCGACGATGTCGCCGAGGCGCTGGCGAACGCGTTGGCCGACCCGGCGGCGCATGGCGGCAAAACCTACGAGCTGGCCGGACCGGAGCAGGTCACGATGTTGGAACTGAACCAGCGCATCGCCGCGGGCCAGGCGCGGCATCGTAGTTTCGTGCCGATGCCCGATGCGATCTCGGGCTTTTTCGCCGCGCTGCCGATGGCGCCGATGAACGGCGACCAGTGGCGCATGCTCAAGGCCGGCAATGTCGCCGGCGGCAAGCTGCCGGGGCTCAAGCAGCTCGGCGTGCAGGCCCACCCGCTCGGGTTGTTCCTCGACAAGTGGATGGTCCGCTTCCGCAAGCACGGTCGCTTCGGCGACGCGCGCGCGGCCTGAGGATCAGGCTTCGGCGGGCGGCGCGGAACTCTCGCCCAGCAACGCCACCGGTTCGACCAGCAACGAAGCGCCGTCCGTCCCGGTGATGCGCACGCGCTCGCCCGCGGAAACGTCCACTCCGCGCGCAATCCATTCGCTGTCGCCGATGCGGACCCGTCCGCTGCCGTGCTCGATCGCGGTGACGACCAGCGCGGTCTCGCCGACCAGCCGCGCGCCGCGGCGGTTCATCAGCGGGTCCGAGCTCTCGATCGGCTTGTCGCGAAGGAAACGCCGTGCGGAGAACGCGGCAATCAGTGCGAGGAACACGAAGTCGACCACCTGCAGCGGCACCGAGATGTCGAACACGGCGGTCAGCAGGCCGGTGGCGAGCGCCGCGACGGCGAGCCAGATCAGGTAGACTCCCGGCGCGAGCATCTCGAGTGCGGCCAGCACCAGGCCCAGCGAAAGCCAGACCCAGTGGGCTTCGAGGCCGTTCAGCCAGTCCATCATTCGCCGCCGGTTCGCGGGATCGCCGCGCGCGAGGCAACGCGCGGCAGCGGAGTGCCGGTATCGACCGTGGTGGCCGGATTGGTGCCGCCACCCAGCGCCTCGCGCGCCAGTTCGCCGATCCCGCCGAGCGTGCCGATCAGCTGGGTCGCCTCGACCGGGAAGAGGATGGTCTTGGCGTTGGGGCTGGTGGCGAACTTGCCGACCGCCTTGGTGTATTCCTGGGCGATGAAGTAGTTGATCGCCTGGTTGCCGGATTCCGAGATCGCCTGCGAAACGGCGCGGGTCGCCTCGGCCTCGGCCTGGGCGGCGCGCTCGCGGGCCTCGGCGTCGCGGAAAGCGGCCTCCTTCTTGCCCTCGGCCGATAAGATGGCGCTTTGCTTCTCGCCCTCGGCGCGCAGGATGCGGCTGGCGCGCTCGCCCTCGGCTTCGAGGATCTCGGCGCGCTTGAGGCGCTCGGCCTTCATCTGGCGTGCCATTGCCTCGGAGATGTCGAGCGGCGGGCGAATGTCCTTGATCTCGACGCGGGTGATCTTGACGCCCCACGGGCTCGTCGCGTGATCTACCACGCTGAGCAGGCGGGCGTTGATCTCGTCACGCTTCGACAGCGTCTCGTCGAGGTCCATTGAGCCCATCACGGTGCGCAGGTTGGTGGTCGTCAGCGCCATGATCGCGGCATAGAGGTTGTGCACCTCGTAGGCCGCCTTGCCGGCGTCGAGCACCTGGAAGAACACCACCGCATCGACCCCGACCATGGCGTTGTCGCGCGTGATGATTTCCTGTCCGGGGATGTCGAGCACCTGTTCCATCATGTTCACCTTCTGCCCGACGCGGTCGATGAACGGCACGATGATGTGCAGGCCCGGGTCGGCCGCCTTGGTGAAACGGCCGAAGCTTTCGATGGTGTAGACGTAACCCTGCCTGACCACCCTGACGGCGGTCATCAGGAACACGAGCGCGGCGAAAACCAGCGCGCCGAGGCCAATCTCCAAACCCATGATGCTCTCCCTCTGCGACAGCGTACTACACTAGCCCGCGCCCCTTTGGCGGCCAAGCGAAACCGGACAGGCGATTGCGGGGCGCGAAGTATGACCCTAGGAGGCACCGGACCGAGTCAACGTCTCGGACGGGAGAGGATCACCAAGCATGCGAATTTCCGCCACTTCTACGCTCGCCGCCATCCTGGTTTCGGGAGCGCTTGCGATGCCGCTTGCGGCGCAGGACGCCCCTACACCGGCGGCCCCCGCCGCGCA
>NZ_WTYM01000007.1 GCF_009827435.1 Croceibacterium salegens | reverse complement strand
AAACCCAGGCCGCGCCCGAGCTGCCGATCTCCAGGACGTCCGCATGCGCCGCCACGGGCGCAAACGAGCCCGCCAGCACCACGCCGCCAATTTGCGCAGATAACCTACTAAACATGCCTACCTTCCGCCTAAGCTCGGTAGCCAATCTGCGCTTGCATGGTTAATATTCCGCTAAAGCGCATCGTGGCAGCACCCAATCTCAATCAAAGCCAAGTTTGGGAAGTAGTCATGGCGCTGCTTCACTCGCGATCGACAGTGAAACCTGCCGCGTCTCAACATCATAGCGCACATCTATTCCGGCCGCCTTCAAAGTATCGAATGTCACATACTCTTTGGCGTAAGTCGAAGATTTGAGCCAAACAAACAACGGGCGCTCCATGCGATCTTCAAACAACGAGATCAGATCTGCCAGCCGTACGGACACAAAGGCATCGGACGAAATCTGAAGTGGAAGCTCCCCAGCGGGAGACCGATCCACCTGAACCATTGCCGATACGGTCTCGATCTTCCCATCCAAAGACGCCACACTACTCGGTCGGGCAGCCGACTCGACCCGACCGGACTCAGGCCCTTCCCATGAAGGTCGCTGCGGCACCGCAAAGATGCCCCCTAACGGACCTTCGGCTTCTGCCCCATTCGATACAAGCTGAGCGCGCGCTTCCTCATCGGAAGAAATCTCCAACC
>NZ_WTYM01000006.1 GCF_009827435.1 Croceibacterium salegens | reverse complement strand
GGTGCTGTCAGAGCAAATGCACCGACTCGTAACGGGGTCGAGGTAGGGCAGGGTGATGCCTCGCCAACGCAAGCCTGCCAGCCCGTTCCGCTACTTCAACTCATCACCTGAGGTGATCCGCCTGGTGGTGGTGATGTATGTCCGCTTTCCGCTGTCGCTGCGGAACGTCGAGGACTTGTTGTTCGAGCGCGGGATCGACATCTGCCACGAGACGGTGCGGCTGTGGTGGAACCGGTTCGGCCCG
>NZ_WTYM01000063.1:8423-59713 GCF_009827435.1 Croceibacterium salegens | reverse complement strand
GTTCCTCTCCATATTGGTGGGAGACAAAATTCACCGTTGGCTGTCCGCTTTCCACCCAGTTCGTGACCTGAACGGCGAGCTGGCAGAGCGCCAAGAACGGACCAGCCGCTAACGACCCCAATTGCGGACGTTTGAGGCGCATGCAAAAAAGCCCCATGGACGAGTTGATACAGCGGCTTGAACAAAACCTTCTCGGCAGGTGCGTGATGATCGAGCGCCGGGAGGGGGACTGGGCTGGCAACATTGATGGCGGCGGGGTTGTTTCACTTGGGGTTCCATGGCGAATTGTTGCCCAAGGGCGGATTGCATTCGCGGATGAGGATGACGGTCAGAAGTTCGGCTTGCCTTCTCCGGTGGACGGAGAGGTTGAAGCTAACCGGCTGCTGGCCGGGAAACCCATAATCGGCATCACAATTGACGACGAAACCGGTGACCTCACCGTTATGTTCGAAGGCAATCTAAGACTAGATGCATTCAATAACTCGGCAGGATACGAGGGGTGGCAGATAGACCTACCTCCTGACCTTGGAGGAATGTGGGTAATCGCTCTTGGTGGGGGCGAGATAAGCGTGTTCGTCTAACGTCCGCTTTCCACCCATTTGCGGACGTCCAGCTATCATGCTCAGGCAGTTTCACCCTCCAGTCCCCGCCAGCGACCAAGGTAGCCGCGCAGGCACCTGACGCCCAACGCACCGAGCACCAGCGGGACGCCGAGCGCGGCCAGCACGATCAGCACGGCGACGAGCATGCCGAAGATGCCGCCGAGCGAGCCGACCGCGCCGCGGATCGGTTCGAGGAAGGCGCCCGCCGCGGGAGCTGACGACTGGTAGGAAATCTCCACCCGGCTGAACGCCACCCGGCCGCGCATCTCTTCGAGCCAGCTACGCGCCTGGTCGATCTCCTCGTTGACCCGCGCCACGCTGCGTTCGGCCTCGACCAGTTCGGACACCTTGCCGTTGCGGGTCCTGAGTACCTCGAGCAGCCGGTCGCGCAGCACGGTGCGGACGCGCAGCCGGGCCTCGGTGTCGACGATGTTCTTCGACAGGTCCTCGCCGTCGATGGTCGAGGAAACCTGCTCGCCGCCGGCATCCTTGACCGAGGCGGCGAGCTTCTCGCCGAACCCGCGCGCCTTGTCGGAGGCGACAGCCAGGGTCAGCGAGCCCGAGGCATAGTCGCCTTCGTCGCCCGATTGGCGCAGCGACAGGATGCGGCAGGTGTACGGTCCCTGCGCCTCGCACAGGTCGGCGTGCTTCTGCTGCAGCGCGGCGATGCCGTCGCCCGGCAGGCGGAAGCCGTAATTGAAGACATAGGCCATTTGCGGGATCGAGACGGGGATCTCCGCTTGGGCCGAGGGTAATTCCGAACCGCTGGCTACCTGCGTGGCTGGGGCACTATCGGCCTCGTATGCGGCGTCGGCGGCGGCGCTTTCCTCGGCGGACTCATAGCTCACAGCGCTTTCGTCGCCCGCCTCGCTGCACGCCGCCAGCGCCAAGGTACCAGCGCAGGCCAAAAGGAATGCCTTCTTCATCGCACGCTCCTTTACCCGAATTGGGGCGTCGAGCACGATTGCTGCCCCAATGTCGCCGCAATGGTGCCTCATTTTGGCCATAATTCAAGAGGGACTGAAAACAATTCGCCAACCGGCAAGTTTTTCGGTCGAGATCCTAGCCAGCGGCGTCGACTTGCCCGTTCCCTTCGGCGAAGCTTGCAGGTCGCTTCCGGCGGAGCGGCCACAGGCGCAAGCCGCTCCTGCGCCATGCCCAGACCAGTGCGGCGAGGAGCAGCAGCCAGGGCAACAGGGCAGTCACGAACAGCAGGAGTGTTGCAATCGTCCGCCCGAGCGTCGTGCCCATGGATCCGAACGCCCAGCGGATCGGTTCCCAGAAGCCTCCGCCACTGGGCGAGGCCGAACTGTAATCGACGGTGATCTTGCTGAAGGCGACACGTCCCTTCATCTCGGCGAGCCAGCTTTGTGCCTGGTCGATTTCTTCGTTCACGTCCGTCACGCCGCGCTCTGCCTTGATCAGGTCGGCGACGCTTCCCTTGCGACTGCGGAGCACTTCCATCAGCCGATCGCGCAGCAGCGTGCGGGCGCGAAGCCGCGCTTCCGTATCGACGATATCCTTGGAGAGGTCTTCTCCGCTCACCGATGACGAGAAGAGCTCACCTCCCGCGGATTCGGCGGATCTGGAAAGCGCTTTGCCGAACTCCTGCACAAGGTCGGCGCGGACTTCCATGCGCAACTCACCCCGGGCGTAGTCTCCGGTCGCACCGAAGTGCTCCATGGATATCAGGCGGCAAACTTGCGCCCCTCGCTTTGTGCAGAGGTCCGAATGCTGCTGTTCGACCGCGACGAGCTTCTCGGGATCGACCCGAAACCCGTAATCGTAGCGGTAGGCGATCTGCGGCATTCCCGCCGGCATCGGCGGGCGGACATCGGGATCGGGCTCATCCACCATATATTCCGCGCTCGCGACCCTTTCTTCTGGCGGGGCGGGCAGGTCCGGTAAGATCGAAGAAGTTTCCAGCGCCTCCCTGAAGCCGAATTGGGCCTGAGGTGCGGACCGGTCTGCGGTGGCGGCCTTGTATGCCGATCCTCCGCAACCGGTAATGGCAAGTGCAGCGGCGGCGACGCACATGTTTCTCGACGTCATGCTTCTCTCCCCGAAAGCTAACGTCGCTTCAATAGGATGATATAGTATAACATGTCAACGATGCGGCGAAGCAGCGCCAGTTGCGCCAAGTTGGCCACGCAGGCAGCAGCGAGTGTGGATTGCCGCAGGAATCCGATTACGCCGGCCCGCAGCCGCTGCTACGGCCAAGCCCATGGTTGCCACTATCGACGACGAGAAAGACCCTTTCGACGCCATCGTCGACGCCCCGTTCGACAGCGCCTTGTCGGAGCGGTACCTCGTCTATGCGCTCTCGACGATCACCGCCCGTTCGCTGCCCGACCTGCGCGACGGGCTGAAGCCGGTCCACCGCCGCATCCTGTGGGGCATGCGCGGGTTGCGCCTGTCGTCCGACAGCGCGTTCAAGAAGTCGAGCCGCGTGGTCGGCGACGTGATGGGCAAGTACCACCCGCACGGCAACCTCGCGCTCTACGACGCCATGGTGCGCCTCGCGCAGCCCTTCACGCTGCGCTATCCGCTGGTCGAGGGGCAGGGCAATTTCGGCAACATCGACGGCGATAACGCCGCCGCCGAACGCTACACCGAATGCCGCCTGACGAAGACCGCGATGCAGCTGATGGACGGGCTCGACGAAGGCACCGTCGACTTCGTCCCGACCTACAACAACGAGGAGGAAGAGCCCTCGCTCTTCCCCGGGCTGTTCCCGAACCTGCTGGCCAACGGGGCGAGCGGCATCGCGGTGGGCATGGCGACCAGCATCCCCAGCCACAACGTCGCCGAAGTGATCGACGCGACGCTCGAACTGATCGACAACCCGCATGTCGAGCACAGCCGCCTGATGGAGCTCATGCAGGGGCCGGACTTCGCCACCGGCGGCCTGATCGTCGACAGCGCCGAGGCGATCAGCAACGCCTATGAAACGGGGCGCGGCAGCTTCCGCGTGCGCGGGCGGTTCTTCGCCGCCGAGGCCAAGGACGAGGCCGACCGCGAAGCGGGGATCGAGCGGCTCGGCGGCGGGCAGTACCAACTCGTCATCTCGGAGATCCCGTACCAGGTGCCCAAGGGCAAGCTGATCGAGCAGATCGCCCAGGCGATCGCCGACCGGAAGGTGCCGATCCTCGAAGACGTTCGCGACGAGAGCGACGAGCAGGTGCGCATCGTGCTCGTGCCAAAGAGCCGCAACGTCGACCCCGAGCTGCTCAAGGAATCGCTCTACAAGCTGACCGACCTCGAAACGCGCTTCGGGCTCAACCTCAACGTGCTCGACGCCACGCGCACACCCATGGTCATGGGGCTTAAGGAACTGCTCGAAAACTGGTTGCTGCACCAGATCGACATCCTGCAGCGCTGCAGCCGCCACCGGCTGGCGAAGATCGCCGACCGTCTCGAACTGGTCGAAGGCTACATCATCGCCTTCCTCAACCTCGACCGGGTGATCGAGATCATCCGTACCGAGGACGAGCCCAAGCCGGTGAT
This sequence comes from Croceibacterium salegens, assembly GCF_009827435.1. GTDB lineage: Bacteria > Pseudomonadota > Alphaproteobacteria > Sphingomonadales > Sphingomonadaceae > Croceibacterium_B > Croceibacterium_B salegens. The sequence continues at coordinate 55,604 of NZ_WTYM01000063.1, read as the reverse complement.
GATGGCCGAATTCGGCCTGACCGACCGGCAGGCCGAGGCGATCCTCAACATGCGGCTGCGCAGCCTGCGCAAGCTCGAGGAAATGCAGCTGCGGCAGGAGAAGGACGAGCTGCTGGCAGAGCGCGCCGAATTGGAGGCTCTGCTCGACAGCCCGGCGCGCCAGCGCACGCGGCTCAAGCGCGACCTCAATGCGCTGCGCAAGGACTACGACGAGGATACCGCGCTCGGCGCGCGCCGCACGCGGATCGCCGAGGCGGCCACGACGGTCGAGTTCAGCATGGACGCAATGATCGAGAAGGAACCGGTCACCGTGGTCCTCTCGCAGAAGGGCTGGATCCGCGCCGCCAGGGGCCACGTCGACATGGGCGCGGACGGCTGCGGCGACTTCAAGTACAAGGAAGGCGACGGACCGGCCTTCGCGGTCCACTGCCAGACCACGGACAAGCTCCTGATCGCCGCCGACGACGGGCGATTCTTCACCGTCGGGGCGGACAAGCTGCCCGGCGCGCGCGGCTTTGGCGAACCTATCCGCAACACGCTCGACATCGACGCCGAGGCGCAGGTGGTCAGCCTGATCGTGCACAAGCCGGAACTGCAGCTCCTGCTCGCGGCGACGACCGGCAAGGGCTTCGCGGCGGTGACCGACGAGCTGCTCGCCGAAACCCGCAAGGGCCGGCAGGTGGTCAACCTCAAGGACAAGGCCAAGCTCGTCGTCGCCCGCCCGATCGACGCGGCACACGACCACGTCGCGGTGGTCGGCGACAACCGCAAGCTGGTGGTCTTCAATCTCGAGGAAATGCCCGTGATGGCGCGCGGGCAGGGCGTGACCCTGCAGCGCTACCGCGACGGCGGCCTGAGCGACGCGACGACCTTCAGGCTCGAAGACGGCCTGTCATGGACGATGGGCGGCGAAACCGGCCGGACCCGCACCGAGAGCGAGATCCACCTGTGGAAGGTCGCGCGCGGAGCCGCGGGCCGCCTGCCGCCGACGGGTTTCCCCAAGGACAACCGGTTCTGAAGCTGCCCTGCGCCTAGTCGCTCTTGCACAACATGAGCGGAGACGAGCGAACCAGCTCGGCTTCGAACGGCGTGAAGCTTTCGCCCGGACCGAGGTTCTCCTCGAACATGAGCTGGCCGGGCACCTCTTCAGCATTGACGTACATCAGGACGTGCCCCGGTTCGTCAGCGCTGATCGGGAAGGGGAACAGCACGAACGCGATGCCCTCGTAGTCGGGACCGAAAAACGTCGTCGCATATTCGAACGCGGCTTCGTGCCGGTCGACCCCGCCAACGTGAAAGGTGAGCCCTGACCGGTAGAGGCTGACCATGGCGCCGCGCGAGCAGTCGCCATTCGGAGCATATTCGCCATAAGTGGACGCGAACTGCTCGGCGCTGAGGTCGGTCAGGGTCACGGCCGAAACGCTGCTGGAGAGCAGTCCCGCCGACGCCGCTGCGACAATGCCGATAAGCGCCTTCCGGCGTCCTCTGAGTCCAGCCATGTCTTCATCCAGCCTGTGATCTCCGCCCGGTGAGTATGCGCCGATTTCGAACATGGGCAATTGGCCACCATGGCTTCGCCCAGAATCGCAATGATTGCCGTTCCCGGGCCCGGCAGATTTCGATTGCAGGACCGGCGGAACCGGATGATATCGCGGTGATGGGCGAAGCTCCGGCTTTTTCAGTCCTGTTTCGCATCGCCCTCCTCGCGCTGGGCATCAGCAAGGCGCGTGCGGCTTCGCTGCTGCAGGTCGACAAGTCGCTGGTCGGCCGCTGGGCCGCGGGCACGGTCAAGCCGACCGAGCACAACCTCGCCCGCATCACCGAACTCGTCGCCGAGCGGGTGCCGGGCTTTTCGATGCACGACTGGCAGCGCGACATCGACACGTTCTCGGACCTCGTCGGCGTCGATCCGGCGCTCGCCCACCGTTCGGTCGAGCCGCCCACGGCGGTGGGTGGCGGCATCCTCAACTGCGTGGTCGAGGCGCGGATCGAGACCGAGCGGCGCGGCGCGGCCTACGAGGGGTTCTGGCGCACGGTCAGGCCCTCGCTGGTCATGCCCGACCGGGTGTTCCACGACTACGGCATGATCCGGAAGGGCGGCTTCGGGCTGCTCGAAGTGACGATGGGCGGGGCGGGACTCACCTTCAAGGGCTGGGCGCTGCCGCTCGAAGGCAATCTGTTCGCCATGCTCGATGCGATGGTCGGGTTCACCCCGCTGTTCCTGATCTTCAAGGGGGTCTCGCTGCCCAAGGTGACGCGGCTCGACGGGCTCGTCCTGCACGCCGCGCTCGACGCCGCGAGAACTCCGACGGCGATGCCGATCCTGCTCGAACGCGTGGGGGACCTGACCGGCGACCCGCGCGAAGACGAACGCATCTGCTCGGAAATGGGCCTCAACGATCCCTTCGAGGACGAAGCCGATATCAGCGAGGAAGTGCGCAGCCACCTGTTCCGCGACACCGGGCCCACTGCGGCAGCGGCCGGGGGCGACTTGTTCCTGACGGTCTCGGCCGTCAGCCGCCTGCTGCGCGGCATGACCCCGCCGGGCCAGCTCGAGGGCTGAACCGACCTCAGGATTCCAGGTGCGCAACCGTTGCGTGTGCCGCTGCAACTGATCGAGTCATCCCTCGCAGCCTAGCTCCCGAACCACCGCACATGCGGTGGCCCAACCGGGAGACTGACAATGCACAAGCAAACACTGATCGCTTTCGCCCTGACCAGCGTGCTGGTCTCCGGCTGTTCCACCACGCCGCGCGCTTTCACGCCGCAACTCGCCGCGGCGCCTGCCGACGGCGCGACTTACGAACAGGTCCTGGCCGATTGCCGCATCGCCGCCGCTCCGCTCGGCGGCAAGCGCTATGCCACCAAGGTCGCGGCAGGGGCGGGAACGGCTGCGGTCGGCAGTGCGACGGCCGGTGGTGCAGCTTGGGGCGCGTCGGCCGCGGTCGGCGCGGCGGCGGTCGTGGCCGTCCCGGTCGTCGGCCTCGTCTGGGGCATCTCGCGCATCGAGCGTGGCAAGAAGGAGTCGCGTATCAAGAAGGCGGAAGCCGAGTGCCTGTCACAACAGGGTTACGAGGTCGCAGGATGGGAGCGCGTCAAGGGCAAGCCCGGCAAGCAGGTTGCCGAGGTCGAGACGGTGCCCGAACTCTAGGGCCGTGAGCCAAAGGAAAAGGGGCGCCCGGATCGCTCCGGACGCCCCCTCGTTCCTCGGGTTGGGCCGGGCTGGCTTAGCCGCCGGCAGCTTCGACCGCGCGCTGGATGTCGGCCAGGTTGGCGAGCGCCATCAGCGCGCCGTCCTGGTTCACGGCGAACATTTCCGAGGGCAGGGTGACGATGAAATCGTCCTCGCCCTTGATGACCACATTGGTGCCGTCGATCTGGTCGACCGTGCCGAGCGCCTTGGCGTCGGCGGTGACGACCGGGGCCCCGACCACCAGCGCGGCCTGCACCTTTGCAGCGGCTTCGGCGGCAGCCTTGTCCATCATCGCATCGAGTTCGCCCTTAGAGATGTTGACCGAGTAGACTCCGTCGTTGTTGGCGAAACTCGCGGCGGCCAGCGGCACTTTGTGCTTGCCGGTGTCGATCACCACGTTGGTGCCGTCGTTCGAAACGACGGTACCGACGGCGGCTTCGTCATTCCCCATCACGGTCGCGCCCACGTCCTGCGCGCTGGCAACGGCGGGGAAGGTGATCAGGGCGGCGGCAAAAATGGTCTTGGTCAGGTTCAATGTATTTCCCCCTCTAGGGTTGTCTAAAACGGCCTGTCGCACGCGACATCGCGCGCAGGCGGCCGATGAATATGGGTGCGGTGGGGAGCAGCGACCCGCCGGGCCTAAGCGCTCTCACCGGACAAGGCCGATGACCGCAAGGTGCCCGCGGGGCGGACTGCCGTACCTTTCCGGCTGGAGACCGGGTTGGCAAGTCCTTTTCTAACTAAAGTTAGGTGAAGCCCGGATGAAGCGGGCGTTCAGTTTGCCTTACGACCGGCGAGTTCCGCGTCGAGCAGGGCCTTGACTCGCTCCCGCGCGGGGAAGCCCTCGGCGATCCAGCGTTCCTCGACCGCTTGCAGCACGCGGGCGACTTCCGGCCCGGCGGCAATCCCGCGCGCGACGATCTCGCCGCCCTTCAGCGGCAGTTCGGGAATGTCCCAGCCGCTCAGCGGGGAGGGGTCTTCTCCGGCGAGCAACAGCCGGTCGATCGCCGCCTCGCGGCCGAGGCGATAGGCCAGCACGTGCGGGTCGCCCGGCGCGCCGTTGCGCCGCGCGGCGATGGTGAGGCGCTTCTTGTTGGCGGTCGAGAGCCGCAGGCGCGACGCGACCTGGCTCGCGGCCTTCTCGTCCGCCGGCAGCAGCGCGGCGAGGCGGCGCAGCGGCGAGGGCGGCAGCCCGGCCTCGTGCTCGGCGCCGACCAGGGCGACGAACGCGGCGATCCCCTCGTCCGCAACTTCGGGCAGCACCACGCCGAGCACGCCGGTGTCGTACATCCGCCGCACCGTCGCCACCGGGTCGGCGATTTCGAGCAGGTTCTGCAGTTCCCAGCCGACGCGCTCGCGGCTCAGGCCCTTGAGCATCGGGGCAAGCTCGATGCAGGCCGCCTCGGCCTCGGGGTCGAGATCGGCGCCGAAGCGGGCCTGGAAGCGGTAATAGCGCAGCACCCGCAGGTGGTCCTCGCGGATGCGCTCGCGGGCATCGCCGATGAAGCGTACGCGGCCCGTTTGCAGGTCGGCCATTCCGCCGAAGTAGTCGAACACCTCGCCGGTCACCGGGTCGGCATAAAGCGCGTTAATGGTGAAATCGCGCCGCGCGGCGTCGTCCTTCCACTCGCTGGCGAACTTCACCGTTGCGCGGCGTCCGTCGGTCGAGACGTCGTGGCGCAGCGTGGTGATCTCGACCGGTCCGCCGTCGAGGATCGCGGTTATCGTGCCGTGGTCGATGCCGGTCGGCACCGAGCGGATCTTCGCCGCATCGAGCCGGGTGACAACCTCTGCCGGTTCGAGCGGAGTCGCCGCGTCGATGTCTTTCACCGCATGGCCCAGCAGCGTGTCGCGCACCGCGCCGCCGACCCAGCGCATGGTGCCAGGTCCCAGCGCCGCGACCAGCGCCGCGAGGTCCTCGCGCGCCATCCAGTCGGCCTTGAGCTCAGCCATCGACGAGGTCCTGCCAGGCGAGGCGGTGCGAAAGGTTGGTCAGAATGCCCGCGGTGATCCCCCAGATCCGGTGCCCTTGCCAGTCGATCTCGGTGTAGGGCCGTTCGTGCCCGCGGAACATCCCCAGCTTGCGCACGTGGTTGGCCTGGTCGAGCACGAAGCGCAGCGGCGCCTCAAACCAGTCGGCCACCTCGCGCGGGTCGGGCGCCAGCGGCAGATCGGGCGGGACCATGCCGAGCACCGGGGTGAGCGAAAAGCCCGATCCGGTGACGAAGCTGTCGGCCTCTCCGATCACCCGCACCTTCTGCGGCGGGATCGCCAGTTCCTCGTGCGCCTCGCGCAGGGCGGCGGCGATGGCGTCCTCGCCAAGCTCGAGCTTGCCGCCGGGGAAGGCGACCTGTCCCGGGTGGCTCGGCATGGTGTCGGGGCGGTGGGTCAGGAGGACGCCGGGTTCGGGGCGGTCGGTAACCGCGATCAGGACTGCGGCCGGGCGCAGCTCGGGCGGGGCGAAGGCGCTGTCGTCGCGCAACCCGATCGGGCCGACATGGCTGCTTTCGTGGAACAGGCGCGAGAGGCGCTCAAACAGGAGGCTCATGCAGGCACCAATGGGAAGGTCGCGCCCTGGCTCGTCACGCTGAGGTTGCCGCCCGAGGCCAGCGCGATGTCGACAAGCTGGAGGTAGGTCGAGCGGTTGAGCCGCGCCTCGCACCCGCGCCGCACCGCGAGGTAGAGCGCCGGGACATCGGGATCGCCCTCGGCGCGCAAGGGGTTGTCCGGCCCGGCGACGATCATGTCGTCGGTGTTGAGCCGGAAGGCGAGCGCACCGCCCTCGGCCTTCACATCGACTGCCACGAACGCCGCGTCCTCGACCTCGATCGACTGCTTGCATTCGGGCGTGACCAGCCAGTGCTGACCGTCCTTGTCGCGCATGAGCAGCGTGGAGAAGGCCCGCACCATCGCCGGTCGGCCGATCGGGCGGCCTTCGTGGAACCAGGTCCCGTCGGCGGCGATGCGCATGTGGCTGTCGGCGGTCTCGGGCGGATCCCACTTCTCGACCGGCGGCAGCCTGCGCGCCGCGACCGCCTCGGCGATCTCGATCAGCGATAGCGCGGCAAGGTCTGGCGGCGGTTCGTAGGGCATCGAGGCGGGGATGGCAGATGGGACAAGGCAGGTAAATCCTCCCCGGCACGGGGAGGGGGACCGCACGCAGTGCGGTGGAGGGGATTGGCCACAGGCACGGCCGTTCTGGGTCGAGAGTCCCCACCGTCAGCCGCTTCGCGCCTGCCACCTCCCCGTCCCGGGGAGGAACTTCAGGCGCGCCAGGGCCCGAGCATGCCCTCTTGGGGAAGGATCGCCGGTTCGGCCCCGCGCACCAGCAGCCGCGCCGGGTCCCACGGGCCGGGGCAGTGCCAGCCGCGCGGCGCTTCGACGAAGCCGAACTTGGCGTAGTAGGGCTCATCGCCGATCAGCACTTGCGGCAGCGGCGCCTCGGGGTCGAGCGCGCTGGACTGCGCGGCCATCAGCATCCGTCCGTAGCCGGTGTCGTGCAGCTCGGGCAGCACCGCGACCGGGCCGACCATGATCATCGGGTGGGCGCGGCCCTGCGGGTCGGTCAGCGCGACCGGCCAGGCCTGGATCGTGCCCGCCAGCATCCCGTCCTCGTCGAGCGCGGCGAAACTAAGCGCCGGGAGCCAGTCGGTCCCCTCGCGGATCGTGTAGGCCGTGCGCCCGTGGCGGTCGGTGCCGAAGGCGCGGTCGAGCACCTGCTCGATCATCGCCGGTTCGACCGCTTCGAGCGGGATCAGGGTGCGAGTCGTAACGGACATGAGGGGCGCGCCGATAAGGGCCGGGACCCCTGCTGGCAATCCGCTACTTTGCCGGGGTCAGGTGCAGCAGTCGCCCGCCTTCGCCGTCCTCGATGACGTAGAGCGAGCCGTCGGGAGCTTCGGCGATGTCGCGCAGGCGCTTGCCGAAGTCGGTGCGCTGCAGTTCCGTCCCCTTGCCGCCTTCGAAGCCGACGCGGACGAGGCTCTGCGTGCCGAGGTTGGCGATCAGCGCCTGGTTGCGCCACTCGGGCCACAGCTTGCCCGAATAGAACAGGAAGTCGCCGGGCGCGATCACCGGCGTCCACCAGATCGCGGGCTTGGAGAAGCCGTCGTCGGCGGTGTGATCGGGAATGTCGTCGCCGTTGTAGTCGCTGCCGTTCGAGCGAACGGGCCAGCCGTAATTCGCGCCCGGCTCGACCATGTTGATCTCGTCCCCGCCTCGCGGGCCGTGTTCAAGGTCCCACAGCTGCCCGTCGAGGTCGAACTTCAGGCCGAGCAGGTTGCGATGGCCATAGGACCAGATCTGCCGGCTCACCCCGCCGCGCTCGGCAAACGGGTTGCCATCGGCCGGGGTGCCGTCGTGGTTGAGGCGCAGCACCTTGCCGAGGTTGGTGCCGAGATCCTGTGCCGGCGCGCCCTGCATCCGCTCGCCGCTCGAGAGGAACAGGTACTTGCCGTCGGGCGAGAAAGCGATCTTGTGGCTGAAATGCCCCGGGCTGCGGATCGCCGGGTCCTGCCGCCAGATTTCGGTCAGTCCTTCGATGCGGCAAGCATCGGCCGTATCGCAGACCAGCGTGCCCTTGCCCATCATGGCGGCGAGCTTGTCGTCGCCCGCATCGCCGGCCCAGGTGAGGTAGATCGTGCGCCGGCCCAGCGTCGAGGCAGCCTCGGAGGGGAGGAACGCGACGTCGCCGAGCCCGCCCTGTCCGCCGTAAGCCACCTTGGGCAAGCCGGTCACCGTCCCGACCTTGCCGCTCGGCAGGTCGACGAATTTCATCGTCCCGCCCTTCTCGGTGATGAAGACCACCTGGGTGCCCGGCGCAAAGGCCAGCGCCCACGGCTCGTCGAAGCTGCCCGCCGGTTCGATCGCGAAGGTTCCGGCGGCGCTATCCCCACTCGCGGCCATGGCGCAGCTTGCGAGGACGAGGGCGGGAAGCGATAGGATCGAAGTCGGGAATTTCATGGTCATGCTCTCCGGAACGCCTTCAGACGATTTCTGCACCCAGTTCGGCGACGCGCTGATCGCCGGGGTCGACGAAGCAGGGCGCGGGCCGCTGGCCGGGCCGGTTGTTGCAGCGGCAGTCGTCCTGTGCAAGCCGCGCCCGTCCGGTCTCGACGATTCCAAGAAGCTGAGCGCCCCGCGCCGGGCCGAGCTGGAGGCGGTGATCCGCCGCCGCTGCGCCTTCGGCATCGCCGTGGCCGACGTGGAGGACATCGACCGCCTCAACATCTTCGGCGCGACGATGCTGGCGATGTCGCTGGCGATGCAGCGCCTGTGCGAAGCCCTCGGCGCGGAATGCCACCAGGCGCTGATCGACGGCAACCTCACCCCGAACGGGCGCACGCCGGAATGGCGCTGGCCGGCCCGCGCCATCGTCGGCGGCGACGGCATCGAACCCGCAATCGGCGCGGCGAGCATCCTCGCCAAGGAATATCGCGACCGGATCATGAAAGATGCGGCGCGCAAACATCCGCATTACGGCTGGGAACGGAACAAGGGCTACGGTTCGAAGGAGCACATTGAAGCGCTTCATCGGCACGGCCCGAGCCCGCTTCACCGCCGCAGCTTCGCGCCCGTGGCGCAGATGGACCTGTTCGCCAGCTAGCCTCCGAACGCCTTGGCCTTGAGCTGGTCGATGTAGGCGCGGGCGAACTTTTCCATGGTTTCGGGATCGGGCGGCAGGCCACCCTGCTCGTCGTTGGCGGCGCCGAGCTCGTCGCGGCTGTTGACGCGCGGGAAGGGCACGGACGGAACCTCCACGCCGAGGAAGGTGGCTAGCGGCTCCCAGCCTTCCTTGGGGTGGAACACCAGCAGGCGCTCGGCCGGCAGCGCGGCGATGATCTCCTCGTTCCGCTTCTCATACCAGTCGGTCATGAAAGCGCGGTCGGTGATCCTGTCGCCGAACACGCCCATCACGTTGAGCATCATCAGCTCCTCGCCGGGAGAGCCCTTGAGTGATGCCTGCATGCGCGGGGCGAAGATCGTTTCGCTGACCGATTCGAACCAGGAATCGGCGCTGCGGGTCGTCAGCACCACCTTGGCTTCGGGATAGTATTCGGACAGCGCGCGCCAGTGGCTGCAGGCCGGGTAGTCGCTGGTCGAGCGGAAGTTCGCGAGGATGGTGTCCCAGTCGGGGTTGCCCTTGCCGGCGGCGATCCACAGCGGGACCTGGTTACGGGCATCGGCGAAGACTTCCGACATATGGTGGCACGGGCCGAAGCCAAGGTGTTCGAGCGCGAACTTCAGCGAAAACGTGGCGGTGCGGCCGAGCCCCGCGCCGATGACTTCGAGTGCCATGCGATTCTCTCCCATGCAGCGCGACCGCGCGGGGTGTGCGGGAATGACGCAAGGTGGGCAAGGGCGGAATCGGGCCCCTCGACCCGCTCAGAACTCGTGCTGGTAGGCGATGCCGATCTTCTGCTTCGAACCGAAACTGTTGTCGACATGGCTGACGGTGAGCCTGGCGGTGTCCCTTTTCGTCAGGTGGTAGGAAGCTCCCACGGCGAGCGAGTATCCCGAGTAATCGTTGGTGCCCTTGGTCACATTGCCTCCGCCGGTAAGGGTGATCCTGTCGGTCAGCGGGCGCATCATGGACAGGCCGACGTAGGCGCTGTTGCTGTTGATCGAGACGGGGACGCCGTCCGCGCTGTCCTCGTAGTCGGTGTCGGTCTGCGTCTGCTTGCCGCTGGTGTAGGTGTAGCCGAAGGGAACGAAGACCTGCAGCTTGCCGGTCTTCAGGCCGAATTGACTCAGCGGCATGAACCCGCCGAGCGAGTAGCGGGTTTGCGTAATCCCTGAATCGAACTCGGTGCGGCCCGCGGCGAAGGTCAGGATGGCCACCGGCAGCAGGTACGATGCACCCGCCGACCATGCCCCGGACTGCGAAATGCGGGCGTTGAACTTGAGCTTGGGGCCGACGGCGACGGAGCCCGAGACGGACAGTTCGTCCGCATAGGAAACGCCGACCTTCGTGGCGATCTTGGTCGGATCCTCGGCGGCCTTGTCGCTTTGTGCGCTGGCGGGGGCGGCAAGCACGAGGCAGAACGTCGTCAGGGAGACGGCCAGGGAGGTGGCGAAGTGCATGCCGCGCTTTCTTTCGCTTCGCGCCCCGGGAACCAGTCCCGAGGCGCGTCGCTCCCATCGCCTGCGAAGCTATCGGACCCGCGAGACAGGGTCAAACGGTGAGCGCCGGTCTGGGCGCTCTTCACGCTGCTATGCGCTGGCGGGAAAGGCCTTCGCCTTCAGCTCGGCAAGATACTCCTGCACCATCTGTTCCATGAACTCGGGCGGCGGCGGTCCCTTGGTCTGGTCGATCTGCCCGGTTCGCTCGGTCATTTCCTCGCGGCTGTTGACGCGCGGGTAGGGTTCGGGCGGAACGGACACGCCGAGGAAGTCGCACAGCGGTTCCCACCCATCACCCGCCTTGTAGACTAACAGTCGTTCGGCGGGGACCTCGTCGATCACCGCCTGGTTCCACTTGTTGAAGTATTCGACCATCGGTTCGCGCTTGCCGAGCCGTTCTTCGAGTTCGTCGTCGAACACCGTCAGGCGGAAGAATTCGGCCATCATCGGGTTGCTCTCGAAGCGCGCGCGGTGCTGCGGCGACATCACCGTCTCCGTGACGGACTCGAACCACCGCTCAGGATCGCGGGTGGTGAGGATGATCTTGGCCTCTGGGTACTGTGCCGCCAGCTCGCGCCAGAACATGCAGCCCGGGTAATCGGTCGAGGAGAGGTAGCCCTCGAAGATCGTGTCCCACTGCGGGTTGCCCTTGGCGCTCTCGACCCACAGCGGCAGGTGCGCGCGCATCTGCCCGATCATCTCGCTCATGTGGTAGCACTTGTCGAAGCCGATGTGCTCGAGCGCAAGCTTGAGCGACAAGGTGCCCGTGCGGCCAAGACCGGCACCGATAACCTGAAGGGCCATGCGCTCTCTCCTGAAACGCCAGCGAAGTGCCGGGTGTGTGTCATTCATCCCCCCGTACAGGCAAGCGCGAATTGCGGTCGGCCTTGACGTCTGTGGTACGAAAGCCATGCTCGCCGCGATCGAGAGGAGAATACCCCATGCCCGCAAGACGATGGCTGGCCGTTGCCGCCACATTGGCCCTGGCGGCCTGCAATGCCTCGCAGTCCCCGACGGAGGTCGCCACCACCGAGGGCATTGTCGCCGGGTCGCTGGAGGGCGGCGTGCTGAGCTGGAAGGGCATCCCCTTCGCGGCCCCGCCGGTCGGCGACCTGCGCTGGCGCGCCCCGCAACCTGCCAAGAGCTGGGACGGCATACGCCAGGCGACCGAATACGGCTCCGACTGCATGCAGCTGCCGTTCCCCAGCGACGCTGCGCCGCTCGGCACCCCGCCCGCCGAGGACTGCCTCTATGCCAACGTCTGGAAGCCCGAGGGGGCGACCGGCAAGCTGCCGGTTATCTTCTGGATCTACGGCGGCGGCTTCGTGAACGGCGGGTCTTCGCCGCCGACCTACACGGGTGCCAACCTGGCGAAGCAGGGCGTGATGGTGGTCAGCGCCAATTACCGCGTCGGCCGCTTCGGCACCTTCGCGCACCCGCAACTGACCGCCGCCGACCCTGACGGCGGGCTGCTCGGCAACTATGGCTACCTCGACCAGATCGCCGCGCTGAAGTGGGTCAAGGACAACATCGCCGTCTTTGGGGGCGACCCGGACAACGTGACCATCGTCGGCGAATCCGCCGGCGGGATGTCGGTGCATTTCCTTGTGACTTCGCCACTGGCCAAGGGCCTGTTCGCCAAGGCGGTGGTCATGTCGGGCGGCGACGGGCAGGGGATGGGCGGCAACAACCTCGCCGGTGCCGAAAAGATCGGCGTCGACTTCGCCAAGGCCAAGGGCATTGCCGAAGACGATCCCGACGCGCTTGGGAAGCTGCGCGCGCTCAGCGCCGACGATGTGACCGACGGGCTCAACCTTGCCGCATTGTTCGCACCGCTTGGTGCGCCGCGGACCTTCGCCAGCCCGTTTGCCGACGGCAAGATCGCGGTCGATGTCGCCAAGGCCTACGCCGACGGCAAATTCGATCATGTGCCGATGATGATCGGCGCGACGAGCGACGATATCGGCGGCAAGACCGGCTCGATGATCGGCGGTGCGCGCAGCCTGTCAGCGGCAATCTCCCGGCAGGGCGTGCCGGTCTACGAGTACCGCTTCTCCTACGTCGCCGAGACGCTCGACCCCGGCAACGGCGCGCAGCACGCCAGCGACATCCCATTCTTCTTCGATACCCAGGCGATCAAGTACGGAGATGCGACGACCGCGCGCGACAACGCGATGGGCAAGGCGATCAGCACCTACCTCGTCAACTTCGCGAAGAGCGGCGATCCCAACGGCGGCGAGCTGCCGACATGGCCTGCCTATTCGACCGCCGGCGACGAGATCATGGACTTCGCGACGGACGGCACCGCCAAGGCGGTCAAGGACCCGCTGGGCGCGGAAATCGACGCGGCGCAAGCTGGTGCCGGCGGCTAGGCCGGGGCCAGCAGCATTTCCTCGACGTCGCCCTCGAGAGTCAGGTGGAACATGCTGGACTGCGGCGGGTCGGGCAGGACACGGGCGCGGTCGTGGCTGGTGAACAGCGCAGCGACCTCGCGGGCCCGCTCGACCAGTCGCGGCATCCGTTCGAGGCAGGCGGCGAGGTTGATGCGGGCGGAGACCACATTGGCCATCGCTGTGTAGAGCGTGCCGCCCTGGCGGCGCTGCCACACGGCCGCTTCGTCGATGACATCGCGCGGCCCGAGCAGCATTGCCCCCGGCAGCGCGCCGACGTCCTTGTAGAACGAGACATACATCGTATCGAACAGCGCGGCGACTTCGGCGAGAGAGCGGCCGTAGGCGGGCGCCGCCTGCCACACGCGTGCGCCGTCGCAGTGCAGGCGGATGTCCTTTTCGCGGCATAGCGTACTGAGTTCGACCAGATCGTCCCACGAAGGCAGTTGGCCGCCGATCTCGCGCGCCGGGAGTTCGACCAGCAGGCTGGCGAGGTTGCTCTCTTCCGCCGCACCGCCGGGACCAATCAGTGCCTCGACGTCGGCGGCGAGGGTAGGGCGGCCCGGGTCGCCGAGAATGTGCGCGGTCAGGCCGTGCAAATCCCGGTATCCGTGCTGCTCGTGCAGTTCGAGGTGCGAGGTGGCCTGGAACGCGGTCACCGGGATTCCGGCGCGATCGCTCCAAATGCGCAGCGCGATGGGCTGGGCCATGGAGCCCGAGGGCATGAACCGCGCCGCCTCCATGCCGAACAGCGCGGCGACCTCGGCCTCGAAATCCTCGACCAGCGGTCCCGTGCCGTAGACGTCGGGTTGCTGGCCCGGCCGAAGGTCGTCTCCCTCGCCCCGGTCGCCGTGCTCGCGCAGCCATGCGGCCACCGCCTCGAACGCCACAGCGGGATGTGTCGCAACGTTTCCTGCGAGGTAGAGGCTGGTCAGCCGCAAGCGCAGGCGTTCGGCCTCGAGGGCATCGGTGTCGCTCATCGCCGGTTCCATGCGGTTCCCGGGCGGCGCCCGCAAGCCTCGCCGCTCAAATCCGCATCTCTCCCATTCAAGGTAAAGGCAATTGACCCCGGGCGCACGGCAGGCCTACAGGCTCGATCGCCATCGGCGGCGATGCCAGCGACGCTAACACACAGGGTTGGCCCAGGCGACACAGTTGCTTCGTGATCTTCCCCGTCGCCATGTGATTGCTAATTCCTATTTCAGCAATCACGATAGCATGGGTAACTGTGAAAAAAAAAGGGAACAAAGGGAAAATAGACCCAACCAAATCTGAGCGTAGACGCGAGCTCGCCAAGACGACGGCCTTCTAATTTGGGAGCAGAGGGTCGCAGGTTCGAATCCTGTCTCCCCGACCAGTCTCGATTGGACAAAACCGTCCGGGGGACGGTTTTGCATCGAGACTCCCGAGCGCTAGCGAAGGGCCGCCCGCAGGATTTGTATAGCAAACCCACCCTTGCGGCCCCGCCCGCTATCCGGCAACCAAGCGCAATGGACGGGCCGGAGGCGACGCACATCGAAATGCCGCAGTTGCGGCTTTCGCTTGGCGTCACCGGACATCGCGCCGGTCACGAGACTTTCGGAAAGGTTCGCGAACGGGTCGATGCGACGATCGAGAGCGTCCTCTGCCAGATAGACGCCGCGCTGGACGAAATCTCCGCGGAGGAGCCCGAGGCTCGCTTTGCCCCGGTCAGGCTGCACAGCCTGCTCGCGGACGGCACAGATTCCGACATCTCGCTCAAGGCGCTCGAACACGGTTACGAACTGGTCGCCTCACTGCCCTACGGGCGCCGCCTGAACCGGGCGATCAATTCTAGTCCTGCATCGGTGGCGGAGGCGCGCGACCTGCTTGAAGGCGGCGAAGGCGAACAGACCAGGACCCGGGAACATTCGCGCAAGATCCGAGAGCTTAGCGACAGGGCGCGGATCTTCGGCCTGGCCGATGCCGACGAGCTGATTGCCGAGCTGTTCCTGACGACGCTCGAACGGCCTGACGATCACGTTGCGCGGCGCGCCTTCGTCGGCGAGAGCTCGCGCCGCGTCGGGCTCGCCGGGCGCGTGATGATCGAGCAGTCCGACCTGATTGTGGCAGTGTGGGACGGTGCCAGTACCGCGCTCGAAGGTGGAACCGGGCACACAATCCTCGTCGCGCTCGATCTTGGGGTGCCGGTACTATGGATCGACGTGTCCGAGCCAGACGGCTGGCGCATGCTGCGGATGCCCGAGGATCTCGCGGCGCGAGGCGCCGTGCTCGGCGAAGTAGAGCGCGCCGCGATCATGCGCGGCTTCGTTCGCGATATTTTCGCCCTGCCGGGCATCGGGCACTTCGGGCCGCTCGGTAACGAGCGCTGGTACGCCGGGTCGACGCGCTTCGCTCACGCCTATCGCCGGGTCGAGGCCCTGTTCGGAGAGGCAAGCTGGAGCCGGCGGCTGCGCAGTCTCAAGCAGACCTACGAAACGCCCGACGAGATCCCCGGGGGCACCGGCGCCGGTGTCATGGCCGCGGCGCGGGACCTGCCTGGCGCCGATCCGGCCATGGCCCAGAGGATCAGCACGCGCATCCTGCGCCGCTTCGCCTGGGCCGACGGCATCGGCGACCGCTTGTCCGACGCCTACCGAGGCGGCATGACAATCAGCTTCCTGCTGTCCGCCTTCGCCATCGTCGGCGGCATTTCCTACATGCCGTTCGGACCGCCCGTGGAAAAATGGCACTTTGCTCTATTCGAGTTCCTGCTCCTCGGCTCGATCCTGCTGATCATCGGATACGGCCAGCGCCGGCACCTGCATACGCGGTGGTTCGAGACACGTCGCGTGGCGGAGTACCTCCGCCACGCCTCGCTCCTGCTACTGCTCGGCGTGGCGCGGCCCGCTGGCCGTTGGCCTGAGGACCAACGGGCGAGCTGGCCGGAAGTGTTCGTGCGCCAGTCCCTGCGCGAAGTCGGCCTGCCGCACATGACGATGACCCGCGAATACCTGCGCGAATACCTCGCCGGGCCGCTGCTCGAACATGCGCGCAGCCAGGCCGCATATCACAACGGCAAGGCCGCCCGTCTCTCCGGAGTACACCACCGCCTCGACCACCTCGCCAACCGGCTGTTCCAGCTTGCCATCGGCTCGGTTGCGATTTTCCTCACGCTGCGCACCGGACAGTCCTTCGGGCTGGTCGATGCCCACCTCGTGGAGAAATCCTCCAAGGTCTTCACCCTGCTCGGAGTCGCCCTGCCGACCTTTGGTGCCGGGCTCGCGGGCATCCGCTATTTCGGCGACTTCCAACGCTTCGGCGAAATTTCGGAAGCTACGGCGGGCAAGCTGGAAGCGATCGCCGACCGCGCCGAAAAGCTCCTCGCCGGGCCGGTCGAGCGGCTCGACTACGGCCAGGTCGCCGACCTCGCCCGCGCCACAGACGAGGCGGTGATCGCCGAACTCGAGAGCTGGCAATCGGTATTCCGCGGCAAGACGGTGGCGGTGCCGGTCTAGTCGCGCGGCTGAGTGGGCGCTTGCTCCCTCGCCCCGCAAAGCCTATCTGCGCGCCAACTCCGAAAACCCGAGATTCCAAGGACGACAATGGCCGCCCAGTACGCATACGTCATGAAGAGCATGACGAAGACCTTCCCCGGCGCGCAGAAGCCGGTGCTCAGCAACATCAACCTGCAGTTCTACCAGGGCGCCAAGATCGGCATCGTCGGTCCCAACGGCGCGGGCAAGTCGACGCTGATCAAGATCATGGCCGGGATCGACACTGATTTCACCGGCGAAGCCTGGGCGGGCGAGAACATCACCGTCGGCTACCTCGAGCAGGAACCCGAACTCGACCCGACCAAGACCGTGCTAGAAAACGTCAAGGAAGGCGCGCGCGAGACCGCCGACCTCGTCGACCGCTACAACGCCATCGCCGCCGAGATGGCCGAGCCGGACGCCGACTTCGAGAAACTCGGCGACGAGATGGCCGAGCTGCAGACCAAGATCGACGCGGTCGACGGCTGGACGCTCGACAATCAGCTCGAGATCGCCATGGAAGCCCTGCGCTGCCCGCCCGGCGACATCGGCGTCGAGACGCTGTCGGGCGGCGAAAAGCGTCGCGTGGCGCTGACCCGGCTGCTGATCCAGAAGCCCTCGATCCTGCTGCTCGACGAGCCGACCAACCACCTCGATGCAGAGAGCGTCGAGTGGCTCGAAAACCACCTCAAGGAATATGCCGGCGCGGTGCTGATGATCACCCACGACCGCTACTTCCTCGACAACGTCGTCGGCTGGATCCTCGAACTCGACCGCGGCTCGTACTACCCCTACGAGGGCAACTACTCGACCTACCTCGAGAAGAAGGCCAAGCGCCTCGGCCAGGAAGAGCGCGAGGAAAGTGGCCGCCAGAAGGCGCTCAGCCGCGAACTCGAATGGATCCGCCAGACGCCGAGCGCGCGGCAGACCAAGTCCAAGGCGCGTATCCGCAAGTTCGAGGAACTGCAGGAGGCGCAGAAGGACCGCAAGCCGGGCAAGGCGCAGATCGTCATCCAGGTGCCCGAGCGGCTCGGCGGCAAGGTCATCGAGGCAAAGAACCTCACCAAGGCCTATGGCGACAAGCTGTTGTTCGAGGACCTCAGCTTCATCCTTCCGCCCGGCGGCATCGTCGGCGTGATCGGGCCCAACGGCGCGGGCAAATCGACGCTGTTCAAGATCATCACCGGGCAGGAAGAGCCGGATTCGGGCTCGATCTCGATCGGCGAGACGGTGCGTCTCGGCTACGTTGACCAGAGCCGCGACCACCTGAACCCGAAGAACAACGTCTGGGAGGAAATCTCCGACGGGCTCGACTACATGAAGGTCAACGGCAACGACACCAGCACCCGCGCCTATGTCGGGGCGTTCAACTTCAAGGGCGCGGACCAGCAGAAGAACGTCGGCAAGCTATCGGGCGGTGAGCGCAACCGCGTGCACATGGCCAAGATGCTCAAGCAGGGCGGCAACGTCCTGCTGCTCGACGAACCGACCAACGACCTCGACGTCGAAACCCTGGGCGCGCTTGAAGACGCGATCGAGAACTTCGCCGGCTGCGCCGTGGTCATCAGCCACGACCGCTTCTTCCTCGACCGCCTCGCGACGCACATCCTGGCGTTCGAAGGCAACAGCCACGTCGAGTGGTTCGAAGGGAACTTCGAGTCCTATGAAGAGGACAAGCGGCGCAGGCTTGGCGATGCAGCGGACCGGCCGACGAGGTTGGCGTACAAGAAGCTGACGCGGTAACTTTTGCTATTCGGGTCGTGAGCGGAATGGCTGCTTGCGACCCAATTGCGGAAGTTCACAGTAATACTTGTAAGGTAGTGCTCTGCCGGTCCGAAAGAACCGGCAGGTCCAATCGCTGCCACCTCGACTGCGAGGTTGATGCGGAAGGGGTGGAGTTTTCCTCCAGGACTCTGTCAGATATGTCAGCTGCCGCGCTGGCGGTGGGCGGGTGAACGGCCCTGCGCCCATGCCGGATTGATGCCGCAACAGCCGCCTCACCGATTGCTCAGGTGGCGCTCATGACTTGCCGCGCGGTGCCGTCCACGGTCGGGCTCCCCGAGAGGAGTACGGACATGACGAGCAATCCCGCCACCCCCTATCGCGCCTGGAGCGCGTGGATCCCGCTGCTGATGTCGGGCACGGCGCTTTCGCTGCTGCTGGTCTATCTCGCGACCGGTCCGCACGCGCCCTACATGGTTGTCGAGAACGGCGTCCCGCGGCCCGACGAGAGCGCCACGGCGCGGCTCTGGCAATTGCTGATGGTGCTGCAACTGCCGGTCATGGGCTGGTTCGCCTTCCGCTGGCTGCCGCGGCATCCGCGGCGGGCGGTGGCGATCCTCGCCATGCAGGCGCTGGCGATCGTCGTCGCGGCGGTGCCGGTCTACTTGCTGGAGCATTGATCGGCCCCGCCCTCTTTTGTCACCCCGGACTTGTTCCGGGGCAGGGCTTGTTCTTCCCGGCACGACGCGAACGAAAAAGGAAGCACTGCCCCTGACAGGTGTCCTTTGGACAGCTTCGCTTCCCGGGGTGCCTAAGTGGTAGTGGCGACTCGCTTATGTTCATGCTATGTTCCATCTATGGAACAGCGCAAGGAGCCGGCGGTGAATGGCCGCGGCGCCCAATCGGGCGCGGTACCGCAGCGCTTCGGGCTGGCGGAACGCGAGGCCGACGGCGACTGGAAGGATTTCGTCGCCACGCTCGACGGTGAGCCGCCGAAGTTGCGCACCACGGTGGTCGAGGAGCATCCCAAGACCATCGTCACCTTCAACCAGTCGCCCGACGTCGGCTTCGACCGCTCGATCAATGCCTATCGCGGCTGCGAGCACGGCTGTGTCTACTGCTATGCCCGCCCGACCCACGCCTACCACGACCTCTCGCCCGGGCTCGACTTCGAGACCAGGCTGTTCGCCAAGCCCGATGCGGCGAAGCTGCTGCGCGAGACCTTCGCCCGGCCGCGCTACCAGCCGAAGTGGATCGCGATGGGGACCAACACCGATCCCTACCAGCCGATAGAGGGCCGCTACCGCATCACCCGGCAGGTGCTCGAAGTGTGCCTCGAGACGCGGCATCCGGTGACGATCACCACCAAGTCCGACCGGGTCTTGCAGGACCTCGACCTGCTCACCGAACTGGCGAAGCACAACCTCGTCGCGGTGGCGATCTCGGTCACAACGCTCGACCCCAAGCTCTCGGGCAAGCTCGAACCGCGCGCCGCCGCCCCGGCCAAGCGCATCGCCGCCCTCGCCCGGCTGGTCGAGGCGGGCATTCCCAACCACTGCTCGGTCTCGCCGATCATCCCGGCGATCACCGACGAGTTCATGGAGGGCATCGTCGCCAGGGCGGGCGAGATCGGCGTGGCCAGCGCCGGGTGGATCCCGCTGCGCCTGCCGCACGAGGTCGCCCCGCTGTTCCGCGAATGGCTCGCGGTCCATTTCCCCGAGCGCGGGGACAAGGTCATGAACATCGTCCGCTCTATCCGCGGCGGTCGCGACAACGACCCGGACTTCTTCACCCGCATGAAGCCGAGCGGGGTCTGGGCCGACCTGTTCCGCGCCCGCTTCAACCTCGCCTGCAAGCGCGCCGGGATCGGCAAGGCGCGGTTCGAGCTCGACGCCAGCCAGTTCATCCGGCCCGAAGCGGGCGGGCAGTTGCGCTTGCTCTAGCGCGCGCTAACCTGACCACCGGAGAGGAGCCATGCGATGAGCTTCGATTTCAGCGGAGACCCCTTCGCCAGCGGCTTCTGGACCCCGACGCGGTTCGAGGCCGACCTGCACGATTGCGAGGTCGAGGGCGAGATCCCCGAGGGGATCGACGGCACCTTCTACCGCGCCGCCATCGACCGCCGCTATCCGCCGCGCCATCCGCTCGACATCCCCTATAACGCCGACGGGGCGATCGACATGTTCCGCATCCGCGGCAGGCGCTGCGACTTCCGCACCCGCTACGTCCGCACCCCCCGCTATGTCGCCGAACGCAAGGCGCGGCGCGCGCTGTTCGGGGCCTATCGCAACCGATCGACCAACGACCTGGCGGCGGACGACCTGTCGATGAACACCGCCAACACCACCCCGATCGTGTTCGGCGGGAACCTGCTCGCGCTCAAGGAATCGAGCCCGCCGATGCGGATGGACCCGCACACGCTGGAGACTTTCGAGGAGTACGACTTCGGCGGGCGGATGACCGCGGAAAGCTTTACCGCGCACCCCAAGATCGACCCGCAGACCGGCGAGATGCTGGCCTTCAGCTACGAGGCGCGCGGCGACCTGTCGGACGACCTCGCGATCCACTTCTTCAAGCCCGATGGCACGCTCGAACGCACGGTCTGGGTCAAGGCTCCGGTCGTCTCGATGATGCACGACTGGGCGATCACCGAGGAGCACGTGGTGCTGCCGACCACCGGCATGGTGACGAGCCGCGAGCGGCTCGAGGCCGGGCAGAACCACTGGGCCTACGACCCCAGCGTCCCCGCTTACGTCGGCATCATGCCGCGCGACGGCGAGGCGAAGGACATGCGCTGGTTCCGGGGACCGCCCGACCGCGCGATGATGGTCCACACCACCAACGCGCGCACCGTGGGCGACAAGGTCATCCTCGACGCGCCCTGCGCGCGCGGCAACTTCAACCCGCAGTTCCCCAACCTCGACGGCGGCAGCTTCGATTTTGATGCGCGCAAGAACACCATCCGTCGCTGGACCTTCGACCTCGTTTCGTCCTCCGACACCTGGGAGGAGGAGATCCTGTTCGAAGGCGTGACTCCGACCAGCTTCACCCGGATGGACGACCGCTTCCTGACGCGGGACTTCCGCTGGAGCTTCAACCTGCTCCACGACCCCGGCTTCGCCTTCGAAAACAGCCGCACCCGCGTGCCGATGCAGGACAACTGGAACGCCTGGTACCGCTTCGACCACCACGGCGGCGGCATCGACCGGTTCAGCGCCGGGCCGACGCACGAGTTGTTCGAGGCGCAGTTCGTGCCCCGCAGCGCCAGCGCTCCGGAAGGCGACGGCTGGCTGGTCGGCGTCGCCAACGACTACGCCGAACTGACGAGCGAACTGGTCATCGCCGACGCCCACCACCTCGCCGATGGCCCGGTGGCGCGGGTCAAGCTGCCCTTCCGCCTGCACATGCAGGTCCACGGTTGGTGGGTTCCCTCGGACGTGCTGCCGTTCGAGTTCGGGCGGGACTACGATTACCGTGGGCAGGACTACGGGCCCGCGGTGCGGATACCTTGACCAAGACGGAACCACGTCTATCGTAACGCCCGTTAGTTTTGGGAGAAAATAACAGATGCGCCTTCGCTCGCTCGGCCTGTGTGCCGCGTTCGCCGTTGTTCCGTTCGCAGCCCAGGCCCAGCAGGCCGACGCCGCCAAGTCGTGCGAGCCGCAGGGGATGTTCGCCCCGGCGCCGACCTACAAGACGGTCGAAGTGCTGCCCGACAGCCGCGTCACCTTCCGCATCTGCGCCCCGCACGCCAGCGAGGTGAAGGTCACCAGCAACGACATCGACGAGGCGATCC
The DNA here is from genome assembly GCF_009827435.1 of Croceibacterium salegens. Lineage (GTDB taxonomy): Bacteria > Pseudomonadota > Alphaproteobacteria > Sphingomonadales > Sphingomonadaceae > Croceibacterium_B > Croceibacterium_B salegens. Next base: position 33,887 of record NZ_WTYM01000063.1, on the reverse strand, counting down.
CGATGGGCTTCGCGCCGGGCTCGGTTCGCGGGCTGGTGATGAGCAAGGACGATACCGGCCTGTGAACCGCGACCACCGCCATCCCCGTTCCGGCCGACAACTACCGCTTCGCCTTCACGGTGGACGGGGTGAAGACCCCAAACCCGCAGGGCACCACCTATTCGGAAGAGCGCTTCGGCACCAACTCGACCTTCGAGGTCCCCGGCGCGGCGGGCGATTTCCAGGCGTGGCAGGCGAACATCCCGCACGGCGTCGTCAGCGAGCTCGAATACTGGTCGGAACCGCTCGGCGTGAAGCGCCGGGCGCACGTCTACACCCCGCCGGGCTACATGAAGGACGGCAAGTCCTACCCGGTGCTCTACCTCGTCCATGGCGCGGGGGATTCGGACGACAGCTGGACCAGCGTCGGCCATACCCAGAACATCCTCGACAACCTCATCGCCGCCGGAAAGGCGCAGCCGATGATCATCGTCATGCCGGCCGGCCATACCCCCGACCGGCCCGGCGCCAACATGCTCGCCAACTCCGATTTCGGCGACGACCTGATCAAGGTGCTGATCCCCTACGTCGACAGCAATTACCGCACGCTGGCGGATGCCGATCACCGCGCCATGGCCGGCCTGTCGATGGGAGGCGCGCATACCATCAATTTCGGCCTGCCCCACCCCGAGCTGTTCCACTACATCGGCATCTTCTCGATGGGCCTCGGCATGAACAACGACATGGACCAGGTCACCCAGTACGAGACCGCCAACGATGCCGCGCTGAAGCAGGGCGCGGGGGCGATGAAGCTGGTCTACTACGCCATGGGCAAGGACGACTTCCTTTACGGAACCGTCGCCCCGACGCGGGGGATGCTCGACAAGTACGGCATCAAGCACGTCTACAACGAGAGCCCCGGGGGTCACACGTGGATCAACTGGCGGCGCTACCTCACCGACTTCGCGCCGAGACTTTTCAAGTAGTCAGGCCGCCGCGGCCCGGGCCTCTGCCTCCTCGGCGGCGAGACGCTGGACCAGCCGGTTGAACAGCGTCACGCCCTTGTCGTGAGCGGTCGGCATCACCGGCCGCTCCGGATCGCGGGCGATGACCTTCTGCTGCGCCTCGATCATCGTCTTGTCCTCGCCGAAGGCCCGGTCGGCGAGCGCCATCATGCCGTCGCGCATCGCCTCGTCGCCGTACTTGCAGTGCGGGCCCCAGCTGAAGAAGTAGCGCGCCGTACCCTCGCCGGTCGGGGTCACCGCCTGGCTGGTGAAGTTGAGCCCGGCGATCGCGTCGAGCTTTTCCGGTGGCGAATGGCCCAGCGCCTTCGCTGTGCCCGGCGGATAGTTTGCACTCCACATCAGGAGCACGCCGGGGATGAGGAAATCGTAGGTCTGCCACGAATCGAGCGGCACATCCGACTTCCTCATCGCCGCACCAAAGGTGCCCTCCAGCCAGCGCTCGTACCGGATGCCGCGCGGCAGGGGCGTGATCCTGGGCAGGCTGCCGGCGAATTCCGGCCCGGTGCCGAAGCTCTGCGCGTGGACGTAGCTGAGGTGGCTGAAGTCGAGCAGGTTGTCGTTGATCAGCCGCGCTTCGGCCTCGTAATCGAGGAACCCGTGCCCGAGGATGTAGTCGGGATCGTCGTATCCGACCGCCGGCGGGACCAGCGCCTCATCGGCCAGCGCCGGATCGCCCATCCACACCCAAACCCACGAATGCTTCGCCAGAGCCGGATAGGTCTTCACCCGCGCGGTCGGCGGGATCAGCTCCTGCCCCGGTATCTCGACGCAACGGCCGTCGGCGTCGAAGCGCAACCCGTGGTACATGCAGCGCAGGCTGGCGCCCTCGCAGCGCCCCAGCGAGAGCGGCGCGTGGCGGTGGACGCAGCGGTCCTCCATCGCAACCAGCTTTTCACCCGCGCGCCAGAGCACGATCGGCTCGCCTAGGATGGACATCGCGGCCGGCGCGTCCGCAGGGAGGTCCTGCTCCCAGGCGGCGACGTACCAGGCATTGCGAACGTAGGTCATTCCGGCTCCTCCGAAGCCGAGCTTCGGACTCCGCCGGGGCGAGGTCAATGCCCGTTGGTCAGCGCATCAGCGCCGAGATGCCGAAGCTGAGGCCCGTGCCGACCACGAAGAGCATCCACGACCAGTAGAAGCCGACGCCTTCGATGTGGAAGTGGCGCACGTTGAGGATGCCGCCGGTTCCTCCGCCCGAGCCGATGAACAGGCTGACGATGAACGACAGCGCTGCACCGAGGACGATCGATTTGAGCAGGTCCCACATGATGCAAAACATGCACCATCGAGGTTAACGGGTTCCTAGGGGAAGAGGTTACGCGACCAGCCGCAGGTTCGCGGCGCCCTTGCGCGGGGTCAGCGAGACGTTTTCAAGGCCGTCGACAAGCGCGAGCCGATCGACCAGTTCGCCGTCGAGCTCGAAGTCGCGGCCGAGGCGGACCAGCGGCTCCTGCGGCTCGCCGATGTGCAGCCGGGCGAGGACTTCACCGCGCCCTTCCGCGCCATCGCTCAGAGCCATGCGCAGTTGGGTCAACGCCTCGGCGGTGAGCACGTCGAGCGTCAGCAACATGCGCGCATCGGCCCGCGCTTCGGACAGCGGGCGCGCGCCGCGCACGGTCACGCGCGGCGGCTCGTCGGGACTCGGCGCGTCGAGTTCGACGTTGAGCAGCACGCAGGTGCCCTCCGCCGCCCAGCGCTGGAAGCTGTCGACCAGGCTTTCCTCGAAGCAGGCGGCGCTGAACTGACCCGAATTGTCGGAGAAGTCGGCGCGCACGAACTCGCCGCCGCGACGGGTGCGGCCCTTGCTCACACCTTCGACCATCGCCGCCATCACACCAGGCATGCGCCCGCCACCGGGCACACCGGCTTCCATCAGGCTGGCGAAGGTCCGCGCGCCGTTGGCGATCGCCACGCTGCGGAACTGCTCGACCGGGTGGGCTGCGAAATAGAAGCCGAAGTTCTCGCGCTCGGCGGCCATCTGCTCCGATCGCGTCCACGGCTCGGCCGGAGCGAGCCGCAGCGAAGGTTCCGCATGGTCCTCGCCGCCGAACAGCCCGTGCTGGCCGCTCTCGCGCTCGCGCATAGCCGCGTCGGCGACGCCCAGCAGAAGCTCGGCGTTCTCGAGGATCATGTGGCGGTTGGGTTCGAGGCTGTCGAAGGCCCCGGCGCTGCCCAGCCCTTCGAGCTGTCGGCGGTTCATCGCGCCCGGCGGCATGCGGCGGAACACGTCCTCGAGGCTTTCGAACGGCCCGGCCTTGCCGCGCTCCTCGACCACCGCGTCCATCGCCTTCTCGCCGACGTTCTTGATGCCGGCGAGGCCGTAGCGCACGGCGTGGCCAGTCTCGGTCTGCTCGACGGTGAACTCGGCTTCGGACTTGTTGATGTCGGGGCCGAGCAGGACCTTGCCGTTGCGTCGCAGGTCGTCGACGAACACCGCCAGCTTGTCCGACTGGTGCATGTCGAAGCACATCGATGCGGCGTAGAATTCTTCCGGGTAATGCGTCTTGAGCCAGGCGGTCTGGTAGCTGAGCAGCGCGTAGGCGGCGGCGTGCGACTTGTTGAAGCCGTAGCCGGCGAACTTGTCGATCAAGTCGAACAGCTCGTTGGCCTTGCGCGCGTCGATGCCCGAGACTTCCTTGCAGCCGTCGACGAAGCGCTGGCGCTGGGCGTCCATTTCCGACTGAACCTTCTTGCCCATGGCACGGCGCAGCAGGTCGGCGTCGCCGAGCGAGTAGCCGGCGAGGATCTGCGCGGCCTGCATGACCTGTTCCTGGTAGACGAAGATGCCGTAGGTCTCGGCGAGGATGCCTTCCAGCTTGGGGTGCGGGTACTCGATCGCCGCCTCGCCGTTCTTGCGCTTGCCGAACAGCGGGATGTTGTCCATCGGGCCCGGCCGATAGAGCGAGACGAGCGCGATGATGTCGCCGAAGTTGGTCGGCTTCACCGCGCTGAGCGTGCGGCGCATGCCCTCGGATTCCAGCTGGAACACCCCGACCGTGTCGCCGCGCTTGAGCAGGTCGTAGACCTTGGGGTCGTCCCACTCGAGCGTGTCGAGATCGATCGCCACGCCGCGCCGGGCGAGCAGGTCGACCGCCTTGCGCAGCACCGACAGGGTCTTGAGGCCGAGGAAGTCGAACTTGACCAGCCCGGTATCCTCGACCGTCTTCATGTCGAACTGCGTCACCGGCATGTCCGAGCGCGGATCGCGGTAGAGCGGGACGAGCTGCGCCAGCGGACGGTCGCCGATCACCACGCCGGCGGCGTGGGTCGAGCTGTTGCGGGGAAAGCCTTCGAGCTGCATCGCCAGGTCGATTAGGCGGTGAACCTCGTCGTCGTTGTCGTACTCGCGCTTGAACTCGCTCACGCCATTGAGCGCGCGGGGCAGCGTCCACGGGTCGGTCGGGTGGTTGGGCACCATCTTGCAGAGACGGTCGACGTGGCCGTAGCTCATCTGCAGGATGCGGCCGGTATCGCGCAGCACGGCGCGGGCCTTGAGCTTGCCGAAGGTGATGATCTGCGCGACGTGGTCGTCGCCGTACTTCGCCTGCACGTAGCGGATCACCTCGCCGCGGCGGGTTTCGCAGAAGTCGATATCGAAGTCCGGCATCGAGACGCGTTCGGGGTTGAGGAAGCGTTCGAACAGCAGGCCCAGCCTGATCGGGTCGAGGTCGGTGATCGTCAGCGACCATGCGACTAGCGAGCCCGCGCCCGAGCCGCGCCCCGGGCCCACCGGGATGCCCTGCGACTTGGCCCACTTGATGAAGTCGGCGACGATCAGGAAGTAACCGGGAAAGCCCATCCCCACGATGACGTCGATCTCGAATTCGAGCCGGTCGGAATAGACCTTGAGGTCCTCCTCGGACATCTCGCCGTACTTCTCGAGCCGCGCGGCGAGGCCCTTGCGGGCGTCCTCGGCGAGCATCCTGGCCTCGCCTTCGAGGTCGCCGGCGAGGCTCGGCAGGATCGGCTTGCGCTTGGGCGGAGCGAAGGCGCAGCGCTGGGCGACGACCAGCGTATTGCGCACCGCTTCGGGCAGGTCGTCGAAGGTCTCGGCCATCATCTCGGCCGACTTGACCCACGCCTCGGGGTTCGAGCGCGGCCGCTCGGCGCTGTCGAGGTGGGTCGAATTGGCAATGCACAGCATGGCGTCGTGCGCGGCGTGCATGTGCGGCTCGCCGAAATTGGAGGGGTTGGTGGCGACGAGCGGCAGGTCCATCGCGTAGGCCAGCTCGACCAGCCCGTCCTCCGCTGCCGTTTCCGCCGCGTTGCCGCGCCGCGCGAGCTCGACATAGAGCCGCCCCGGGAAAAGTGTGGCGAGCCGTGCGGCCATCTTCCGCGCCGCGTCTTCCCTACCGTCGGCGAGCAGCCGGGTCAGCGCGCCTTCGGCCGCCCCGGTCAGCGCGATCAGCCCGTCGGTGTGTCCTTCGAGGTCATCCAGCGCGACGTGCGGTTCGAGTTCCAGCGGCCGGTCGAGGTGGGCGCTGCTGACGAGGTGGCACAGGTTGTTCCATCCAGCCTCGTCCTGCGCGTAGAGCGGCAGGTAGTCGATCGCCCCGCCCGCTTCCCGAGCCACGCCGAGCAGCGCGCCGACGATGGGCTGGATGCCCTCGCCGATCGCCGCGCCGGCGAAATAGGGCGCGCCGTAAAGGCCGTTGCGGTCGGCAATGGCGATGGCTGGAAACCCGCGCGACTTGGCCAGCCGCGCAATCGCCTTGGGATCGATCGCCCCTTCGAGCATCGAGTAGCTCGACAGCACGCGCAGGGGGACGAAGGGCGAATAGGGCATGCCAGGGAAGCTAGGGCGGCAGGGCCTGATTCGAAAGGGCGACGGCCGCGATTATGCCCCGCCCAATCGCCGCGTTCAGCCCGGCACGTGCGGGCGGTAGGTGAAGTCGAACGTCGTCACCCAGGTCGCGCCGTCATCGCCCGAGAACTCGCCGTGCTGGCGCACCGCGCCGCCGCCGAGTTTCAAGTAGGTCATGCGGGTCAGCCCGTCCTCGCCGTTCGGGCCCGAGGCAGCCCACCAGCCGGTCAGTCTGAGCCCGCCTTCGACCGGGCCGCCTTCGAACTGGACCACCCCGCCGCCGGAGCCGATCCACGTCTGGTGCCAGCGCTTGGTCGAAGGGTCGTAGCCCGACAGGCTCCCGCCACCGGGATTGCTCAGCGGCATCCAGTTCTCGCGGATCGCGCAGCCGCCGTAGAGCTTCTCGATCCTGCTGTGCGCCACCAGCTTCTGCGGATTGGCCGCGGGATAGACGTCCCAGTCGCCGACCCAGAAATCGAGCGCCCCGAACTCGGGCCCGGCGCACGGCGGTGGCGGCGCGGGAGCCGGGGTGGCGCTGGCGGCCTGGGCGAAAAGCAGGGCTGCGGCGATCGAGAGCATGGCGAAGTCCCCCTTTACCGGACAGCCTCGCCAACACTGGCGCCGAGTCAATGTGCCGGTGGGACGAAACGGCATTTCCGTCCGACCGGCTGCTTCGCGCTATTCGAGAACGCCCTCGTGGAGGCGGACGATGCGGTCCATCTTCAAGGCCAGCCGCTCGTTGTGCGTGGCGACCAGCGCCGCGCTTCCGGCGCCGCGCACCAGTTGAAGGAACTGGTCGAGCACTTTGTCCGCGGTATGCTCATCGAGGTTGCCGGTCGGCTCGTCGGCCAGCACCAGCTTGGGCTTGTTCGCAAGGGCGCGGGCCACCGCGACGCGCTGCTGCTCGCCGCCCGAAAGCTGGCTCGGCCGGTGGGTGAGCCGTTCGCCGAGACCGAGCGCGCCGAGCAGTTCCTCGGCCCGCGCGACCGCGACCTCACGATCCTTCCCGGCCACCAGTTGCGGGAGGACGACGTTCTCGGTCGCGTTGAAATCCTGCAGCAGGTGATGAAACTGGTAGACGAAGCCGAGATGGTTGCGGCGCAGGGTCGTGCGCTCCGTGCTCGAGAGCTTGGTCGCGTCGGTGCCGACGATCTCGATGGTACCGCCGAACCCGCCTTCGAGCAGGCCGACCGCCTGAAGCATGGTCGACTTGCCCGAACCCGACGGGCCGAGCAGCGCGACGATCTCGCCGGGCGCGATGACCATGTCGATCCCGCGCAGCACGTCGATCCGCGCCCCGCCCTGCTCGAAGCTACGGGTCAGGTTGGTGAGTCGAACGACTGGATTACTCATAGCGAAGCACCTGCACCGGATCGGTGCTTGCCGCCTTGCGCGCCGGGTAGATCGTGGCGAGGAAGCTCAGGACCAGCGCCAGCACGACGATGGCGGTAACTTCCTTGGGATCGGTCTTAGCCGGCAAGGTGGTTAGGAAGCGGATCGAGGGGTCCCACAGGTTGACGCCGGTGACGATCTCTATCCCGCGCAGGATCGGCTGGCGGAAGATTAGCACGAGTGCGCCGAGCACCAGACCGGCGAAAGTACCGACGGCACCGATGGTGAAACCGACGGTGATGAAGATCTTGAGCAGCGACTTCCGCGTCGCCCCCATGGTGCGCATGATGGCGATGTCGCGCATCTTCGAGCGGACCAGCATGATCAGGCTGGAGAGGATGTTGAACACCGCCACCAGCACGATGATCGAGAGCACGAAGAACATCGCCGTGCGCTCGATCTCCAGCGCCTCGAACAGGCTCGAATTGATCGACTTCCAGTCGTTGATCACCGCCCGGCCCTGGACCTTTCTCGCCAGCGGAGTGAGCGTCTCGCGCACGGTGTCGGGATCGTCGGTCTTCACCTCGATCATCTGGATGGAATCGCCCCACAGCATCAGCGTCTGGGCGTTGGCGATCGGCATGACGACGAAGGCCTTGTCGTAGTCGTAGACGCCGATTTCGAAGATCGCGGTGACGGTGTAGCCGACCTGTCTCGGGACGGTGCCGAAGGGTGTGGAACGCCCCTGAGGGTTGATGATCGTGATCGTGTCGCCTAGCCGCAGGCCGAGGTTCATCGCCAGCCGCGATCCGATGGCGACGTTCTGTTCGCCGACCTTGAGCGAGGCAAGGTCGCCCTGCAGGACTTGCGGCGCGATCCGGTTGATGTCTGCCTGCGTGTTACCGCGAACGATAACGGCTTCGGCGCGGCCGTTGAATGTGGCCAGCAGCGGCACTTCGATCAGCGGGCTGGCGCGGACAACGCCGGGCGTCTCGCGCGCTTCCTTTAGGACATCCTGCCAGCCATCGAGCCGGTTGTCGTAGCCCTGGATAATCGCGTGACCGTTGAGCCCGACGATCTTGTCGAGCAGCTCCGCGCGGAAGCCGTTCATCACGCTCATCACGATGACCAGAGCGGCGACACCGAGCATGACCGCGGCGAGCGAAATGCCGGCGACCAGCGCAATGAACGCCTCACCACGGCCGGGCAGCATGTAGCGCTTGGCGATGGTCCATTCGAAGGGGGAAAGGATCAAGCGGAGGCCTCTTCGGCTTATCGGATGCGGCTGCGTCTACGGGGCGGAACATTGCCCTGCAATGAAAAAGCCGAGGCCAATCCCCGCTTCAATATCGGCCGTAGGCGCCCTGCACCGTGGCGAGCAGCTTTTCGGGATCGTAACCGACGCCGTCCTTGAACACTGTCACCACGTTCTCGATGTCCTCGATCCGGCTCGACGGGTCACCCGAGACCAGCACCAAGTCGGCATTCTTGCCGGCGGCGATCGAGCCGATGCGATCGTCAACGCCGAGGTAGGTGGCACCGTTGAGCGTGCCGACCTTGATGGCCTGCACCGGGGTGAGCCCGGCCTGCACGAGCAACTCGATCGCCCGCTGGTCGCCGAACCCGGCGATGACGTCGCCCCAGCCGGTCGGGTCGGGGCCGGCCATGAGCAGGCCGCCGGCGTCGAAGAATTCCTTCTCCAGCGCGAGCTCACGCTGCCACATGGCATTGCTGTGAGCCGTCACGGCCGGATCCTCGATCTGCCGCCCATAGAGCTGCAAGAGGTATTCCTCGCGCACTTCCGGGCTCATCACCGCCACCTGCCGGGGAGTGCGAAGACGGTATTCGGGAGCGTAGGCCAGCTCGAACAGGGCAAGCGTCGATGTCATGGCCACCCTGTTGTCGATGAGCAGCTTGATCAGCGCTTTCGCGTCTTCGCCGCCCGGCTCCATCGCCAGCAGGGTCTCTTCGCCGTTCGTGCGCGGGCAGACATCCGGCACTTTGTCCGCTTGCAACTGCGTGTTGTACCAGAAGCCGTGCTCGATGCTGTCGATCCCGGCTGCGATGGCATCGGGATAGGTCACGGCGCAAAGGTGGGCGGCGAACTTTCGGCCCAGCTTGTGCGCTTCTTCGACGCCTGCCTTGAGGTCGGCCAGCGGGATGTCCTTGTGCGCCTTGAACGAGGTCATGCCGACGCCGGCCCAGTAGTCGACCAGCCGCCGAGCTTCGTCGGGTCCGGAGAGATGGTGCATCGGGAATGCCTGCGAATGCGCACCCTGAAGGTACGGCCCCGTGATATCCATGTGCGGCCCGGGCAATTCGCCCGCGTCGATCGCCTGCTTCATATTCAGGTCGACATAGGCTTCGAGCGCGCCGGTCGTGCGCAGCGTCGTCACCCCCGCCGCCAGAGACAGCCGCGGGGTGGAGAAGATCATCTCGTCGGTGAGCTTCGGCTGGTCGTAGCCCTCTTCCGAGAGGTTGGGCAGGACCATGCGGAACTGGTGGTCGTGCATCCCGACAATGCCGGGAATGAGGCTGTGACCGGTGCCGTCGATGGTCGCGTAGCCTGCCGGGAGCGCTGAACTCGCAGGCTGGACCGCCGCGATCTTCCCGCCGTCGAGCAGGACGGTCATATCGCTTTGTGCCGGTCCACCGGTGCCGTCGATCACCCTGACATGGATGATGGCGATCTTGCCCGCGGGTTGCTTGACGAAGGGCTGTACCCGCGGCCCGGGCGCGGCGGGAGGCGGCAGCAGGGCCGCACCGAGATCGAACGGCTCTTGCGCCATGGCGGCGCCGGCCCACATGCCGCATGCGGCCAGCGCAACTATCTGCTTTTTCATGTGTCCCCCACGTTGCCCGGGGAGAACCTTACGGATGCGGGGGCGGAATGACAGTATAAACTGCCTCCGCCCCGGCAGGTCCTACTGGTGCACGTAGACCGCGCGTTCGTGGCTGAAGGCCTTGAACCCGAAGTAGCCGTGGTAGCTGCCGATCCCGCTGGCGTTGACGCCGCCGAACGGCAGGCGGTTTTCGAGGTAGTGCGAGAACACGCCGTTCACGGTCACGCCGCCCGACGATGTGCGCTTGAGCACCTTGTCGACATTCTCCTCGTCGGGGCTGAACACATAAAGCGCCAGCGGCTTGTCGCGCGCTTCGATGTAGCCGATCGCCTGGTCGATGCTGTCGTAGGTCATGACCGGCAGCAGCGGGGCGAAGATCTCTTCCTGCAGGATGGTCATCTGCGGGGTGACGTCGGTCAGCATGGTCGGGTGGACGGTCAGGCTGTCTTCCTCGAAGGTCCCGCCTACCGCCACGGTCGCGCCCTTTTCGACGGCATCGTCGAAGAGACCCTTCACGCGCTTGAAGTTGCCCTCGTTGACGACCTGCGCGATGGCTTCCTTCCTGATCGCGCCGTTCTCGTCGTAGAGGTTCTTCTGCACGTTGGACTTGAAGGCTTCGACCAGGCGGCCCTTCTCGGACTCCTTCACGAACACATAATCGGGACAGATGCAGGCCTGTCCGCCGTTGAACTGTTTGGCCCCGGCGAGCGCGGCGCCGATCGCCTCGACGTTGGCGCCCTCGTCGATGATCACCGGCGACTTGCCGCCGAGCTCGAGCGTGACGCTGGCGAGGTTCTTGGCCGCCGCGGCCATCACGATCTTGCCGACCCGGGTGCTGCCGGTGAAGAAGATATGGCTGAACGGCAGGTCGAGCAGCGCCTCGGCAACGCTGACATCGCCTTCGAACACCGCCGCCTCGTTCTCCTCGAACACTTCCTCGACGATGGTCTTGGCGATGCTCGCTGTCGACGGGCACAGGTCGGTCAGCTTGAGAATGCAGCAGTTGCCGGCGGCGACCGCGGCGGCGAGCGGGCCGAAGGTCAGGCCGAGCGGGAAGTTCCACGGGCCAAGCACCAGGCACACGCCGCGCGCTTCGTGGACGATCATCGCCTTGTCGTTGGGATTGTTGGTCGGGGTGACCATTGTCGGCTTCATCCACTCCTCGACGCTGTCGATGTTGAGCTGGATATTGTTGACCACGTTCATCACCTCGGTGACGCGAATCTCGCCTTCGGGCTTGCGGGTGTCGGCCTGCACCGCCGCGACGATGTCGTCGGCATGCGCCTCGACGGCGGCCTTGAGCTTCTGCAGCTTGGCCTTGCGCTCGGCGGCGCTGCTCGCCTTCACGTCCCACTGGTGTTCCTGCTGCAGGGCGAAGACGCGCTTGATCTCGCCGGAAAGATCGGCGGCGGTCGGCATGGTGGTAGACATCGGAACTCCCAATATCGGACAAGTTGAGTTTGTCCGGTCAGATAGGCCCTCGCCCAGCGTGCGGCAAGGATTGCCCTGCGTCCGATTCAATCGGCCAGGGGTTCCGCCTCCATCGCCCGCTGGAAATCCTCTTCCCCGATGCTCAGGTCGCGCCCGGCGAAATCCTCCGCGCCGTGCGAGCAGAGCCAGCGGATCGCGCGCGCGGGCGCTTCGGGGCGGGCGAGAAGCGAGCGGTCGGTGGGGAGGATTTCCTCGAACAGGCGGCTCTCGCGCGCCGAGGTCTGCATGTCGGTATCGACGATGCCGGGTTCGAAGCAGAACACGCGCACGCCCTTGTCGGCCAGTTCGACGTGGAGGCCGCGGCTAGCCATCGAGATCCCTGCCTTGGAAATGCAGTAGGGCACCATGTTGGGCACTGCGAAACGCGCCGCGCCCGAACTGATGCTGACGATCGTGCCGCCGCCGCTTCCGGCCATAAGCATTGCAGCATGGCGGGCCCATTCGACCGCCGCGAGCAAGTTGATCTCGAACATCGTCCGCAAGGCATTCGCATCGGCTTCGTGCAGGCGCTGCATCGGCTCCGCGACGGCCGCGTTGTTGACGAGGACGTCGCATCCTCCGGCGAGCAGGCCTTCCATGGCGACCAAATCGCGCACGTCGAAAGCGTGGCCGGTGGCGGCAACACCGTCGAGCCGGGCCGCGGCGGCAGCGACGTTCGCTTCCGAGGTGCCAGTGAAATGGACGTCAGCCCCGGCCCGAGACAGCTCGACGACCGTGGCGAAGCCGATGCCGCGCGTTCCCCCGGTCACGATCGCCCGCTTGCCCGTCAGTTCACCCATTCGCGGCCTCCTCCTGTCGCGTGTATCCCTTGGCACGTCGCAAGCGCCAGGGACAGCGCCTGCCGTATCGCGCGGATTCGCACGCTTCTGGATAGTCTTGCGCTAAGGGTGAATCCTGAGCGAGACGGGCGCCACACTCACATGGCTACGGAAGTGTCCGCCGCGCACTCAATGCGCGGCGGACGTCTTCCCGGGCCTCTGCGGCTAGTCGATGATGTCGACGACGGCGCCGACCGATGCGCCGACCGCGGCCCCCTTGCCGGCATCCCCGGCAACTGCGCCGATGCCTGCTCCGACGACCGCTCCCTTGGTTTCCGCACAAGCCGCAAGGGCGAGCAGGAGAGCACAGGAGAGGAATATCTTCTTGTGATTTCTCATGGTCATGGTTCCCTTCGTTAGTTTAGCGACTACGCTGGACGAGGCCCATCCAGATGACGCCCAGGACTGGCGTATTCATCCGTGAGGGATTGTCCTTGTACCAACGGTCGAGGACATCCTGGATGGACCTGATCGTGGTGGCGTCGGTGGCTCGCAGGTACCTGGTCAGCGGCGACGATTCATCGACCGCGCCCTTGCGGCGCTGGACCTCGTTGTAGACCGAGAGGGTGTTCGATAGGCCGATCAGGTAGGCCTGCTTCTCCGCGGTGCTCGACTTCACCCAGAGATTGCCGTCGATCTGCTTCACATCCGCCTGCGCCGGTGTCGACAGGGAGAGTCCCAGCGCGAGGGCTGGGAGGAGAAGAAGCCTCTTGGCTTGCATGGCTGTTCGTCTGTTAAGCATCTGCATACCTCCGTTCCATCTGGTCATGGTCGCCTTCGTGCGAGGAGCGGACGCATCCTGCCGAAGGAGTTTGGAAGGTTCGCAAAGCCGGGACGGGCAGTTCTTGACGGCTGGTCCGGGCAGAGCGTTCCTGCTGTGTCGCTCCTTCTCGACCAGATGATTATCGGCGCAGTCTCCGGCGCAAGTAATCGGCATTTACCCTAATCGCGCGGGGGCAGACGGGCGCCCGGGAGCTGTCGCTAACCGCCTCTGAGCAGTTGCACGCCCCAGTCGCGCTCGAACAGGTAGAGCAGGAGTCGCGCCGCCTCGCCGCGTTCACCGGTCAGCCCGCCATCTCGTTCGAGCAGGAGGCGGGCGTCGTCCTGTGCCATCTGCGCCATGCGCTGGGTTTGTTCGAGGTCGGCAACGCGAAAGCCTTCCTCACCGCTCTGCCGGGTGCCGAGCAGTTCGCCGCCGCCGCGAAGTTGCAGGTCTTCCTCGGCGAGGCGGAAGCCGTCCTGAGTTTCTCGCATCAGGGCGAGGCGCTGCTTGCCGGTCTCGCTCAGGGCATCGCCGCGCAGCAGCAGGCACACGCTCTTCTTGTCTCCCCGCCCCACGCGGCCGCGCAACTGGTGCAACTGGGCGAGCCCGAAGCGCTCGGCCTGTTCGATGACCATCAGCGTGGCGTTGGGGACATCCACGCCAACCTCGATCACCGTGGTGGCGACGAGCAGCTTCGCCTCGCCATCGGCGAAGCGCTCCATCGCAGCATCCTTCAGCTCGGGTCTGAGCTGGCCGTGGACCATCACCACGTCATCTCCGAAGCGTGCTTTCAGCGCGGTATAGCGCGCCTCGGCGGCGGCGATGTCGTCGGTCTCGTTGTCGCGAACCATGGGGCAGACCCAATAGGCCTGCGCTCCGGCATCGAGCTGCTTTGCCAACCGGTCGACGACCTCTGGCAGCCGCTCCTGCGAGACGACGACGGTATCGATTGCCTGCCGTCCCGGCGGCATCTCGTCGAGGCGACTGACGTCCATCTCGCCGTATTGCGCCAGTGTCAGCGTGCGCGGGATCGGGGTGGCGGTCATCGCCAGCGTGTGCGGCGCGCGGCGGCCCTTCTGCGCCAGCTGCAACCGCTGCGAGACGCCGAAACGGTGCTGCTCGTCGATCACCACCAGCCCGAGATTCCGGTAGCTCACCGCGTCCTGGAAGATCGCATGGGTGCCGACGACGATGTCGATGCTGCCGTCGAGCAGCCCCATCAAAATGGATTCGCGCGCCCTGCCCTTGTCGCGCCCGGTCAGCAGCGCGATTTCGACGCCGGTCGGCTTGGCCATGCGGCGCAATGTCTCGAAGTGCTGGCGGGCGAGGATCTCGGTCGGCGCCAGCAAGGCTGCCTGCGCCCCGGCCTCGACTGCGACCAGCATCGCTTCGAGCGCGACCACAGTCTTGCCCGAGCCGACATCGCCCTGCAGCAGCCGCAGCATCGGCGCTTCCTGGGCAAGGTCCCCCTCGATTTCGGAAATCGAGCGCTTCTGCGCCCCGGTCAGCGGGAACGGCAGGTCGAGCTTGCGGCGCCGCCGTCCGTCGCCCTGCAGCGGCTGGCCCCTGCGGCGGCGGTTGTCCGCCCGCACCAACAACAGCGCAAGCGCATTGGCGAGCAGTTCGTCGTAGGCCAGCCGGTCGCGGGCGCCCGCGTGTTCGCCCCGGTGCGCCAGCACCAGTGCGTCGCGCCAGCCGGGCCAGCCCTGCGTGTCGAACACGCCGGGGTCGATCCATTCGGGCATCTCGGGGGCGCGGGCCAGCGCCTGCGCCGCCAGCCCTGCGACCTTGGGCTGGGTCAACCCTTCGGCGAGGCGATAGACCGGCTCGACCAGCTTGCCGGTGAGCCCCGCGCTGGTTTCCGCAACGTGGTCGGGATGGACGATCTGCAGCATGTCGCCGTAGCGGTCGAGCCGCCCGGCGATCCAGCGCTTCTCCCCTATCGGAAGGGTCTTCTTCGCGGTGTAGCTGGAACGCCCGAAGTAGGTCAGCGCACAGACGTTGCCCTTCGCGTCCTGCGCCAGCACCCGATAGGGCCCACGATTGTTGCGCGAGGCGCGATGTTCGACCGGGGTCAACGCGATGACGATCTGCTCGCCCTCGCCTGCCTGGTCGAGATCCTCGACCGCATGACGCGTCACGAAGCGTTCCGGCAGGTGGTACAGAACGTCGCGAACCCGCGTCAGGCCGAGCTTGTCGAGCGGCTTCCTGAGCTTTGGCCCGACGCCTTCGAGGCTTTCGGTCTCTGCAAACAGCGGGTTGAGCCGGTCAGGTCGCATCCGGCTGGCTTAGACTTGTGTATCATTTCGATAAAGTATGGGGCGCGCGACTTACCCGAATCGCCAAAAATAATGCACACCATCTTCGAGGAATTGACCATAAAGTGGCAATCCTCAACGCTTCCCGGTTCGCCACGTGGGAGGGGACCGGAAACTCCTGTTGGGGGTGCTGATGCACATTGAGAACCTCGCCCCATTGCTCGGTATCTGGCCGATCTTCGTCCTCCTTGTCCTGCTCTTCGCCGGGATGTTCTTCTATGAGCGAGGCCGCAGGCAACAGAAGGACGACCAGATAGCCGATTTGCAGGAACGCTATTGGCTCAGGGAACTGGCCTGGCGCGCCAAGATGCAGGTGCGGGAACGCTTCCTGCCGAACCGATCCCGTCGCCTGAGCTACCAGCCGGCACAGTTCGAAAGCGATGACCGCATTGCCGCGCAGGGCGACGAAGACTATCCGGCTGGCATGGCCGACGAATTCAGGACCCGCCTCGCCCGCGCCAAATTTCGCGCCTGGCATCGCGGAACGCGCGAAGCCGACTTCACTATCGGCGGTTTCTACGACCGCTACCACGCCGAATGGGGCGAGGCCGAATTGACCTGGTTCGAGCACCTGCTCGAAGAGGACGACGTAAAGATTCTCGCCTGGGCAATGGGTTCGGCCGATGCACCGTCAAAATACGACGGCGAGCAGCTAACAGCCCTCAAAAAGCTGGATTTCGTCTCCATATAGACTTTGCAAATTGCGCCGAGACCTCCATGGCGCAGCTGCAAAAGGCTCGCCGGCGCCGCCCTTCCAGACTGCGTCGGCGGGTTTTCGTGCGTGCCCCGTTTGCAAGACCGGCGAGTAAATGCCTGACATTTCGCGTATCCTCTCCGCACGTTCCCCGCTGACTCTAGCATCGTTGGCGCGGGGTGCTCAGCCGCTGGTCATGGCCGACCTCGCTCGCGCATCGACCGGACGCGCGGTCTTCGTCGCGCCCGACGAGGCGGCGATGCAGGCGGTGGCCGATGCTGCTCGCTGGTTCGCTCCCGAGCTTGAGGTGCTCGAGTTCCCGGCGTGGGACTGCCTGCCCTACGACCGCGCAAGCCCGGCATTGACGGTCTCGGCGCGGCGGCTCTCGGCGCTGCACCGACTTCAGGCCGGCGAGCGCGGCAAGCAGCTGCTTGTCACCACGGTCAATGCGCTGACCCAGCGTGTGCTCACGCCGTTCCGCGTGCGCGAGTCCGTCCGTGAGTTGAAGCCCGGCGTCAGCATCGGGCATGAGAGCCTCGCCGCTCTGCTGCAGCGGCAGGGCTACACCCGCACCGACACGGTCATCGACAGTGGCGAATTCGCCGTGCGAGGCTCGATCTTCGACATCCACCCTTCGGGGCTCGAAGCGGGCCTGCGGCTCGACTTCTTCGGCGACGAGCTGGAAAGCCTGCGCCTGTTCGATCCCGACACCCAGCGCACGACCGAGGTGATCGACAGCCACCTGCTGCTGCCGGCGAGCGAGGCCCTGCTTGGCGAGGAAAGCATAAAGCGGTTCCGCACCCGCTACCGCGAACTGTTCGGGGCCACGGCGACGCAGGACCCGCTCTACCAGGCCGTCAGCGACGGACGCCGCCTCGCCGGGATGGAGCACTGGTTGCCGCTGTTCGAGGAGAAGCTGGCGACGCTGTTCGACCACCTTGCCCAAGGCGACATCGTCGTCGTCGACAGCGCGGCGATGGGCGCGGCCGAGGAGCGGTTCGGCGACATCTCCGACTACCACCGCCAGCGCAGCGAATCCGGTGGGCAGGCAGCGGGAAGCTACCGCCCTCTCGCCGAGGACGCACTCTACCTGTCGCACGACGAATTCGACCGCGCGATGGCTGCGTGGCCGGTGCACAAGGCCGATATCTTCGCCCAGCCGGACAGCGCCGGGGCGATCGACTTCTACTTCAGGTCGGCGCGTGATTTCACACCCGAGCGCTCGCGAGGGGAGAACGTCTACCAGGCCGCCGCAAAGCACCTCGACGCCGTCGCAAAGGCGGGCCGCAAGCCGCTGTTCGCCGCCTATTCGAAGGGTTCGCGCAGCCGCATCGTCTCGATCCTCGAGGAAGCCGGGGCAAAGGTCGCGCTGGCCGATACCTGGCAGGAGGCACTCGGCCTCGGCGCCAGGGGCCCGGTGGCGATGGTCCTGCCGCTGGACACCGGATTTGCGAATGAAGCGCTCGATCTGTTCACGGAACAGGACTTGCTCGGCGACCGTCTCGTTCGGCGGCGGCGGAAACGCAAGGACGCCGACGCCTTCCTCGCCGAACTGCAGGCGCTGAACCGCGGCGACCTCGTGGTTCACATGGAGCACGGCATCGGCAAGTACCTCGGGCTCGAACCGATCGCAGTCGGGCAGAGCCAGCACGATTGCGTGATGGTGGAGTACGCAGGGGGCGACAAGCTCTACATCCCGGTCGAGAACCTCGAGGTGCTCAGCCGCTACGGCTCGTCCGAGGAGGCCGTCCCGCTCGACCGGCTCGGCGGCGAAGGCTGGCAGAAGCGCAAGGCCCGGCTCAAGGAGCGGATCCGCGCCATTGCCGCCGAGCTTCTCAGGACCGCCGCCGCCCGCGCCTTGCGCAAGGCCACTGTCATCGAGCCCGAAGAGGCCAGCTACAACCAGTTCGTCGACCGCTTCCCGTGGGAGGAAACCGACGACCAGGACCGCGCCATCGACGACGTGCTCAAGGATCTCGGCGAAGGCAGGCCGATGGACCGCCTCGTCTGCGGCGACGTCGGGTTCGGCAAGACCGAGGTTGCCCTGCGCGCCGCCTTCGTCGCGGCGATGAGCGGGCAGCAGGTCGCGGTCGTTGCCCCGACCACCCTGCTCGCGCGCCAGCACTACCAGAACTTCACCGAGCGCTTCGGCGGCTTCCCGCTGCGCGTCGGGCGCCTCAGCCGCCTCGTCCCCGCCGCCGAGATGAAGTCCACGCGCGAGGCGCTGGCCGACGGGACGATGGACGTCGTCATCGGCACTCACGCTATCCTGTCCAAATCGACCGAGTTCAAGCGCCTCGGCCTCGTCATCGTCGACGAGGAGCAGCGCTTCGGCGTCAACCACAAGGAAAAGCTCAAGCAGCTTCGCGCCGACGTCCACGTCCTCACACTCACCGCCACGCCGATCCCGCGTACTTTGCAGATGGCGATGAGCGGCCTGCGCGAACTCTCGACCATCCAGACCCCGCCCGTGGACCGCCTTGCGGTTCGCACCTACGTGATGGAATGGGACGATATGGTGATGCGCGAGGCCCTGCTGCGCGAACACCACCGCGGCGGGCAGAGCTTCATTGTCGTCCCGCGCATCGCCGACATGGCCAAAGTCGAGGACTGGCTGCACGAGAACGTGCCCGAAATCCGCTTCATCTCCGCACACGGCCAGATGGGCGCGGGCGAGATCGAGCAGCGGATGAGCGCGTTCTACGAGAAGAAGTACGAAGTGCTGCTTTCGACCACCATCGTCGAGAGCGGGCTCGACCTTCCCAGCGCCAACACCATCATCATCCACCGCGCCGAGCGCTTCGGCCTCGCCCAGCTCTACCAGCTGCGCGGACGTGTCGGACGGGCCAAGCTGCGCGCCTACGCCTACCTGACCACCCCTGCCGACCGGCAGCTTTCCGAAGTGGCGGAGAAGCGCCTCAAGGTGCTCGGCGACCTCGACAGCCTCGGCGCGGGCTTCCAGCTCGCCAGCCACGACCTCGACATTCGCGGGGCGGGCAACCTGCTCGGCGACGAGCAGTCGGGCCATATCCGCGAGGTCGGATTCGAGCTGTACCAGTCGATGCTCGAGGACGCGATTCTCGCCGCCAAGGCCGGCGACATGGGGCTGGCCGAGGATCGCAGCGGCCTGTCACCGCAGATCACCGTCGATGCGCCGATCATGATCCCCGAGGACTACGTCCCCGACCTCGCCGTGCGCATGGCGCTCTATCGCCGCCTCAACGATGCCGAGCCGGGCGAACTCGAAGGCCTCGCCGCCGAGATGATCGACCGCTTCGGCCCGCTCCCGGCCGCTACCGCCAACCTCGTGAAGCTCATCGAAATCAAGCACCAGGCCATCGCCGCCAACATCGCCAAGATCGACGTCGGCGCGCGCGGCACGCTTGTGAGCTTCTACAAGGACGACTTCCCCGATCCCGTGGGCCTGCTGGCTTACGTCGATCGGCTGCAGGGCACTGCCAAGCTGCGCCCCGACATGAAGCTTGTCATCAACCGCGCGTGGGGCGACCCGCAGAGCCGCCTCAACGGCCTGTTCCAGTTGACCAAGGGCTTGAGCGGGATCGTCAAGCGCGCGGGCAAGAAGGTCACCCAGGCCGCCTGAACGAAAAAGCCGGTCCCCTCTCCCGAAGCGAGGGGACCGGCCGGGACCGGGCCGTGAAAAAAAGGCCCGAACTCAGGTCAGCGCGCGATGCGCACCGAGATATTGCTTGCCAGGATCGGCGCGTTGCCGGCCGCTGCGAGACGCGTGCGCTCGACGAGGTCGTCGACTTGTCCTGTCGCATCGCGCATCGCTGCGGCCCAGCAGTTGAACTTGTCGTTGGGATGAGCCGCCACGCCCAGGGCGCTGTCGCAGGCGGTATCCGCAGCATCGCGAACGCGATTCATCAGGGCCTTCTCGCCGGCGCGGGTCTGCAGATCGAATTCCGCCGTCGGAACCATGACCACGGCGCGAACCTCGGCCTTCCTGCTTTTCTCGACGACGGTGAGGGATTCACCGGCCAGCGTGGGTGCGGATATCGTCGCGGCAATGACCGGCACGAGGGCGGTCAGGAAATTTCGCTTGAGCACTTTTCAGTCCTCCAGTGTGCCTTGCAGGATAGAAAGTTACCTCAATAGAATTTGGGCGCATGTTTGTTTCGCCGAGCGGCAGATGTCGCTCCGTCGACGACTATCGGAACGATGAAGCGGAATCCTCGTTCGGCGAATTGGTCTCCAGGGCGGCCTTGAGGGCTGCGACCCGGTCGCGAGCGACCCGTTCACGGCTTCCATCGCACAGTTCGACGAACCAGCGGCGTTCTATCCGCTTGAGTCGGCGGATCGCCCCGACGCGAACGAGCTTCGAACGGTGGACCCGGGCAAAGCCGTGTTCGCCCAAGAGGTCGGAATAGGATTGCAGCGTGGCGTGCACCTGCCAGCTATCGCCTTCGGCATGGATGCGGACGTAATCGCCCTCGGCCACGATGCGGTCGATCGCGTTTCGCCGCAGTCCCACTTTGCCCTGCCCTTCGGGCACCCACACCACCACGTCCGGCGAGAGGTCGCGGAGCGGCTCGTCGCTGAACGAGGTTTCCTCTTTCACGATCAGTCCGGGATAGGGCCTCGTGATCGAGAGAAGCCAGCGATAGTACGAAGAGGCATTTATGGCAGCGACCTCGAGCACGAGATCGAACGCCCCGCTGGCTTCGACATAGCGGAAGACCAGCGGGCAATCGCAGAATTCCTGCTTCAGAGCGGCAATACTCTGCGGATCGCCATCCTTGGCGAACCCGAGACAAAGGATGATGAAGGCCCCTTGTTCGAGCGAGGGACCGGGGTCGGAGATTGCCTCACCGGCGGGAGAACCGATGATGGCTATCGTATCCTTCATTCGACTGCACCTCCCCAAGTGAGCACCAGTTGCAGCGTCCCTATGGCAGACAAGCCTATTACGGCTCCCAGTCAAAGCTCAGTTTGACGACGGGTGTAATCCAATCTGCGAAGTGGAACTTAAACCCGACGAAATGCATTCGGCGGCGGCCCGGGGCCGGCCATCGCATGCTGGTTCACCGCTCGCGCGCCGAATCGAAAGCATCGCCAGCGGCTGCGGAACAGCAACTATAAAACATTATGCGGTCGAGAATAATCGCAATATAACTTGAGGCATGACCAAGGAGGCGGGGTCGCAATTCCTGCCTGGACGCCTGCCAGCCGTCAGTGACCGCTGGAACAGATGGCTGCGCCCCGTTTGGTTCCTAGCCCTCACCTTCGCCATACTCTGGACGATCGCCGGTTCCGCCTTCGCATTTCGCGATGCCTTTTACTACGACGTGCCCTTCGCCCGCGCCGGCCTGACGACACGGCTCGAACAGGACGGGACAGTCTCCGTGCAGTCGATGACGGATGCCGAGGGGCTTTCCGCCGAAGTGGCGCCGCAATCCTACATCATCGCGATCGATGGCCAGCCCATCGCGCACGAGACGCGCTTCTGGACGCTGTCGGAACGCTTGCGGCGCCCGGTGGGCATGCCGGTATCGCTTAGCGTCGAGAGCCCCGACGGCGTGCGGCAGGACCTCGTGATACCCACATCCGATTCCTACCGCGCCTCGCTCGACAAGGCTTCGCCGGTGAGCCGCGGCACGCGCTTCGCCGTGCGGCTCACGACGTCGCTACTGACCTGCCTGACGCTCATTGCCAGCGGCGTCCTTTTGTACATGCGCCGTCCGCGCGATCCGGTGGCGCTGCTGTTCTCCTTCAGCTTCCTGCTTTACGCCGGAGTGATCGATCCACCGCTGCAACTGTGGGTCGCCAGCGGCCTCGGCCGTCCACTCGAAGCGATTTCGGCAGTTGCCTGGACGATGCTGATTCTCGGCATCGCCACCTTCCCGGACGGCCGGTTCGTACCGAAGTTCATGCGCTGGTTGCTCATTGTGGTCCCGCTGCTGGCGATACCGCAGGCGATCCGCGAGGTGCCCGAGTTACTGTCAGCGGTGATCGGCTACGTCCTGCCCGGCGTGCTGCTGCTGTCGCAAATCTATCGCTACCGCCAATACAAGGGCGGGCTCGAACGGCAGCAGATCAAGTGGGCGGCCTACGGCTTCGCCACCGGCCTCGCGTTCCTCGCGACGGTCTACATCACCTTTCCGCTGCTTTCGCCGGTCGATCCGAATTACCCGTTCTACGGGATGGGCTTGGTCCTGTTGTTCAACTTTGGGTACATCGCCATCGCCGCAGGATTGCTGGTTTCGCTTATCCGCTTCCGCTTGTGGGAAGCCGACCGCGTCATCAGCCGCTCCGCAATTGCCGCGGCGATCACGCTTGCCGTCGGCGTCCTCTGGGCGCTCGGAATGGATATGGTGAAGACGCTGGTCGAGGAAGCATTCGGCGACGACAGCGAACTGCTCGGCACCGCCGCCGGGGCATTGCTCGCCGCCGGAATCTTTGCCCCGACGCAGGCGCTGGCGCAGAAATGGGCCACCCGGCGACTGGACCGCGAGCTCAACCAGGCACGCAAGCTGGTCGACCGGCTCGCGGTCTGGCGCACGTCCGAAGCTCCCGAGGAGATCGGCCAGCGAGCCCTGTCGTCGATTGCCTCGGCGACGCACTGCGGTTCGGCTGCCATCCTCGTCGACACCCCGCGCGGACAGGTGGTGCTGGCCTCGCGAGATATAGCCGATCCCGACGCGCTGGCGGCAGCCGGCCAGCATCCCGAAACCGACGGGAGCTTCCCGATCGCGCTGCCGCTTGAAGACGAGGACGGGCCGGTGGGATGGCTGCTGGCCGGGCCGCGAAGCGACCAGAACCGCTACAACTCGCAAGAGATCGAGAGCTTTGCCCTCGTCACCGAGCCTCTCGCCGAAGCGCTGAGGACGTCGCGCAAGCGCGCGCACGAGAAGGAAAGCATGCAGGCCCTGCTCGGAACCGTGGAAGAACGCCTGGCGCGGCTCGAAGAAGGACCGGCGCGACCCAGTCCGGCGTAATGCGCGGATGCCGGCTCAGGCGCCGGCCAACCTCGCGAACTCGCTTGAAGGCATGGGTCCGGAACCAAGAAAGCCCTGCCACACGCTGCATCCTTCGCGGGCTGCAATGAAGCGCTGCGCTTCGGTCTCTACACCCTCCGCGGTAACCGACAGGCCAAGGGCATCGGCGAGCGCGACGATGCCGCGCAGCACCGCGAGGTCCCGCTGGTCCTCGGTCACGCCCTCGATCATGCTGCGGTCGAGTTTGATGGCATGGAGCGGGAGGCGCTTGAGGTAGCGGAAGTTGCAGAAGCCCGCGCCGAAATCGTCGAGCGCGATACGGATTCCCGCATCGGCCAGCACGGCGAGCCGCTGCGCGCCAAGGTCGATGTCCGAGACAAGCGCCTGCTCGGTGATTTCGAGCATGAGCCGGGTCGGATCGAAGCCGGCACTCTTCACAGCCGCGAGGATCGTTGCGGAGAAATCCTCTTCGGCGAGATCCATCGCCGTGATGTTGAGCGACAGGCGCAGGTTGTCCGGCCAGCCCGCCGCCATGGCCAGCGCGCGTTCGGCGATGTGCCGCGTCAGCCGTGCCGCCTGCCCGGCACGCATGGCGCTGTCGAACAGCGAATCGATGCCGATCTGGCCGAGTTGCGGGTGGTGCCAGCGCGACAGCGCCTCGGCCCCGACAAGGCTGCCGTCTGCACAAGAGAACTGCGGTTGGAAGAGTATCCCTACGCGCCCCTCCTTGAGGGCGGTCTCGATCTCTTCGACGTGACGCCCGCCTTTCGTGCGGCGGTCGACACGCATGCGGCGATCGGAAATCTGTGCCAGGGCTGTCATCCTCCCGTCCTTGCCGATTGCGCCGCCCAAGTCTGCCTCGCTCGCGCGCGCGTTGCAAATCGGGACGCCCGCCCATAGGTAAGCACCACCGGGAAGCAAGGAGCAGGCCGCCAATGGGCGAGAAGAACGAATTTGCGCGCCTGGCGATGGTCGCTTCGCCTGCCGAACCGGCGCAGGAGGCGGCGCGACATCTCGCCGACACGTTCGACTGGGCACCGCTGGGCGAAGCCGATGCGGTCGTCGTGCTCGGCGGCGACGGCTTCATGCTGCAGATCCTCCACCAGATGCTCGACGAGGGACGGGTTGTCCCGGCCTACGGCATCAACCTCGGCACCGTCGGCTTCCTGATGAATCGCTATCGCCAGAACACCAACCTGGCCGACAAGCTGGCCAAGGCTAGGCGCCTCTCGGTCACCCCGCTGCACATGACGGCGATCACCCAGGACGGCGCGCGGCACGAGCACAATGCGATCAACGAAGTCTCGCTGCTGCGCGAAACTCGCCAGACGGCAAAGATCGAGGTCGAGGTGAGCGGCAAGACGCGCATCCCCGAACTCGCCTGCGACGGCGTGCTGCTGGCGACGCCCGCCGGGTCGACTGCCTACAACCTTTCCGCCAACGGCCCGATCCTGCCGCTCGGCTCGAACCTGCTGGCGCTGACCCCGATCAGCCCGTTCCGCCCGCGCCGCTGGCGTGGGGCGATCCTGCCCGACAAGTCCGACGTGGTGTTCCGCGTGCTCGAACCCGACAAGCGCCCAGTCGCCGCGGTGGCCGACCAGAAGGAAGTGCGCGATATCGCCGAAGTGCGCCTGAAGATCGCGCGGGAGCAGGAGCTCACGCTGCTCTTCGACCCCGGTCACAGCCTCGACGAGCGCATCGTCAGCGAACAATTCGTCGCCTGATTCCGGGCTTCGTCGACAATTGCTCCGGACGGGCTTGCCAATCCAGAATCGCGCTCATATAGGCGCACCCCTGCCCTATGGGCTGCTCCCCGATAGCTCAGCGGTAGAGCATTCGACTGTTAATCGAATGGCCGTAGGTTCGAATCCTACTCGGGGAGCCAACTAGTCAAGGCAATATATTGAAATGATGGAGATTTTTCTCGATGCGAGAAAGACGCTCCCCCAAACGTCCCTTCATGTGGATTGAAAAAGCACTCTTCGGAATGCCAATCTGCGGCCAGTTTGGGCGCACTCGCGCGCCACTTCAGATCAGCGCGGCAAGGAGTATTATGCACGCGCTGCCCCGAGGACAAGAGGGACAATAAGGACAATTGGTCCGCTTCCACGCCTTTCCGCTCAAAACCTGCCATTCCGCTAACCGACCCAATTGCGGTCATCAACGGTGCTTGAAGGTCCAACTTCTGTCTTTGCCCGGTTCGCCGTTGAACAGGTATTGGATTTCATCAATTGCGCCGTCTGGCCAAACCACGAGTTCACTCTCGTTGGTGAAGTCGACTTGGATAGCATCGCCGGCTAGTGGGGCAGCCTCGACTCCGAAGCGATCGCATCGATGCTGGATGGCGTCTTGGCTTCAGACGCCGCGACGACTCTCGATGTTCGGATCGATGCTGCCATCCGCCGAACGGGCCGCGCGGTCCACGTCGTCCATGACAACGG
>NZ_WTYM01000063.1:0-8373 GCF_009827435.1 Croceibacterium salegens | reverse complement strand
ACCCGCGTCATGCGCCTCAGCTTCCTTGCCCCCGAGATCATCGAGGCGATCATCGCCGGCAGGGTCCCGCCGTCGATGACCGGCAAGGCGCTGATGGGCTTGCACGACCTGCCGATCGAGTGGTCGCGGCAGCGGCGGGTCCTGCACATCGCCTGACCGGGACCTTTCCGACGTCCCGCGCGGCGCTTCGGCGCCGCTTCTCGTTCATGCCCCTCGTTTGGTCTCCCGATATTTCAGGAGGGTACCTGCCAAGTGGGCCGCAGAGAATTCCGGCGAATTGCGCCGGATTCTCCTTCGCGTCACGCTCTCCGGGGTACCAGGTCGCGCGCAGAAACGCGCCGGAATGCGCCGTTTCGGCGCGTTCCGCGGGTCAAATATCTGATATTACAGACAAAATGGCGGAGGATGCAGTCAGCTGCGAACTGCTCTCCACCTGCATTTCCCTGATTCACGGGAATCTACAGGGAATTCACGAAAAAGCGGGCCTTTTCGATCCGCCCAGTACTTCAAAAACTCACGGAATTCCGCCAATTTCCGTCTGAATTTCCCTAAAACAAAAACAGGGAATCTTCTCCGCACTATCAGGGAAACTCGAATCGACATCAGCGATCGTCATTAAGTGGCAACGAATATCGTTTGCGCGCAGGCACTTGACGCCGGGCGTTTGCGCCCCGACATTACGTGCACCTCTTAGGCAGATATGCACCGCGCCTCGGCGCACAGCAGCAGCGTCGGAGGCAACTTCAACCGGCCACGCAAAGCGCGGGGCAGGATGGTGGTTGTCTGCTTACCTGCTGCAAGCATCGCCCTGTTCCGTCTCCCTGCTGGCCAAGCAGGAAAGACGATTTCCATGACCAAAACTGGATCTACTCGAGGCCACTCTGTCCTCGCAAACCAGCTTGCCCCGATCGACCAACGGCTCGGGCCAATCGAGTATCGGTCAATCGACGAGCTCACCGCTTACGCGAACAACCCTCGCAAACATCCCGAGAAGCAGCTGGTAAAGCTCGCTGCCTCGATATCACAGTTCGGCTTCGCCATTCCCGTCCTGGTCGACGAACATGGCACCCTGATAGCCGGCGAAGCACGAATTGCTGCTGCGAGGCGTCTCGGCCTCAAGTCGGTTCCGGTCATCGTTGCCCACCACTGGAGCGCAGCACAGGTGCGCGCCTTCCGCCTGGCTGACAACCGGCTTGCCGAACACGCGACCTGGGACCGCGAGGCTCTCGCGATAGAGTTCGCCGCGATCATCGAGATCGAGGAGATCTCGGTCGAGGCCCTTGGCTGGGAGACGGCCGAGATCGACCTGGTGCTCGACGAAATGGACGAGCCTTCCTCGTCGAGCGACCCGGCCGACGAGCAGCTTGAGGTCCCTCGCGTTCCGGTGTCGCGGAAGGGCGACCTCTGGCTCCTCGGTCAACACCGCCTACTGTGCGGCTCGAGCCTCGATGCCAATTGTTGGACCTTGCTACTTGGCGGTGAGCAGGCCGCAATGGCCTTCACCGACCCTCCATACAACGTGCCAGTCACCGGACATGTCTGCGGCCTGGGAAAAGTCAGCCACGCCGAGTTCGCGATGGCCTCGGGCGAGATGAGCAAGGCCGAGTTCACGGTCTTCTTGACCGACTTCATCGGGAGGATGACCGCGCACCTGATGGACGGGGCAGTACTCGACCTGTGCATGGACTGGCGCCACATGGGTGAAATGCTCGCGGCGATCGAGGCAAACGACCTGGCGCTCATCAATCTGTGTGCCTGGAACAAGACCAACGGCGGCATGGGGTCACTCTATCGTTCCAAGCATGAGCTGGTTTTCATCGCCAAGAAGGGAACCGCGCCGCACACGAACAACGTCGAACTGGGTAAACATGGCCGGTATCGAACGAACGTCTGGGACTATGCCGGGGTCAACACCTTCAGCAAGAGCCGGATGGACGATCTCGCTGATCACCCAACGGTCAAGCCCGTGGCCCTTGTCGCCGATGCGATCCGCGACGTTTCAAAAGCAGGCGAGATCGTGCTCGACGCCTTCATGGGATCGGGCACCACTATCCTCGCGGCAGAACGCACGAAGCGGCGCGGGTACGGAATCGAGATCGCTCCCGGCTACGTCGACGTGGCAATACGCCGCTGGCAACGGATGACGGGCCTCGAGGCAACGCTCGAGACGACCGGCCAGGCGTTCGCCGAGGTGGCGACCGAGCGGTCGGATGCTTTCGAGCTCGCCCCGCCCGCCCCAGAGGACTTGACCGAGCGGGAAACCGACCTCGACTAACCGAGTGAGCCTGGTGCGCTGCTTTGGCGCGCCGGGCTCATTTGCATTCAATATCCAGGAGACATTCCATGGCCATCAAACGCACCAATCGTGACACTCAATCAGACGAAGACAACCCGCTGCAGCGCGTTCGAACTCGTACCCGTCCACTTTCAGGTGGTGGAGACTCGTCTGCCCTGGAAGCTGTGCCAGCGCCCGGCGATCAGGAGATCGCACCTGCCGCTGCAGAGACCGAGTACGACGTGGGATATTGTAAGCCACCGCACCATTCGCAGTTCAAGCCGGGTCAATCGGGAAACCCCAAGGGTCGCCCCAAGGCCGCCAAGGGCTTGAATTCCATCGTGCGCGAGACACTCACCAAGAAAGTCACAGTCCGCACTCCCTCTGGGACGAAGAAGATCAGCCGCATCGAGGCCGTCCTACAGAAGACCGTCGAGCAGGCGATGAAGGGCAATCCCCGCGCCCTGGCCGAGCTTATCAAGCTCTACGCAAATGCAGTGCCCGAGGCGCTGCACGATACGACGGAAAGCGGACATGATGGAGATCTGACTGCAACCGACCTCGCGGTGCTCAGCGAACTTCAGGCCATGTTTGCCTCCGGCCAGGAGGTACAGCCATGAAACTCGATCCCAACGCGCTGACGGCTGCCCGCCGCCAGCACCTTCCGCTCTTCCTGATGAAAGTCTTCGAGACACTACATCCAGGCGACCCGCCCCTGGAAATGGCCTGGTACCTGCAGGCCATTTGCCACGCGCTGTGCGAGGTCCGTCGCGGAAACGAGAGACGACTAGTCGTCACCGTTCCGCCAAGGCACCTCAAATCAGTAACGGCGTCAGTAGCGTTCGTCGCCTGGGTGCTCGGCCACGATCCAAAGGCTAAGATCATGGTGGCAAGCTACAGCCAGGACCTCGCTCGCCATCACTCGAACCTGACCCGTACGGTCATGGAAAGCGATTGGTACAAGAAGGACTTCCCGCGGACCCGGATCAGTGATCGCGGCAACAGGGCGCTCGAACTCGAGACCACCGCCGGCGGTGTTCGCAAGGCGGTGTCCGTGGGCGGGTCAATCACCGGCTTTGGCGCCGACTACATCATCGTCGACGACTGCATGAAAGCCGACGAGGCAAAGAGCGCGCTGGAGCGGCAAAACCTGCGCGACTGGTTGGACAACACGCTGCTGAGCCGTCTCAACGACAAGGCAACGGGCAAGATCATCTCGATCCAGCAACGCCTGCACGAGGACGACCTGCCCGCCTACATGCTGGAGAAGGGGTACGCTCACCTCAACCTACCCGCAATCGCCGAAAAGGAAGAGCACATCCCAACCAGGCAAGGATTGAGCCATCATCGCCTTGTTGGCGACCTGCTCAATCCTGCCCGCGAGAACCGGGAGACACTCGACCAACTCAGGCGCGATCTGGGGCCGGTCGTGTTCTCGGCGCAGTACCAGCAGGAGCCGGTCACTGCCGAAGGCAACATGATCCGGCTCGAGTGGTTCGGGACCTACGAAGAGGCCCCGCCTCGCCACGAGTTCCTCAAGGTCGTGCAGAGCTGGGATACCGGAATGACGGCGGCACCCACCAGTGACTGGACGGTCTGCACGACCTGGGGCTTCCACCGGGAGGAAAAGCGCTGGTACTTGCTTGATGTGTTCCGCAAGCGGTTAGACTTCCCGGACCTCCGCCGCGCGGTCGTGGACCTGCGGAAGCGCTACCGCGCTGACAAGATGATCATGGAGAAGGCAGGTAGTGGTTTTGCCATCTACCAGGACCTCAGGTCCAAAGGCGATCCCTGGCCGATCATGATCCAGCCCGTCTCCAGCAAGGAGGAGCGCTTCAACGGATGCCTCGCCGAGGTCGAGGCCGGGCATTTCGTCCTTCCTGCTGATGCTTCCTGGCTGGCTGATTTCAGGTTCGAACTTAGAGCGTTCCCGCAAGGCAAGTACGACGACCAGGTCGACAGTTTCAGCCAGTTCGTGAAATTTCAGATGCTCAACTGGCGCTGGATCTTGACCGACCGTTGTCCGGATGGTCGCGTCAAGAGGATCGTGCGGCTGGATGCAAGGCCTTGGTAGGACCGAAATCGACAATATTTTTCACCTCAGTCGTCCCATAGCCTGACTACACCGGCAACCCGACGCAATTGACTGCGATGGCAGTCTGGGCGGCACAGCTTAGGGCTATTCAACCGAGCCGAGGCACCTACATGGCGCGTTCAATTGGGCCGTGGTCGGAAAAGCGGTGCATCATCCGCGTTATCGTCCAGCTGAACCGCCCGCCTTCCCGCACTCGCGCGAGCGCAGTGTCGGAATATGTGGAGAAATATCGCCTGAGACTGCGACCTAGTAATGTCGGAAAAGTCTTATTGCGCCACATTTGCCAGCACTGACAATGTCTCCAGTTCTTGCTGCAAAACTGAGCGCAGAAGTTCAGAGTCCGACGCATTAGGGCTGATTAGGATGCCCAGCCGCCGGGTAAGGTCATAACCAGTCACGTCAATCACCTCCATTCCCGACCGGATCAGCGATATCGGCGCTGTAGTAATGCCTAATCCGGCTGCAACCAATTGCAGGCAATAGGCATCGTTAGCGCTTCTGAAGGCGAACCGCGGACGAACGCCGTGGCGGATGAAGAAGCGGCTGGTCTGCCGTAGCGCCTCGCACGACCTTCGGGCGATCATCGCTTCTGCGGCGAGGTCGCCCGGCGGCACATCGCGACAGCCCGCCAGCCGGTGGTTCTCACACGCCATCATTACATAGGGCTCGTGGAGTACCTGCCAGCTGTCTCGCCCTTCATCGTCATCGGGGCGCAGCACGGTCAACGCAAGATCAATGCGCCCAACATTCAACGCGGCGCGGAGTTCGTAGTCGGTGTTCTCGACGAATTCGCACTCCCAGCCATTGGCGAGCATCTGCGCCACCCCCCCGAGCATGTCGGTGGAGACCGTTCCGATCACACCAACCCGCAACTGGGCGCGTGAAGTGGGTCGGTCTTCGCCAAACGCTTCGGCCTGCCGAAACCGCGCTTCCAGATCGCGCGCCTGGGGCAGGAATGCACCGCCACGCTCAGTCACGTGAACCCCCCCCTTGTCGCGCTGGAACAGGCGCGCGCCAAGCAGGCGTTCGAGATCGGCGATTCCGGCTGAGATCGTCGGCTGCGTCACCCGTAAGCGTTGCGCCGCGCGAGTGAAGCTGCCTTCATCGACAAGCGCAAGGAATTGGCGAATGTGCGAGCGTTTGATCATAGTTTTTTTCTATATCTAGATCGAAACACTTTCAATTCGTCTATTCTACGTACGAACAGTATGCGTCCTTCGCCCAGTTCGGGCAAAGAGGAAAATACCCTTGCGCGCGACCCCCGATTTCGATTTCGGCCTTGGCGAAGATGCGTTGATGATCCGCAACGCCACTGCACGATTCGCCGACGAGCAGATCGCCCCGTTGGCAGTGCAAATCGATACCGAGGACTGGTTCCCGCGCCATGAACTGTGGCCGGCGATGGGTGCGCTGGGACTGCACGGCATCACAGTGGAGGAGGAATTCGGTGGCCTTGGCCTGGGCTATCTCGAGCACGTGTTGGCACAGGAAGAAGTCGCCCGCGCTTCGGCTGCGGTCGGCCTCAGTTACGGCGCGCATTCGAACCTGTGCATCAACCAGATTCGCCGTTGGGCTAGTGCCGAGCAGAAGGCCAGGTTCCTGCCCCGGCTGATCTCGGGCGAACACGTCGGCTCGCTCGCCATGTCCGAGGTCGGCGCCGGGTCAGACGTCGTCTCGATGAAGCTGCGCGCAGACAAGCGCGGCGATCGCTATGTGCTCAATGGCACCAAGTTCTGGATCACCAACGCCGCCCATGCCGAAGTGCTAGTGGTTTATGCCAAGACCGGAGAGGGTTCGCGCGGGATCACAACCTTTCTCATCGAGAAAGGTATGCCGGGCTTCTCGATCGGGCAAAAGATCGACAAGGTCGGCATGCGCGGTTCGCCTACGGCGGAGCTGGTGTTCGACGAGTGCGAGGTGCCCGAGGAGAACGTGATGGGCCCACTCAACGGTGGAGTGGGCGTATTGATGTCGGGCCTCGACTACGAGCGTACCGTGCTGGCGGGGATCCAGCTGGGAATTATGCAGGCCTGCCTTGACGTGGTTATCCCCTACCTGCGCGAGCGCAAGCAGTTTGGCCAGCCGATCGGCAGCTTCCAGCTGATGCAGGCGAAGGTGGCAGACATGTACGTAGCGCTGAACTCCGCGCGGACCTACGTCTACGCTGTCGCGCGCGCCTGCGATGCGGGCAGGACCACACGCTTCGATGCCGCAGGCGCGATCCTGCTGGCGAGCGAAAGCGCAGTAAAGGTCGCGCTCGAAGCGGTGCAGGCACTAGGCGGCGCGGGCTATACGAGGGACTGGCCGGTTGAACGCTTCATGCGCGATGCCAAGCTGCTCGACATCGGCGCGGGCACCAACGAGATCCGCCGCATGCTGATCGGCCGTGAGCTGCTGGCCGGATGAGCGCACCGACACTCGACAGCAAGATCGACCTCGCCAGCCCCGACGCGCAGGCGCGCGCGGCGCATAACCGCGCGCTCGCCGAGGAACTTCGGGCCAAGGTCGCCGAGGCCGCGCTTGGCGGGAGCGAGAAGGCGCGCGAGCGGCACACCAGCCGCGGCAAGCTGCTGCCGCGCGAGCGGATCGAGCGGCTGCTCGATCCCGGCAGCCCGTTCCTCGAGATCGGCCAGCTTGCCGCCAACGGCATGTACGAAGGCGACGTCTCGGGCGCCTCGATCATCGCCGGGATCGGCCGCGTCTCGGGCCGGCAGGTGATGATCGCCGCCAACGATGCGACCGTGAAGGGCGGCAGCTACTACCCGATGACGGTCAAGAAGCATCTGCGCGCACAGGAGATCGCCCGCGAGAACCGCCTGCCGTGCATCTACCTCGTCGACAGCGGCGGGGCGAACCTGCCCTACCAGGCCGAGGTCTTTCCCGATCGCGAGCACTTCGGGCGGATCTTCTACAACCAGGCGCAGATGAGCGCCGAGCGCATCCCGCAGATTGCCTGCGTGATGGGCTCATGCACCGCGGGCGGCGCCTACGTCCCGGCGATGAGCGACGAGAGCGTGATCGTGCGCGACCAGGGCACGATCTTCCTCGCCGGCCCGCCGCTGGTGAAGGCCGCGACGGGCGAAGAAATCAGCGCCGAGGACCTCGGCGGCGGCGACCTTCATGCGAAGAAATCGGGCGTGGTCGACCACCTCGCCGAGAACGACGAGCATGCGCTGACCATCGTGCGCGATATCGTCAGCCATCTCGGCGCGAACGAGGGCGCGAGCCTCGACCTCAAGGAATCGCGCCCGCCGAAGTTCGACGCCGAAGACCTCTATTCGATCATTCCCGAGGATGTCCGCGCACCCTACGACGTGCACGAGGTCATCGCCCGGCTGGTCGACGGCAGCGAGTTCCACGAGTTCAAGGCGCACTACGGCTCCACGCTGGTCTGCGGCTTCGCCCACATCTGGGGCATGCCGGTGGCGATCCTCGCCAACAACGGCGTGCTGTTCTCGGAAAGCGCGGTGAAGGGCGCGCACTTCATCGAGCTCGCCTGCCAGCGCGGCATCCCGCTGCTGTTCCTGCAGAACATCTCGGGCTTCATGGTCGGCGGCAAATACGAGGCCGAAGGCATCGCCAAGCACGGCGCCAAGCTGGTCACCGCGGTCGCCACCGCTCAGGTGCCCAAGATCACCGTGGTCATCGGCGGCAGCTTCGGGGCCGGCAACTACGGCATGTGCGGCCGCGCCTATGGCCCGCGCTTCCTGTTCACCTGGCCCAATGCGCGGATCAGCGTGATGGGCGGCGAACAGGCCGCCAGCGTCCTCGCCACCGTCCACCGCGACGCCGACAAGCGGAGCAAGGAGGAAGAGGAGGCCTTCAAGGCCCCGATCCGCGACAAGTACGAGAGCGAGGGCAATCCCTACTACGCCACCGCCCGCCTGTGGGACGACGGCGTGATCGACCCGGTCCAGACCCGCGACGTCCTCGGCCTCGCCCTTTCCGCGACGCTTGAAGCCCCGATCCCCGAACAGCCGAAGTT
The DNA here is from genome assembly GCF_009827435.1 of Croceibacterium salegens. GTDB lineage: Bacteria > Pseudomonadota > Alphaproteobacteria > Sphingomonadales > Sphingomonadaceae > Croceibacterium_B > Croceibacterium_B salegens. Next base: position 18 of record NZ_WTYM01000063.1, on the reverse strand, counting down.
CGGCGTGTTCCGGATGTA
>NZ_WTYM01000062.1:18030-38551 GCF_009827435.1 Croceibacterium salegens | reverse complement strand
ATCGGATAGTGCCCCGGCTCGGTTTCGAAGGTGATCCAGCGCAGTTCGGTGAAGGCGTCGATGCCGGCCTTGCCGCCGAAGCGGCCGTAGCCCGAGGCTTTCATGCCGCCGAACGGCATCTGCGGTTCGTCCGACACCGTGCTGGCGTTGACGTGGCAGATGCCCGACTGGATCTGGCGGGCGACCTTGATGCCGCGCGCGGTGTCGGTGGTGAAGACCGCGGCGGAGAGGCCGTATTCGGTGTCGTTGGCGAGCTCGATCGCGTGCGCCTCGTCGCGGGCGCGGGCGATGCCGACGACCGGGCCGAAGCTCTCGTCGCGGAACAGCTTCATATCGGGCGTGACCTTGTCGACGAGGTGCGCGGGCATGAGCACGTTCTCGGTCGTCTCGCCGCCGGTCAGCAGCACCGCGCCCTTGGCCAGCGCGTCGTCGATCAGCGCGTAGCACTTGTCGACCGTCTTAGTGTCGACCACCGCGCCGAGCGGGGTGTTGCCCGCCACCGGGTTGCCGACCGGCATCGATTTCACCTTGGCGGCGAACTTTTCCGCGAAGGCGTCGGCCACGCTCTCGACCACGATGATGCGCTCGGTCGACATGCAGATCTGGCCCTGGTTCATGTAGGCGCCGAACGCGGCGGCCTTGACCGCCTCGTCGAGATCGGCGTCCTCGAGCACCACCATCGGCGCCTTGCCGCCGAGTTCGAGCAGCACCGGCTTGAGGTGCTCGGCGGCCCGTTTGGCGATGATCTTGCCGACCGCGGTCGAGCCGGTGAAGTTGATGCGCCGAACCTCGGGCGCGTCGATCAGCGCGCCGACGACTTCGGCGGCATCCTCGGGGGCGTTGGTGACGGAGTTGACCACGCCTTCGGGGAAGCCGGCCTCGGCGAAGGCCTCGATGATCAGCTCGTGGGTGCGCGGGCAGGTCTCGCTGGCCTTGAGGATCACGGCGTTGCCGCAGGCGAGCGGCACGGCGATGGCGCGCACGCCGAGGATGATCGGGGCGTTCCACGGGGCGATGCCGAGCATCACGCCGACCGGCTCGCGCAGCGCCATGGCGATGGTGCCTTCATGGTCCGAAGGGATGACCTCGCCGGCAATCTGCGTGGTCAGCGCAGCCGCCTCGCGCACCATTCCGGCGGCGAGCGCGAGGTTGAACATCGCCCAGCCTGCCGTGGCCCCGATCTCGCCCATCATCGCGGCGACGAATTCGTCCTTCTTGGCCATCAGCGCATCGGCCGCCTTGCTGAGCACCGCGCGCCGCGCGTTGGGGCCCATCTTCGACCACTGGGCGAACCCGGCCTGCGCCTTCGCGGCGATCGCCGGGATGTCCCCCGCCTTCATCGCCGCCGCGCTCGAGGCAACCTCGCCGGTCACCGGGTTATGGCGGCTGAATGTATTCATCGAGAACCTTTCTTTCGCTAATTCGCGGCAGCAGGCCGATATGAATCTTGCGTTGCGACGCAGGTCAAAAGCGATCCAAATCAGTCGCGATGGTGACGGGACCTCCGTATGCAGCGCGTATCCGCGCGAGATAGTCAAAATGCCCCGGATCGTTGCGCTCCCGACCGACGAAGTGCGTGACCACGACGGCATTGACTTTGGCTGCCTGCGCCATCTCGCCTACGTCCGTTGCCGTCAGATGATGGTTGCGGAAATGGCTTTCCATAATTCGCAGAGCCATCGGCGGAATTTGCTGCCCCGAAGCTTTTACGAGCCCAATGGTGTAGTCGACATCCATCATTTCGGCGACGAGCAAGTCTGCTCCTTGCGCCAATTCCACCACAGCCTCACTCGGTCCGGTATCGCCAGTATAAACGATAGACCTTTTGGGCGCGTCAAAGCGAAACGAAAGCGATTCGAACCGGTTTGCCAGTCCGCTTTCGGGCGCAAAGCTGTAATGCGTATTGTTCCGGACACTAACCTCGATCTGCCCAAGCTTGAGGGAAGAGGCGTTGCGCAATTCGGTAACCTCAACGAGGCCGGCGGGATCGACGTAGGGCGCGCCAGCCACGCCGTATCCGGCGGTTGCACCCGGAACCATTGCCTGGATAATCCCGCGCACCGTTTCTGCGGTACCCGGAGGACCGTAGATCTGCAGCTTTCCTACTGTGTTCGTTTGCAGCCTTAGGCCGAGAATACCAAGCAGCCCGGCCATATGATCGAAATGCAGGTGACTAATGAACACCGCATCGATATCGGCCGGGTTGAGGCCAATCTTAGCAAGCTGGCCAGCTGTTCCGTCACCGGCGTCAACTAGTACATTCAGCTTACCGAATTGGAGGAGGTTGGCGGGCTGGGATCGGGTCGTACTGGCGACAGGCCCACCCTGGGTCCCAAGGGTCACCCATTGCAACCTCGTGTCGGCAGATTCCGAGACCACAGTCAGGTCGGTGCCAGCCTGCTGTGCGAACGCCCCCCCCGAGCAAGAAGCTAATGCGGCGAACGACAGGGCGAGAAACGCCCGCAATTGAAGCTTCTTCATGATCGGTCTCCTTCGACGGATTCGCACCGCCACAACGTATGCAATGTTGTATGTCCGCGAACGAGCGATGGGCACCGACCGGTCCCTCGCGCCAGGGTCATCGACGTTCTAACTGGGCGTGAAATGCCAAGTGCGGCGGCGACCTGGTCGCCGCCGCCCTTGGAGATTTAGAATTTTCCGCTCAGCCGAACACCGTAGGTGCGCGGATCCGAGAAACTCGCCCCGACGACTCCGATCGGGCTGGAGTAGGTGGAGCCAAGCTGTACGCGGTCATTTTCGATATTGTTGACGTACAAGCTTATCCGATAGTGTTCATCCTTGCCGACGAATGAAACCTCAGCATTTGATACCCAGTAACTTTTTTGAAAATCAGGCAAGATCTGGTCGAAACCGGTATAATTCGACGACTGGTATCGGGTATTCGCCCCAAGTATGATCTTCTCGTCACCGAGCGGAATGGTTTGCTGGAAACCGAACATCATCGTCCATTTGGGCGCGCGCGATGCCTGAAGACCCGAGCAATCGACGGTCCACAAGCCACCGCTCGGCCCGCTCGTCGCACATCCTGTCACCTGCGGTATGTAGACCGGATTTCCTGGTGTACTGAGCACAGGGTTGGCGGTCGCTGGATTCTTGAAGACGAAATTGTCGTTCGTTGCGTCAAGATACTGAATGTCAGCGCCTATGAGAGTGTTGTCTGTGACGAGGAACTGCGCTTCAAGTTCTACGCCCTTGACGGTCGAACCGCCTACATTCTCGGTGAAGAAGGCGGGCGAACCATCGGCTTCGGTGCCCGAATGCGAAAGCTGCTGGTCGCGATACTCCCAATAGAAGGCCTCGAGATTCAACTGAAGGCGATTGTCCAGGAAGCGGTTCTTCGATCCGATTGTGTAGGCCGTGATACTCTCGGGACCATAGCCCGGGCGAGCCAGCGAGAAAGTAAGCCCGCCCGACCGGAAACCGGTCTCAATGCTTGCATATAGAAGGCTGGCCGGCGCAACGTCATATTCGACCGCCGCGCGCCAAGTGACTTTCCCGTCGCTCCTAGCACTGTTGATGTTTGTGGGCGATCGCACATAGACAGAGTTTGCCGCCGCGGGATCGAGGCTAAAATAGAACCCGGGAGGTGCAAAGGGGATGGGAAGCAGGCCGAGGGATGCAATTACCTCGTCGGCAGTGTTCGAGAAGGGAAGCAACGGCGCCCCCGGACACTGTCCAGTCGGGGCGCCGCAAAGTGCGAGGAAGGGCTCACTCGTTCCGACCTGAGTCTTGCGGTCATCTGTGTATCGAATGCCACCGACAATGCGGAACTGGTCGGTTACGTTTACGTTCAATCGAGCAAAAGCGGCTAATGAACGCGTTGTGGTTGTGAAATCTTGGTATGCGTTCACGGCCTGGGTCAGCGGGACATAGTGACCATCAACCTGGTCATCGTAGTAATAACCGCCAACAATGTAATCGACAGCCCCCGCGCTTCCTGCGAGCCGCAATTCGAGGCTGTACTGATCGAGATCTTGGCTATCGATGACGGTAAAGCCTGCCCCGCTCGTTACGTCATCGGTGCTGTGACCACGGTACGCGGCAATGGCTGTGAACGTACCGATTCCAGTGTCCAGGTCAGCTTGTGCGGACACTCCCCAGAAATTGCCATCGAGACTGGGAAGGGTTGTGAGCGGCTCTAACGTGCGGCCAGCAATGGGGCTGAAAGAACTGCTCAAAACTGCAGCGCCTTCGGGTCCGTAGGTGCCCGCGCTCGGGGATATGCCGGTTGGGATAAATAGGAAACTGTTCGTGAACGGATTGAATGGAACTACCGTCGTAATGGTGCCGCCGGTGCCGACGCCAGTCCGACGATAGTAGTCGCCAGCGATACGTAGCCGAAAATCGCTACTCGGCTCGATCGCAAACTGGCCACGAAAACCGTAACCCTTCTCGTCGCCGGTTCCATCGGCGTTGAAGGGATCGCGATCCACGAATGTTCCCGAAATGCGCAGCGCGCTATCTTCGGAAACAGCGACATTGATCGCGCCCTGCAGGTTGACGCTGTTGTAATTGCCGTAGCTCGCGGTCGCATACCCCTCGGTCTCGCCGATGCGCGGCGTTACCGGCAGGACGTTCAAGGCGCCCCCGGTCGCGTTGCGACCATAAAGCGTGCCTTGGGGCCCTTTCAGCACTTCGAGACGTTCAACGTCGTAAAAGAAGCCGGTCGTTGCACTTGGACGACTGATGTACACGCCGTCGTAATTGAACGCGACTGCAGGATCAGTGTAGGGATTGGCCGTGAAAGTTCCCACGCCTCGCAGGAACAGCGACACGTTACCTCCGCCTTGACGGCTCACCTGAAGTGAGGGCACGAGATTCGTTAGTTGGGCCGGGCTGGTGACTTGTGCCGCTTCAAGCGCCGCCGAATCGACCACATCGATAGCGATCGCAGCCCGCTGGCTAGATTCCTCGCGCCGTTGCGCAGTGACGACAATGGTATTGAGGCCGGCTTGACTCTCAGCGGCTTCATCGCTCTCGGCAGCCTCCTGCGCGCAAACTGCTGCGGGGTTAGCAATCGCCCAAGCGACAGCACACGTCGCGATCCCCAATTTCAATGCTTTCATTACACCCTCCATCCCGTGCGCTCAGCGCAGCTGTTTTTTTGGAGACCGCCGGCCAAGTCGCGCCGAAACATCTTCTCCCCGCCGCACCACCTACAGCGGGAGGGTCGTTCATGCAAGACAGATATATCAGCTTGTCGATTGTGACGGGATCTTGAAGCGCAAAGCCGCCGTCAAACACGCTCATACTAGCGTGCTTTTGGCAAAGTCCCGTTCATTGAAAATATCTGCCAAAGTACCGCCCGTCGTCACATCAGCCTGTTGTGATGTGAAGATATCGGCGATAAATGAGATCGGGCTGAACTTTTGAGGTGGCTGGTCTTGAGGCTGGCGGTGGCGCAAATCTCTGTAACAAAGAACAGTAAGACACTGATGTGACCACGCTCATGGCACCGCCGTTAGACATATCAGATTGGTCGGACCCTAAATTTTTCGCAAAGGAAGCCATGGAAGGATCGATTGCACATCGTTCCAAGTTGCGAGCCAAGACAGCGACTTCCTGCACCGACTCGCGCGCCGACTTCTTGGTTATCACCCCGGAGAGTTTGGAGGCTGCAATGCAGCATTCTAGCCAACCGGCAATGTGCATCGAGCCTCCCCGCCTGCTCGATGTTTTTGGGTATCCTCTGCGCAATGCAGGTCAAAAAGGTAGCAAGTGGCTATGGCAAAGATCACGCCCCAGCATGATATCACGCTACGCCGGTGCGGTAGAAACTGGCATTGGCAACTAAATGAGCATGGCACATCAAAGACGTTGCTCGAAGGGGCCTCTGACACTGCTGTAGAGGCGCATTGCTACGCATACTTGGCTTCGATCTGGCTCAGTAATCCGGAAGACGAAGATGATTGGGATTGATCGCTCACTCGCCACTGATTGGCTCAAAGAATCCCGCTGCGATCGACCAAGTTGATCCGGCGAGTCTCGCAAGCGATCAATTGGCTCCGTACAGGGGATGACCCCAAAGTGGGAGCGACCTGGGATTGAAATACGGAAAAGGCCTGCTGCGCTTCTAGTCGCCGCTTCCACGATGATCCGGCTCAACGCGTTGACTAATGCTCTATCCAACCACGCGGATTCGCTTCCATTTCCGTTCGTTTGGCTTCGAGAACATCAGCCATCACCCTCGCCAAGCCCGGATCGTGCAAGCTAGTGTCATAGGCTTCACGCGGATCAAGTTCGAGATTGATCAACCAAGGTCCCTGCGCCGATGAAATCGCTATCGGCACGTTCATAGGTCCGTAAGTGGCATTATGGACGCCGATCAATTTGTGCTTCGTATTCCTGACGGCAAGGACATCGTCGACCGCGAAATAGAAGAGATAATCGTGCGGAGTACCGGCTCCGTCTTCGAGCATCGAAGCCATTGAGCGGCCATCGATCATGCGGTCCGCCGGAAGTGGAAGGTGGAGCCAGTCGGCAAACGTGGGAAGCAGATCGATGCCCATCGCCATGCCAGTCGCTTCCCGGCCACCCTCCAGCCGCCCCGGCCAATGCACGATGAAGGGAACCCTCATTCCCCCTTCATAGGTATCTCCCTTCCGGCCACGAAGTGATGAAGGGTCGCCCTGCCACCATGGACCATTGTCGCTCGTAATGACGATGATCGTGTCTCCGAGCGCGCCTGCCTCGTCCAGGGCTCCAACGATCTGTCCCACTCCGTCATCCAACGCCTCGACGACATCGCCATAAAGACCGGCCTCAGACCGGCCCTCCCGGTCGGCTTCCACGTATTGCGGAACATGCGGGAAGTTATGGGCAAAGTAGAGAAAGAACGGCGCCTGACCACTGTCGGCCTCTCGCCGGATGAAATCGACCGCTTCTTGGGTGTAGCGGGCGTTCAATCCGGCCTGGTCCACGGGAGCTTCAACTTCGATTTTGCCGTCGCGATAGAGCGCAAACGGCTCCATATCGTTGCTGTAAAGTGATCCGAAGAAGCTCTCGAAACCGAATTCATTCGGCAAGGAAGGGCTGACATCGCCGAGATGCCACTTCCCGATCATTGCCGTGCGGTAACCTGCGGCACTCAGCATGTCGGCGATCGTAATTTCTTCTACGGGTAAGCGGACGTTTTGTCCTTCGATTTTCACCACTGCATCAAATGCACTGCCCTCCGGATGCACGACGTTAGACAAGCCCGCACGGGGCGGCATGCGACCGGTGAGAAAACCGGCTCGCGACGGAGTGCACACAGGTGACGGCGAGTAGAATTGCGTTAACCTGATGCCGGTCGCGGCCAAGGCATCGATGTTCGGCGTTTTAATGGCCTCGGCCCCGAACGCTCCGAGATCGCCATAACCAAGGTCGTCATAAAGTATGAAAACGATGTTCGGACGGGTTGTCCGGTCGCGCATGTCAACCGATGACGACAAAATCCGCAATTGCTCCAGGTAGTCTTGCTTCTCTGCAAGGTGCGCCTCGTCGTCGACTTGATCGTAAAGCAGCAGTCGGGCGCTCGCCCACAGTGCCAAGGCCAGGACGAGGACCGCCGGCAAAGCAAAGATCAGTCCAAGCCGTTTCAACCATTTCTTGACGCGCATCATTGCTCAACCAGCCTTCGGTATGTCGAACGATAGCCCGTAGCCGAATGGATATAGGGGATTGCGGCTGTCGTGTGGAACATCCTCGAATTGCGCCTCGACTGCCTGCATCGACGAAGGCAATTCGAAAGGAAGCCGCCCCGAAGGAGTGAACCGCCCGAAGATCAAGTCCAGCAAGACTTCATCGTTCGCACCGAAGCTGCCGATAACCGCTGCACTGCTTTGTGCGATTTCGGGGAATACTGCGGGACGGTCGAGGTAAATGTCGAGTATCAACGGAACCTTGCCTGCGATCTCCGTCAGACGCCTCTTCTCGGGCTCCGGAAAATCGAGCGCGCCTGCGTGGACGAGGCTCTCGAAGAGGCCGTTGCGCGGCTCGTACGGTGCACTTGTTCGGATAATCGCAAAGTCGGCTTCTTCCGGGGTTGCCACGAGTTCCCCGAACTTTGCCGCAACGTCCGGATCGATGTTCTCGATATAAAGCCGGGGTCGCCCGATGAGCGGCAAGGGCGACCCGCCTTCCCCATCCCGGTTCTTAAGCAATACCAACGACCTCCGTTGCGCCTCGATCCCGGCGGCGACAAAGGCATCGCTTCCGACCACTTGCTGGGCAGCTTCGGCGTCGACATAGGGATCATCGAACAGGCCAAGGCGAAACTTGTCCCGCAGGATGCGCCGCACCGACTCATCGAGGCGCGCTTCGGGGACGTCGCCACTGCGGACCAATTCAACCAGGAGCTCGGGAATCTGCTCACCGCCAAACTGGTCGACACCTGCGTCGATCAGTTTGAGCATGCGCTCACGTGGCGTGAGGTCTTCGACACCCCACGCCCGGGCGGGAAGGATGGTGTATATCCCGAGCAGCTCGTTGTCCGAAATGAGGCCCCAGTCCGTACAGATTACGCCATCGAAGCCGTAATGTTCGCGCAGCAAAGAGGTCACGATCGACCTGTTGAACGAGAAGCCGACGTCTTCGTCCGTCTGGCCGATGGGAATGCCGTAATAGGGCATAACCTGCGCTGCACCTGCAGGGAAGGCACCGTCCTCGAACGGAATCAGATGGTAGTCGAAATTGTCGCCGGGATAGACCTGTTCTTTGCCGTATTCGAAATGTGCATCTTCACCGTCGGCCTGCGGCCCTCCTCCGGAGAAGTGTTTGACCATTGCCGCCACACCGCGAGCGTCGAGCTTCTCTCCCTGAAGTCCGCGGACATACGCGGCCGTCAGTTCGGCCGACAGAGCCGCGTCTTCGCCGAATGTCGCGGCAACGCGAGCCCAACGAGGTTCAGTTGCCAGATCTGCCGAAGGATGGAGCGCCAAACGCAACCCAACGGCACGGTATTCTTGCCTTACAATGTCGGCAAACTCGCGGACCAGTTCAGCATCCCTTGTTGCGGCCAAGCCAATCGGATCGGGCCATTTCGAGAAGGCACCGGATGGCAGCGCGATGCCGCCGCCGGTGGCGACACCGTGGCGCGGATCTGTCGCCAGCGTCACTGGAATTCCCAGGCGCGTTCGCTCTGCAGCTTTCTGGAGCGCATTTTGCCAACTGGCGAAGGCCGTGGGGTCGTCAACAGTTGCGATCAAACTGAAACTGTTCATGTGCTTGGCAACTAGCAGCTCACTGTTGGGAGCGAGCAGGAGAGTAGTGGGATCGAAGAAGTCGAGGCCCTCCGATAGCTCGCCATCCGAACTCACCGAGGTAAAATTGATGAACATGACACCCGCTTTTTCTTCGAGCGTCATTTGGCGCAACAAGTCATCAACCCGTTCGTCGATCGGTACACGCCGATCCTCGTAGGGATCGAGTTCGCCATTCTTGTTGAGGTCGCGGAAAGTCAGGCCGTCGATTTCAAGTATGCCTGCCCGTTCGCCTAGATCCGACAAGTTGGACCAGGACTGAAGCTTTAACGTTAGCCACAAGCCGCCAATCCCAAGGAGCATCAGCACGATGATTGCGACGGCTAGCCAGCGACTGACTCTTAGAAGGCTGCTAGCCATTCTGTTTTCCTTTGTAAAATCTGCTCAACCCGGAGCACCAAAGCCAACTGCCCAGCGCCAGGTACCCTGAAGCGGCCCTGCCCAACGTTCTCCCACTTCCGAATGCTGACGCTGCACAATGTCTAGCCAGCAGCTCGAATCTGATATATCACTAGATGGGGCATTGGGATTTTACAACTGCCAAAGCACAAGGAGCCCGAAGCTGTCGCTGCAACGGAGAAAAGAGGCAGTTGGAGCCTTGCGCTGTCCCGAGTCCGTCAATGCCAATTCGCACCGTACATCAAGGTAATCAGAGGATGCGGCGATGCTCACCATTCACCACCTTGGGCTTTCTCAATCCGATCGGATCATCTGGCTCTGCGAAGAGATCGGTGTCCCGTACCGGCTCGACAAACACGACCGCGATCCCGTTACCGGCGGGGGTCCCGAGAGCTACAAGGCGCTTTCGGTTTTCGGAACTGCGCCGGTAATCACGGACGGCAATCTGGTTCTTGGAGAGTCTGCGGCAATAATCGAATATGTCATCAACACCTACGGCGACGGCAGGTTGACCGTTGCACCGGGTTCGCCGGACTACGCCAGCTATCTCTTCTGGTTCCATTTCGCGAATGGTTCGTTGATGCCGGCAATGATGTTCGATTTTGGAATGCATCGGGCTGGGCTGCAAGAAAGCGAACTCGCTGCGCGCCTCGGACAACGCACCAATCGAGCCTTTCGCCTGGTCGAGCAAAGATTGGGTGAGGCGACATATTTTGCAGGAACCGAGTTTACGGCTGCGGACATCATGATGTTGTTCCCGTTGACAATGATGCGCAAGTTTACGCCGCGCGATATCAGCAACTGCCCAAACTTGCAGAGATACCTGGCCAACATCGTGCAACGTCCGGCCTATCGGAGAACCCTGGAAGTCGGTGATCCCGGTCTCGCTCCCTTAATCACATAGACTCGTGCTGCTAGCCGAACTGCAAATTTTGCAGAATGAACCCTCTCAAGATTCCCCCGCAATTGCGGTCTGGAGGTCGCCCGGTGGCACAATTTCGCTGTTCGGCTATCCTGCATTCCCGGAGGTGCTGTCTGTCTAATCGCAACCGATGTCCGACGGTAGACCACTCCCCTACCCCGACAATCCTCTGGCCGTTTGCGACTACTACTAGGCCTAGGCAGTCGAGCGGCGGGCATTGTAGGTCTCAAGTCAATTAGATGGCGTGCTGCGTTGAAGTGGTTGCCCGCAACGCCTTACCTGCAGGTACATTTTCCCTAATGGCGCCCCTCAATCACCAGAGAAAGAGAATGGGATCCCGGTTTCACGAAAGCGATTTGAAGATATTTCACGCCCAATGGGTGGTGCCGACCGGGCGACGCACTTGGGGCGATGGCACAGCCGACAAGCCTCGCCGATTCCAACAGGCTCCAAGTCCTGAAGCTTGTCGGCATATATTAAACGACCAAGGTGCTTTTCAGAGCAAGTCAGAGCGATCGCACGGGTGATCGAAGGTGCACCATAGCCCTTGCCACCTGCCCGCACCGTGCGAGCGATCGAAACATAACGCCTCGCATCGGGAAGCTCGATCAGCTGGGCGTCGATCTTACCTGGCGTGTCGAATACGCGGTGAATATTCCAAAGTGGGCACGTGCTTCCAAGACCGGCAAATGGGAAACCAGCCCCATCAAGGCGTTTGGATACGTTGCCTGCTCGATCGACCCTCAGAAAGAAGAACGGCACGCAATCCGTCCCCTGTTTCTGCAAAGTCGTTAATCTATGCGCAGCCTGCTCGAAACTGACCATGAAGCTTGCTGCGAGGGCACCAATATCATAGCGCAATTGCTCTGCAGATTTAGCGAACAGGTCGTAGGGCATTAGGAGGGCAGCTGCCCAGTAGGACTGCAGCGCCTGCTTGACGAGTTCGCGGCCGTCCTCAGTTTCGAAATGCCCCTCGTCGAGTAGGGCGGCGATCACCGCTTCCTGTTCGAGCATCGCGAGTTGCACGGCAGCCTGAAAACGACGCCCGGAGTAATCGAGACTTTCGTCGATGAAGACACGGCGGCGATGATAATCGTGCCAGCGCGACGATCCGAGGATCACCTTCGTTTCAACAAACTCGATCTTCAACCCGTGTTTGCTTGTCAAATAGCCGCACAGCTTATCGAGGTCCGTCAGATCTCCCGCGAGGTCGGCCGCGCTGTCGTCAAGCGCCGGAAAGCAGTTGCGCCGCGCGGCAAGGAAGGCGCGCGCTTCGACAACCGGATTGGTCGGCCCGCTCACAGCCGGCGCTCCGGTCTCGGCGGAACGCCGCTGGGCAAGCGCAAGGTGTTCGTCGGAATAGGCGGCGTGAACCCGCAGCAGCGCCTCGGCAAATCCGGGAAAGCTCGTCGCGACGTCGGCGACGTCAAGCGCCGGCAGGTCGATGTCGGCAAAGATCGGGTCGCGCAGCACGGCTTCGAGCCGTCTTGCGACATCTTCGTTGTCGCTATCCGCAAGGTCAGCGATGTCGATGCGGTAGGTTGCCGCGAGCTTGAGCAGCAATTCAGCCGTCACCGGCCTCTGGTTGCGCTCCATAAGGGCAATGTAAGATGGCGAGATTTCGAGGTCGCTCGCCATGTTTGCCTGCGTAAGGCCGAGCTCGCGCCGCATGCGCTTGAGACGGGGTCCCATATAGATCGTCTTGCGCGCCATGGCTGCGAATCCGCTTTGGTCAAATGTACTTGCATTACAACATTACAATTTGGAGCTGTAAAGTTAGACAACTGCACACCGCACGCACTACTCGCGCGGTGCGAAGCTTGCATATCCGGTGTGGCAATCAACGAAGCAGGATTCGCGCCATGAATTACATTTCGGAAATCGAGCGTCAGAGGAACACCATAGAGAGCAATGGCAAGCCGTGGGCAGCGATCGACCCGCATTTCTCCGCGCGCATGCGGGTGCAGAATCGCTTTACGACCGGCCTCGACATCGCGCGCCACACTGCTGCGATCATGCGCCGCGACATGGCCTCATACGATGCCGACCCTGCGGCCTACACTCAGTCACTGGGCTGCTGGCATGGCTTTATCGGGCAACAGAAGATGATTTCGATCAAGAAGCACTTCGGAACCACCAAGGGGCGCTACCTCTACCTTTCGGGTTGGATGGTTGCCGCGCTGCGCAGCGAATTCGGTCCACTTCCCGACCAGTCGATGCACGAGAAGACTTCGGTGCCCGCTTTGATTGAGGAACTCTACACCTTCTTGCGCCAGGCCGACGCACGCGAACTCGGCATTATGTTCCGCGATCTCGACGCAGCGCACGAGCATGGTGACGCAATCGAAGCCAAGCGCATCGAAGCTGCAATCGACAATCATGAAACACACGTCGTGCCGATCATCGCCGACATCGACGCTGGTTTTGGCAATGCCGAGGCGACCTACTTGCTTGCCAAGAAGATGATCGAGGCAGGCGCATGCGCGCTGCAAATCGAGAATCAGGTGTCGGACGAGAAGCAGTGCGGCCACCAGGACGGCAAAGTCACCGTGCCGCATGAGGATTTCCTGCAGAAGATCCGTGCGATCCGCTACGCCTTCCTCGAACTAGGCGTCGAAGACGGGATAATCGTCGCGCGTACGGACAGTCTCGGTGCCGGCCTGACCAAGCAGATTGCCTATACCCGTCAGTCCGGCGATCTCGGCGACCAGTATAACAGCTTCCTCGACTGCGAGGAGGTCGAGCCGGGCGAGATGCGCGATGGCGACGTCTTCTTGTGCCGCGACAACAAGCTGCTACGGCCTCGGCGCCTGCCTTCGAACCTCTATCAGTTTCGCCCCGATACCGGGGCGGACCGGGTCGTGCTCGATTGCATCACATCGCTGCAGAACGGCGCCGACTTGCTGTGGATCGAAACCGAGAAGCCGCACATCAAACAAATTGCCGGCATGGTCGACCGCATTCGCGAAGTCGTTCCCAACGCCAAGCTGGTTTACAACAATTCGCCCAGCTTCAACTGGACGCTCAACTTCCGCCAGCAGGTGTTCGACTGCTGGAGCGAGGAAGGCCGCGATGTCTCGAGCTACGACCGGGCGCGCCTGATGAGCATGGAATACGACGGGACAAAGCTTGCCGAGGAAGCCGACGACAAAATCCGTACTTTTCAACGCGATGCCGCGGCAAGGGCGGGAATATTCCACCACCTGATCACGCTTCCGACCTATCACACTGCGGCGCTCAGCACTGACAACCTGGCACGCGAATACTTCGGCGAGCAAGGCATGCTGGGCTACGTCCGCAACGTCCAGCGGCAGGAAATTCGTCAGGGTATCGCCTGCGTTAAGCACCAGAACATGGCCGGCTCCGACATCGGCGACGATCACAAGGAAGCCTTTGCCGGCGAAGCTGCGCTCAAGGCAGGTGGCAGCAACAATACGATGAACCAGTTCGCCGCCTGATCTCTTCACCCGGGATCCAGAAGCGAAAGAAAACGATCGAGGAGAATCTACATGTTACTAGACGAAGACCTTCGGCAGTTCCGCCTAACTGACCGCCCTCGGGCGATCTTCTCCAACCAGGATTTTCGGCTATTGCGCGTTGCGCTAGCTGCCTATGCTCGCAGCTGCGAAGACCCCGCCGACTCCAAGCTAGCAGAGCAACTGCTGCATCGCCTCGGCCGCGTAAACTAGGCATGCCAACCTCTGAACTGGGGGTCACGATCAAGGAACCGAACACTTGCAGCTCCGCCAGCGGGTCCCCGTTCGTCGAACGGGCAGCTCTGCAAATTGCGGCGCAGCTGGCTGCATTCGTCGAAGACGAGGTGCTGCCAGGGACCGACATTGACGCAGGATTGCTGTGGGCGGGCCTGGCCGACCTGCTCGCGCGCTTCGGCCCGCGTAACAGCGAGCTACTCACGCGCCGCGAGCAGTTCCAGAGGCAAATCGACGATTGGTACGGGGCGAACGGCTACGGGGCGACGAGTGTTCCAGAAGGTTTCCTACGGGACATCGGCTACCTCGTCGACGAACCGGAACCCTTCACGATCGGCACTGCCAACGTCGATGAAGAGATTGCGACGATTGCAGGGCCGCAGCTCGTCGTCCCGGTTCTCAACGCTCGCTTCATGCTGAATGCTGCTAACGCGCGCTGGGGCAGCCTGTACGACGCACTCTACGGAACGGACGCCCTGGGTGAGCATTCCCGACCGGGGCCATACGATCCCCGCCGCGGCGAACAGGTTATCGCTTGGGGGCGCGCCTTCCTCGACCAAGCTGTGCCGCTTGCCGGAACCAGCTGGACTTCGCTTTGCGATCCAATGACCATCGAACTGTCCGACCCGACGCAATTCGTCGGCACGACTCGGAGCGGCTTGCTGTTTCGAAACAACAGCCTGCACATTGAAGTAGTATTCGATCGCGAGCATCCAATCGGCCGGACCGACGCCGCCGGGATCGCAGACCTGCGGCTCGAAAGTGCGCTCACCACGATCGTCGATTGCGAAGATTCGGTCGCCGCGGTCGACGCCGCGGACAAGACTGCGGCTTATCGCAACTGGCTCGGGCTTATGCGCGGCGACCTCGCAGAGTGCTTCGACAAGGGCGGACTGCGTATCGAGCGCGTTCTGGCCGCAGACAAGACCTACCAAGCGCCCGATGGCGCCACCGCGAGCCTGCCCGGGCGCAGTTTGCTGCTAGTGCGCAATGTCGGGCATCTGATGACCTCGCCCGCCGTGCTTCTGCCCGATGGGAACGAAGCCTACGAAGGGTTGCTCGATGCGGTCTTCACCACACTCGTCGCGTTGCACGACCTCAAAGGGCTGGGCCGATTTCGCAATAGCCGGGCCGGGTCGGTCTATGTCGTCAAGCCAAAGATGCACGGTCCCGAAGAGGCCGCATTTGCCAACGATGTCTTTTCAGCGGTCGAGGACCTGCTCGGGCTTGAACGGTACACCGTGAAGATCGGCGTAATGGACGAGGAGCGCCGCACCTCTGCCAACCTCCCCGCCTGCATTGCGGCGGTGAAGGACCGGGTGTTTTTTATCAACACCGGGTTCCTTGATCGCACGGGCGACGAGATCCACACTTCGATGCGAGCCGGACCCGTGATGCGCAAGAACGATATCAAGGCGGCGCGCTGGATCCACACATACGAGGATCGCAACGTGCAGATTGGCCTCGCCTGCGGATTTGCGGGACGAGCTCAGATCGGCAAGGGCATGTGGGCCGCTCCCGACAACATGGCCGACATGCTGGAGCAGAAGATCGTCCACCCGATGAGCGGCGCGAGCACGGCCTGGGTGCCGTCTCCGACGGCTGCCACGCTGCACGCCACGCATTACCACCGCTGCGACGTTGCTGCGCAGCAAGCGGCGAGATCGGCTGAAGCGGTTGCGGACCTGTCCGGCCTGCTTGAGGTACCGCTGGCTGCCAATTCGCGCTGGACGGAGCAGGAAATCGCGGAGGAACTGGATAACAACATCCAAGGTATCCTCGGATATGTCGTGCGGTGGATCGATCAGGGCGTGGGTTGCTCCAAAGTGCCGGACATCCACGACGTCGGCCTGATGGAGGATCGCGCGACCCTACGCATCTCGAGCCAGCACATTGCCAACTGGCTACTGCACGGCATCATCGACCGTGAGCAGGTCGAGGAAACGATAGAGCGCATGGCCAGACTGATTGACGATCAGAACGCTGGCGATCCCACCTATCGTCCGATGATCGATCGTCAAGGCAACTGCCTGCCGATCGAAGCAACGCGATCGCTGATTTATGAGGGAACGAGCCAGCCGAGCGGCTACACCGAACCTCTGCTCCATCAGTTCCGGCGCAAAGCAAAGGCCCTTTGTTCACGAAATCCTACCATGTAAAAAGCTGAAAGGTCAGGAATTGGACCGGAAGGCGGACTGTCGGCTTTCAGCGGAACAAAACGCAAAGCAGACCCAACCAAAGCGGCTCTTCAGCTACTGGGCATTGTTGCTTGCCAAAGGCTCTTGTCCGCGCATAACCACATGAGAACCAAGTAAGGTTCTGAGAGGCGCATAGTGCAATCGTCGGCATCGGCATCATCAACGACCGGTATCGCGCCGGGCAAAGCACACTATGTCGTCCTCGACGGACTCCGCGGTGTCGCGTCGCTTCTCGTGGTCCTCTTCCACTTGTTTGAAGCTTATGCCCAAGGAACTCCCGAAAAGCAGATCATCAATCACGGCTATCTGGCGGTGGACTTCTTCTTTCTCCTGTCAGGTTTCGTCGTTGCCTACGCTTATGACGATCGCTGGTCGAAGATGACGCAGTGGGAGTTCTACAAGCGCCGTCTGATCCGCCTGCAACCCATGATCGTCATGGGGAGTATCATCGGTGCGATCCTGTTCTGGTTTCAGGACTACTCGATCTTCCCAAAGGTTTCCACGGCGACCGCGTGGCACGTCATCTTTGTGGCCGTGGTCGGCTTCACGATGATCCCATTGCCGAAGTCCGCGGACATTCGGGGCTGGGACGAAATGTATCCAGTGAATGGCCCCGCCTGGTCGCTCTTCTACGAATACGTCGCCAACGTCCTGTACGCGGTTGGTCTCCGCAAGCTGTCCAATCGAGCGCTCGGCGTGTTGGTCGCCGTCGCCGCCTTCGCGGTCATCTATCTAACGGTTATACTGGGTCGCGGGCACCTGATCGGCGGATGGGCGCTTGACCCTTCCAATATCCAGATCGGGCTCACACGGGTCATGTTCCCCTTCTTCGCCGGTGTGTTGCTCATGCGTCTGGGCAAGCGCATCGACACCTCCGCACCGTTTCTCTTAACCAGCCTGCTCATGATTGCGGCGCTGTCGCTACCGCGGTTAGGTGGCACCGACCAACCCTGGATGAACGGTGCTTACGAGGCGCTGTGCGTGATCGTCTTTTTCCCGATCATCGTCGCTATGGGTGCAAGCCGTAAGACCGTCGATGGCGCGTCTCTCCGCGTTGCACGCTTTTTCGGCGACATGTCTTACCCGCTCTACATCACGCATTATCCGCTGATTTACATTTACACCGGCTGGGTCGTGGATAATCATATCCCGCCGGAACGCGGTGCTATCGTGGGCCTCGGGGTTTTCATCGCAACTCTGGCGATTGCTTACGCAAGTTTGAGATTCTACGATTTGCCGGTGAGGCGGATGCTCAGTGCGCGTTTTCTTCGGCGACGTTTAGCTTAGCCTTCTCAAGTGGCCTTTGCAGCTTTCCACCCAATTGCGGACATCAGCTAAGTTTGAAGCGCTAGGAAAGCTGCCGGTCAGCTTTCGGCCAAACGAGCCCAGCTCCCGAATGGCCGAGATCGGGGCGCGTAGCTGCCATCGACGCTAGTCTGAACCAACGGCAGCTTTCGGGCGAAAATCGCGACCACTCGAATGACTGAGATCGGGGCGCAAAGCGGACACTCGGAAAAAGCTGGGTATCGACTTCGCGGCCGCGGCAAGCATTCGTGGCGGCATGGCAAACGACGAGCAACGCACACCGGCAGCGATTATCGAGACCCTGCTCCTCGCCGCAGGCTTCCTGATTGAAGAGACAAGTCCCGAACTGGCGAGACGCATCGAACCCGGGCGTGAGAACCTCGAGGCCAGGATCGAACTGGTCGAACAAACGGCAGCCGAACTCGCGGCCATCGCTGCAACTGCGCGGAAATTCCTGTGGCAGGTCCGAGACTAGGGCCTGGCCCGCACATTCCATTCGACTTCACCTATAAACGAAGCATTGGTGTCATCACTGGATCGCGGCCGGTGAGACCGGCTGCCGCCCCGACAGCGCGCTGGTCGGGGCCTTGGGTGGTGGGAGCGACATGTCGTCGCCCCGCAAGAAGGAGACCACCCATGACCGAACAAGCAACAACCAAGCCCAAGCGTCGCTACGCACGCAAGCCGAACAAGTCAGCCGCCGCAGCGACCAACCCTTCTGCCGAGAAGAACCCGGTCAAGCCGCGCGCGACCAAGATCGGCAAGGTCATCGCCCTGCTGCAGCGCGAAGCGGGCGCAACGCTCGACGAGATGGTGAAGGCCACGGGCTGGCTGCCGCACACGACACGGGCCGCGCTGACGGGGCTCAAGAAGAAGGGCCACGCGATCGCGCGCGGAAAGCGTGACGACGTGACCTGCTACCGCATCACGAAAAGCGCTTGACCATGGGCCAGCTCGACACCCAGCTCGCCGAGCTGGAGACGATGACCAAGGGAGACCTCAAGGACCGGTGGGCAAAGCTCACCGGTCGCCCGGTCCCCAAGGTCAGCGAGAAGATGCTGCGGCTCGCCCTCGCCTACGAACTGCAGGCAAAGGCGCTCGGCGGCCTCCCGCGCAAGACGAGGCAGCGCCTCGAGCAGGTCGCGGCGGCAAAGACCGAGACAAGGGACGCGCGCCCCGGCATGCGCCTCGCCCGCGAGTTCGGGGGCAAGGTCCACGTCGTCGCCATCGGCGATGGCGGCGAGATCCTCTGGAACGACCAGGAGTGGCGGTCCCTTAGCGAAGTTGCCCGGGCGATCACCGGAACGCGCTGGTCCGGCCCTGCCTTCTTCGGTCTCAAGCAGAAGGGGAAAACGGCATGAACAAGGTTCGCTGCGCCATCTACACCCGCAAGTCGAGCGAGGAGGGCCTCGAGCAGGACTTCAACTCGCTCCATGCCCAGCGCGAGGCCTGCGCTGCCTACGTCCTCAGCCAGGCCTCGGAGGGCTGGTCGCTGCTACCCGGGGACTACGACGACGGCGGCCTGTCGGGCGGCACGCTCGAGCGCCCTGCCCTGCAGCGGCTGCTCGCCGACATCGAGGCCGGCAAGATCGACATCGTCGTGGTCTACAAGGTCGACCGGCTGACCCGCTCGCTGCTCGACTTCGCCAAGCTGGTCGAGACCATGGACAAGGCCGGGGTCAGCTTCGTCTCGGTGACCCAGTCGTTCAACACGACCAACTCCATGGGCCGGCTCACCCTCAACATGCTGCTGAGCTTCGCCCAGTTCGAGCGCGAGGTCACCGCCGAGCGCATCCGCGACAAGATCGCGGCGTCCAAGGCCAAGGGCATGTGGATGGGCGGTGTCCCACCGCTGGGATACGAGCCCGATGGCCGGTCGCTCAAGGTCGTCGGCGAGCACGCGGCAGTGATCCGCGACCTCTTCCATCGCTATCTCGACACCGGCAACGTGCGCCTGCTTGTCGAGCAGCTGCACCGCGAAGGCAGCATGATCCCGCAGCGCACGCTTGCGACGGGCCGGACCATCGGCGGCGGCGCGTTCAGCCGCGGACAGGTCTACAAGATCCTCTCCAATCCCATCTATCTCGGCGAGATCCACCACAGGGGGCAGGTCTATCCCGGCAGGCACGAGGCGATCGTCGATCGCGCCAGCTGGGACGCGGTACAGGCCAAGCTCAACGACAACGCGCAGGGCGCGCAGACCGCGACCTCGGTCCGAGCCACTAGCAAGCTCGCGGGGCTCGTGTTCGACGATACCGCTGCACCGCTCGTTGCGAGCCATGCATGCAAGGGCAAGGTTCGCTACCGCTACTATGTCAGCAAGGCGCTGCAGCACGCGCCGGGCAGCGGGTCCGGAGGGATGCGCATCCCGGCGCTCGAGCTTGAGAAGGCCGTCGCCGAGACAATAGCGGCGCGGTTCGATAATCCGCTCGAGCTGGTCAACGCGGTTAGCCTCCAGCTAGCGCCTGACCACATCGTTCAGGCCGCCGACCGGTGCAAGGAGATCGCCTCTCGCCTTCGCAAGCGCGAGGCGCGGCTGATGCGAACACTCGTCAAGCGCGTTACGATCGCCGCCACGACGATCGAGGTCAGCCTCGACGCCGAAGCGATCGCGTCGATGCTGGATGGCGTCTTGGCTCCAGGCGCGGCGACGAACTACGACCTTCGGATCGATGCTGCCATCCGCCGAACGGGCCGCGCGGTCCACGTCGTCCATGACAACGG
>NZ_WTYM01000062.1:3476-17980 GCF_009827435.1 Croceibacterium salegens | reverse complement strand
ACCCGCGTCATGCGCCTCAGCTTCCTTGCCCCCGAGATCATCGAGGCGATCATCGCCGGCAAGGTACCGACGTCGATAAGCGCCAAGGCGCTCATGGGCTTGCACGACTTGCCGATCGAGTGGTCGCGGCAGCAGCGGGTGCTGCACATCGCCTGACCGGGTCCATGCCGAGTTCCCGCGCGGCGCCTCGGCGCCGCTTCTCGTTCCTGCTCCTCGTTCAGCCGCCCAATTTACGAGAAGGGTACCTGCCAGATTGGCCGCAGAGAATCCCGGCGATTTGCGCCGGATTCTCCCTCGCGTCACGCTCTCCGGGGTACCAGGTCGCGCGCAGAAACGCGCAGGAATGCGCCGTTTCGGCGCGCTCCGTGGGTCAACTATCTGATATTACAGACAAAATGGCGGAGACGGAGGGATTCGAACCCTCGATACCCGTTACCAGGTATGGTTCCTTAGCAGGGAACTGGTTTCAGCCACTCACCCACGTCTCCGGACCCAAGCGGCGAGCGCGGCCTATAGCGGCGGGTCTTGCGGGCTTCAAGGGCGCTCCAGGCACCAGCGCAAAATTGCTGCCAGGCGGTGATCGGGACTCGGTTCACCGCAAAACCGATTCGCCCTGCCGCGCATTCATTGCCGCTTCAGCGGCAGTGGATTCTTCTGTCGTGTGGAAGCGTCCACGCGGACGGGATGGGAATGAAAGTCATGAAAATTATCGCCGCTTCACGCCGCTGCCTGCTGGCCGCCGGACTTGCGCTCGCCGCTTTCGGCAGCGCGCAAGTCGCCGCGCAGGACATCGAGCAAGTCGACCCCAACGACTACGCCGCCATCGACGGCGACCTCAACCAGCCGCCAGAAACGCCGAGCTATCCCGAGCCTGCGCTCGACCTGCCGGCCGAATCCAATTCGACGGTCCAGCCAGCACCCGTCGTGGCCGATGCGGTGGTGACCGCCGCGGTACCCGCAGCGGTCCAGCCCGCTGTCGCGACGTCGCAAGCCGACACCTATCACGAAGATGACCTGATCGGCGCCGCCGAAGGCGTGTTCGGCAAAGGCGCAGAAGGCGTCGCTCGGATGATCGAGGACCTGCTCAAGAAGCAGGGAGAGCCCAATGGCTACATCGTCGGGCGCGAGGCCGGCGCGGCGGTCGGGCTCGGCCTGCGCTACGGTTCCGGCACGCTCTACCACAAGGTCGAAGGCCAACGCCCGGTCTACTGGACCGGCCCCTCGATCGGTTTCGACCTTGGCGCCAACGCCGCCAACACCTTTGTGCTGGTCTACAACCTCTATGACACCGACGATCTCTACAAGCGCTTCCCGGCGGGCGAAGGCGATGCCTACCTCGTCGGCGGGCTGACCGCGAGCTACCTCCGATGGGGCGACGTGGTGCTCATCCCGATCCGCATGGGCGCGGGCGTGCGGCTGGGCATCAATGCAGGCTACATGAAGTTTTCCAGGAAGCAGCGCTGGCTGCCTTTCTGACCGCGCAGCAAAACTAGGGACAGAAAACCCCTCTTCGCGCTTGCGAAGCGTGGACGGCGGCGGCAAAGCGTCGCCCGCCATGCTCGACAGACTCGACCAACAGCCGCCCGACGCGCTCCTTGCGCTGATCAAGCTCCACGACGCGGACCCGCGCGCCGACAAGATCGACCTCGGCGTCGGCGTTTATCGCACCGGCCAGGGCGAAACCCCGGTGTTCGGCGCAATCAAGGCGGCCGAGCAGAAGCTGGTCAAGGAACAGGATTCGAAGTCCTATCTCGGCCCCGAAGGCGACATGGGCTTCGTCCATGCGCTGATGCCCTACATCTTCGACGGTGAAGACCCGACGATCGGCGGGCGCATCGACGGGATGCAGACCCCCGGCGGCACCGGCGCTGTGCGCCTTGCGCTCGCGCTGGCCAAGGCCTGCGGGGTGAGCCGAATCCTGATGGGCATACCGAGCTGGCCCAACCACGCGCAGATCATCAAGGACCTCGGCCTCGAGCTAGTGACCTTCGCGCATGCGACCGATGACGGCGCTGCCGACCTCGCCGCACTCGAAGCCGCGCTGTCTGATGGCCGCGAAGGCGATGCGGTGCTGCTACACGGCTGCTGCCACAACCCGACCGGGGTCGACTACACACCGGCACAGTGGGACGACATTGCGCAGCTGCTCGAAGGCAGCCCCGTCCTGCCAATCGTCGACCTCGCCTACCAGGGCCTCGGCCACGGGATGGATGAGGATGCCTACGGGGCGCGCCGCGTCATCGCCGCCGTGCCTGAGGCGTTGATCGCCTACAGCTGCGACAAGAATTTCGGCCTCTACCGCGACCGCGTCGGCGCGCTCTATGCGATGACTGCCGACACCGAAAGCCTCGCCCGGGTGATGTCGAACGGCTACGCGCTGGCCCGCGCCGCCTGGTCGATGCCGCCGGACCACGGCGCCGCCGCGGTCCGCCTGATCCTCGAGGACGAAAAGCTCACCGCCATGTGGCAGGACGAGCTCGACCAGATGCGCGCGCGCATTCGTCAGGTTCGCGACCGCCTAGGCACGGCGGGACAGGTCGGCTCGGTCGACCTCACTCCCCTAGCCCACCAGAACGGAATGTTCGCCACCCTGCCGCTCGACAAGGACCAGATTGCCGAGCTGCGCAGCGAACATGGCATCTACATGGCCGGATCGGGCCGCATCAACGTCGCCGGTCTGACGATGGACAACATCGAAAAGTTCATCCACGCCGTAAGCGCGGTGGCCTCGTAACCATGGACCGGCAGCCGGTCCTCGAAGGGGAGCGGCTGTTGCTCAGGCCGCTGGAACCCGCCGACTGGGACGCGCTCTTCGCCGTCGCCAGCGACCCGCAGATCTGGGCAGTCCACCCGATGCACAATCGCTGGCAGGAGCCGGTCTTTCGCGCCTTCTTCGCCGATGCGCTCGACAAGCGCGGCGCGCTGGCGGTGATCGAGAAATCGAGCGGAGAAGTGGTCGGTTCGAGCCGTTTCCAGGGATACGACCCGATGAACGGCGGCTCGGTAGAGATCGGCTGGACCTTCCTCGCCCGGCGCCTGTGGGGCAGCGGCGCCAATGCCGAGATGAAGCGGCTGATGCTCGCTCACGCCCTCGGACATGTCGAGGTGGTCAACTTCCGCGTTGGCGAGGACAATGTCATCAGCCGCAAAGCGATGGAGCACATCGGAGGGCGGCTGACCGACCAGATCGACATGACCGACACGCCGAATGGCCCGGTAGCGCACGTCGTCTACGAGATTACCCGCGAAAGCTTCGCGACCGGCCCGCTCAGTCGGGCAGCTTGAGGCCGCGCAGTTCGTAGCCCAGCGCCGCCTCCGCGGCCTGGGTGGCCTTGACCGCCGGTCGTTTTCCCACGCGTTCGTAATGCGCCCACAAGCCGGGCAGTGTCTCGCGCGGCAGGCCGATCGTGTGGTGCGCCCGCCAGAACAGGCGGAACAGGTGGATGTCGACGATCGAGTAGTGGGCGCCCACGGCCCATTCGTGGCCTGCCAGCCGCTCTTCGGCGACGGCGAAGGCGGCAATGGTATCCTCCGGCGGGCCACCGAAGGTCGGGTGGATACCGCTGGCGAGGTAGCTCATCCACGACAGCCCGCGCGCCTCCCCGGCGATTCCGCTGCCCGGCATCAGGCCCGCCTCGGGAAACTTGCGGGCGAGGTAGAACAGGATCGCCAGGACCTCGGTCAGTACGAAGTCGCCATTGGCCAACGTCGGAACCTTGCCTGCGGGGTTGAGCGACAGGTAGCCCGCCTTGCGGGTCTCCTTCCGGTGGAACGACAGCGGGACCAGCTCAAACGAGGCGCCGATTTCGTTGAGTGCAATGTGCGGTGCGAACGAGCTCGATCCCGGCGCGATCCACAATTTCATTATGAGGCGCTGTCTCGCAGCTGCGTCTGCCCGGCCGCCGCCTGCCGCCTGAGGTCCGCCTTGAGCGCAGGCGGATCGCGCACGAAGATGAAGCCGAAGCTCACCCCGCCCTCCTTGCTCACCGTCGCATGGTGCAGCTTGTGCGCCTGGACCAGCTTGCGGGCGTAACCGCGCTTGGGCACCCAGCGAAAATAGCGCTGGTGGACGAGACCGTCGTGCACCAGCGTGTAGATGATGCCGTAGAACAACACGCCGAGGCCGATCCACGTCGCCGGCCACCAAGCGTTCACCCCCATCACCAGCGGGCTGCCGATGGCGAAGAACGAGATCGAGATCCCCGCGCCGACGACACCGAACAGATCGTTCTTCTCCAAGCGCTTGTCGTGCGGTTCGTGATGGTCGCGGTGCCAGCCCCAGCCGAAACCGTGCATCACGTACTTGTGGCTGCTCCACGCGACGCATTCCATCGCCAGCACGGTGGCGATTACGATCAGAGCGGGGGCGAGCCAAGACATAGCCCCTAAATAAGGACTTTGGCCGCTCAAAGACAGCCCCTGCTTGCCTTGCGCGTGCCGGGAGTCCATCTGCAATGCCATGGCCAGCAAGCCCCGTACCCTCTACGAAAAGATCTGGGACGCCCACGTCATCGAACAGCGTGACGACGGCACCAGCCTCATCTTTATCGACCGCCACCTCGTCCACGAAGTGACCAGCCCGCAGGCCTTCGAGGGCTTGCGCATGAACGGCCGCAAGGTGCGCCGTCCCGAGCTGACGCTCGCCGTGCCCGATCACAACCTGCCGACCACGGCGCGCATCGACGCTGACGGCAACCGCGTGCCGATCGAGGACGAGGAAAGCCGCGGCCAGCTCGAAGCGCTCGAACGCAATGCCCCGGCGTTCGGCGTGCGCTACTTCGGCGCGACGGCGAAGGAACAGGGCATCGTCCACGTCGTCGGTCCCGAGCAGGGTTTCTCGCTGCCCGGCACCACGATCGTCTGCGGCGACAGCCACACCGCGGCGCACGGCGGCATGGGCGCTCTCGCCTTCGGCATCGGCACCAGCGAGGTCGAGCACGTGCTGGCCACTCAGACGCTGCTGCTGCGCAAGTCGAAGTCCATGCAGGTGGTGGTCGAGGGAGATCTTGGTCCCGGCATCACTTCCAAGGACCTGATCCTGCACATCATCGGCGCGATCGGCACCGCCGGGGGCACCGGGCACGTCATCGAATACCGCGGCAAGGTGTTCGAGGAGATGAGCATCGAGGGCCGCCTGACGGTCTGCAACATGAGCATCGAGGGCGGCGCACGCGCCGGGATCATCGCTCCCGACGATACAACATTCGCCTATCTCAAGAGCCGTCCGCTCGCCCCGAAGGGTGCGGAGTGGGATGCCGCCGTCGCTTACTGGCGCTCGCTGTTCAGCGACGAGGGCGCCGAATTCGACAAGACCGTGGTCATCCATGCGGCGGACGTCGAGCCGACCGTGACCTGGGGCACCAGCCCCGAGGATACCGTCGCCATCGGCGGCGTCGTGCCTGACCCGGCGAGCTTCGCCGACGCCGGCAAGCAACAGGCGGCCAGGGCCAGCCTCGCCTACATGGGCCTCGAACCCGGCCAGCGGATGGACGAGGTCGAGGTGCAGAACGTCTTTATCGGCAGTTGCACCAACAGCCGCATAGAGGACCTGCGCGCCGCCGCCGCGATCCTCAAGGGCCGCACCAAGGCGCCGGGCGTGAAGTGGGCGATTGTCGTCCCCGGCTCGGGACTGGTGAAGGCGCAGGCCGAGGCGGAGGGGCTCGACAAGGTCTTCACCGACGCCGGGCTCGAATGGCGCGAGCCGGGCTGCTCGGCCTGCCTCGGCATGAACCCCGACAAGGTCCCGGCGGGCGAACGCTGCGCCAGCACTTCAAACCGCAACTTCGTAGGCCGCCAGGGCCCCGGCGCTCGCACCCACCTTGTCAGTCCGGCCATGGCGGCGGCGGCTGCCGTGACCGGCAAGCTCACCGACGTGCGGGAACTGGTTTGAAGGGCACCTGCCCCTGCGGCGGGGTGACCGTCACCGTCCTGCGCAAGCCGGAATTCCTCAACTCGTGCAACTGCACACTGTGCTTCCGGCTCGGCGGGCTGTGGGGCTACTACGCTCCCTCCGAGGTAACCGTCGAGGGCGAGACGAAGGCATTCATCCGCGACGATATCGAGCAGTTCCTGCAGACCAACTTCTGCCCGACCTGCAGCGCCACCGTCAGCTGGACCTCGCTGAAGCCTTACGACCGCATGGGGCTCAACATGCGGCTGTTCGATCCCGACGAACTGGTCGGCTTGCCGATCCGCTTCCCCGACGGCCGCGCCGACGAGGGTGAAGGCGAGCGCCCGCCGGCCCGCCACGAAGAAGTCCTCTTCGCGCTCGACGCGCCTTTCTGAGCCCTACTTCGCCGTCCGCATCCCGGCGAGGTAGTCCATCTTCCCGACCTCGCAGCCCATCGCGCGCATGATCGCGTAGGCGGTGGTGGTGTGGAAATAGAAGTTCGGCATCGAGAAGCTGAGCAGGAACTGATCGGCGGCCCAAGGCACGTCTGCACTACCGAAGACGAAGCGCATCGGCTTGCCGATCAATGTCTCGAATTCTGCCGGATCAAGCTGTTCAAGATAACCAATTGCCTCTCCCAAACGTTCTTTAAGACCGGCGAAACTGTCCGGCGGCGGGCTCAGGTCGGGCGAGAACTGGCCCTTGAAGCAGCCCTCGATCGCGCCCTGGCTGTGCATCGCGGTGGCGCGCACCTGGCGGTTGAAGGGGAACATGTCCGGCGCCAGCCGGGCGTCCATCATTTCCGACTCGCTGCGCCCGCTTTCCGCGCCGAAGGACTCGGCCTTGTCTAGCCAGTTGGCGGTGCCGCGCAGGATCTGCAGGTAGCTGGGCACGGTGGCGGCATGGAGCGAAAACGACATCGGCAATTCTCCCTGCGAGACCCGCGCACGGCATGGACGCAGGCGATTCTCTCTGCCAGACGGTAGCACGGACCTAGTCAACAACGACAGGCGCGTGAGAAGCCATTCCGATGGCTGCGCGGAGGAGAGACCGCCGATGAGACCGTCCCGCCCGACACTGGCGCTTGCAGCCCTGATTGCGTTCGCTTCTGCACCCGCCCCGGGGCAAACCGCACGTCCGATGCTCGACTATGCGACCGCCGCCAAGGTGCGCGACGGCTGCCTTGCCTGGGCGGCGGAACACAAGCTGCAGGTTGCGGTCGCGGTCTTCGACGAGAGCGGGCGGCTGATCACATTTGCCATCGCCGACGGAACCCCCACCGCGGTGGCCGATTTCGCTATGTGGAAGGGCAAGTCGGCGGCGACGATCCATGTCGCCTCGAAGGAAACCGCCAATTGGGGAAAGGGCCCGCCGGGCCTCGCCACCTGGGAAGGCGGGACGCCGATCTTCACTCCCGCCGGAACACCGCTGGGCGGAGTTGGGGTCTCGGGTGCCGAAAGTGCCGAGGACAGCGCCTGCGGCGAGGCTGGCATCGCCGCCGCCGGGATGGCGCACAGCGCAGGATAAGGAACCGTCGTGCCGATCACGTCATTCGAAGGTAAGACCGCATTCGTCACCGGTGGTGCGAGCGGGATCGGGCTCGGCATCGCCAAGGTGCTGATCGAACGCGGCGCGCAGGTCGTGCTGGCCGACCTAAGGCAGGACCATATCGACGACGCGCTGGCCGAATTCGCCGAGGGTGGGCGATCCAACGCGGTCAGCGCCCTCCAGCTCGATGTCACCTCGCGCGAAAAATACCGCGAAGCCGCCGGCCGGATGCAGGACGAGTTCGGCGGGATCGATATCCTCGTCAACAACGCCGGCGTAGGGCTCGAAGGGCCGATCCTCAAGGCGACCTATGCCGATTACGACTTCGGCTTCGGGGTCAACGTCGGCGGGGTGATCAACGGCTTCGTCGAGTTCCTGCCGCAGATGCTGGCGCACGGGCGAGGCGGGCATATCGTCTCGACCGCCAGCCTCGCCGCCGAGGTCGTGATGCCAAGCCACATGGCGATCTATGCCGCGAGCAAGGCCGCGGTCTGCCATTACTGCGAAAGCGTGAAGGCCGAGCTGTCCGCCCACGACATTGGCGTGTCGATCCTGCTGCCGGGCCCGGTGAAAAGCCGCATCCACGAAACCCAGCAGAACCGCCCCGAGCACCTGCGCGAAGGCAGCGGATACGAGGAAAGCGAGGCCAAGCTCGGCCGGCGCATCGTCGGCGACAACTGGATGGAGCCGGAGGACGCGGGTCGGCTGGTGGCCGACGGCATCCTAGCCAACCAGACCTACATCGTGACGCACGGCTTCTACAAGGACGCCATGCGCGCCCGGGCGACCGCCGTGCTCGACGCGACGCCGGACAAGAAGGAAGAGGCGCCCGACTTCGGGCAATTCAGGGATGAGTAGAAACAAATTCCTCCCCGGCACGGGGAGTGGAACCATGCAAAGCATGGTGGAGGGGAATCGCCCAACGCGCTGCACCTGGAGGACAACCCCTTCCACCACGCCGCAGCGCGTCGCGGTCCCCCTCCCCATTCTGGGGAGGATCTAGATGCAAGACCTGACGGGCAAAGTCGCCTTCATCACCGGCGGCGCCAGCGGCATCGGCCTGGGCATGGCGCGGGCGTTCCTCGACGAGGGGATGAAGGTCAGCCTCGCCGACTGGAGCGACGACCATATCGCCAAGGCGAAGGAGCAGCTCGCCGGCAACAACGCGGTCCAGTTCGTCAAGGCCAACGTCGCCGATCGCGACAACCTGCGCGCCGCGGCGAACGAGACGCTCGAAGTCTTCGGCAAGATCCACGTACTGTGCAACAACGCCGGGGTGAACGGCGGCGGGACCGCGGCGAGCCCCGATTTCGACGATTTCGACCGCGCGCTGGCGGTCAACCTCGGCGGGGTGGTCAACGGCACCAAGATCGTCGTGCCGATCATCCGCGAACAGGGCGAAGGCGGCCACGTGGTCAACACCAGCAGCATGGCCGGTGTTGTCCCCCTCCCGGGCCTCGCCGCCTATTCGACCGCCAAGTACGCGGTGCGCGGGTTCTCCGAGAGCCTGCGCATCCAGCTTGCCGAGAAGGGCATCGGCGTCTCGTGCCTGTTCCCCGGTGCGACCCGCACCGCGCTCGTACCGCTTCCCGAAGACGATCCCGAGCACATCAAGGAGGAAGGCGCGCCTCAGTTCCTCAAGGACCTGTGGGACGCAATGCGCGCCGCCATCGATCCCTACGACACCGGCAAGGCCGTGGTCGCGGCGATCAAGGAAAACCGGTTCTACATCTTCACCAACAACGAGTTCCTCGATGAAGTGAAAGACCGCCACCGCGAGATCGAAGACGCCTTCCCGCAGGAGCCGGCCCCGGCAGGCCGCGTGAAGTTCGAAACGATGCGCCGCGAGATGACCCGCAACCTCATGGCGCCCGGCAATCGCCCGGTGCCGGCGGAGAGCAAGGAAGATATGGCGCTGGACCTCGGCTCCAAGTCGCCGGCGGGAGGACAGTAGGCTCGGTCGAGCTTGTCGAGGTGGACGGGCAACCGCCCGCAGCTTGCCTCAAACCGCTGGCATTTTCCTGGCAGACCGGGAAGTATGCCCACGGGGAGGAATTCACTTCATGGCCTTAGCTTTCAGCGAGGCGCTGTCGCGCCAGCCGATCAGGACCTTTTCGATCCTGACGTTCGCAATCTGCATGCTGGTGCTCGTCGCCGACGGGATGGACGCGCAGCTGCTCGGCATCGTCGCGCCGGTGGTGATCGAGGAATTCGGCGTCGACCGCGGCACCTTCGGTATCGCCATGAGCTCGGCGCTGGTCGGTTTCGGGATCGGCTCATGGGGCGGCGGCTGGCTCGGCGATACGGTGGGACGGCGCTGGTCGCTGGCCCTCGCCTCGCTTGTGTTTGCGCTCGGTACGGTCGGGGCCAGCACGACAAGTGACGTCTGGGCGATGGCTGCCTGGCGGCTTGTCAGCGGGCTAGGATTCGGTTCGGCCTATGCCAATGCCATCGCGCTGGCCGGCGAATGGCTGCCTGACAAATGGCGCTCGGTCGGCGTGACCACGCTCTCGGTCGGCACCCCGGCAGGCGGGCTGGTCGTCGCTTCGCTCGCCCCGACGCTTCTCGACACCTACGGTTGGCGCGGGACGTTCGTAGCGGTCGGCCTCTCCACCCTGATCGTCGTCGTCCTGATCGTTGCGATCCTGCGCGACAGTCCCTCGTTCCTGCTCTCACGGGGCAAACCGGACGAAGCGAAGATCGCCGCCCGCAAGGTGCTCGATGGCGATCCGCCGCTGGCACCAGAGCGGCACATGACCGACACCGCCGCCGGCGCCATCGGTGTGCTCGACGCAAGCAACGCGCGCCTCAACCTCGGCATTGGCATCGCCTTCGCAGCGGCCACGATGGTCGCCTACGGTATGCTCAACTGGGGCACGACCTTCCTCACCGCCAAGGGCCTGACGCTCGACGTCGCCGCCTACACCGTGGCGGTCGGCGGGATCACCTCGATGATCGCCTCGATCGCCGTAGGCGTGGTCATCCAGCGGCTCGGTTCGCAGCGCGTCGTCCTGACGCTGAGCGCCGGCCTGTTCATTACGCTGTTGGTGTTCACCGTAGTGCTAGAGTCGCTTCCAGCCACTCCGACTGGCAGCGAGCAGACGCTGGTGATCGTGCTCTACGGCCTGTCGGCGGCCCTGTTCAGCGGCGCCATAGCCAGCTTCTATGCCCTGATGACCCACGGCTACCCGGCCTCGTGCCGCTCGGCAGGCATCGGCTTCGGCATCTTCGTCGGGCGGGTCGGCGCCATTGCCGCAACGGGACTCGGCGGCTGGCTGATCGATCTCGGCGGGGGCAGCCTGCTACCGTTCTTCGGCGTGCTCTGCGTCGGCGCGGTGCTGATATCTGCTGCGGCCCTGGTCAACGATCGCCATGTCCCTCCGGCGCGCAAGACCCGGGGCACACCAATGAATTGACGCATTCGTCAGCCCGCCCTTGAGTGCCTCAATTTTGAGTGTTAATGTTACATCCACGGAAGCAGTCCAGAAATATAATTATACGGCCTTCTTAAATGCTTCCGAGCTTGGGAAGTCTCATGGAATTCGACCAGGATGAGTTCGGTGCTCGCCTGCGAGCGCTAGTGCAGGGAACGACTGTCGTGCAGCTGCGCACGATGACGATGGACGTTTTCGCAATGCTGGGCCTGACGAAGGCCTACTTCCTGGCACCGCTGACTCGCGACGCGCGCGTCGGCCGGAATCTCGGCAATGTCGGGTTTGCAGCTGCATGGGAGCGGCAGTACCGCGAGCGCCTGCACAAGACCGATCCGTTCCCGAGCATCGCGCTACGTCACACGGGGGCAATCATCTGGCCGGGGATCCTCGAGCACGAAAAGATCGATGCCGCAGGCAAGCGTTATCTCGAAATTGCTGCACGCTATGGCATGGCCAGGGGAATCGGCACCGCGTGTTACGGACCCAACGGCCGCGCCGGGTTCGTCGGCGCTTCCTTGCCCAGGTCCCTCCCTCTTTCCGAGGACCTTATGCGGGTGCGGTTCAATGTCACCGCACAACTGTCCTTCCAGCGCTATTGCTCGCTGGTCCGGGTCGACGAAGAAGCGCATCGGCTCTCGAATCGCGAACTCGACGTCCTGCAACTGATCAGCCAGGGGAAGAGCAACTCGGTCATTGCCGAACTGCTCGGCATCTCGCCGTCTTCGGTCGATGTCTATGTCCGCAGAATCTTTGCCAAACTCGGCGTCGCCGACCGGACCTCGGCCTCGTTGAAGGCGTTTTCGAACGGCCTGATCGTCACCGTGCACTAGCCGCATTGCTACACGGATTGCGGTTCGCGAAGCGGGTGCAGCATACCTTTTTGTGTAGCGCAATTACGGGACATGAATTGTCTCTAATGTAGCGCTAACACGCATCGGAGGCCGGGCCGCAACTCTTCGGGTCGTAATTCGAAGTCTGCACCAGGTCTCGGCACCCCGGTCCCCAAGCCCGGGGTGCCACACTCCTTCAAGAATCCGTGCGGACCAGGCTCCTCGCCCTTCCTCCTTCAGAGGAGGCTGGCCGCACGGAGCTTTTCCGGTCAGGCGCAACCATCCCAAGTCGCAGGAACGCGGCGCGCGGATCGTGCCGAGCGCTGCCAGATTTCGATCGGACGCGATGTGCCCATGCCCGCTTTCGACGCGGACATGGGCTACGATGAGTGGGCGCCTCAGCGCACGCGCGGGCCGCCGAACGGCAGCGGCGGCGGGGGACGGCGCGCACCGCGCGGCAGCTGCGCCTGGTAGGCCCGCCCGCAGTGCTCGACGCAATAGGGGAACCCCGGGTTCACCTTCTCGCCGCAGAAATGGAAGTCGGCTTCGCCCGGGTGCCCCATCGGCCAGCGGCAGACGCGGTCGTTGAGGTCGAGCAGGCTGGTCTTGTCGGCGATCTCCGGGCTCGGCTTGGCCGGCACGAGGCGGCGCGGCGGGGCCGGCGGAATCGGCGCCTGCTGGTCGCCCGGACCCTGACGCAGGAAGCCGCCGGGACCGACCGAGACGATCTTGGGCATGTCCGGCGTCGGATTGGGAAGCGGCTGGCTCGGCACGGCCGAAGCCGGCGCACCGGTCACGGCGGGCGCCGGGCGCGGCGCAGGGGCCGGAACGACCTTGGGCGCGGGCGCCTTCGGCTTGGCGGCCTTGGCCGCCAGCTTGGCCTGCGCGGCCGCCTTGCCCGTCTTCGCCGCCGGCGTTTCGTTCGGCTTGACCGGCGAGGGCCGGGACTTGAGGCCGAGGCGATGCGCCTTGCCGATCACCGCGTTGCGCGAAACCCCGCCGAGCTCGTCGGCGATCTGGCTCGCGGTCGCGCCGCTCTCCCACATCTTGGTCAGCTTGGAGATGCGTTCGTCAGTCCAGCTCATCTTGTTTCGTTACCTCTTCAAATTCGCGCCCGGCAGCCGCGTTGCGCTTGCCAGCGCGCGGCGCTGCCGATAGTCGGCGCCCCATGGCCGATCAAGCCCAACCCGTCATGGCCGCCGATTCCGGATCGAGTTCCGGCCCAGCACAGACCAACGAGAAGACACGGCGGGAGTTTCCGCCCAAGGGGCAGCCGCTGATCCATGGCTTCAACCGGATCGGGCTGTGGAGCCTCTATATGAAGGAGGTGCGCCGTTTTCTCAAGGTGCACACCCAGACAATCTGGGCTCCCGCCGTCACGACCCTGCTGTTCCTGGTCATCTTCACCGTGGCGATGGGCCGCGGTGACCGGATGGTCCTTGGCGTTCCATTCGCCACGTTCGTCGCACCGGGGCTGATCATGATGGGAATGATGCAGAATGCCTTCGCCAATTCGAGCTTCTCGCTGCTTGCGGGCAAGATTCAGGGGACGATCATCGACTTGCTGATGCCGCCGCTGTCGAACGCCGAACTGATGATCGGCATCGTCGCCGCCGCCATCACGCGGGCCTTCATGGTCGGCGGCGCGCTGGCGCTGGCGATGGCGCTGTGGCCGGGCGTGCAGTTGCAGGCCGCGCACCCCTGGGCGATCCTGTGGTTCGCGCTGATGGGAGCAACGTTCCTCTCGTTGCTCGGCCTCGTAGCCAGCCTGTGGGCCGAGAAATTCGACCACAACGCAGCGGTGACCAACTTCGTCGTCGCCCCGCTGTCGCTGCTTTCGGGCACGTTTTACGTGATCAGCAATCTCTCGCCGCTGTTCCAGACGATCAGCCGGGCCAACCCGTTCTTCTACATCATCTCGGGCTTCCGCTTCGGCTTCCTCGGCCAGAGCGACATCGGCAACACCAACCAGGCGGTGATCGGCGCGGCGCTCGGCCTCGGCGTCCTCAACCTGATGTTCGGCTGGGGCGCCTACCTGCTGCTGAAGAGCGGGTGGAAGCTGAAGAGCTGAGCGACGCCTAGTGCGTCAGACTGCGACGGAGGCGATAGCGCCCGTCGGCAAAGTCCTCGAACAGTTCGTGCACGCTCGGGTGATCGACCGGCCCGCCTTCGCTGTCGCCGAGCAGGTTCTGCTGGCTGACATAGGCGACGTAGGAGCTGTCCTCGTTCTCGGCGAGCAGGTGGTAGAACGGTTGGTCGCGGCGCGGGCGCATGTCCTGCGGGATCGCTTCGTACCAGTCTTCGGAGTTGGCGAAGACCGGGTCGATGTCGAACACCACTCCGCGGAAATCGAACAGGCGATGCTTGACGATGTCGCCGATTCCGAAGCGGGCATGCGAAGCGGACGGCGCATCGATACGGCGCCCAGCTTGCGGAGAATAGTACTGCGATCTGTCCATGAGACAGGGAATATAGAAGGCCGCAGGGGCGAAACAAGCTGTCTCTGGGGGCCCATGCCCGGATAATTGCTTCACGCGGTCAAGAGGGGCTTGGCAACCGTGCACCCTTCCGCTAACCGCCGCGCTTTCCGGTCGACCGGGCGCCTGCGAGCGTCGGAATCACCCCGCGGAGAGGTGGCAGAGAGGTCGAATGCGCCGCACTCGAAATGCGGTTTACGGGCAACCGTAACGTGGGTTCGAATCCCACCCTCTCCGCCAGCTAGTCGGCTGAATTGTCTCCGTTTTTTCCAGAACATCGATTCAGATCTGGATAATTCGACAACCGTACCGATGCTTCGAACAG
>NZ_WTYM01000062.1:0-3426 GCF_009827435.1 Croceibacterium salegens | reverse complement strand
AACTTGAAAGGGAGCACTTTCAGTCTCTTAGTGATCCTCGGCCGTAATTCAGTCGACACTTCCGCGGCTTAGCAGAGTAAGACCGAATTGATTGTTCGAATCCAACTCGGTCCGCCACACACCCCCAGCACTAGTCTCCGTTATCAGAGCGCCTGCGCAAAGCCGCAGAACAGACGGGTTTGCGTCCGCCAATCCGTCACTGCGGATAGAATGAGCATCCGTCTCCAGCCGTTTCAGGAAGGATTTGCGCTGCCCGTCTCCGCGCGGTTCGCCATCGGTACGGTATCCCTGCTTCCCAGGGTATTAACAGGAAAAAACATCGATTCGGGCCCCAAAACAGGTCGATTCCGCCGAATCCTGCGATCCTGCGCCGCAGAAAATAACGCAATTACCGCAGGTTACCCCGCTCAAATCGGGCTTTCCCTGTTATTCGGCGGAACAGGGTATTAAATCGGCCATATCAGGGAACGAATTCGCCCGAACAGGGCCTGTTGGTCTACGGAACAGGCTGATCCTCGGTCGGCCAGCCGAGCGCCTTGCGCTGCTCGCTCCAGGACAGCAGGACTCCATTCTGCATGAGCTGCTCGAGGTTGAGCGTGGCCGGCTGGACTTCGCACGCCTGAGGCAGAATCCGCGTTTCAAGCAGCTCCTGGTCGAAGTTGGCCTCGCGGCCCGCTGGCGCAAGACAGGGAATTGGAGAGATTTCGCGCTGCCGAATGGCGGCGACGATTTCGAAATTTTTGCCCAATAATCTAGACGACCGCTCTTGGGTCTTAGCGAAAGGGAGGCCTACAGCCTTATCGGCCCCAAATGCAGCTTGTCCCCCCAACCGTCCAGAAGTCGACGAAGCCGTACTGCCCATTGTCGAGGTTGGAAGGGTCTTGCGCGTCTAATACACTCGATGGTGCCGAAGCCGGTCCGCGCGCCGGTGTGGAATGCGCATGATCGGAGGCAATAAGGTGGTACACGGATCTAGAGCGCGCAGCGAGATGCTTGGAGCGCGACCATGGGATAACTGGCTTCAGCGCCCTTGTGCCCGGTCGGCAGCCACCTATTCCCTAGCGCATGAGGTCGCAGATCGAGATCGGCACGGATTCTGCCGGACAAAGCATTTCCATGGATGTGCAGGAACTGCTCGCCACGCGGTTGCTGGTGCAGGGCAATTCCGGGTCGGGCAAATCGCACTTGCTGCGCCGTTTGCTCGAACAGAGCGCCGAGTTGGTCCAACAAGTCGTGGTCGATCCGGAAGGCGATTTCACCAGCCTTGCAGACCAGTTCGATCACGTGCTGATCGATGGATCCGCCTATTCCGCGCGTGAAATTGCGGCCCTGGCAGGCCGCGTCCGCCAACACCGCGTCTCGGTGGTGCTGTCGCTCGAGGAACTGGAGGTGGAACAGCAGATCCGCTGCGCGGCGCTGTTCCTCGCAGCCCTGTTCGATGCTCCCCGGGAACACTGGTATCCTGCCCTGGTGGTGGTGGACGAGGCGCAGATGTTCGCACCCGCCGCTGCGGGCGAACTGGGCGAGGATACCCGCCGGCTGACGCTTTCGGCCATGACCAACCTGATGTGCCGCGGACGGAAGCGCGGCCTCGCCGGCATTGTCGCCACGCAGCGCCTCGCCAAGCTGGCCAAGAACGTCGCCGCCGAGGCCTCGAACTTCCTGATGGGGCGCACTTTCCTCGATATTGACATGCAGCGCGCGGCCGACCTGCTGGGCATGGACCGCAAGGAGGCCGAACGCATCCGCGACTTGCAGCGCGGCCATTTCCTCGGTCTTGGCCCTGCCATCAGCCGCCGCCCCGTCGCGGTCCATATCGGCAACGTGCGAACGGGCGGAAAGAACGCCGCCGAAGGGCTCATGCCGCTGCCGGTCGCCAACGGCGACGACCTCGAGGCGCTCCTCCATGATGAGCTGGAACAGGAAGCGACTCAGCCCGCTCCGCGCCCGGTCGCGCCCGTCCGGCCGCGTGTGGATGTCGAACAGGAAATATCCAGTCGCGTCGCCGGAATCGCGCGGGCTGAAGAACCGGCTGTCGATGCCGAGCCGGGCCCCGCCACCGACGTTGCGCAGGGCAATGATCGTGTCGCCCAGGTCGTGCGCGAGCTGGCCGCAGAGGAGGGCGCCACGTTCCAGTCGTCCGCGATGTTGTTTCGCGAGTTTGCGCAGCGCTGCCGGCAGCATGGAGTGCCGAGCGCGCATGTCGACATGATGCGCTTTCGCAAGTTGTTCGCCTGTGCGAGCGCGGGGCTCGACCGCCTGGATCCGCCCGTTCGCGAAGCCATCGAGCAGCTGGCCGACAATGTGCCAGAGGACGTGCTCGCGCCTTACCTCACGATCGCCGTCGCCGCCGCGCAGGGCCGCACCGCGCCGGACGAGGACGAGCTGGCGCGGGTCTACGGCACCTCGTCACCGAGCCGTATCCTTCGACTTCTCGATTACCTGGAGCGTCAGGGCCACATAGTCGTGCGTGAAGAGTTTGGCGGTGAGCGGTCTATTTCCGTGTTGAGTTTGGACGATGCCATTTCGCGAAACGACAGTATCGCTCTGGCTCGCGGCGATTAGGAGAAGATGACGAGACAAACTGCCTGCTACAGTTCCAGGGTGCGACTAACTGAAGCGGGCGTTCTGCGTGCAATTCAAGAGCTGTCATCCCAGCGTGAGAAAGAATGCGTCGGCTGAAGCCGGAGCAAGGCTTTAAGGGCAAGCATCACATGAATAGCCAGTCAAGTTGCGCCCAAAGTTCTGCATCATTGGACTCTTCAAGTCTGTAACAATTTATATCGGGCCTACTCAACATTCGCTTGGAGAATGAAGCGTTAAACAATAAGGGGCGCGCTAGCGGCTGGGCGCACTTTGCAGTCTCGGCAATTTTCGGCGACAATCATCCATCAACGCTGACTTGAACAATCTCGACCGGCAGCCAACGACCCAATTTCGAGAGTTGACTTCATATCACATAGAATGTCCGCAATTCGGCCATTTTCCGAGTAGACGTCTTTGGAGGGCCTAGATCCGCAAATTGGACCTCAGCCAGCGCGTCCAAGATTATGCTTCTCGATAGTTGCGTGGTCAGCTCTCGGTGTTGGCCTTCTTGCGGGGGCTGCGGCGCTGGCCTGGCTTGCGGCCGAGGCCGATCTTTTTCGCCAGTTCGCGGCGCTTGTCCGCGTAATCCGGAGCCACCATTGGATAGTCGGCCGCCAGGCCCCAGCGCGCGCGATATTCATCGGGCGTCAGGCCATGATCGGTCATGAGGTGGCGCTTGAGCATCTTCATCTTCTTGCCGTCTTCCAGGCAAACAATGTGATCCTTCTTGACCGACGTGCGGATCGGAACAGCCGGTTCCGGCACGGGTTCGGCCGCACCGCCTTCGCTACCGAGACCCAAAAGCGTCGAATAGACGTTTTTGATCAGCGCGGAGACATC
>NZ_WTYM01000061.1 GCF_009827435.1 Croceibacterium salegens | reverse complement strand
GTGTTCTTCGACCCCGAGAAGAGCGTGACGGTCACTGGCGTGGTCACCGCCTTCCGCTTCACCAACCCGCACGGCACGATTGCGCTCGACGTGACCAATCCCGACGGAACTGTCGAGCACTGGCGCGGGGAGACCAATGCCCCGGTGATCCTCGTCCGCCGCGGCTGGACGCGCGACATCATCAAGCCGGGCGAGACCGTCACCCTCACCGGCTGGCCCTCGCGCGACGGCAAGCCCTACATGCGCGTTTCGGCGGTCACCGACGCCAACGGCAAGTCGATCGGAATCGCCCCGTTCGGACGGCAGGACCAGAGCTGATGCGGCTTGCCCTCGCGGCGCTTGCCGCCATCGCCATTACCGCCCCGGCGCTCGCCGAAGACGCCGGCCACCCCGACCTCTCGGGCTACTGGAATGCCCCGTTCCGCGGCTACCCGATGCCCGACGACCTGAAGGCCAAGCTGCCGCCCGATACGGTGGTGCTGGAAGATACCGGCGCGGCGGAATTCCCGCGCGGGGTCTACGGCGGGCTCAAGCTGACACAGAAGGCGCTCGATCGTGCCAGGGACTGGCAGCCGACCGACGACATGACCATCGCCCGCGTCTGCCAGCCGCAGTCGATCATGTACACGGTGCAGGGCCCCTTCCCCTTCCAGGTCATCGAGGCTCCCGGCCTGATCGTGTTCCGGTACGAGTACTACGACCAGTACCGGCTG
Source organism: Croceibacterium salegens (assembly GCF_009827435.1). Taxonomy (GTDB): domain Bacteria; phylum Pseudomonadota; class Alphaproteobacteria; order Sphingomonadales; family Sphingomonadaceae; genus Croceibacterium_B; species Croceibacterium_B salegens. Next base: position 10,849 of record NZ_WTYM01000061.1, on the reverse strand, counting down.
ATCTACACCGACGGCCGCGGCCACCTGCCGGCCGCCGCGCCGCACACCAAGATGGGCGATTCGATCGGCCACTGGGAGGGCGACGAACTGGTCATCGACACCACCCACCTCGCCCCCTCGACCATCACCAACAACGGTCTCGACCATTCGAGCGAGGCGCACATGGTCGAACGCTACCGCCTCGCCGACGACGGCAAGTCGCTCGAGGCGACGCAGTGGTTCGAGGACCCCGAAATGCTCGAAAACCACGGCGCCCGCTACATTAAGTGGACTCGCGGCAGCGACTACATCTACCCCTACGACTGCGACCCGACCTTCGCGCTCGAATACCAGGGCAAGGATGCGCCGGAGGCGGCTGGAAACTAACCGATAAGGCCCTCTCGACGGACTAGAGCGGCCGCTTCACTGCGCGTGCGCGTTCCGGTCTTCGCGAGGATCGACGAAACGTGGTGGTCGACCGTCTTGGGCGAAACGAACAGCTTCTCGCCGATTTCCTTGTTGGTCTTGCCGCTGTCGATATGCACCAGCACTTCCAGTTCACGCTTGGTCAGGCCGAAGTCGTTGCTCCGGGTCGAAGACCGCGGGCCGCGCGTGCCTTTGCGGATTCCACGTTCGGCCAGTTCGGCGCGAACCCGCCTCGCCGTCGCTTCGGCTCCGAGGCGTTCGAGAATCGCCAGACCTCTCGCCGCCTGCCCCTCGTCACCGTCGCAAAGGAACAGCGCTTCCTCGAACGGCAACGCCAACTCCTGCACCGCCTTCGCCGCGGCATCGATCTCGTTCTTTGCCACCATGGCGAAGGGAAGCGGGAGGTTTTCGGGCGCCTTCTCCGTTCCGCCCAGCTTGCGGCTCCAGTGCCACAGCATGGCGGCGTCCCACGGGCTTCCGCCCGGCGGCACCTGGGCGAGCACCTCGGCGACGATTTCGAGCGCGGCGGGAACGTCTTCCCCACTCGTCCAGGCGTGCTCCGCCTCGATCAGGGCGAGGCTGCTGAACCGCGGCCACTCGCGCCCGGTGGTCATGTGCCTGCGCAGTTCGGCGATCAGGGTCTCGCTATCAACATCCCCGCGCCTGACGGCGATCGTCGCCTGTGCGCGAATGGCGGGATTGCGCGTTACCGGTCCCTTGTCGACCGCGGCGATCACCGGAGCCGCCGCTGCTTCGGCCTCGTCCCATCGACCCAGGCGGAGCAGGCACAGCGCGATCCCCCCGTCCATGTATGGCCCCCAGTTGTCGAGGTCGTGGTCGCGGCTATATTCGATCCCTTCCCGGAAGACCTCGATGGCCTCTTCGTGCCGGTGAACCATCATCAGCGCCCAGGCCTTGTTTATCGCGGCCGGCGCGACATGCTGGTGGATGCCTTCCGTCCTTGCCAACGCGATACTCCGGTCGATCAATTCCAGCCCGCGCTCGAGATCGATGAATTGCAGCGATGAACCGTGGCAATTCAGCGCGGCCGCCAGGACGTCCTTGCGATCCAGCCTCTCGGCGATCGGAATCGCCTTTGCGCACAGTTGGGCGACGCAGGGAGAGTCGTCGGCGAGCATGGCAAACCCGGCCATCGTGGCGAAGGCATGCGCCAACTCGCCCGTCTCCCCGAGCGGTTCGAGGACATCGATGGCGCGTTGAACCGATTGTTCGGCTAGGCCTCGCTCGCCATTCATGTAACGCAAGGTCGCGAGGAACCGAAGGCTGTCGCCCTCTTTCAGCGTGTCGCCGGCGTGGGCGTAGAGATCAAGCGCCCGCTCCTGCCAGCGGATCGCCTCGGGCAGGTTTCCGAGCACGTGCAGCTCGAAGGCGTATTGCCTGCAGACCTCAGGGTCCTGCGGCGGATCGGAGGGGTCGATCATCGAGCGCCAGGCATCGACGGCAGCGCGGTGAGCTCCGAGCCGGGAAGCTTGCCGGGCGGCGACTGGGGCCAGTTCGGCGACCCGGCCTCTGTCTCTCGAATGGATCGCATGATGCAACCGCCGCGCCGCACTCGCCCGTGTGCTGTCGAGGCGCGCGAGCTCGTTGGCGTGCAGCTGCTTGCGCAGGAGCGGCGACAACGCCGCTTCGATTGCGTTGCGGGTCAGCTCATGGCGAAAGGTCAAGCCATCGGCGTCCTGCAGCAGGAGGCCGCTATCGATGCAGCCTTGCACGTCGACGTGCTGGGCACCCGACGCCTCGATCTGCTCGATCGAGACCCGGCGGGGTATGATCGAGCAATAGTCGAGGAAAGCGCGGGCCGCCGGCGCCAGTTGGCTCGCCCGACCGACGACGAGCTCGTCGACCGAATCCGAACGCACCCCCGAATTCGCCAGCAATTCGGTGACCAGCAACGGATTGCCGTTCGTGAGGTCGTGGATCCGGGCACCGACCTGTCCGTGTCCGGCCGCCAGTTGCCCGACCGCCAGCGACGAAAGGCGCTCCAGGTCGACACGGCGACGCGCCGTCGGCGGAAGGTCGCTCAGTGCCCGGACCACCCGGCCGCGCGCCGGCTGGTCCTCGTTGCGCGACGTGACCACGACGAGCAGTGGAAGGCCCTCGATGCGTCGCCCGAGGTAGCGAATGAAGTCGATGCTCCCGTCGTCCGTCCAGTGCAGGTCCTCGACGAAGAGAACGCTCGGCAATTCGACCAGCCGGTCGAGCGCGTCGCGAAAGAGTTCGAGGCGCGATCCGCCGTCGAGTGCGGCATCGACCGGCAGTCCGCCAAGTTCGCGCAGGTCCCGCAAGACTGTAAGGGCTTCGGCCGAGCTGATGTCCTCGCAAGCCGTCCACAGTGGGCGCATCGCGTCCCCGAGGCGTTCGGCAAATGCGCGCAGTACGCTGGTCTTGCCGATCCCGGCCTCGCCGATGACGAAGACGACCTTGCCTTGCCCCTCCGCCGCAGCAGCCGCGAGGGCATGTAGCTCTGCCAGCACATCGTCGCGTTCGAGCAGCATCCTAGCCGCATGCTTATGACAATTTTGGCAAATGGGGACCCTGCAATCGGCTTGACTGATGGTCGCAACCGTTCGGATCGCAGATCCGCAGCAACGTGCAACCAGCTATCCAAAACCCGACAGTTATCATTTGCCTCGTGCAATTGTAGCAATTGGACCATTTCGAACGTCCGCTTCCCACCCAGTTCGCGACCTGAACGGCGAGCTGGCAGAGCGCCAAGAACGGACCAGCCGCTAACGACCCAATTGCGGACATTAGCCAGGCTACCGAGTTACGAGCGCCTAGGAGCAGACGGCTGGTTACAACCCATTGCGGACGTTTATCTAGCCGCGATCTAAAATCACCAATTCTTCACGCGAAGGTTATGACATCAAATGATCCCTTTTTCAATTATAGCGAAATGCGATGCAGCCTGGTGAACTTCTCCCCTCAATCACGCTTCCAGATGGTGATGACGCTCTCACTTGCGTTAGCCCTCACAGCTTGCGCCGAATGACAGAATCCGATCGAACGTGAGAGCCGAGATTGGCTTCCGGGAGCAGCGTTCAATCTCAACCGAGTTGTTGTTCCATTGCGCACGTGTCAGCCGCAAAGGGCAAACGGCCATCAGACTATTTGAGTGGACGGCTCAAACGACGATGTGCGACCTCATATCACCTTCGGGGATGATGCCAAGATCGACGAGATAAAGCACTAGCTATTGGACGTTTGCGTCCTCGGTGCCGACTATTCGCTCAGCGGAAGTTCGAGCAAGCCGGTTGCTTGGGCGGAATTCATTTTGTTTCGAAAAGGCTTGGCAATTGGAGGTTCGATGACCTCCATTATCTCTAATGCCAAACCGGAGCCGTGTGCCTCACAGGCAGAAAGCGACTAAAGCTTTAGGGTGGTCACTAAGACAATCACCAAAACACCTTGCCGCTGGTTCTGGAGACGCTCAGTGGGAAAATCGAGCAAGTTCGCTTCTTTCCCCATTCGTGACCTGACTGCCGAGCGGAGCGCGTGCCACGAGCGGACAGGCTGCTAACGACCCCACTCCGTGACGGCACCGCCAAACTTGGCGGCTGCCATGTTCCAATCGACCGCTAGCGACTCAATGACTGAAACAGGCGGTTCAATGCCAGTATTTGCCACTTACAAAAAGAAGGGACTCAGTTGCCAGCACCTGGTCACCGTCGAGAAGCGAGACCCTCTTATCGTCTACTGTAAGTGCGCTCGTTGCCGAAAGCGGAAAAATTCGACCGAAGAACTGGATGGAAGAAGTATCTACCTGAACTGGATCGCCTCGATTGCTAACGGCCTTCAATGCCGGGCGTGCGTATCGAATGATCCAGAATCCGAGCGCAGCCAGACCAATAAGAAGTTCGGTACCGAAAAGCGGATGAACAAGGATGCTATTAGGTCCCCTCATCCAAATAGCCAGGGACTCAAAGACCGTCATGATCACTGGGAAAATTATCGCAATCATCGCTTCACCGCGTCGATAACGGGTCAATATCTTCTGGTTAGGCGTGAGAACGAACTTCATGAATCAGTGAACAAATTTCCTGAACAGAGCATCTTCTAACGCACCAACCATAAACACTGCAACCCCTACAAACCAAACAGTTTGTACCCTGATTGTCGATCCAAAAAGAAGCCAACAGCAAACCCGTTCTTAACCGCCCAGTTTCAGTCAAAAGGTCCGATGTCCGAGCTTGAGAAGCGGCCCTTCCGCTTCCGTTTTGGGAAAGGACCGCCTCGACCTCAGATTTCGGTGCTGTCAGTCTAATCGCAACTTGTCTCCGATTGACTCAGCTGTGTCTTGATGGCGCAAGCCTCAGGCCATGAGGTCCTGCCACTCGGCCAGTGCGGCCGAGCGGCGGGTCTTGAAGGTCTCTCTGTCGGGTAGTGGGTCAGTTTGAAAATGACACTTATGCTTGAGGGACTATGCATGGACGCTCAAGCATAAGTGTCATTTTCAAACTGACCCACTACCCTGAAATCCCTTAGCTTGACGTCAGCCGGCTTGATCACCGGGTTTGCAAGGTCCGCCATTCCGTTTCCTCCCCTCCGTATGTCTCGGCCTCGACTCCTGCCTGTCGGCGCGCCCATCGCTCGTAGATGACCGCCCCCCAAGAGATTCGCAACTATGCGTTGTCTCGCCTCACGTCCGCTTTTGGGTCGTTGCCAGCCGGTCCGCTCCTGGTTTCGCGCAAGCTCGGTGACCACGGCGCAAACTGGGTGGGAAGCGGACGTTCCGTGAGTGGTCGAGATGACCACCCTCACTCCTTTAGGATGAGATCGCGCTCCGACACTCGCACGTATCGGTCCTTGCGCCACCAGTAGGTCTTAATCGTAGATTGAAAGGCGCTGCCGTGCATTCGGGCGGAAATGTCATGTCGCCCAGCGTGCGATGAAGGCAAAATCGAACACGTCTGCGCGATGCTGTTTAGAACCAATTTCCAGCCATTCTTTTGCCGCTTGAATCCATAAAGCCCGCAGTTGCCGGTGGGCGAGCAGCCATACATAACGAACAACGTGGGCGTCTCCCCGGGGGAGACACTCACCCATGCTGTTCGCATCCAATTCGAGCCAGATGGATATTTAGCGATCTCCCGACGCAACAACTTCCTTGCGATGCGCTGGGCTTGAAAGTCGTCTTGCCGGAAGTCTATCGATTGCGCAGCCGATCCAGCTCCGCGAGCCATAGAAGCCTGTCCAAATGAGAAACACAGGAAGGCTAGCAGCAACAAGGCGCCGAATAGCGTGTTGGCAAAACCGGCTTTCATCGACGTTGGAATTACATGGTCAGACCAAATGTCCGCAATGGGGGTTACCGGCTGGTCCGCTCCTGGTCGATGCCTGGCGCGTCCAATAGGTCATGAATTGGGTGGGAAGCGGACAGAAGTTCAGCCGTCGCTGCGACCGGTAAGCCGATCCCACACGGAGATGAGGAGAAAAGTAGCAAGCAAAACTGGGATTAATAATTTCCAACTGCTGAAGCCGGTGCTTTCCCGCAAAGCAATCAACCCTGTTACGGCTATAACGGGGAATATTATGTGCCTCGCTCGATTAATTCGTTCCACCATCGCGTGGTCCACTCCTGTCGCTCTTCTCGCTCCTTAGTAATCACACTTCCAAGGGATGGTCGCAATCTGGGTCGTATGCGGCTGGGCCGCCTATTCCAGTCGAACAGCAAGGCATTAGAGCAATGAGTCGACTGATCCCTTCAACATGTCATGAAACTGTCACAACGCCCTCATAGACGGACAAGTGCGACCCGAAGGGTGTTTTCCCACCCTATCAACTGCCCCCGCTGTGGTAATTGCGACCACTCGGGGGCACTTTTTTCAAGGTCCGTTTCTGGCGCACGCCTATGTTGGCGACTGGGTCCCGAACTGGGTGGAAAGCGGACATTCTACGAGCGTGTGAAGGCTATAGTTTCACTGACCTCGAACGGCGGTTGAGACACGCAATCGAACCAATCAACTTTGAAGCCTTCGAGGCGATGGAAATGCTCGATGAGGTTGTCCCAGCCCTTGAGGTCCTCGTGAAAAGTCCAAACCTGCCCTTCGCTCGACACATCGCAACAGATCAGGTCATCCGTGATCTGATCCCGCTTATAGAAGACGATACCGTCAATCAGCTCAACTGGCAGGCTCGCCAGCACGTCTCCATCGATTGCAGGTGAGCTGGATCTAGTTGTCAGCCATCTAACTAGCCAGTTCCTAGCCAAGAGACCGAGGAACCGAACTCCCAAAATGAAACCAACTAATAGGACGACCAAGACAGCGGTCACACTTTGGTCCCGCAGAGCTTCATACGCCCCACCTGCAAACGCGCATCCGACTAGGAACAGCAACCACTCTGCACCCTTTGCCAGTTTGACGGCCTGATATCGGTTCGACTTGTCTTTCATTGCTTGCTTGGAGCAGGGTGTCACAATGTCCGCAATGGGTCGTTACCGGCCGGTCCGCTCCTGGCACACTAACGGCTCAGCGGTGGGGTCACAAACTGGGTGGGAAGCGGAGGTTCTTGAGACTCTTCTTGTCTTGAATGGTGCACTAAGGAATATGATCGAGCCGATCCGCAATGGCTGTAGTCACCAAGGGGGGAACCCTTTGTCCGCGCCCGATATATTCCTGTCCTACAACCGAAGGGACGCCGATCGGGCGAAGCATTTTGCAGCAGGCTTTGCCGCACAGGGACTCGATGTGTGGTGGGATGTCGCACTGCGGTCGGGCGAGGCCTACGACACGGTCACCGAGGAAGCACTGAAGAACGCAAAGGCCGTCGTCGTCTTGTGGTCGCCGCGCTCTGTCGATAGCCGCTGGGTTCGGTCTGAGGCGACACTGGCCGACCGCCGCAAGACGCTCATTCCGGTAATGATCGAACCCTGCGAGCGGCCGATCATGTTCGAACTGGTGCAGACTGCGGAGCTGTCGCACTGGCATGGCGATGCTTCGGACGCGGCGTGGAAGGCCTTTGCCGCGAACGTATGTGACTTCGTCGGCAAAGCTGCCCCCCACCCGACAACTCCCGCGGCCGCGCAAGTCCTGCGTACGGACCCTGACAAGGTCGCAATTGTCGTCCTGCCGTTCGCCAACATGAGTCGCGACGAGGACCAGGAATATTTCGCCGACGGGATCAGTGAGGATGTAATCACCGACCTGTCCAAAGTATCGGCACTCGCCGTCGTGGCGCGCAACACTGCGTTTACTTTCAAGGGCAAGGCGGTCGATGTGACGAGCGTTGCGCGACAGCTCAATGTGACCCATGTGCTCGAAGGCAGTGTGCGCAAGGCCGGCAACCGGGTACGGGTGACCGCCCAGCTGATCGACGGGGCGAGCGGCAACCATGTGTGGGCCGACCGCTGGGATCGCGATTTCGACGACATATTCCGGCTGCAGGACGAGCTGTCCGAGGCGATTGTCACTGTCCTCAAGGTCCGCCTGCTGCCGGAAGAGAAGAAGGCGATCGAGACGCGCTTGACCGAGAATTCCGAAGCCTATGATCAATACATTCGCGCGCGGGCACTGCGCGCGCTCGGCGGCGGTGACACCATGAAGCGCGCTATCGAGGCCTATCGCAGGGCAATCCAGCTCGACCCCGAATTTGCAGCGGCATGGGCTGGCCTCGCAAGCGCCCAGGTACAGAGCCCGTGGTTTGGCCATGAACTGGACAAGGACGACCCTCGCGAGAAACACGTTGCGCTTGCTCGGGCAATCGAACTTGCGCCGGATTCTATCGACGTGATTGCCGCGCGTTCGTTCTTCTGCGTTTACAGTTACGACTGGCAGGAAATGGAGGCCTGCCTCGCGCTGTGGGAAATGCGGGGAGAGAGCAAATGGACTGCCTATGCGGCCCTGCTGGCTGCGCTCGGCAGGCCGAAGGCGGCCTGCGAGCGCCAGGCGAGCGTTTGCCGATCGGACCCGTTGTCGGTCGGTGCTTCGTTCGTTTACCAGCACATGCTCGACTGCGCCGGCTTTCTCGAAGCGAGCCAGGCCGAATATGAGCGGGTACGCGACCTGCCGTTCGGCAATCCTGAGATTTACGCTCGCACGGCCATCCGGCTGGTCGGACTGGGCCGACGCGAGGAAGCGCGCCGATTGCTCGCTGAGAAGTTCAGCGAAGGCAGGGGGCCATTCCCCTACGTCTCCGACCTCGTTTCAAGCTTTGACCAGCCGGACGAGGCGCGCAGGATCCTCGCTGCGGCACGCGAAGACCCGCGCTGCGAAAACCAGTCGGAGCAGGGCATCATTGCACTTTGGGCGGCCGTGTTTGGTGATCCGGACACCGCCTTTCGCGCGCTGCGCAGTGCGATCGTCGAGCGCACCGGCCTGATCGGCGAAGCGTGGAACGCACCATTCGCTGCCTATCGTGGCGATCCGCGCTTCAGACAGATCCTGATCGATGTCGGCCTCGTCGATCACTGGCGCAAGACCGGCCAATGGGGGGAATGCGCCCGACCTTTGGGTGAGGATGACTTCGAGATAGTCGCATGATTTCCTGGACGCCAGCAATTGGGTCGTTAGCGGCTGGTCCGCTCTTGGCGCTCTGCCGGCTCGGCGTTGAGGTCACAAACTGGGTGGAAAGCGGACATTGGTTTTTTGTCAGCTTCCAAGGTGGCGACTTTAGGCCTCAAGCGACTCTGACTAGGAAATCAGCCGTCTGCTCTGGCACATCAATCATCATCATGTGACCGCCGTCCCACGCTTCGACGTGCCAGCCCGGAGCGTCCTTGAACTGATCATGGATTGCCTCGAAATCGGCCGAACTGCGCATCCACAGATAGGACTTTTTGGCAATCGAGTCGACGGCGCCTGTCAAGTGCAACGGCTCCGAGCCCGGACCGTTAGGCATTTCGGTGTAGCGCCAACGCTGGTCCTCAGCCAAGCCGAAGGATTTGAACATTTGTGCCGGCATCGGGAATGCCAGGATCGGATTGCCTTCAGCATCCACCGGCGCGGGGCTTCCCGGGGGAACTCCCATCAGACTCAATATCGAATCGCCGTCTCCTGGTACTAGTGCGTCGAGATAAACGAGTGACGTGATACGGTCGGAAACTTTGTCCGCTGCCCCCGTGATCGGCATTCCGCCATAGGAATGACCTGCAAGGACCACGTTCTCTAGCTGGTTATACCGGATGACGTTGACGATATCGTCGATATGGGTGGTGAGATTGAGTTTGTCGTCAAGCAGGTGGACGCGTTCGCCAAGCCCGCTCAGGGTCGGCGTGTAGACGGTGTGACCGCCTGCGCGCAGGATCGCCGCGACGTCGTCATACACGAACCCGCCACACCAGGCGCCTGGCACCAAGACGAATGTCTTGCTTTGGCCTTCCGGCGCTGGGCAGGTTTGGGCTTGCACTTGAGCCGAACCAAGGATCGCTCCGGCAGCCATGGCGCCACCGGAAAGCTTCAGGAAATCGCGCTTATTCATTGTGAGTCTCCTTTCCCTGATCCTTCCAATACACAAAGCCACGTGACGGCCGGCACCTTCCAATTTGCTTCGAACGTATAGAAGCTAGCATGACGTTCCATCGCGGCCGAACTATGTAGGTTGAGCTGTTTCGAAAGCGTCCGCTTTGGGTCGTTTCCCACTTGGCAGCTAAGGGGGGAAAGTGATTTCTTCTTCGAGCCCGATATTTAGCTTACAAACCAGTTGAAGAATGACCGCCAAGGCCTCGTCTGCGCCAAGGTGAACATCGATACCTGCATGGCAAACATAAGTCCTGCGGCGATGAGGAATGGGTTGTGCCTTCCCAGCTTGCGGCGTTCCCATAACCCAAGTGTCAGCAAGACAATGTCCAACAATAGCCATGAACCGACGAGGACCGGGAAAGTCGCCTCCGTGGGAGCCGTGCGGTTGATGATGCGATCTGTCGCTGCAGTGATGATGGGGAACACCGTGCATAGTATATAGCGTGCGTGGAGTGCAGTCCGTTTCCGGTGGATGAGTGCCAGTGTGAAGAAAGCTCCAAAGAGCGCGGCACTGGCCAGGGAAATGAACAGGAAGGGGGGAATCATCGCGACCTGTTCTTCCGGGACGGCTTGATCCGGCCCGACCATGAATATCAACTGCTGCCGGATCAGAAGGACCATGACGGTGAGGATGAAAGCCACAAAGAGCGGCGTTATCCTGCCGATCTGCCGGTGCAGGGATCTATAGCCCTTTCGTATCAACAGCGGTTGAACGACAAGCAGACAGAACCAGAGCGTCATCGAAATCGCATGGACATAGTAGAGCGGAAACTGCTGCCTGGCCTGGGTCATATGAAATGGGCCGGAAAAATATGTCGGCCAGAAACCCCAGATCGCAACTAGGAAAAAGCCAAGAAAGATTAATGCCCCGAAGCGCGAAAGCAGCCCAGTCATAATCTTGCCCCCAAAGACGCTGCTGCGAACCTTAGCATGGGCGGCTAGGTGCTCCAAATCTCCAATGTTTT
>NZ_WTYM01000060.1:18696-20612 GCF_009827435.1 Croceibacterium salegens | reverse complement strand
GCATCGAACTGGGCGTCGGTGACGGCGAGGGTAGAGATGAGTTGCTTGGTGATCTGTTCGACGCCGGCGGGGGAGAGCACGCTTGCCTGCCTTCCGACGGTGCCGTTCTGGTCGACGGTCATGACGTAGATGTTGCCCGACTGAGCGGCGGTGCTGGCATCGATGTCGGCCACCGTCACCGAGGTACCAGTGGAGCCGAGCATGACCTGGTTGGCCCTTGTTGTGATGGAGTTGGCGCCGATCGCGGTCGAGCCGGCGTGCAGTGCGGTACTGTCGTAACCGACTGCGGTTGCCCCGGTGTTGGCATAGGAACTCCAGCCTACCGCCACCGCATGATCGGCGGTGATCGCCGCGCGGCCGATCGCGGTCGAGAGAAAGCCTGCGATCGTGCTGGTGCCGAAGGCGACGCCGCCGGCCTTGCTGGCATTGGCGTTCTGACCAAAGGCGGCAGCGAACTCGTCGGCGATTGCTCCGGTGCCCAACGCCAGCGAGTTGGTGCGAATTGCGTTGGCACCTGCACCCAGCGCAATGGCACCGGCTTGCTGAGCACGGGCATCGGCACCAATCGCTACTGCATTGGCCCCAACCGCCTGGGCACCAAACACATCGCCGTCAGTCCCGTCGCCCCCAATGGCAACCGAAGAGCTGCCGCTTGCCGTGGCATGAGCACCTACACCAACAGCGTTGCCTCCAGTTGACTGAGTACCGGTTCCAAGCGCTATCGAATTACCACCGTTGGCTGTGGCGGGGCTGGTCACAGATGCTGAAAAACTGGTCGCGTTCGAACTGACAAGACCGAAGTCACCGCCACCGATTGCGATATTGCCATCCGTTTGGTTACCCCCGCCGCTGACTGCGTTGGTGGAGCCGAAGCCGATCGCGATCCCGAAATTGCCTTTCGCCGTGCTTCCCGCCCCGAACGCCACCGAGCCGAAGCCGACAGACTTGCTGTCTCCGCCGACTCCAACTGATGCCACACCCGAGCTGCTTGAGTTTGACCCTAAGACTACCGCACCTGAATTACTGCCGGAACTGGAAGCACCAATAATCACCGACGAAGCGCCGCTGGCTGAAGAGTCCGGTCCTATCGTGATCGCACGGCTGCCTGACGCCTGTGCGCCGACAGTGTTTCCGTCATTCCCGTCACCACCAATCGCAATGCTTCCAACTGCATTCGCGAGCGTCTGGCTGCCGATCGCGATGGCTTGGTCTGCCAACGCCTGGGCTCCCGAAAAGCCGGTGCCGCCATCGCTGCCGAGAGCGATCGATCCTGCGCCGGTGGCAGTCGAGAACGAACCGATAGCGTTTGCCCCGCGCCCGCTAGCGTTGGCAGATGAGCCAAGTGAGGAAGACAGCGTATTACTTGCAAAACTGTCTTCGCCGATAGAAGTGCTGGCGAGCCCCGATGCCGTGGAATTCTCGCCGAAGGCTGAGCTTTCGTTGCCCGACGCTGTGGAGGTGCTGCCGACTGCCGTCGCTCCCGAACCGCCGCCGGCAATCGCGCCCTTGCCAATAGCCGTTGCAACCGAATCCCCGGTGTTTGAGCTAGTACCGCATTCTAAGCCGGTGGATTCTTCGCAAGTCGCACCGGCGCCGGCTGTGGCTGGTGCGGACATGAGGAACTGGACTGATATTGCAGTGGCAGTCAGCAATGCAGCCTTGGGAGAAGTGTGAATTTTGGTCATGACTATTTCCTTCAGAGATTTCAGCGCAGCTGTGTGAGAACTCGCTCTGTGCTCATTCCCTACTTCTCAGCGTGAAAACTACATACGAAGCTACTCTCTAAGGACTTAGCAGGCGCATTGCCATTGATCTCGACCTGCGGCAGCGCTGGCCCGTTTTGACACGCGAACAAGGCTCTGTCAGAGCAAATGCACCGGCTGGTAAGGAGTTGAGGGCAGGGCGGGGGAATGCCT
>NZ_WTYM01000060.1:0-18646 GCF_009827435.1 Croceibacterium salegens | reverse complement strand
ACACATCGCCGTCAGTCCCGTCGCCCCCAATGGCAACCGAAGAGCTGCCGCTTGCCGTGGCCGAATCGCCAACTGCGGTTGCGTGACTGGCATTAGCGGTGGCGGCAAGGCCGACAGCGACGCCCGAGGCACCAGCCGCCGAAGCGTTGCGCCCCATCGCAATGGCATTGGCGCCTCCGCTCGTAGCAAGATTGCCAATGGCGATGGAATAACTATTACTGGCCAGAGCGTCAGCGCCAAATGCTATTGCCTGAGTGCCAGTCGCTTGCGCACCCAGACTATCTCCGTCACTACTGTCCCCCCCCAACGCTATTGCTCCAAACTGGGACGCACTGGATCGACTGCCAATCGCGATTGCATAATCCCCTGCTGCAGTAGCACTGCGGCCGTATGTCACGGCTCCCATTGCCAATGACTGCGCTCCCTGTCCAACGGCGGTTGTGTCTGATTGATCTGCAATTGTGCTCGTGCCGATTGCTACTGCGGAGGAGCCAAGACCACGTGCTTCGACCCCAAGCGCCACTGCTTGGCTGCCGGTGGCCTGAGCCCCTTCGCCTACCGCAACATTGTTGGCGGTGGTGGCAATCGCGTCATTGCCAATCGCGGTGCCGAAATTGTCGGCCTGCGCGCCCAGCGCATCGCCGTCATTGCTATCGCCGCCGATTGCGAGCGAGCCATTTCCGATAGCGGTCGATAGACCGCCGATCGAGATATTGCCGCTAGCAGTCGCGCTCGAATCTGCGCCGATCGCAATAGCATTCGTACCGCTAGTGGTTGCGCCCTGCGTATTGGCATCGCTAGCGTCGCCGCCGATCGCGATCGAGCCGGTGCCAGTAGCATCGGCATCCTTGCCGATGGCCACCGAATCCGTACTGCGCGATGCGGCTGAGAGGCCGATCGCAACGGATTCATTGGCTGCGCCAAAGGCATCCGCACCGATCGCGACAGATGCTTCGCCTTGAGCTGTCGTGCCGGTGCCGCTGTTGTTATAGTCGTTTCCCAGTGCGACCGCACCGATGCCGCTGCCCGTTACCTTGTTGCCGATTGCCACCGCATTGGTGGCGCTGGCAGAGGCCTGCAGACCGCAGGCGAGCCGGGTGTCGTCGCCGCCTGAATTGGCGCTTAGGTCGGTATCGACGTTGTCGTCGGCATCGCCGTCGTTGCTGGTGTCGAGCAGGCAGTCGTCGGCTTTCGCATTCATAACCGGCGTCAGCGCCGCGATCGAGACGGCACCGGCAAGCAACGCAGCGGTGAGTGCTAGTTTGTTGTAACGCATGATAATCTCCCTTCTAGGTTGGCGCCAACGCACGAGAGAGAGCAGGGAGAGTCCTCGCGCTTCGGCACGAAAAATATAGAAAATTCCCAAATCTACTTTGCGCAACTTCACGGATCGAATGCGCGTGCGACTCCGTCGCCAAAACTTGAGAACGTTTTCACGCACCAGCATCGCGGTCAATTGGCGGCGTAACAATGAGCCGGCTGTGCCTTGAAATCCGGCGATTTCGAATTGTCGTATATCGTTCAGACCGATGACTAGCATGCCCACCGGCGAGTCACTCATTGCATTGAACGTCCGCAACGGGGTCGTTTGCGGAATGTCGACTTTCTGCATCACGCCGACCAAAAGATGGCTGTCCGCATACGACCCACGTCAGGACCTGATTGCCGACCCCTGCGAGTGCCAGGAGCGGACCAGCCCGTAACGACCCAATTCCGGACAATAAGGATAGAATTCCGGTTTGGGTGAAGTTCGCTTTCGAACCAAACTTCCGAAGCCGTTGTTAGTGTTGGGCAACTTCAGCCGGAACTTCCGCGTCCTGTCAGGATCCCTGCGATAGTAGAATGCTCGACGCAGACTGCGAAGCCAATTTAGTAATACTAATGCAGATGCAAGCAATGTCGATGTCATACCGGCATCCTAATTTGTAATTCTTGTATGGGTGACAAATTATCAGGAAGATCATCAAGGCGTTAGATCAGTAGTGACTCTCATAAAGAATCGTAATATGGCTATACATACTATCCACGCAAATCTGTTCAATTTTCGGATCCGAGGGGGTGGATTATGAGAAGTTCTCAGAAATAATTGCACGGTTCTGGTACCAACGGCATAACAATGGGATGGCATACGGTCGCGGCAGTCCGATATGCAGATGTCAACAGGGCAATAACAGCCGAAGGCACAGCCCCCTCGTCGTTCGAGCAATCGGCTTCGGACGGTTCGGCCTCAACCGTGGGAACCTTTGGTTCCTGGCGCCTGACAACTGGAGGGGCAGGAAAGAATCTCAAACTTGAAATCGAGGTGACAGGAGGATCAGTTTCCGTCGTTGGGCAAAATCCGGAAACTCGGAACATTAGTGACTGCGCATTTGATGTGTCAGTTGAAGCCGACTTCATTCCGCAACTAGCAAATGCTTCGGTAAGGGAATTGCGTCTGAGCGGTGGTCAGGCAGTGGAAGTAGGAGATTCGACTCCTAAGAACCCGACCGGCGCCTTCCTGCATACTGCCGCCTTGAAGCAATTGCTGCAGGATTGGCTGACTTTAAACATCGAGGAATTCAACGCAGTCTTTGCCACCCTCAATCTCGATGTGGAATACGAGAACGAAGGACTTAGCTGGCTCAAGCCAAGCCATATCGGATATGCAGTAGCGGAGCCGACCGTCGATCCGACCGAAGAGAATTGCGTATTCGCCGTTCTATGCCTGATTGACGGTGAGACGCCACCAGCGAATATCTCTTACCAGGTCTCGGACTCGGCAATTCCCGATGGCGCAGTTGCGGCGTTCCTGATCTCGCCTGACAAATTTATCGAACATATGATCAAGCCAGCGCTCGCCCACATGTTCAAGGATATCGCTCCCGCCGATGCCGACATCTATTTCGAGATCGACAACGATGGTCGGCGGATTGAAAATATCAAGCAAGTGAGGCTTCCCGACACAAAATTTCCGTGGGGGCAACTTGGAAAGGTGGAGAGCACAAAGAATCCTACTCTCCAGCCGCACAAGTTCTCAATTGAAGTCGACGGCACTCAGTTGGTGATCAATGCCGAGGAAATGCATTTCGACTGGGGAGTAGACCAATGGGTCGACCTCTTTCACGAATGTCGGTCACAATTGGAGTTGCACGACGGCACGAAAATGCTGACCCTGACGACCGAGAACCAGACTGGACATGGGGTTGTCGAAGCGGGGTGGTGGCGAGTTACAGGTGAAGCCGTCCTAATGGTTGTGAGCGCGTTGGTCGGTGCCTTTGCTGGAAAAACCGTGAAGGTAGCCGAAGCCGCTGCCGGGGGCGCGACAACAGCGGCAGAAGTTGCTGGTGAAGAAACAGAAGCAGCCGAAAACGCTGTTGCTACCGAATTGGCAGCTTCGCTTGCTAACGAAGCCGGTGCAGCGAGCGGAATCGGTGCGCGATTCAGGGGTTGGCTAACGACCGGTCTCGCGTCGGTCGGCGGTGGTACACCCCTACCAATCGCTCACCTCATTGCCAGCAAGAAATTCGGTGACGAAATGATGCAAATCGATCCACTTATTTCGGCAGCAATAGACGATACCGTGTCATGGCCCGAAGCGGTCGGCGAATACGCCCTTGCTTCGGCACAATTGAACGACGCCCTGCAGTTCGGCCTTGTCCATAAGCAATGAGCGGGGCGACAGCCACCGCCGACACGAAAGGTTGGGACATCATCTTCGCGTTCCACGTCGACGAAGTGAACGCGGCGATCACGGCAGAAGGGTCTTCGCCGCAATCATTCATGCAGGAAGACGTTGAGGGAAATCGGGTGGAGGGCGACTTCGGTCCCTGGACGCTCGTCCCCGGCGGAGCGGGCCAGCACGTGCGTCTCGCAATCCCACTGCGCCAGTTCGTGTACACCGCCAAGGGAAAGGCCTCTTTCGCTTCGATCGACGGTGAGCTCGCTGTCACAGTGGCGCTCGATATTACCAAAGACCCAGAGGTTAGGGGGCGGCATCACCTCGTACTCGCCGCTGCCGCAGCAGCCGGCAAGCAGCCCGATCTTGAACATGTTGAACTCACACTTCCTGCTTCATCGCTGCAATTTGCCGACAAGCTCGTTTGCCAGACACTTCTCCAAGCGTGGCTAACGGAACACCTTGCCGATTTTGCCCATGTTTTCGCCAGCATCGATCTTTGCCGTAACGCTTCCACGGGCGCTTTCCAGTGGATGCAGCCGACATCGGTCGCCTTCGCCTACACCGATTTCGAAAATGGGAAGGACGGGATACTCGCTCTACTTGCAATGACCGGCAATCGACAGGCCAACGGGCTCTCTCAACAAGTCTCGGCCGCATGCGTGCCTGCTGGCCGGAAAGCGAGCCTTGTCATCTCGAAGGAGCGAGTCATGGCCGAATTCGTCTTTCCGGCGATGCCGGTCATGTTCAAGGGCTCAAAGCGCGGCGATTTCAATTTGAGCGGCGCGTCGGTCACCAAAGATAATGGTCGTGATGTGTCCTTCCCAGTTGAACACGAAGGGAAGAAATATCAGGCGACACTGATGAAACTTCAGTCCCACATCGACCAGACGGAGCTCAGCTTAGAAACGATCACCGATGTTTGGGTTTTGCCGGGTGTAACGGCCCGGACGACCAGCCGGAGCAGGCTCCGCATGCGATTGGAGCACACAAATGCAGGTGCGCAAACACTTGGATTTTATGATGCGCCCGGATCACCAGAAAGTTCGCACGAAATTGTGAAGGCGTTTTGGGTCAAGGTTCTTGATTGGGTATTTCCCATAGTAGCCGCAATTGTCGCAATCGTTCTTGCCTTTCTAAGTTTCGGCACGGCTACTTTTGTGATCGGAATAATCGTTGCGTTCGCGCTTGGCGCCGACATGATCTATGAGAAGGCAAACGAGGGAGATGCACCGGCGATTGGCGCCGCAATAATGGAGGCGACGGCGGCGATCCATTGGCCTTCGCGCACGGGGTTTCGTCTCGAGGACGCGCAATTGCATGGTGCCATGGTGCTCGCTGGGCGCTTTGAAGCCCGTACGTGACATTATCAAGCCCGAGGTGAGCTGGTCATGATGAAGGCGGTATTAGTTGCCATTGCAACCGCATGCTTCGCGGCGCATTCCCCTACACATGCAGCGGTTCTCCTCGACGTGGGTGGCCCTGCCCATACAGGCATGACCCTTCATGCTGGCGAGGCCGGTGCAGCAAGCTTCACCCTCAGTAAGACTGCTAGCAATGTGTCGATCGTGGCCCCGCTATTCTGTCTAGATTGCCAGGGTAGTCTGTGGCTCCACCGCAACTCGATAGGCTCCACAGCGAGTTTCGGCGATGTGATTCAGGCGATGGCTTTCGACGGCGCCACGGGGTCACCCTATTTCACAATAGCTTCGCTCGATCCAGGTCTCTATTTCTTGATTGCGGCGCAAGATGAAGAAGCCAGTGGTACGATCATCTGGCAGGGAAGCGCAACACCATTGATCGCTTCGGGTGGTGCAACTCGCGGGGTCGATTTTTACGCGCAAGAGACAATGCCGTTCGTCCCGTTTTCAGAATTTGGGGTGATTTTCGGCACCAATCTCTCGTTCAAAGTCACTGGTCAACTTGCCTCGTCTGTTCCCGAACCATCTACTTGGGCGCTCTTGCTGCTCGGATTCTTGGTGATTGGATTCGTACTCCGGCGTCACCCAAAAGGCGGAGCAGGTGCTGTCAGAGCAATTGCGCCTTAACCTCTGAGGTTCAGAGAGGTGCTGCTGTCAGTCTCGCTCTTACTGCCGGCTAAGTTCCAGGATCGTCGGAATTTGGCCAAAATTCAGCAAGAGCCGATCGCCCAGAGGAGGGGACGCACGAAACGCGGTTGTCGTTTGATGAGGGGACGGGACGGCCGTTTTCTTCACACGTGCCTGTTGCGCGCGACATCGGTACAGCACGATCCTCAGGATTGGCGATCACAAGATACCTAGTGCTCGATCGAGTGAGACCTTGCCACCGCCCATGGCGATCAGCGGGAGGAGAAGCCCGGCCCAGCTGAGGTGGGTCGGCCAGGCGTCTGGGTATACGAAGATCTCGATCACCATCGTCATGCCGAGCAGCGCCAGCGCGGCGTAGCGGGTGCCGAGGCCGAGGACGAGCAGGATCGGGAACACGTGTTCCGACACTGTGGCGGCGACGGTCGCGATCTTGGTCGGGATCAGTGGCAGCGCGTACTCGTATTCGAAGAGTTCGTAGGCGCTGTCGGTGATCGTGAACCAGCCCTCGACCTTGGTCCTGCCGGACAGGAAAAAGATCGCCGCGGCGCCGAAGCGCATGACCAGCAACAACAGCGACGGTGGCAGGAGCCTGGCCGCGAGATCGGCAAAGCGATCGTGCAGCGAAACGCGTGCAGCACGCGGCGGAGTGGCAACGGTGACCATGGTAGCTTCCATCATGGGAATCATCCCTTCATCTTGAGTGAGGATATCGCGCCGCTGGCGACGAACTTGCGGACCGTGCGGCTGATGTTGGTGGCAGGGTAGAGGCGGCTGGAGGCGAGCTCCGCCTGGCCGACGGTTTCGCCGAGACGGAGGCCGTGGAGGATGCGGTGTTCGCAGGGTCCGATCACGTAGCCGCCGACGGCGCCGGCGCGGCGGGCCATTAGGATGCCCTCGGCCTGCCACTCCGGCTCAATTTCGGACATTTCCGGATCGCGGTGTGCGACCCAAATCGTCGGAGCCGGCATGGCGTACCAGCCGATGCGCGTTGCCGGGTGCAAGGTGACGCGGCACCGCGACCATTCCTCGGCCGTCAGGCGGGCAAGATCCTCGAGGCCGAACTCCGGCGCGTCGGCCGAAAGATGGGCTTCGACGCGCAGCCGGTCGATTGCGGCAACTGAGGGTAGGTAGGGGAGGTCGGCCGCGATGGCATGGTTCCCGAGCCAGTCCGCGAACTCGGCGCCGTAATTGGCGAGGATCGGGCTTTGCGGTGGACAGTCCTCGGCGAAGCGGCCGGCGAGCGCCTCGATGGCCGCGAGGCCGACGATCATCGCGACGGTCGGGAAGCTGTCCACGATCGCGCGCATGGCGCCAAACAGGGAGGTGTTGCGATAAATCGCGAGCGGGGTCCCGACGACATCGCGCGAGTCGATCCGGTCGAGGAATTGCTTCTGGAATGTGGCGAGTTCAGGCATCGACGAGTTCCTTATTGGCAAGGGTTGCCGCAGCGCGGTCGCGCTCGGCCATGAGTTCGGAAAACGGGGGGACGTTGCCGTCGCGCTCGAGCAGGACCGGACGCGGGCCAGTCAGGTCGAGTAGTATGTCGAGGAGGTCCCAGACGCATTCGCCGACGGGCGCATCGTGGCTGTCTATTAAAAGGTCGATGGCCGGATCGGGGTCCTGCGTATGGCCCGCGATGTGTATCTCGGCGATGGCCCAATGCGGTAACGCCATGAGGTAGGCGCCGGCGTCCAGCCCAAGGTTGTAGGCCGCGACGGCGACGTTGTTCACGTCGATCAGAAGGCCGCAGCCCGTGCGCCCCACGATCGCCGCGAGGAAATCTGGCTCGCACCAGTCTGCTTCGATGGGGAGATAATGCGCCGGGTTTTCGATCAGGACCTGTCGGCCCAGCGCGTGCTGGACGATGTCGATGTTTCGGCAGACGCATTCAAGCGCCTCGAAGGTGCGCGGCACCGGCAGCAGGTCGGGCATGCAACGTGTGCCGACGCGCGACCATGCGAGGTGTTCTGAAACGAGGAAGGGATCGAACCGGTCGACCAGCCGCACGAGCGCGGCGAGATGCTCGACGTCGGGGCGTTCGTGGCCGCCGAGCGAAAGGCCCACGCCGTGCAGCGACAGGGGCCGCGCCTCGCGCAGCGCCGAGAGCATCGCCAGGCGCGGACCGCCCGGGACCATGTAGTTCTCGGCGTGAACCTCGAACCAGAGTCCGACCGCCGACGCGGCCAGTGCCTCGTCGAAATGCTCGGGCTTGAAAGCCAGGCCGGCGGTCGGGTCCATGGGTCAGGCCTTCGGGGTGAGCGAGCCGTAGCCCTTGGGGGTCTTGATTTTGGCGCAGGTGCCCTTGGCGACGTACTTCCAGGCATTGCCCTGATAGTCGCGGTGGCTGGTGCCCGCACAGCTCGTGCCCGCGCCGGCGGCGCAGTCGTTCTTGCCGGCGATACTGATGCCGTAGCACTTGTCCTTGTTCGGCTGCGCCTTGACCGGACCAGCGTGGGCCGCCGTGGTGCCGAGCGCCGCAGCAGCGACCGCGGCAATCGCGATATTGAGCTTGTTCATCGTGGTTCCTTTCGAATGGGTCTGAGCACCTCGGGTGCAGTCGGACTTTCGCCGATCCCGCGCCAGCCGTCCGCTACCCAGAGTGCATGGTTTCGATGCATGGCAGGTCATTCGGCCGCGGCAGTGTGGACCATGTGACCGCCCATCGTTTCGTGCAGGACAAAGCCTTCGAGCGGGTCGACTTCCTGCCGCCACGGTGCGGACTCGAGAGCGCGCATGGTGTCGGAGTAACCGGCCTCCCAGCGCGCACCGATCCCGCCGGGGCTGAAATCGATGTCTTTCGAGTGATCCTCGTAGTCGAGTACCGGCGCGAGCAGGCGGATGACATGCATGCGCGTCGGGCAGCCGTAGGCGGCGAGGCCGGCCACTTCCTCGGTCTGGCGCGCCTCGGGCGGGACGAGTGCGGACAGTTCGGAGATTACGTGGCGAAGGCGGTGCAGTTGGCGCTGGCGCTTGATGTGGCTGGCCGAGCGGCTCGAGTACTGGACGTCCTTCTGGCGGTTCATCACCTCCCAGATCGAGCTCGGCTCGGGTCCGTCTGAGTTCCAGATGTGCACCGCGTAGACCATCGAATCACGCCGGGGATTGTCGTCGAAGACGACCTCGACCGGGGTGTTCGAAAGGATCCCGCCGTCCCAGTAGAGTTCACCGTCAATGCGCACCGCGGGGAACGCCGGAGGCAGGGCACCCGAGGCCATCACGTGTTCGAGCGACAGGTTCATGTCGCGCGAATCGAAATAGATCATCTCGCTCGTGGTCACCTTCGAGGCACCGACCGTCAGGCGCACGTCGCCGCCGTTTACGAGGTCGAGATCGACCAGGTCGGACAATGTCTCGCGCATCGGATTGACCGAGTAGTAACCGGCGTCTTCGGCGCCGAGCGGCATGTGGACGCTGGCGAAGGCGAGCGGGTTGGGGCTGAAGAACGCCGGGTTTCCGCCAACGATCGTCGCCGCGTTACGCCACATCGTCGAGAGCGAAGGTGGCAGCATCGATTCGAAGGCATGGCCGTGTTCAACCCGGCGCCAGAATTCGGCGAGCTGCTGCATTCGCCGCTCGGCGGGATTTCCGGCGATGATGGCGGCGTTTATCGCCCCGATCGAGGTGCCGATCACCCAGTCGGGCTCGATCCCGGCTTCGTGCAGCGCCTGATAGACGCCGACCTGGTAGGCGCCCAGCGCACCGCCGCCCTGCAGGACCAGTACCTGCTGGCCGTGGCTGCGCAATTCGTCGCGAAGGCTCGAGCGAGCCATAGTCATTCTCCTTGGTTGGTAGGGGTTGGGCCGCCGGTGATGAGCCGGGCGCCCCGATGGAAAGTGAGGTAGTTCCACAGCCAGCACGCTCCGACCGACAGGCGGTTGCGGAAGCCGACGAGGAAGAAGATGTGCGCCGTGCACCACAGCAGCCAGGCGAGCGCGCCCGACAGCCGCAGGCGGCCCATGTCGATCACCGCGCGGTGGCGACCGATCGTCGCAAGGTTGCCCCAGTCGCGATAGCGGAACGGAATTGAACGGCGCTCAATGATCTGCCGGGCGACATGCTTGCCCTGCTGCTTGGCGACGGGGGCGACGCCGGGCAGGCAGCGGCCATGTTCGTCGGCCAGTGCCGCGGTGTCGCCAATGGCGTAGATGCGGCTCGTGCCGGGCACGCCAAGGTCACGGCGGACGAGGATGCGCCCCGACCGGTCGGCTTCTGCGTCGAGCCACCGCGCGGCGGGGGAGGCCTGCACGCCCGCTGCCCAGATCACCGCGTGGGTGGGAATTTCCCGTCCGGCCACGCGAATGTGGTCCTCGGCGATGGCCTCGACCGGGTTGCCGGTCAGGACGGTCACGCCGAGCTGCTCGATCGCCGCCCGGGCCTTTTGCGAGAGCTGCTCGGGAAAGGCCCCGAGCACGCGTTCCGCCGCCTCGACAAGGTAGACGCGCGAGCAGTGCGGAGTGATGGAACGGAAGTCGCGCGACACCGAGCGGCGCGCCAGTTCGGCAATCGCTCCGGCCATTTCGACGCCGGTCGGACCGGCCCCGATGACGACGAAGGTCAGGAACGCTTGGCGGCGTGCAGGGTCGGTTTCGGTCTCGGCGTGTTCGAGCGCGAGCAGGACCTTGCGCCTGACGGCCGTCGCATCGTCGATGGTCTTGATGCCTGGAGCAAAGCGCGCCCAGTCGTCGCGCCCGAAATAGCTGTGCCGCGCGCCCGTGGCGACGACTAGGCGGTCGTAGGGCACCACGGTGGCGTCCTCGAGACGGACCTGTCGGGCGTCGCGGTCGATGCCAGCCACGTTTCCGAGCACGACACGAGCATTCTTCTGGTCGCGCAGGATCGAGCGGATCGGCGCGGCGATTTCTGCC
This sequence comes from Croceibacterium salegens, assembly GCF_009827435.1. GTDB lineage: Bacteria > Pseudomonadota > Alphaproteobacteria > Sphingomonadales > Sphingomonadaceae > Croceibacterium_B > Croceibacterium_B salegens. Next base: position 8,057 of record NZ_WTYM01000060.1, on the reverse strand, counting down.
GGGGAGAGGCCTGCAGTGGCGACCTGGTACAGCAGCGGCTGGAATAGGTGGTGATTGCAACGATCGATCAGCGTCACGTCCACCGGCGCGCGCGCCAATCCACGCGCCGCGGCGAGGCCACCGAAGCCGGCGCCGACAATCACCACGCGTTCGCGGGTCATCCCAGCAGTCCCTGCCTGGCGAGGTCGGCGAGAATGCCGACCAGCGGGCGTTTCGGGGGCTTGCTGCAGGGCGACGCCGGGCAGCATTCGAGGGCGAAGAATGCCGCGAGGTCTGGGCGAAGCGGTCGGTCGAACACCGACGTGGTACGGGCGGCGCTCATTGTGCCACCCACCCGCCGTCGACCGGCAAGGCAATGCCGGTAATCGACTGGCCTGCGTTCGAGCTAAGGAACACGGCAAGCGCGCCGAGCTCCTCGACCGTGGCGAACTTGCGGCTTGGCTGGGCGGCGAGAAGCACATTCTCGATCACCTCCTGACGGCTGATGCCGCGGGCTTTGGCCGTATCCTCGATCTGGTTCTCGACCAGCGGGGTCCAGACGTAGCCCGGACAGATCGCGTTGCAGGTGACGCCGTGCCGCGCGCCCTCAAGGGCGACGGTCTTGGTCAGTCCGACAACGCCGTGCTTGGCGGCGACATAAGCGCTCTTGAACGGCGATGCGACAAGGCCGTGCGCCGATGCGACGTTGATTATTCGGCCCCAGCCGGCGGCCTTCATCGAAGCGAAAGCCGTGCGCGTCGTATGGAACGCGGCGGAGAGATTGAGCGCGAGGATCGCGTCCCACTTCTCGACCGGGAAATCCTCGATCGGGCTGACGTGCTGGATGCCGGCGTTGTTCACCAGGATGTCGATCCGGCCGAAAGTGGCGATGGTGTTTTCGACCAGCATCGCTGCGCCCACCGGGTCGATCAGGTTGGCGCCGTCATAGGTGACGGCCACGCCGTGATCTTCGGCGAGGCGGCTTCTGGTCTGTTCGATTGCCTCGGGATCGCCGAGGCCGTTGATCACGACTTCGGCACCGGCGGCGGCGAAGGCGTTGGCGATGCCGAGACCGATACCGCTGGTCGATCCGGTGACTACGGCTACGCGGCCGGAAAGGGTCTTGGCCGGAGTCAGGGCGGCCATTGGTTGTACGGTCATGGGAATGTCTCCTCTGAACTGATGGTCCGGAGGATGCTCGCGGGCGGGCGGAGACTGAAATGCCGTTCGTGCATGGAAATCATGCCGACAATCGAATGTTGCCGGGCGGCGATGCCCCGTACCTTTCAAGGCGTCACGGGAAGTCGAGCGTACCGGCCCAACCCCACCCCAAGCTGAACTCGGCCCCGACGCGAGCTTCCCGTGACTAAGGTTTCAGATCACGAAGGACACGAGACATGACGAAGACGACCTTTATCGGCGCGCTGCTTGCCGCTTCCGCCAGCATGATGATTGCCACCCCGGCGCTCGCCGGCTCCTGCCCGGCCGGCAAGACCGCCGCCAATCCGCTTACCGATGCGCAGACAATGCCGGTCGGCGTCACCGACGACATCGTCGGCTCGGTCGACCTGCAGAAGGAACTGTCCTTCTCCGACCACGACTTGCGCCTGCGCCGCCTCGTCGTACAGCCCGGCGGTGTGGTTCCGCTGCACAGCCATGCCGGCCGTCCGGCGCTGATCACCGTCGTCTCGGGCGACATCACCGAATACCGCAGCACCTGCTCGGTCGGCATCGACCATCCGGCCGGCGACGTTGCGATGGAATCCGACGGCATCTCGCACTGGTGGCGCAACAACGGTTCGGTTCCCGCCGTCCTGCTGTCGGCGGACGTCAAGGACCGCGACTGATCGAACCCCCCGGGAGAGGCGCTCCTCCCGTCCCATGCTTGGCGCCTTTCCAGCGCGGTGTCCCTTCCTCCCCCAGTCCAGGGACACCGCGCCCCCCTCCCTCAAGATCCCAGGAGCCTAATGCCTGATTCCTATCTCGCCGGTCTCGAAGTGCTGGCGTCCGTCGGCATCGACCAGGACGACTTTCGCAACCGTGCCGCCGAAGTGGCACCCGAGTTCGTCCGGCTGGCGATCGGCTTCACCTATGGCGAGATCTTCAATCGCCCCGGCCTCGACCTCAAGGTCCGCATGCTGGTGGCGATTGCCGCCGGGACCGCGACCGGCACCGCGCCCGGGCAGCTTCGCGAGCACGTCCAGGCCGCGTTGCGGCTCGGCTGGAGCGAGCGCGAAATCATCGAGGTGATGATTCAGACGGCTGCTCATTCGGGCGTCCCCGCCGCGCTAACTGCGCTGACCGACTGCCACGACCTGCTGGCGGTGCGAACGCGCGACAGCGAGTCCTGCTACGACGAGAGTTCCGAGACCGGCCAGGCGTGACCGCGCGCTGCCTTGACGAAGGCGCCGACTGCCGGTGAGTGCGGCCGGCCGCGGACCGTGGCGAGATAGATCGTTCGCGAATAGCCGGGCTCGATCAGCGGGACCGACACGAGTTCGGGATCCGTCACCGCGAACTCGGGAAAGAACCCGAAGCCGAGCCCGGCCTTGATCATGTTCTGGACCCATTCGTCGCGAGGCGAGCTGAAAACCTTCCTCGTGGTCACTCCGCGGCGCATGAAATCGTCGGTCACAAACTGGAAGACCTCGCAATTCGAGCGGCCGACGTAGGGCTGGCCGTCGAGCTCCGCGACCCGGATCGCCTCCTTCTTCGCGAACGGGTGATCGGGCGGGAGGACGATGACGAACTTCTCGCTGAAGACCGGGACCTGGTGAAACTGCTCGGGCAGTTCCTCCGGCACGCCGACGAGGCTGATGTGCAGGTCGCCCTTTTCGAGCCGCTCGATCATGGCCCGCGCCTCGCCGTCAACGACCTGAACCGCGACGTCCGGGTTTTCTGCCTGGAAGCGGACGATCAGGTCTGCGACCAGTTGCGGGCCGATCGTGCACATCGCCCCGAGTGTCAGTGTGACGTTTTCGAGTTTGCGGACGGACTTCGCTGCTTCCTTGGCCGCCCTTGACGATTCCTCGACGCCTTCGAGATAGGGCAACATCATCAACCCGAGCTCGGAGAGGTGTGTGTTGTTGCGTTCACGGTGGAACAGCGGGCCGCCAAGCTCGTGTTCAAGCTGCTGGATCGCCCTCGTGAGCGCCGGCTGGCTCACATTGCATTGCTCTGCCGCGCGGGTGAAGTTCAGAGTCTTCGCCAGGGTAACGAAATAGCGGACCTGCTGCATTTCCATCGGCAGAAACCCTTCAATGGCAGGAGGCGAAACCTATCATCACCGGTAGTCACGGTCCATTTGATTGCCGAATGTTCAGGCAGGTTCGAGTGCCGGCCAGTGATGGCGGCGCGCGGCCTGCACGAATGCGCCGATCGATGGCGAATGCGGTCGCCCGCGGACCGTCGCCATGTAGATAGTCCGGACATAGCCGGGATCGATCAGCGGCCGCACCACGAGGTCGCGATCGGTTACCGAATGCTCTGGGAAAAAGCCGAAGCCGAGCCCGGCTTTGATCATGTTCTGCACCCAGTCGTCGCGCGGCGAGCTGAACACCAGCTTGGGCTCGATGCCGCGGCGCATGAGGTCGTCGCCGACTACCTGCGCCGCATCGCAATGCGTCCGGCTCACGTAAGGCTGGCCGTGAAGGTCGGCAACGCGCACCGCGTTGCGCTCGGCCCACGGATGGCCCGGAGGCAGCAAGACGACGTATCGCTCGGAGAAGATCGGCAGCAGGTGCAAGTGATCCGGCAGTTCGCCCGGCCCGCCCACCAGGCTGATGTGAAGGTCACCCTTGTCGAGCGCCTCAATCATCGCGCGGCAGTCACCATCGATCACCGACAGTTCGACGTCGGGGTGCTCGGACTGGAATCGCACGAGCAGGTCGGAAACGACCTTGGGCGCGATCGTACACATGGCGCCGAGCGTCATGGTCACGTTCTCGAGCTTCTGCGCCTCGCGCGCGGCACGCTTCGCGGCATGGGCCGAAGCTTCGACGCTCTCGAGAAAGGGACGCATCATCTGGCCGAGCTCGGACAGGTGCGTGTTGTTGCGTTCGCGGTGGAACAGCGGACCGCCCAGCTCGTGCTCGAGCTGCTGGATCGCCCGCGTCAGCGCTGGCTGGCTGACGTTGCACTGCTCGGCGGCGCGCGTGAAATTGAGCGTTTTCGCGAGCGCGACGAAGTATCGGACCTGCTGCATCTCCATCGATGAAATTCCCCAAGGGTCCTGCCGCGATTTTATCACCGGCGCAGGGGTCGGTCCACGGACACGATTGAACGATCAGGCGCGTGCAAAAGATTGAAAACGCGTTGAAATCCAAATAACCGCCGCGATGGTCAACGCCATCGCCGTTACCGCTACCCAGGCGTGTGGCAGTAACAGCGGCAGGCCGAGCATGATGAGCCCGTCATTGCTCCCTGGCACCAGTGCGGCGCCGACGCCCATCATCGCGCCTCCGGAAAGGCAGCGAAGGACGACCGCCGGTTTGGGCGTCTCCCAGCGCGCCACGCCGGCAATCCGGCCGCCGAGTATCGCCCCGGCGAACAGCGCCGCGACCATGACCCCGCGCAGGGCGAACCTGGGATTCATTACGGTCATCGGCCGTGCCAGTGCGGCGAGCGCATCTGTATAGGCCCACGCGCCGACGGCCAGCATCGTCGTGACGAAGGTGAAGGCGATCAGCAGAGTCGCGCGATGCGGGTGCCAAAGGTGCTTCAACGGAGCCCCCGATCGGACTGTCTCGACGATGCGCCAGCCGAGGAGGCCCACGAAGCCCAGCGCGACGAGGCCGGGGAACGCAAACGGCAACTGCGTCCCGCTCGGCTCGGCGCGACTGATGGGAAGGAGGCAGCCGAGGAAGAAGCCGACCGGAGTCGCCAGCCAGCCCCATTGCCCGTTGCCGATGCGCGCGACCGACCCGAACACGCAGGCGCGATTCACCCAGGCGCCCAGGCCGAGCAGGACGCCGCCGGCCACTGTGGCGCCGGTTGGGGCGTATCGCGCCGGCATCGTGCCGAACCACCCGCTGAGCTGGGCACAGGCGACCAGTCCGCCGACCCAGATGGCCGCCTCGGCAAGCGCTCCGGCACGCCCGAACCGGCGTTGCGTGAGCGCTTCGTCGACTGCGGCAACCATGCAGGTCGCGCCGCGCTGGATGGCAAGGCCCATCAGCGCGGCGGACAGGAGGGCGACGGCGAGCGCTGCAATGGCCGCGCCCGACATTACTTAGCCGTTGCGGCGGTCGCGATGGAGGCCGCGACTTCGCTCGCCATCTTGAACTGCGGGCCCTTGTCACTGATCGCGTAGCGGTCGGCGATGTAGGCAAAGTCGGTCCAGGCTACGTAGACGCTGCCGTCGGCTTCCTCGATCACCAGCATGCGGACCGGCCAGTCGAGACCGGAGTAGCGGTTCGACTGGAGGAATTGCACGCCGAGCGGAGGATTGCCGAACAGGACAAGCGTCGAACGGCCCAGATCGAGCTCGGCCGAAGCGCCGAGACCCGACTGGTCTATCGTGTCGAAATAGCGAATGCCCTTGGCCTGGACATCGGCTTTTAGCCGGGCGAGCGTTTCGTCGAAGCTGTTCGCACTGTGCAGCCGGACGACACCTGCGGCGCTCGGAACGGCTGCCGGTTGCTCGGCAAAGGATGTTGAGGGCGTCGCCACGGCCGCAAGGGCCAGTGCGGCGAGAATGGAACGCGTGAAAGTGAGCATCTGGGTCTCCATCGGCAAGAATTGCTTCGTGCTTCTGGAGGCCGGGCCGAAACTTTGGAAATCGCCCTTCTTCATCGGTTCCATAACGACCGCGCATGCAGACAAACGCCGCAAGAATGGCCAATGGCCCACGACGTCAGGTCGGAAGGCTCGTCGCTACGTCCGCTACTGGGTCTTTGGCAGACTGTCCGTTAGAGCCGACCACGCGCCCGAATGCCGACAGTCCTTTTCCGGCCCAATTTCTGCCAGCCGTGGAGGACTGAGATTGAGGGGAAAAGCGATCATTCCAGTCCCAAGCCGAAGACTTTGACCTGTCTGGAAACGCCGGACGGTTCATTTGCTCTGATAAGACCCGGCGGCCTAATCATCTGATCCAAACAGCACAAATTGTTATGTGCGCGCCAACTTTAGCAATATGTTCGGGACCATGACCAAGAGGAAGGGGTCGCGTTTCCTACCGAACCGCTTGCCAGCCGTCTCAAACCGCTGGGCCGGACCATTGCGTCTTGCCTGGTTCGCGACACTTAGCTTTTCCGTTCTCTTAACACTGGCCGGAACGGTCTTTGCTCTCCGTGACACATACCACTACGGCCTGCCGTTTGAGCGCGCAGGCCTGACTGCGCAGTTCGAAGGTGATGGCTCCATTACCGTTCAATCGATGAACGGGGCCGAGGGGCTCGATTTCGTTATTCCGCCTATGTCCCGCATCGTCTCAGTCGATGGACGGGCGGTGTTAGCCGACACACGCTACTGGATCCTTTCGGATCGTCTAGACCGGCCACTAGGCCTGCAAGTTTCATTCACTATCAAAGACCCCGGGGGCAAAGTTGCGCGCCATGTCGTCTCCACGTCCGAGAGCTATCGCGAATCCATAGACGACGACGCACCGATCGGCCGCGACGTACGCTTTTCCATACGACTGGCAACTTCGCTGCTGACCTGCCTGGCGCTCATTTCATGTGGAGTATTGCTTTTCGTGCGGAGGCCGCACGATCCTGTCGCACTGCTTTTTTCATTCAGTTTCCTGCTGTTTGCCGGAGTGATCGATCCCGCGCTCCAACTGTGGATTGTTCTTGGACTCGGTACCGTGCTCGACTGCTTGGCAGCGCTGGCCTGGATACCACTTGTCCTGGGCATCGCCACTTTCCCCGATGGCCGCTTCGTACCCCGAATACTCAAGATGCTGATCCTTGCAGCTCCGGCCCTGGCAATAGTTCAGGTGCCGGACAGCATCCCGCTCTGGCTTTCCGCGCTGGTCGCGTACGTTCTTCCGGTAGGGTTACTCCTGTCGCAGGCCATTCGTTTCCGCAAATATGAACCGGGCATAGAGCGGCAGCAGATCAAGTGGGCAGCATACGGTTTCGGCATCGGAATGCTGCTGGTCGCCGCCGCATTCATTATCTTTCCGCTGATTTCGCCGCTTGATCCCTCTTTTCCTCTCTGGGGCCTCGGAATCGTACTGCTGTTCAACCTTGGCTTTGTCTCGATCGCGGCCGGTCTGCTTGTCTCGCTGATCCGCTTCCGGCTGTGGGAAGCCGACCGCGTGATCAGTCGTTCCGCCATTGCGGCTATAGTCACGTTGGCCGTGGGCATCCTTTGGACATTGGGAATGGACGTGGTCAAGACGCTGGTCGAACGTGCATTCGGGAGGGACAGCGAGCTTGTCGCAACGATGACGGGGGCATTGCTCGCCGCGGGAATTTTCGCGCCGACCCAGGCCATCGCCCAGAAATGGGCTACGCGCCGGCTCGGTAAGGAACTGACGCTGATTCGCAAACTGATCGAGCGACTGGCAATTTGGCGAACCTCAGAGACACCCGATGAAATCGCCCAACGTGCGCTGTCGGCCATTGCGGGAGCGACCCATGCAGGTTCTTCCGCGATCCTCATCGATACACCAAGGGGACAAGCGCTGCTCGCTTCGCGCGACATCGCCGATCCTGAAGCACTCGTCGCTGCGGGGCAGCATCCCGAAACTGACGGGCGATTTCCCATCGCGCTGCCGCTGGAGGACGAAGACGGCCCTGTCGGTTGGCTGCTTGCTGGAACCCGCAGCGACCGAAATCGGTACAACGCCCATGAAATGGAAGGCTTTCGCTTGGTCACCGAGCCGCTTGCCGAAGCATTGCGCGCGGCCCGCAAGCGGTCCCAGGAAAGCGAGAAATTACTGCAAATGCTTGGCACGGTGGAGGAGCGACTTGCTCGGCTCGAAGACCCCGCCCCGCCGCGACCGGCTTAGCGGGCCAAATAGGCGAACTCGTCGGGTTCTATCGAATCTGCCCCGAGGAGGCGGCTGAAAGGTGCTGTCAGAGCAAATGCACCGACTCGTAACGGGGTCGAGGTAGGGCAGGGTGATGCCT
>NZ_WTYM01000059.1 GCF_009827435.1 Croceibacterium salegens | reverse complement strand
ACGGCAACGGGCAAGATCCACGTCGAGGTCGTCGCCCGCCAGCTCTCGCGGCCGTGGGGCATTGCGTTCCTTCCCGACGGGACCACGCTGGTGACCGAGCGCGACGGGCGCCTGCGAGCGATCCGCGACGGCAAGCTCGATCCCGTGGCGGTCGCCGGCCTGCCGCCGCTCAATCCCTCGGGCATCGGCGGGCTCTACGACATCGTCCTCGACCCGAATTTCGCCGCCAACCACTTCCTCTACATGAGCTACGTCAAGCCCTCAGACGAGGACCACGACCAGACCACGCTGGCAGTCATGCGCGCCACCTGGGACGGGTCCGCGACGCTGAAGGACGTGAAGGACATCTTTGTGGCCGACGCATGGTACGGCGCGCAGCCCTGGCCGACGCGCTGCTGCGGGCAGGGCCCGGCGACCGGCAGCTGGGGCGGGCGTATCCTGTTCGGGCGCGACGGCAAGCTCTACATCACCAGCGGCGACCGCAACTACGGCGAGATGGTGCAGAAGCCCGGCAACGATTTCGGCAAGATCATGCGGATCAATCCGGACGGCTCGATCCCCAGGGACAACCCCTTCGTCGGCAAGGCGGGCTGGAAGCCGGAAATCTGGTCCACCGGCCACCGCAATCCGCTGGGCCTGACCATCAACCTGGTCGACGGAACGATGTGGGAAACCGAGTTCGGACCACGCGGCGGCGACGAGTTGAACCTGATCGAGAAGGGCAAGAACTACGGCTGGATCGATGTCACGCAAGGCTTCCACTACAATGGGGAGGAAGCGAAGGGCATCAAGAACGTGCCCGGCATGACCGACCCGGTGCTCGCCTTCGGCCCGCCCTCGCTCAACCCCGGCAACCCGGCGTTCTATTCGGGCGCGATGTTCCCCGCGTGGCAGGGCAACCTGCTGTTGCCGAGCTTCACCAAGGGCGTGCTGCGCTTCGCGATGAAGGACGGCAAGCCGTCGGGCGAACCCGAATACCTGCTCGAAGACCTCAAGCAGCGCCTCCGCGATGCCCATGTCGCGCCCGACGGATCGGTCTACATCCTGACCGACGAGACCGCCGGCGCGGTGCTGCGGATCACCGCGGGCGGATAGCGGCTACTCGGCCCAGACCTGCTCGTCGATACGGCGCTGGGCCAGCGACAGGGTCTGCGCCGCCGGGATGTTGGACTGCGTGCCGTAAAGCGTGCGCAGGAAGATCCGGTCGCTCTCCGTAAGTTCCTTCGGCGCCGCACCGGTCCCGTCGAACAGCGAGAGGATGGTGCCGCCGGGCATGGCGACGTCCATCGCGCCGTCGCCCGCCAGCGCCCGCATCGTCGCGTAGTCGGCGAGCTGGATGATATCGACCTGGGGCACCGCCGCCTTGTCGACGAGCACGGTGCCGGAGATGATGTCGCGCCGGGTCGCGGTGTAAATCTTCGAATGGGCCATCGCCATCGTCGTCTGCGGCGGGACCTCGAGGCTCTCGGCGCGATCGACGACCAGGCCGTCGCGTGTCCGCGTGACCACCCGCACAAAGCTGCGCACCGGACCCTCCTGTTCGAACAGGCGCTGCTTCTGCTCGCGGTCGAGGTTCTCGAACAGGTAGCCACGGCGCTCGCGCAATTCGTTGATGTACCTGCGTCCGTCGCTGAACACCGCGACCAGCAGGTTGGCCCGGCAGGTTTCCGGATCGGCCAGAGGAATATCCAGCGCCTCGGCGTTTTCGCGGATGCGGCCCACGACCATTTCGGCCTGGTCGCGCTGTAGACCGGAGACGCCGGGACACAAGCGGTCCTCGAAGCGCGGCAAAGGCTCGTCGCGCGCAGCGCCGCCATAGACTTCGGCGGCAGCCGGCAGTGCGGCAAGGCAGGCCGCAGCAGCGGCAAGGGTGGCGAGAATGCGGTTCGACACGTTCCTTCTCCCCATGAGAGTCGGCCCCAGAGACAGTATCTGCCTCCAGCGCGGGCGAGACAAGCCCCCCGCCCCGCGGCGTTGACGCGCACGGCCTGTGGCCTATGTCGGGCGGCGCATGAGCGACGCACCGGAACTTCCCCCGCCGCCCACGCTCGAGGCGCTGCTGGCCACCGGGCCGCACGCGCTGTTCCTCGATTTCGACGGGACGCTTGTCGACATAGCGCCGACGCCAGATGGGATCTTGGTGCCCGACCGCCTCGGCGAACGGCTCGTCGCGCTGTCCGAGAAGCTCGATGGGCGGCTGGCCGTGGTCAGCGGGCGAGCGCTCGACAACCTTGAGAAGCACTGCGGCCCGCTCTCCGTCGCCTGCGCCGGATCGCACGGCGCGGCAAGGAGGGCGGCGGACGGCACGATGCTGGGCGAGGCCGCCCTGCCCTTGCCCGCTGAAGCGATCGCCGAGGTCGCGGGCTTCGCCGCCGCAACCGGCGTGCGCCACGAAACCAAGGCCCATGGCACGGCGTTGCATTCGCGCGAGACGCCCGAACGCGAGGAGGCCTGCGCGATGTTCATGGACGAAGTGGCCGAGCGCCACGGCCTTGCAGTCAAGCGCGGCAAGCGCGTTTCCGAGCTCGTCCGGCCCGGCGCCGACAAGGGCGGCGCCGTCCGCGCGTTGATGGCCGAGGCGCCGTTTGCGGGTGCCGTGCCGGTGTTCGTCGGCGACGACGTGACCGACGAGGACGGCTTCGCGGCCTGCGTCGCGCTGGGCGGATTCGCCATCGCGGTCGGCCCGCGCCCGACAAAAAATGCCCGCTTTGGGGTTGCCGATCCTGCTGCAGTGCAGCATTGGTTGGAGCTGTGAAGGGCACAAGGCAATCCAGCCTCGAGCTTTGGCCGATAGGAAATTGCCAGGTTTCCGGCCTGATCGACGAGGCGGCGGGGCTCGTGTGGGGCTGCGTCCCCCGGGTCGACGGCGACCCGGTGTTCTGCGCGCTTCTGAAAGGCGATCGGCAGGACCGGGGCGTCTGGCGCTTCGAGCTCGAAGGGCAGGTTTCCGCCACCCAGCATTACGAGCGCAATACGCCGATCCTCGTCACCCGGCTCGAGGCGAACGACGGCAGCGCGGTCGAGATCAGCGACTTCTGCCCGCGCTTCGAGCGCTCGGGCCGGATGTACCGCCCGGTCGCCTACGTCCGCATCGTGCGGCCCGTGGCAGGATCGCCGCGGCTCAAGGTTACGCTCCAGCCGATGCGCGGTTACGGCGCAGAAGTGGCCCAGACCACCAACGGCACCAATCACATCCGCTACCTCGTCGGCGACCAGGCGATGCGCCTCTCGACCGACGCGCCGGTCGGCTACGTGCTCGAAAGCCGCACCTACCGGGTCGAGAGCGACCAGCACTTCTTCCTCGGGCCGGACGAGCCCTTCAGCGGCAACATCCGCTCCGAACTGCGGCGCATGGAAGCCAATACCCGCAAGTACTGGAAGCTCTGGGTGCGCAGCCTCGCCACGCCGTTCGAATGGCAGGACGAGGTCATGCGCTGCGCCATCACGCTCAAGCTGTGCCAGCACGAGGAGACCGGCGCGATCGTCGCCGCGCTGACCACCTCGATCCCCGAAGCCCCCGGCAGCGAGCGCAACTGGGACTACCGCTACTGCTGGATCCGCGATTCCTACTATACCGTGCAGGCCCTGAACCGGCTCGGCGCGCTCGACGTGCTGGAGAAGTACCTCGCCTACCTGCGCAACATTGTCGATGATGCGGCGGGCGGCCAGATCCAGCCGCTCTATTCGGTGATGGGCGAAGGCGAGCTCAACGAGACCACCGCCGCCCACCTCGCCGGCTATCGCGGCATGGGTCCGGTGCGCGTGGGCAATGCCGCCTACATGCAGGTCCAGCACGACTGCTACGGCCAGATCGTGCTGCCGACGGTGCAGGGCTTTCTCGACCGGCGCCTGCTGCGCATGGCCGACGAAAGGGACTTCGCCAGCCTCGAACAGGTCGGCGAAATGGCCTGGGCGATGCACGACCAGCCCGACGCCGGGCTGTGGGAGTTCCGCACCCGGCAGGAAGTGCACACCTATTCGGCCGTGATGAGCTGGGCCGCCTGCGACCGCCTCGCCACCGTCGCCCGGCACCTCGGCCGGGAAGACCGCGCCGAAGAATGGGCCGAACGCGCCGACGCGATCCGCGCGAAGATCGATACCGAGGCCTGGGTCGAAAACGGGGAAGGCGGCCATTACGGCGCCAGCTTCGAAAGCGACTATCTGGACGCCAGCCTGCTGCAGATGGTCGAACTGCGCTACCTCGCGCCGGACGATCCGCGCTTTCTGTCCACCTTCGGGCAAGTTGAACGGGCTCTGCGCCGCGGCGAACACATGCTGCGCTATGCCCAGGAGGACGACTTCGGCGCGCCGGAAACGGCATTCAACATCTGCACCTTCTGGCTGATCGACGCCCTCGCCCGCAGCGCCCGCCCGGACGAGGCGCGCGAACTGTTCGAGACCATGCTCGACCACTGCACCGCCTCGGGCCTGCTATCGGAGGACATGGACTTCGAGACCGGTGAGCTGTGGGGGAACTTCCCCCAGACCTATTCGCTGGTTGGAGTGATCAACTGCGCCGGGCTGCTGTCCCGGAGCTGGAGCACGATCCGTTGAATCAATTGTGAGCCGTCTCGTCGTCATCTCCAATCGCGTGGCCGTGCCCAAGGCGCGGGGCGCGGCGGGTGCGCAGGGCGGGCTGGCAGGGGCGCTCAATTCTGCGCTCAAGGAAACCGGCGGCCTATGGTTCGGCTGGTCGGGCGAGGAAGCGGAAGTGCCATCCCCCGAACCGACCGTGGCGGAATACGACGGGGTGACGATGGCGACCATCGACCTCGAGCCGCAGGACGTGGACGAATACTACAACGGCTACGCCAACTCGACGCTCTGGCCGCTGTTCCACTACCGCCTCGACCTGACCGAATACGAACGCGAGACCGGGCGTGGCTACGAACGCGTCAACGAGCTGTTCGCCGACAGTGCCGCCCCGCTGATCAGGCCCGACGACCTGGTCTGGGTGCACGACTATCACCTGATGCCGCTCGGCGACGGGCTTCGGCGTCGCGGCGTGAGGAACCGCATGGGCTTCTTCCTGCACATTCCCTGGCCGCCGACCCGGCTGTTCGTCTCGCTGCCCTATCACGAGCGGCTGGTGATGACGCTGCTGGCCTACGACCTGATCGGGTTCCAGTGCGACGAGTGGCTCGAGAGCTTCCTGCACTACTGCCGCAAGGAACTCGGCGCCGAGGTCGACGAGGCGAGCGGGCGGATCGACTTCGAAGGCAAGACAACGGTTGCGCGGGCCTATCCCATCGGCATCGACTTCGACCACTTCAGCGCCGAGGGCCAGACTGGAGAGGCGCGCCAGACCGAGCAACGGGTCAATTCAAGCACCCGCCACCGCACCACCATGATCGGCGTCGACCGGCTCGACTATTCGAAAGGCCTGCCCGAGCGGCTCGACGGCATCGGCCGCTTCTTCGACCGCTATCCCGAGCGGGTGAACGACCTCGTCTTCATCCAGATCGCCCCGCCCAGCCGCGAGGACATTCGCTCGTACCGGAAGATTCGCGCCGAGCTGGAACAGAAGACAGGACAGATCAACGGCGCGCGCAGCCGCATCGATCTGGTACCGATCCGCTACGTCAACCAGGGGCATTCGATGGCCGAGCTCTACGGCGCCTATCGCGCCAGCAAGATCGGTCTTGTCACCCCCTTGCGCGACGGAATGAATTTGGTGGCCAAGGAATACGTCGCCGCGCAGGATCCCAAGGACCCGGGCGTGCTGATCCTCAGCCGATTTGCCGGCGCCGCGCAGCAGCTCGGGGGAGGAGACGCGAGCGAGGGAGCAATTCTGGTCAACCCCCATAGCCCCGACGACATCGCTGCCGGCATCCGCGACGCGCTCGACATGCCGCTCGACGAGCGCAAGGCTCGTTGGCAGCCAATGTTCGAATGCGTACGCGACGAAAGCGTCCAGCGCTGGACCGCAGACTTCACCCGCGACCTGGCGGGCTAGGCCTCACTTCTTCGCAATACCCTCGCTGAGCAGCCGGCTGGCCGCGGCGGCGATATCCTCGGGCTTGTCGCCATCGCTCCAGACGGCGAAGCGCAGGCCGAGGAAGACGTTCATTCCCATGATCGCCCAGGCTTCGGCTTCGCCGAGGTCGTCGCGCAGTTCGCCCGACGCGCTGCCCTGCCTGAGGCGGGCGAGGATGCGGCTGGCGGTGGTTTCGTAATGCTGGCGGAAGCCCTTCGGATCGACGAATTCGGATTCGTCGATGATGCGGTAGATCTCCTGGTGTTCCTGCGCGAAGTGCAGAAAGGCGGCCAGCGCCGCGCGTTCCTTCTCCAGCGCCGCGGTCTCGCCAGCCAGCGCCACGGCGGCACGTGCGCCGACCTGTGCACTGAGGTCGCCGACCAGCGCGCGGAAGATCTCGTCCTTCGAATCGAAGTAGGTATAGAAGGTCCCGAGCGCGGTCCCGGCGCGGCGGGTGATCGAGCTGATCGAGCCGTCGTGAAAGCCCTTCTCGCCGAACTCGGCGGCCGCCGCGTCGAGCAGCTTGCGCATTGTCTTGCGGCCCCGTTCGGTGCGGGGCTGCTTGCCCCCTGCGGTGCTAGCGATCGGCTCAAAATTCCCTGCCATCGCACCCAGCTAACCCGGCTGACGCGCCGTGGCAAAAGATAAAAGTTGAAAGGTGGTTCAGTTTTCAATACTGAGCCCGGCAATAAGACAACCAAGTCGGGAGACGCCTGAATGAACTTCGCCGCGCTGCGGTATTCCACCGCACTCGCCCCCATCGCCGCTGTCATGGTTGCCGCGCTCGCCACCGCGCCGGCCGCCGCACAGGACGATTCGACCGCCGTCACCGAGCAGGCCGACGCCGGCAGCGAGGTGAGCGAGGGTTCGATCACGGTCACCGCCCGCCGGCGCGAAGAGCGCCTGGTCGACGTGCCGATCGCGGTTTCCAGCTTCGGCGAAGCGCAGCTCGCCGAGCGCGGCGCGCAGGACATCACCGATATCGCGCAGATGGCGCCCAACACTACGCTGGAAGCCTCGCGCGGCACCAACTCGACCCTGTCGGCCTTCATTCGCGGCATCGGCCAGCAGGACCCGGTCTCCGGCTTCGAGCAGGGCGTCGGCATCTACCTCGACGACGTCTACCTCAACCGCCCGCAGGGCGCGGTGCTCGACATCTATGACGTCGAGCGCGTCGAAGTGCTGCGTGGCCCGCAGGGCACTCTTTACGGCCGCAACACCATCGGCGGCGCGGTCAAGTACGTGACCCGCGAACTTCCCGATGAGGTCTCGGTCAAGCTCAAGGGCACGCTGGGCACCTACGACCAGGCCGACGGGGTGATCACCGCCTCGGCCCCGATCGGCGGCGACGTGCGCGTCGGCGCCTCGGTCGCGCGTCTCTCGCGCGACGGGTTCGGCAAGAACCTGACCACCGGCGACGAGAACTACAACAAGGACGTCTGGGCCGCGCGCGGCACGATCGAGGTTGGCGGCCACGGCGCTCCCTACTCGGTCCGCCTGTCGGGCGACTACACCAAGGACGATTCGAACCCGCGCGGCGGCCACCGCCTGATCCCGGGGCTGCTCTCGGGCACGCCGATGCTCAAGAACGTCTACGATTCGCAGGGCGGTCTCGACGATCCCAAGCAGAGCGTCGAAGGCTACGGCTTCGGCCTCAACGCCTCGGTCGAAGTGGCCTCGGGCATTACGCTCAAGTCGATCACCGGCTGGCGCAAGGACGACACCGAGACGCCGATCGACTTCGACGCCCTGCCGGCCGCCGACCTCGACGTACCCGGCGCCTACTACAACGAGCAGTTCAGCCAGGAATTCCAGGTCCTGTTCGACAACGGCGGACCGCTGACCGGCCTCGTCGGCGCCTACTACCTGGACGCCAAGGCCGACACGCTGTTCGACGTGCGCCTCGACACCACCTTCGCCGGCTTCACCGCCTTCACCGAAGCCGACGTCGACACCGAGACCTACGCGGTCTTCGCCGACTTCTCGTACGACCTGACCGACCAGGTCAGCCTGTCGGCCGGCGGCCGCTACACCTGGGACAAGCGGTCGGCTTCGATCCTGCGCCAGAACTACCTCGGCGGCGGTTCGCCGGTGTTCGGCGGCGCGGGCATCCCCTTCGGCACCGCGAGCACCGACTTCGACGGTTCGGCGAACTTCGACAAGTTCACCCCGCGCGTCTCGCTCAGCTACCAGCCGACGCCCGACCACAACGTCTACGCGAGCTACTCCAAGGGCTTCAAGGGCGGCGGCTTCGACCCGCGCGGCGTGGGCGTGAATGCTCCCGACCTCGACGGCGATGGCATCCGCAGCGATGCCGAGATCGCCGAGTTCCTGAGCTTCGATCCGGAGACGGTCGACAGCTACGAAGTGGGCTACAAGGGCGACCTGCTCAACGGCGCGCTCTATGTCGCTCTGGCCGGCTTCTATGCTGACTACACCGACGTGCAGATCCCCGGTTCCGAAGCCTGCAACGTTGGCGGCATCGCCACCTTCTGCGGTGTCGTCACCAACGCGGGCAAGGCCCGGTTCAAGGGCTTCGAGTTCGAGACCAACGCGCGCCTGGCGCGCGATATCGGCACCGACGGCGACCGCCTGAACTTTGCCGGTTCGCTCGGCTACATCGATGCCGACTTCAAGGAATACATCACCAATATCGCCAGCACGCCGACCGACGTCGCCGACTACCGCAAGGTGCAGAACACGCCGAAGTGGTCCGCCAGCGGAACGCTCAGCTACACCACCCCGGCCGGCGACGGCGACCTCTATGTCGGCTCGACGCTCTCGTACAAGTCGAAGACCAACCAGTTCGAGGTTCCCAACCCCTACCTCGACCAGAAGGGCTATGCCCTGGTGGACGCCAGCGTGGTCTACACCGCGCCGGGTTCGCGCTGGAGCCTCGGCCTCTACGGCAAGAACCTGACCGACAAGCAGTACAAGACCTCGGGCTACAACTTCATGGCTGCCGACCCGACGACGGGCGCGCTGATCTACGGTGCGAACGGCTACCCGCTGCCCGCGCTGGGCAAGGAAGGCGTGCTCACGGCCTATTACGGCAACCCGCGCCAGGTCTTCGTCACCGGCACCTTCCGGTTCTGACCGGGGACCGGCCGAAAGGCTACGGTGCATGACGTACAGTGACCACCGTTACCCGTCCGCCGACGGGAGGCTGCAGCTCTTCGCCCGCGATTACGGGGGCGAAGGGCCGCCGCTGCTGCTGATGCACGGATTGACCCGCAACAGTGCCGACTTCGAGCCGCTCGCGGCTCACCTCGCCCCGCGTTACCGGCTGGTCGTTCCCGACCAGCGCGGGCGCGGGTTGTCGGACAGCGATCCCGAGCCGGCGAACTATCGCCCCGACCTCTACGCACAGGACATGTTCGCCTTGCTCGGCAGCCTCGGGATCGATCGCTGCGGACTGATCGGCACGTCGATGGGCGGGCTGATGGCGATGATCATGGCCGCGATGCAGCCGGCGCGGGTGAGTGCCGTGGTGCTCAACGACATCGGCCCCGAACTCGACCCGAAGGGGCTGGCGCGCATCGCCGGCTATGTCGGCGGCAGCGACGGGTTCGCCGACTGGGACGCGGCGGCAAAGGCCTGCGCTTCCGTCAACAAGTCGGCGTTCCGCAATTTCGGCCACGACGACTGGCTGGCCTTCGCCCGGCGCACCTGCCGGGAAGGCGCCGACGGCCGGATCGAGTTTGCCTACGACCCGGCGATCTCGAAGGGCTTCGAAGGCGAAGGCGAGATCGCTCCGCCGGACCTCTGGCCGCTGTGGGACGCGCTTGGCCTGATACCGGTGCTGGCGATTCGCGGAGCGGTGTCGGACCTGCTTTCGCCTGCTACACTCAGCGCCATGGCCCTGCGACACGACGGACCCTTCGCCAGCGTGGAAGTGCTCGAACGCGGGCACGCGCCCCTGCTCGACGAGCCCGAGGCGCTGGCGTCGATCGAACACTTCCTCGGCAAGTACTGGCCGGCATGAGCGCTGCAAGCAAATCGCGCCCGGGCGTGGTGCTGGCCATGCTCATGCTGGTCTACGTCTTCAATTTCATCGACCGGCAGATCCTCTCGATCCTCGCCGCGCCGATCCAGGCCGACCTCGGCCTGACCGACGGACAGATGGGCCTGCTCGGCGGGCTCTCGTTCGCGCTGCTCTATTCGACCCTCGCGGTGCCACTGGCGGTGCTCGCCGACCGGACGAGCCGGAGCTGGGTGATTACCGTCTCGCTGGTGCTGTGGAGCGGCTTCACCGCGCTGTGCGGCATGGCGCAGGGGTTCTGGCACATCTTCCTCGCCCGGCTTGGCGTTGGTATCGGCGAGGCCGGCGGCGTCGCCCCGTCCTACGCGGTGATCGGCGACTACTTCCCGAGCGAGCGGCGCGCGATGGCGCTGTCGATCTATTCGCTGGGCATTCCCTTCGGATCGGCCGCCGGGGTGCTGGCGGGCGGATACATTGCCGCAACGGTCGACTGGCGCCTGGCCTTCCTCGCCGTGGGCCTCGCCGGCATCCTCATCGCCCTGCCCTTCAAGCTGCTGGTGCGCGACAAGGCCAAGCCGGCCGAGCGCCCCGCCACCCCCTCGCTCGGCGCGACCGCGGCGGTGCTGGCGAAGAAGCCGACGTTCTGGCTGCTCGCCTTCGGGGCCTCGTTCAGCTCGATGTGCGGATACGGCATCGCCTTCTGGCTGCCGAGCCTGCTGCAGCGCAGCTTCGGGCTCGACCTCGTCGGCGCCTCGCAGTTCTTCGGGGCGCTGCTGCTGATCGGCGGCGTCGCGGGTATCCTCGCCGGCGGCTGGCTGGGCGACAGGATGGGCACGCGCGACCGCGCCGCCTTTGCCTGGCTGCCGGGAGCCGCCTTCCTGCTCGGCGGGCCGCTGTTCGCGCTCGGCATCTCGACCTCGGACGTCACCACCTCGTTCCTGCTGCTGCTGGTGCCGCAGGCACTGGCCTACGTCTGGCTCGGCCCGGTCCTCTCCGCCGTGCAGCACCTCGTCGCAGCCCCGGCGCGTTCGATGGCCTCGGCGCTGTTCCTGCTGATCAACAACCTGATCGGCCTCGGCGCGGGCATTTACGCGCTGGGCGCCCTGTCCGACGTCCTGACGCCGATCTACGGCGCGGAGGCGCTGCGCATGTCGATGCTATTCGCCCTCTCGCTCTACGCCCTCGCCGCCGTACTCATGACTTTCGCCGGCCCCAGCCTCAGGCGCGACTGGGTTGAGGGATAGGTTGATGCAATGCATCCGGCGGCAGGCTCGCCCGGACGGGCCTCCCGCCCCGCGAAGTTTACACGACGTTCACGCCAAGAACGCCGCCCACCATCGGCGTCTTGCCATCCGCCGCCGCGACCGCAGCCTCTGCCTCGCGGAGGGCCCTCCCTTTCTTGCGTATGGCCGGATCTCCTGAATCGTCGGACCCGGCACACCATAAACTTGCCAAACGGGCAGCCTAAGGAACAAGTTGAGGGCTGTAGGAACGTTGTTTCGCTGAACAAGCAAGGCGAACGGCTTGTTAACCCTAAGAAGGTATTAGGCCCTGCTTGGGCACGTAGTGACCTCTTGGATGGGACCGACGACTATGACTACGACTTGCAAAGGAAGGCCGTTCAGTGACTGGAGCAAACTGGTGTTCGGTGCGGCATTCGCCGTTGCTGTTCCTGGTAACCAGGCATTTGCGGCGACTCCGGGCACGCTGGGCGCCACTTCGACCGGCACGGTGACGATCACCGCCTCGGTGCCGAACCGCGCCCGGATCACCGGGCTGGCGGACGTGAGCTTCCTCAACCAAGATCCGAACACGGCTGCAAACAGCGCACAGAACGTCTGTGTGTGGAGCAACACGGCGACCAAGGCCTACACAATCACTGCAACCGGGAGCGGATCTGCCAACGCGTTCACGATCACGAACGGTACCGTCACTGTACCCTATTCGGTGCAATGGGCCTCGTCGACCGGGCAAACCAGCGGCACCTCTCTGAGCACCGGTACCGCCTCCAGTTCGCTGACTTCAACCGCCACGAATCAGACTTGCGCCAGCGGTCCGACCGCCTCGGCCAGCCTGATCGTAGGTATTTCGACGACCGACCTCGGCACGATGACTGCAGGAAGCAGTTACACGGGTACGCTCACACTACTCGTGACCCCGCAGTAAGTCGGCTTCAGGGGCCGCAGCAGGGCCCGTTCCTCTTCCCGCCGGATCGGAACGGGGCAAGCTGCCTGCAAACCAATTATTAACCAAGAATCTATATAACCCGTGAACCATGAAACGGGTGGCGTTCCTTAGCCTTGCCCTGATGGCACTTTTCGGTGCGGCAATCGCTCCGATGCCCGCGCTTGCCGCCGATAAGGTGCGCATCACCGGGTTTTCGGACGTACCCTTCGGGGTCGTATCGGTCACTACCGACCAGACCTTGAGCCAGAGCATCTGTGCCTACAGCTCGGCTTCGACAGGTGGCTACTGGGTCTCGGCCCAGGGAAGCGGCAGCGGCGGGGCCTTCACCCTCGACTCCGGGGCGGCGCAGCTCCCCTACGACGTTTACTGGGCGGATTCGTCCGGCCAGACGGGCGGTCGCCAGCTTACCGCCGGATCGACAGCGACTGGCTTCACCTCCGCCATTTCGCAACAGTTCTGCAATAGCGGCCCTCCCACCTCGGCGAGCCTGACCATTGTCCTGCGCGCCTCCGTGCTTACCGGCGCCATAGCGGGCAGCTACTCCGGCACGCTCGAGATTACGCTCGGGCCGGAATGAATGGCCGAGCAATGGACGTTCGCACATCCACCAGCCGGCGACACAGGCGAGCCCAGCGGCTGATGCTGGGTTGTGCCGTCCTCGGTTCGCTGTGCTACGAAACGGGAGCCGCGGCGCAGGAGCCAAACCACCTGGTGCTGCAGGTTGGCGAACCCGAAGGGTTTGACAACCTGACCGATACGCAGGTCATGCTTGTCGACGTCTACTTCGGAGGCGTCCGCCGGGGCGAAACCCAGGTCAGGGCGACACCCGGCACAGTAAACCTGATCGACGCAGCGTCGGCAGTTTCCCTTCTGCCCGGCGTTAAGGATTCCGCCGTCGTTACGGCGGCACTGGCTTCGGGAGACCTGTCAACCAACGCCCACCTCGCCTGCCGGAAGTCGAGCGATCCCGCCGCTTGCGGTCGGCTTAGTCCCGAAGTGGCAGGAGTGATCTTCGACCGCGAGCGCTTTCGGCTCGACGTATTCGTCAACCCTCGCCTGCTTGCTGTCGATGAGCAGATCGGCCACAGCTACTTGCCGGTGCCGGACGGAACCCTCGCTGTGGTGAACGCATTCGGTGGGGTCATCTCGGGCGAAACCGCCGGCGGAACCTACTACAACCTCCAGGACAGCCTCATTGCCGGGTTCGGAGACAAGCGCCTGCGGGCCGACCTGACATATGCCAACGACCTGGGCTTCGGGGCCGAACGGCTTGCACTCGAATGGGACCGGCCGGACCTGCGCTTCTCCGGCGGAGCATTGTGGGCGCCCGGCAGCGAGATCGCTGGCCGGGCAAAATTGATCGGTCTCGGAGTGGAAAGTCAGATCGACACCCAGTTGGATCGCGACCAGTTGCTCGGCAGCCCGCTGGTCGTCTTTCTCGACCGCCGGGCCCGTGTTGACCTGATCCGCGACGGCCGCGTGATGACCTCGGCGATTTACGAGGCGGGCAATCAGCAGGTGGACACCTCCGGCTTGCCCGACGGCGCCTACGAGATCGTGCTGCGGATCGACGAGCCGGGCCGGCCGGCACGTGAGGAACGCCGGTTCTTTTCCAAGAACCGGCGCGTTCCGTCGGTCGGACGAACCGACTTCTATGCCTTCGGTGGGCTGCGGATCGATGATTTCGGCAGCGGCTCGCTCGAACCTTCGCAGAATCCCTATTTTCAGGGCGGTATCTCCCGGCGGTTGAGTGAACACTGGGCCGTCGGCGGCAGCGTGGAAGCAAGCGATTTCGGCGCATCGGGCGAATTCGGCGCCACACTGGTGACTTCGTTCGCCCTGGTCCACGGTGCGGCCATCGCCGACCTCGACGGTGGCTACGGCGGCCTGCTGCAGATTGCCTCGGCCGGCTCAACCCGGCTCAACTTCAACTTCGACTTGCGTCATATCGAGGCAAATGACAGCGCGGCCCCGCTCAACGGCAGCTTCGGATCGGCATTCGCCGGAAGTTACACACAAGCGGGCGGTATCGTGTCGTACAACCTGGCCGGCCTGCGCCTGCTCGGCACCTTCCATTACCGCGACAGCGCCGGGCAAGAGGCGAGCTACAGCATCGGTCCGGCGTTCGAATGGGACGTGCTGCGCACCGGTCCGCTCACGTTCACCTTGCGCGGAGACCTCACTGCGACCGAGCGCGGCGAGGCCGGGTTCGCCGGAATCTCGCTCCGCTTGCTGGGCAAGCGCGGCTCGGTCACCGCCCTAGGCGGCGGCCGCAGCTCCAACATGCCGGACGATACGCTGGGCCAAGGCGCGGTGGGCGCACTGGCCGCGGCGTGGAGCCCGCAACTGGTGGGTGGCGAGCTCGCGCTTGGCGTGGGCTACGATCACCAGCCCGAGCAGGACACCACCGTGCTCTCGGGCGATTTCCGCCACCGGCTTGGTTCGCTGGCCGGCGACCTGTCGCGCACCGACGGCCCGGATTCCGCGGTCACGCAATATGCCGTGGGCGTGCAGACGACGCTTACCGCCGGCGGCGGCACGATCGAGGTCGCGGGCCGGACCAGCAGCGAGAGCATGGTTGTCGCACAGGTGAAGGGCGCGCGCCCGGGCGATAGCTTCGATGTCGTCGTCAACGAACAAGTCACCGGCCGGATCGAGGGTTCGAGGGTGTTCACGCTCGCCCTGCCGGCCTATCGCGCCTACGATGTGCGTATCAGGCCGACGGGGGTGCGCTTGCTTTCCTATGACAGTTCCGCCCGCAAGATCAGCCTCTACCCCGGTACCGTCGCGCGGCTCGAATGGGTCGCTTCGCCGATCGTCATCAAGTTCGGGCGGCTGGTCGATCCCCGAGGCGCGCCGCTCGGACACGTGACGATTTCCGGCAAGGGCATCTGGAGCGAGACCGACGAGGACGGCAATTTTCAGTTCGAGGCGCCCGACGACGCCGAATTGAGGGTCACCCTGCGTGACGGGAGCACATTCGACCTGCCGCTGGCGTTGACCGCGCCGCGCAACGGGATCGCGCGGCTGGGCGCGGTGGAATGCTGCACAAGAAACGAAAAAATGCTGGGTTCGCTCGATACGACGCGCCTGCCGCATAATGGAGAAGCTCGATGAACTGGAAACGACTGTCCGCCGTCGCTCTCGTCGTGGGTGCGGCAATCGGGCCGTGGGGGCCGGCCAACGCGGAGATGATCCTCAGCCAGGTCATCGTCGACCTCCTGCCGGGCAAGCCCCCGCGCGAGGACATCGAGGTGTGGAACGACAGCGAGGAGCGGATGTACGTCCAGGCCGAGCCGTTCGAAATCCGCAAGCCCGGAACGCCGGACGAGCAGCGCGTGCCCGCCGTCGACCCCGAGGTGTCGGGCATCCTCGTCTCGCCGCAGCGGCTGGTGCTCGAGCCGGGCGAGCGGCGCATCGTGCGCGTTGCGGCGGTCGGTGCTCCCTCGCCGAACGATCGCATCTACCGGGTCGCGATCCGGCCGGTTGCCGGGCCGATTTCCGCGGAAAGCAGCGCGCTCAAGGTCCTGGTCGGCTACGACGCGCTTGTGCTGGTTCGACCGCTGCTGACCGACAGCAACCTCGAAGTCTCGCGCACCGCACACACGCTGGTGCTGCACAACGCCGGCACCACTGCGGAAGAGCTGTTCGACGGGCAGCAGTGCAACCCCGACGGCAAGGACTGCCAAGCCCTGCCCGCCAAGCGGCTCTACGCCGGGGCGACCTGGGCGGTGGAACTGCCGTTCGAAGGACCCGTGACCTACAAGACGGCGATCGGCCCGACCATCCGCCAGCGCCAGTTCTAACCCGCCGCCCGCGCCGCCCGCCGGCGCAGCGCCGAGGAGCCCGGAGCCGAGGCCGAGCCGGCCACCTCCGCGACGACAGCCTGGGCCTCGCGCAGGGCCCTTCCTTTCTTGCGCATGGTCGGATCTCCTGACTGGTCCGACCCCGCCCACCGTGAGCTTGCCGAACGATCAGGCTAAGGCACAAACAGGGGGCTGTAGGAAAATGGTTTTTGGCCCAAGCGGAAGAACTTCACTTCAGCTTTGCGCACTGATCCAAGAGATAAGAGCCCGACTTCTTAGTTCCCGAAAGTGGACATTCTTCGCGGACAAGTTGGCTGGTCGTGGAGGGGCGGGGCAATTCTCCGCTACTATTCCCATGCAGTGAGGCTGTCAGTGGCGACAGGATTTCGGCGCGATTCGTGCAGCCGGCATCGCGATAGCTGCAGGCAGGAGGGTTTGGTCGCGGCATTTCGGGCTTTCGTCGCTTGGTCGCGTGGCTTCCATCGCAGGCAGCGTAAGTCCTGCGCGAAGGTGCAGGTCGTCGCATCATTGCGGCATCCTGAATACCCGAAGGACGACCTGATGCGTTTGCCGATTGCCCTTGCCGCGCCGCTAATGGCTGGTGCCTGCGCTGCCATCCAGCCGGCAGAAATGCGCGTGCCGCAACCGCTGATTGACCAATCCGTCCGTTTGCCCGTGGAGGGTATCGGCGGCTGGAATCACGGCCGCTTCCGCACCGGCGACTATGCCGGTGATTACGAGCGCTCGGAAGAACGGCTGGCCTTTCTCGATGCCGTCGTGCGCAATTCGGGCCATTCGGGCTTCGTGATCAAAGGGCCGGGCATCAGTTCGACTATCGAGGCGGACTGCCGGATGCGCGAGCGCGTGCTTGATTTCGGCGTGGTGGAATTCACCCCGCGCCGGATGTCGTATCGTTGCGAATTCACGGCTGATGGACGGGCCATCCCTGCGCGTTTCGAACTGCAGGAAGTGCGGACCGGCCTTGCCGGTGCCCTGAGCCGCCGCGAACGTCGCGGGGAGATTGCGCTGGGCGGCGAAAAGTTGGAAATCCGCTCGGTCCACAAACTTGCCGGGTCGCCGATCGAAATGGCCACTCCCATTGGTTACGTATTCGAACAGGATGGCCACCCGGTTGGCGCGGTCGAAATCAATGGCCAGCCCGTGATCTACATTAGCGACCTCAGCGACGAAGGCCTTTCGCGCACCATCACTGTCGGAGCGCTGGCACTGGCAGTTTTCCGGGATCCGGCGAACAGTGCCCTCGGAGACTGACGGCAACCTGCTGCAGCTGCTGCGCCAGGGCGAAGGCCGCTTCGCCCTCTGGCTGACGCCTGTAGTTTGGGTGCTGTCGTCCGTGCTGTTCGTGATCCCGATGTTCGTGGCTGGGCAGGAACCTTCGTTGTATTTGTTCCTGTCGATTGCAGCCATTTCGCTGGGGGGCACCGCGATTTCGTATGCCCTGTTCGTCGCGATCTGGCGAGTTTTCCAGCGCGAGATGCGAAGCAAGCTTGTGGTGGCGACGCTGGCGGTGCTCGCCGCCGCCGCGCTGCTGGCGCTGCTCGACCTGGCCGCCGCCGGATTCATCGCATCGTTCCAGCCAGGCAACACGCTATCCACGGACCCGATCTTTCGCCTGACCAACAACTTCGCCGTCTTCATCCCGCATTTCGGCTTGCTCGGCGCGATCTACGCGCTGCTGGCGCACAACCGGCTGGCGCTCGACCGTGACCGGCTGCTGGCCGAGGCCAATACGCTGGCGCAGCAGGCACGGCTTTCGGCGCTGCGCTACCAGTTGAACCCGCATTTCCTCTTCAACACTCTCAACTCGATATCTTCGCTGGTCATCACCAAGCGCAACCGGCAGGCCGAGCACATGCTCGAAGCGCTGAGCGAATTCCTGCGCTCGACCCTGGCACGCGATCCCGACGACCCGCAGACGCTCGACATCGAATTGGAGACCATTGCCGCCTATATCGCCATCGAGCGGATCCGTTTCGGTGAGCGGCTGGCGCTCGACATCGATTGCCCGCCGCACTTGCGCGACGCCGGAATCCCGCCGTTCCTGATCCAGCCGCTGATCGAAAACGCCATCAAGCACGCTGTGGCAGAGACCGATGAGACCGTGAACATCGTGCTGGCGGTACAGCAGGACGGCGAAGACCTGGTGCTAATTGTGGAGAACGATCATTGCCCCGATCCCGCGTTGAGCGAGAAGCGCAGCGGAATCGGCCTGCGCAATATCGAGGCGCGGCTGTCCTCGCTATACGGTGAGCGCGGTCGCATCGAAACGCTACGCCGGCAAGGGACATACCTTGCCATAGCGCGCATGCCGCTGGTGATCGAACAACCGCGATGACGCTGCGTATCCTGCTGGTCGATGACGAAGAGCTGGCGCTCGACCGCCTGGCCGACCTGCTAGGCTATATCGAGGGTGTCGAGATCGTCGGTACGGCGCAGAATACCACCAGGGCCGCAGAATTGATCGAAGCGAACAATCCCGATCTCGTGCTGCTGGATATCCAGATGCCCGGCGGCAGCGGCATGGCGCTGGCGGCAGACCTGCCGCTGGAAAATCGCCCGGAAATCGTTTTCGTGACTGCCTTCGAACATTTCGCGCCCGACGCCTTTGCCGTCGATGCTGCCGATTACCTGCTCAAGCCGGTCCGGTTCGACCGCTTGCGCCAGGCAATCGTCCGTGCCCAGCGACGTATCCGGCTGAACGAAGCGGCCACGCGCGGAGGCGAAACGTTGGCCGAAAGCTCGCGCTATACGCGTGAGTTCTGGGTGGCGCAGCGGGAAGGTCAGGTGCGTCTGGACGTGGACCTGATCGACTGGATCGAGGCCGCAAAGGACTATGTCCTGCTGCATACCTCGACGCGCAGCTATCTCCATCGCATCTCGATGCATGCGCTCGAGGCGCAACTCGATCCGCAGGGCCTGATGCGGGTGCATCGTTCCGCCTTCGTGCGGCCGAACCTGGTGGAAAGGCTGGAGCGTCCCGGCAAAGGCAGCCTCAACCTAGTGCTGCGCGACGGGGCGATCGTCCAGGTCGGACCTACTTACGTCAAGCACGTACTGAAGGCGCTAACCGGCAGGGAAGGTTGAGGGCGCGGCAGCGCGCTGGATCGCCCACCGCTCGCAATTCACTCCGACATGGAAAAATGCCCGCCCGGCACAAGGCCGGGCGGGTGCGCTTCCGATGGACGGGGTTTGGGGGTCGTGCGTTTGTCAGAAGCGCAGACCGGCAGTCACCATGACCTGGTGACGGCTGGTTTCGATATCGGTGGCAGAGAAGGCACCGTAATCGGAGTAACGGTATTCGATGCGGGCGAACGGCTGCCCGAAGTCGAATTCGAGGCCGCCACCGATGCGATAGCCGTCGAGGTTCTCGCCCATGCTCTCGACTTCGTCATCGAGTTCATAGGTCGCGGCGAAGCGCTGGTTGCTGTAGCCCGCCTTGGCGAACAGCAGCATGGTTTCGCTGACAGGCACACCGACACGAATGCCGGCGTAGAGATCGCGACCTGCCGACAGGGTCAGCATGTCGTCGTCCTGCAGCACGTCTGTGGCCGAAGCGCTGACCGAGCTGTCGGCCAGTTCACCCTCGACACCCAGCACCACGCCGCCAAGGTTTACGTCGTAGCCGAGCGCGATGCCGTAGGTGACACCATCTTCGGAATCGTCGGTGTCGTCGCCAGAGGTAAAGGTGTCGTAGCCAACGACCGCGCCGGCCCAGGGCCCGGTGAAGGCTTTGTCGTCCTGGGCATAGGCAGGAGCCGCACCGGAGAAGGTAAAGGCAGCCACAATCGATGCTGCCAGTGCAGTCTTCTTCATTTGAAATATTCCCTCATACGGGCGATCTTGATCGCCCGTCAGACCTGAAGCGCCGGACCATCCGGCGTTCCGTAGCTTCAAGTGGCAGGGTATTTGCGGGAGTGCGCTGCGGCGTAGCTGAACTCGATTGGCCAAGCGACCAGCATGGGGCGGCTGCGATGAAAGGCCGCCTTGCGTCGACGAACTCCGACAACAGGGCCGCCCGTCCGCCGACAGGTCGATCCACGCTCCGCCGTCAGGTCAACATCTGCGTCGGATCTCCTGACTGGTCCGACCCCGCCCACCGCGAGCTTTCCGGAAGCGTAGCTGGGGGCGAAGCCCTCAACGGTCAGGCCAAGGCACAAACAGGGGCCTGTAGGAAAATGGTTTTTTCCTTCGTCGAAGAAAAGGGGGGGGAAATTCCCGATACCCGCGTGATTGCCTCGGCCTAGAATGACCGTCGTCGCATCGTTGCCTCGGGTCAGAAGGATCATCCGCACCGCGGATGTCGATAAGGGGATATGGCTATGAGACTGCTTCTCGCGTGTGGCGCATCAGGACTCATCATCGCACTGGCAGCATTCGCCCCCGCCCAGCAGGCTGTTGTAACCGGGCCGGAACACGAAGTGCTCCCGGCGATTTCGGACGCGGACGTCCCGCAGAACCCGCTAAAGGAAGCCTATTTCGGCGAGACACACCTGCACACGGGCGTTTCCATGGACGCCTTCATCGGCGGCAATCGCCTGACGCCGGATGACGCCTATCGCTTCGCCCAGGGCGAGGAAATCATGGTCAACGGCTCGATGCACAAGATCAAGCGGCCGCTCGATTTCGTCGCGGTGACCGATCACTCCGAATTCATGGGCGAAGCCTACAGCCTGATGAACCCGGGAGCTCCCGGTTACGACGATCCGATCGCCAAGTCCTTCCGCGATGCACCGGACCTCGAAACCGCGCTGGGGCTTTACGGCAAGTATGTCCTGACCCCGCTGGCTGGCGGCGGAGACCCCCACCCATCCTTCTTCCAGGGCCAATCCGCCGTCGAAACGACCTGGCGCAGGAACTACGAGGCCACGGAACGGAACTACAAGCCCGGCAAGTTCACTACGATCCACGCCTACGAGTGGACCTCGGCACCTGGCGGCGGCAACCTCCATCGCAACATCCTGTTCCGGGACACAAACCTGCCGAAAGTCCCGTTCTCCTCGAACGAAGGTGACGATCCGGAAGAGTTGTGGGCATGGATGAAGGCACAGCGCGACGCCGGTGTGAAGGTGTTCGCGATGCCGCACAACCCGAACGAGAGCAAAGGTCTGCTGTTCACCGAGGCCACGCTCAGCGGCAAGCCGATCACACGGGAGTACGCGGCCACGCGGGCGGCCATGGAACCGCTGATCGAGATGATGCAGATCAAGGGCAACTCCGAAGTGGTGCCCGACTTCTGGCCGAACGACGAATTCGCCGATTTCGAGAACGCGCGATCGCTTCAGGACTACAACGATCGCAAGTTCATGAAGCAGAACTTCGTCCGCTACGGTCTTGGTCGCGGTCTCAAGTACAAGACCGACTTGGGCATCAACCCGTTCAAGTACGGCTTCGTCGGTGGGACGGACAGCCACAACGGCGCACCCGGCAATGTCGAAGAAGACAACTGGACCGTGGGCAGCCACGGCCTGGCCGACCAGACGGCAGAAATCCGCGCCGCAGCAATCCTCGAAGGGGAAATGAAGGTCTCCGACCTCAGCCCCGGGGCAATCACCGGGGTTTGGGCTACGTCCAACACACGCGGCGCGATCTGGGATTCCATGGCCGCCAAGGAAACCTTCGCCACCAGCGGCCCCCGCATGAAGGTGCGCGCCTTCGCCGGCCAGGGTTTTGCTTCGAGCTACGCCTCATACGCCGACATGGTTCGTGACGGCTATGCTAAGGGCGTGCCGATGGGCGGGAACTACACCGGCACAAGGGCGCCGCAACTGCTGGTCTGGGCGGTAAAGGATCCGATCGGACCCAACCTCGACCGCATCCAGATCGTCAAGGGCTGGTACGAGAACGGCGAAATCAAGGACAAGGTCTACAACGTCGTCGCTTCGGGCAATCGCCTTCGCGCCGATGGGACGGTCGAGCCGATCAACGCCCCCATCGACCTGAAGACGGGCAAGTTCAACACCACCAAGGGCAGCGCCGAACTGATGGGCGTGTGGACCGATCCGGACTACGATCCGAACCAGAACGCCTATTACTACATTCGCGTGCTGCAACTTCCGACGGCACGCTGGAACCTTTACGACGAACTCAAATTCGGCGTGAAGTTCCAGCCGGACGTCAAGAAGGAGATCGTGGAGCGCGCCTGGGGCTCGCCGATCTGGCATGAGGTGAACTGAGGACGCATGTTAGCCAGACTGGTTCGCGAACCGCTCGTCCATTTCATCGCTCTCGGGGCCCTGATTTTCGCGGCTTGGTACTGGATCAATCCGCCCAGGCCGCCGGTCGATGAGATCGTTATCGACCAGCCTCAGCTCGACCATCTGAAAGCGCTGTGGAAGGCGGAATGGAAACGCGACCCCTCACCTGACGACGTCAAGGCGATCATCGACCGGCATTTGCGGAAGGAAATCTTTTACCTCGAAGCCATGCGCATGAACCTCGACCAGAACGACGAAATCATCAAGCGCAGGCTGGCGCAGAAGATGGAGGCAGTCGCAGGCGATGTCTCGCGGCTGATGAAGCCCGTCACGGACGACGAGCTGCGCATCTACATGAAGAGGCGTCCCGACCTGTTCGCCCAGCCGCAGAGTATCGGATTTCGCCAGGTCCTTTTCCTGACTTCGGAACGGAGCGCGGCCTTAGCCACGCTCGCGGCGCTGCGCGAGGGCAATCCGGTTCCCGAAGCGCAGGAAGACAGGATGGGCGTCCCGAACGATTGGGGCGTCACGGCTGGGCCCGACATTGCCAATGCGTTCGGTGACGATTTCGCAGCGGAATTGGCAAAGGTACCCGTCGGCAAGTGGGAAGGTCCGATCGCTTCCGGCTACGGGCTTCACCTTGTCTATGTCGACAAGCGCGAAGATGCACACCAGCCGAGCTTCGAAAGCGTCAGGCCATACGTGCAGCGAGAGTACGACTACCAGGCACAGCGCGATGCCGAACAGGCGGCATACGACGCGTTGCGCAAGCGCTACACGGTACGGATCACGGCCGAGGGCGTCCCGGCAGACGTCCAGCTGGCGCTCGCCTCGCAATGATCCGCCGCGTGAGGGATCCTGGCCAGGCTTGCGGCGCGTCCATGGCCGTCATGCGGCCGGTGTGGCGCTTCCTTGCCCTGCTCGCCCTATGTTTCCTTGCCGCCGTCCCTGCAGCCCAGGCGCATGAAATCCGCCCCGCCTATCTGCAGGTGCGCGAGATCGGCCCCGACAGCTACGACGTCCTGTGGAAGGTGCCCAGAACAGACGATACGGTCCTCGATATCGCCCCGCGCTTCGGACCGGGCTTCACGCTCAAGGAGACCGACGACGGCGCGCTGATCGAAGGCTTCGTCGTCTTTCACTACCATCTCGATGGAGAGGGGCCGCTCCCCGGCAGCACGCTCACTATCGACGGGCTCGGCAATTCGGCAATCGACGTCCTTGCCGAAATCGAGCTGCGTGACGGCAGCCGCTTCAGCTACCTGCTCCAGCCAACCAAGGCGAGCGTTGAGATAGATACCGAGCCATCGTTCTGGACGGTGGTGCGAAGCTATCTCGTGCTTGGCGTGGAACACATCCTGTTGGGCTTTGACCACTTGCTGTTCGTCTTTGCGCTGATCCTCATCACCAGCGGAGCGATGCGGATCGTGAAGACCATTACTGCGTTCACCGTTGCCCACAGCATTACGCTGAGCGTGGCCGCGCTCGGCTACGTCGACGTGCCCGGCCCGCCGGTCGAAGCAACGATCGCGCTCAGCATCGCCTTCCTCGCGTTGGAACTCTTGCGAAAGGTGGAAGGAAAGCCGACGCTGACCAGCCGCAAGCCCTGGCTTGTCGCGTTCATATTCGGACTGCTGCACGGCCTCGGCTTTGCCGGAGCGCTCGCCCGGATCGGCCTGCCGCAAAGCGCGATCCCGCTGGCGCTCGCCAGCTTCAATGTCGGGGTCGAACTGGGTCAACTGGCTTTCGTGGCCGTGGTCCTCGTCGCATTGCGCCTCGTCGCACTGCGGCCCCAATGGCCAGTTCAGGCACGCAGGCTGGCTCCCTACGCGATCGGATCGATCAGCATGTTCTGGGTGTTCGAGCGGCTAGGCTCGTTCGCCTGACGCGAGTCCTTGCAGTAACTAGGACTAGTGGGCCGCGAGCGGATCGGCAGCGCGAAATGCTGCCAATCGCGCCACGGTTCCACTAAGCCGCCGCGCGCGCCTGCCGCTTGCGCTCGTGCGGGTCGAGGTAGCGCTTCCTCAGCCGGATCGACTGCGGGGTCACCTCCACCAGTTCGTCGTCCTGGATGTAGGCGATCGCCTGTTCCAGCGTCATCTTGCGCGGCGGGGTGAGGCGGATGCCTTCGTCCTTGCCGCTGGCGCGGAAGTTGGTGAGCTGCTTGGACTTGAGCGGGTTGACCTCGAGGTCCTGCGGCTTGGCGTTCTCGCCGATCACCATGCCTTCGTAGAGCTTGTCGCCGGGGCTGACGAACAGCACGCCGCGGTCTTCCAGCGCGTTGAGCGCGTAGGCCACGGCCTCGCCCTGTTCCATGAAGATCAGCACGACCGATTTACCGCAGGACATTCGGGTGCAGTGTGAAATCAACAGCGGGTGCCATCTTTTATGTTCTAAAGCTTTCAGACAATTGACAGTTACAGATGGGCGAAAGAAGGTGCGTCCATAATTTGGAGGGTCGATATGCGTTGCAAACTTGCGCTGGTCGTGGCGCTGAGTGTCTCTCTTTCGGCGTGTGGGGGCGGCGGAAGTGTAAATTCAACCCCGGCCCCGACGCCCACCCCCTCAGCCGTCAACACGACGATGGACAATCTGAAGGCAAACCAGACGTTCGCCAGCGATGCCGGCGCAAACGACCTTTCGTTCGATCTGACATCGAAAACGGTCGCAAGCGGAAGCAAGTCGCTGGGCGACCTCACCATTTCCTACGACGCGACCGACAAGAGCTATACCGTCACGCTGGGAGGCACTAGCGACAAGTTCCTCCCGGCGAACGTAAGCGGCACGACCTCGAACGACACGCAATACTCAATCGCCGTAAGCGGAGGTCATGACTATCTGACCATCGTTTCGAAACCCTACAGCGGCCTCCCGGCGACGCAGTATGTTCGCATGGCCTACCTGCAGCGAAACACCATCAGCGGTTCGGTTCAGGATACCCTGTTTTCAACCTTCACCTTCGGTCTCGACAGCGCAGCCTCCGCTGTCCCCCGGGTCGGGACCGCGGGTTATCAAATCGATGTCTTCGGCCTTGCTTCGTCGCCCGGTCACGAACCGCGAATTTTCCAGGGGTCAGGGCTCTTCTCCACCGACTTCGCGAGCGGGATTTTCACTGCACAGACCACGACCATGACCGATTACAATCTCCTCACCGGCGAGGGGACATATGGCGGCGGCATCGATATGTTCGCCTCAGGGCACCTTTCCGCATCCGACAGCACCTTTGCCGGATATGCGGTCTTCGGCGGTCGGTACGGTCAGATCCCTGGAACCCTGTCCGGCAGCTTTTACGGTCCCCAGGCGCAGGAGATCGGTGCGTCGTTTTCCGGAACCAGCACTACCGGCGCTGCGGTGACCGGATCGTTCACCGGTACGAGCGTCCCGGGGGCAGCTATGCCGAACCTGACGATGACAAATCTCGTTCGCGATCAATTGTTCACTGCGCCCAGCGCGCAGTTCTCGGTAACGCGGAAGGCCGGAGCGATTACCTATGTGCAAACGCTCCTCGGCAGCGGGCAAATCACGTGGCATTCCGACGGGTCGTTTCTGTTCGCACCGTTGTCATCGCAATTTCCGCACGGCCAGATTGACGGAACCGACATTGTCACTTCGAGCAACCCCAACTTCACGAGTTACGAGGCAACGCTCAAAGATGCGTCAGGAGGCCCCCAGGACGTCTCCCTGCAACTCTACAAGCCAGGGAGCGCAAACACTGAACTTGCTTTAACCTACACGAGTTTTGGCCATCTCACCGTTTCGCAAGTGCCGTCACATACGGACGAGGACTTCTTCGTCTATGGGCTCGAGACGCAACAATTCCTCATGCAGGCGAGGACTGGTAGCGCGCAATACCACGGGGTCGTTTACGGTGCAGGTGCAAACCAGCCAACCAGCGACGAGTATGACGTGAGCGGCACGTCGAGCTTCGACGTCAACTTTTCGACACAAGTCATGTCAGGGACTCTCGATCTTACGGGCACTGGACGCAACGGTTCACTCTCGATCGATTTTGGAACGTACGACTTCTCTGGAGCCCTATCGGGAGATTTCATCGATACAACCGTTGATCTGACAAAGGGTGGAACAGGTGCAGGTTCATTGACCACCCGCTTCTATGGTCCCGCGGGCGAAGAGATAGGTGGAAACTTCTCGATCAACGTCCCGGCCGGCAATCCCGGCGCAGGAACGCAGATCTCCGGCATCACGGTAGCCAAGCAGCAATAGAACGCTGGACTAACTAGCCCCCATTTATTGGCGCCGTTATCGGCCCGAACGAATGCGTGCGAAGCGCGCGCGGCGACTTCATGCCGCCGCCCGCGCCTGCCGCTTGCGCTCATGCGGGTCGAGGTACCGCTTGCGTAGCCGGATCGACTGCGGGGTCACCTCCACCAGTTCGTCGTCCTGGATGTAGGCGATGGCCTGTTCCAGCGTCATCTTGCGCGGCGGGGTGAGGCGGATGCCTTCGTCCTTGCCGCTGGCGCGGAAGTTGGTGAGCTGCTTGGACTTGAGCGGGTTGACCTCGAGGTCCTGCGGCTTGGCGTTCTCGCCGATCACCATGCCTTCGTAGAGCTTGTCGCCGGGGCTGACGAACAGCACGCCGCGGTCTTCCAGCGCGTTGAGCGCGTAGGCCACGGCCTCGCCCTGTTCCATCGAGATCAGGGCGCCGTTCTGGCGGCCCTCGATGCGGCCCTTGTAGGGGCCGTACTTCTCGAACAGGCGGTTCATGATGCCGGTGCCGCGGGTGTCGGAGAGGAATTCGCCGTGGTAGCCGATGAGGCCGCGGCTGGGGGCGGAGAAGGTGATGCGCGTCTTGCCCTGGGTGGACGGGCGCATGTCGGTCATCTCGGCCTTGCGCATGGCCATCTTCTCGACGACCGTGCCGGAGAATTCGTCGTCGACGTCGATGACGACGGTTTCGTAGGGCTCCTCGCGGCCGTTCGGGCCATCCTGGAACAGCACGCGCGGGCGGCTGATCGAGAGTTCGAAGCCTTCGCGGCGCATGGTCTCGATGAGCACGCCGAGCTGGAGTTCGCCGCGACCGGCAACCTCGAAGGCGTCGCGGTCGGCGCTCTCGGTAATGCGGATGGCGACGTTGCCTTCGGCCTCGCGCTCGAGCCGGTCGCGGATGACGCGGCTCTGCACCTTGTCGCCCTCGCGCCCGGCATAGGGGCTGTCGTTGACGGCGAAGGTCATGGCGAGGGTCGGCGGGTCGATCGGCTGGGCGTAGATCGGGGCGCTGACCTCGGGCGAGCACAGCGTGTTGGAGACGGTCGCCTCGGTCAGGCCGGCGATGGCGACGATGTCGCCCGCCTTGGCGTGGAGGACGGGTTCGCGATCGAGCCCGTTGTAGGCGAAGACCTTGGTGGCGCGGCCCGCCTCGACGAGGTTGCCGGCGACGTCGAGCGCCTTGATCGGCATGCCGACTTCGAGACGGCCGGATTCGATGCGGCCGGTGAGGATGCGGCCGAGGAAGCTGTCGCGATCGAGCAGGGTGGCGAGCATGGCGAAATCGCCGTCCTCGTCGAGATCGGGCGCGGGGACGTGGCTGACGATGAGCTTGAACAGCGGGGTGAGGTCGCCTTCGCGAGCCTCCGGGTCCTCGCTGGCGAAGCCGCTGCGGCCGCTGGCGTAGAGGACCGGGAAGTCGAGCTGCTCGTCGTCGGCCTCGAGCGCGACGAAGAGGTCGAACACCTCGTCGAGCACTTCGCTGGCGCGGGCGTCGTGGCGGTCGATCTTGTTGACCACGACGATCGGCTTGAGGCCGAGGCCGAGCGCCTTGCCGGTGACGAACTTGGTCTGCGGCATCGGGCCTTCGGCGGCGTCGACGAGGAGAATCACCCCGTCGACCATCGAGAGGATGCGCTCCACCTCGGCGCCGAAGTCGGCGTGGCCGGGGGTGTCGACGATGTTGATGTGGTAGGTTTCGTGCCCGCCCTCGGGAGTCCACTCGACCGACGTCGGCTTGGCCAGGATCGTGATCCCGCGCTCTTTCTCCAAGTCATTGGAATCCATGGCTCTTTCCTCCACGCGCTGGTTGTCGCGGAAGGTGCCGGACTGGCGGAACAGCTGGTCGACGAGCGTCGTCTTGCCATGATCGACGTGGGCAATAATCGCCACGTTGCGGAGCGAGGTCATTATCTGTGCTTTCGGGAGCGGTTTTACGCGGGCGCCCATAGCGCCATTGCTGCGTCGCAACAACCCTCGACCGTATACGAGATTCCGTATGTTGCCGGACCGGGGAACGGGCATTAGCTTCGGCGGGCAATGAGGGGCAGTCCAACGGGGGCGGACATGGCTGACGATGAAGGAACACCGCGAGGGACGCCCGTAACCAACGAAAGCGTGGCTGCCGCGGTCATCGCGCTTTGCGCCCTCGGCGCCGCTGCGGCGGCGATCGCATGGCTTCTTTTCCTGGCGACCACCGACCGGTTCGGGATCTTCCCCGAGGATGCCGAACCGAGCCTCTATTTCTCATGGCGCTTCTTCAACTGGATCGCTGCCGGCAGCGGCTGGATCGGAAAGAGCCTCGCTGCGGTCTTCGCGGTAATCACCTATGGCACGCAGTTCTATGCGGGCCTGTACAAGCGACTGCGCACGATCCTGGCGGTCGCCGCGCTGTGCCTGGTCGGGGTGGCGCTTTCGCTCGTTCTGATGTCCGAGATCGACAACGGCGAGGACCTCAACATCCTGCGCAGCTTCACCTCGCTCACGAACGAACAGATGAGCTTGCAGATCCATGTCCTGCTCGGCGGGGCCGTGGTATGGTTCGGCGCCTTTCTCGCGACGCTCCTCCGCATCAGCTGGAAGAAGCCGGCCGGGGCAATCGCCAAATGGCTGACGGGTGGCGGCGGAGGAGGGGGCAATGGGGAATAGGGCGATGACGGAAATATGCCGGATCACGGTGCTGCTGGCGGCGATCCTGCTGGCGGTGCCCGGCGTCGCAGCTGCCCAGGCCGAAGTCCGTGCGAAGGTCGACTGGGAATCGGAAAAGCCTCGCCGGGTGCAGTTCCAGTCGCCGCTCGGGAATTCGGACTTCACCGATCGGACCAACTATTATCTTGGGGAGGAGTCCTTTGCGGACCGCGTCTACCAAGCGCTCGACATCGTGGTTCGCTATTCCGACGGGACCAGCGTGCCGTTCCGCGTGCGCGGACAGATCGGCGCCGACCTGTTTGCGTTCACGGTGCACAAACCCAGCCCCTCGGTAGCCTGCAATCTCGGCGACGCCGGCAAACTCGAGCGCGCTGCGCAGAGCACCGACCAGACCACGCTCGTCTCGGCCGTCCAGACGGCCTACGCAATGCTTTCCAACGAGGCGAGCCCCTGCCCCGGATATCTCGTGCGGCGCGTGGCGAAGGCCAATTTCGATGCCAACTGCAACCTGGCCAAGCAGACGACCTTTTTTGACATCAGTCCCGATGCGCGCCGCCGCCTGCTCGAGGCGTACGAAGGCCACACCGCGCTTCCCGGCATCCAGCGCCAGATCGAGGCATGTGAGAAACAGGTCCGCGGGCAGGTCGTCGCGCCCGCGGCCAAGGCCATGCGCCGGGCGATCAACACCGGGGACATCGAACGATACCGGTCGCTCGACCGCGAACTTGGCCAATTGCTCGAAGAGGGCGATTGGCAGGAAGGCGCCGCGGCCGTCGACCTCTCGCCCGAACACTTCGAGCAGTTGCGCGTGGAAGCCACGGCGCTCGAGAATAGCGGCAACGACATCGCTTCAACCTCGCTCGAAGCGGCGACTGACGGCAACTAGCCTCCCAGTCGCCTGACCGCGGCGTGCTCGGGAAGTAGCGTTCGGAGATGGACAAAGCGGCATCGCCCCATCATCATCCGTCCCGATTCCGGATCAAGGGGAGAGTATCCAGATGAAGTCCCAGTTTGCCTTTCTTGCCGCTGCCGCCGCACTGTCGCTGACGGCACAGCCCGCTTCCGCCCAGCAGCGCGCCCTGAGCGATCCGGTGGTGCCGCATCCGGACCCGGAATCGCTGTTCACCAGCAAGGACCCCACGCTCAACCGCAACAAGCAAGCGGCGCTGCACATCCAGCGTAACCTGCTCAAGTGCAACGAGTGGAACCGGGCGAGCGAATGGTTGACCGACAAGTACATCCAGCACAACCCTGTCGCCGCGAGCGGGCTGGCCGGCGTCGTCTACTACTTCACCGAGGTCGCCAAGCGTAAGCCGCTCGACCCGTGCCCGGCGCTGTCGGCCAACGACCCGAACGGGGTCGTCATGGTAAGTGCGGAAGGCGACTACGTCACCATCCTGACGCGCCGCATCGTGCCCTACGGCAGCGACCCCAACGACACCTACACGACCACCTGGTTCGACACCTGGCGCTTCGTCGACGGCAAGGCCGACGAGCACTGGGATCCGGCGACCCTGCCCCCTGCCCCGCCGCAGGCCTCGAACACGGTGAAGCCGATGGCGCCCGAAGCCGCCGCGCAACGCGTGGCCGACCGCGAGGCGATCGAGAACCTGATGTGGACCTACGACCGCAGCCTGGACATGTACGACGCCAAGAAATACGCCGCCCACTTCACCGAGGACGGCGCCTTCGGCCAGACCAAGGGCCGCGCGGCGCTCGAGAAGATGATCACCGACCTCGTCAAGGGCCAGGAAGACCGCAAGGCCAAGGGCGAGCCGGCGCTTGGGACGATGCGCCACTTCACGATGAACCAGTACATCGAGTTTACCGGGCCGACGACGGCCAAGTACCACTACTACCACCAGACGGTGTTCGGCAATTTCGGCCGGGGCGACGATCCCGACCGTCCGCAGGTCGTCGCCGCCGGCAATGGGGTGGACGACCTCGTCAAGGTCGATGGCAAGTGGCTGATCAAGTATCGCAACGTCGGAGCGTCGACGGATATCTGACGCGGTGGGCGGGCGCGGTGCCGGCCGCGCCTACTCGTCCCCGCCCAACTGCCGCTTGAGCACCTGCGCCACGCGCTGGACGCTGTTCAACCCGTCGCCATACGGACTGCCCTCGTAGAGCGAGGTCAGGTAGGCGCGGTCGAAGTCGGTCAGGCCGCTCGGCGGCACCACGTCGGGATCGGTGCCGAACAGGCTGAGGATCGAGTCCGGCGCGTTCGACCCCTTGGCGTCCTTGGTCCGGGCGAAGACACGCATCACCGCATAGTCGGCCAGCTGGCGCAGGCTCTTGCCGCCGATGAAATCACTGTCGAACACGACGGTGACCGAGGTGATGTTGCGGCGGATGCCGTTGGAGATCAACGACTGACCGCCTTCCTGCGTGCCGACCGGGATCTGGGTCAGGTTCTGGCGCCGCGGAATGACCTGCCCGTTGCGCATC
The DNA here is from genome assembly GCF_009827435.1 of Croceibacterium salegens. Lineage (GTDB taxonomy): Bacteria > Pseudomonadota > Alphaproteobacteria > Sphingomonadales > Sphingomonadaceae > Croceibacterium_B > Croceibacterium_B salegens. The sequence continues at coordinate 179,605 of NZ_WTYM01000059.1, read as the reverse complement.
ACGTCCTCAACCAGCGAATAGACCTTAACCGGCTCGTCCTTCTCGGTCAGCTCGCGGCGCTCGGCGGCCGAGAGGTTGTAGGACAACACCCCGGTCTTCTTGTTGAGCGCCTCGAGCCCGGCGCGCGGGTCCTTGCTGAAGGAGATGATGATGTTCGGACGGCAGGTGCCTTCGGGCGCGAGCGGGATGTCGAGCTCTTCCGCGACGAGCCGGAAACGGGCAACGACGGTCTCCGCAAAGCGCACCTGCAGCCCGGCGACGCCGGGGCAAGCGGGTTCCGCGAAGAGCGCGACGGGCTCGTGCCGCAGGTTGGTCTCGCGCGTGATCGAGCGCGCCTGCCTGGTCACCTCGCGCGCATCGACTTCGTTCGGGTTCCGCCCGGTGACGACGATCTCGGTTCCGCCCCAGGTTTCGCCGGACTTCTCGGACGCGGCCTCATCCTGCGCGGCGAGCGGCGCGCCAGCAAACAGCACGAACGGCAGGGCGAGGCGCGGAAGGACGGTTGTCATCGCGCCGGTTCTAGCCGCTCGCCGGTTCCGGGCAAGCCGCCAAGCGGCACTGCGACACTTTGACACGAACGGACGCACAAGCGTAGCTTTCCCCAACCATGGCGGGAAATGGCTGGACCAGACCCGGCCAAGTTGGGCAATGGAGAGGCCATGACACAACATCCGCTCGAAAAGCTCGCCGCCACCAATCCCGAAGCCGAGATCTGGTGGGATTCTTCGCCGCTGATCTATCCCGACTGGGAAGCCAAGACACTCGCCGCCGCTCCCGCGGACAAGCGCGCGGACTGGGAAGGCCAGCTCAACCGCTTCTACAACGCCGATACCGTCGCCAGCGAAGGCACGATGGGTTTCCGCGGCGTGACCACCAATCCGCCGCTGTCTCTGCAGGCCGTCCAGGTCGATCCGGCCGGCTGGACCAAGCGCATCAAGGATATCGCCGCGGCCGATCCCTCGCTCGACGTCGAAGGCGTCTACTGGGCGATGTACCTCGAGCTTGTGCGGCTCGGCGCCGAGGCGATCCGCCCGGTGTTCGACAAGTCGGGCGGCAAGTTCGGATTCCTTTCCGGCCAGGTCGACCCGCGTTTCGTGACCGATGGCGAGGCCATGCTCAAGCAAGGCCTGTCGATTTACGCGCAGGGCCCGAACGTCATGGTCAAGATCCCCGGCTCGAAGGAAGGCTACGAGATCATCGAGGAGCTGACGGCGCGCGGCATCAGCACCAACAACACCACCAGCTTCACCGTGCCGCAGTACCTCGTCTGCATGAACGCGGTCAGCCGCGGCCTCGAACGTGCGAAGTCGAACGGGGTCGACCTGACCAACTGGCGCAGCGTCGTCACCCACATGTCGAGCCGGCTCGGCCAGCTTTCGGACTGGCAGACCGAGGCCAAGGCGCGCGGGATCGACCTCTCGCTGATGGAAATCCGCGATGGCGAGGAAGCCGTGCTCAAGCGCGCATACTGGTGGGGCAAGGAGAACAACCACCCCTCCAAGATGCTGCAATGCTCGATGCGGGTCGAAAAGGACGACGCCGGCAACACGGTCAGCCGCCACATCGCCGACTTCGCCGGCAGCGACATGGTCTACACCTGCCCGCCGGGCTACATCGCCCAGCTGATGGAGGCCGAGGACGAACTCGCCCCGTTCGATCCCAAGGCGATCGAGCGCGAGCCCAATCCCGCCAGCATCGCCAAGCTGATGAAGCTGCCGAGCTTCCGCCAGGCCTACGAATACGACGGCATGAAGCCCGAGGAATTCGCCCACTACGGCAGCTTCCAGGCCACTGCAGGCGAATTCGCCAAGGCGACCCGGCAGACGGTCGATTTCGTGCGGATGACGATCGAGGGCTAGTCCACCCCGAACGAGCCTATCCAGGCCCGGGCCCCGTAGTGGCGGCAGCTTTCTGCCGCCACTACAGCTGCCTTTTCGAGTGCATCAGGGAAGTCCGGCCACTTGGCCAGGTAATGGCAAAACGCCCCATGGAACACGTCGCCCGCCCCCAGCGTGTCGACGGCCTCGACCTGCGGAGGAGTTATGCTTCCGCCGCCATAGCCGTCGTACCAAGAGATCGGCCCCGCGCCGCGCGTCATGGCGAAATGATAGTGATGGTGTACCTCGAAGGAGAATTCCGGCTGAAAGCGATTGGAGACCACGGCATAATCGATGAGCGGCATGAGTTCGGCCGACCAGGGTTTCACCGAACCACCGTCGAGCACCACCGGGATGCCCTGCTCCCGCGCCCCGCGACATAGCGGAATTACGAGAGCCGGCAGCCAACCGTCCGTCAGCACCAACGTCGCTTCGGCCAGCAGGGCATCGATATCGGGTTCGCACTTCAAGGCTTGCGGGGGTTGTTGGTCGACTATCGTGCGGCTGGCATTGCCCGGAACCACGATGATGCTGGAAACCGGAAGGACCTCGGTGTCGGTCGCGAAGTCCTCGAACGGCACGTCATATTGCGCCAGTTCCGTCCGCACTGCATCGGCGAAGGGCCCTGTCCCGAGCAGCGTCAGGAGCTTCACCTCGCTGCCGAGCGCCCTTGCGGTGACGGCGGCATTCAGCGCGCAGCCTCCCGCACCGGCCCAGAAGTGCGTCGCCGAATGCTTGGCGTCCTCCTCCGGATAGTTCGCGCAAACGTAGCCCAGGTCGAAGGTGCTGCGGCCGACGAACAGGATGGTCATTCGGCGGGAGACTTTATGAGCCGGACGATGTCGTCCGGTATCCGCATATAAGCGAGATAGGCATCGAGGTTGCCGGCGATACGCGGATCTTCCCGCGAGAGTTCGGCCATGGCCGCCTTCGCGCCGGCGGTATCGCCCGCCAGGTTGCTGGCCGCCGCCAACAGGAGGCGTGCGTTCGCCGTTCCGTCGCGGTAGTGCAGGCGCGCGTAGTGAAGCGCATCAGTGCCATTGCCGAGCGACAGCGAGCGCAGGGCCGGACCTGCCGAGTACCATGCCGGGTGGCCCGGACTGAGCTCCATGGCCTTGGCCGACAGCGCCATCACTTCCTCGCGATCATCGAGCAGCGCAAACAGCCAGCTGGCATTGGCGAGGATTTCCGCGTTGTTCGGGCCGAGGCGCAGGGCCCGGTCGATCGAGTCCAGAGCTACCTCCCCCTCCCCGGCATAGAACTGGGCGATGGCCAGGTACTCGTAGGCCATTGCGTTGGTGGTGTTGGCCGTCACCGACCTGTTTGCCGCATCGAGCGCGCGCTCGGTCGCTTCCCCGGCACGTTGCGGGTCGAACGAAACGCGCGCCTCGTCGCCGTAGATCCACGACAGCAGCGCCCAGGCGTTGGAGTAGTTGCCGACGTCCTTGACCGCATGTTCGAGGCAGTCGCGCACCTTGCCTAGCTGCTTGGCGGACTTCGCACGCATGTACTGGTATGCCCGGAGCTCGCAGAGATAATTTTCGAATGAAACGCCGCGATGGTTTTCCAGGTCGTTGCGCATTTCCTCGTGGATCACCCCGTAAGGCTGGCCCAATTCGGATGCGACCGACAGCGCGAGATCCGAACGCTTTTCGAGAAGGGTAAGCGTTTCGAGCGGTGCCGTCGGCGTGACCGACGACCAGATGACGACGCGGTCGCGTACCCTGATCAAGTTCGATGAAATACGAAACGTGTCGCCCGAAGTCGCGATTGCCCCGGTCAGGACGAACTCGGCGCCGTGGGCGTCATCGGCTTCCTCCGAACCGGAACCCGGCATGCTGATCACGCCGAGACTGGGCATTTGCGATAGATACGTGATGAGATCGTGGTGCAAGCCTTCACGCAGCGCTGCGGCGGTGGTGTCGTCCACGGCAACCGAATATCGCTCGACGAAGACCGTCGGGCCGTTGGGCTGGAGCAAGGCAATTTGCAGCGCCTCTTCGTGTCGTTCCTTTCCCTGTCCGACAATGAAGGCAGCAAGTGCGACCAGCGCTATGGCGATGGCCGACAGCGCAATCGCCAGCACCTTCCGCGCTGGTTTCGGCTGTGGGTCGGCTTCCGGACCTCCCTGGTCAGCTTCGGCCTCGGCATCGCGAGGCTCGACCAGCGGGCAATAGCCGCCCTTGGGGATGACAAGCCGCCAGTCCTCGTCCTTGCCGCTGCCGGCGTAATACTCGTCGAGCAGCGCCCGGAGACGGACTACCTGTACGCGGACAATCGAATCCCGCGAGGGATCGAAGTTCTCCCCACGTTCGAAGACGTCGACACCGATCGAGTAGCCTTTGATGAAGTCGCCGCGCCCCTCTTCGGCTTCCTTCACGAGATAGGCGAGCAGCTGCGCCATGCGCGGAGCGGCGGCGAACTCAGGCGATCGCAGCGCGTGCTCGAGGGCAACGTTGAGGTGGGAATGCTGCTCGGCCATGGCTCCCCTTCGCTTGGTCTAGCCAAGCCGCCGGGGTGGAGCAAACGGCGAATTCATCGCACCGCGAGCCGTCCCGAGCACTCCAGGAGGATGTCCCTAATCTTCCTTGGAGTACCCGGGACGTCGTGCATACGGCACAAATCCACGTACGGCTGCGTCGGAGCTTGGGATCCGTCGGCACATGTACGGGACGCTTGAAAGGCACCGGACCCGGGATTCGACTTGGCGACCCGAAGGCCTGGGAGCCGGCGCCCGACAGCCCATGACACCAAATTTGGTGCGGCGCACAGCGCTTAACGGTTACACACGGTTAAGTCGGGGAGCAGTTCACCGTGCTGCGGCCAGCCGGGCGTCGACAATCTCCCAATCAAGGTTGGCAAGGAAGGCATCGACATACTTCGCCGCCGCGGTGCCGTAGTCCATGTGGTAGGAATGCTCGTACATATCGAGTGCGATCAGCGGGGCGCCGGTGACCGCTGAATGCATGTGGTCCCACGCCCAGTAGTTGTGCAGCGAGCCGGTCGACTGGTTGTAGCTCAGCACGCACCATCCCGAACCGCCGGCGAGCGACATCGCGGTGCGGCGGAATTCGGCCTCCCACGCCTCGATCGAACCGAACGCCGCGGCGAGTGCCTGAGCCACGCTGCCACTCGGCTTGCCGTCGCCGCCGAGGCCGTCGAAGTACAGCTCGTGCAGTATCACCGAGCCGGTCCGGTGCAGTTCCTCGCGCTTGAGCCCGCCGTAGATCACCGCGGGGAAATCGGTGTCGGCCATGGCAGCGGCCAGCCTTTGCTCGACCATATTGAGCGCCCGCACAGAGCCCTGGTAATTGTTCTGCCAGTGCGAGGTGATGAGCTTTTCGGACAGGCCGGTGAGCCGCGCCGGATCGAAGCGCAGCGGCTTTGGCTGGTGATTGCCGGCGAAGGCCGGGACCGGTGCAGTGGCCTGGCCTGACGCGGCCGAGGGAGCTAGGGCCAGTCCTGCTGCTCCTATCGATGCCGTAGCGATCGCTTCCCTGCGACTAATTCCTGCCATGTCATCTCTCCTCCAGCGTACTGAGACGCCATGCCCGGCATCATACCCCACTCAGGCGGCAGGCCAAGGAAGTTGCATTGGCGCGCGACTAGCGGCCGAAGGTGTAGCTCAGCGCCAAGCCGCCGGAGAACTGGTCACGTGAGCCATACTGCCGGACGATCGGCGAGTCCGCCGCGTCGCCGGTGAGCCGTTCGTACTTGGCGTAGAGCGAGAGGCCCCAGCGTTGAGTGAGAGCCAGTTCACCGCTGGCTGTCGCGCCGTAGGATTCGAGCCCGCCGTTCGCCTCGTAGACCGGCAGACCTGTGGCGAGTGAGGTGGCCGGCGTTACAGAGAAATAAGCGTCGTGGAATTTGTGGTCCGCCCAGGTGACCCTCGGGCCGAGCGAAACAAGCCACTTGTCCCCGTCGCGCCAGACCACGTCGGCACCGCCGTCGACTTCCCAGCCCTCGTGCCCGGTCACGCCCCGGCGGACTTCGCTATGCAGGCGGAAATTCTCGCCGAGCCAGTAATTGGCGAAGGCGCCGACTTCGATGATCCGGTCGACATTGGGCGTCGCGGTCCCGACTTCCTTCGATTTACGCTTGCCGACCAGCGACACCGCTGGTCCAAATTCGAAACCGCCGGAGTTGACCAGGTTGAAACCGAAGCTGTCGTCGGCCGCCTCGAATTCGAAGGGTTCATCGCCGCGCGTGCGGTCGATGTCGAACATCGGCAGGACCGAAACGTCGTCGGCGCCGGGATACTGCGGTTTGACCTGCGCCCCGGCGCCGACGCGATAGCGCCACGGTTCCTTGTCTTCCGCACTGGCCGGTGCGGCGAAAAGCGCGGCGATCGCCGCGGCGACCGGCAGCTGGTAGAATTTCGAAACTATCAGAGTTCTTGCTTCCCTAGCCTTCGTCCTCAGCCCTCGCGGCAGAGTTGTATGTTCAAGGTAACATGCGGGAAGTCCTTGCGTTCCGCCGCACTGAGTTACTTCGCGACGACTGGTCGCTCGAAAACCGTGACATTCATCTGCCGCGCAATACGAAAACCGAGCCGTTCGTAGATGCGGATCGCGGCGCAATTGTCCTGCCAGGCGTGGAGGAACGGAATTTCGCCGCGCGCGAGGATTTCGCGGGCCTTGTAGGCGGACAGGCGGCTCGCCAGTCCCTCGCCGCGCGCATCGGGATGGGTGCACACGCCGCTTACTTCGCAGTAGCCCGGGATGCGCATGCGCTCGCCGGCCATGGCGACGAGCCGGCCTTCGCGGCGCAAGCCGATGAACTGGCCCACGCGGCAGGTCTCGCGGCGGAACGGGCCCGGCTGGGTCAGCTCGGCAAGTTCGAGCATGGCGTCGACATCGTCCTCGCCCAGCAACTCGAAATCGACCTCCGCCTCGAACCCAGCCTCGGACTCCTCGAGTATCATCTGCACGGCGGGCCTGCACAGGACCGTCGTAAGCCCGGGCACATCGGGAATATCCGCCACCTGGACCGCGAATACCCGTTCACCCGGCGCGAGGAGGGCGAACTGGTCGGCGACGGCCTTCGCACCGTCGTCCTCGCAGGCGATGATTGCATTCACGTCGTAGCGAAAGCGCCGGGCGCGGCCGTTGATCTCGGCGAGATGCGCCTGCGGGCCGCTGAGCGCGGCCCATGCGGGACGGGCGAGCGGATCTAGTCCGACCAATAGAGCCGCTCCGGATTGGCAACGAGCAGCTTGTGCTGCAGCTCGGCCGTCGGGGCGACGCGCGGGATCATGTCGACGATATGGCCGTCGTCGGGAATTTCGTCCTGCATGTTGGGATGCGGCCAGTCGGTGCCCCAGATGCAGCGGTCGGGATAGTCGGCCACCAGCGGCGCGACCGAACGGGCGAAATTGTCCCATGGATCGCCGAGGCCGCCCACCTTGATTGCGTCGAGGCGATCGGGGCAGGTCGCCTTGAAATCGATGTCGCTACGGCTGTCGAGCAGCGCACGGAAGGCGCGCATGTCGGGGCCGTCCGGGCCCTGCGTCATATCGGGGCGGCCCATGTGGTCGATCACCAGCGGCACCGGGATCGCATCAAGGAACGGGCGCAGTTCTTCGAGAATGTCGGCCTCGAAGTAGATCACCACGTGCCAGCCGGCGGGCAGGCGACCTGCGACTTCGAGGAACTTGTCCTTGGGCGCATTGTCGACCAGCCGCTTGAGGAAGTTGAAGCGGATGCCACGAATGCCGCCGGCGTGGAGCGCCTGAAGCTCCTCCGCGGAAATCGACGGATCGACCATCGCGACCCCGCGCGCCTTGCCGTTCGACTTCGCGATCGCGTTCAAGGTCGCCGAGTTTTCGGTGCCGTGGCAGCTCGCCTGGACCACGACGTTGCGCGAAAAGCCGAGATGGTCGCGCAGCGCGAACAGCATGTCGGGCCCGGCGTCTTCGGGAAGGTACTTGGCCCTGGCGCTGAACGGGAATTCGGCAGCCGGACCAAAGACGTGGCAATGCGCATCGACCGCACCAGGCGGCGGGACGAAGCGGGGTTTCGAGGGGTTGGCGTGCCAGCTAACGATACGGTCAGGCAAAAACGGTTCCATCCATCAATTTTCGCGCGGTGCGCAGGAGCGCGGCGGATTGCACAGCGCCGGATTCGTCGACTTCGAGCACGCAGCTCAGCTCGCCCGAGGGGTGTTCGATGCTCAGCGTCTTACGCCGCCCTTCAGGAATGACCGCCACTTCGGCGGCCGGCGAGCCGGGGACGAGGCAGGCGGTGGCAGCCGTCACCGCACCAAGCACCCCGATCGAGGCATGGGCGCGGTGCGGAATGAAGACGCGGGTGGTCACCGCACCGCCATTCCGCGGTGGCGCGACCAGGGTCATCTTGGGCACCGACTTGTTGCGCACCTTGCCGAGGTTCATCATCTCTCCGGACGCAAGGCGGATCGCCTCGATCTTCTGCCGGATCGGAGCGAAGGCATCGCTCTCCAGTTCCTCTCGGGATTCATAGCCGGTCGCGCCGACGTCCTCGGCCTTGAAGACGATGCAAGGCATGCCGTTGTCGATCAGCGTGCAGGGTACGCCATTGATGACATCGACGGCATTGCCCGTCGGCAGGAGCGCGCCGCAGGTCGAACCGGCAGTGTCGCGGAATTCGAGCGGGATCGGGGCGTGAGTGCCAGGCACCCCGTCGATCTGCGCATCACCGGCGTAGTTGACGGTGCCGCCGGGTGTCTGGACGGTGGCGACGGCTGCCTGCGCCGTGTTGACCATGAAGATGGCGACCTGCGTCTCGTCGCCGGTTGCCGCAACCAGCCCGCGCTCGATGGCGAAGGGGCCGACGCCCGCGAGCATGTTCCCGCAGTTTTGCTGGTCGGTGACGATGGCCTGGTCGACGAAGACCTGCAAGAACAGGTACTCGACATCGATCCCCTCGTGTTTGGAAGGACTGACCACCGCGACCTTGCTGGTCAGCGGGTCGGCTCCCCCCATCCCGTCGATCTGCCGCACGTCGGGCGAGCCCATAACGCGCAGCAGGAAGGCGTCGCGCTCCTCGATGCTCTCGGGCAGGTCGGATGCAAGGAAGAAGCCGCCTTTCGACGTTCCCCCGCGCATCCACATGACGGGAGCGGAATTCAGACCCACTTCAGCCCCATGTCGGTGAGCTTCTGGCGGAAGCCGTACATGTCGAGGCCGAGCACACCGGAAGCGAGCTTCTGGCGCTTCACTTCCTCGTTGGCTTCGCGCGCCTGGGCTTTCTTGAGCACCGCCTCGGCATCCTCGCGCTTGACCACGCAGACGCCGTCGTCGTCGGCCACGATCACATCGCCCGGCCGGACGTAGGCGCCGGCGCAGACGACATCGACATTAACGCTGCCGAGGCTGGCCTTGATCGTGCCCTGCGCGAAGATGCGCTTGGCCCAGACCGGGAAGTCCATTTCCTTGAGGTCGCGCACGTCGCGGATACCGGCGTCGATAATCAGCCCGCGCACGCCGCGCGCCTGCGCGCTGGTGGCGAGGAGGTCGCCGAAATAGCCGTCTTCGCAAGGGGATGTCGGCGCAATCACGAGCACGTCGCCTTCGCGGCACTGCTCGATCGCGGCGTGGACCATGTAGTTGTCGCCCGGGGGAACCGAGATGGTCACCGCCGTGGCGCCGATCCGAGCGCCGGAATATATCGGGCGCATGTAGCTTGCGAGCAGCCCGGTACGGCCCTGCGCTTCGTGCACCGTGGCCACCCCGCACTTGCCGAGCGCCGTGACGACTTCCAGGTCCGCACGTTCGATGTTCTGGACGACCACGCCTGACATAAGTTCGACTCTCCTCGGGGCAATTTTTGCTGCGGTGGACTGGCCGCCCCCGCTCCGTCAAGGGAGTCTTGGACCAGCCCGCAAACTTGTAAGTAACACATACAGTCTGTAAGGCGAACGCCAAGAGGATGCCAGACTCGAATACGCCCTTTTCGCCCCCGCGGGTGGCGCTTGTCGGCTTCGGCGAAGCCGGGTCGACCTTTGCTCGCTCTGGCGGCTGGCAGGGCCATGCCAGGGGCTGGGACGTGCTGGCCGAACGCCGCGCAGCGATGGCCGATTGCGGGGTCGACGCCGCCGCCGATCCGGCCGCTGCGCTGGCCGGTGCCGACATTGTCCTGAGCCTCGTCACCGCCGATGCCGCACTGCCTGCCGCGCAGGACTATGCCGCACTTCTGCCCGCGGGCGCGCTGTGGTGCGACCTGAACTCGGTCGCCCCACAGACCAAGCGCGCCGCTGCCGAAGCGATCGCAGCGGCGGGAGGGCGTTATGTCGATGTCGCGGTGATGGCTCCGGTCGATCCGGCGGCGCTCGACGTGCCGCTGTTGCTGGCCGGTGAACATGCCGGCGCGGCGGAAACAGCCCTCAAGGCCCTCGGCTTTGGCAAGACCCGCATCGTCGGCGAGGAAATCGGCCGGGCCAGCGCCATCAAGATGATCCGCTCGGTCATGGTCAAGGGGCTCGAAGCGCTGACCAGCGAATGCGCTGCGGCCGCCCAGGCCGCCGGCGTGTTCGACGAGGTCATGGCCTCGCTCGATGCCAGCGAGAAGGCGATCGGCTGGGCCGCGAAGACCGCCTACAACAAGGAACGCATGGACACGCATGGCTTGCGCCGCGCGGCGGAAATGGAAGAAGTGTGCAAGACCCTCGCCGCGCTCGGCATCGAGCCGGTGATGAGCGAAGGCACCGTCAAGTTACAGCGCCGCGCCGGAGAGGGCGCACGGACCCGGAAAGACCAAGCTGCATGAGCCTGATTATCGACTGCCACGGCCACTATACTGTGCTCCCCAAGGGGCATGATGCCTGGCGCGAGGAACAGAAGGCCGCCTTCAAGGCCGGCACCGAATGCCCGCCCTACCCCGAGATCTCGGACGACGAGATTCGCGAGACGATCGAGGCCAATCAGTTGCGCCTGATCAAAGAACGCGGCGCCGACTTCACTATCTTCAGCCCCCGGGCCAGCGCGATGGCGCCGCACGTCGGCGACCAGGCGGTGGCGAGCGAATGGGCGAAGCGGTGCAACGACCTGATCTATCGCGTGACGCAGCTGTTCCCCGATACCTTCATCGGCGGCTGCATGCTGCCGCAGAGCCCGAAGTCGGACATGTCGGAGAGCGTACGCGAGTTGCGCCGCTGCGTCGAGGAACTGAACTTCGTCGTCTGCAACCTCAACCCCGATCCGGGCGGCGGCCACTTCCAGCACCCGCCGCTGACCGACGAATACTGGTTCCCGATCTACGAGGCGATGTGCGAGCTGGAAGTCCCGGCGATGATCCACGTCTCGGGCAGCTGCAACCCGGCGATGCACGCCACCGGCGGATACTATCTCGCCGCCGACACCGTCGCCTTCATGCAACTGCTGCAGGGCGATCTGTTCTCCCGCTTCCCGACGCTCAAATTGATCATCCCGCACGGCGGCGGCGCTGTGCCCTATCACTGGGGCCGCTACCGGGGCCTCGCCGACATGCTCAAGCAGCCTGACCTGCAGGTGCACCTGATGAACAATGTGTTCTTCGACACCTGCGTCTATCACCAGCCGGGCATCGACCTGCTGGCCGACGTGATCGAGAACAAGAACATCCTGTTCGGCAGCGAAATGGTCGGCGCGGTGCGCGGGATCGACCCGACTACCGGCTTCTATTTCGACGATACCAAGCGCTACATCGATGCACTCGATATCTCCGCCGAAGAGAAGCACATGATTTTCGAAGGCAACGCCCGGATCGTCTATCCGCGGCTCGATGCAATCCTCAAGGAACGCGGGCTGTGAGCGCCACCGCAACCGGAATGGCCTATTGCGAGCAGCCCGAGCGCTACATCAAGCAGCTCGTCAGCCACTGGGGCCACAAGATGGCGACCAGCTACGACGACGGCGACGGCATGGGGGTGTTCCCCTTCAGCGAGCACACGAATGCCGTAATGACCGCGCACAAGGACGGGATTGGCATCACCCTGACCACTGCCGACGCGGAAGAGAACGAACGCATGCGCGGCGTGATCGAACGCCACATCGACCGCTTCGCCTTCCGCGAGGCCCCGCTGACCTATGAATGGACGGATCAATGACCGAGAAGAAGAAAGAGCGGATCAACATCCACGAGTACCTCGCGGAGTTCGACGACATCCCGGGTACCCGCGTGTTCACCGCGCAGCGGGCCCGCAAGGGCTACTGGCTCAACCAGTTCGCGATGAGCCTGATGAAGGCGGAGAACCGCGAGCGCTTCAAGGCCGACGAAAGCGCCTATCTCGACGAATGGCACCTGACCCCGGCGGCCAAACAGGCGGTGCTCGATCGCGACTACAACGCGATGATCGACGAAGGCGGGAACGTCTATTTCCTGTCGAAGCTTTTCTCGACGGACGGCAAGAGCTTCCAGTTCGCCGCCGGCTCGATGACCGGCATGACACAGGAAGAATACGCCGAAATGATGCTCAAGGGCGGCCGTTCACCCGAAGGGGTCCGCTCGATCAAGGGGAAGTACTGACATGGCACGCGTAACCACGGGGATCACCTCGAGCCACATTCCGGCGCTCGGCGCTGCGATGCAGACGGGCACCAGCGGCAACGACTATTGGGGCCCGGTGTTCAGCGGCTACCAGCCGATCCGTGACTGGATCCAGCAGCCCGGCAACATGCCCGACGTCGTCGTACTGGTGTACAACGACCACGCTTCGGCGTTCGACATGAACGTCATCCCGACCTTCGCCATCGGCTGCGCGGAAAGTTTCAAGCCGGCCGACGAAGGCTGGGGCCCGCGTCCGGTACCCGACGTGATCGGCCATCCCGATCTCGCCTGGCATATCGCGCAGAGCCTGATCCTTGACGATTTCGACATGACCATCTTCAACCAGATGGACGTCGACCACGGCTGCACCGTGCCGCTGTCGATGATCTTCGGCGAGCCGTCCGAGTGGCCGTGCAAGATCATCCCGTTCCCGGTCAACGTCGTGACCTACCCGCCGCCCTCGGGCGCGCGCTGCTTCGCGCTCGGCGACAGCATCAGGGCCGCGGTGGAGAGCTTCCCCGAAGACCTAAATGTCCACGTCTGGGGTACCGGCGGCATGAGCCACCAGTTGCAGGGCCCGCGCGCCGGCCTGATAAACAAGGAATTCGACCTCAACTTCATCGACAAGCTGATCGAGGACCCCGAGACGCTCGCGAAGATGCCGCACATCCAGTACCTGCGCGAAAGCGGGTCGGAAGGCATCGAGCTGGTGATGTGGCTGATCATGCGCGGCGCGCTGGGAGACAAGGTCAAGGACCTCTACCAGTTCTACCACATTCCCGCCTCGAACACGGCGCTCGGCGCGCTGATCCTCCAGCCGGAGGACACTGCGGGCGAAGCACTCGATCCGCGCGTGGTCCATTCGGGCCACAGCCTGGAACCCGCCGAGTAATCCAGACAGGAGAGTATTTGATGCGTATCGCACTCGCCGGAGCCGGCGCTTTCGGTGAAAAGCACCTCGACGGCCTGAAGAACATCGACGGGGTTTCGATCACCTCGATCATCTCGCGCCGGGCCGAACAGGCGGCGGAAGTCGCCGCCAAGTACGGCGCTCCGCATGCCGGCACCGACCTCGCCGAGGCGCTAGCCCGGGACGACGTCGACGCGGTGATCCTGTGCACCCCGACGCAGATGCACGCCGAACAGGCGATCGCCTGCATGGAGGCGGGCAAGCACGTGCAGGTCGAGATCCCGCTGTCCGACAGCTGGGCCGATGCCGAAGCGGTGCTGAAGAAGCAGCAGGAAACCGGCCTCGTCTGCATGGTCGGGCACACCCGGCGCTTCAATCCGAGCCACCAGTACGTGCACAACAGGATCGTGGCGGGCGACTTCAACGTCCAGCAGATGGACGTGCAGACCTACTTTTTCCGCCGCAAGAACATGAACGCCAAGGGCGAGGCGCGCAGCTGGACCGACCACCTCCTGTGGCACCACGCGGCGCACACCATCGATCTGTTCGCCTATCAGGCCGGCAAGATCGTCACTGCCAACGCCATCCAGGGGCCGAAGCACCCGGATCTCGGCATCGCCATGGACATGTCGATCCAGCTCAAGAGCCAGAGCGGCGCGATCTGCACGCTCTCGCTGTCGTTCAACAACGACGGTCCGCTCGGCACCTTCTTCCGCTACATCGGCGACACTGCGACCTACATCGCGCGTTACGACGACCTCGTGACCGGCAAGGAAGAGCCGATCGACCTCTCAGGCGTGACGGTGAGCAACAACGGAATCGAGCTGCAGGACCGCGAGTTCATCGCCGCAATTCGCGAGGGCCGCGAGCCGAATTCCTCGGTGGCCCAGGTGCTCGATTGCTACCGCGTGATCGGCGAACTCGCAAAGAGCCTTGAGGCGCAAGACGGCTGGTCGTAACCATTTCCCAACTTGATTCCGGCAAAATGGAGGAAGGGAGTCCCCATTTATGGGGTCAAGTTGGGAGAGGGGCCAATGGGCAAGCTGGATTCCACGCTGGCCGACGCCGAAACGATGTATCGCAAGATGCGATCGTTGGCCGATGCCGGCGGCACCGATAGCAAGAACGAGATCGTCAAGCTTCGCAGCCGCTATGCGATGCTGATGCTCGAAATCCTGCAGGACATGAAAACCGACGCGAGGTTGCAGGCCGATACTGCGCTCAGGGACGCGTTTTCCGAGCGCTTCTTTGCCTTGCGCCAGGCCCTGGCCGATCACCAGGCGAAATGGCGCCTGCAGGCGATCGAAGATGACATCCAGGGCTATCTGAAGTCGGCCCAGGGCTTGAACTCGGTACAGGACGACTTCTATCGGTGGGTCGGGACCAGCTTCTCGCTCCACTAACGAAGGACCAACTTGACATGCAGCGTACGATCGCCGGACGACCGCTTCACCCCGTCGGCCTCGGCTGCATGAACCTGTCCTGGGCCTATGGAACGCCCCCGGGCGAGGACGACTGCATCGCTCTGCTCAACCGTGCGCTGGATATCGGCTACAACCACCTCGATACCGCCAACATCTACGGCGGCGGCAAGAACGAGGCGCTGCTGAAGAAGGCGGTGATGCACCGCAGGGCTGAGTTCTTCCTCGCCAGCAAGGTCGGAATCGTCGTCGACGGGCCCAAACGCGGCGTAGATTGCAGTCCGGAAGCGATCACTACTTCGCTCGATGCGAGCCTTGAGCGGCTCGGCACCGATCACATCGACCTGTTCTACATGCACCGCTTCGATCCCAAGGTGCCGGTCGCCGACAGCGTCGGGGCGATGGTGCGGGCGATCGAGGCGGGCAAGATCGGCGCCTACGGGGTCAGCGAGTGGAGCGCGGCGCACTTGCGCGAGGCCCACGCCGTGCACCCCATGGCGGCGGTGCAGCCCGAGTATTCGCTGTGGACCCGCAACGTCGAGATCGGAGTGCTCGAAGCGACCAGGGAACTGGGCACCGCTCTCGTGGCCTTCAGCCCCACCGGGCGCGGCGCCTTTGGCGGGGTGCTCAAGGATCCCTCGACGCTCGAAGAGCAGGACCTGCGCACCAGGATGCCGCGCTTCAACGCCGAAAACTGGCCGCACAACCTGCGGTTGGTGGAACGGCTCGGCGAACTCGCCGCCGACCAAAATGTGACGCCGGCCCAGCTGGCGCTGCGCTGGGTCCTCGAACAAGGCGAAAACTGCCACGTCATCCCGGGCACGACGAGCCTCGCACACCTCGAAGAGAATTGGGCCTCCTCCGAGCTCGCCATCCCGGCCGAAGCGATCGCCGAGGCGGGGCGCATCATCAACCACGACACGGTGCGCGGTCATCGCTATCACGACGCGATAAGGCCGACGATCGATACCGAGGAGTTCGAGGACGCATGAAAGACGTAAGGGCGGCGATCGGATATTCCGAACGCACGGAGAGGCGCCCCTTTTTCTATGCCAACGCGCACGAGAAGGACTTCGTCCCGCTGAAGCCGGCCGAAGTGACGATCCACGACGCGCGCGAAATCGACGCCGATCTCGACCGCGAAGGCTTCATGCTGGTGGGGCACGCGAGCGCGGTCGATGACCTGACCGACCTCGAACAGGTGGCCAAGGTCCACCGCGCAGAGATTTCCGACCTGCTCAAGCGCCTGACCGGGTGCGACGAGGTGATGATGACCCCGTTCGGCATCCTGCGCTTCTCCGAGAAGAGCGGCGCGAACGAGGAGCACGACAATTCGCATCCCGCGCGTTTCGTCCACGTCGACATGGCGAAGGAAGATGCCGCCGCGATGCGAGCCAAGGGTGCTCCGGAGGGCAAGACCGTCGTTCGCAGCGCCCAGTACAACGTCTGGCGCTCGCTTGCCGGGGGGACGCAGGACGTGCCGCTTGGCCTCTGCGCCTACCCCAGCATCGCCGCGGAGGACCTGCTCGACTGCCAGGCGATTTTCGACCCGCTCGACGGGAGCCCGGAGTGGGGCTTTGCCAACTACCTTCTGGCGGCGAATCCGGCGCACCAATGGTTCTATTACTCCGACATGCGGCCCGACGAGGCGATCGTCTTCAAGACCAGCGAGAGCGACCCGGAGCGGGCGCAGCTGATGCCGCACGGGGCCTTCGACAACCCGCTTGCCGGGCCCGATGCGCCACCCCGGGTGAGCCTGGAAATGCGCGGGACCTGTTACTGGTATGGCTGAATCGCGGGGGCGAAGCATGTCGATCAAGCGCTTTATCGGGACTGTTCTGACCCTTTCGCTGGCCGGATGCGCCACAGTTCAACAGTCCGATTTTGAACGCATGCAGGCCGAGGCCGACAAGGTGCCCGATACACAGGGCACCGGCCCCTACCCCGCGCTGACGGAACTCGACCCCAACCTTGAAGGCTACGTCGTCTATCGTCCGCGCGATCTCTCGCCGTTCAGGGAGGGTACGCTTGGGGTGTTCGTTTGGGGCAATGGCGCCTGCGCGGCCGACGCGACGAGCGCGCGCCAGCAGCTCGCCGAGATCGCCAGCCACGGCTATCTCGCGATCGCGCCGGGCCAATGGCGCAGCGGCCCCAACGCCAAGTCTCCGCGCCCGGCAAGCGGTACCGGCAACGGCCCATTCGCCACCGAGACGACGGCAACCGACCTTGCCTACGCGCTCGACTGGGCGATTTCGGAGAACGGCCGCGCGGGAAGCCGCTATGTCGGCATGATCGATCCCAACGCCATCGCCCTCGGCGGCTATTCGTGCGGCGGCGTCCAGGCGCTGCGGCTGGCCGACGATCCGCGCATCGACACGCTGGTGATCCAGAACAGCGGCATCTTCATCGAGAAACCCCCGGGCGAGCCAGGAGGCGAGATGGACATGAGCAAGGACCAGCTGGCGGCGATCCACACCCCGGTGCTCTACCTGCTCGGCGGGCCGAGCGACATCGCCTACGCCAACGGCACCGACGACTTCGCCAAGATTGCCAAGGCCCCGGCGATGCTGGTCAACATCCCGACCGGCCACGGCGGAACCTACAACGATGCTAACGGCGGCAAGGGCGCGGCGATCGTCGTCGACTGGCTGCAATGGCACTTGCGCGGCGATTCGGCGGCCAAGGCGGACTTTGCCTGCCCCGACGGCAAGTGGTGCCGCGATCCCGACGTCACCATCGAACGCAAGAACGGGCTCTAAGACTTTTTTCGCCCGCGACCCGGCTCCAGCCGCGCCACACGATAGGTAACTTCATGGTAACCATGAATCGCAGGACGGTCTTAACCAGCGAGGCGTGATTCTCCACCTGTCACCGGAGGCCCGGGGCCATCAGGTCCCTCGGTTCCGGCCCCTCGGTGGCCGATCGCAGAACTCCTTATCTGGGCGGCCCGCAAGGGCCGCCCACTCCCTTTCAGGGCCGGATTCGTACGCCGGCCCGCTTCCGACGCAGGCTTGGAAAGGCAACGCAGCAGGGTCACAAGGTTCTCAGGTTTGACCCAGGCACCTTTCCACATAACTGTTGTATTTTCAGTAAGTTAGGTGGAAAAAGGTCACAGATCGACCGGGTCACACATGCCCGGCGGGAATAAATTCGTCCCGGCCGCACGTCCCCGCGTGGTCAGCGCAACGACAGGGAGCGCACGAGGAGGCAAAGCGACACGGCATCGGCAGGACACTATGCAGGCCGCCGCCGTGTATGAAAGTGTTTTTGCACTGCTGCGAGAACGAGGCGCGCTAGTCGGCGGGGTAATCGGCACCGTAGAGCGCGGCGCGGATGTCGTGGTGCAGCGTGCCGTCGAACGGCGTCTTCTGCGTCGCGAAGACCACCGCCATGTCGTTGGCTGGATCGACCCAGAACAGCATTGAGGGCAGCCCGTCCCAGAAGAACTCGCCGACCGCGCCGCGGTTTTCCTGCGGCGTCTGCGGCGGCCTGGTCCGCACGAAGAAGTCGAGCCCGAAGCCGCCGGTTCCCTTGCTGGGCAACCAGGCCCGGTCGGCCTCGGTAATCCGCGGGTCGAGCTGGTCGGTCGACATGACCCTGATCGTGGCCGGCTGGAGGATCCGCGCACCGTCGAGCTCGCCGTGTCCGAGCAGCATGCGGGCGAAGCGCATGTAGTCGTCGATCGTAGTGACGATCCCCGCGCCGCCCATGGTCATCGGCTTGCCGCGGAAGTTGGCGTCGAGCCAGGCTTCGGTCGGCATCCGGGTGAGCGAGGGCCCGTCGTAAATCGCCGCCAGGTTCGGAAGCATGGTGTCGGGGCATTTCCAGCACGAATGGGTCATGCCGAGTGGCTGGAAGATATGCTCGGCGACATATTCGTCGAACGGCTGGCCCGAGAGCACCTCGACCAGCCGCGCCTGTACGTCGACCCCGGCGCTGTAGTGCCAGTGGGTGCCCGGGTCATAGAGCAGCGGGACCTGCGCCATGAGGTCGGCGAACTGCGCCAACGTGTGGTCGGACGACAGTGGCTGCAGCTCGTTCCACACCGGATCGCTGGGATGCCCGGCGTTGCCGTAGGTGAACCCGGCGGTGTGCCGCATCACGTCGCGGATTACGATCGGGCGGCTTGGCGGGCGCAGCTTGCCGGGCGCCGCCTCGTCATAGACCTTCACATCGGCGAATTGCGGCAGGTAGCGCGAGAGCGGGTCGTCGAGCCCGAACTTGCCCTGCTCCCACAGCTGCATGAGCGCCACGCCTGTGACCGGCTTGGTCATCGAGAAAAGCTGGAACTGCGTGTCGCGCGTGAATGGCCGCTTGCCCTCGCGGTCGGCCATTCCGGCGCTGGCGTAGTGCTGCTCCTTGCCGTCCTTCCAGATGAGGATTTCGTCGCCGACGGTGCGGCCGTCGGCGACGAAACTTTCGAGCATGCGATCGATGCGCGCGGTGTCGAGCACCAGCGGCTCCTGCGCCGCCCCGGCCTGCGGCAGGGCAAGCGCGGCGGCCGCCAGCGCGGCGCAAAAGGCTTTCATGCAACCCCCGCTCAGAGGAATTTCTTGTAGGTATCCAGCATGTTGGCCCAGGCGCGCTCGGCCTCGGCCTCGTTGTAGACCGGGCTGTCGAGCACCGTCCAGCCGTGGTCCCCTCCGTAGACCTCGACCGAGACCTCGGCCTTGGCCTTGGCGCCCGCTTCCTTAAGCTTGTCCTTGTCGGTCGGCGCACGCTCGTCGTCGTTCTTGCCGATGCAGATGAGCGCCTTGGAATCGGCCGCCATGTCGTCGAGCAGGTTGACGGGCGAGGTGGGAGCATCTCCGACCAGTCCGCCGCCGTGGAAGCTGCACGCCGCCTTGGCGCGGTCCGGATTTGCTGCCGCGGTCATGATGGTCCAGCCGCCGGTCATGCAGTAGCCCTGGCTGCCGACGCCCTTGCTGGTGTCGACCGCATCCTGCGCATCGAGCCAGGCGATGATCGCCTTGGCCGATTCCATCACCGCTTCGGGCGTGTTCTTGGCCATCCACGGGCCAACCTTCTGGAAGCCGCCGTCGTTGCGGAACGCCTCGAAGTCGGCGAACTGCTGGCCGGCGACGCTGCGGTAATAGGGATTGGCGACGAGCACCGCATACCCCGAAGCGGCGAGGCGCCGGCCCATGGCCTTGGGCGCATCGCGCAGGCCGCCGATGTCGGGATAGAGGATAACGGCCGGGTGCTTTCCGGTCGCGGGGTGGACGAAATAGCCGTCCATCGTCCCGCCCGGGGCTTCGAAGGTGACGTCGCTTTCCGTGAGCGAGTCTTGCGCCTTGGCTCCGCCGGTCGGTGCACAAGCCGCCGCGGCCACGCCCGCCGCACCCATCACCGTGAATTGGCGGCGGCTGACCCCGCGCTTGGCCGGGTCCATCGCATCCAGTTGATCGAGTTCACACATCGCCAGTCTCCTCTATCCACGCTTGGCGCGAGGATACCGCAACCCCGGCAGGAGTCTAGGCCGCGCCCTAGGTCAGGTCGTCCATCTTCATGCGGATACCGGCTTCGGCCTGGCGCATGGCCTCGCGGCGCAGTTCCTCGATGCGAAGGCGGCCTTCGGGGGCATCCTCGACCGGGAGGGCGGCCATGAGCTTTTCGTGCAGTTCCTCGAAATCGGGGCCGTGCTCGGGATGGGTCAGGATCAACCCGTCCATGTTGGTCATTCCCGTGAGGATCTTCGAGCCGACGACGTAAGGGTCCATCCCTTCCTCGAACGCGGTGCCGAACTGCCTGAGTTCGCCCTCGCGCGCCTCGGCGAAGCCGGTGTCCTTGAAGCTGTCGGGGCGCTTGAGCGCGCTGGTCCAGGCGTTGGTCCGGGTCAGCGCCGGGCAGCACAGCGAACAGCCGATGCCCTGCGGCGCGAGGTTGTAGCGCAGCGATTCCGTCAGCCCGCGCACGGCGAACTTGCTGGCGGTGTAGATGCCCGCCTGCGGGCCCGGCAGGAAGGCGGCCATGCTGGCGATGTTGGTGACGTGGCGGCGGCCGTGCGCGGCCTTGATCTTGGGCAGGAAGCTGACGAGGCCGTTGACCACGCCGCCGAAATTAACCCCCATGATCCAGTCGAAATCGTCGTAGGTCGCCTCGTCGGTCGGGCCGAAGACGGACACGCCGGCGTTGTTCACCAGCACGTGGACTTCGCCGTAGCGGTCAACCACATCGTCCGCGACTTCGGCGAAGCGGGCGCGGTCCGTGACGTCGAGCTTGCAGTAGAGCGGCTGGTCGTAGCCCTTGCTGTCGAACCACGCCTCGGTCGCCGCCTTGTCGTCCTCGTTGCGATAGCTCAGCGCCAGTTTCATGCCCGCATCGGCGAAGGCCTGCGCCACGCCGAGTCCGATCCCCGTGACTGCTCCGGTGACGAAGGCGACGCGGCCTTTCCATTCCGTGGCCCAACCGCCCGGTTGCTCGCTCATCCCTGACTTTCCTCTACCCAAAATCATATCGATCGTTAGTGTTGCATACAAAGATTATTGGGAGAGTCGAGAATGAGTGACGTGGAAGCCCGCCTCGCGGAGCTGGAGCAGAAGGTCGGCGTCCTGGAGGACATCCAGGCCATCCGCCGCCTGCACTGGGCTTATGGCTACTACATCGATTTCAACCGTCCAGAGGAGGTTGCCGAGCTCTTCGCCGAAGACGGCTGCGTGGTCTTCCTCAGTGGCGAGTACGTCGGCCACGCCGGGGTCAAGCGGCTCTATGGCGACTGGATCCAGGGCCGCTTCACCGGCGGCGTGCCGGGCCCGGTCAACGGGTTGCTGCTCGACCACTTCCAGATGCAGGACATCATCACCGTCGCGCCCGACCGCAAGACCGCCAAGGGCCGCTTCCACGGCATCCTGCTCGGCGGCTGGCACGACGATTTCCAGGACACCCGCGAAGAGATGATGCCGCAGCAGTTCATGGAAGCCGGCATCTACGAAAACGACTACGTCAACGTCGACGGGATCTGGAAGATCAAGCGGCTCGACTACATGATGCAGTGGCAGGGCAACTACGAGGAAGGCTGGGCGCACACCACCGCGCACCTGCAGCCCGCCGAAAAGACCTTCCCGGAAGACCCCCTCGGTCCCGACATCCTGCTTTCCGCCGACCAGCACCGCAAGACCTGGCCCTATCGCCAGGACGTGCCGATGCACTTCGCACACCCGAAGTTCGGGGCGATGCTGGCCGGGCAGGAAAAGTGAAGCCCGCCGAAGGGGCGCTGCCTTGGGACTGGCAGTCGCCCCCCTTCGATCCGCGCGACACCTCGGGACGGGACAAGCTCACCACCCGGCAGGTGGCGGAGCGGTTCATCCAGCTGTTCTACGTCGAGGACAACCCGACCGACGCCTTCACCTGCTGGATGCACCCCGACTACATCCAGCATAATCCCAACGCCCCGACCGGGCGCGACGCAACGCTGGCGATGATGCAGGCGAGCATGGCGCGGCTGCCCGACCTCTCGCACGAAGTGAAGCGCGTGGTGTGGGGAGACGCCGACCTCGTGGCCGTACATTTCCACTTCATGCGCGAGGCCGCAACACGGGGATACGCCATCGTCGACCTGCTGCGCGTGAAGGACGGCTATATCGTCGAGCATTGGGACGTCATGCAGGAAGTGCCCGACCCGGCCACGTGCAAGAACCAAAACGGGATGTTCTGATGGTGGTTCGAGACGGGTCTTCGATACGCTCGCAACGCGAGCTACTCAGCCCCTCCTCACCATGAGCGATTCCGTATTACCCGCTCATCCTGAGGAGCGACTGAGCCCGTCGAAGGCGCGTCTCGAAGGACTTAGCAAGGAGGCAAGATGCCCAAACTCGAAGACGGCAGCGAGTTCGGCCTCAAGGGCCACTTCAAGGAAGACTTCTCGGTGCGCACCCGCGTCGGCCTCGCCCCGCGCGCCGGGCACGTCGACCGCGACGCGCCCTACAAACGCATCGCCACCGAGGAGGCCTGGACCTTCCCGGCGCTGGTCAAGGCGCAGGTCGAATACTTCGAGAGCGGCGACGCGCCGGGCGACGACTCGCTCAAGATGGCGGGCATGTTCTCGAGGATGCCTTCCTTGCAGGAGATGCTGCAGAACCTCGGCGGACTGCGCATCCAGCACATGGACGAATTCGGCATCGCCCGGCAGCTCCTGCTGCTGACCGCGCCGGGTGTGCAGGTGGTCAGGCCGGGCGACGGCACCCCGCTGGCGCGCGAGGCCAACGACATCGCCGCCGAAGCCTGCCGCAACCACCCTGACCGCTTCTCCGCGCTCGCCGCCTTCGACCCGCGCGACGTCGCCGGTTCGGTCAAAGAGATCGATCGGGCAATGGGGACCCTGGGCCTCAACGGCGCGGTGCTCAATTCGCACTGGCAGGGCCACTATATCGACGAGCAGGACTATTGGCCGATCCTCGAGGCGATCGAGGCCAACGACGGCGCGCTCTACATCCACCCGACCGCGCCGTTCAACGCGCCGCACTACGAGACACGCGGCTTCTTCGGCGCGCTCGGCGGCTTCCCGCACGACGTCTGGCTGCACACGATGGGGATCATCTTCTCGGGCGCCTTCGACCGCTTCCCCAAGCTCCGGCTGGTCATCGGCCACCTCGGCGAGTGCCTGCCGCTGCACATCTACCGCTTCGACTGGATGCAGGGGAACGCCGACAACCGCGCCGGCCTGCGCGGCGGGCAGCCGCCAGTGAAGCTCAGGCACCCGGTCAGCTATTACTTCCAGAACAACATCTGGGTCACCACCAGCGGCGTCGGCTGGGAGCCGGCGATCAGGTTCTGCCAGGAGGTGATGGGCCCCGACCGCGTGCTCTACGCGATGGATTACCCCTACCAGCAGTCCTTCGACGAGGTCGCCGCCTACGACCGCATGGCGATGAGCCCCGAGCACAAGAAGATGCTGATGGAGGACAACGCGAGGTCGGTCTTCCGCATCAGGGGTTAGCGGGTGGTGTTTCCCAGCCAGCGCACGCGTTCCGGGGCCGGTTTTGCAAACGCGCAACACTCGGCGCGTTTTCCCTAACATAAGTGATAATTAGTGTTGTCACTTTAACAGATGGTATTATCCAGCCCGCGGTTCGCGGCAGGGCAGCAGGGGCCTGCGGACCTAAATGGGAGAAATAATCATGCATCGCCAATCAGCCTTGCGCCGCGGTTTTGCCGCGGGCGCTTCTCTTGCCGTCATTGCCATGGCGCAACCGGCGTTTGCCCAGGACGACAGCGATCAGGGCACATCGGCTACCGCCTCGAGCGACACCGCTGGCGGCAGCAACGAGATCATCGTCACCGCGCAGTTCCGCGAGCAGAACCTGCAGGACACGCCGCTGGCCATCACCGCGGTCAACTCCGAGACGATGGAAGCCAAGAGCCAGACCAACCTGGTGCAAGTGGCCGACAGCGCGCCGAACGTGACGCTGAAGCCGCAGGGAGCCTCGTTCGGCCCCTCGATCTCCGCGTCGATCCGCGGCATCGGCCAGGCCGACTTCAACCCCGCCTACGAACCGGGCGTCGGCATCTATATCGACGACGTCTACTACCCGCAGCTGATCGGCGCGGTGTTCGACCTGCTCGACCTCGACCGGGTCGAGATCCTGCGCGGCCCGCAGGGCACGCTCTCCGGACGTAACTCGGAAGGCGGCTCGATCAAGATGTTCAGCAAGAGGCCGAGCGGCGACGGCAGCGGCTACGTCGAAGCCACTTACGGCACCGGCAACCGCATCGGCCTGCGCGGCGGCGTCGACTTTGCGCTGACCGACGATCTCTTCGCCCGCGTCTCGGGCGTCTTCAAGCAGCAGGAAGGCTACGTCGACCAGCTGGATTTCGGTTGCGTCTTCCCGGCCGGCGGCTCCGCCACGTTCACCGACAACGACGGCAACACCCGCCAGGTCAATCCGGCCGGCGGCATCCCGGCGCTCCAGCCCGACGGCAACTGCCGCGTCGCCAAGCTCGGCGGCGTCGGCTACCAGGCGGTCCGCGGCGCGCTGCGCTACAACCCCTCGTCCGACATCGATATCAACCTGACGGCCGAGTACACGCACGACGAGCACACCGCGACCGGCGAAGTTCTGATCGCCACCAACCTGATCAACAACGGCAACACCAACATCGGCGGCGTCCCGTACGACAACCGCTTCATGTGCGGTAAGTACTGCTCGTTCTCGAGCTATTCCTCGCCGGCGATCGAGTACATCGGTGTCGCCACGCCGGGCTTCCCGTTCTCGGGCCAGCAACTGCTCGCCACCCAGCGCAGCAACCGCAGCCTCTACAAGGGCTACAACCTCGCGGCGAACGCCCACTTTGCGCTCAACGACACGATGAGCATCGACAACATCCTCGCCTACCAGAGCTGGATTTCCGACTTCGGCGTGGACGACGACATCTCGCCGATCCCGCTGTCGGGCGGCTCCAACCACCTGACGCACTGGAACTGGAGCGAGGAACTGCGCTTCAACGCCGAGCTGACCGACACGGCCACGCTCGTCCTCGGCGGCTACTACTTCAAGCAGCGCACCGACTACTTCTCGTACCAGGACCTGCGCTACATCAACACTAGCGGCGGCACCTACACCACGCCGGGTCTCGGGGTGTTCCCGCTGCAGTTCATCCAGCCGGACGAAACGCCGGCGGAGAGCAAGGCCGGCTTCGCCAACGTCAGCTGGGAAGTCATCCCCGGCCTGACTTTCGACGGCGGCGTGCGCTACACCGACGAGAGCAAGGAGTACCACTACTTCCGGCTCAACCCGGACGGCACGGTCAATCCCTATCTCGACCCGATCGGCGCAGCCAACGGTGCGGGCACCCCGGGCGCCCTGACCGGCGCGGTGGCGACGTACAAGGGCAACCGGTGGGACTACCGCGCGGCGCTGAACTACCGCTTCAACGACGCGCTGATGGTCTACGGTTCGTACTCGACCGGCTTCAAGGGCGGCGGCACCAACCCGCGCCCGTTCTTCGCCAGCCAGGTCATCAGCTTCAATCCGGAGGTGCTGACCAACTGGGAAGCCGGCCTCAAGTCGGACCTGTGGGACCGCCGCCTGCGGTTCAACCTGACCGGCTTCTACGGCAAGCTGAAGAACGCGCAGATCGGCACCTCGATCTGTCCGGACGGGTCGACGCCGTGCGCCGCGCTGGTCAACGGCGGCAACGCCCGCGAATGGGGTGTGGAAGCCGAAACGAGCGTTCGTCCGGTCGACGGATTCTCGATCGACGGCTCGATCAGCTACATCAACTTCAAGTACACCAGCCTGATCGCGGGCTCGACCACTGCGCTGACCGACCCGCGGGCCGGCCTGCCCGAGTGGAAGTGGACCGTGGGCGCACAGTACGAGGTCCCGCTCGACGAGATCGGCTCGATCACGCCGCGCATCGACGTCAGCTACCAGGACAAGGTCTACACCGGCGCCAAGTACCTCGGCGATCCGCAGTACATCCCGGCCTACACGATCGCGAATGCCCGGATCACCTGGCGCAATGCGGACAGGGACCTCTCGGCCTCGCTCGAGGTGACCAACCTGTTCGACAAGTACTACTACCTGACTGTGTTCGACCTGCGCGCCGCCGGCGCCGGGCTCGACAAGGCCCAGCCGGGCCGTCCGCGCGAGTGGGCGTTCACCGTCAAGAAGACGTTCTGAGGAACCTCTTCGAACCCCAAACGAGAAGGGCGGCCCCGCGGGGCCGCCCTTTTTCGTTGCTCACGAGGAAATGCTCAGGCGGCGCGGCGCTTCCACTGGTCGATCACCGCCGGGTGGATCTGGCCGAAGAAGCCTATCGAGGCCCGGTGACCCTTGTGCCAGAGCACGCGGCCATTGATCTCGACGCTGCCGGCGATGGTCAGGTGGAGGAACTCGCCATCCTCGCCCCAGTCGCATTCGGCTTCGCACGAACAGCCGTCCGGCGTGATGTCGGAGATCGCTATCGGGAAGGTGCGCGCATCGACGTCGCAGAGCGCGCCGATCGGCGTCGATCGTCTGGCAGTCTTGCGTGCAGGCATCGGGCACTCCGCAGCTATCAGGCCGTCAGCATACCCAAACCTGGTTAACGGGCCGTGGGTTCCCCGTTCATCTGCGCGCCACCCCGGAACGGCACGTCGAACGTGGTCCGGGTCGCCGCGCGCCAGAGCCATTCGAGCGGGCCGTAGCGGTAGTGGCGGAACCACCAGGCGGCCAGCGCGGCCTGGGCCGCAAAGGCAACCAGCCCGATCAACACGGCCTGCGCGTGCGAAATATCGTCCCACAAGCCGAGACCGTAGCCGTAGAGCAGCGGCACCGCGACGAGCGACTGCCCGATGTACAGCGTCAGCGTCATCCGCCCCGGGGCCGCGAACACCGACAGTACTCCGCGCAAGGCGGTGTGCCACAGCTGCACGAACAGCGCGACCTGGAAGGCCATGGCGAAGAGTGACGTCCACTGTGACGCCAGCCACTCGCGGGCCTGCGCTTGCGCGGGCTGGCCGGCCATTGCGGTCAGGGCGGCGGGAAGGAACCATGTCGCCAAGGCCCAAAGGACCGCTGCGACGACCAGCAGCGTTAGCCAGCCTTTCCAGCGGAAGGAAGAAACGGCAAACCAGCTGCGCCTTTGCGCAACCATCCCGACAAGGAACAGGCCGACGATCTCCATCACTCGCCCCGTCTCGAGGTAATAGGACCATTTGCCGACGGTCCCGGGGCCAAGATTGTCCGCGGCGACCTGCAGCCACGTGCCGTTGACCAGTGTCGGCAGGCTTCCCCAGGTGAAATAGAGCGGGTCCGCGGTTGCCCAGGACTGGCCCTGGCCGGCGGCCCATAGCCGGACAAGCTGAGGCAACTGCAGGAAAGCCAGTGCGGCAATCGCGAGCAGCACGCGGTCGGATTTCACCCGGTCGAACGGGATCAGAAGCAGGCCGATCACCGCCAGCACCTGCAGGATGTCGCCGCGGTAGAAGATCGCGTGAAACGTGCCGAAGGCGAAGAGCAATACCAGCCGCCAGGTGAAGCGCATCGTAAAGTCGCCGCCGCGTGCCCGCTCGTTGCCCATGATGGTGGCAAACGAGAAACCGAATAGCAGCGCGAAGATGGCGAAGGCCTTGCTGCCGAACAGCGCGAACACGCCGTCGAACCAGGCGTCGGGCTGCGGATCGATCCAGATGACCTCGAACCGTTCGACGCAATGGACCAGGAACAGCCCGAGCAGCGCGAAACCGCGCAGTGCGTCTACCAGTTCGATCCGCTTGTTCGTCATCGGCACTCCCCTCGCGGGGCATGTGCAGGCAATTCGCCGCGGGCGCAATCGAATTGCCCCCGCGGCGATCATGCTTGTCAGGCGGTGACGTGGCTCCAGACTTCGTCGGCAACTTCCACGCACAGCCGGATCTTGTCGGCCTGCTGTTCGGTGGTGATGTCGTTGCCGTGCACGGTGCTAGCAAAGCCGCACTGCGGGCTCAGCGCGAGCTGGTCGATGTCGGCGTACTTGGCCGCCTCATCGATGCGCCGCAGGATGTCGTCGCGCGTTTCGAGGTCGCCGAGCTTGGTCGAAACGAGGCCGAGCACCACGGTCTTGCCCTTGGGCAGGAAGCGCAACGGGGCAAAGTCCCCCGAACGGGCATCGTCGTATTCGAGGAAGAAGGCGTCGATGTCGCATTCGTTGAACATGACTTCGGCGACCGGATCGTAACCGCCCTCGGCCGCCCAGCTCGACCGGAAGTTGCCGCGGCAAAGGTGCATGGCCTTGATCATGTCGGCCGGCGCATCGGCGAAGCTGGCGTTGATCAGCTTGGCGTAGTTGTGGGTGATGCTGTCCGGGTCCATCCCGCGGTTCTGGGCATCGGCGCGGTGGCCGGTGTCGCACAGGTAGGCGAGGTTGGTATCGTCGAACTGGATGTAGCGGCAGCCGGCATCGGCGAGGTCGGCGATCTCGTCGCGGTAGGCTGCGGCAACGTCATCGTAGAACATCTGCATCTCGGGATAGACGTCCTCGGGAATGCCTGCCCGGCCGGCGCGGAAGTGCAGCATGGTCGGGCTCGGGATCGCCACCTTCGGCGTCTCCGTCACATGCGCGGCGAGGAACTCGTAATCGCGGCGCTGGATCGGTTTCACGTGCTCGACCTTGCCGGTGATGATCATTTTCGGCGGGGCGAAGTGGACGTCGACGCCCTTGTCGTTCTTGAACGCCTTCTTGATCCCGCCGGTCTCTTCGACGCCGGAGAGTTGCAGCAGGAAGTCGGTGTGGAAGAACAGGCGGCGGTACTCGCCGTCGGTGATCGCCTTGAGGCCCAGCGATTCCTGCCATTTGGCAAGCTCGGCGATGGCTTCGTCCTCGATTTCGCGAAGCTCTTCATAGGAAATGTTTTCCGCCGCGCGGTGCTGGCGCGCCTCGAGGACGGACTTGGGGCGAAGGAACGAGCCAACGTGGTCGGCGCGCGAAGGCAGCTTTGTGCTCATGGGTGTCCTGTCAGACCAGAGTTTCAAGTTAGGCCAGAGTCATGGCGCGGGCTCGCGCTCGGCTGACGGTTGGGCCAGAGTCGTGGCGCGGGCTCGCGCTCTGCTGACACCGCACAAATAGGGCATTCGCGCACACTCTGGCAAGCACTCTTCGCGATCGCAGCAACGCTTGACCGGACTCGCGTCCCTTTTGTAAGCGATACTTACAATAACGGCCGTGACTAATCGGGCCGCGCGGAGAGGACATGGCTGACGTCACGCTCTATCACTGGGAGCCCAACGCGAACTCGGGCAAGCCGATGCTGGCGCTCGCCGAAAAGGGTGTCGCGTTCGACAGCCACTACATTGACATGCTGAAGTTCGACCAGCACCAGCCGGAATACCTCGCGGTCAATCCGCAGGGCACGATCCCGGCGATGACGCATAGCGGGCCTTGGGGCGAGCGGGTGCTGACCGAGAGCACCGCGATCATGGAATATGTCGACGAGGCGTTCGACGGACCCTCTCTGATGCCGGCCGACCCGCAGGACCGCTGGCGGGTGCGCTGGTGGATGAAGTTCATGGACCAGTGGCTCGGCCCGAGCTTCTCGATGATCGGCTGGTGCACGTTCGTCGGCCCCTCGCTGGCCCACAAGTCGGAGGAAGAGCGCGAGGCGATGATTGCGCGCATTCCGCTGCCCGAACGCCGCGCCGCCTGGCGCAAGGCGATGTTTGCCGAGTTCAGCGAAAGCGAGCTGGCCGAAAGCAGCCGCCGCATCGCCAAGGGCGTGGCGCTGCTCGAAGAGGAGCTCGGCAAGCGCGAATACGTCGCCAGCAACCAGTATTCGCTGGCCGACATCAACATCTTCAATTCGACCTACATGCTCCCCGTGGGCAACGCCGACCTGTGCAGCCCCGAGCTGACGCCGAACATCTGGCGCTGGCTCAAGACGGTCTATCGCCGCCCGGCGGTACAGGAGACCTGGGCGATGGGCAGCGGCCGCTTCACCGACCGCTTCAACGCGATCATGGGGGATTTCGTCTGATGAGCGGCGCAGTGCTCTACCATGGCGAGCCCAACGGGCCGTCGCTGTCGGTGCTCGCGGCGCTGGCAGAAAGCGGTCTCGATATCGAGTGCCGCCCGATCGACCTGCTTGCCGGGGAACGTCACACGATTTCCGGCAGCACCGACAGCGTCGCCATGGACTTCGCGGTCGAAGGCGAAGGTCCCGTGCTCGTTGCCAATGGCGAAGCGATGAGCGAAGCGGTGTTTCTCGCCCAGTACTTCGACGAGGCCGCGGGCGGTTGCGGGCTCCAGCCGAACGATCCTTACAAGCGTTGGCAGATGCTTATGTGGTGCCGCCAGGCGACCGAGCGGCTCTCGCCTGCCGTCGCCTATCTCGGGATTTTCGCGACTTCGCAGCGTCGGTTGGCCGAACTCGACGCCGGGACTTTCGATACCCTGCTCGCCTCCATCGCCAGCGAGGACCTCCGCGCACGCTGGCAGGACCTGCGCGACGACCGCGTCGATGCCGCCAAGGTCGCCGACAGCAAGGCCAAGGTCGCGCAGTTCGCCGAGCGGGTCGAGAACCAGCTGGCCGACGGGCGCGCGTGGCTGATGGGCGATTTCTCCATCGCCGACCTCGAAACCTTCGCCTGGCTGCGCCCGATGCGCTCGCTCGAGGCCGACGCCTTTGCCGGCAAGGGCCGATGCAGCGCGTGGATGGACCGTGTCGAGGCGCGTCCGAGCGTGCAAGCCGCGCTGGCCCGCGCTACCACCGATCACCCCGAGCGCGCGTTCGCGCCGGGACCCGAAATCAATCGCTGGGGCTGAACGGCCCCTTGGGAGAGTAAGAGCGATGAAGAACTGGAGCCTCGCCGCCGCCGCGGCGCTGTCGATGGTGCTGGCCGCCTGCAACAACGCGCCCGAGGCATCCGACGCCCCGACCGAAGGCGTCACCGACGCCATGATCGCGGCCGCCGACGGCAACGAGTGGCTGACCTACGGTCGCGACTACGGCGAGCAGCGCTTCAGCCCGCTGACCCAAATCAGCGGCGACAACGTCGGCCAGCTCGGCCTCGCCTGGTTTGCCGACCTCGACACCGCGCGCGGGCAGGAAGCCACGCCGCTGATGCACGACGGCGTGCTCTACATCACTACCGCATGGTCCAAGGTCATGGCCTTCGACGCGAAGACCGGCACGGTGAAGTGGACCTACGACCCCGAAGTTCCACGGTCCACGTTGGCTGTCGCCTGCTGCGACGCGGTCAACCGCGGCGTCGCGCTCTACGGCGACAAGGTCTACGTCGCCACGCTCGACGGCGACCTCGTCGCGCTCAACCAGTCCGACGGCAGCGTCGCGTGGCGCAAGCAGGTCGTGCCCGACAAGGACAACTACACCATCACCGGCGCACCGCGCGTCGCGCACGGCAAGGTCTTCATCGGCAGCGGCGGCGCCGAATACAAGGCGCGCGGCTTCCTCGCCGCCTACGACTGGAAGACCGGCGAGGAGGCATGGCGCTTCCACACCGTGCCCGGCAACCCGGCCGACGGTTTCGAAAACGACGCCATGAAGACCGCCGCCGACACATGGAAGGGCAACTGGTGGGAGCTCGGCGGCGGCGGCACCGTGTGGGATTCGATCACCTACGATCCGGTCAACAACCAGGTGCTGGTCGGCACCGGCAACGCCGAGCCGTGGAACCCCGGCGCCAACGGCCGCCTCGGCAGCGGGGAAGCAGCCGAGGGCAACCTCTACACCAGCTCGATCGTCGCGGTGGACGCCGATACCGGCGCTTACAAGTGGCACTTCCAGGAAACCCCGGAGGACCGCTGGGACTACGATTCCAACGCCCAGATCACGCTTGCAGACTTGACCATAGGCGGAGAGCAGAAGCACGTCGTCCTGCACGCGCCGAAGAACGGCTATTTCTACATGTTCGACGCCGCGACCGGCAAGTTCATCGACGCCAAGGCGTGGACCGACATGAACTGGTCGACCGGCATCGATCCAGCTACCGGACGGCCTGCAATCAACCCTGAGGCCCGCTACGAGCAGACGGGCAAGCCCTGGGTCAACGTTCCCGGCGCAGGCGGCTCGCACAGCTGGCAGGCGATGAGCTTCAGCCCCGCGACCGGCCTCGTGTACATCCCCGCCAACTTCGCCGGGTTCCCCTTCGTGGCGAAGAAGGACTTCAAGCCGAGCGACATCGGCTTCCAGACCGCCATCGATAGCGCGGCAACGGCGATGCCGGCCGACGAAAACGTCCGCGCGGGCGCGATGGCCGGGACCACTGGCGCGCTCGTCGCGTGGGACCCGGTGGCGCAGAAGGAGGCCTGGCGCGTGCCCTACAAGGGCCCGTGGAACGGCGGCACGCTGGCGACCGCTGGCGGCCTCGTCTTCCAGGGCACCGCCACGGAGGAATTCAACGCCTACAGCGCGGCCGACGGCAAGAAGCTGTGGTCGTTCCCGACCCAGTCCGGCGTCATCGCCGCGCCTATGACCTATGCCATCGACGGTGAACAGTACGTCGCCGTTCTGGCCGGCTGGGGCGGCGTGTGGGATATCGCCCCGGGCATTCTCAGCTCTGTCAGCGGACCGCCGCGCAACATCAGCCGCCTGCTGGTCTTCAAGATCGGCGGCACTGCCAAGCTGCCTGACGCGCCGAAGTTCCCCAAGCGCGTGCTCGATCCGCCGCCGGTGACCGGAACCGAGGCGCAGATCGCTCACGGGGCCGACGTATACGGACGCTATTGCAGCGTCTGCCACGGGGATGCCGCCGTCGCCGGGGCGCTCAACCCCGACCTGCGCTATTCGGCGACGCTCAACAGCCCCGACGCGGTCAAGGCGATCGTCATCGACGGCGCGCTGCACGACAACGGCATGGTCTCGTTCAAGGCCGCGCTTTCGGCCGACGATGCCGAGGCCGTCCGGCAGTACGTGATCAAGCGATCCAACGAGGACAAGGCGCTCGAAAAGAAGGGCGGCGGGAGCTCCTGAGAAGGCCCGTTGGCGTAGTCAAAAAGCACCAATCTTGCTAGGAATCGGCTCAAACCGGATTCGAATTACACGAGAGGACATCCAGTCATGAACGAAGTGACCACCATCGACCGCACGCAGCGGGAATATTCCGATGCCGTGAAGAAGGCGCTGGCTCGCAAGCCGCAGCTCTACATCAACGGCGAATGGGTCGACAGCTCGGGCGGAGCGACCATCGACGTCGAGGATCCGTCCTCGGGCAAGGTCATCTCCAGCTTCGTCGAAGCGACCGACAAGGACGTGGACAGGGCCATCGCCGCCGCGCGCACCGCCTTCGACGACCGCCGCTGGCGCGACATGCCGCCGGTTGCTCGCGAGAAGGTCATGCACAAGATCGCCGACCTGATCGAAGATCACGCTGACGAACTGGCGGAGCTCGAAGCCATCGACGTGGGCAAGCCCAAGGGCATGGCCTCGGTCGTCGACGTGCCCGGCGCTGCCGCGCACTTCCGCTACATGGCTGGCTGGGCCGGCAAGATTGGCGGCGAAACTCAGGCGCCCTACGCCATGCCCGGCGGCATGATGTTCGGCTACACCCTGAAGGAGCCGGTCGGCGTCTGCGCGCAGATCGTGCCGTGGAACTTTCCGCTGCTGATGGCCTGCCTCAAGCTCGCCCCGGTGCTCGCGTCGGGCTGCACCAGCGTACTCAAGCCGGCCGAGCAGACCAGCCTCACCGCGCTGCGTCTCGCCGACCTGATCCACGAAGCCGGCGTCCCGGCGGGCGTGATCAACATCATCACCGGCTATGGCCACACCGTGGGCGACCGCATGGTCAAGAGCCCCAGCGTCGACAAGGTGGCCTTCACCGGTTCGACCGAGATCGGCAAGCTGATCAACCGCAACGCCACCGACACGCTCAAGCACGTCACCCTCGAACTGGGCGGCAAGAGCCCGGTCGTGGTCATGCCCGACGTCGATGTCGCCAGCACCGCCCCGGGCGTGGCCGGCGCGATCTTCTTCAACTCGGGACAGGTCTGCGTCGCCGGTTCGCGGCTCTATGCCCACAAGTCGGTGTTCGACAAGGTCGTCGAAGGCATGGCCGAAACCGCCCCGTTCTGGGCCCCGCGCCCCTCGCTCGACCCGGAAGGCCACATGGGCCCGCTGGTCTCGAAGGAACAGCATGAGCGCGTACTCGGCTACATCGAAGCCGGCAAGCGTGACGGTGCCAGCGTGCTGATGGGCGGCGACGTCCCCAGCAACGACGGCGGCTACTACGTCAACCCGACGATCCTCACCGACGTGAACCCGCAGATGAGCGTGGTTCGCGAGGAGATCTTCGGCCCGGTCGTGGTGGCGCAGCGCTTCGAGGACCTCGACGAGGTGGTCAAGGAAGCCAACGACACGCAATACGGCCTCGCCGCGGGTGTCTGGACCAAGGACGTCAGCGCCGCCCACAAGATCGCTGCCCGCCTCCAGGCCGGTACGGTGTGGGTCAACTGCCACGCCATGATCGACCCGGCGCTGCCGTTCGGCGGCTACAAGGAGAGCGGCATCGGCCACGAACAGGGCCGCCTGGGGCTGGAAGCCTACCTGGAGACCAAGTCGGTACTGATGAAGCTGTAACAAATCGGTATGGGGTGGGCTCTTCGGCTCACCCCATCCCGTCATGCTGAACTTGTTTCAGCATCCATTCTGCCTTCCTTTCGGCGGTAGCGAGCAAGGCACGATGGACCCTGAAACTAGTTCAGGGTGACGGCCTGTCGGAACGCAAGGAATCTCTTTTGCCCATCGACCTTTCCAAGATCCGCGCCATCGACGTGCACGTCCACGCCGAAGTCTCGTGCCACGACCCGGAAGACCCGGTGATGGGCAAGTTCTTCGATGCCGCCAGTGCCTATTTCAAGGCCCCGCGCGAGCGGCCGAAGATGCCCGAGATCATCGAACTCTATCGCGAGACGCAGATCGCCTTCTGCATGTTCACGGTCGACTGCGAGAGCGGCATGGGGGCGAAGCGCGTCAGCAACTATGAAGTCGCCGAGATCGCCAACAGGAACGACGACATCTGCATCCCCTTCGCCAGCATCGACCCGCACAAGGGCAAGTACGGTGCCCGCGAGGCGCGCGACCTGGTCGAGAACCACGGGGTCAAGGGCTTCAAGTTCCACGGCATCGCGCAGAACGCGCATCCGGCGGACCGGATGGCCTATCCGATCTACGAGGTGATCAACGAGTACAAGCTGCCGGTCATCTTCCACACCGGACACTCGGGCATGGGCACCGGGATGCGCGGCGGCGGGGGCATGCGGCTGAAGTACGGCGAGCCGATGCTGATCGACGACGTCGCGGTCGATTTCCCCGACATGAAGATCATCCTCGCGCACCCGAGCTGGCCGTGGGTCGACCAGAGCCTGTCGATGGCGCTGCACAAGGACAACGTCTTCATCGACCTCAGTGGCTGGAGTCCGAAGTACTTCCCCAAGCAGGTCATCACCTACGCCAACACCCAGCTCAAGCATAAGATGCTGTTCGGCAGCGATTTCCCGCTGATCCACCCGGACAAGTGGATCAAGGCGGCGCAGGAAGTCGGCTTCCGCGAGGAAGTGATGCCCGGCATCATGAAGGACAACGCGGCGAAGGTCCTGGGCCTGGCGTAACAACCAGTCAGCCCGGTCCCGGATCAAGTCCGGGATGTTCCGGGCCGGTGCTTTTGTTCTTGGGCGTTGCGCCAGAAGGGAAGCACCGCCCCGGAACAGGTCCGGGGTGACAACAAGGGAGAGGCAAGTGACTGATTTCAACGGCATGCACATTGCCGTCACCGGGGCATCGACCGGGCTGGGGCTGGAAAGCGCCAAGCTGCTCGCCTCGCGCGGGGCGCGCGTCTCGATGATCGCCCGACGCCAGGAGGTGCTCGACGAGGAAGCCGCGAAGATCGGCGCCAACGCCGCGGGCTTCGCGGCAGACGTCGGTGACAAGGCGCAGCTCGAAGCCGCGCTGAGTGCCGCCGCCGGACATTTCGGGCCGATCGAAGGGCTGTTCGCCAACGCCGGGCTGACCGGCGGCTTCACTCCCTTCACAGCCTTCGACCCCGACGAGTTCGAGAAGACCATCAAGGTCAACCTGATCTCGGTGTTCTGGGCGATCCAGAAGGTCCTGCCGCCGATGATCGAGGCCAAGAAGGGCGTGATCCTCGTCACCGGATCGATGGCCAGCAAGCGCGGCATGGCGATGAACCCCGCCTACGTATCCTCGAAGCACGGCCTGCTCGGCCTTTCCCGCGCAGTGGCGGTCGAGATGGCGCCGCACAACATCCGCTGCAATTGCGTGATCCCCGGCTTCATCGTCACCGAGGCGATGGACCGTATTCCGGAGCACCAGAAGGGCCTGATCGCCCAGCGCGTGCCGATGAACCGCATGGGCAACCCGCACGAACTGGCCGAAGTCGCCGCCTTCCTGTTGTCCGACGCGGCGAGCCACGTCACCGGGCAGGACTGGGCGGTCGACGGCGGCGTGCTCGAAAGCTTGGAGGTCTGACGATGGCGCTGAAATACTACCACGCCGAACCCATGGCGAACTCGCTCAAGTCGATGATCCCGCTCAAGGAGAAGGGCCTCGCCTACGAGAGCGTCTACGTCGACCTGCACAAGTTCGAGCAGCATTCCGACTGGTTCACCGCGATCAATCCCGAGGGCCAGGTCCCGGTGCTCGACCACGATGGAACGATCATCACCCACACGACGGTGATCAACGAATATCTCGAGGACGTCTTCCCCGACGACCAGCCGGCCAGCGGCCCGTTGCGGCCGAAGGACCCGGTCGGCGCGGCGCGGATGCGGTACTGGAACAAGTTCGTCGACGAGCAGGTGATGAACTACGTCAGCATGCACGGCTGGCATAGGCTGATCCGCCAGATCACCAAGTCGATCGAGGAAGACCGCTTCGAGGAACTGATGAGCCACGTCCCCCTGCCCGACCAGCAGAAAAAGTGGCGCACCGCGCGCTCGGGCTTCGAGCAGAAGGATCTCGATCACGCGCTCGACAAGATCGAGTACGCGCTGAACAAGGTTGAAGCGCAGCTTGGCCAGACCGCCTATCTCGCGGGCGACAGTTACGGCCTCGCCGACATCAATTTCTACGCCCACTGCGGCCTCAGCGTGAACCGCATGTTCCCGAAGTTCGACGTGGATGCGAACTATCCCAACATCGTCCGCTGGCGCGAGGCGATCAGCGACCGGCCGGCGGTTCAGAAGGCGCTCGCCGCCGAGGATCGCACCCAGCCGGGTCTACGCACATGGAGCGGCGACGGCCGCGAGCACAGCTAAGCAGGAGAACGACTCAATGCGCGCATGGATGCTTCCCGCCGGATCGGACGGATTCGACAAGCTCTACCTGGCCGATGACCTCCCCGATCCCGTGCCCGGCCCGGGCGAAGTCCTGATCGCGCCCAAGGCATGGTCGATCAACTACCGCGACTTCGCGGTGGCGAGCGGCCGCTACTTCGGCGGCGTGCTGCAGAAGCCGACCATTCCGCTGTCCGACGGCGCAGGCGAGGTCCTCGCGGTCGGCGCGGGCGTGACGAAGTTCAAGGTAGGCGACCGCGTCGCCGGGGCCTTCTTCACCGACTGGCAGGACGGCCCGCCGAAGATGAGCATGGCGCTCGGCGACGGCATGGGCCCGGGCATGCTGGCCGAAAAGGTCGTGCTGCCCGAAACCGGCGTCGTGCACATGGCCAAGAGCCTCGACTACGCGCAGGCGGCCTGCCTGCCCTGCGCCGGGGTGACGGCGTGGAACGCGCTGTTCGGCGGGCACGAGACCAAGGCCGGCGACAAGGTGCTGGTCCTCGGCTCGGGCGGCGTTTCGATCCTCGCGCTGCAGATCGCCAAGGCCGCCGGGGCCGAGGTCATCGCCACTTCCAGTTCCGACGACAAGCTAAAGGACGTCGTCGCGCTCGGGGCCGACCACACCGTCAACTACAAGACGACGCCCGAATGGGGTCCGGTCGTGAAGCAGGAATTCGGCGGCGCCGATCACGTGGTCGAAGTCGGCGGCACCGGCACGCTCGGCCAGTCGATGGCCGCGCTCGCCCCGGGCGGCGAGATCGCGATGATCGGCGTTCTCGCCCAGGGCGATCCGCCCGATCCGCGCGGGCTGATGATGACCGGCGGCAGCTTGCGCGGCATCTTCGTCGGCAACGTTGCCATGGCCGATGCGCTCAACGCCTTCGTCGACCAGCACGGCATCAAGCCGGTGATCGGCAAGACCTTTGCCTTCGAGGAGACGGACAAGGCCTATGCCCACGCACGGGGGCCGGAGAGCTTCGCCAAGACGGTGATTGCGCTATAAGAAGCTAGCAATTCGTCATTGCGAGCGTAGCGAAGCAATCCAGAGCGATACCGTGCCACACTGGATTGCTTCGTCGCTCCGCTCCTCGCAATGACGAGGTATTGGGAGTAGGATCACTGCCATGTGGGAAGTCCGCGTAACCCCCTGCGGGGAATTCGATAACGCCCCGTTCGAGAGCAGCCATTTCGAAACCCGCCCGCTGACCAGCGCAATGGGGGCCGAGGTGGTCGGCGTGCGCCTGCCCGAACTCAGCGACGAGGGGCTCGAGGACTTCAAGCAGGCGCTCTACCACCACAAGATGCTCTACCTCAAAGGGCAGGACCTCAGCCACGCCGAGCACGAGGCCTTCGCCGCCCGGCTCGGGCCGTTCGCGGTCGACGCCTATACCCAGGGCGTGCCCGGCCACCGCGAGGTCCATCCGATCATCAAGGAAGCCGACCAGAAGGCGGCGAGCCTGTTCGGTGGCGGGTGGCACACCGACAGCCCGTTCCTCGCCGAACCGCCTGCCGTAACCTTCCTGCGCTGCGTCGAGTGCCCGCCCTATGGCGGCGATACGAGCTGGGCCAACTGCGCCCTAGCCCTGCGTCACCTCAGCGAAACCTACCGCGAGATGATCCGCCCGCTGAAGGTCTGGATGAGCGCGGTGAACAACTTCGCGACGCAGGAAAAACTCATGGGCAAGGCGATCCAGTTCGCCGATGCGGAGCGCCACGCCGAAGGCATCCGCGGCCACATCCACCCGCTATTGAAGCGGCACCCCGAGACCGGCGAGGAATCGCTCAACATCTGCGACACTTATGCCGCCGGTATCGAGGGCATGACCACGCACGAGGCCAAGCCGCTGCTCGACTTCCTCGTCCAGCACGCCACCCAGCACGCCTTCACCTGCCGCCTGCGCTGGGAGCCGGGCATGGTGGCGATGTGGGACAACCGCTGCACCATGCATCTCGGCCCCAACGACTACGACGGCTACCGCCGCGAGATGTACCGCACGACGACGGCCAGCACTTCGAGCGTGAAGGAGCGGGCGGCGGCCTGACAGACCCATGGCCGAGCGAGCGATGATCACCGACCCGCAGGACTTCTTCGACAAGGGCTGCGGACGGTGCGACCGGTTCGACACCCCCGATTGCTCGACCAGGCGCTGGCACGAAGGGCTGCTGGCGCTGCGCAAGATCTGCCTCGACGCCGGCCTCGACGAGACGGCCAAGTGGGGCCACCCTTGCTACATGCGCGGCGACCGGAATATCGCGCTCATCGCCGCCTTCCAGGGCGATTTCCGCATGACCTTCATGAACGCGGAGCTGCTCAAGGACCCCGAGGGCATTCTCGAGACCAACGGACCCAACACGCGCGTCGCCAGCATCATGCGCTTCACCGCCAACGAGCAGGTCGCAGAACTCGAACCGATGATCCGCGCCTACCTCGCGGAAGCGATCGGATACGCGGACGCGGGCGTGAAGCCGGAAAAGGAAGTCGCCGAGTTCGAACTGCCGGAGGAACTGATCGATGCCCTCGATGCCGATCCGGAGCTGGCCGAGGCGTTCGAGGACCTGACTCCCGGGCGGCAACGCAGCTACGTCATCAACCTGAACGGGGCGAAGCAGTCCGCGACCCGCATCGCCCGCATCGCCAGGTTCCGCGACAAGATCATCGCCGGCAAGGGGGCGCAGGAATATTGAGTGAGGCTCGCCATTCGCAGCGCGCTGGCCCAAGAGGCCGCGTGGCGGTCTCGCGTCAACATCCGGAAGTCCCCGAGTGCCCGATAACAGCTTCGACGTAATAGTTCTCGGCGCCGGCGCGGCGGGCCTGATGTGCGCGGCGCAGGCCGGCGCGCGCGGGCGGCGCGTGCTGGTGCTCGAGCGGGCCCAGGAACCGGGCAAGAAGATCCTCATCTCGGGCGGCGGGCGCTGCAATTTCACCAATGTCCACACCGCGCCCGACCGCTTCATTTCGGCCAATCCGCACTTCGCCAAGTCGGCACTGAGCCGTTACACGCCGCACGATTTCCTCGGCCTTGTGGTGGCACACGGGATCGCCTGGCACGAGAAGACACTGGGCCAGCTCTTCTGCGACGGCTCGGCGCGGCAGATCGTCGAGATGCTGCTCGATGAGTGCGCGAAATCGGGCGTGATGATAGCCTGCGGCGAAGACGTCGCGAATGTCGAACACCGCGGCGCAGGGTTCACCGTCACGGCTTCCGCGCGCACGGTCGAGGCCGTTTCGCTGGTCATCGCCACTGGCGGCCCCTCGATACCCAAGATGGGCGCGACTGGATTTGCCTACGAACTGGCGCGCCTGTTCGGCCTCAAGGTGGTCGAGCCACGCCCGGCATTGGTCCCGCTGACGCTCGGCGGCGAGGACGTGTTGTTCCGCGACCTGTCGGGTGTGGCCACGCCGGTCGAGGCGCGTTGCGGCAAGGCCTCGTTCCACGAAGCGGCGCTGTTCACCCATCGCGGGCTTTCGGGCCCTGCGATCCTGCAGGTCTCGTCCTACTGGCAGCGCGGCAAGGCAGTGGAGATCGACTTCCTGCCCGGCGAAAGGTTCGGTTGGCTTGTCGCCGCCAAGCAGGCCAATCCGCGAGCCACGCTGCGCAGCGTCTTGCGCAATGCAATGCCCCAGCGCCTCGCCGACGCGTTGGCCGACCGCATAGGGATCGAAGGTCCCCTGGCAAACGCGGCGGATGCAGTGCTTCACCAGGCCGAAAAGCGCCTGGCCGACTGGCAATTTCACCCCAACGGCACCGAAGGCTTCGCAAAAGCGGAAGTGACCGTGGGCGGCATCAGCACCGCGGAACTCTCTTCCAAGACGATGGAGGCCAAACGCGTCCCGGGGCTGTTCGCCGTTGGCGAGGCGGTCGATGTGACCGGCTGGCTGGGCGGCTACAACTTCCAATGGGCCTGGGCCAGCGGCTGGGCGGCGGGCCAGACCGCCTGACTCCGAATCGAGGCCAGTTGCCGTGGGGGCCGGATTTTGAAATAACTCCGACAAATTGGGAATATCGGACTCCGGCGTGCAAAGGTCGGGCTGGCGGGAGAGTATCGAATGAACAGGACCGTTTCGGCGACACTGGCTGCCAGCCTTGCAATGCTGGCGTCTTTTGCCCCGCAGCCGGCTTTCGCGCAAAGCGCGCCGCCGGCTATCGTCAATGACTTCGCGCCATCCTCAACCAATCAACCCGGCCAGGAATTTCCTCAGGTCAATTCGCAGGGCTACGTCCGCTTCAAGGTGACAGCACCGCAGGCACAGGCCGTGAGGGCGACACTCGGGCTCGGAGGACAGGGCGGCACCGTGCTTCACAAGGCGGAGGACGGTACCTGGGTCGGAACCACCAGCGGACCGCTTGACGAAGGCTTCCACTACTACCACCTCGAAATAGACGGCGGTGTGTTCAACGATCCGGGCACGCGCAACTTCTACGGTTCGACCCGCTGGGAAAGCGGCATCGAAGTCCCGGCCCACGACGCCGACTTCTACGCTCTAAAGGACGTCCCCCACGGCAACGTGC
This sequence comes from Croceibacterium salegens, assembly GCF_009827435.1. Lineage (GTDB taxonomy): Bacteria > Pseudomonadota > Alphaproteobacteria > Sphingomonadales > Sphingomonadaceae > Croceibacterium_B > Croceibacterium_B salegens. The sequence continues at coordinate 137,683 of NZ_WTYM01000059.1, read as the reverse complement.
AGCAAGTCCTGTTCCCTTCGCCGAGCACCGGGACTCAGCGCCGCGCCTTCGTTTACACCCCGCCAGGGTACGATGACGGCGGAACGACGCGCTATCCGGTCCTCTACCTCCAGCACGGCTGGGGCGAGGACGAAAATGCCTGGCCCACGCAGGGGCACGCAAACCTGATCATGGACAACCTGATCGCCGAGCAGAAGACCCGTCCGTTCATCATCGTGATGACCTACGGCATGACCAACGTCATTCGTCCGGGCGAACCGGGCGGCTTGGCCCGCTTCGACATCAAGCCGTTCCAGACCGTGCTGCTCGACGAACTCATTCCCTACGTCGACAGCCATTTCCGCACGCTCGCCGACCGCGACCACCGCGCCATGGCCGGCCTTTCCATGGGCGGGATGGAGACCCAGACCATCACGACCGCCAACGTCGGCAAGTTCGGTTACATCGGCCTGTTCAGCGGCGGCACCTTCTCGCCCGACGATGTGGCGAAGACGCCCGGCTTCCGCGACAACGTGAAGCTGACTTTCGTCAGCTACGGCAGCCGCGAGCTCGAGCGCCGCAACGTCGCCCCGCCGGGAGCGCCGCAGTTCGACCCGGTGGCGAACCACGAAGCGCTGAAGGCTTCGGGCTTCAACAGCGTGTTCTACGTCTCGCCCAACACCGCGCACGAGTTCCTGTCGTGGCGGCGCAGCCTGCACGAATTTGCGCCACTGCTTTTTCGGGATTGAGGAACCGGCGTTGCGAAGGCCTCAGCGGGCCTTCGCCATTTCTTCTCGCGCCAGGTCCATCTGCGCCCTGAAGGTCGGGTTCGCCTGCAGGCGTGCGAAGGTGGCGGAGGCGGTGACCCGGCCGCCAACCGTGTCGCTCATCCAGTGTGCCCGGCATACGACCCGGCTCTGTCCGAACTCATAGCCGCGCTTGAGGAGCGCATCCTCGCGGTCCGGGGCCAGTTCGGTCAGCACCAGCGCCAGCATCCATCCGATCGCCGTGTGGCCCGAGGGATAGGAACCGTCGGACCGCAGCGCCTCCTCGTCCTTCGGCAAGCAGGTGCCGACGTTGTTCTCCACAAAGGGCCGCACGCGCTGGTAGTTGTTCTTGGCCCGGTAGGTCGACAGCCCGGCATCGGCCATCGCTCGTCGCAGCAGCATTTCGGTGTGCGGCTTGGAACCGTCGGATAGCGAGATACCGAGCACCTGCTCGAACCCGCTCACGACGTGCGGCCAGGTAAGGTCGGCGTCCGAGGCGGCGATCGCCTGCCGTTCGGGCGAGGCGGCGAGCGACTGCTGGTAGGCCTCCTGGTCGGCCGCCTTCGCAGCGCTGCCCTCGGCAGGCGGCGGGGGCAGCAACGCGAGGCTGTCCGGCATGGCGGCCGCTTCGAGATAGCCCTTGGGATAGGGAATTTCGTCGCTGATAGCGCCTACCGCCGCCACCGTGGTCGGTGGGACGGGCCCCGTGCTGGCGCAGCCTGCCATCAGCAGGACCAGCGGCGCCAGGGCGTAGCGGAGCGTCGGTGTCATATCGGCACCACACGTACTGCGGGCGCCGATGCCGGATAATCGGGTCTATTCCCGAGACGTGCCTAGTCGGCGAAGAAGTTAAGTTCGAGCAGCACGTTGTTGGGATCGGGCGTGAATATCTGCCGCAGGTTGATCGCGCTGACGAGGTTCTCCTGGTACTCGGCGCCCATCTCCTCGAGCCGTCCGAGGACTTCCTCGTAGCCTTTGCACTTCAGCGCCACGTGGTGCAGCGCGCCGGTCAGTTCGCCCGGAGTGACTTGGCGATCGTACGCGCGATAGCAGTCGAGCGAATTGATGTGGATGATCGCGCGGTCCTGCTCGTCGAACATCCACGTGGCGGTCTGCGGGGTCAGCGGCGGAGGAGCATCCTTGCGCACAAGGCCGAGCAATTTCCCGTAGAATTCGGCGGTTTCGTCGAGCCTGTCAGTGATGATGTTGACGTGGTCGAGCGCTTCGACGTTCATGGCTTTCGTCCTCTCCGGAATCGCTGCCTTTAGGCCTTGCCTACCATGCCAGATATTGTATGTGCCACATACAAAATTCGCATATATGATTCTTTCACGGATGAGAGGAAAGTTTGATGGCCGATAATCTCGAGCAAGTTCTCGCGCAGGCGAATGGCGACATTGTCGGCCAGCTGCGCAACAACCAGATCGGTGCCTACGTGTACCCGGTAGTCGCCCCGGAATTCTCCAACTGGCGTTCGGAGCAGTGGGCCTGGCAGCACGGCGCGGTCCTGTTCGACCAGTCGCACCACATGTTCGACCTCTACATCAACGGCCCCGACGCGCTCAAGCTGCTGTCGGACACGATGATCAACTCGCCGGCCGGCTTCGAGGTCAACAAGGCCAAGCAGTACGTTCCGACCACTCCCTACGGTCACGTGATCGGTGACGGCATCATCTTCCGCCTCGCCGAAGAGGAATTCGTCTACGTCGGCCGCGCCCCGGCCGCCAACTGGCTGATGTTCCACGCCGAGACCGGCGGCTACAACGTCGAGGTCATCAACGACCCGCGTTCGCCGAGCCGTCCGATGGGCAAGCCGGTGAACCGCATCTCCTGGCGCTTCCAGATCCAGGGCCCGCAGGCCTGGAACGTGATCGAGAAGCTCAACGGCGCGCCGCTCGACAAGCTCAAGTTCTTCAACATGGGCACCATGAAGATCGGCAACAAGACGATCCGCACCCTGCGTCACGGCATGGCCGGCTCGCCGGGCCTCGAAATCTGGGGTCCCTACGACGAGCAGGAATACGTCCGCGAGCACATCCTCGAGGCGGGCAAGGAATTCGGCCTGATCCCGGTTGGTTCGCGCGCCTATCCGTCGAACACGCTTGAATCGGGCTGGATCCCCTCGCCGCTGCCGGCGATCTACACCGGCGACAAGCTGGCCGACTACCGCAAGTGGCTCGGCGCCGACTCCTACGAAGCGACCGGCTCGATCGGCGGCTCGTTCGTCGGCGAGACAATCGAGGACTACTACCTCAATCCGTGGGAGCTGGGTTACGGCCCGTTCGTCAAGTTCGACCACGATTTCCACGGCGCCGACGCGCTCAAGGAAGTCGCCGAGCACAAGGACGTGCAGCGCAAGAAGGTCACCCTCGAGTGGAACGCGGATGACATGAAGACCATCACCGGTTCGCTGTTCAACCCGGGCGGCCCGAACTACAAGTTCTTCGACCTGCCGCTCGCGAACTACGCCAACTCGAACTACGACGCGGTCGTCGATGCCGATGGCAACACGGTCGGCCTGTCGATGTTCACCGGCTACTCGTTCAACGAGAAGAAGGGGCTCTCGCTGGCCACCATCGACCACGAGATCCCGCTCGGCACCGAACTCCACGTCAAGTGGGGCGAGGCTCCGAACACCGCCAAGACGACCGTCGAGCCGCACGACCAGTTCGAAGCGCGCGTCATCGTCTCGCCGGTGCCGTACAGCCAGATGGCCGGCGACACCTACCAGGCCGGCTGGCGCTCGGGCCGCAAGGCCGGCTGAGCCCGCTTGCAGTAACGGCTTGATCGGAGGCCCGCGAAGCACCACGCTTCGCGGGCCTTCTCAGTTTTGGCGGGAGAGAAAAGAATGGCGAATTTCGTGCTGGTGCATGGCGCGTGGGGCGGCAGTCACACTTACGGCGAAGTGCCCGACCGGCTTCGCGCCGCGGGTCACGAAGTTCTGGTCGCGACGCTGACGGGGCTCGGCACGCGGCAGGACGAACTGCATCCGGGTATTACACTCTCCGACCACATAGAAACGGTCGTCGAACAGATTGAACAGGCCGGATTCGAGCGCTTCATTCTCGCCGGGCATTCCTACGGCGGGATGGTCATCACCGGCGTTGCCAGCCGCCTCGGCAAGCGTATGGACGCGATCTGCTACATCGACGCCTTCCTGCCCGAGAGCGACCAGTCGCTGTGGGACATCACCGGCGAATTCGAGCACAACTGGTACATCGACAGCCAGCGGCACCGACCGGCGTGCGTGACGCCAATCGGCTTTCCCGGCGAGTTCAAAGTCATTCCCGGCGTGCTCGGCTACCACCCGCTGCTCACCCTGCTCGAAGCGATCCCCTACAGCGGCGACGAGAAGTCGATCCCGAAGAAGAGCTACATCTTCGCCACCGGATACCAGCCGACGCCCTTCCCGCGCTTTGCGGAAAAGGCGAAGGCGGCAGGTTGGGACTATCACGAAGCGGCCACCGACCACTTCGTGATGCAGAACGATCCCGACCTGACGACGAAGGTGCTGCTCGGCCTCGCGGACTAGGTCGAGGCAGGATCCCAGAAGGTCGCCAGCGCGACCGAGGCGACCATCATCGCCCGGCGCTGGCCGATCTCCGTGCCCGACGGCATGGTCAGGATCGGCTTGCCGTTGAGCTGCAGAGCGCCGATCGCCTTGCCGTCCTGCTCGAAGACGTAGCCGATCGGGTTCTCGACCGGCAGGACCGTCCCGGCCACATCGTGCACCGAACGGAAGCTTACGATATCGCCGGCCAGCGCGATTTCGCCGCGCCGTGCGTTGCGGGTGAGGTTCTCGGCCAGCCCCTTGCGCGATTCCTGCACCTCGAAGCGGGCCGGTATCGGCTGGCCCTCGGCTTCGAGGTCGCAGCGGTAGGCCATCTTGCCCGGCTTGAACTCGAGGCTGTCGAGCGTCAGCGCACGTTCGCGCACCCGGCAGTGGCCCTCGATCGTGCTGGAAATGCCCGGACCCGCAATCGTGAAGCTGGCGCGACCGCTATCCTGCTTGAACAGGTCGAACAAGCTCAGACGATCGAGCGTACGCTCGTAGCCGCCGCTGTAGGAACCGGCGAGGAACCGGCCCTTGTTCCAGACCGACATGTTCTCGAACGAGATGCGTTCGCCGCCCGCGTCGGCAAGGTTCGAGGGCATCTTCATTTCGGCGGTCGTGCAGGCCGCCAACAGCCCCATCGGGGCCAACAGAGCAATGCGAATCATTCTTGGTGAACTTTCGAAGTGGGTCACAGCGTTCATAATTGCGAGCGATTCGATGAACGGAGACTAAATGCACTTCCGCTAATAGTCTGGAGACGGATTCATCGGCCGACATAGGCCGAAACCCCTGGCGCAGCGCCGAGCCGGCTCAGGTGTCCATCGTCAGGCCCGCGACAACCCGGCAGGAACATCGGTTACCGGATAGGGACCGTCCTCGAACACCTCGTCGTGATAGCCCTTGGCGCCGACCGTCTGCGCCAGCTCGCTGCGGAAGTCTTCGCCGCGGGAAACGCAATCGAGCACGAAACGGAAATCGCGGACTGGCTCCCAGCCGAGCGCCTGTTGCGCCGCGCGGTTTACGTAGACCCGGTCGATCGTCTGCGGGAGGCGCCAGCCCGCCGCTGCGAACAGCTCCGCAGCCTCGGGATGGTGCCGGGCGATGACTGCCGGGGCATCGCTCGTCAGCCAGGGAAGGTCGCCTTCCACGAACGGCGATGTGGCCGAGACGATGTAGGTGCCGAAACCGATTTCACTCGCTCGTTCGATCGCGGCGAGATGCGCGGTCGCCATGTCCTCGATGTCAGCGCGGCGGCCGAGCAGCTCGATCGCCTGCAGGTTCTCGGTCGAATACTCCGCCCGGCGCACGCGGTTGTCGTCGTCCTCCGGAAAGAACCGCGAGGTACGGAGGACAACCACCGGTAGGCCGAAATTGCGCGCCACGACCTGGCACAGGTGCTCGGCTGCGAGCTTGGTCGCGCCGTAGATGTTCTTGGGCTGCGGGCGGACATCTTCGGTTATCCACGATGCCGGCTCGCCCTGCAGCGGGGTCAGGGCATCGCCGAAGGCGCTGGTGGTGCTGGTCTGGATGAACGCACGCACTCCGCGCGCCGCCGCGGCGTCGAGCAGCAACTGCGTGCCAAGCACATTGGTCTCGATGAACTGCTGCGGCGTGTGCGTGACGACGTGCGGCTTATGCAGGGTAGCGGTGTGCAGGACCGCGTCGACGCCCTCCATAGCCTGCCCGACCATGTCGCGATCGGCGATCGAGCCGACCAGATCGGTGAAAGCCGACGCCTTGATATCGATCCCGCGCGCTTCCCTTCCCTGCCCGCGCAGCAGGCGCATCAGGGCTTCCCCCAGATGCCCTGCGCTGCCGGTAACAAGGACGGTCATGACATCAGCGGCGCGACAACGCCTCCTCGCTCTCGGCCAGAAGCTGGGCGATGATCTGCGCCACCGGTTCCTCTTCCTTGACCATGCCCACCGACTGCCCGGCCATCAGGCTGCCGTTCTCCACATCGCCATCGATCACTGCGCGGCGCAGCGCACCGGCCCAGAAATGCTCGATGCGCAGCTGCGCCTCGGCCATGTCGACGCTGCCCTGGTCGAGCAGGAGGCCGACCTCGCGCTGCTTGGCTGTGAACTCCTCGGTGCCCTTGTTCTTGAGGGCGCGCACCGGGATGACCGGAAGGCGCGGGTCGAGCTGGACGCTGGCGACGGCATCGCGCGCACCGGCGCGGAAGAAGGCCTTCTTGAAGTCGGGATGGGCGATGCTCTCAGTGGCGCAAGCGAAACGGGTGCCGAGCTGCACGCCGACCGCACCCATTTCGAGATACCCGGCGATCGCCTCGCCGCGGCCGATCCCGCCGGCGACGAAGACGAGATGTTCGTCCTTGAGCGCGGGAAGGAATTCCTGCGCAAGCACGCTGGTCGCCACCGGACCGATGTGGCCGCCGGCCTCCATCCCCTCGATCACCAGCGCGTCGCCGCCGCTGCGCAGCAGCTTCTTGGCCAGCGCCAGCGTCGGAGCGAAGACGATGACTTTGGCGCCGTGTCCCTTGATCGCTTCGACGCTACCCTTGGGCGGGATGCCGCCGGCGAGCACGACGTGACCGACGCCATGCTTTCCGCACACCTCGATCAGCTCCATCAGCTGCGGGTGCATGGTGATGAGGTTTACCCCGAACGGCTTGTCGGTCATCGCCCGCGTCGCGGCGATTTCGGTGTCGAGCAGCTCGGGCGTCATCGCCCCGCAAGCGATCACGCCGAAGCCCCCGGCGTTGCTGATCGCCGAGACGAGGTTGCGTTCGGAAACCCAGCTCATCGCGCCGCACAGGATCGCGTATTCGGTGCCGAGGAAATCGCAGCCGCGGGACATTAGCCGCAGCGTCTTTGGAAAGTCGCTCATGTGAGCGCGATTAGAGGGGCGGGGTTAACCCTGCAAGCGGGCGTAAAACCTTCTTCAACGCCCCTGAGCTATGCGGGCACCGTAAAGGATGAAGCCATCGTCCGCCTCGTCGCGCCCCGGGCGCTCGTGGTGGCGCGCCCTTGCGGGTGTCGCCCTGTTCACGCTCGCCTACGCGTTGGCGAACCGCTTCCAGCTCGTCAACGGCGTGCTCTACCGCTGGGCGGCCAACGATTCGGAAACGGCAATCCGCAATTTCCTGCTGCTGGCCGGACAAGCGCTGGCCCTGCTCGGTGCGCTTTGGCTGCTTCCCCGACGCTGGGCGGGGGTCGCGCTCGGCCTCGCCTTCGCCTCGATCCTCGTCAACCTCGGCTACGGGCAGACCGTCGGCGACGCGCTCAGCACCGGCACACTGGCGTGGATCGGCGAGGAAGCGCGCCAGGCCGGAGAGGCGGCGGGTGAATTAACCGGGCCGCTCGCCTTGGCAGTGGCGCAGGCGCTGATTGCGACGGGCTTGCTCGTCTGGGCGAGAGTATTGCTGCGGCGTGCACTCGGCAGTCCAATCAGCGCCGCAACGACCGTCGTGGGACTCGTCTTGCTCGCCCTGCCCAATCTCGCGCTGCTGAGCGGCTGGCCGACAGCGTTTGCTGCCGAGCGCAACTTCTACACTTTCGGATATTCGGTGCTCGCCGCCGATCCGCCGCCACCCCGCGCCGCGGTCGAGCTGGCGCCCGTCACGGCGGGCACGCCCGACCACATCGTCTGGCTCATCGACGAGAGCGTCGCCTACACGCCGTTCACGCAGATCGTGTTGCCGGAAGCGCAGAAGTTCGAGCCGGTCGACTTCGGCGCCGCAGTGAGCCTCGGCAACTGCAGTGCCCCATCCAACGTCGCGCTGCGCTCGGGCGTCGACGTGCGTCATGCCGCCCCGGGTATGTACCTGCGCACTACCCCCTCAATCTGGGGCTATGCCCGCAAGGCCGGCTATCGGACCATGCTTGTCGACGGACAGACGACCGGCGTTCCGCAGAACGTTTTGCTCGCCCCGGAACGCGCGCTGATCGACGAGGTCGTCTCGATGGCCGACGGGATCGACACAGACCGCACCATCGCCGCGCACCTCAACGCCCAGCTCAAGGGGCCAGAGCGAACCTTCACCTACGTCGTGTTGCGCGGGGTGCATTTCCAGTACCGCGATCACTATCCGCTCGACACTCTGCCCGACGACGCGCCCGGAATCGAACAGTACCGCGCCGCGCTGACCTATTCGAAGCGCGGGTTCTTCACGGCGCTGTTCGACGGCGTGGATCGCGAGAAGGCTGCGGTGATCTACACCTCCGACCACGGGCAGAACCTCATCCCCGGCAAGCTGCCGCACTGCAGCCGCGAGCGGGTTCCGGCGGAATACGACATCCCGCTGCTCGCCTTCTTGCCGCAGGGTCTGGCGTCGAACTATGCCGTGCCGGTCACCGCGCGTCATTCGGCAAGCCAGATCCTGCCGACGACGCTCGAATGGATGGGCTACGATCCAGAGACCGTGCAGACGGCCTACGACATCGACCTCTCAGGCCCGCCCGCCGCCTACGTCCGGTTCGGGCGCACTGTGGTCCCGGTCAGCAAGGGCGACCGCGTCGATGTCGAGGTGAGCACTACCCCGCCTCAGTAACCGAGGATCGCTTTTACCTCGAGGAACTCCTCGATCGCGAAGCGGCCGTATTCGCGGCCGTTGCCCGATTGGCGATAGCCGCCGAACGGGGCGAAGGCGGACCACGCCGGGAAGTTGATGTGCACCTGCCCTGCGCGGATTCGTCTGGCGACACGGCGAGCGGCTTCGTGGTCGGCGGACTGGACGTGGCTCGAGAGCCCGTAGAGCGTGGTGTTGGCGATGCGGATCGCGTCTTCCTCGTCCTCGTAGGGCTGGATGACCAGCACCGGACCGAAGATCTCCTCCTGCGCGATGCGCATCTCGGGCGTGACTTCGGAGAACACTGTGGGCCGCGCGAAGAAACCGTGGTTGAGGCCTGCGGGCAGGCCGGTGCCGCCGGCGATCAGCTTAGCGCCTTCGTCTATGCCGGCCTGGATCAGCGCCTGGACCTTCTCGAACTGCGGCCGGTTGGCGAGCGGGCCGATGAAGCAGCCCTCGTCGTTCGGATCGCCGACCACAATGCCCTCCGCCGCTTCCTTCGCCAGTGCCTCGACTTCGGAAAGCCGGGAGCGCGGCACGACCATGCGGGTCGGCGCGGCGCACGACTGGCCGACGTTGCGCATCGCCCCGAGCACGCCCTTGGGCACCGCCCCGGCGAAATCGGCATCGGGCAGGAAGACGTTGGGCGATTTGCCGCCCAGTTCCTGCACCACGCGCTTGATCGTCGGCGCGGCGTTCTGCGCCACCAGGACGCCCGCACGGGTCGATCCGGTGAAGCTGACCATGTCGACGCCCGGGTGGCCCGACATGGCGTTGCCGACTACTTCGCCGGTGCCGTTGACGAGGTTGAACACGCCGGGAGGAGCGCCTGCATCGTGCATGACCTGTGCGAACAGCAGCGCAGAGAACGGCGACATCTCGCTTGGCTTGAGCACCACGGTGCAGCCCGCGGCGAAGGCCGGGACGAGCTTGGCAGTGATCTGGTAAAGCGGCCAGTTCCACGGGGTGATCGCCGCGACCACCCCGATGGGTTCGCGCTCGATATGGATGCCATCGACCGTTTCGGTGAACTCGAAGTCCCTGAGCACTTCGATCGCTGCGTTGATGTGGGCCACGCCGAACACGACCTGTCCGCCACGCGAGAAGGTGATCGCCGCGCCCATCTCCGCGGTGATCGCCTGGGCAAACGCCTCGCTACGTTCCTCGATCAGGTCGCGCACCCGTTCGAGCAGCGCCAGCCGGTCGGCGACCGACCACTGCGAGAAGGTCTCGAATGCGCGCTGCGCCGCGGCGACCGCGAGATCGACGTCTTCCGCCGTTCCCGCGGCGACATGGCCGATGGTCTCTTCGGTCCATGGGTTGGTCACGGGGATCTTCGCCGCGTTTGGGCGGTCGACCCACTGGCCATCGATGTAGAAGCGCATGTCGTCGGTCATTGGTGCAAGGTACTTTCCTGGATTCGAAGTGAGCCGGCGGTCAGTCGGCGGCGTTCACATTCCCTGCCGTGGCCTCGAGCGCAAGGGGCCCGACCAGCGAGGCGACGATTCCGGGCCGGTCGGGTGCATCGTCGCGGCGGGCGTCCATCCGTAGCTCGTTCATGCCGATGTGCGCGGCGAGGTTGCGAACGAAAGGTACCTTGCTGCCCTCGCCCCAGTCCTGGTGCTGGATGTCGAAGCGCACGATGTCGCCGTCGAATGCAAAGTTGTCGAGCACACCCATGGTGTAGGGATTGTCGCACGGGCCGCATGCCATGCCGAACAGCTCGTCGCCGTCGTTGCGGATGAAGAAGTACTGCTTGGGTTCGCCGTACCCGAAGCCGAGCCAGACCCCGAGCAGGTCCTTCGGCGAGAGTTGCTGCTTCCACGGAGCCGCCTGGACGTAGGGTGCGGGCGGTGGAGGCGCGGCTCCGCCCCTCCGCTCAAGCACCTTCACCGGCGGCGAGCCGGGGGGCAGGATGATCTGCGGGATGGTTGCCGGGGCAGGACCACGCGGGTCCTTGATGGTGACTAAGTCGATCGTCGCGCCATCGGCACCGCGCGTCCCAGTCACCCGGAGCTTCCTGCCCTCAAGCTTGCCCGTCAGCCGGTCCTGCGAGACGAGATTGCCTGCGAGGTCGAGGTGCCGGACGGTGAAGGCGATCCCATCGTCCTCGACAAAGGACCCCTCGATCCGCGCCAGTGTCGTCCCGTCCGAGCAGTAGGTGCAGTATACGCCGTGGACCTGCGCGCCGACGATGACGAACTCGAACACCTGCGGCGGTCCATCCGCCGCGCGCCAACCGCCGCGATAGTAGTCGGCGTCTTCAGCCCAAGCCGCCGGCGCGACCAGCAGCGCGGCCAGAGTCGCGATCCAGCGAACCATGCGGAGTGGCAACAAGCCGCTTATCCGAAATCGACCGGATAGGGCTTGAGCTCGCCCGAGGCGTAGCGCTTCTCCAGCCCCGGCGTGCCGTTCTCCAGGACCATGAGCATCGAGCGCTTGGGGGCGAAGCCCTGGTGGCGGATGTCGGCCGGCATGGCGCAGACGTCGCCCGCCTTCATCACCACCCGCCCGCGCGGTGCACCGGTGTTCTTGTCGGCGATGTTCCAGTGGATCTCGTCGGTCAGCTGGATGAACCACTCGTTGCGGTCGTTGCCGTGGATCACCGGGAGCATGTGCTCCTCGCTGGTTACGCAGCAGATGTTGCCGCGGGTGACGGCGCTGATCGACGGGTTCCAGGTGATGTCGGAGCGGGCGATGTGGTCGAACAGGTTGATCGCGTGGAGCTGGCCCTCGAAGCCCGGCTCGCACTCGATCTCGGGCTGGTCGAAGTCCATGTCGGCGAAGGCGCGATTGATCGAGAAGCCGTCGGCCTCGGTGCGCACGACCTTGTCGCCCGGCAGGCCGAGCATGCGGTCGGCGGCGATGAAGCTGCGCAGCAGTTCGCCTTCCTTCTCCTTGCCCTTGGGCCCGATCGGAGTGCCGGTTTCGAGCGGGGCGTTGAGCGGGTCGTAGCCTTCGGAGATCCAGTTCTTGCTGATGGTGGTGAAGGCTTCGGCGACAACCTCGGCCGGGAAGGTTTCGAGGTGGTCGATACCCTGCGCCTTGTAGCCAGCGTCGTACGAGCCGGCGAAAATGTCGACCGTGCCGTAGTGGTTGGTGGTCCCGAAGATGTCGTCGAAGAAGATCCAGCCGTAGAAGAAGCCCCAGCCGATATCGCGCACCATGGCGCGCAGGAAGCGGTCGATCTCGATGATGTGGCTGCCCTTGGGCCAGCCGATGTGGGCGAAATATTCGTCGCGGGCGAAGGTGAAGCCGCCGAGGCGGAAGCTGTCGTAGCCGGTCGACTCGTCGGTGCCGGTGGCGACGATTTTCTGTGCGGGTGCGTCCATCGGTGCCTCTCCTTCAGTTCGTTTCGCAGATTTCGGTCCAGCGCTTGACCGTCACCGGCCCGTCGACCGTCTGGACCAGCGCGACCGCGGGGCTGGCGGCGCTGAGCTGGTAGGCCGCGCCGTGCGGCAGCAGGACCTGGTGGCCCTTGCGCGCGACGACCTTGCCCATGCGCGGACCGTTGGGCTCGCCTCCGAGCTGCACCGCGCCGCCCTCATGGCCCGGCACCTGGTCGTCGGCCAGCTTGATGAAGCGGAAGGTCACCTCGCCGTCCATGACGATGGCGAACTCGTCGTGAGGCGCGGCGTACCACGGTCCGTCACCCTCGACGCGCACCGCCTCGGCGACGTATTCGAGGTTCTGCACCACCGCCACACGCTCGAACGGCGCGCTCTTTCCGGCCACCTCGTAGATGTTCGAGAAGGCGTATTTCCTGAGATCGTCGTTCAGCTCGATCACGCCCTTTTCGTAGGACTCGAGCGAGCCGGTCTTGGTCTTGTAGGCCATAATTGCACTCTCCCCGCCAGCGACTCCTGCCGTCCGGCCTTGGCGCGATGGTAACATCGCGTTTGATAGAGGCAAATTGGAAGTTGTGCGGGCCTAATCCGCCGCAGCGATCCGTACCCGGGCGTCGCGGGCGTAGGGGTCGTCGAGGAAGACGAGGTTGTCGCCCTTCGGCTGGACCGTCAGGTAGGTGATGTAGATCGGCACCGGCTCGGGCAGCGGCACGACCTGTTCGGGCGGCGCGTTTTTTGCCGCCGCCGGGATCGGCGTGCCCATCAGCCAGCGGTACATTGTCGCGGCATCCTCAAGCCGGACGCAGCCGTGGCTGAGCTGTCGGTCGGTCTTCTTGAGCAGGTCCTTGGCCGGGGTATCGTGGAGGTAGATGCCCTGCGGATTGGGGAACTCGAACTTCACCCGGCCCATGAAATTGGAGCCGCCCGGTAGCTGGCGCATGTGCACCGAGACAGTCCCGTCGCGAACGCCCTGCCAGTCGACCGTCTTTGGATCGAGGACCTCTGCGTCCGGTTCCCAGCTATCGAGCACCTCATAGCGGCGATCTGCGACCCAGCCGGGACCGTATTCGAGGATATAGTCGGCGAACTCGTTCTGGACGATGTCGTCGGGCACCAGCCAGTAGGGGTTCTCGACCGCCTGGCTGAGGAAGCCGGCCATGATCGGCGTCTGCCCGGCATCGTTGCCGACCACCACACGCATGTCGTCGACCGGTTCGCCGCCCTCGTACATCCACAGGTGTGCCGAGGCAGTGTCGACCAGCACGTAGCGACCCATCGGCATCGCCGGGATGGCGCGCAGCCGCGCCATGTTCATCCAGATCTGGCGCCGCTGCGTCTCGCTGTAAGCCGGATCCTGCATCGCCTTGCGTAGCGGTGCGTAGAGCGGATGCATCCACTCCATCCCGTCGACGTAGCTTTCGAGCGATGGCGCCTGTGCGGCCGTCTCCAGCACCGAACGAGGGGCCGGTATCACCGGTTCGAGCGCCGGGCTGCCGTAGATCATTGGCAGACGCGGGCCATCGCGCATTGCCCGCACATATTCGGCGAAGGTATCCGACAGCGCCACTTCGAAGCGGGCGACGTCCTTGATTTCCCCACGTTGCGCCCGTTCGGCCAGGTCGACCAGCTTGTCGATGCCGAGCTTGTCCGGATCGACCCCGTCGAACTGCGCGGTTTGCATCCGGTAAAGCAGCAGCGTCGCCGCACCCGAGGGCCGTGCGTACTTGTTGAGCCACATGGGTGCATTGTCGCGCGCGGTGTAGAAGCCGCGAACCGTCTTGCCTGCGCGCTCCCCAATTTCCTCGCGCAACTCGGCGCGAACGTGTTTGCCCGGTTCCCCGCGCCAGCTGGCCTGCGCCGCCGCCTGCGGCAGCGGCACGACCAGCGCCGCTGCCAGCAGGGCGGCGATGACCGGGAATCGCATCATCGGCGAGTTATGCGGTCAGCCGCGCTCGCCGGTGTAGGACACCGGCGCCGTCTGGATCACCGGCGCGCCCGAGTAATACAGGCCTTCGCGCACATAGCCGTCGATGCAGCCGTCGTTGTTGGCATCGGCCCAGGTCGCTCCGGCGAGGCCCGGAACCGATCCGCCGACCGAGGCCGCGCCGCTCCATGTGCCGCCGATCGGCGGGCACGGCGCAGTCGTAACCGGGGTGGGCAGCGGTTCCTGGTACGGGGGCGGTGGCGGAACCGACTCGGTGTAGTAATCGTCTTGCGAGCTGGTGCACGCTGCCAGCGGAAGCGCCGCTGCGAGGACGAAAAGGAAACCCTTGTTCATCGAAAACCTCCTTGCCGTTGCTCCCCTCGAACGCACTCTGATAGCGCGCCAGACTCTGGTTAACGAGAGTTAAGGCAGCAAGTTCCGACTTGGCGGTGCCCGGTAGCGGGACGGTTCGGCGCGCCCCAAGGCCCGGTCAGGCGGCGACGTCGGGGGCGTCGAGACCATAAGCGGTGTGCAGGACGCGAACAGCGAGCTCGGTTTCGTCCTCGTCGATCAGCACGCTGACCTTGATCTCGCTGGTCGAAATCGCCTGCACGTTGATGCCGCGCTCGGCCAGCGCCCGGAACATCGTCGCCGCAACACCGGCATGGCTCTTCATGCCGACGCCGACGACGCTGATCTTGGCGACCTTGCTGTCGGTGATCACGCGGTTGAAGCCTATCTCGTCGCGCTTCGCCTCTAGCAGCGCCTGGGTCCGGGCAAGGTCGGCCTGCGGGACGGTGAAGGTCACGTCGGTCTCGCCCTTCTCTCGGCCGACGTTCTGGATGATCATGTCGACATTGATCGAGGCGTCGGCCAGCGGCGTGAAGATGTGCGCCACCGCGCCGGGCTTGTCAGGCACCCGGGTGAGGATCACCTTCGCCTCGTTCTTGTCGTGGGCGATGCCGGTGACGAGTTGCCGTTCCATTTCCAAACCTTCCATTTCCTCGTCCGAGACGATCATCGTGCCGGGCAGGTTGTCCGCCGGCGGGGCATCGTCGTCGATGAAGCTTGAGAGAACCTGCACGCGCACGCCTTCCTTCATGGCGAGCGAAACCGAGCGGGTCTGAAGAACCTTCGCCCCGACCGAGGCGAGTTCGAGCATTTCCTCGTAGGTGACGTATTTCTGCTTGCGCGCGCGGGCGACGATGCGCGGGTCGGTGGTGTAGACCCCGTCGACGTCGGTGTAGATGTCACAGCGGTCGGCGTGGATTGCCGCAGCCACCGCAACCGCCGACGTATCCGACCCGCCGCGCCCGAGCGTGGTCACGCGGCCATCGTCCGACAGGCCCTGGAAGCCCGGGATGACCGCGATCTTGCCCTCGGCCATCGAGGCCAGCAGTGCGTTTGATTCGATATCGCGCACCCGCGCCTTGGCGTGGGCGCCCTCGGTGTGGACCGGCAGCTGCCAGCCGAGCCACGAGCGCGCCTTGCAGCCCATGGCCTGCAGGGTGAGCGCCAGCAGGCCGCTGGTGACCTGCTCACCGCTGGCGACGACGACGTCGTATTCCGCCGGGTCGTAGAGCGGGTTGGCCTCGCGGCAGAAGGTCACCAGCCGGTCGGTCTCGCCGGCCATGGCTGAAACGACCACCGCGACCTCGTGCCCCGCAGCCTGCTGCTTGCGCACGATGTTGGCCACGCGCCGGATGCGCTCGGTCCCGGCCATCGATGTGCCGCCGAATTTCATCACTATGCGGGCCACGCGGTATTCTTCCCCTGCTGGCGGTGAACTGTGCGCGCTGTTAGGAGCGGGGAATGTCCGATGCAACTGTAACGCGTGCAACCAAACCCGGGGCAACCATCCGGCCGCACGAAGCCGCCCATTTCGGCAAGCTGGCGCGCGACTGGTGGGACCCCAAGGGCTCCTCGGCGATGCTGCACAAGCTCAACCCGGTGCGGCTGGGCTTCATCCGCGAGGCCGTGGACCGGCATTGGGACATCGATTCCGACGCGTTGCGCCCCCTCAATGGCAAGCGCGCGCTCGACGTCGGCTGCGGCGCCGGGCTGCTATGCGAACCGCTCACACGGCTCGGCGCTGATGTGACTGGGGTCGATGCCGCCGCGGAAAACATCGCCGCCGCCAAGGCGCATGCCGACGGCGTTGGCCTTGCGATCACGTATCAAGCTGGCGAGCTCGGCACTCTGGGCCTCGGCCAGTTCGACCTCGTCACCGCGATGGAAGTGATCGAGCATGTCGCCGACAAGCCTGCGTTCCTCGCCGAACTGGCGCGCCACCTCGCGCCGGGCGGGCTGATGGTGCTCTCGACGCCGAATCGCACGGCGCAGTCTCGACTGCTGCTGGTCGCCGCCGCCGAGGCCGTCGGCATGGTGCCCAGGGGCACGCATGACTGGAACGATTTCGTCACCCCGGACGAACTTCGCAACCTGCTCGCGGAGGCAGGCCTTGCGATGGACGAACCGCGCGGCATAGCCTTTTCGCCGATGAAGGGCCTCCACCTCTCGGGCGAGCTCGCTCTCAACTACATCGTCACGGCGCGCGCGGCATGAGCGCCGAGCAGGCCCGGGCGCGGCTGCGCGCCGATCTCAAGGATGCCATGCGTGCGGGCCGCAAGGACGAGGTGAGCCTGTTGCGTTCGCTCGCCGCGGCGATCGACAATGCCGAAGCGGTCCCGGTCGAAGGCTTGAACGACAATATCAGCCCGCTGCGCGCCAGCGCCGGCATGGGCGAGGTCGCGCGGCTCGACCTGTGCGACGAGGACATTGCCGCGATCTTCTCGCGCGAGCAGGCCGAACGCATCGCCGCCGCGGCCATGCTCGAGAAAGCCGGGCAGGCGGGCCCTGCCGAACGCCTGCGCGGCGAAGCCGGACTGATTGGCCGCTACCTGTGACGTCAGAGGTCGATTACATCGTCGTCGGAGCCGGCAGCGCCGGGTGCGTGGTGGCCGCGCGGCTCAGCGAGGACGACAAGGTACAGGTCGCGCTGCTCGAAGCAGGCGGCGATGTCGATTCGGCGATGATCCGCATGCCGCTGGCGTGGATGCCGGTCAGCGCCGACCCCCGCTACGGCTGGAACCTGATGAGCGAGCCCGATCCGCACATGGGCGGCCGTGCACAACCGATCCCCCGCGGCAAGCTTCTTGGCGGGTCGAGCGCGATCAACGGCACGATGTATATCCGCGGCCACAAGGCAGACTACGACGGCTGGGCGGCGATGGGCCTTCCGGGATGGGGCTACGACGACGTCCTGCCCTACTTCCGCAAGTCCGAGACCAACTGGCGCGGGGCGAGCGAGATCCACGGCGGCGACGGGCCTCTCTCGGTCACGCCGATGCTGCCGCATTCCGAACTGACCCCGGTGATGTACGCTGCGGGAGCGGAGCTGGGATATCGCGAGGAGCCCGACTTCGCCGTGCCCGAGCCCGAAGGTTTCGGCATGCCCGACTGCACGATTCGCAACGGCCATCGCGACAGCACCGCGCGGGCCTATCTCGATCCCGCCCGCCAGCGCCGCAACCTGACGATCGTCACCGAGGCCGCCGCGACGCGCGTGCTGGTCGAAGATGGTCGCGCGGTCGGGGTCGAATACCGGCAGGGCGGCGATACGAAGACCCTGCGCGCGCGACGCGAGGTCATCGTCTGCGGCGGAGCGCTGCATTCGCCGCACCTGCTGATGCTTTCGGGCATAGGCCCGGCGGCGCACCTCAGGGAGCATGGCATCGAGGTGCTGCACGACCTGCCGGGGGTCGGGCAGAACCTGCAGGACCACCCCATCGCGGTGACCGTATGGGCCGCCGCGAAGCCCAACACCTTCGACCGCGAGCTGCGGCTCGACCGGCTGGCACTCAACGTCATCCGCTGGACGCTGACCGGCAAGGGCACACCGGCGCAAAGCCCGATGACCGCGCAGGGCTTCATCCGCTCGGGCCCGGAGCAGGAGCGGCCCGACCTGCAGTTCCAGGTCAGTCACACCAGCTACATGGCGCGGGTCTGGTTCCCCGGTTGGCGAGCAGGCGCGGGCCACCAGCTGACCGCCGGCTGCGTGCTGCTCAACCCCGAGAGCAGAGGCGCGGTGACGCTAGGCAGTGCCGACCCCGCCGCCCTGCCAAAGGTCCTGCTCAATTTCCTCGCCGAGCCGGGCGACCGGCTGCGGCTGCGTGCGGCCATGCGGCTGATGCGCGAGTTTTTCGCCACCCCCGCCGCCGCCGCGACGGTCGCCGCCGAGATCGCTCCGGGTGCAGCGGCGGATGACGATGAAGCGCTTGATGCCTGGCTTGAACAGACGATTATCAGCGGCGGACACCCGACGAGCACCTGCGCGATGGGCACCGGGCCTGAAGCTGTGCTCGATGGCGAGTTGCGCGTTCGCGGAATCCGGGCCTTGCGCGTTGCCGATGCCAGCTCGATGCCGCAGCTGATCCGCGGCAACACCAACGCCCCGACGATCATGGTCGCCGAAAAGGCCGCCGACCTCGTTCACCTCGCAAACAGGTAACATTTGCAAACGTTCTCTCACGCCCTAGGGTGCGCGCCGGGGTTATCATGAGAGGGACCAAGTATGGCTGAACCTGCCGCGGGATCGATGATCCTTTCCGAAAACAAGATCCTGCGCATCTTCAGCTTCTTCCTTTTCTACCTGGGTCAAGGCCTCCCCCTCGGCGTTTCACAGGTCGCCCTGCCCGCCTGGCTGGTGATGAACGGGGCCGAGGAATCGGCAGTGGCGGCGATCATCGCCACCGCTTTCCTTCCCTGGAGCTTCAAGTTCATCCCCGCCGCGCTCATGGATCGCTACGCCTATCTGGCGATGGGTCGCCGTCGGTTGTGGCTCATCTGCGCGCAAATGCTGATGGTGATCGGCTTCGCGATTGCCGCCATCGTGGCCCCCGGGCCCGACAACCTCGAGGTCATCCTCTCGATCGTGATTCTGATCGGCACCGGCTCGGCGATCCAGGATGTTGCTGTGGACGGCATGGCGGTCGACATCCTCAGCGACGAAGAGCAAGGCACGGCGAGCGCCTTCATGTTCGGCGGCCAGACCGTCGGCCGCGCGCTATCCGGCGCCATCGCCGGTTTCAGCCTGCAACATTACGGCAGTGCGACGACCTTCTGGATCTTCCTCCCGATCATCCTCCTCATCACTCTTTACGTGGTGGTTATTCGCGAACGGCCGGGCGAGAAGCGTTTCCCGTGGAGCGAGGGCGCCGCTTCGCCGGTCAACCTCGAACGGCACGTCGGCGCCTGGTGGCCGATGGCACGCGCCGCGTTCAAGTCGCTGATCAAGTTCGACAGCCTGAAGCTGGTGACGGGTTCGGTCGCCGCCCGGATGGGCAGCGGCATGTTCTCGCCGATGTGGCCGATCATCGGCGGCATCGGGTTCGTCGGCTTCACCACGGCAGGATATTCCAGCATGGTCTCGTCGGTCGACCTGGTCATGGCGGTGGTCTCGATCGGGGTCGGCAGCTTCCTGACGCTGCGGCTCGGCGCGCGCGTTGCCTCGTCGCTGGTCTATTCGACCTACTTCCTGTTGGCCATATTCGTGCTTTACGGCCAGGCCTACTGGAGCGCGATGACGCCGTTCATCATCATGTCCTGCGTGTGGTCGATGCACGATACGCTGACCAGCATCTGCACCAACCCGCTGCGCATGCAGCTCTCTGACCCGACGGTCGCTGCAACGCAGTTCACCATCTACAATTCGCTCAGCAACTTGCCGGTGACTTTCGGCGCCACGCTGTTCGCCGTTCTCGGCGGCACAAAGGAACTGGGCACGGTCATGTGGACGTCCGGCGGCCTGATGCTCCTGGGCGCGCTGATCTTTTCGACCCTGAAAGCCGGCTCGCGCCACGAAGCGGCCGAGCCCGTGCCGGAGTTCAACTAGGCTCTCAGCACAAGGCCGCGTCCCACTGGTCGGTGTCGAAGCCGACCAGCAGGCCGTTGTCGTAGATCACCACGGGGCGCTTGATGAGGCTCGGGTGCGCGGCCATCAACGCCACGGCCTTGGCCTTGTCGATCCCCTCCCTGTCCGCTTCGGGCAGCCCGCGAAACGTCGTGCCACGGCGGTTGAGCAGCGCCTCCCAGCCGACCGCACCGGCCCAGTGGCGGAGCATATTCGGATCGGCGCCTTCCTTCTTGTAGTCGTGGAAGTCGTAGGCGACGCCCTGCTCCTCGAGCCACTTGCGCGCCTTCTTCACGGTGTCGCAGTTGGGAATGCCGTAGAACTGGATGCTCATGCCTCGTCCTTGCGAGTGAAGCGGTGGATGCGCGGGTCGGCGCAGGCGAACAGGGTATAGTCCTCGTAGTAATCAGCGCGGCCGCGCTGCTGGACGACGCGATGCTCGGCCAGCCGGCCCCAGGCGCGCGCGCTGGCTTCGTCGGCCCATTCGCTGAGGGCTATAACCTCGCCATCGTCGGCGGTGTACGATTTGAACGCGATGTAACCCGGCTGCTGCCGGGCCAGCGCGAGCATGGCGTCGGCATCGGTGCCGTAGGCCTCGCCATCGAGGTCGGCGCGCTTGCGGTTGCGGAATACGACGAGGAACATGCTTTCTCCTCTAGCTCGTCATCGCTAGGAGGCGAAGCCGACGAAGCAAGCCAGGACGGCACGGTGACGCACTGGATTGCTTCGCTAAGCTCGCAATGACGATCATCGGGGGGTCAGGTGGGCGTCGGCGATGGCGACTGCGAGGGCATCGGCGGCATCCGCGCCTTCGATCTTCGCGCCCGGAAGCAGGACCTTCAGCATGGCCTGCACCTGCGCCTTCTCCGCCCCGCCCGTGCCGACCACCGCCTTCTTCACCAGCCGCGCGGCATGTTCGGAGACCGGGAGCTCGGCGCGCCCACAAGCGGCAAGCACCGCGCCGCGCGCCTGCGCCAACTTGAGCGTCGATTGCGGATTCTTGTTGAGGAACACCTCCTCCACCGCCGCCCGGTCAGGTTCGTAGGCGGCGATCACGGCCGCTATCGCGTCGTACAAATGGTTCAATCGATCGGCCATCGGCACCTTGGCGTCGGTCGCCACCTGGCCGTTGGCGATGTGGGTCAGGCGCAAGCCTTCGACCCGCACGATGCCCCAGCCTGTGCAACTTAGCGATGGGTCAAGCCCGAGGACGAGCATCACAAGGTCATCCGTGAAAGCTGTCCATCTGCTCGACAATTAGCCATGTCGATAGCAGGACCAGTGAGAGTAAGGTGATCAGCGCTCCACAAGCGACCATCAATATTTCGCGACCCCTCATAGCCTAAGCCCGAACTTCGGACCCACGTTCATCATCAGCAGGTAGAGCCCGACGGTCAGCACGCACCCGGCAGCGAGCGCGACCCAGAAGTTGGCGCCCGCGCGCAGCATCACCGGGATGAGCAGGAACATGGGCAGGCTCGGCAGGACGTACCAGAAGGTCGCCTCGGCATGGACGGCCATGTTCTCGGCGTCTGGCCGCGCGTGCCACAGGAAGATCATGCCGAGCACCGAGACCAGCGGCAGCGAGGCGACGATGGCGGCCGTCGCGGGCAGGCGGCGGCCGATCTCGGCAATGGCGGCAATCATCGCCCCGGCGAGCAGCGCCTTGGCGACGACCGTCCACATCAGCCCAGCTTGTCCATGATCTCGTCGGAAATCTCGTAGTTGCCCCACACGGTCTGCACGTCGTCGTCATCGTCCAGCGTGTCGACCAGCTTGAGCAGGGTGCCGGCGGCGCCTTCGTCCATCGCCACGGTGATGGTCGGCTTCCACGCCAGCTTGACGCTTTCCGCCTCGCCGAGGGCCTTTTCGAGGTTCCCGGCAACTTCGTGAAGGGCGTCCGATGCGGTCCAGATGGCGTGGCCGTCGTCCGAGCTTTCGACGTCGTCGGCACCCGCCTCGATCGCGGCTTCGAGAACCTTGTCCTCGTCACCCGCGCTGGCCGGGTATTCGATCAGGCCGAGCCGCTCGAAGCCGTGGCTGACCGAGCCTTCGGAGCCCATGTTGCCGCCGTTCTTGCTGAACGCGGTGCGCACGTTGGTGGCGGTGCGATTGCGGTTGTCGGTCAGCGCCTCGACGATCAGCGCGACGCCGCCCGGCCCATAGCCCTCGTAGCGCACTTCCTCGTAGTCCTCGCCGCCGGCCATGCTCGCCTTGTCGATGGCGCGCTGGATGTTGTCCTTCGGCATCGATTGCGCCTTGGCCGCGTTGACCGCGAGGCGCAGGCGCGGGTTCATGTCCGGATCGGGCATGCCCATCTTGGCCGCGACGGTTATCTCGCGGGAAAGCTTGGAAAACAGGTTGGAGCGCTTCTTGTCCTGCGCCCCCTTGCGATGCATGATGTTCTTGAACTTGGAATGGCCGGCCATGACGTCGGGTCTCTTCTGGAATCTAGAATTGGCGAATTGAGGGGGCCATTAGCCGCATGACCGGTCAAGCGACAAGCCTAGAGCGGGCCGGCGTGTGGCGACGCTTCGGCGGATTCGTCTGCAGGCCCGACCTTCCGCCGCGCGCCAGCGGCATTTCCGGGGCCGCTTTCGCCGTGCTCGGCAAGCTGTTCGTGCTCGACCTGCTGCTGATGGCGACGCTGATCGGACTTGCCGCGCTGGCCGAGGCGTTGGGGGCGAAATTCCCCGGCCACCTGCTGACCGGCCTTGAGATGTCGCCGCCCATCATTGCGCTCATCGTGCTCGGCGCACCGATTGCCGAGGAGACGGTGTTCCGCGGCTGGCTGTCGGGTCGTCCCGGCCATGTCCTCGCAGTGCTGTTGCTGTTGGGCGGAGGGATTGCCTTCACCGTCCTTTCCGGCGGCGGACGGGAGGTCGCAGCACTGGCGGCTCCGGTTATCGCCTTCGTGCTGGCCATCGCGGCGATCTGGTGGAAACGGCGCAGCGACGCCATGGGCTTCTTCCAGCGCCACTTCCGCTGGTTCTACTGGGGCAGCGCGCTCGCCTTCGGCAGCGTGCACCTGACCAACTTCACCAGCGGCAACGCGCTGATCCTGCTGCCTCTGACCCTGCCGCAACTGCTTCTCGGCCTGATCCTCGGCTACGCCCGCACGCGCTTCGGCCTGTGGTCGAGCATGCTGATGCACGCGGCGCACAACACGCTGTTCATCTCGCTGGTGCTGTTCGGCGGCGGCTAGAGACCGGATATCTTGACCTACCGCACGAGAGCGGCCGCTTTCAGGAGGCTGCCCCAGTCGAATTCTCGGCGGCAATTGGGTGGAAAGCAGCCATTTGGTCTGATTTCATGCGGCTATACTAGGATTGCCATGCACGCTTGTGACTTGCCGTTCACGATTGGACGGCGGCCTCGGTATCAGGCGGATCGCGATAGCGTCTGCGATCGACGATGTTCGAGGCCGCCGCATGCCCGGTCGCGTTGACCATCGTCCCAAAAACATCGGAAAACATCTCTACCACAATAACGACCCCGAGGAAGGCGAGTGGAAACCCGACCAGCGCGACGATAGGGGCCACCGTCGCCACCAACACTGCAGCGCCGGGCATGCCGACCACGCTCATTTCGAGCAAGACGGCCAGAAGGGCTATTGTAATCATCAGCCCTAGGCCCATCGGCAGCCCGTAGACCTGCGCTGCATAGGCGGCCAGCATTAGGGTCGCGCCCGGCGCGCAGATGCGAAACAGGATCGCCGCCAGCGGCACGGTGCTGTCTGCCGCTTCGTCGCTGATCCCCATGTGGCGGCACGCCTTGAGCGTCAATGGCATGCATCCGGTGCTGCTCTGGGTGCCGAAGGCCACAGCTTGCACCGGCAGCATGGTCCGCGAGAAACGGCCGACCGGGACGCGACCGAACACTGCGGTCACCAGATAAAGAGCCGCGCCGACGACGAACACGATCGCAGTCTTCAACGCGACGAAATGCGCCAGCCCGTTGAAAATCGTGGCTCCGAAATGGAAAGTGGTCGGCAGGATGAGTAGCGCGACGCCGATCGGCGCGAGTTGTAGAACCCAGTCGACGATTATGAACATCGTCTCGGAAATCGCGGTCAGCCCCGCCACGATCACGCGGCGCGGCTCGCCGTCTTCCAGCCGCGATAGCGCCGCGCTGAACAGCATCGTGAAGAACAGGACAGGAAGAAGTGTATCGCCTCCCATCGCGGCGACTATGTTGGTCGGAATGATCGACAAGATGGCATCGGCCCACGGCAAGGGCGCCCCGGCGATTTCCTCGCCCGTCATTGCCCGCATCGCCTGCGCGATCGCCTCAGAAACAGGAAAGAACTCGAGCAGGACGATCGTCCCGATCACCGCAGCGACCACGCCGACGAAGTAGAGACCCATGATCGTGGCCATCGCGCGGCGCGTCGTCCGACCGCCACCCGCCAGACCTTGCGATCGGACGAACAGCGTTGCAATCAGCGAGAAGACGAGTGGCAAAATGGTCATCTGCAGGGCCTGCAACCACAGCCCGCCGCCAAGCCCGACGGTCGCGACTGCCTGATCGATCCGCGGATCGACGCCGGGTTCAGGCAGCGCGAGACCGATCCCCGCTCCAATCACAAGCCCGACCAAGATCCTGGCGGCGAGCGGCAACTTCGTCACGCGTTGGAACATACCCACGACACCCCGCCTTATATTTCCGGCGCTTGCTCCAGAAATGCAGCACAAGCAAGCGGTCCAATCTACTGGCCGAGATTAGGATGCGATCAGGGAACTATTGAATGTCCGCAATTGGGTCGTTACCAGCCGGTCCGCTTGTGGTCGCTCCTTAGCTCGGTGACGAGGTAATGAACTGGGTGGATAGCGGACCTTGGCTTAATCAGGTGGAAATGACCGAAAAATATTTGAGCACGTAGGAATCCACGTCTGGAACTGCGTTGGGGAGTCGGCCAACGGTTTCGCGGATCTCGCGATAAGAACCGAACCTGGGCAAGATCAACACGGACTGGTCCGCCCCATGCTGGTTGAGCAAGACCCAAGCCTTTCCTAGCGAGACTTGAGGCGGGTAGGTTGACGCGTCTTTTGTCTCGCCAACTCCGCGAATCGAAAGAACTGCAAATGTCTTGTCGCGGATTCGCTTAATCTCGGAAGAGACAAACGGCTCTTGCCGATGGTCCTACTCAAAGCCTTGAAGAGCCGACCAGCCCGCATTGTGAGAAAGCTCCGGGTCGTGGGTGAGGATGCACAAGAAGTCCGCGCCTAACATCACGAAGAAAGCGAAAGCGACAAGCATAATACATTTCATATCAGCAATGTCGCCGATTGGTTCGCGTGTCGTAATTATACAAGCGCCGTATGATTAAAGAGGTCACGCCAACAACTGCAATTTGGGTCGTTAGCGGCTGGTCTGCAGCAGGCTGCCCCCGGACCCGACAGCGAGGTCACGAGGTTGGTGGAAAGCGTCCGGTCGGTGTTGTGAAATGAGATGTGGTCTTGAGTCGTTGGCGGACTGTCTCTTTTCGAGCAAACCAGCCCGAAAGATCATACAGTGAGTTCATACCAAAGTACAGTGAACTCAGGCTCGTAAAGAGGTTGAATTGCTTCATTATGAGGTTTGCGCTTTCTCTTCCCATCGGGCGCGGAAGCTTCTACTTGCGCGAACCATTGCGCGGTCGAACGAATGTCAGCCCGAATGCCGAAGATGCAGCCACGCACGGGGCTCGAAGGCGCGTTCTTCGAGCATCGCGAGCGCCTCGTGCGCTTCCTCGCCGCGCGTGGCGCCGGCGATGCGGCCGAAGACCTCCTGCAGGAAGTCTGGCTGAAGATTTCGACCAGCCAGACAGGCCCAATCGCGTCGCCATTGCCCTATCTTTACCGCGTAGCCGACACCCTGATGATCGACCGCTTCCGCTCGCAGCGGCAGGCACTTCGGCGCGACAAGGCGTGGACTGAGCTCAGCGGCGGGCCAGAGGCCGGGATTTCCGATGCGCCGTCCGCCGATCGCAGCATTGCGGCGCGTGACTTCGTCAGGCTGGTGGAAGAGCTGCTCGCGCGGCTCGAACCCCCGCGCATCGCCGAAGTGTTCCGTCGCCACCGAATCGACGGAGTCCCGCAGCGACAGGTCGCCGCCGAGTTCGGCATCAGCTTAAGCACCGTGGAGAGCGATTTGAGGACTGCATATCGCGCCCTGGCCGATCTGAAAGAGCGCCACGATGAGGCGTAAACAGATCGACTCCGTCTGGTCGCCAGGAGGACTGCACGATGCAGCGTGACGACCTGATCCGCGATGAAGCCGTTGCCTGGGCCGTGCGCACGGGCGACCCCGCGTTCGCCGACTGGGAAGAGTTCGTGGCCTGGCTGGAGCAGTCGCCCGGTCACGCCGCGGCCTATGACCAGGTCGCGGCCTCGGTAGCCGACGCGGCCGATGGGCTGCGCGCCGCAAGACCGCAGGCTTCCAACGACGACGCGCTGCGTCCGGCCGTGCGGACCCGGCGCTGGTTCGGCGGTGCGCTGGCGGCGTCGCTGGTCGCTGTGTTGGCCATCTTTGCATGGCCATCGGGCAGCACGTACTACGAAGAGACCGCGCCGGGAGAGACGCGCATGATCGCCCTGGCGGACGGCGGGCGGATCGACCTCGCCGGAGGCTCGCGGGTCGAGCTCGATCGGAACGATCCGCGTCTCGTCCGGCTCGAGAGCGGTCGTGCGCTATTTACAGTCAGGCACGACGGGGACCATCCCTTCCGGGTCATCGCGGGGGACGATACGTTGCTCGATGTCGGAACCGTGTTCGATGTTAGGCTCGACAAGGCCAGTCTTGCGGTCGCAGTCGCGGAAGGCGCCGTGGTGTTTAATCCCGACCGACAAAAGGTTCGCCTCGCGCCCGGCGACCTGCTGCGAAGCGCGCGCGGCTCGGATACCTATGAACAAGTAAAGGTAGCGCCCGCGCAAGTCGGCGAATGGCGCGAAGGGCGCCTTACCTTCGACGGCACAAGCCTTGCCGATGCCGCCACGCAGCTTGAGCAGCTGACCGGAATTCCGTTCCGCGCCGCTCCCGGCAGCGAAACTCGCATTGCCGGCAGCATCATGCTGGACAGTGTGCGCGAGGATCCACGCGCCGCAGGGGCCTTGCTTGGCGTGCCGATGCGGCGCGACGGCGATACCTGGATACTCGGCGCAAACTGACATGATCCGGTCGCTCTACGTCGCGCTCGCGGCCGGCGCCGCCCTGGTCGCCAGTACGGCCCATGCCGAAAGCGTGCGCGTCGACGTCCCTGCCGGGCGTGCGGCGGATTCCGCCATCGCCATCGCCAAGCAGACCGGCACGAGCATAGTCATTACCGATCCCGATGTCGCCAATCGCAGTGTCAACGCCATTCGCGGGACGATGGACGCCGGCGAAGCGGTGCGCAGGCTTGCCCGCCTTGCCGATGCCCGTGCGGTTGCAGCAGGGAGTTACGGCTGGCGGCTGGTTCCGGCTCCCCAATCACGCCGGAGCGCGCCGGGCGCAACTCCGCCGCCGAGAGCGGCCCACGCGACGCCCACTCCCGCGCCTGGGGAAGTCGCCGAGGTCGAGGGTACGCCGATCATCGTCGAGGCGAGCAAGCGCGACCTTTCGCTTGGCGACTTTCCGGGACAGGTCTCGATGCTCGATGGCAAGGCGCTCGAACTGGGGGGAACGGGCGGGACCGAGAAGATCACCCAGAGGCTGGCGACGGTCTCCTCGACCCATCTCGGCAGCGGCCGCAACAAGCTGTTCATTCGCGGCATCGCCGATTCGAGTTTCACCGGTCCGACACAGGCGACGGTTGGGCAGTACTTCAGCGACCTGCGCCTAAGCTACAACGCGCCGGATCCCGATCTGCGCCTGTCCGATCTCGACCGGGTCGAGGTTCTCGAAGGGCCGCAGGGCACGCTTTACGGCGCGGGTTCGCTGGGCGGTATCATCCGGCTAGTGCCCAACACGCCCGATGCAGGCTTCACCGCCGCATTCGGACAGGTTGGTGTCGGCTACACCCAGCACGGCGCTGCCAGCGTCGACGGCACCGCAACTTTCAACCTGCCGATCGTCGGCGACCTCGCCGCGCTTCGCGTCACCGTGGATGCCGCAAGCCAGGGTGGGTACATCGACAAACCCCTGCTCGGCCGCGACAACGTCAATCGCACCGACCTCGTTGGCGGCAGGGCGATGGTTCGCGTCGAGCTGGCACCGAGCTGGCAGGTCGATCTCATCGGCCTCGCGCAGTCGACCGACAGCGCCGACAGCCAGTACGCCGACCGCCGCGGACCTCCGCTTACCCGGCAGGCAAGCGTCGCCGAGGGCTCGCAAAGCGACTACGCGCAAGGCCAGTTCGTCGTCACGGGCGAAATCGGGCCGCTCCGCTTCCGTTCCTCGACCGGCTACACCTCGCAGGACCTGCTCGAGCGCTATGACGCGACGGCGCCGGGCGATCCGCCGCGGCTGTTCATCCAGTCGAACGACACCGAGATGTTCGCCAACGAGACCCGGCTGTGGCAGCCGCTCGGCGACAGTGTCGGCTGGGTGGTCGGCGCGAGCTACACCCGCAACCGGATGCGCCTGACGCGGCAGCTCGAAGACCGGCAGACCTCGATCGCGACCACGGTCACGGGCGTTCGCAACGGGATCGACGAGCTGACGGTCTACGGCGAGGGCAGCCTGCGCCTGCTCGACAGCCTGGTCCTGACCGGAGGAACTCGCTACACCCGCTCGAAGCTCAATGGTCGGGGCGAGGACATCCTGCCGTCGCTAGAGGCGGCACTTGCTCGAGTGACTGCCGGGCGCACCGAGACCGCCTTCCTGCCTTCTGCTTCGCTGCTCGCCGAAGTCTTGCCCGATACGCAGCTTTATGTACGCTACCAGGAGAGCTTCCGGCCCGGTGGGCTGGCGGTCGAGGGGCCGGTGGTGCGTCGATTCGACAACGACCACAGCGCAACCTTTGAAATCGGCGCCCGGCACGGTAGCCGGGGTCGCGGCCCGTTCGATGTCGCAGCCAGCGTTTCCTATACCCGGTGGAACCAAATCCAGGCCGATTTCATCGATGTGTTCGGCTTTCCCAGCACCGCCAACATCGGCAACGGGCAGGTCTGGACCGCCACGCTCAACGGCGGGTTCGAAGTGGACTCGCGGTTGCGGCTCGATGCCGGGGTGAGCTGGAACCACAGCAACGTCGACGAACCGCAACTGGCCTTCGCCGCCCGCGTCACCCAGGTGCCGAACATTGCCGCCTTCACCGGACGGCTCGGCTTCGATTACCTGCGGCAACTCTCTGGCGACCTCGCCCTGACCGCGCAGGGCTGGCTCAACTACGTCGGCAAGTCGCGTCTCGGCATCGGGCCCGAGCTGGGCGAACTGCAGGGCGATTACCTCGACAGCGGTTTGACGGTCCGGGTCGGCCGGCCCGAGTTTGGCGTGACGTTTGGCGTGACCAACATCGCCGACGTTCAGGGTAACCGTTTCGCCCTCGGTACGCCGTTCGCGATCGGCCGCGACCAGGTCACGCCGCTGCGTCCGCGCACCATTCGCCTCGGCTTCGACGCCGCTTTCTGAAAATATTTCGCCCGCCGCCAAGGCTGCGCGCAAGGGGCTCCGTCCAGTCCGTCGATAACCGACGGGAAGGACCTCCATGCTTCGCTACCTGCTTGCTTCGACCGCCGTGCTCGCCATTGCGGCACCCGCTGCGGCCGAGACCATTTCCACCAAGGTAACCGCCCCGCTCAAGACCTCGACGGTCAAGGCGGGCCAGCCGGATTCGATCACCGTCGCCACCGCCGGCTCGGTGGTGCTGTCTGCCGGGACGGCGATCACCATGGACGACGACCACAGCGTCAATGTCCAGGGCGACCTGACTGTGACGGGAGCCAACGGCGGCGCGGGCATCGTTGCGGTCGCAGGCACGACGGGCGACATCACCAACTCAGGCAAGATTACGGTCGATGAGGCCTACACCGCGACCGACAGCGACAACGACGGCGACCTCGACGGCCCCTTCGCCGTCGGCTCTAATCGCTACGGTATCCGCACCGAGGGGGCGCACACCGGCAAAGTGGTCAATTCCGGCACCATCGCAATCGAAGGAAACGATTCCCACGGTATCCTGCTCGGCGGGCCACTGACCGGCGAATTCAAGCACGACGGCAAGACCACCGTGCTCGGCGACCGCAGCGTCGGCGTTGAGGCCGGGGCGATTTCGGGCAACGTCCGCCTCGCCGGCCAGGTGCAGGCGACCGGCAAGGACGCGGTGGGCACAAGGTTTACCGGTGATATCGACGGCGCACTGGTCGTCCAGGGCGGTATCGTCTCGACCGGCTATCGTTACACGACCGTTCCCGCCAGCACGTCCAAGCTCGACGCGGACGACTTGCTGCAGGGCGGCTCGGCACTGATGATCGAAGGCGATGTCGCGGGGGGTATCGTCCTCGCCATTCCACCCACCGACAGCAATCCCAACAGCACCGACGACGATGGCGACGGAATCGAGGATTCGAAGGAGGGTTCGGCCCAGATCACGACCTACGGCGCGGCCCCGGCGATGGTCGTCGGGGCCAGCGGCCGCGACATCGCGATCGGTCCGGTTGCGGGAACGGCGACGCAATTCGGCCTGCAGGCCGACGGCGGCATTGCCGGTCTCGGACTCTATTCCGGCGTCGAGGCCAATGGCCTGCAGGTCGGTGGGCGTGGCGGCGGGGTGACGATTGCCAAGGGCATCGGCATTTCCGGCACGGTCGTGGCTACCTCGATCGGGGCCAGTGCCACGGCCCTGCGTCTCGGCGCAGGTGCATCGACCCCGGTGCTGCAGGTCTCGGGCAAGGTCGAAGCGAGCGGCGGCAACAGCGCCACCGCCTACACGACCGCGGTGCAGATCGACGCCGGCGCCAACCTTCCGACCCTGCGCAACAGCGGCTCGATCAAGGCGACCGCCGGTACCGCAGGCACAGCGACCGCCATTCTCGACAAGAGCGGCGGCCTTGTCCTCATCGAAAACAGCGGCGCGATCACTGCAGTCGGCCCGGCGACGGACTCGGGTCGCCTCGTGGCGATCGACCTGTCGGCCAATACGAGCGGCGCGACGGTTCGCCAGACCGAGGTCGGCACCGGCCACACCGCCCCGTCGATGACCGGCGACATCCGCTTCGGCTCGGGGAACGACAAGCTCGAAGTCCTTGACGGGAACTTCAACGGCAACGTCCTGTTCGGTGGCGGCAACAACACCCTGTCGCTCGCAGGCGATGCGGTCCAGGCCGGCAAGGTCGGCTTCGGTGCTGGCAACGACACGATGACGCTGACCGGAACCTCGGCATATTCAGGGACGATCGACTTCGGAGGCGGCGACGACCTGCTGACGCTGGCCGGAAGCTCGAAGCTGAGCGGCAAGCTGATCAATTCTGGCGGCCTTGCCCTGAACGTGACCGGCGGGGCGCTCGGCCTGACCGGCCCGGTAACGCTCAAGTCGCTCACCGTGGGCTCGGCCGGCATCCTCGACGTCACGCTCGACAAGGCCGCCGGCGCAGGCACGTTCTACGACGTCACTGGCACGGCCAGCTTTGCGGCGAACGCCACCCTGTCGCTGCACATTGCTGACCTGACCGATGCGGTAGGCCGCTACACCATCCTCCAGGCCGGAACGCTCCAAGGCGCGGCGGGGATCAAGACCACGACCGACCTGATCCCGTTCATGTTCAAGGCCACGGTGGCGACAAATGCTCCGGCTGACACTCTGGCCATCGATGTGGCCAAGAAGACCACGACCGAACTCGGCCTAAACCAGTCGCAGAGCACGGCGTACAACGCGGTGTTCGCGGCGATCGGTGCCGACGACCAGATCGAAAAGATCTTCCTCGGCATCACCGACGGCAAAGTATTCCGGAATTCTGTGAGCCAGATGTTGCCCGACCATGCCGACGGCGCTTTCGAGGGTGTGAGCCTCGGCAGCCGGTCCTTCATCGCACAGGCCTTTGAGCCGGTAGGGCCGAAGTATTCGTTCGGCGGCCTCGATATCCTCTTCACCGCAGTTGGCTGGGCAACCGACAAGGACCAGGGCGCGACCGCGGCCTACAACCTCGACGGGTTCGGTTTCGGCGCCTCGGCCGAGATCGATACCGGGTTCGGCAGCATCGGCGGCTCGCTCGACTGGTTCTGGAACGAATACGACAACGGCAGCGATCAGAACCGCGTGCTGTCCAACAACTACGAGCTGGCCGCCTACTGGCGCGGCCAGTGGGGCGGCTTCGCGGCCTTCGCGCGCGGGTCCTACGGTTTCGTCGACTTCCGGGGCCGGCGCACCTTCAGCGGCGACATCGGCACCCAGCACGTCACGCGCAACGTCATCAGCAAGTGGAGCGGCAACATCGTCACCGCCAGCGGCGGCGTATCGTACGAGGGTGGCACCCGCCACTTCTTCTTCCGCCCGACGGTGACCGCAGATTACCTCAAGCTCGACGAGGACGGATACACCGACAAGGACGGCGGGGGCCTCAACCTCATCGTCGATGGCCGCAAGAGCGACGAATTCGCGGTCAATGGCGGGCTCGCGCTCGGCATCGACTTCACCGGAAACTCGCGGCGCGACGAGAACTGGTTCCGCATCGAGACCGAGGGCGGCTGGCGCGAGCTGGTCGGTGGTACGCTAGGTTCGACAACGGCCAAGTTTACCGGCGGTACCCCGTTCACGCTCGATCCCGAGCAGCGCGACAGCGGCTGGTACGCCCGCCTGCGCGCCCGCGGCGGCACGTCCGAATTCGAACTGAACGGTGAGATGGGTGTCGAAGACAACAGCGGCAACACCGCCTTCACGCTTCGGGGAACCCTGCGCATGCGTCTCTGACCGGTCATCGAATGCTGGTGGGATCACATGATAGGCCTTCCCGTACCCGGCCTGCGGTCCCAGCCAGTACCGGCGCCGAAGCCTCACCCCCAAGGCTTCGGCGCCACCACATTCAGAGGTCTGAGGCTTTGGCCGCTTCATCGCACGATCACTTAGCAATCTGCCCATTTCACTTCTTCTCGTCCTGGATTGGACGATTGCGAAACATATGCGTTGGCAAGACAACGGCGTAAAAGGGCAAGCTCTAGGCGAAATGAACGCAAAGTAGAACGGTCGGAACCAGGGTGAATTGCGAATCTTGCTCGAACGACCGCAATTGGGTCGATAGCGGAATGGCGGCTTCTAGGACGAATGTCGCTAAAGCAGCCGCTGCCACCAGCCAACGTCGCGCCAGGCGCCGAGCTTCCAGCCGACTTCGCGGTAAGTGCCGAGGTGGGTGAAGCCGACCGCCTCGTGCAGCGCCACGCTCGCCTCGTTGGGCAGGGCGATGCCGGCGAAGGCGGCGTGGTATTGCTGCGATAGACGGACAAGCAGGTTGTCGTAGAGCGCTCGACCGATGCCCTGCCGCGTGTAGGCCGGATCGACATAGACCGCCACGTCGCAGCTGCTGGAATAGGCCGCCCGCGTCCGGTGTGGCGAGCCGTAGGCGTAGCCGGCCACCTGCCCGTCCGCCTCCGCCACAAGCCAGGCGTGGCTCGCGCCATAGTCGGCGATGCGCCGGGCCATTTCGGCTTCGTCGGGCGGCTCGAGTTCGAAACTGATGCAGGTCTCGCGCACGAACGGCGCGTAGATTGCCGCGCAGGACGCGGCATCGCGCGCCTCGGCCGGGCGGATTATCGCGCTCAGACGAGCACCGCCGTGCCGCTGACGCTGACCATCAGCATCGAGCCGTTGCGGCCGACGACCTCGTAGTCGATGTCGCAGCCGATCACCGCGTTGCCGCCAAGGGCGCGGGCGTGGGCGCACATCTCGTCGATGGCCTGGTGGCGGGCGCGGCCGAGGACTTCCTCGTACTGGCCCGAGCGCCCGCCGATCAGGTCGGTGATCGAGGCGAACAGGTCGCGGACCATGTTGGCGCCGACGATGACCTCGCCTGTGACGATGCCGTAGTAGTCGCGCACCGGGTGCCCCTCGATGGCGTTCGTCGTGGTGACGATCATACCGGTCGGGTTGCGTCCCCAAGGAGTGCGGCTGGCCATTGGCGTGTCTCCGTCCTTGCGAAAATCACGCCGAGACTAGCGCAGGATCAGCCGGGGCCCAAGGCCGCCTTGCCAACGGTCGCAGGCGTCAGCCGAGACCGAGTGCCGCCTTATAGGTGTCGAGGATGGCTTCCATCTCGCTGCGATCGTCGGGCTTCATCTTCCGCAAGCGGACGATCTGGCGCATGATCTTGGGATCGTATCCGACCGCCTTGGCCTCGGCGTAGACGTCGCGGATGTCGTCGGCGATGCCCTTCTTCTCTTCCTCGAGGCGTTCGATGCGCTCGATCAGAAGGCGCAGGCGGTCGTCGGTGGCGTCGGCCATTAGGTACTCCGGTGAGTGAATGAGAATCGGTTGAGCGCGCTGATAGCGGCGCGCCCGCGCCGGGTGAACCGGGTGGAAAACTTTTCCTTAGTCTGCCTGGTTGAGCTTCACGCTCGCGGCCATCCGGGCCATCTGCTCCGGCGTCGCCTCGCCTTGGAACTTCGCCTTCCACTCTTCCTCCGGCATGCCGTGGATGACTTCGCGCGCGGCGGCCTTGTCGCCCTCGTAGCCGGCATCGCGGATCCAGTCGGCGAGGCAGTTGCGGCAGAACCCGGCGAGGCCCATCAGGTCGATGTTCTCGGCATCGTGGCGATGGCGCAGGTGGCGCACCAGCCGGCGGAACGCAGCGGCTGCGACGTCGTCGGGGAGCTGGTCGATTTGATCGGTCATTTCACTATTCCTTGTCTTGTCGCGCGGCTCTGACATAGGCACTTGCCGATGACAAAGCTCGAACCGCGCGGCCGCAAGGTCAAGATTCTCGCCACCCTCGGCCCTGCTTCGCGCGATCCGGAGATGCTCCGGCGGCTGCTGCGCGCCGGGGCCGACGCCTTCCGCGTCAACCTGAGCCACGGCGACCACGCGACCCATGCGGAGACGATCCGCACCGTCCGCGCGCTGGAAAAGGAAACGGGCCGCCCGATCGCCATCCTCTGCGACCTGCAGGGACCGAAGCTGCGCGTCGGCACTTTCAAGGACGGCGAAGCGCGCATCGCGCACGGTGCGACCTTCACGCTCGACCGCAAGGACGAGCCAGGCGATGCGACGCGCGCCTGCCTGCCGCATCCGGAGATCTTCGCGGTCATCGAAGTCGGCCAGCGCCTGCTTATCAACGACGGCAAGATTCGCCTGAGGGTGACCTCCGCATCGGCCGACGAGATCGTCTGCAAGGCCGAAGTCGGCGGTGTGATCTCCGACCGCAAGGGCGTCAACGTGCCCGACGCCGAAGTGCCGATCCCCGCGCTGACCGAGAAGGACCGCAAGGACCTCGCCTTCGCCATCCGCGAGGGTGCCGACTGGATCGGCCTCAGCTTCGTGCAGCGCCCCGAAGACCTCGCCGAGGCGCGGCGGTTGATGGGCGGATACGGCGCGCTCTGCGCCAAGATCGAGAAGCCGCAGGCGGTCAAGCGGCTCGACGAGATCATTGCCCTGTCCGACGGCGTGATGGTCGCGCGCGGCGACCTGGGCGTGGAGCTAAATCCCGAAGAGGTCCCGCCGCTGCAGAAGAAGATCGTCAACAAGACGCGCCTCACCGGCAAGCCGGTGATCGTGGCGACGCAGATGCTCGAATCGATGATCGAAAGCCCCGCCCCGACCCGCGCCGAAGTCTCCGACGTCGCCAACGCGGTCTACGACGGGGCCGACGCGGTCATGCTCTCGGCCGAAACCGCCGCCGGGAACTGGCCCGAAGAAGCGGTGCTGATGATGGACTCGATCGCCAAGCAGGTCGAGCAGGACGAGTCCTACCGGGAACGCGTCCACCTGCTCGACACGCCGTCGGACGCGACAACCGCCGACGCGCTGAGCCACGCCTGCCTGACCATCGCCGACACCGTCGCCATCAACACTATCATCGTTTTCACCGCGAGCGGGTCGAGCGCGCGGCGCGTGGCGCGCGAGCGGCCGGCGGTGCCGGTCATGGTGCTGACGCCTTCGGTCGCGACCGCGCGGCGCGTCGCCCTCCTATGGGGGGCGCACCCCGTTGCCACCAAGGACATCGGCAGCTTCGAAGAGATGATCGCCAAGGGCAAGCGCATGGCCCTGCGCCACGGCTTCGGCGCGGCAGGGTCGAAGGCGGTGGTGATGGCCGGCGTGCCGTTCGGCGTGCCCGGCGCGACCAACCTGCTCCACGTCGTCACCATCTCGGGCGACGAACTCGAGAAGCACCAGGGCGATTAACCCGCGGCGGCTTCCAGCCGCGCACGCGCTTCGGCTTCGCCAATAAGCGGTAGCAAAGCGGCCATGTCAGGGCCGGACGCACGGCCCGTCAAAGCGAGCCGCAGCGGCAGGAAGAGAGACTTGCCCTTGCGGCCCGTCGCTTCCTTGAGCGCGCCGGTCAGGCCATGCCACGGGTCGTCGCTCCACTGCAGCATGGCTGCAGCATCGGCGAGGTAGGCGCGGTCCTCGGCAGGCATGTCCGGCACCTCGACCGGCCCGGTCACGACCTCCCACCAGTCGGCTGCTTCGCCGACATGCGAGAGGTTCGGGCGGATCGCCTCCCAGCCCTCGCGGCTCATCCCGGCAGGCAGCCTTGCTGCAACATGGTCGAAGTCGAACTGGTGGACGACCGCAGCATTGAGGCGTTCCAGCTCGGCATCGTCGAAGCGCGCCGGGGCGCGGCCGAAGGTGCCGAGGTCGAAGCTCTCGACCAGCACCTCTCGCTGCAGAATCGGCTCGACCGGGAGCGAAGTCCCGATGCGTGCGAGCAGTGCGACGATGGCCTCTGGCTCGATGCCTTTATCGCGGAACGCATCGCAGCCAAGCGAGCCGAGGCGCTTCGAAAGCTTGCCCTCGCTGCCGGTCAGCAGCGCTTCGTGGGCGAAGCGCGGAGGTGCAGCATCGAGCGCAGTAAACATCTGAATTTGCAGCGCAGTGTTGGAAACATGGTCCTCACCGCGCAGCACGTCGGTGACGCCCATGGCGATGTCGTCGACCGCGCTCGGCAGCATGTAGAGCCACGATCCGTCGTGGCGGCGCACCACCGGGTCCGACAGTTGTGCCGGGTCGAAATGCTGCGGACCGCGGATGCCGTCGAGCCATTCGATCGCCTCGCCGTGGTCGAGCTTGAAGCGCCAGTGCGGCTGCTCTCCGGCGGCCTCTTTTGCTGCACGTTCGGCATCGCTCAGCTGCAATGCTGCACGGTCGTAGATCGGCGGCAGTCCGCGTCCGAGAAGGACCTTGCGCCTGAGTTCGAGTTCCTGCTGCGTCTCGTAACAGGGATAGACCCGGCCCGCTTCGCGCAGCCTCGCGAACGCCGTTTCGTAGTGCGCCAGCCGCTGCGACTGCCGCTCCTCGCCATCGGGATCGAGCCCGAGCCAGGCGAGGTCGGCGCGGATCGCGTCGACGTATTCCTCGCGGCTGCGCTCGGTATCGGTGTCGTCGATGCGCAGCAGGAAGTGTCCGCCCGCCTGCCGCGCCAGCATCCAGTTGTGCAGCGCGGTGCGGATGTTTCCGACATGGAGCCGCCCGGTGGGCGAAGGGGCAAAGCGGGTAACGATGGACATGGCCGGGTCAGCTAGACAAGAATGCGGCGGGGAGAAAGCTATTGATTGAAACCTCCGGTCCCGTTCGCAGCGGTTGTCTTGCCGCAGCCCTTGCCGTGGCCCTGCTTTCGGATCCGGCTTCGGCGACCACCATGTTTCCACAAAAGTTCACCTGCCCGGTCGGCGGCGAGACCTTCACGGACAACGTGATCGGAAGCTACACCACGTTCGGCCAGCGGCCCGACGGTCGTTCTTACGGCACGTTGCCGATTTATCCCCTCGTCGAATGTCCCGGGAACGGCTTTCCAATCTACCAGGAGGAGTTCACGCCGGAGGAACTGGCCAAACTCACAAAGCTGGTCGAGAGCTCCGAATTCCAGGCGCTGCGCAAGACCGAAACCTCGTACTTTCGGCTCTGGTGGCTGTTCCGCCAAATGGACAAGCCACCTACGCAGTTGGCGAATACGCTGCTGGTGGCCAGCTGGGAGAGCGACGACGACCCGGTCCGCAAGGCGCGGTACCAGGCCCTCTTCGTTACCGCCGCCGCGCAGGTCCCCCGGGAGGATGGCGAAGAATGGTACTACTACAACCTGCGGGCGGCGAACGCGCTGCGCGAGTTGGGGCGCTTCGAGGAAGCTGCCGACCTGTTGCACGCCATCGGGCCAAGCTCAGCCTCAATGGCTGACAAAGACGAGCTCGAAGCGGTGAACAAGCTGGTCGATGGCCTGACCCGCCTGATCGCGGAAGCCAATCCCGCGTCGGAGCCCACGAACCTCATTCCGCCGATGCAAGCCGCCCGGCGCTGCCTGGACGAAGCGTCCGCGCTTTCGCCGGTGGAAACGCAGGCCTGCGCCTCGCCGGACTATCGCGAGGCGATCGACGACTGGAGGGAATATCAGTCCAAGAGAAGCGAAGCGGACGGATACCTGGGCTAGCCGCCGCGGCTATTGCGAAAACAGCGTTACGCTGCGCAGCCCGCCCTTGAGGTCGATGCCGTTCTCGGGCGTGCGTTCGGCCTTCTTGGCGGAGTCGATCGCGCTGATCATCTGCACGACGTAGACCGGCAGCGGCTCGTCGCAGGGCTTGGCGTCGAGGCCGCCCGGCGGCGAGCGCTCGGTCGAAACCTTGCCGTCCTCGAAGGTGTAGCTCCAGCCGATCTGGCGGCAGTTGGGAAAGTCGATGCGCTCGTCGGTGATGCTCAGCGCAATCCCGTAAGCCGCATCGAGCGGTTGCCCGTCGATCCCGGCCACGCGGTATTCGCCGACGAGCGAGTCGAGCGGGGCCGGGGCCGGGGCCGGCGCGGCGGTACTCGGCGCGGGTTCGGGCGGCGGAGCGCCGCCGTCACACGCGGTCAGGGCCAGGGCGGCGAGAAGTGGAAGCAGCCGGTGCATGGCGGCCATGATGCGCCAGGATGGCGCGTCAGACCAGTTCCTTCATCGATGCCGGGTCGAAATCGGCCAGTTCGTCCTCGCGGCCGTCGCGGACCTTTTCGACCCACAGCGGGTCGGAGAGCAGCGCCCGGCCGACCGCGATGAGGTCGAACTCGCCGCGTTCCATCCGCTCGACGAGACCATCGAGTCCCTCGCGCTCGGCACCCTTGCCGCGGAACGAGCCGAGGAATTCGCTCGACAGCCCGACCGAGCCGACGCTGATCGTCGGCGCGCCGGTGAGCTTTTTCGCCCAGCCGGCGAAGTTGAGCCCGCCCTCGCCGTCGATCTCGGGGAACTCGGGCTCCCAGAAACGGCGCTGCGAACAATGGAGGATGTCGACCCCGGCGGAAACCAGCGGGCCGAGCCATTGCTCCATCTCCTGAGGCGTGGCGGCGAGACGCGTGTCGTAATCCTGCTGCTTCCACTGGCTGACGCGCAGGATCAGCGGATACTGCGCGCCGACCCGCGCACGCATCTCGCGCACGATCTCGGCGGCGAAGCGGCTGCGCTCGGCGATCGTCGCCCCGCCCCACTTGTCATTGCGCAGGTTCGTCCCCGGCCAGAAGAACTGGTCGATCAGGTAGCCATGCGCGCCGTGGATCTCGACCGTGTCGAACCCGAGATCGGCCGCGTCCCCGGCGGCGGCGGCGAAGGCCTCGATCGTGTCGGCAATCGCCTCCTCGCTCATCGGTTCGCCCACGCTCTCGCCTGGCTTGTTGATGCCCGAGGGCGTATCGAGCGCGCCGCGTTCGAACGAGGGGTCGGCCGTCGTGCCCCCGGTGTGCCAGATCTGCGGGCCCATCTTGCCGCCGGCGGCATGGACCGCGTCGATGACGCCTTTCCATCCGCCCAGCGGCGCTTCGGAATGGAAGTAGGGGATATGCGGCAGGTTGCGCGAAGCGGGCCGCCTGACCACCGTGCCTTCCGAGACGATCAGACCGACGCCGTGCGCGGCTCGGCGGGCGTAGTATTCGGCGTTCGGCTGCCCCGGAACGCCCTCGGGCGCCATGTTGCGCGTCATCGGCGCCATCACGATGCGGTTGGGCAGCGACAGCTTGGCGCTCGCGAACGGCTGGAACAGGACGCTGGTATCGGTCATCGGGAACTCCGTTTCGTTTCGCCACCCACGATGGGGTGCGGTGCAGTCCTGCTCAAGGGGCCTTGTCGGGGGTAAAGAAAAACCCCGCCGGATCGCGCCGGCGGGGCCATGTCCTGGTATCGCGGTGTCAGCCCTGGCGCTTGGCCGTGAACGACTCTCCGCCCTGCCCGGCAACGTCGCGCTTGAAGCTGATCTCGTCGGCCGAGACGATCTGCCCGGTGTAGGTGATGGCGAGCGGCTGGCCCTGGTAATTCAGGTTCTCGACGAAGGTGACCTTGTCGCCATCGACGGTGCCCTTGATGTCACCTTCGCCAAGGTTGGACTTGGCATGCCCGGTCAGCACCCCGCCCTCGACCTTGAAGGTGTAGGTATAGGTCTGCTCGCCGACCTGGCTGTCGAACTTCGTGGTCCAGGTTCCGCTGATGTCGGCGGCCGGTTCGGCGGCGACGGCCACTTGCGGCGCCAGGGCGACGGACGCGATCGCGACGAGCGCCGCGGCGGCGAATGCGTATGCAATCTGTTTCATGACAGTATCTCCCCTGAGTCCCCGTGCGGCAATCCTAGCGCCGAACGGGAACTTTGCCAGCCACAGCGTCCCGACCCTCGCTCGGGGCAAAGAAAAACCCCGCCGGATCGCTCCGGCGGGGTCTTGTTCTTTCCCGAGGCAGGCGAAGATTACTCTTCGTCTTCACCCTCGTCTTCGTCGCTCGCAGCGGGCTCACCGCCACCCATCGCGGCCTTCATGGCCTCTTCGCTGGGCACCGGATCGGCCTGCTCCAGGTAATCGCCGGCGTCGGCATCGGTGCCGTGGGTCTCGCCCTCGACCGCTGCCAGGGGATCGTCGCCGAGGTCGTCAGCAGGATCACGCATGGCTTCGGCCTTGCGCTCTTCCTCGGCCGAGTTGGCGGCGATCAGCGCTTCCTGCGCCTTCTTCCACGAAGCGCGCAGCGCGGCGTCGCGGCTGGAGGCGGTGACGCGCATCCGGTTCATGCCCGCGCCGGTACCGGCAGGGATGAGACGGCCGACGATCACGTTCTCCTTGAGGCCGATCAGCGTGTCCTTCTTTCCTTCGACCGCCGCCTGCGTCAGCACGCGGGTGGTTTCCTGGAACGAAGCGGCGGAGATGAAGCTGCGGGTCTGCAGGCTCGCCTTGGTGATGCCGAGCAGGATCGGCTTGCCTTCGGCGGGCTTCTTGCCCTTGGCCAGCTTGGCGTTGGCCTCGTTCATCTCTTCCAGGTCGACCTGTTCGCCCGGCAGCAGCACAGTGTCGCCACCGTCGGTGATCTCGACCTTCTGCAGCATCTGGCGAACGATCGTCTCGATGTGCTTGTCGTTGATCTTCACGCCCTGGAGCCGGTAGACTTCCTGGATCTCGTTCACGAGGTACTCGGCGAGCGCCTCGATCCCCAGAACCTCGAGGATGTCGTGCGGGTTCGGCGAGCCCGAGATCAGGGTGTCGCCCTTCTTCACGAAGTCGCCTTCCTGGACGTCGATCACCTTGGTCTTCGGGACCAGGTACTCGACCGGATCGCCCTCTTCCGGGATGATCGCGATCTTGCGCTTGGCCTTGTAGTCGCGGACGAATTCGATCCGGCCGCTGATCTTGGCGATGATCGCGTTGTCCTTCGGCATGCGCGCTTCGAACAGCTCCGCCACCCGCGGCAGACCGCCGGTGATGTCGCGGGTCTTGGCCGCCTCGCGCGAAGCACGGGCGAGAATGTCGCCGGCTTCGACCTCCTGGCCGTCCTCGACCGAGAGGATGGTGCCCGGGGCGAGCATGTAGCGCGCCGCCTCGGTCTCATCCGACTTCTTGGTCTTGCCCTTGCCCGCTGCATCGGCCTCGCCGAGCAGGGTCAGGCGCGGACGCAGGTCTTCCTTCTTGGAACGACCGGCGGCGCGGTACTCGGTGACCACGCGCTGGGCGATGCCGGTGGCTTCGTCGACGCGCTCTTCCATCGTCTTGCCGTCGGCCAGGTCCTGGTAGCGGACCACGCCCGACTGCTCGGTGATGATCGGCAGGGTGAACGGATCCCATTCCGCCAGCCGGTCGCCTTCCTTCACCTTGCCGCCGTCCTTGAACATCAGCACGGTACCGTAGGGCACGCGGTGGATCGCGCGCTCACGGCCCTCGGCGTCGATGATCGCCATCTCGCCGTTGCGGGCGAGCGAGAGGATGCGGTTCTTCTTGTCGACAATGGTCGGCATGTCGCGATATTCGATCTTGCCGTCCGAGATCGCTTCGAGGTGGCTCGTTTCGTTGAGCTGCGCCGCGCCGCCGATGTGGAAGGTCCGCATCGTCAGCTGGGTGCCGGGCTCGCCGATCGACTGCGCGGCGATGACGCCGACAGCCTCGCCGATGTTGACCGGCGTACCGCGAGCGAGGTCGCGGCCGTAGCAGCTCGCGCAGACGCCCTGTTCCGCTTCGCAGACCAGCGGCGAACGGATCTTGGCCGACTGCACTTCGGCTTCCTCGATGACCTTGACCATCGCTTCGTCGATCAGCGTGCCGGCCTTGACTAGCACTTCGCCGGTCTTGGCATCTACGATGTCCTCGGCCGAGGTACGGCCGAGGACGCGCTCGCCGAGGCTGGCAATGACCGAGCCGCCCTGGATGATGGCGCGCATCTCCATGGCGTTCTTGGTCTTGCAGTCCTCCTCGACGATTACGCAGTCCTGCGACACGTCGACGAGACGGCGGGTCAGGTAACCCGACGAAGCAGTCTTGAGCGCGGTGTCCGCGAGGCCCTTGCGGGCGCCGTGGGTCGAGTTGAAGTATTCAAGGACGGTCAGGCCTTCCTTGAAGTTCGAGATGATCGGGGTCTCGATGATCTCGCCCGACGGCTTGGCCATGAGGCCGCGCATGCCGGCAAGCTGCTTCATCTGCGCCGGCGAACCACGCGCACCGGAGTGGCTCATCATGTAGATCGAGTTGACCGGTGCCTCGCGCCCGTCGTCGTCCTTCGGCGTCGCGCGGATCTCGTCCATCATGGCGTTCGCCACCTGGTCGCCGCAACGGCTCCAGGCGTCGATCACCTTGTTGTACTTTTCCTGCTGGGTGATGAAGCCGTCCTGGTACTGCTGTTCGTAGTCGGCGACGAGCTTCTTGGTCTCCTCGATCATGTCGTTCTTGGAGTCCGGGATGATCATGTCATCCTTGCCGAAGCTGATGCCGGCACGGCAGGCGTGACGGAAGCCCAGCGCCATGATCGCGTCGGCGAACAGCACCGTGTCCTTCTGGCCGGTGTGGCGATAGACCTGGTCGATGACGTCGCCGATGTCCTTCTTGGTGAGGAGCTTGTTGATGACCGAGAACGGCACCGTGTGGCTCTTCGGAAGGCATTCGCCGATCAGCATGCGGCCCGGCGTCGTGTCGACGCGCGCCATGTACTCCTTGCCGTCCTCGCCCGTCTGCGGGACGCGGGTGGTGATCTTGGAGTGCAGCGTCACCGCGCCGACCTGCAGCGCCTGGTGGACTTCCTTGATGTCGGCCAGGACCTTGCCCTCGCCCGGCTCGCCTTCGCGGTCCATCGAGAGGTAGTAGAGGCCCAGCACCATGTCCTGCGAGGGCACGATGATCGGCTTGCCGTTGGCCGGCGAGAGGATGTTGTTGGTGCTCATCATCAGCACGCGCGCTTCGAGCTGGGCTTCCAGCGACAGCGGCACGTGAACCGCCATCTGGTCACCGTCGAAGTCGGCGTTGAAGGCCGAGCAGACCAGCGGGTGAAGCTGGATCGCCTTGCCCTCGATCAGTACCGGCTCGAAGGCCTGGATGCCGAGGCGGTGGAGCGTCGGCGCGCGGTTGAGGAGGACCGGGTGCTCGCGAATGACTTCGTCGAGGATGTCCCAGACTTCCTTGCGCTCCTTCTCGACCCACTTCTTGGCCTGCTTCAGGGTCATCGAGAGACCCTTGGCGTCGAGCCGGGCGTAGATGAACGGCTTGAACAGCTCGAGCGCCATCTTCTTGGGCAGGCCGCACTGGTGCAGCTTGAGCTCCGGACCGGTCACGATGACCGAGCGGCCCGAGTAGTCGACGCGCTTGCCGAGCAGGTTCTGGCGGAAGCGGCCCTGCTTGCCCTTGAGCATGTCGGACAGCGACTTGAGCGGACGCTTGTTGGCGCCGGTGATGACGCGGCCGCGGCGGCCGTTGTCGAACAGCGCATCGACCGCTTCCTGCAGCATGCGCTTTTCGTTGCGGACGATGATGTCCGGCGCGCGCAGCTCCATCAGGCGCTTGAGGCGGTTGTTACGGTTGATGACGCGGCGGTAGAGGTCGTTGAGGTCCGAGGTCGCGAAGCGGCCGCCGTCGAGCGGGACGAGCGGGCGCAGTTCCGGCGGAATGACCGGCACGACGTCGAGGATCATCCATTCCGGGCGGTTGCCCGAATCGATGAAGCTTTCGACCACCTTGAGGCGCTTGATGATCTTCTTCGGCTTGAGCGCCGACTTGGTCGTCGCCAGCTCTTCCATCAGCGCGTCACGCTCGGCCTCGAGGTCGAGGTCCATGAGCATGATCTTGACCGCCTCGGCGCCGATCCCGGCGGTGAAAGCGTCCTCGCCATACTCGTCCTGCGCGTCGAGCAGCTCGTCCTCGGTCAGGAGCTGGAATTTCTCCATCGGGGTCAGGCCCGGCTCGGTGACGATGTAGCTCTCGAAGTAGAGCACGCGCTCGAGCTGCTTGAGCTGCATGTCGAGCAGCAGGCCGATGCGCGA
Organism: Croceibacterium salegens; assembly: GCF_009827435.1. Classification (GTDB taxonomy): domain Bacteria; phylum Pseudomonadota; class Alphaproteobacteria; order Sphingomonadales; family Sphingomonadaceae; genus Croceibacterium_B; species Croceibacterium_B salegens. The sequence continues at coordinate 92,900 of NZ_WTYM01000059.1, read as the reverse complement.
GGGCAGCGACTTCAGGAACCAGATGTGCGCGACCGGCGCGGCCAGTTCGATGTGGCCCATGCGCTCGCGGCGGACCTTGGTCACGGTGACCTCGACGCCGCACTTTTCGCAGACGACGCCCTTGTACTTCATGCGCTTGTACTTGCCGCACAGGCACTCGTAGTCCTTCACCGGACCGAAGATGCGGGCGCAGAACAGGCCGTCACGCTCGGGCTTGAACGTGCGGTAGTTGATCGTTTCCGGCTTCTTGATCTCGCCGAACGACCACGACCGGATGCGCTCCGGGGAGGCGATCCCGATCTGGATCTGGTCGAAGGTTTCCGGCTTGGCCAGCTGGTTGGTGAATTTGCTCAGTTCGTTCATTTTTTCAGTTCCCGTACGGGGTGAAATTCATAGGGCGGATGGGGAGAGTGCCGAGGCGCCCTCCGTCACTCCGCCGCCATCAGCGCCGGATCGTCGTCTTCGTCCTCGTCTTCCCCGAGGCTGGAGAGTTCGACGTTCAGGCCGAGGCTGCGCATTTCCTTCACGAGCACGTTGAAGCTCTCCGGGATGCCGGCCTCGAAGGTGTCGTCACCCTTGACGATCGCTTCGTAAACCTTGGTCCGGCCGACCACGTCGTCGGACTTCACGGTGAGCATTTCCTGCAGCGTGTAGGCGGCACCGTAGGCCTGGAGCGCCCAGACCTCCATTTCGCCGAAGCGCTGGCCGCCGAACTGCGCCTTGCCGCCCAGCGGCTGCTGGGTGACGAGCGAGTACGGACCGATCGAACGGGCGTGGATCTTGTCGTCGACTAGGTGGTGCAGCTTGAGCATGTAGATGTAGCCCACGGTGACCTTGCGGTCGAAGGCGTCGCCGGTGCGGCCGTCGTAGAGCGTGACCTGGCCCGAGCTGTCGAACCCGGCCTTCTCGAGCATCGCGGTGACGTCGGCTTCCTTGGCGCCGTCGAACACCGGGGTGCCCATCGGCACGCCGTTCTTCAGGTTCTCCGCCAGTTCGACGATCTCGTCGGTCGAGCGGCCCTTGATCTCGTCGGCGTAGTTCTCGCCGTAGATATCGACGAGCTTGTCGACCAGCGCGCTCGGCGGCTTCGAGGCCACCGGGTCCGGATTGGCTTCGCGCCACTTCTCGAGCTCGGCAGTGACCTGCTGGCCAAGGCCGCGCGCGGCGAGGCCGAGGTGGGTCTCGAAGATCTGCCCGACGTTCATGCGCGAAGGCACGCCCAGCGGGTTGAGCACGATGTCGACCGGGGTGCCGTCTTCCATGAACGGCATGTCCTCGGCCGGCAGGATGCGGCTGATGACGCCCTTGTTGCCGTGACGGCCGGCCATCTTGTCGCCCGGCTGCAGCTTGCGCTTAACTGCAACGAAGACCTTGACCATCTTGAGCACGCCCGGGGCAAGTTCGTCACCGCGTTCGAGCTTCTCCTTGCGGTCTTCGAACTTCTCCTCGATCGCTTTGACGGCGTCGTCGTACTGGCCCTTCACCGCTTCGAGCTGGGCCTGCATCTTGTCTTCGGCGACCGCGAACTTGAACCATTCGTACTTGTCGACGGTGTCGAGCAGGGCCGCATCGATCTTGGTGCCCTTCTTGATGCCCTTCGGCGCCGCCGAAGCGGTCTGGCCGTCGAGCATCTCGGCAAGGCGGTTGTAGGTCGCGCGGTTGAGAATGTTGCGTTCGTCCTCGCTGTCCTTCTTGAGGCGTTCGATTTCCTCGTTCTGGATGGCGCGGGTACGGTCGTCGATCTCGATGCCGTGGCGGTTGAAGACACGGACCTCGACGATCGTGCCGGCCACGCCCGGCGGCAGGCGGAGCGAGGTGTCGCGCACGTCGCTGGCCTTTTCGCCGAAGATGGCGCGCAGCAGCTTCTCTTCCGGCGTCATCGGGCTTTCGCCCTTGGGCGTGATCTTGCCGACCAGGATATCGCCCGGATGCACTTCGGCGCCGATATAGACGATGCCCGCCTCGTCGAGGTTGCGCAGGGCTTCCTCGCCGACGTTCGGGATGTCGCGGGTGATGTCTTCCGGACCCAGCTTGGTGTCGCGGGCCATGACCTCGAATTCCTCGATGTGGATCGAGGTGAACACGTCGTCCTTCACGATGCGTTCGGAGATCAGGATCGAGTCCTCGTAGTTGTAGCCGTTCCACGGCATGAACGCGACGAGGCTGTTGCGGCCCAGCGCCAGTTCGCCGAGGTCGGTCGAAGGACCGTCGGCGATGATGTCGCCGGCCTCGACCACGTCACCGACCTTCACCAGCGGGCGCTGGTTGATGCAGGTGTTCTGGTTCGAGCGCTGGAACTTCTGCAGCGTGTAGATGTCCACGCCGGGGTTGGTCGTGTCGACCTCGCCCGAGGCGCGGATCACGATGCGGGTGGCGTCGACCTGGTCGACCACGCCCGAGCGCATCGCGCCGATCGCGGCGCCCGAATCGCGCGCCACGGTCTCTTCCATGCCGGTGCCGACGAACGGCGCTTCGGCCTTCACCAGCGGCACCGCCTGGCGCTGCATGTTCGAGCCCATCAGAGCGCGGTTGGCGTCGTCGTTCTCGAGGAACGGGATCAGCGAGGCGGCGACCGAGACGAGCTGCTTGGGCGAAACGTCCATCAGCGTCACGTGCTCGCGCTGGCTCATCACGAACTCGCCGTTCTGGCGGGCCGAGACGAGCTCTTCCTCGAAGCTGCCGTCCTTGTTGAGTTCGGCCGAGGCCTGGGCGACGGTGTGCTTCTGCTCTTCCATCGCCGAGAGGTAGGTCACCTCACCCTTCACCTTGCCGTCGACGACGGTGCGGTACGGGGTTTCGATGAAGCCGTACTTGTTGACGCGGGCGAAGGTCGACAGCGAGTTGATCAGGCCGATGTTCGGGCCTTCCGGCGTTTCGATCGGACAGATGCGGCCGTAGTGCGTCGGGTGGACGTCGCGGACTTCGAAGCCGGCACGCTCACGGGTGAGACCGCCCGGGCCGAGCGCCGAAACGCGGCGCTTGTGGGTGACTTCCGAGAGCGGGTTGGTCTGGTCCATGAACTGCGACAGCTGGCTCGACCCGAAGAACTCGCGCACCGCGGCGACCGCGGGCTTGGCGTTGATCAGGTCGTTGGGCATCACGGTCGAGACGTCGACCGAGCTCATCCGCTCCTTCACCGCGCGCTCCATGCGCAGCAGGCCGACGCGGTACTGGTTCTCGAGCAGCTCGCCGACCGAGCGGACGCGGCGGTTGCCGAGGTTGTCGATGTCGTCGACCTCGCCCTTGCCGTCCTTCAGGTCGACCAGTTCCTTGACCACCGCGAGGATGTCTTCCTTGCGCAGCGTGGTCACGGTGTCTTCGGCGTCGAGGCCGAGGCGCATGTTGAGCTTGACGCGGCCGACGGCGGAGAGGTCGTAGCGCTCACCGTCGAAGAACAGGCCTTCGAACAACGCTTCGGCGGTTTCCTTGGTCGGCGGTTCGCCCGGGCGCATGACCTTGTAGATCGCCTCGAGGCCTTCGTCGCGGTTCTCGGCCTTGTCGACCTGCAGGGTGTTGCGAATCCACGGACCGGTGTTGACGTGGTCGATGTCGAGCAGGTCGAGCTGGTCGATGCCGGCCTTGTCGAGCTTCTCGAGGTTCTCCGGCGAGACTTCGTCGCCCGCTTCGATGTAGATGCGGCCGGTGCTCTCGTCGATCAGGTCGTCGGCGGCGTAGCGGCCGAAGATTTCCTCGGTCGGGATGAGCAGGGTCTTGAGCCCGTCCTTCTCGGCCTTGTTGGCTGCACGCGGCGAGACCTTCTGGTTGGCGGGGAACACTTCCTCGCCGGTCTTGGCGTCGACCAGCGCGAAGCTCGGCTTGGCGCCGCGCCACTGTTCGGCGACGAACGGGATTTCCCAGCCCTCGCCCTTCTTGCCGGTGGTCCGCTTCCAGGTGATGGTGTTGTAGAAGCGGTGCAGGATCTGCTCGCCGTCGAGGCCGAGGGCATAGAGCAGCGAGGTGACCGGCAGCTTGCGCTTGCGGTCGATGCGAACGTTGACGATGTCCTTGGCGTCGAATTCGAAATCGAGCCACGAACCGCGGTACGGGATCACGCGGGCAGCGAAGAGGAACTTGCCCGAGGAATGGGTCTTGCCGCGGTCATGGTCGAACAGCACGCCGGGCGAACGGTGCATCTGCGAGACGATGACGCGTTCGGTGCCGTTGATGATGAAGGTGCCGTTCTCGGTCATGAGCGGCATATCGCCCATGTAGACGTCCTGCTCCTTGATATCGAGCACGGAGCGGGTTTCGGTCTCGGTGTCGACCTCGAACACGATCAGGCGCAGCGTGACCTTCATCGGCGCCGCATAGGTGATGCCGCGCTGGCGGCATTCGGTGGTGTCGTACTTCGGGTCTTCGAGTTCGTAGTGCACGAAGTCGAGCTCGGCGGTGCCGGCGAAGTCGCGGATCGGGAAGACCGAGCGCAGGGTCTTCTCGAGACCCGAAACGTAGCCGGTGCTGCGGTCGGAACGCAGGAACTGTTCGTAGCTCTCGCGCTGCACCTCGATCAGGTTCGGCATTTGCACCACTTCGTGGATGTTGCCGAAGATCTTGCGGATGCGCTTGCTCTTGCTGCCGGCCTTGCTCGGGGCCTTGGTCTTGGTCGCCATGGGGTGGGACTTGCCTCTTCGCTTCGCGCCGGCAACTCGCGCCGGCTATTGAAATTCGCTCGGAGCGGTAGGTGCCGGGAGACGCAAAAGGGCCGCAGCTAGGGCGCACCTTACCGGTGGCCGGACTGCAGCCTCGTATCGAGTCTCACGGGAGCCGGGCTTCCTTCCTGAAACACACCCCCGCGTTAGGTGCGCCTTGCTCGAAGCGATCGGCTGAGCGCCATATAGGAATGCGGCCCTTCGCGGTCAACACCCGAACGCGGTGAAATTCCCCTCGTCAGGCAGGCGTGGTAACAGCAGTGCCGAACGATCCGGAAGAGGGAAAGGCATGGCGAAAATGGCGCGCTGGATGCTGGCGGTGCTGGCGCTTTGCGTCCTCGGCCCCGCGGCTTCCGGCGAGGCGGGCCCAGCGGCCCCGCGGATCGTCGCCGTCGGCGATTTGCACGGCGACTTTGCCGCCTTTCTCGATATCGTCGAGGCGGCGGGCGTGGCAGACGCAGGGGGGCGCTGGACCGGCGGAAAGACCACCTTCGTCCAGCTCGGCGACGTGCCCGACCGGGGTGCGGATTCGCTCAAGATCATCCGCTTCCTGCAAAAGCTCGAAAAGGCCGCGCCCAGGGCCGGCGGCAAGACGATCCTGCTGGTCGGCAACCACGAGGCGATGAACGTGACCGGCGACCTGCGCTACGTCTCGGCGGGCGAGTACGCCGCCTTCGCCGACGGCAAGTCGAAGGCGCGGCGCGACAGGCTTTTCGACCGCAACAGCGCCTCGATCATCGCCTCATACAAGGAGCAGGTGCCGGACGGCTCGATCCCCGCGATCAAGAGGCTGTGGGAAGGCACCTACCCGCTCGGCAAGATCGAGCACCGCCTCGCCTGGGCGCCCAAGGGCGAGATCGGCATGTGGGTCATGTCGCACCCCGCCGTCGCCGAGATCGACGGGACACTGTTCGTCCACGGCGGTCTCAGCGTGGAATATTCGGTCCGTCCGATCGCCGAGATCAACAAGCAGGTCCGCGCGGCGCTGGCGTCGGACACGGGCGAGGAACCTTCGATCCTCACCGATCCGCATGGTCCGCTCTGGTATCGCGGCAACGTCTCGCGCGCCGGCGAGGACGAGACCGAGCGCAAGGACGAGGTCGAGCCACCGTCTATCGAGGACGAGCTTGCGCAGGTCCTCGCCGCATATGGCGCGAAGCGGCTGGTCGTGGCGCACACGCCCGACCTCAACGGCATCGAGGCCAGCAACGGCGGGCGACTGGTCCGCGTCGATACGGGCATTTCGTCGGTCTACGGCGGTCCGCGCAGCTACCTCGAGATCACCGGCGGCAAGGCGCTGGCGTGGCGCAAGACGGCCGAGGGCAAGTGGGAGAGCATGGCGCTGCCGTCACCCGACTAGGCCGCAAGGAGACAGAGGGGATTGCGATGAAGCTTGCACTTTTGCTCGGCGCCATGGCGACAACTTTCGCCGCACCCGCGCTGGCCGATGACGAGCCAAAGCCGCTGTTTGCGCAGGACGCGCCGCTGACGATCACCATCGACGGCCCGATCCGCAAGATTTCGCGCAGCGCCGCGCGATCGACCGACCCCTACCCGGCGACACTGACGATTGACGGCGAGACGATCCCGATCACGCTCGCCGCGCGCGGACTGTCGCGAAGGCAGCCGACCAGCTGTTCGTTCCCGCCGCTGCGGGTGCAACTGACCGGCAAGCCGACTGAGACCTCGCCGTTCGCCGGGCAGAAGACCCTCAAGCTGGTCACGCATTGCCGCGAGAGGGGAGACTTCGAACGCTACGCGCTGCGCGAATACGCCGCCTATCGGCTGTACAACCGCCTGACGAGCGAAAGCCTGCGCGTCCGCCTCCTGCGCGTCCGCTATCTCGACGCCGGCAAGGATGTGTCGGAGCACTGGGGCTTCTTCATCGAGGACATCGACGATGCCGCCGAGCGCATGGGCGGCAAAGAGCTGGAGGTACCGGGTGTCTCCTACGCCGCGCTCGACAGCGCCGATGCCTCGCGGGTCGCGATGTTCCGCTACATGATCAGCGATCTCGATTTCGATACCGCGCAGGGCCCGGAAGGGACCGACTGCTGCCACAACTCCAAGCTCGTCGGAGAAACGAAGGAATCGCGATCCGCACTCATTCCGGTACCCTACGACTTCGACTTTTCGGGCTTCGTGAACGCCCCATACGCCTTGCCGCCGGAAAGCATCGGTGTCAGGTCGGTGCGCGAGCGCCATTACCGCGGACTGTGCCGCGACAACGAGACCGCCCGGCAGGCGGCGCGCGAATTCATCGCCGCGCGGCCCGCGCTGGAAGCGGAAATTCGCGGCATTACCCAGATCGAGGCAGACGATCGCGACCACCTGATCGGTTTCATCGCCGACTTCTTCGACGATGTCGCCACTCCCGACCTCGTGGAGAAGAAGCTGCTCAAGGATTGCCGCTAAGGGGCGATCTTCAGCCGCCGCGAGGGGGACAAGGGTACTGCGCCAGCGTCGCCTTGCGGGTGCGCGATCCCTCGTCGGCCAGCAGCAGCCGGCAGCCCCGTATCACAGCGATGCCTTCGGTCTGCGGGTGGCGCTGGTGGTCGAGCGTGTCCTTGGCCAGCAGGTTGCCGTTGCGGTCGATCTGCAGCAGCAGGCGATTGCGGCCCGAGACGACGAAGAGCCGGCTGTTGGATTCATCCCATTCGAAGCCTGACGGGGCGAATTCCGCGCGCTCCTTCCTCTTGAGCAAATCCCTGAGCGGCCGCGACAGCCAGGGCTCCTGCGCGGCCTGCTCGTCGCCGATGCGCCAGGTGTAGATTTCAAGGCGCGGCTTGCCCTCGTCCTTGCGCAGCCGCTTGCACAGGATCAGCAGGTGCCCAGCTTCCGGGGCGTTGGTCAGCCCTTCGATCTCGCACCGGGCGCCGACACCGCTGTCGTAGACGGTATAGGGCACGCGCTGGCCGCTCTTGCCCGGTCGGGCAGCGTAGATCAGTCCGTCGCTGGAAATGAGGAACACATCACCACCGGAATAGGCGATGCCTTCGAAATCGCCCTCGATCGTCGGATCGCCGAGGGCGAAGGTGCGCCGGACGTGCCCATCCTCAAGGTCAATTTCGTAAACGATGGCGTATTCGTCGTCGTGCGCGAACACGCTGTTTGGTCCGGCCACGGCCAGTCCCGAGACCTCCTGCAATTCGTTGCCGAGCGCGAAGCTGACGTTCCCCTCGGGCGCGGCTCCGCAGCAGGCAAGCACTGCGAGGAGAGGCGCGGCAACCGGTAGGCGGATCATTCCCGCGGGGCCTGCGCGGCAGGCGGTGCGATGAGACCGGCCTCGGGCGGTTCGGGTTTCACCTTGACGGAGTTGCGGCGCAGGAAACGATGCGCGCCCTTCACGCCGCCGTAGTCGGTAAGCCAGAGGGCGACGAACAGGTAGTTGAACAGCACCGTCGTCACGAGCGCGATCTCGATCGCCCCGACCCCGGCGGCGAGGCCCATGGCGATGGCGAGCAAGACGTAGAGCGCATCGCCCGAGCTCTTGAGCGTGTTGCGGAAGCGCACGGCACCAACGATCCCGGCGAGCGAGAAGGCCAGCGCCAGCGAATTGTGCACGAGGATGACGATGGCGGTGACGATCACCGGCAGGACGATCATCGTCTCGACCAGCGACTGGTCGAATTCCTTGCGGCTGCGGCTGGCCATGTACGACCAGCTTACCGGCAGGGCCGTGAGCAGGGCGCCGGTCACCGCGATGACCAGCCACAGCACGCTGCCGGCAAGGTTGGCGACGCGCGTGGCGCCGATTTCGATCGATTCGAAGGGGTCGCTGGCTGGCCCGGCGAGCAGGTTCTCCGCCCCGCCGATCGGCAGGAAGTCGGCGAAACCCGGGATGAACGCGGCGAGCGCGAAGACCAGCGCGGTGATCGCCGCATAATAGAGCGTCAGTATGACGAACAGCCTGGCAGCCCGCATTTGCGCCTCCCCTACCGTCCTCGCAGATACCCTATTGTCCCGGGCGCGCCAATCGCGACGCAGGCAGATATCGTTTTTCGATATTATCGATTGACTATATGGCGCACTTCCCTTATTGAATATCGATATTGCCCTTAGTGGAGATCGATAAATGTCTCGCCTGACCCGCACAGCCGCCGCTGCCATTGCCGCTCTGTTCCTTGCCGCCGGTACCATCGTTCCGGTCGTAACCGTCCCTGCCGCCCACGCGGCATCGCTCATCGCCGTACCGGCGCTCGCCTGAGGGGAGAGACACGATGGCTATCCTCGGAAAGGATCCGCTGATCGCGGTGCTGCGCTTCGTGATCGGCTTCGCGATGGGCATCTGCGCCCTCATCGTCATCGGACTTGTGTGCGCGATGGTCGCCCTGCCGTTCATCGACGTCTCGCTCGGCGATGCGGAAGTTGCCAAGGGACTGACGACAACCCAGGCCATCCTTTGCCTGGAGGCCCTGGCGGCGGCAATCGCCATCCTCATGGCCATGGGGTTCCAGTTCCTGCGCCTGCTCTGGCGCGTGCTCGCCAGCATTCGCGAGGGCGACCCCTTCGCCTCGGCCAACTCGGTGCGCCTGTCGCAAATGGCGTGGCTTGCGCTGGCCGCCAACATCTGGGGCGTCGTGCTGGGAGTCTATAGCTACTGGCTGTCGGGATTTTTCGACGACGAGGATTTTCAGGTCGACATCGATTCCGGCGGCGGCGTTCTGCTGGTGCTGGTGCTGTTCGTCCTCGCCCGGGTATTCCGGTACGGCACGGCCCTGCGCGAAGACCTCGAGGGGACCGTCTGATGCCGGCCGAAGACGACGCGGCGGAAGGAACGCGCATCGTGGTCAAGCTCGACGACCTGCTGCACGCCCGGCGCATGACCCTGACCGAACTCGCCGAGCGGGTCGGGCTGACGCTGGCCAACCTGTCGATCCTCAAGACCGGCAAGGCCAAAGCGATCCGCTTCACCACGCTGGAGGCGATCTGCCGCGAACTGGATTGCCAGCCGGGCGACCTGCTCGGATACGACGCCGGGGCCGATGCGTAGGAACCTGGTCGCAGGGATCGTCTGTGCGGCAATGCTGCTCACGGCCGGTCCCGCACCTGCCCAACAGGACCCAGCCGACGCCCCCCAGTTGACCACCGCACAGTGGCACGAGGATCTCGTCGCGATGGCAGCGGACCTGCGAGCCCGTCATGCCAACCTGTTCCACCAGGTGAGCGAGCAGCAGTTCGATGCCGCGGTGGCCGAGCTCGACGCACGAATACCGACCGCGCGGCGCAACGAGATCATCGTCGGCATGATGCGTATCGCGGCGATGATCGGCGACGGCCACACGCGGATCGAGCCGCGCAAGGACACGGCGTTCAAGTTCCCCTCGCTGCCGCTCAAGCTCTACCTGTTCGACGACGGCCTCTACGTCCGCGCCGTGCGGCCGGACCAGCGCGCGCTGCTCGGCGGCAGGGTGACCGCGATCGGCGGCGTTCCGATTGAAAAGGCGATCGAGCGGGTGAACCCGCTCATCTCGACGGACAATGCCATGGGACGCAAGCTCATGGCGCCGCTCTACCTTGCCATGCCCGACATCCTGCAGGCGCTGGGCCTGTCGGGCAGCACGAGTTCGGCCAGCCTGACGGTGGTGAAGGACGGAGTGACGCAGACTGTCGCCGTGCCCGCCGGCGATATCGATCCGCCGTGGCCGCCGGACACCGACGTGAGCCTCGTCACCCCCGAGGGCTGGCTCGATGCCCGCACTACCCCGGCACCGCCAAACTTCCTCGCCGCACCTCTCGATCTTCACCGGCTCATTCCGATGCCCGAGCGCGAGGCGGTCTATGCGCAGCTCAATCAGGTGACAGATCTCGACGACGAGACGTTGGCCGCATTCGGCTGGAAGATCCGCGAAGCCGCCGAGGCGATGCCGGCTAAGCGGATCGTGCTCGACCTGCGGCTCAACCAAGGCGGGAACGGTTCGCTGCGCAACGGCCTCGTCAGCGAGCTGATCCGCGCCGACGACGGGACGCGCGAACTCTATGTCCTCACCGGGCGCGGGACCTTTTCGGCCAGCCAGTTCATCCTCGACGATCTCGACCGGCTGACCGGCGCGCGGTTCGTCGGCGAACCGGCCTCGTCCAAGCCCACGAGCTATGGCGATTCCTTCCGCACGAAGCTGCCCAACAGCGGCCTCTCGCTGCGCACCTCGATCTACTACTGGCAGGCGGGCCAGAACCACGACCCCTGGACCTGGATCGACATCAGCGCGCCGATGACTTTCGCCGACTACGTCGCCGGCCGCGATCCCGCGCTCGAGGCGGCCTTGAGCTATGTCCCGCCCGCCCCCCTTGGCGCGCGGCTGGCGCAGGCCTACCGCGACGGCGGAGACGCTGCGCTGGACAAGGCGGTCGCCGACTACCTCGCCGATCCGCAGAACCGCTACGCCCAGCTCGGCACCCGGCTGGCGGAGGCCGCGCTGAACCTGTTCGGCAACGACAGACAGCACGAAGCGCTCGGCGTCGCCCAAGCCGGCGCCACAGCCTTCCCGGACGAACTCGATCCGCAACTGGTCCTCGCCTACGTCGCGGACAGCATGGGCGAGACGGCCCTAGCGGCAAGGGCCGCCGCCGCACTGGCGATCGATCCCGACGAGCGGCTGGCCCGCGACATAGCCGAACGGAGCAGCACGCCAGCGGACGACGAGTGAGCCTTTCCCTGTTTCGGCCAAGCTCGAAGCGATCTGTTGCGTGCCGGATTGCCAGCATGGGGGCCTCTTGGGATAAGAGCGCACACAACAAGGAGCTTCGGTGCGGTTAGGGCAATCTCTGGTCTTCATGCTCGACGAAACGGGGGCGTTCTTTCGTCGGGCATGGTGGCTGGCCATAACGTCGGCACTGCCGGGCTTGGCGTCGTACGCAATGTGGCGGCTACCGATGCCATGGGACAATTCGGCCGGGGTCCGGATCGTCAATGCAATGACGGCATTTGCCGTCGTCGCGCTCACTTATTGGGTTGTCCGGTTCATCGCCCTCGAACACGATCTTCGGGCAGCCTTGGGGGTTGATCGCAACTCAGTTCGGACATTCCTCCCCTATGCTGTCACGGCATTTTCCATAATCTGGTTATCACTCACGGTTTCAACGATGATTGGCAACATGGCGGGCACAACTCTGCGGCTGCTGCCGGAATTTCTGTTTTTCCTTGCTCCTTGGGCAATGACCGCGCCGTCAAGGTCGAATGTCATCGGGCCCGTCAGGTCGGTGAAGTTGGTCGCGCCCCATTTGGGTTGGGCGATCGGCCTGCTCTTCGCTGTGCTGCTGCTCAACACCATCCTCGTATTCGGCGTCGGCTTCCTTGGCGGGCGCTTGACCGCAGGAACCGCATTGACTTTTCTGGGCGGGTTTTCGTTGGCGAGCACAATCGGCCGGGCAGCGATCGAAGTGGCGTTCAACGTGATCTTCCCTGTGGCGACTTACGCATTGGCATTGCGGACGGGAGTAAGGGTGAACGAAGCCGCAGGTCTGAGCGCGGTCTTCGAGTGAGTTCTTGACTTTCGGGGCCAACACAGCCAATGGCCCGCTCCGACCGCTCAGGCGGTCATCCGTCCGAGACAGTTGCTGCGGGTTTCCCGCTTAATTTGCAGCCTAGACGGGGAAACGAGATTTTCCGCGGTGGCCCCGGCCGCCGCTCGGCACGTTCAACGCGTGCACTCCTTCCCCATCAACGGACTTTGCCCGTGTCGGTGAACGGCATGGGCGAACGTAGCCGGTCGTACGGGGTTCGCCCCTGCGATCACATGTGAAGGAGTAAGGCATGGATCGTTCGCAGAAAACCGATTCGGTCGCCCAGCTCAACGCGGTCTTCAACGAGGCGGGCGTGGTGGTCGTCACCCGCAACCTCGGCATGTCGGTGGCCCAGTCCACCGAACTGCGCGCGAAGATGCGTGATGCCGGTGCGTCCTACAAGGTTGCGAAGAACCGCCTCGCCAAGCTCGCCCTGAAGGACACCGACTACGCTTCGATCGAAGCGTACCTGAACGGCCCGACCGCACTCGCCTATTCGGCGGATCCGGTTGCCGCCGCCAAGGCCGTGGTCGATTTCGCCAAGACGAACGACAAGCTCGAAATCGTCGGCGGTTCGATGGGCAGCACCGCGCTCGACGCCGATGGGGTCAAGGCACTCGCCTCGATGCCGTCGCTCGACGAGCTGCGCGGCAAGATCGTGGGTCTCATCAACGCGCCGGCGACGAAGGTCGTCCAGCTCGTCAATGCGCCCGCGAGCAAGCTCGCCCGCGTCTTCGGGGCCTATGCGGCCAAGGAAGCGGCGTAAGCGGTTTTTGCAATTGCGAATTCGCCGGGCGCCCAACGGCCCCGGTCCATCATTTGAACGGAGTATGAGTCATGGCCGATATCGCCAAGCTTGTTGAAGAACTGTCGAAGCTGACCGTCATGGAAGCCGCTGAGCTTGCCAAGGCGCTCGAAGAAGAGTGGGGCGTCAGCGCCGCCGCTGCCGTTGCCGTTGCTGCCCCCGCGGGCGGTGGCGCCGCTGCCGAAGCCGCCGAGGAACAGACCGAATTCGACGTCATCCTCACCGGCGACGGTGGCAAGAAGATCCAGGTCATCAAGGAAGTCCGCGCCATCACCGGCCTGGGCCTGACCGAAGCCAAGGCCCTCGTCGAGAGCACCCCGAAGGCGGTGAAGGAAGGCGTGAACAAGGCCGAAGCCGAAGAGATCAAGAAGAAGATCGAAGAAGCCGGCGGCACCGTCGAGCTGAAGTAAGCTTTTCGCCTACTCTTCGATCCGTTTCGGATCACCAAGGGGGCGGTGCCGCGAGGCGCCGCCCTTCTTCGTTGCGGCTAGGGCCTGTTGCACTAGGGAGGGCCGACGTTGATCACGGTGTAGACCGCCGGCTCGTCGCCGATGTTGCGCACCGCGTGCCAGTCCTGCGACAGGAAGACCATCACCGAGCCGGGCCCGATTTCCTCGGTCACGCCGTTGACCTCGACCTCTACCCGCCCCGATTGCAGCACCAGCACTTCCTCGTAGCGGTGGCGGTGGGGCTCGTGCGAATTGGCCCCGGTCTCGACGATCGTGGCGTGGATTTCGAGCAGGTCGAGCGTGCGCGAGGAGCGATTGATGAGGAAGGCCTGCTTGCCGAACGCCTTGTTCTCCCAGGTGAAATCGCTGGCCGAGAAGACCGTCGGGGCATTGCCAGGCCGCGGCGGCGGGGAGACTTCGGGCGGCGTCGCCTCGACTGCCGCATCGTAGGCCGAGGGCGGCTCGGCTCCTGCCAGACCGCCCGCCGCGCCAAGCAGCAGCAGCCCTTTCAGTATCCGTCCGGTCATCGCGTCTCTCCCTTCCCCTACTCCTCCACCGGCTTGCCTCGCGCCGCGCGCGCCTCCTGCGTGATCATTCGGTCGATGCCGGCGCGGTAATTGCCCTCGCCTTTCTGCAGGTCGAGCCGCTCGCTGTCGTTGGCGCGATAGGCCGCTTCGGCCTTGTCGACGTCCTGGAGACTGTCGCCCAGTTCCTCCAGCGCGGCACGGGCCATCTGCACCGCGCTCTCCATCACTTCGCGGATCGCATAGTCGAGCGGCGCGTCGCGAAGGTCGATCAGGCTGCGGCGGTCGAACACGCGGGCGTAGATCTTTGCTTGCGGGAAATGCTCGCGCACCGATTGCAGCAGGTCGGCGGTCGGGTTGTCGCCGTCGAGGCAGAACAGGATCATGCTTGCCTCGCCCGCCCCGGCCTGGCGCAGCAGGTCGATCCGCGTGCCGTCGCCGAAATAGACCTTGGCCCCGAACGTGCCGGCGACGTCGATCATCTCGGTATCGGTGTCGATCAGCGTCACGGGGATGTCGGAGAGGATCAGCATCTGCGCCACGGTCTGGCCGAAGCGGCCGTAGCCGACGACCAGCGCGCTGGCCCCGTCGCGCCGCGGCCCGTCACGAACTTCGGCGACCGGGACCTCGCGGCGGATGCGCTTGGTGAGCATCATCAGGAACGGCGTGGTCGCCATCGAAAGCGTGACGATCGCGCCGAACAGGCTCGCCGCCTCGGGCTCGATCAGCAGGCCTTGCTGCGCGCGGGTGAACAGCACGAAACCGAATTCGCCACCCTGGCTGAGCAGCAGGCCGAGCGCGAGCGCCCCCTGCCAGCGCATCCCGAAGGCAAGTCCGAGCGCGCCGATCACCACGGTCTTGGTGGCGATCAGCGCCAGCGCCGTGCCGACCACGAACAGCGGGTTGGCGGCGATCACCGAGAGATCGAGCATCATGCCCACGGCGAGGAAGAACAGCCCGAGCAGGATCGAACGGAACGGTTCGACGTCGGCCTCGATCTCGTGGCGGAAGGGGGTATCGGCGAGCATCACCCCGGCGATGAAGGCCCCGAGCGCGGTCGACAGGCCGAGCGCCTCCATCAGCGCCGCCGCCGCGACCACCACCGCCAGCGCCGCGACGATGAACATCTCGCGCTCGCCGAGCCGCGAGATCAGTCGGAACAGCGGCCGCACGAGAAAGCGCCCGGCAAGGACCAGCCCGGCCACCGCCAGCAGCGTCTGGATCACCATTTGCCAGCCGGGTGGCCCGGTATCCTGCGCCGGGTTGCGGCTCAGCGCGGCGACGATGGTCAGCAGCGGGATGATCGACAGGTCCTGGAACAGCAGGATCGAGAACGCCCGCTCGCCGAACGGGGTGTGCAGCCGCCCGGCCGACTGCAGCATCGGCAGGACCTGCGCGGTCGAGCTGAGCGCCAGCGGCAGGCCGATCGCCAGCGCCGCGCCTATTGTGAACGGTGTGGCGAAATAGAGTAGCGCGCTCAGCGCCAGCCCGCACAGCACGACCTGCAGCAGGCCAAGCCCGAAGATCTCGCTCTTCATCGCCCACAGGCGACTCGGCGACAGCTCGAGCCCGACGATGAACAGCAGCAGGGTAATGCCGAGTTCGGCGACGGGGATCATCGCCTCGGCATCGCCGGCAAGGTTCAGGACATGCGGCCCGACAACCGCACCGGCGACGAGGTAGCCGAGAGTGGCGCCCAGCCCGAGCTTGCGGAACAGGAGCACGAAGCCGAGCCCGAAGCCCAGCAACAGCACTCCGTCCATCAGGAACGAAGCGCTGTGTTCCATGCCCGAGGCCTTACAGCGACTTGATGTAGGCGATGATGTCCGCCCGCTTGCCGGCGTCCTTGATCCCGGACAGCGCCATGGTCGTGCCCGGCACGACGCCCTTGGGGTCGGCGAGGTAGCGGTCGAGCGTCTCATCGTTCCAGGTGAGCCCGGAAGTCTTCATCGCTTCGGAGAACTTGAACCCGGCGACAGCGCCGGCCTTCTCGCCATAGATGCCGGCGAGCGAGGGGCCGATAATGGTCTTGCCCGGTTCGGTCGAATGGCAGGTCGCGCACTGCGTGAACGCTTCGGGCGGACCGGCGGCGGCGACCTTGGCCGGTGTCGGGGCATGTGTCGGCGTTGACGTCGGAGTTGGGGCCGGAGCCGCGGCGTCGCTCGCCGACGGGGTCGGCGCAGCGCTGGCATCGGCTGTCGGGGCATCGCTCTCCGCGGCCACGGGTTCGGCCATCGTCGGCGTAGCGCTCGGCTCTTCGGCGGGGGTTTCGCCGGAACCGCAGGCGGCAAGGATGAATGCGAGCGTTGCGGCAACGGCAAGGCGGGACGTCATGACGGTCTCCTGAAGACTTTCGCCGGTGTCCTACCGTGGCGCGCGCGATTCACAAGCGCCAGTTGAACCGGACCCCGATCATGTCGATGCCCGGGTTCTGTTGAGCGTTGAAGATGCGCCCCTGGCTGATGTGCACCCAGCTCACCTCAATCGCCACCCGTTCGGTCACCTGCGTGCCGACGGCGATCTCCGGTTCGAACAGCACCCGGCTGCCAAGCTCCGTGTGGCGGCCTGTGAAGGGGTCGATGCGTTCGGACGGCCCATCGTGCACCACCAGCCCGACACCCGGGCGGACATAGACCGGTCCCTTGCCGATCTTCCACGAAAGTCCGACCCCGGCGAAGCTGGTGCCACCGCCGGTGTTGAGCGAGGCGATGACGTAAGGCGACGGCTTGCCGATCGCGCCCAGTTGCTCGATGGGGTCGAACCGGTAGCCCAGTTCGGCGTCCGCCCCGCTCTCGCCCGTGTAGAGCGTGAACGGTGTGTCGACCTCGTGGACATAGGCACCTGCAAAGACCTCGCCCGCCTGCGCGGGAACCGCGCACATTCCGGCGATGGCAAGCGAAAAGCGATGCATCGGAATCACTCCGAACAAGAGGCATTAGGCGCTCGGCTGTTGCAAGCTTGCAGCAAACCCAAGGAATGTTTCTGCCGCAACCATTCGTCGCTTCCCCGGCCCCGGCAGCGCTCCTATCCGGGTCGGCTTTGCGACGAGCAGACGACCATTACCACGGATCCGATCCTTAGGCCCCCGCATTCGCGGGAAGGCTGGCGCGGCGAGATTCTCGCCACCCTGGCGCTCGCCTGGCCGCTGGCGCTCGCCAACCTCGCGCAGATGCTGGTCCACGCCATCGACGTCATCTTCGTCGCCCGGCTAGGCGATGCCGAACTTGCAGCGGCGAGCCTGGGCATTTCGCTGTTCGCCGTGATCCTCGGCCCACTGACCGGCATGGCCGGGATGACCGCGGCGCTGATCGCGGCGGAGCTTGGCCGCAAGAAGCACGCGGTGCGCGAAGTGCGGCGCTCGGCGCGTATGGGGCTGTGGCTGGCCATCGGGCTCGGCCTGCTGGCGCTGCTGCCGCTGCAGTTCACCGAAGAGCTGATGATTGCGACCGGGCAGGACCCGCACGTGGCCGAACTGGCGGACCGCTTCCTCGCCATCCTGATGTTCGCGACGCTGCCGATGCTGGTGGCCAACGTGCTGCGCAACTTCGTCTCCTCGCTCGGCCGGCCGATCTTCGCCACGATGATCACGGTCATGGCGGTCGGCGTCGGCGCGCTCGCCAACTACGCCTTCGTGTTCGGCCACTTCGGGTTTCCGGCGCTCGGCCTCGAAGGCTCGGCTTTGGCCAGCGTGACCGTGTCGTGCTTCAGCGTGCTGGCCTATGTCGTCGCGATCCACAGCGACCGCCGCCTGCGCCGCTACCGGGTGTTCGGCAACTGGTGGCGGCCGGAATGGACCCGGCTGCGCGAGCTGGTGCTCAAGGGCACCCCGGTCACCCTGACGATCCTCGCGGAAATGGGCCTGTTCAGCAGCGCCGCCTTCCTGATGGGGCGGATCGGGGCGATCGAGCTCGCCGGCCATGCGCTGGCGCTGCAGCTTGCCGCGCTCGCTTTCCAGGTCCCGTGGGGCGTGTCGCAGGCGGCGACGATCCGTGTCGGCTATTTCTACGGCGCGCGCGATCCTGCGGGCGTGGGCCGGGCGGGCTGGTGTGCGCTGATGATCGGTTCGGGCTTCATGGTGCTCACCGCCAGCCTCATGCTGTTCGTGCCGACCGCGATCCTGCGGCTCTACGTCGATCCCGACCTGCCGCGGAATGCCGCCATGGTCGGCTTCGCGGTCCAGTTCATGGCCGTCGCCGCCGCGTTCCAGCTGTTCGACGGAGTCCAGGCCGTCGCGGCGGGGGCCCTGCGCGGCCTGCAGGACACGCGGGTGCCGATGTGGCTGGCGCTGTTCGGCTACTGGGTGCCCGGCCTCGGCACGGCGGTCTGGCTTGGCTTCTACACCCCGCTCGCCGGAGTGGGCATCTGGATCGGCCTCGCGGTCGGACTGGTCGTGGTGGCGTGCCTGTTGACCTGGCGCTGGGCGGCGCGCGACCGGATCGGCCTGGCGCCCGCCTGACCCGGCCCGGCCTGCCCGGCATAATTTAGTTCGCGACTCTGCTTGACGCCCACGCGGCGCGTACTCATATGCGCGCCGCTGGCACTCGATGAGAGAGAGTGCCAATCACAGGTTCACTTTGTAGAGAGGCTACCACAATGGCATTTCGTCCGCTGCACGATCGCGTGCTGGTTCGCCGCATCGAGGCCGAGGAAAAGACGGCTGGCGGCATCATCATCCCCGACAACGCCAAAGAAAAGCCGAGCGAGGGCGAAGTCGTCGCCGTCGGCACCGGTGCGAAGGCCGAAGACGGCACCGTCACCCCGCTCGACGTGAAGGCGGGCGATCGCGTGCTGTTCGGCAAGTGGTCGGGCACCGAGGTCAAGCTCGACGGTGAGGACCTCCTCATCATGAAGGAAAGCGACATCATGGGGATCATCGGCTGAGGCCGGATTTTACCCCAGGACACTGTCAACGTGTCAACCTGACAACATCTAATTCGAAAGGTTTGCCCCATGGCTGCCAAGGACGTAAAATTCTCACGCGACGCGCGTGAGCGGATTCTCAAGGGCGTGGACACGCTCGCCAACGCTGTGAAGGTCACGCTCGGCCCCAAGGGCCGCAACGTCGTCATCGACAAGAGCTTCGGCGCGCCGCGCATCACCAAGGACGGCGTTACCGTCGCCAAGGAAATCGAGCTCAAGGACAAGTTCGAGAACATGGGCGCGCAGATGCTGCGTGAAGTGGCCTCGAAGACCAACGACCTCGCCGGTGACGGCACCACCACCGCCACGGTGCTGGCCCAGGCCATCGTCCGCGAAGGTATGAAGTCGGTCGCCGCCGGCATGAACCCGATGGACCTGAAGCGCGGCATCGATCTCGCCGTGACCAAGGTCGTCGAGAACCTGCAGGGCCGTTCGAAGGCCGTTTCCGGCTCGGCCGAAATCGCCCAGGTCGGCATCATTTCGGCCAACGGCGACAAGGAAGTCGGCGAGAAGATCGCCGAGGCGATGGAGAAGGTCGGCAAGGAAGGCGTGATCACCGTCGAAGAGGCGAAGGGTCTCGAATTCGAGCTCGACGTCGTCGAGGGCATGCAGTTTGACCGCGGCTACCTCAGCCCCTACTTCGTCACCAACCCGGAGAAGATGATCGTCGAGCTGGATAACCCCTACATCCTGATCCACGAGAAGAAGCTGTCGAACCTGCAGTCGATGCTGCCGGTGCTCGAAGCGGTGGTGCAGAGCGGCCGCCCGCTGCTGATCATTGCCGAGGACATCGAAGGCGAGGCGCTGGCCACGCTGGTGGTCAACAAGCTGCGCGGCGGCCTCAAGGTCGCGGCGGTCAAGGCCCCGGGCTTCGGCGATCGCCGCAAGGCGATGCTGCAGGACATCTCGATCCTGACCAAGGGCGAGATGATCTCCGAAGACCTCGGCATCAAGCTCGAGAACGTCACGCTCGGCATGCTCGGTGAAGCAAAGCGCGTCACCATCGACAAGGACAACACCACGATCGTCGATGGCGCCGGCAATGCCGACGACATCAAGGCACGGGTCGAGCAGATCCGCGCCCAGATCGAGACCACGACCAGCGACTACGACCGCGAGAAGCTGCAGGAGCGGCTGGCCAAGCTCGCCGGCGGCGTTGCGGTGATCAAGGTCGGCGGCGCTTCGGAAGTCGAGGTGAAGGAGCGCAAGGACCGCGTCGACGACGCTCTCCACGCGACCCGCGCCGCGGTCGAGGAAGGTATCGTCCCGGGTGGCGGCACCGCGCTGCTTTATGCCACTGCGGCCCTCGAAGGCTTCAAGGGCGCGAACGACGACCAGACCCGCGGTGTCGACATCGTCCGCCAGGCGATCATGGCGCCGGTGCGTCAGATCGCCGAGAACGCCGGCCACGACGGTGCGGTGGTTTCGGGCAACCTGCTGCGCGAGGGTGACGAAGCGCAGGGCTTCAACGCCGCGACCGACACTTACGAGAACCTCGCCGCTGCCGGCGTGGTCGACCCGACCAAGGTCGTTCGTACGGCGCTGCAAGACGCGGCTTCGGTCGCCGGCCTGCTGATCACCACCGAAGCGGCGATCAGCGAAGTTCCGGAAGACAAGCCGGCGATGCCGATGCCCGACATGGGCGGCATGGGCGGCGGCATGGGCTTCTAAGCCCAGCGCCAGACAGGCAAGCGAGGGGCCGGCGGAGCGATCCGCCGGCCCTTTTGCTTTGCTACGTGTAAGCCCTGATTAACGGTCCAGGAGGTGGTTGACCGCTGCACTGCAGCAAAGCTAGAGGATCGCAAAACGGTCGCAAGCAAGGGGTTGTGACCTGTGGCTGCGAAGAAGAAATCCGTCATCACGCGTATGGGCCGGCGCCTGCGTCGCCCCATCAATCGGTGGTTGGCCGGGCGATCGTTGATCGGCGACGACAAGATCGTGCCGGCAGAAGTGGTGCCAGGGCTCGCAGCGCTGCAACCGCATTGGCAAGCAATCCGCGACGAACTCGAACCATTGCTGGCCGCGCGCGAAGCAATCCCCTCGCTCGGCGACATTTCTCCCGACCACAAGCGCATCGCCCCGGGCCAGCACTGGAAGAGCTACTTCTTCAAGGGCTACGGTTTCCGCTCCGACGAAAACCTTGCGCAGTGCCCGCTCACCGCAGAGTTGATCGAGCAGGTACCTGGCCTCGTCGTCGCCTTTTTCTCGATCATGGAGCCGGGCACCCACGTCCCGCGCCACCGCGGGCTGACCAAGGCCTGGCTCAACTGCCACCTGCCGCTCAGGGTGCCCAAAGGTCCTGGCCGCTGCGAGATCGATGTCGGCGGTACGATGTGCCAGTGGCGCGAAGGCGAATGGCTGGTGTTCGACGAGACCAACGAGCACGAGGTGTGGAACGAAAGCGAAGAACTGCGCGCCGTGCTGTTCCTGCAGGTTCGCCGGCCAATGACCAGGGTGGGCCGCGCGGCCGCCGGCCTGTTGTTCCAGGCGATCCGACATTCGCCTTTCGTGCAGGACGTGAAACAGGAAATCGGCGCGCGGTGAGGGCATTGACAGGGCGCTTGGCCACAAGCGCCCTGCACTCTATCCTCGCTCGTAGACCGGAGAGGAGATTCCCATGCGCCGAAGCCTTCTACTGTTCACCTTTGCATCGCTGAGCCTGGCCACCGCCAGTGTCCCTGCCGCGGCCGAAACCCCCAGTTATGCCGCGGCAATCGCGGATTCGCGCCGGCCCGCCGCCGACACCGAGCGCGACGCGGCGCGGCTGCCGGAGCAGGTCCTCGAGTTCACCCAGGTGAAGCCGGGCGACGTGGTCGGGGACTACCTGATGGGCGGCGGCTACTGGACCCGCATGCTCGCCGCCGAAGTCGGTCAGTCCGGCAAGGTGTATGGCTTCACCGCCGACGAGTTCGTTAACTTCCGTCCGGCCTATGCCGACGAGCAGGATGCGGTGGTCAAGGACTACGACAACGTGGTCAAGGTGCGCTCGCCGATCGCCGCACCGGCCTTCTCCGAACCGCTCGACATGCTGCTCACGGTGCAGAACTTCCACGACTTGTTCATCACCCAGATGCCCGAAGGAACCGGGTCCAGGGCGATCAAGGCGTTCTACGATGCGCTGAAGCCCGGCGGTACGCTGGTGGTGATCGACCATTCTGCGCCCGATGGCAGCGGCATCGGCAAGACCAGCGAGTTGCACCGCATCGACCGGCAGTTCGTCATCGATGCGCTGACCGCCGCCGGCTTCGCGCTCGACGGCAGCGCCGACTTTTATGCCCGGCCCGACGATCCGCGCGACGCCAACGTGTTTTCGCCTGCGATCCGCGGCAAGACCGACCAGTTCGCGCTGCGATTCAAGAAGCCCGGCTGAGCCTGCAAACCTCTCGAATATAGGTTAGTTTTGGGCAAAGAGCCGTCCGCGGACTCGTCTCGACCAGATGGGCCCGTCCATTCGTCGCTTGCAATATTGCCAGCGGGCGACAGAAAGGATTAACCTTTCCTCAGGATTGGACGGGTAGTTTTTTCAGAATGGTTTTTCGTACGATCGGACGCCTGATCGCCCCGCTGGCACTCGCGCTTGCCATGGCGGTCCCGGCACATGCCAACGACGCTCAAGGCTCCAGCCTCGAGGCAGCCTTCGACAGCACCTTCGGCACCGACTCTCGCGTACCGCGCGATTTCACCCCGCGTTTCGACAGTCCGTTCGAGCGACTGGTCGCACAACTTGCGGACGGATCGAACGGTCGCATCGGCGTTGCCGCAGTCGACCTCTCTACCGGACAGGAAGTGGGCGTGCTGGGCGACCAGCGCTTCCCGATGGCCAGCACCAGCAAGGTTGCCATTGCCGCGACCTATCTCGAGGGAGTCGACAAGGGCCGGTGGACGTTGACCCGCGAACTGCCTCTGCTCGTCCCGGTGCGCTCGGCGCCATTTTCGAGCAAGGCCGCACCGGTCAAGGAAGGGCAGTACTACACCGCGCTTGAGCTGATCGACCTGATGCTGACGCGCAGCAACAATGCGGCGACCGATTCGCTGCTCCATGCGGTAGGTGGCCCCGCGGCTGTCAACGACTGGGCGCGACGGGCCGGAATCAAGGGCTTCAACCTGTCACGCGACATCGCCACTCTGGTGCGCGACGACGGCGAGTTCGACCCGGCTTCGCATATAGACATCCGCGATAGTTCGACGCCGCGCGACATGGTCCTTCTGCTGACCGGCCTGTACCAGGGGCAATGGCTGAGCGCCGAGAGCCGCCGCGTGCTGATCGATACGATGGAGCGTTGCCGCACCGGCACGCACCGCATCCCGGCACTGTTGCCGGAGAACGTCCGCGTGGCGCACAAGACAGGCTCGCTCAACAACACTTCCAGCGATGTCGGCATCATGATGGCGCCCGACGGCCGGTCGATCGCGGTTGCTATCTATGTCACCGGCCAGGGTTCGCGGGCCAATCGCGAGGCGAAGATCGCCAGCATCGCCCGGGCAATCTACGACGGCTATGCTCAGAGCTACGCCCAGCGCCAAGCCGAAGCGCGTGAGTGGACGTCGGCCAAGTACTCAGACTCGGGCGGCTGACGCCTTTCTCCGGACGGGCGGAGGGCAAAAGAAAAGGGCGCGGCCTTCCGGCCGCGCCCTTTCCTTTTGTTCGCTTGACGCGCGAGGATTACTCGGCGGCTTCGCTGGTCGCTTCGCTAGCAGCTTCAACGGCTTCGCTAGTGGCTTCGGTGACTTCCGAAGCGGCGTCGGTCGCGGCGTCAGCAGCGGCGTCGACGTTGGCTTCAGCGTCGGCCATGGCCGAATCAGCGGTTTCCGAAGCGGCGTCTTCGGTGGCTTCCGAGCAAGCGGCGAGCGACAGGGCGCCGGCGGCAATCGCGGCAACGAGAACGATCTTGCGCATGTTTTAGTATCCTTAAACAGCGAGTTTGGAATGCGTTGGACAGGCTGTTTGCCTTACCCCCCGCGAAACCCACCCTGGGGTGAATTCCGGAGGCGGGAAATAATGGCGACTTTGTGGCAAAGCAAGCAGATTGTGGCGATGCGCCATATTTGGTTCATCGCGGTGCAAGGCGATTTCCCACCCCCAGAGCGCTGACCCGGCGGGGCAAAAGCATGGCAAAACGTGCTGACCTGACCCGCGCTCGCTGCTACCACCCGCGCCATGGCCGATAAGCAGCACCTCTATCTCGTTGACGGGTCGAGCTACATTTTCAGGGCCTACCATCGCCTGCCGCCGCTGACCAATCCGGAAGGTACGCCGGTCGGCGCGGTCTACGGCTACACCACGATGCTGTGGAAGCTGGCCGACGACCTCGACAAGGCCGAGGGGCCGACACACCTGGCGGTGATCCTCGACAAGTCGAGCCATTCGTTCCGCAACGAACTCTACGCTGAATACAAGGCGCACCGGCCCGACCCGCCCGAGGACCTGGTGCCGCAGTTCCCGCTGATTCGCGACGCCACCCGCGCCTTCAGCCTGCCGTGCATCGAGGAGCAGGGCTACGAGGCCGACGACCTCATAGCCAGCTACGCCAAGGCGGCGACCCGCAAGGGCTGGGACGTCACGATCGTATCGAGCGACAAGGACCTGATGCAGCTCATCGGCCAGTGCGCCGAAGACCATCTCGACCCCGGCGTCGCCGAAGGCGGCTGCATCGATATGCTCGACACTATGAAGGACGCCCGCATCGGCCGCGAGGAAGTCATCGAAAAATTCGGCGTCCCGCCCGAAAAGGTCGGCGATGTCCTCGCGCTGATGGGAGACAGCGTCGACAATGTGCCGGGCATCTTCGGCATCGGCCCCAAGACCGCGAGCAAGCTCATCGCCGAAAACGGCGATCTTGCCGCAGCCCTCGATTCGGCGGCCGACATGAAGCCCTCCAAGCTCAGGGAGCGCCTGCTCGAAGGGCGCGACATGGCAATGCTCAGTCGCGAGCTGGTCGAACTGAAGAGCGACATCGCACTACCCGTGGCGCTCGAAGACATGAAGCTCGACGGTATTCCACCCGAGCCGCTGGCCGAGTTCCTCACCACACACGGCTTCAACTCGCTGCTCAAGCGCCTCCACGCCGGAAGCGGCAGCCCAACACGCACGACCAACCTCAACCCGGCGAAGCAGGAGACCGCCGGGGCGCCGGCCTCGCGCGAAGGCAACCGCCAGGCGCCGCCCGAGATGCCGCCGGTCGACCGCTCGGGCTACGAATGCGTGCAGACGATGGAGCGGCTGCAGGCGTGGATCGATCGCGCCTTCGCCGCGCGCCTGGTCGCGGTGGATACCGAGGCCAGCAGCCTCGATTCGATCCAGGCCGACCTCGTCGGGGTGAGCCTTGCCCTCGGTCCGAACGATGCCTGCTACATCCCGCTCGGACACGGCGGCAGCGACATGTTCGCCGAAAAGCCGGAGCAGGTGCCGCTTGCCGATGCCGTCGCCACGCTCAAGCCGCTGCTCGAAAGCGATGCGGTGCTCAAGGCCGGACAGAACATCAAGTACGACATCAACGTCCTCGCCCGGCATGGCATCGCGCTGGGCCCGGTCGACGACACGATGATCATCAGCTTCGACATGGACGCCGGGCGGCAGGCCGACGGGATCGGCGGCGGGCACGGGATGGATGAACTCAGCGAACGCCACCTCGGCCACACCACGCTCGCCTTCAAGGACATCTGCGGCACCGGCAAGAAACAGATCCCGTTCGGCGAAGTGCCGATCGCGCGGGCGACCGAATACGCCGCCGAGGACGCCGACGTCACCTGGCGGCTGCATACCCTGCTCAAGCCGCGGCTAGCGCTCGAAGGCAGCACGCGGGTCTACGAGCGAGTCGACCGCCCGCTGATCCCGGTCGTCGCGCAGATGGAACGTCACGGCATCAGGGTCGACCGCGCGAGACTCGCCAAGCTGTCGGATGAATTCGCCACCGAGACGGCCAAGCTGGAGGGCGAGATCCATCAACTCGCCGGGCAGGAATTCACCATCGGCAGCCCCAAGCAGCTGGGCGATATCCTGTTCGACAAGCTCGGTTACAAAGGTGGACGCAAGGGCAAGAGCGGGCAGTATTCGACCGACCAGGGAATCCTCGAAGGCCTCGCCGCGCAGGGCGCCGAGATCGCCCAGAAGGTGCTCGACTGGCGCCAGCTGGCCAAACTCAAGAGCACTTATACCGACGCGCTGCAGGAAGCGATCAACCCGGCGACGGGCCGCGTTCACACCAGCTATTCGCTGGTCGGCGCGCAGACCGGGCGGCTCTCATCGACCGACCCCAACCTGCAGAACATCCCGATCCGCACCGCCATCGGGCGGCAGATCCGCGAGGCCTTCGTGCCCGAGGAGGGCAACGTCCTGCTCGCGGCCGACTATTCGCAGATCGAGCTGCGTCTCGCCGCGCACATGTGCGACGTGCCGACGCTGAAGGAAGCGTTCCTCGCCGGCGAGGACATCCACGCCCGCACCGCGCAGGAAATGTTCGGTACGGTCGACCGTGACACCCGCGCCCGGGCCAAGACGGTGAACTTCGCGATCCTCTACGGCATCAGCCGCTGGGGCCTCGCCGGCCGCCTCGGCATCGAGCCGGACGAGGCGCAGGCGATCATCGACACCTATTTCCAGCGCTTCCCCGGCATCCAGGCCTACATTCACTCGACGCTCGAGCAGGTCCGCACGCGCGGCTATTCGGAGACACTGTTCGGCCGCAAGACATGGTTCCCCCGCATCACCTCGACGCACCAGGCAGAGCGGCAGGGCAGCGAGCGCGCGGCGATCAACGCGCCGATCCAGGGGACCAGTGCCGATATCATCAAGCGCGCGATGGTCCGCATGATGCCCGCGCTCGACGAAGCCGGCTTGGGCCACGTGCGAATGCTGCTGCAGGTCCACGACGAACTGGTCTTCGAGCTGCCCGAAGGTGACGTGGATACCGCCGGTCCGGTAATCGAACGCGTGATGGCGGAAGCAGCTCTGCCGGCGGTCGAACTGACCGTTCCGCTCGGCATCGAAATCGGCCACGGCAAGAGCTGGGACGCGGCGCACTGAGCCCGCCCCAGGCAGCGAAGCGGTAGTCGGCGGACGGACGCCGGGGTTGAAGCTGCCGCACGCACCCCCTACCCGGCTGGCATGACCGATACGATCGACAGCCTCGCTGCCAGCTTCCAGCCCTGGGCATGGGACGTGATTGTCGCGACGGTCGCCGCAATCCTTGGCGTCGCGCTGGCACTGTTTGTGCACCGCCTGCTGTTCAACCTTCTGCGCAGGCTGGCCAGCCACAACACCACCGAGACCGACGATGTCATTGTGGATGCGATGGAACGTCCGACGCGCTGGTCGATGGCCGTGCTCGGCCTCGTGCTTGCCGCGCGCGAGACACCGGCGCTGGACCTTGTCTGGGTCAAGTTCGCCGGGCTGGTCATGCCGCTGCTGCTCGGCTGGATCGCCTACAGTCTGGTCAAGGGCTTCGCGCAGGCGATGACGATCCATGCCCTGAGCTCCGACGACATCGCCGCGGCGCGAAGCCGCCAGACCCGTATCGCCATTCTCTCGCGAACCGCGCTGCTGGTCATCGTGGTCGTCACTGTGGGCCTCGTGCTGCTCGATATTCCCGGCGTGAAGGATGTCGGCACGACGTTGCTTGCCTCGGCCGGCCTCGCCGCCCTCGCCGTCGGCGCCGCGGCGCAACCCGCGCTCAAGTCGCTCATCGCTGGGCTGCAGATGGCGATCACCGAACCGGTGCGCATCGGCGACCTCGTGGTCATCGACGGCCACACCGGTCGAATCGAGGAAATCCGCATGAGCTTCGCCATCATCCGCACCTGGGACGAGCGGGCCGTCCTTGTGCCGACGTCTCGCTTCCTCGACTCGAGCTTCGAGAACTGGTCGCGCAGGAGCGAGAAGCTGACCGGCCCGGTCTTCCTTCACCTCGACCCTTCGACCGAAATCGAGCCGATCCGCACAGAGTTCCTCAGCTTCCTCGAAACCCAACCCGAATGGGACCACCGCACCGGCGCGCTGCTGATGACCGAGGCCCACCCGGAAAGCATCGAACTGCGCCTCGGCATGAGCGCGGCGACGATAAGCGACTTGTGGGTGCTGCGCTGCGCGGTCCGAGAGCACATGATCGACTGGCTGCGCCGCGAGATGCCCGGCGCACTGATCCGTCGCCGGCTCGAGGTGGAACAGGCCAACGCAAAGGTGGCGAAGCGCAAGTAGGCGGGGCCAGCGCCCCGCCCGATCAATTGCCGTGCTTGCTGTCGCGCGTGCTCTCGACCATGCCTTCGTGGACGAAGCCGATCGGGGTCACTTCGAGCGCTTTGCGCTTCAGTTCGCCCTTCATCTTGGCGTATTCCGATTCCATCTGCTGGGTCACCGTCGGGCGGCTGTCTTCGAGCGCCTCGGTGAAATCGGCGTTGGTCACTTCGCCGGTATCCGCCCCACCCTTGCGGATGGCGATCAGGCCGGCGCGGCGCACGACGTCTTCGAGGTCCGCGCCGGTGTAGCGCTCGGTCTTCGCGGCAATGGCCTTGAGGTCGACGTCCTTGGCGAGCGGCATGTTGCGGGTGTGAATGCCGAGGATGCGTTCGCGACCGGGCGCGTCGGGCGGACCCACATAGACCAGTTCGTCGAAGCGGCCGGGCCGCAAGAGCGCGGGGTCGACGAGATTGGGCCGGTTGGTCGCGCCGATCACGACGATCGAGTTGAGCTCCTCCATCCCGTCCATCTCGGCAAGGATGGTGTTGACCACCCGCGCCGTGACCTGCGGCTCGCCTGCCCCGGTGCCGCGCGCAGGTACGAGGCTGTCGATCTCGTCGATGAAGATCACGCAAGGCGCCACTTGGCGGGCGCGGGCGAACATGCGGCTGATCTGCTGCTCGCTCTCGCCGTACCACTTCGACAGCAGATCGGAGCTCTTCATCGAGATGAAGTTCGCCTCCGCCTCCTTGGCCACCGCCTTGGCGAGCAGGGTCTTGCCGGTCCCCGGGGGGCCGAACAGCAGGAAGCCCTTGGCCGGACGGATGCCGAGCCGGTCGAAGGCCTGCGGGTTCTTGAGCGGCAGTTCGACGCCTTCCTTGAGGCGTTCCTCGGCTTCGTCCACGCCGGCGATGTCGTCCCAGCCGACCTTGGGCGCCTGGACCATGACCTCGCGCATCGCGCTCGGCTGGACCCGCTTGAGCGCCTCGCGGAAGTCGCTCTTCTCTACCTGCAATTCGGCAAGGACCTCGGGCGGGATTTCACGGGCGTCGAGATCGAGTTTCGGCATGATCCGGCGCACCGCCTCGATCGCCGCCTCGCGGGCCAGCGCGGCGAGGTCGGCGCCGACGAAGCCGTGGGTCGAGCGCGCCAGCTCGGTAAGGTCAACGCCTTCGCCAAGCGGCATGCCGCGGGTGTGGATGGCAAGGATTTCGCGGCGACCGCCCTCGTCGGGGACGCCGATCACGATCTCGCGGTCGAAGCGGCCGGGGCGGCGCAGAGCCTCGTCGATCGCGTCGGGCCGGTTGGTCGCGGCGATGACAACGAGGTTGGTGCGGCTTTGCAAACCGTCCATCAGCGTCAGCAACTGGGCGACGAGGCGCTTTTCAGCTTCGCCCGACACGTTCTGCCGCTTGGGCGCGATCGAATCGATTTCGTCGATGAAGACGATGGCCGGCTGGCTGCGCTCGGCCTCCTCGAACACTTCGCGCAGGCGCTTCTCGCTCTCGCCATAGGCCGACCCCATGATCTCGGGGCCGTTGATGGTGAAGAACTCGGCATCGCTCTCGTTGGCAACAGCCTGGGCGAGCCGGGTCTTGCCGGTGCCGGGCGGGCCGTGGAGCAGCACGCCCTTGGGCGGATCGACGCCGAGGCGGGTGAACAGTTCGGGATAGCGCAACGGCAGCTCGACCATCTCGCGCAGCTGCTTGATGGTGTCTTCCATCCCGCCGACGTCGTCGTAGTTGATCAGGCCGCGGGCATCGCGCGGTTCCTCGAATTCCGAGCGTAGTTCGACCTCGGTGTTCTCGTCGATGTGGACCACGCCCTTGGGAGTGGTCGAGATGACCTGCAGGCGAATCTGGGTGAGCGCATAGGCTGGGGCGTTGAACATCCGCGCGACCTGCGGGGGGACGTTCTGCACCGGCTGCTGGCCGTGAGTGGCGACGAGGTCGCCGGCGGCGAGCGGCCGGTTGAAGAACACCCGCTTGAGCGCTTCCGTCGGTCCCTGCAGCCGCATCTCGCGCTGGGCTGGCGCAAACACGACGCGAGTCGCCGCCTTGGTCTCGGCGCGGCGGATGGTGACATGTTCGCCGCTGGCGGTTTCGGCGTTGGCGCGCTGCAAGCCATCGAGGCGTACGACCTCCAGCCCCGCGTCCTCTTCATAGGCCGCCATCGCCACCGCCGCGGTTACACGCTTGCCTTCGATCTCGATGAAATCGCCTTCGGTGATGCCGAGGGCCTGGAACGCACTGCGCGGCAAGCGGGCTGTGCCACGGCCGCTTTCTTCCTGCCTGGCCGCGGCAACCTGCAGCCTGATGGTTCCCTCTTCGACCTTTGCCGCAACTTGCGCGTCTGCCATGGGCT
Source organism: Croceibacterium salegens (assembly GCF_009827435.1). Classification (GTDB taxonomy): domain Bacteria; phylum Pseudomonadota; class Alphaproteobacteria; order Sphingomonadales; family Sphingomonadaceae; genus Croceibacterium_B; species Croceibacterium_B salegens. The sequence goes on along the minus strand of NZ_WTYM01000059.1, from coordinate 62,514 downwards.
CGCTCTCTTCCGCCTGTTTTTGTCTCGTGTCGGGGCAAAGCTAGGAATGCGCGCGAGCGAATCCAAGGCGTGCCACGAGTCAAAGCGCACGGACCGCAATGGCGGTTCCATGCGCCGGCAGGGAACTTGCCGCGACGGATTGAGGCAATAAAAAAGCCCGGGCGTTGCCGCCCGGGCTCAAAGTTTTGGGAGAGGATGCCTGAAAGGCAGGTTCCGTATGCTGCAAGCGCGAAGACTTCGCAAGTGCGAAAAGGTCACCGCATATTGCGTCTTATGCAAGTCATTTGTTTTTAAACGCTAAAAATGCGCCAAATAGGCTTCAAGGACCTGAGGCCCCATTCACGTTGCGTTGCACCATTTTGTTGTTTTGACCTTCAGACAGGGCGTGACTCGGGCAAATCGAGGCGCTAACCGGGCCGCATGCAGAAACTCTATCCCAACGCCGCCGCAGCCCTCGACGGGGTGCTGCGCGACGGCATGCTCATCGCCAGCGGCGGCTTCGGCCTGTGCGGCGTTCCCGAACGGCTTCTCGACGCGATCCAGGCCAGCGGCGTGAAGGACCTGACCTTCGCCAGCAACAACGCCGGGATCGACAACGAAGGCATCGGCAAGCTGCTGCGCACCCGGCAGGTGAAGAAGATGATCAGTTCCTATGTCGGCGAGAACAAGGAATTCGAGCGCCAGTACCTCGCCGGCGAACTCGAGGTCGAGTTCTGCCCGCAGGGTACTCTGGCCGAGCGCATGCGCGCCGGCGGCGCGGGCATTCCCGGCTTCTACACCAAGACCGGCGTCGGCACGCAGGTGGCCGAGGGCAAGGAAGTGAAGACTTTCGACGGTGAGGACTACATCCTCGAGCGCGGGATCTTCGCCGACCTCGCCATCGTCAAGGCGTGGAAGGCCGACGAGACCGGCAACCTCCAGTTCCGCAAGACCGCGCGCAACTTCAACTTGCCGGCCGCCACTTGCGGCAAGATCACCGTGGTCGAGGTCGAGGAAATCGTGAAGCCGGGCGAGCTCAACCCCGACTGCATCCACCTGCCCGGCGTCTACGTCCAGCGCATGGTGCTCGGCGCGCCCTACGACAAGAAGATCGAGTTCCGCACCGTGCGCGAGCGGGAGGCGGCATGATGACCACCCATGACCACCTGACCAAAGGCTGGACCCGCGACCAGATGGCCGCGCGCGCCGCACAGGAGCTTGAGGACGGCTACTACGTCAACCTCGGCATCGGCATCCCGACGCTTGTCGCAAATCACATCCCGGCGGGCATGCAGGTCACGCTGCAGAGCGAGAACGGGATGCTCGGGATCGGCCCGTTCCCGTACGACGACGAGGTCGACGCCGACCTGATCAACGCCGGCAAGCAGACCATCAGCGAGCTGCCGCATAGCGCCTACTTCGACAGCGCCGCCAGTTTCGCCATGATCCGCGGCGGGCACATCGACCTGACCGTGCTCGGGGCGATGGAGGTCAGCGAGAAGGGCGACATCGCCAATTGGATGATCCCCGGCAAAATGGTCAAAGGCATGGGCGGAGCGATGGACCTCGTCGCAGGCGTGAAGAAGATCATCGTGGTGATGGAGCACGTCTCCAAGAACGGCGATCCCAAGTTCATTCCCGAATGCACGCTGCCGCTGACCGGGACCAACGTGGTCGACATGATCATCACCGACCTGTGCGTGTTCCAGCGCCCCGACCATGCGAGCCCGTTCAAGCTGGTCGAGCTGGCGCCGGGCGTCACGGCCGACGAGGTCGCGGCCAAGACCACGGCGAACTACACCGCCTGACCTTGCGGCATAAGCCCGGCTTATGCGCCGCGCCGATCGCTTGATTGGCGCGGCGCCCGCTTCCGCGCTAGCGAGAAAGCGGAAGGAGGGCTCATGGCCTACACGCTGATTACCGCAAACCGGAATTATTCGAGTTGGTCGCTGCGGCCCTGGCTGCTGATGAAAGCGCTCGACATTCCCTTCGAGGACCGCCTCGAACAGTTCACCAAGCCGGACAACTTCGAGGATTTCCGCGCCTTCTCGCCGACCGGGCAGGTGCCGGTGCTGCTCGACGGCGAAGCGACGGTGTGGGACTCCTTGGGCATCGCGCTCTATCTCGCCGACCGCCACGAAGGCGTCTGGCCCGAGGCACCCGCCGCGCGCGCCTTCGCCCAGTGCGTGGTCGCCGAGATGCACGGCGGCTTTTCGGCCCTGCGCAACGATTGCACGATGAACGTCGGCGTTCGCGTGGCGACGAAGCCGCATTCCGCAGCCCTGCAGCGCAACGTTTCGCGTGTTCGGGAGATCTTCGAACAGGGAATCGAGCGCTTCAATGGACCATGGCTGTGCGGCCCCGAGTTTACCGCCGCCGATGCCTTCTACGCCCCGGTCGCCTTCCGCATCCGCACCTACGGTCTCGATGTCGGCAAGGGCCAGGCGTGGGTCGAGCGCGTGCTCGATCATCCGGCGATGCTCGACTGGGAACGGCAGGCGCTGGCCGAAACGTGGCGCGAGGCAAGCCACGAAGAAGAACTCGCGGCGGCCGGCTCGATCACCGCGGACTACCGGGCGGTCTAGTTCTGTTTGGCGAGCGGCAATGTGTTGACAATGCGCAACATCCGTCTATTTCTGTAATTACAGAAATGAATGGAAGACGAGTCGTGGCGATCAGCGACATCCCGGAAGCCGAAGCCTTCATCCTCCACTGGGGGGAGATGGGTTCGCATTGGGGCGTCAATCGGTCGGTCAGCCAGGTCCACGCCCTGCTATACCTGTCCGACCGCCCGCTGCACGCCGAAGAAATCTGCGACGAACTCGGCCTCGCGCGCAGCAACGTCTCGAACGCTTTGAAGGAACTGCAGGGCTACGGCATAGTCCGCCGCACCCACGTGTCGGGCGACCGGCGCGACCATTTCCTCGCCGAGACCGACCTGTGGGACATGCTCATGAAGATCGTGATCGAGCGCAAGAAGCGCGAGATCGATCCGACGATCATGGTCCTTTCCGACCTCGCAGCGCAGCTTGAAGGACGCGAGGACGTGCCCGCCCATATCCGCGAGCGGATCGGGCGAATGCACGACTTCATGGGCACCCTCGCCAACTGGTACGACGATATCCGCCGCCTGCCGCGCTCGACCCTGATCGCCCTGATGAAGCTTGGCGGCAAGGTCGCTCGCTTCGTCCCCACCCGCAACCAGACCGGAAACTAGGATCAATCAGGTGTGAGCCACACCCTGTCCAACTTACGCATCCCTCAATTTCTGTTTCTACAGAATTTACAGGAGGTCACGATGAAGGTCGCGCTACTCGCATTCCTTCGCTCTGTCGCAATGGGAGCCTTTGCAGGAGGCGCGCCCATGCTGATCTTTACTTTGCCTGCCGTACTCGAGGGGGGCCAAGTCGACGCACTCGGTATCGCGATCGTCACCATGCCCCTCTGGTATTCGTTCGGAATAACCTTTGCTGCAGCGCTCGTCATTGGACTGCCGCTCACCGCCATTTTGCGCCGCTGGGACTGCGAAACCGCCGTCAACTATGGCGTGTTGGGCGCACTCTTCGGCTTCCTTATTCCTGTCATGACATTCGGGATTGCCAGCGATTGGCTGGGACTGGCTCTAACCCTGGCGGTCCCGGGAACGCTAGCCGGCGCCATCACCGCCACCACGTGGGGCTATTGGCGCGAAGGCCTGCGCTGGGCCAGTGACCCCGAACCTCCCGACCAACCCGCCAAGCCCATCCACGACCTGATCCACTGAAGGAGACGCACCATGACCGAAGTCAGCTATTTCGCCTATCTCGCCTTCGCCATCGGCATGACGGTGTGGGTCGCGCGGACGCTCAGCACCAACGGGGTGATCTTCCTGATCGACTGCTTCGGCCACGACGAGACGCTGGCGCGCAGCACCAACCACCTGCTGGTGGTCGGGTTCTACCTCGTCAACCTCGGCTTCATCCTGCTGACCCTGCAGTTCGGCAGCGAGCCCGAGACCATTGCCGACGCGATCCGCTTCGTCGCCACCAAGGTTGGCCTCGCGGTGCTGGTGCTGGGCTTCTGGCACTTCTTCAACATGCACCAGATCGCACAATACGGCCGCAAGGTCGGCCGCTGGGTGCGTGACAACCGCCCGGCGACGATTTGACCCGCAACGACCGAAGGGGCCGCGTCACGAGTGTGGCGCTGCCTCGTCGCGTCTAGGCGATGATCTCGAAGTCGTCCTCGCCAACCGGACGAGCGAATTCGCCCCAACGGTCCGTCGCGCGCCAGTAGTCGGCCAGGCCCGCATCACGCAGGAGGTCCTTGAACCCGGTCGACTGCCGCACCCGCGCGAACCCGGGTTGCCAATGCTCCTGCATGAAATGGAGCGGCTGCTCGCTGCTTGGGCCCTCCCGAAAGATTGCGAGCACCGTCTCGTCGTCTCCGTAGTAGGCAAACCAGTGCGCAAGGCTGGTGAGGTGCAGCGGAAACTGGAGCTGCGGATCGGTCAGGGCCTCTCGGATTACTTCGAGCGCGGCCGCCGGATCGTCTTTCACAGCGACAAGATCGCGAGCATAGGGCTGCCGCTGCTCCATCCCGCTACCGAGTTGGCTGGCGTAGAGGCCAAAGACCCTGTCATGATCGCGCGTCGCCATTGCCCGCACCAGGGCCTGCCAGACGGTCGCGCTCGCGGTCGGATGAATTTCGTGGCACCGCTCGAATTCGCGATCGGCTTCTTCCAGCCGGCCGGCACAGCTGAGATTGTGCTGCAGGACATAGGATCCGCCCAGCGACAGAGGATCGGACCGGACGACCTTGGACTGTTGTTCAACTGCTTCCTGCGCCCGCCCCAGCGCCAGCATCGCGTGGCTCACCACCGACCAGTTGTTGTCGCCGCGTTCGACAAAGTAGGCGATGCCCTCCTCCACGGCCGGCCAGTCGAACGCATTCGCCGACCGCAACAGGCGCAGCGCGGCAACGTCGGGCTGGTCGGGGCCGAGCTGCACAGCGCGGGCATAGCTGCGCGTTATCTCCGCCCTTTCCGCCTCGGTGGGTCGTGTGAACAAGCCGAGATTCTGCTGGATGGTGGCGAGACCTGCCCAAGCGGAGGCGAAGGCGGGATCAATGCGGACCGCATCGCGATAGGCGTCGGTCGCCTTTGCCAGGTTGCCGAAGTCCATAGACGCGCGCAGCGCGCGGGCGCGGATGTAATGATCGTATGCCTCGGCATTGCGCGTGCCGCGGTTCTCTATCTCGCGTTTCTCGCTCGGCAGCAGGCGGACTTTTAGCGCACCGACGATCGCCTCAGAAAGCTCGTCCTGGATCTCGAAGATGTCGGCCAGTTCGCGGTCGTAGCGTTCGGCCCAGACATGCCCGCCGGTGGCTCCGTCGATCAGCTGGGCCGTCACCCGTACGCGGTTGCCCGCCTTGCGAACGCTGCCTTCGAGCACATGGGTGACACCGAACTGGCGGGCGACGTCCTTGATGTCGACGTGCTTGCCCTTGAAGGTGAAGGCGGTGTTGCGGGCGATCACGAACAGCGCCGAGACCTTGGACAGGTCGGTAATGATGTCCTCGCTGATCCCGTCTGCGAAATACTCCTGCTCGGCATCGTCCGACATGTTGGCAAATGGCAGGACGGCAATCGAGACCTGGTCCGGTGCCGTGCCGACCGGCTGAGCGGTCGCGGCACTTCCCTTGCCGACGAAGTCGCGCACATGGCCGGCGAAGGTCCGCCATGCCGGATCGCCGGGATCGCCCTGCCAGTGCGCCAGTTCGGCAGTCTGCACCAGCTCGAACATGATCGGCCGGTCGCACTGCTCGATCGTTACGGGGATCAGGGTTTTGTTGCGCTCCGCCAGCGTCGCCTCTGCACGCACCCAGCGCGAGACAACGGACTTCTTCGACCAGAGCACGACGACGGCCCGGGCGTTCCTCAGCGCCGCTTCGGTCACTTCGTCGTAGGCCTCGCCCGAACGCAGGGCGACGTCCCACCAGACCTCGAGCCCCTCGGCCGCGAAGCCATCGGCAAAGTGCTTCGCCCGCGCGGCGTCCTCGCGGTTGTAGGACAGGAAGATGTCGGGTGCGGCCAAGCTTTTCCCCTTGTCGGCACTCATAGCTGCGCGCCGAGTGCGCTTTATTCCGGAGGCCCCGTTATATGACAAGGGAGCAATGCCGCGCACCCGGTTTCGCTGGCGCAAGGCGCTCGCCGCAGGCTATGCCCCGGCAACCAGGATCGGGAGGGAGCCTCACATGAAAACGCGCCGCGACGCGCCCTGGCTGGCGCTGACCATCCTTGCCGGCATCGCCACCGTCGGCTTCGTCGACCGCATCGTCGTCAATGTGCTGGTCGAGCCGCTCAAGGCGGAGTTCGGCCTCAGCGACACTCAGGTCTCGCTGCTCGGCTTCGCTTATGCCGCGGTCAATATCGTGCTCGCGATCGTCATAGCCCGTCTTGCCGAGCGGTTCCGCCGGCTGACGCTGATTTCGGCCGGCACAATGCTGTGGTCGCTCGCCACTGCCGCCTGCGGCTGGGCGGGAACCTGGACTCAGTTGCTGCTCGCCCGGGTCGGCGTCGGTGTGGGCGAGGCAATCGGACTGCCCGGGAACCAGTCGGTGATCGCAGACTATTTCCCGGCCAACCGGCGCGGCCTTGCTATCTCGGTGTTGTTGCTCGCCCCACCGGTTGGAGCCTTCATCGGCTTCGTCGGAGGCGGCGCCATCGCCCAGTCCTACGACTGGCGCTTCACCTTCCTCATGGCGGCCATTCCCGGTGCGGTGCTGGCCGTGCTCGCCTGGCTGTTCATCGAGGAGCCGACACGCGGACGGCACGACGCCGGCGCCAGCGACGAAGTGCCCTCGCTCGGCCGGGTGGTGACACGGCTGTTCGGCCTGCCGAGCGCGCGCAACCTGGTGATCGGATCGACGATCGCGGCGACGCTGGGGTTCGGCATCAATTACTTCTTCACCTCGCTGATGATGCGGCAGTTCGCGCTCGGGATCGGCGAGGCGGGGCTCTACGCCGGGGTCACCGCCAGCCTGCCGGCGGCGATCTCGGTGGTGCTGTCGGGCTGGCTCGGCGACAGGTTCGGCGAGAAGCACCCGGCGGCCTACGCCCTGGTGCCCGGTGTCTGCCTGCTCATCGGCGGCCCCCTCTACGCCTTCGCGATCACCCGCGGCGACCTGACCGTGCTGCTGACACTGGTCAGCATCTCGACCGTCTTCATGTTCGGCTACCTCGGAATTACCTTCGCCACGCTGCAGAACCTCATGCACCCGCGCATGCGGGCGACCGCGAGCGCGCTGCTCGGCGTGGTCTACGGCCTTGCCGGGGGAGCAGGGCCCTTGGTCATCGGCTTCGTCAGCGACTCGCTGTCGCCCCGCTACGGCCCGGCGCAAGGCCTGGCCTATGCCATGGCGATTTCCGCACTGGCCTACCTCTGGGCCGGAGCGCACTACATGCTCGCCGCTCGCCGCCTCGCCGCTGACCAGGCAAAGGTCCGCGCCGAGGGCGGCTGACGGCAAAGCAGCTCAGTCGGCTGGGTTGTACCTGTCGAGGAAAGCTTCCATCACCTGGAGGAACTGCAGCCGGTCTTCCGTGCGCGTGAAGTGGTGATCGCCTTCGGGCTGCTCGACATATTCGACCTGCTTGTGTGCCTTCTTGAGCACGTCGTTGAGGTCGCGGCTCTGTTCGACCGGGACGCGCAGGTCCTCCTTGCCATGCACCAGCAAGATCGGGGCGCCGAACTGTTCGGGAAACTTGATGGGCGAGACTTGTGCAAGGTCCCCGGTGCGATTCTCCCAATACTCCTTCATGAATTTGCCGAAGATCGACTGACGATCCGAAGCAAGCATTGCCGGCAGATCGGAGACGCCGGCAAAGCTCACCGCGCAACGAAACTCGACGCTGTCACGCTGGGCCGCACGCATGGCGACGTAGCCGCCGTATGACGCGCCAACCACGCAGACCCGGCCCGGGTCGGCCAGTCCCTGTTCGACCGCCCACTTCTTCGCATCGACGATGTCGTCCTGCATCTTGAGGCCCCACTCGCCGTCACCCGCCTCAAGGAACCCCTCCCCGAAGCCGGCGGAGCCCCGATAGTTGGGCTGGAGAACGGCATAACCGCGGTCCGCGAGGAATTGCGACCACCAGTCCCAGCGCTCGTAATCGCGCGACTGCGGTCCGCCGTGCGGCAGGAGAATCAGTGGCAGGTTCTTCGCTTCCTTGCCCGGCGGCAGCGTCAGCACAGCCTGAATCTTCAACCCGTCGCGGGCGGTGTAGACGACGGTCGAGACCGGGCCATTGGGTTCGGCCGACAGTTCCTCGTGCGCCTTGGCGAGAAGGCTGACCTTCTTCGTGGTTGCATCGAAGATGTAGTACGATGCCGGTTGCGAGGGCGTGCCGACGGAAATCACGTGTTTGGTATAGTCGCGGCTGCTGGAAACGATCTGCACCAAACGGCCAGGAAATCCTTGGTCGAGCAGGCTCTGGAGCTGCTGCATATCAGTCGAGAACCAGCGATACCGTGGCATCTGGTCGATCCAGCGGACCCCGCGCAGTTGCGAACCGAGATCGTCGGTATACCAGGCATCGAGGTCGTACCCGTCGACATGGAACACAGCATCGCCCAGCGTCATGGTGGCGAGATCCAGCTTGCGCAACGCGGCGACACCGTTTTCGGTGCTGACGGTGAGGGCCGTCTTGCCGTCGGGATAGAACATGCGCGGCGCGAGAAGGTCGTCCTGGTAGCCGACGCTGGCAACCTCCTTGAGCCGTTCCTTCGGCCCCGAGCGATAGACGAAGCGATTTCGGATGCCTTCCTTTTCCGAACCGATGCCCACCCTCACGACGCCGTCTGCATCGGCGTAATATCTTTGGATTCCCTCGATCGGCGAGGTGTCGAGCTTGAAACTGTTCTTGGCGACATCGACCCGCATGACCTGCGGCCAGAACCCTTGCTCCCAAGTGTAGTAGGACGTGCGGTACTGCAGCAGGATTTCGGGAGAACCGTCCTTGGCTGTCCAGATCACCGTCCCGCCGTCGCTCAGCATCTTGCCGAGCTTTGGCTGGAGGACATGCTGTTCCTTCCCGTCGGTGCGAAAAGCGACGTAGCGCGAAATGTAAACCTCCGCGCCATCGACAAATTTGCCATCCTCGACGCGACCATCGATCCCTGTTTGAACCAGGATCCAGTCGTCGTTCACCCAGGTCAGGTCCCACAGGTCGTAGTCGCCCGCCCCGATCAGTACCGGCGCGCCAAGGCTGCGATCGGTTGGAATGATCACCAGTTGCTGCTTGCCTTCAAGCGACATCTCGGCGGCAACGAATTTACCGCTCGGCGAAATCACCGGGTTCGACATGCGCGGCGGCGTGGCGAAATATTCGGCTGGCCGTTCGGCAGCGACAGGTATTGCGGTTGCGCTCACCAGGGCGAGCGAAATGGATCCGAGAAGTGCACGGCGAAACGAGAACATGAAGCGCCCCCCAATTGATACTTCCAGGCGGCATCCCCCGCGTCTGGTTTCTCGCGATACAATTCCCTGAAACGAAGGCGATTTCAAGCCCTCAGAGCAGCGCCTCGATCTGGTCCATCGTGTCGCTCATGGTCGCCACGAAGCCGCGGTAGACGTCGGGTTTGGTCATATCGAGGCCGGCCTTCTTCCTGAGAATTTCCACCGGGTAATCCGACCCGCCCGCCTTGAGCACGGAGATGAAGGCCTCGCGCTCCGCCTTGCCGCCATCGAGGATCGACTTGGCGAACCAGGTGCCGGCCGAGATCGAGGTGGCGTACTGGAACACATAGTAGGGCGTGCCGCGGAAGAAGTGGCTGATGTAGGACCACTCGTGCGCCACGTTGTCCGGAAGGATCATGTTCGGCCCGTGGTAGCGGCGCAGCAGGTCCATGTAGACCTCGGCGAACTTGCGGCCCGACAGGCCTTCGCCGTTCTCGGCCAGTTCGTGCGCCTTCAGTTCGAATTCGGCGAACATCGTCTGGCGGTAGAAGGTGCCGCGCGCGTTCTCGAGCTGCTGGCCGAGGTAGAACAGCTTCTCTTCCTTGGTCTTGGCGCGTTCCATCATGTAGCGGCTGAGGAAGACCTCGTTCACCGTCGAGGCGATTTCGGCGATAAAGGTCGCGTAGCTGTAGGTCTCGTAGGGGTTCTGCTTCTTCGACAGCAACGTGTGGATCGCGTGACCCCATTCGTGGGCATAGGTCGAGAGGCCGTCGTAGTCCTCACCCAGGTTGAGCAGCAGGTACGGGTGCACGTCGTAGATGCTGCCGTTCATGTAGGCGCCCGACGTCTTGCCCGGCCGCGGCCGCGGATCCATCCACTTCTTGGTCGTCGCCTCGGTCAGCAGGCCGACATACTCCGGCCCCAACGGAGCCAGCGCCTGCAGCGTGATGGTGCGCATCTCGTCGAGGTTGAACTTGCGGCCAAGGGAGACCAGCGGCGGGTAGATGTCGTAGTAGCCGATGTCCGGCAGGCCGAGGATGCGGCGGCGCAGGTCGAAGTATCGATGCAGTTGTGGCAGGCCCTTGTTGGTCTCGTCGACCAGCGTGCGATAGACGCCCTCGGGGATGTTCGGCCCATCGAGCGCAAATGCCAGCGTGTTGGGATAGTTGCGCGTCTTGGCGCGGAACACGTCGCCCTTGATCTTCGAGGCATAGGCCGCGCCGAGCGAGTTGCTGAAGGCGGCGTAGGAGTCCCAGAACTCGGCGAACACTTTCTTGCGATCGTCGCGATTGGCCGTGCCGCGCGCCAGCGTGTAACCTTGGTCGTCGAGCCGCATCTCGGTTCCGTCGGACAGCGTGACCGTCGGGCGCGGAATGTCTGATGCGACGAGCTGGCCGCGCACGTCGGAGGGGCCGGCCAGCGGTGCGCCGGCCGACGCCATGATCGCCTCGCCAGCGGTATCGAGCGTATGTTCCGCGCCGCGCAGCGTGTCGCGCAGGCCGAACGCGAAGCGTGTCTTGAGAGTCGCGTTTTCGGCGATGAAGCCTTCGACCCTGTCCTTGCCGAGCGCGAGGATTTCCGGCGACGTCCATGAAGTCGCCTCACTCAGTGCGGTGAACATATCGGCCGATTGACCGCGCCGTTCCTGGTTCTCTGCGACGCGTACATCGGCATCGGCACTGAGCGAGGAATAGACGTAGACCCTTACGGCAGTCTTGGTGACGTCCGACATGTCGACCATCGCCTTGGCCATCGCTTCGGCACCGTCGCCGAGGTGGCCCTTGTAGGCAGCGAGCCGCGGCAGAGCGTCGAGCACACCCTTGCGCGCCGCGTCCCAAGCCGCCCAGTCGGGATAGATGTCGCTCAGGTCCCAGTCGCCCGCAGCGGTGCCGCTGGCGGCCTGCGCGAGTGCCGGGAGCGAGCTGGCGGCGAACGGCATGACGGCGGCAAGGACAAGGATGCCGCGACGGTCGGTGTGAAGCATTTTGGTGAGTCCCCGTTGGGCGCGCCCGCGGCGCGCGGTCATGGCGCGCAGGCTAATGCACGGCGCGCGCAGGGCAAGGGGGACAAAGACGTTGGCAGAACGGCGGCGGACGTTGGTCGAACGCCCGCCGAAACGATCAGCCGATGGCGGCCTTCAAGTCCTCGACCAGGTCGGTCTTCTCCCAGGGGAAGAAGTCGCCTTCGGCCTTGCGGCCGAAGTGGCCGTATGCCGCGCTCTTGCGGTAGATCGGCTTGTTGAGGCCGAGGTGCGTGCGGATGCCGCGCGGGGTCAGGCCGCCGAGCTTGCCGATCGACTTGATCGCCTCTTCGAGCGCGCCATCCTCGACCTTTCCGGTGCCGTGCGTGTCGACATAGAGCGACAGCGGCTCCGACACGCCGATGGCATAGGCCAGCTGGATCGTGCAGCGTTTGGCGAGGCCCGCGGCCACGACGTTCTTGGCGAGGTAACGCGTGATGTACGCCGCCGAACGGTCGACCTTGGTCGGGTCCTTGCCCGAGAAGGCGCCGCCGCCGTGCGGGGCCGCGCCGCCGTAGGTATCGACGATGATCTTGCGTCCGGTCAGCCCGGCGTCTCCGTCCGGTCCGCCGATCTCGAAGCTGCCGGTCGGATTGATGTGGTAGACGGTCTCGTCGCTAAGCAGTTCGGCCGGCAGCACGTCGGCCACGACCTGCTTCACGTAGTTGGCCAGTTCGGCCTTCTTCTCGCCCTGGTCATAGCCCTTGGCGTGCTGGGTCGAGACGACGATCGCCGTGGCCGCGACGGGCTTGCCGTTGGCGAAGCGCAGCGTGACCTGGCTCTTGCTGTCGGGCTCGAGGAAAGGCGCCTTGCCGCTGTGGCGGTCGGCGGCCATCTGCGCGAGGATCTTGTGGCTGTAATCGAGCGTCGCCGGCATCAGGTCGGGCGTCTCGTCGCAAGCGAAGCCGAACATGATGCCCTGGTCGCCCGCACCTTCGTCCTTGCTCTCGCCTGCGTCGACGCCCTGCGCGATGTGCGCGCTCTGGCCGTGCAGGTGGTTCTCGAAGGTCAGCGTTTCCCAGTGGAAGCCCGCCTGCTCGTAGCCGATGTCCTTGACCACGCCCCGCACCGTGCGTTCGATTTCCTCGAGCGCGCCGGGTGCCCATTCGCCGTTCTCGTAAACACCCTTGCAGCGGATTTCGCCCGCCAGGACCACCAGCTGCGTCGTCGTGAGCGTCTCGCACGCGACGCGAGCTTCCGGGTCCTTCGCAAGGAAAAGATCTACCACCGCATCCGAGATCTGGTCCGACACCTTGTCGGGGTGGCCTTCGGACACACTTTCGGACGTGAACAGGTAACTGTTGCGCATCGAGTTATCGTTCCTCTTGGGGTTTCAACTTTTGGGACGAAGTTGGTGATCGGTCTAACGAGCCCGTCGCCGCGAGACAACCAAGCCCGACAAAAGAAAGAGCACGGCCCAGGCAAGGGCCAGGAGATTGCCTGCGCGGGCGAAAAGCGTCGGCGGTGCGGCAGGCGGAATCATCCCGTCCATCCGCCCCGCCTGCAGGCGGCCGATGTGATCGCGCACCACGCCGCGGGCATCGATCACCGCGCTGATCCCGGTGGTGGTCGCGCGCAGGATCGGCAGGCCTTCCTCGATTGCCCGAAGCCGCGCCTGCGCAAGGTGCTGCGGCGGACCCGAAGGGCCGAACCAGCCGTCGTTCGAGGGATTGAATATGTAGTCGGGCCGGTGCGCCGCATCGACCACGCTGCCGGAAAATACGATCTCGTAGCAGATCTGCACCCCGGCCTTGCCGAGCGGACCCAGATCGATCGTCTGCGGACCCGGGCCCGGCAGGAAATCGAGCGCACCGGGCACGAGCCGCGTCGCGCCAAGCGGTTCGAGCAGCCAGCGCAGCGGCAGGTATTCGCCGTAAGGCACAAGATGGGCCTTGGCGTACGAGCCGACGATCGCGCCATCCGCATCGAGCGCCGTCACGACGTTGTAGGCGCCGACCGCATGATCGTCCGCGACCTCGAGATCCACCGCGCCGGTCAGCAGCGTGGTGCCGGGCCCGATGACCAGGCCGATGCGCCGGCGCGCCAGCACCGGATCGGCGAAGGCGGTCGTCGCGCTGTAGTAGCGCTGCGGATAGCCGTCTTCGAGGTAGTCGGGGACGCCGGATTCGGGCCAGAGCAGCAGCCGCCGCTCACCCGGAACGCGCGCCGCGCCCAGTTCCGCGGTCTTGCGGAAGGCATCTTCGAAATACCGCGGGTCGTCGAGCTGTTCCTGGCGGATGTCGGGCTGGACGAGAGTGAACGGCGTCTTGCCTGATGCCCCCGCACCGGCCGGCAGGTACATGCCTGCAGCGAGGAGGACCGAGGCGAGCGCAAGGGGCAGCCAGCGCCGACTCGCCAGCGCAGCGGCAAGCAAGCCGCCGATCAGCACCGCGAGACCGGACAGCGCGTAAGTTCCCATCCACGGCGCGATGGCCGCCAGCCCGGGCCCGTCGAACGGGCCGAGCAGGACGATCCCGAACGGATTCCACGGATAGCCGGTGAAGAGCCAGCCGCGCAGCCATTCGGACAGGGTCCAGCACCCGGCGAAAGCGAGAGGCAGGGCAACTCGGCCGGCCAGCGCGCGTGCCGCACCTGCCGCCAGCGCCGGGAACAGGGCCAGGTAGAGCGCGAGCAGCGGCACCGCGAACCAGCCGAGCACAGCCGGCATGTTTGCCTGGTAGGTGAAGGCCGTCGCGATCCACGCGTTGCCGAGCATGAAATGGCCGATGCCGAACATCCAGCCGAGCATGGCGGCCCGCCGCCAACCCGTCGTACGGACCAGCAACAGGGCGAACCCGCCCATCGCCAGCAAGGCTATCGGCCAGAGAGCCAACGGCTGGAAGCCGGTGGCGGCGAGGATTCCGAGAGTGAGCGCGGCTATCCGCGGCCGGTTGAAAAACCAGGCCAGCGCGCGCGATAGCCGCTCCACGTATCAGCCGTGCGCTTCAAGCGCCTCTTCGTCGCCGCCCGAACGGCGGCTCCGCGTACGGCGACGGGGCCGTTCCTCCTCGCTGTCATCGTCGTTGCCGATGGCAGGCGGAAGGCTCGACGGGTCGAGACCGGCCGGTTCGCCGTCGTCGGCCTTCTTGCGCGGACGCCCGCGGCGCGGCTTGCTCTCGCGGACGAAGGGATTTTCTTCCTCGTCCTGATCGTTGTCGGACGAATCCTCGCCTTCCTGGCCGCGATCGCCTTCTTCGTCGCGATCGTCGCGATCGTCGCGGCCGCGGCGGCCACGCTGGTTGCCGCGATCGTTGCGCGCCTGGCGCTCTTCCTCGACGTCCTCGTAATCGCTGTCGTCGTCGTCGCGGTCGTTACCGCCGCGCGAACGCTGCTGTTCGTCCTTCTGCGCCTTGATGTCGGCGATGACGCGGAAATAGTGATCCGCGAACTGAAGGTAATATTCGGTCTGCACGCGGTCGCCGTTGAGCGAGGCGTCGTGTGCCAGCTTCTTGTACTTCTCCAGCATCTGCGGCGCGTTGCCACGCGCCCGGCTGTCGATCCTGTTACCTTGGTTGCCGCCACCCGGGCCGCGATTGTTCCGGCCGCGGCGGCGATTGTTGTTTCGATTTTGACTCAAGGGAAATTCGCTTCCTTGTTGCGGCGGGCAACACTGCCCTCGCCCGACCTATGACCCCCCGTCACGCGCGCGCTAAAGCGCCTGCGTGTCCCACCTTGCACATGCCAGCCGCGGCATTCGCCGCACTCCACGCTATTGATGGGGTTAGACCCGGCCCTGACCCGATTGTCGTCGGCCGCCGGTCTGAACTGAGAGGTAGCTACTCCATCGCACTTTGCCAAGTCCTTAATCGCAGGACCAATGCCCGCGGCCGTTCGGCCAGATCGCAGTACAATTCGGCGGAAAATCCGCAGCTTGCGGCGATTTCGGTGACCGAGTCGGCTTGCGAAGCCCCGATTTCGAGCACCGCGGCGCCGTCTTGAGCGAGCAGTTGCGGAAGCTGCGGAATAAGCACCCGGTAATCGTCGAGCCCTTCGGGCCCGGCGAAAAGCGCTCCCGCCGGCTCGTGGTCGCGGACCGAGCGGTCGAGCTCGGCCGAGGTCTCGACATAAGGGGGGTTGGCCACGACCAGGTCGAACTGCCCGAGGCGGGCTGCCCAGCCGGATTCGGTCCAGTCGGCAAAGCGCAGGTCGCAGCGCTCCGACAGGCCGAGCCGCTCGGCATTGTCCGCAGCTACCGCCAGCGCTTCGGGCGAGCGGTCGATGCCGATCCCGGTGCTGCCCGGGCGTTCGGACAGGACCGTCAGCAGCAATGCGCCGGAGCCGGTCCCGCAATCGAGCACCCTGTCTCCGGCGGGAAACGCCGCCAGCGCGGCTTCGACGGTCGTTTCGCTGTCGGCGCGGGGAATCAGCACATCGGGACCGACGAGGAAGTCGCGGCCGTAGAATTCCTGGCGCCCCCTGATGTAGGCGACCGGTTCGTGCCTTTCGCGGCGCTCGACCAGCGCGGCGAAACCCGCCGGAGCTTCCCGCCCGGTCTCGCGCAGCAGCAGGTTCGATCGTGAGACTCGCAGCGCATGCGCCATGAGCAGCTCGGCATCGAGCCGCGCGGTATCGGAAACACTCTCCAGCCGCCGCGTCGCCTCGCGCAGCGCCTCGGCAACGGTGGTCATGCGTCCATTGCCGCCAGTCGCTTGGCCTCGTCTTCGGCGATCAGCGCGTCGATCATTTCGGCAAGGCCGTGGCCGGCGAGCACTTCGGGCAGCTTGTGAAGCGTGAGGCCGATACGGTGGTCGGTCACGCGGCCCTGCGGGAAGTTGTAGGTGCGGATGCGTTCGGAGCGGTCGCCCGATCCGACCATGGCCTTGCGCGCCGCGGCCTCGGCGCCGTGGGCTTCCTCGCGCTTCTTTTCGTAAATGCGGGCGCGCAGCACCTGCATGGCCTTGTCGCGGTTGCGGTGCTGGCTGCGCTCGTCCTGCATGGCGACGACGATACCGGTAGGCAGGTGGGTCATGCGCACCGCGCTGTCGGTCTTGTTGACGTGCTGCCCGCCGGCGCCGCTGGCGCGGTAGATGTCGATGCGCAGGTCCTTGTCCTCGATGTGGACCTCGACCTCGCTCGGCTCGGGCAGGACGGCCACGGTCGCCGCCGAGGTGTGGATGCGCCCGCCGCTCTCGGTGACCGGCACGCGCTGCACCCGGTGGACGCCGCTTTCGAACTTCATCTTGGCGAACACGCCCTTGCCGGTGACGTTGGCGACGATTTCCTTGAAGCCGCCGATCTCGTTGGCGTTGAGGCTGACGGTCTCGACCTTCCAGCCCTGTTCGGCGGCATAGCCCTCGTACATGCGGAACAGGTCGGCGGCGAACAGCGCGGCCTCGTCGCCGCCGGTGCCGGCGCGGATTTCAAGCATCGCCGGGCGCTCGTCGGCGCTGTCGCGCGGCAGCATGGCGACGGCGAGCCGGTGCTCGGCATCGGGCAGCGCGCGGCGCAGCTCGGCCAGCTCTTCCTCGGCAAGCGCGCGCATTTCCGGGTCGTCGGTCAGCGCGGAAAGCTCGGCGATCTCGGCGCGCATGTCGCGAACCTCATGCGCGGCCTTGGCGACGGGTTCGAGCTCCGCATAGTCGCGGCTCGCGGCGACGAAATCCTCGCCCTCGAGCGTACCCGAAGCCATGCGCGCCTCGAGTTCGGCGAAGCGATTGGCGATCTGGTGCAAACGGTCGTTGGGGATGGTCATTGGTCGTCGCTGTGAAGCGGAGCATTGCCCAGCAACGAAATGACCAAGCCGTCCTTGGTCATCTTCACTTGGGTACCTTCAAGCGCATCCGCCAACGGATCGGGCTGCGACCCCCGGTTGAATTTGTGTACTGCGACCAGTGTGTGAAGATCGACGTCGAGAGTCCGGATGGGAGTTTTGTATTCCTCGCCATTCGACAGATTTCGTACCGTCGCCAAACCAGACGCAAGTTCATCGCTGCCAAGGATAACAGCGAAGGCCGCTCCCGATGCGTTCGCCCGCTGCATTCTCTTTTTCAGGTTGCCCCGGAATGACGTTTCGGCCTCGATCCCATAACTCCGGATCTCGGCGAGGACTGATTGTGCGACAGTGAGCGCGTCTTCACCAACCGGGATGACCGCAACGTGCGGTTGCAGGTCGGCATGACCTTCCCCCACCAACATTGCCAGCCGCTCGATTCCCGCGGCCCAGCCGACCGCCGGGGTAGGCGCGCCGCCGAGGCTATCCATCAGGCCGTCATAGCGCCCGCCGCCGAGGACCGTGCTCTGGCTGCCGAGCGCGTTGGCCGAGGCCGAGCCCTCGTCGGGGATGAACTCGAAGGCGGTGTGGCGGTAGTAGTCGAGACCGCGCACGAGGCCCGGGGCGCGGACCCATTTCACGCCGGCCGCATCGAGCCCGCTCGTCACGTCTGCGAAGAACCGCCCGGCTTCGTCGCTCAGGAAGTCGTCGATCTTCGGCGCATCGGCGACGTAGACCTTGTCGCGCGCATCCTTGGAATCGAGGATCCGCAGCGGATTCTTCTCCAGCCGCTCCTGCGATTCCTCGGACAGGTCGCCCTTCACCGCGCGGAAGTGGTCGAGCAGGGCGGCGCGCCAGGCATCGCGGCTCGCCGCATCCCCGAGCGTGTTGAGGTGGATCGTCACGTCGGCGATGCCGAGTTCCTTGAGCACCTGGTCGCCCAACGCGAGCAGTTCGACGTCGGCCTGCGGCTCGGCCGCACCGATGATCTCGGCGTCGATCTGGTGGAACTGGCGGTAGCGGCCTTTCTGCGGGCGCTCGTAACGGAACAGCGGGCCGTGCGTCGCGACCTTGAGCGGGGCGTACTGCTGCCAGCCGTCGGTCAGGTAGGCACGGGCGATCCCGGCGGTGAATTCGGGACGCAGGGTCAGCGATTCGCCGCCGCGATCCTCGAACGAATACATCTCCTTGGAGACGATATCGGTCGTCTCGCCGATCGAGCGGGCGAAGACCTCGGTGCGTTCGAACACCGGCATCTCGATGCGGCGGAAGCGGTACAGCTTGCGGACCCGCTCGAAGGTCTCGACGACATGCGCGAAGGCCTCGGCGTCGGGGCCGATGATGTCCTGCGTGCCTCTTATCGGGCGAGGTGTTTCGATCTTTGCCATTTCGGGCGCGCGCTTACCCCGGATATCGGCGTTCGCAAAGCATGCTCGGCACAAAAGGTTGCAGATGGAACCGGTCGGCGGCATGGGACCCGCGATGAATCGTACAGTCGCACTCCTCCCGCTCCTCGCCGCCCTTTCCCTCACCCAGCCCGCCGCCGCCTCCGGACAGGACGCCGTCCGCTCCGCCCCGCTCGCCGCGGCCCTGCCCGCCGCGATCCCGCCGGCGCGCGACGAAGCCTTTCCCGGCACGATCGGGTTGGCGATCGATGCAACCGACGTGACGCGCGGCGTCTTCAAGGTCGAAGAGACGATTCCCGTTCCGCCGGGCACGCGCGAGTTGGTCCTGCTCTCGCCCGAATGGCTCAACGGCAAGCACGCGCCGCGCCCGTGGATTCGCCTGCTCGCCGATTTCCACTTCGCCGCCGACGGCAAGCCGGTGACCTGGACCCGCGACGCGATCAACGTCAACGCACTGCACGTCTCGATCCCTGAAGGCGCCAAGCAACTGACCGCGCGCTTCGTCTTCACTTCGCCGCTCAAGTCGACTGAGGGCCGCATCGTGATGACGCAGGAAATGCTCAACCTGCAGTGGGACGCGATGAGCCTCTACCCGGCCGGGTACTACGCCCGCCGGATCGCCGTCCGCCCGGCTGTGACCTTCCCCGAGGATTGGACCGCCTTCACTGCTTTAGACGGGCAATCGGCGCCCAGCGGCACCGTGCGGTGGGACGCGACCGACTATGAGACGCTGGTCGATTCGCCGGTGTTCGCCGGCAAGCATGCGCGCCGCTGGGACCTCGGCCACGACGTTTCGCTCGACGTCGTCGCCGACAAGCCGTCGCAGCTCGAACTCGCACCGGAGCACCTCGCAACCTATCGCAAGCTTGTCGATGAAGCGCTCGAGCTGTTCGGTGCGAAGCACTTCGACCATTACGATTTCCTGCTGTCCCAGACCGACCGGATGGGCGACATCGGGCTCGAACACCAGCGCTCGAGCGAGAACTCGCAGAATCCCGATACGCTGGTGAAGTGGGACGCCGGGGCGTGGGACCGCAATGTCATCCCGCACGAGTTCGTCCATAGCTGGAACGGCAAGTACCGCCGCCCGGCCGGGCTGTACTCACCCGACTACCGCCATCCGATGCAGGACCAGCTGCTGTGGGCCTACGAAGGGCAGACGCAGTTCTGGGGCTACGTGCTCGCCGCCCGATCGGGCGTACAGCCGAAAGACGTCGTGCTCGGCATGTTTGCCAGCGCGGCGGGCTATTACTCCAATCTCGCCGGGCGCAAGTGGCGCTCGGTCGAAGACACGACCTTCGATCCGATCGTCGACGCGCGCAAGCCGCAGCCCTACGCCTCGCTGAGCCTGAACGAGGAATATTACTCGGAGGGCGCGCTGGTCTGGCTCGAGGCCGACCAGGTCATCCGCGAGGGGACCGGCGGCAGGAAGGGGCTCGACGACTTCGCTCGCGCCTTCTTCGGCGTGAACGACGGCGACTGGGGCACCCTGACCTACACCTTCGACGACGTGGTCGCGGCGCTCGACGCGGTCTATTCCTACGACTGGGCCGGGTTCCTCGACACCCGCCTGCGCCAGCCGAACCAACCCGCCCCGCTCGGGGGGATAGAGAAGGCAGGCTACAAACTGGAGTGGAAGGAGGAGATGAACCCCTACCACAAGCAGCGCTACGACAGCGACGGCACCACCAGCCTGCAGTATTCGCTCGGCATGAATCTCGACAAGGAAGGCAAGGTCGGCTCGACGCAGTGGGATTCGCCCGCCTTCAACGCCGGGCTGGTTACCGGCACGCAGGTGATCGCGGTGAACGGTACCGCGTTCTCGAAGGACGTCATGGTCGACGCGGTGAAGGCGGCGAAGGGCGGCAAGGAGCCGATCGAACTGCTGGTCAGGCGGGGCGACCGCTACCTGACGGTGCCGATCGATTACCACGGCGGCCTGCGCTACCCGTGGCTCGTCCCGGCCAGCGACGGCGAGCAGCCGCTCGATCGGCTGCTAGCGCCGCGTACAGGCGGCTGAATCGCGCTCGCGCCGCCAGGTACGCGGCGCTAGAAGGCGGGACGTGGACAAGGCAGCGAATCAAGCCCGGGACACCGCCGGTATCGGCAACCGGGTCGCCCCGCTTCGATTCCTCGTTTTCCTTGCCCTGCTGGTTGCCGGCTATATCGCCTATCGCGCCATGGCCCCGGCGCCGGACTGGCGGGATGGGGCGGCGATGGCCTTCGACTTCGCGGCACTGGTGTTCTTCGCCTCACTGGTCCCGCTGCTGCGCGATTCCACTGCCGCCTCGATGCGCCGGCATGCGCGCGACAACGACGCCAACCGCCTGCTCATGCTCGTGGTCACCAGCCTGCTGACGCTGGTCGCAATGGCCGCCCTCACCGGCGAGATGCCCGGAGCGCGAAACGGCGACCCGAAGGCGATCGCCAAGCTGGTCGTGACGATGCTGCTGATCTGGCTGTTTGCGAACAGCGTCTACGCGCTGCACTACGCCCACACCTACTACACGGCCGAGCCGAAGTCCGGCGGCGACACCGCGGGGATCGATTTTCCCGGCACGAAGACGCCCGACTACTGGGACTTCGCCTATTTCGCCTACACATTGGGTATGACCTTCCAGACCTCCGACGTGGACATCACCGCGCCGGGAATCCGCAAGGTTGCGCTGCTGCACTGCTTCGCCGCGTTCGTCTTCAACATCGGCGTGATCGCCTTCACGATCAACGTGCTCGGCGGATCGGGCGGCTAGCTACTCCGCCGCTTCAAGGAAGCGGTCGTCGATGCTGGCTTCCGCTTCCCAGCTCTTGAGCTCGGGAAGGACTTCCTTCGCGAACAGGTCCATGTTCTTGCGCGCCTCGTCCTGCGGCATGCCGCCGTAATAGACGTGCGGGAAGAAGCCCTGCGGCTTGAACTGTTCCTTCAGCTCCCACATCCGCTCGAGGATCATCTGCGGCGTGCCGGTGACTGCGCCCTTCGAGAAATTCTCGACGTATCCTTCGACCTGTTCGGGAGCGAGAACCATGTTCTCGTAGTGCTCGTAGCCCTTGATCTGCGGGAACTTGCCCGGCGTATCGAGGTGGTAATTCCTGATCGCCGCACGCATCGTGTTGCCGAGGTACATCTCTCCCTGCGCTTGCGCGAACTCGGCGCTTTCGTCGATGTAGTAGTTGCCCCCGAGCATCGGCGGTGGCGGGCTGGTGTCCGCGCCGTTCACTTCCTGCCAGACCTCGGTGTACTTGTCGGCCTTCACGTCCTGCCCGCGCTGCGGGAGCATCAGGATCATGTTCCCGCAGCCGTGCTTGGCCGCCGTGTACATCGAGTTGCCCGACAGGCTGCCGCAGAACTTGCGGCCTTCGAAGCTCTTGATTGGCGCCGGGTGCAGCTCCTGCCGCGGGATCGTGCCGAAGGCGCCCTCGCCTTCGATGATTCCGGTCTCGATCGCCGGGATGACCACGTCAAGGATGTCGTTGTAGAGCTCGCGGCTCTTGTTCATGTCGACGCCGAGCCCGGCGAATTCGTGCTGCGAGAGGCCGCCGCCAAAACCGAGGATCGCACGGCCGTTCGACAGGATGTCGAGGTTGATGATCTTCTCGGCGAGCCGCGCCGGATTGTGCCACGGCACGATGATGCACTGCGTGCCGAGCTTAACGTGGTGGGTCTTGGCGGCGATGTAGGTCAGCAGCTGCAGGGGGTCGTTCGACATCGAATAGTCGCCGAAGTGGTGTTCGGTGATCCACACCGAATCAAACCCCAGCTCCTCGGCATAGACCAGGTTGCCGACCTCTTCGCGCACGAAGCGCGCTTCGTCGTAATTCTTGCCCCGCTGGTGGGCGAAACCGGTTGCCAGGCCTACGTGCATGCTCTCTCTCCGCGCATCCGCCGCGCTCGGACGGACTTTGTCAAAGTCAACATTGCGCCTTTTTGCCCCGTTTCGCAATTGCCGGGTGGCGGTATCCGTCGGGGGGCGCTAGGGGCAGCCGCGCCGGCGCGGGGAGAGGGTCCGGCACGACGTAACCGCAAGAGAGACCGATGCGCATCGACCTGATCCCCGTGGGCGACAATCCGCCCGAAAGCCTCAACGTCATCATCGAGGTCCCGACCGGCGGCGAACCGGTGAAGTACGAATTCGACAAGGAAAGCGGCGCGCTGTTCGTGGACCGCATCCTGCACACGCCGATGCGCTATCCGGCAAACTACGGCTTCGTCCCGCACACGCTTTCGCCCGACGGCGACCCGCTCGACGCGCTGGTCATTGCCCGTAGCCCATTCATTCCCGGCTGCGTCGTCCGTGCCCGCCCGATCGGCGTGCTCAACCTCGAGGACGAGCATGGCGGCGACGAGAAGCTGATCTGCGTCCCGGTCGACACGACTTTCCCGTACTATTCGGACGTCGGCGAGACCAAGGACCTGCCCTCGATCATCTTCCAGCAGATCGAGCACTTCTTCACCCACTACAAGGATCTCGAAGCCGAGAAGTGGGTGCGCATCGGTCAGTGGGGCGATGCGTCGGATGCCCGACGGATCGTGCTTGAGGCGATCGAGCGGGCGAAGGAAGCGAAGGCCGCCTAACGCAGGTTCACTCGACTGGCCGACTTGGGTCGAGGAGATCCCTCTCCTGCCCCTGGCCGGAGGTCTGGCGTTCGTTCTCGACCATTCCGGCCACTTCGTCCTTTGGCGAGACATCTTCCGCCGCTGCAGGTTTCGGCCGGGCGGCTTCTTTCGGGCGGGCGACCGCCGCTTGGGACTCGCCCGCAACGTTCTCGAACGGAAGCGGCGTGGTGCGCGCATCGAAACGCAGGCGATAGATCGGCTCGGGAATGGCGAAACCCGCCGTTTCGAGGGCGGCCTTGACTGCAGCGATCGCGTTGCTGCGCGCCTTGTGCCAGTCCGCCTCGCGCTGGTCGATCCAACCGAGGAAGCGAAGGACGACGTTCGAATCGCCGACTTCTATGATCCGCGATTCGGGCGCAGGATCGGCCAGAACGAAGTCGAGATTGCCAAGCGCGTCGCGCCCGACCCTGCGTGCGGCGGTCGGATCGTCATCGGCATCGATTCCGAGATCGAATTGGAACCGCCGCCGCGGGTTGCGCGTGTAATTTAGGATCACGGCCTTGAAGACCGCTGAATTGGGAATCCGCAAGTGGTTGCCGTCGAGCGTCATCAGGATCGTCGCGCGGCTGGTCAGGCGGATCACATGGCCTTCGTGGCTGTCGATCACGACCCAGTCGTTGGGCCGGAAGGGCTGGCGCAAGCTGAGCATGAGCGAGGCGACATAGTTTTCGATGGTGTCGCGCATGGCGAAACCGAGCGCGATGCCGACCACACCTGCCCCGCCCAGAACCGCACCCATGAGCGCACCCGCACCGAGCATATTGAGCGCCACTACCAGGCCACCGACGACGAAGGTGAAGCGCACCGCGCTGGCGAGCAACTCGGCAAGGAAAGAATTGGGTGCAAGGCGCTTCCATATCCCTCCGAACCCGGCGATCAGGTAGCCGAGCGCCGCGATGACCAGCCACACAAGCATCGCCGCTCCGATCAGTGGGAGCATCGCGGCGAAATCGGCGAATTGCCTTGTGACCTGCTTGACCCCTGCGGTCGCGCCGCCGACCGAAGTATCGCGCACGATTTCGTTCTCGATCGTAACCACACCCGACACCCGCCCGGCTATGGCCTCGGCGCGAGCCCGATCCTCGTTTTTTGCAACTGTTCCTGTGAGCGAAACCACGCCCTGGCTCACCGAGACCCTTACGTTCGCGAGTCCGGGCAACTCGGAGAAGATACCGCCGATCCGTTCCGCAATCTTGCCGTCCGAACTCTCGTCCTTTTCGGCAGAGATGGTCGAGGTGGCGACGGGCACGGTGGGGGCAGCCGATAGCGCGACGCCAGGGACCAGTGCCTGTACCGGCGAAGCAAAGAGCAAGGCCATGACCGCCAACGCGGCCCAGATTACGACAACTGGCGGTTTCATCGGTGGGAGCCTAGCGCCCCCCAGTCGGTCACAAAAGGGCGAGGACACCCTTGACTAGCGCGGTGATCACAAGCGGCAGGCCGATCGCCGCAAGCCACAGCACGACCAGGTCACGATTGAACAGGCGCCTCAGTTCGCCATCGCTCTCACCGCTCGCGGCGAGCCTTTCCCAACGTTTCTCGAAAAGCCTGCACGCCGGGATGATCGCGGCGACCAGAAAGACCAGCCCGAAGTAGGGCAGGATCGAGCCGTGATGTCCGTTGAGCGCCTGCATGGTCACGAAGATGTGCAGGCCGGTGTAGACCAGCAGAGCGGCGGCGATGTGGTCGCTCATGCGTTTGGTCCAGTCGATCACATGGTCGCGATCGCCCTGCATCGAGCCAGCCTGTTCGTGCCAAAGCGCCTTGACCATGCGCCGCATCCTTTCCCCATTCCCGAACGCGCACTATTTCAAACGCTGCTAGTTCTTGCAAGCACGGTAACCGTATCGAACTGCAACGGGACAGGTGGCGTATCGCCACGGCCATGCACGAATCTTGCCAAATGCACTTCAATCGGCCCGAATCCGTTGTTACATCGCGCTCCATGACGACGCTGGAGAACCACGCCATCGACGAGGCCGCACTGGCGGAAGCCATGGAACAAGCCCCGGCCAATGCCGCCCCGCCGATCCCGCAGGGCGGGCTGGAAGTCATCTCGATCGCCAAGAGCTACGACAAGCGCAGCGTGCTTTCGGACATCTCGCTGACCGTCGGCAAGGGCGAGGTGCTCGGACTGCTCGGGCCGAACGGCGCCGGCAAGACGACTTGCTTCTATTCGATCATGGGACTGGTGCGCCCCGATTCGGGCCGCATCCTGATGGACGGAATCGACGTTACCAAGCTGCCGATGTACCGCCGCGCGATCCTCGGCCTCGGCTACCTCCCGCAGGAAACCAGCATCTTTCGCGGCATGACGGTCGAGCAGAACATCGACTGCGTGCTGGAGATGGTGGAGCCCGACAAGGACGTCCGCGCGCAGGAGCTCGAGCGGCTGCTCGACGAATTCGGCCTGACCCGGCTGCGCGAGAGCCCGGCGATGGCGCTCTCGGGCGGCGAGCGGCGGCGCTGCGAGATTGCCCGGGCGCTGGCCGCCAAGCCATCGATCATGTTGCTCGACGAGCCCTTCGCCGGCATCGACCCTCTGTCGATCGGCGACATCCGCCACCTGGTGATCGACCTCAAGCAGCGCGGAATCGGCGTGCTCATCACCGACCACAACGTGCGCGAGACGCTCGATATCGTCGACCGCGCCTGCATCATTTACGGCGGCCAGGTGCTGTTCGCCGGCAGTCCCGCCGACCTGGTGGCGGACGAAAACGTGCGCCGCCTCTACCTCGGCGAATCCTTCACCCTCTGAGTCGGGCGGAGGAGGAGGCATAGCGATGGCACTGGGACCGCGGCTCGATCTCCGTCAGTCCCAGTCACTGGTGATGACGCCTCAGCTGCAGCAGGCGATTCGCCTTCTCGCGGCCTCGAACCTCGAAATCGAAGCCTATATCGGCGAGGCGCTGGAGGCGAACCCGCTGCTCGACGCTGGCGAAGTACGCATGGTCGAGCGAGAGGCTCCGCCCGAAAGCGCAGAGCCGCAGGTCCATGACGCCACCCCTGGGGAAGGCGACCAGGCTCTCGACATCGATCCCACCGCTCTCGACCGTGACCGCGATACCGGCGACTGGGCCGCCCAGCCAGCCGGCGCACTGGGCAACGACGACCTGCCCGATGCCGGTGAGCGCTCGGACGACGATCCTACACTGGCCGAACACCTCGAGGCGCAGGTCGGCGCGGCCTCTCCCGATAGGCACACCGAACTCGTCGCCCGCCACCTGATCGGCCTGCTCGACGAGGCGGGCTACCTCCCGGTCCCGCTGAGGGAAGTGGCCGGCGAACTTGGCCTTGCCATCGCCGAAGTCGAGCAGGCGCTCGCCGTAGTCCAGTCGCTCGACCCGACGGGAGTCGGTGCGCGGTCGCTGTCCGAATGCCTCGCCCTGCAGGCTATCGAGGCCGACCGCTACGATCCGTGCATGCGGCGGCTGATCGAGAACCTCGACCTAGTCGCACGCGGCGAATTCGCCCGCCTGAAACGGATGTGCGATGTCGACGACGAGGACTTCGGCGACATGCTGGCCGAGCTGCGCGGCTACGATCCCAAGCCGGGCTTGAAGTTCGGCGGCGGCAGCAGCGCGCCGGTCGTACCCGATATCCTCATCGTGCCGGCGGGCGAAGGGTGGGACATCCGCCTCAACGAGGAAACCCTGCCACGGCTGGTGGTCAATCGCGCCTATTATGTCGAACTGCGCAATGGCTGCACCGACAAGGCTTCGAAATCATGGCTGAGCGAAAAGCTGGCCGACGCCAACTGGCTGATCAAGGCGCTCGACCAGCGCGCCAAGACGATCCTCAAGGTCGCCGCCGCGGTGGCGAAGGCGCAGGACGGCTTCTTCCGCAGGGGTGTGAGCGAACTCAAGCCGCTGACGCTGCGTCAGGTGGCCGAAGAGATCGAGATGCACGAAAGCACGGTCAGCCGGGTGACGAGCAACAAGTACCTTCATTGCGAGCGCGGTACCTTCGAATTGAAGTACTTCTTTACCAGCGGCGTTGCGTCGTCCGACGGCGAGGGAGCGGTCTCGGCGGAAGCGGTCAAGGCCCAGATCCGCGCGCTGTGCGATGCCGAAGATCCCAAAGACATCCTGTCCGACGACAAGCTGGTCGAACTTCTGCGCGACAAGGGCTTCGACCTCGCCCGCCGCACTGTTGCCAAGTACCGCGAGTCCATCGGCATCGGCTCGTCGGTGCAGCGGCGTCGGCAGAAAAAGCTGCAGGGCGTCGGCTAAGCGGTGAAAAGTCCTAAAGAATCTTCACAGAGGTAAACAGGATGCCGCAGCATCGGCATCCGTATTGCCACCTGTGACTCGAAAGACTCACCTGCCAAACGTTAGTGCTGCAAACGCTTTATTAACCTTTTTCGTTGAGACCTGCCGTGGTTAACACCGGCAAACACCTGTTAGCGGTGCGTTACCGGGGGGTGAAAAAGGGGCAATGCAATGCGTGTGCTGCTGATCGAAGACGAGCCGACCACCGCCAAGGCGATCGAGTTGATGCTCACGACCGAAGGCTTCAACGTCTATTCGACCGACCTCGGCGAAGAGGGCTTGGACCTCGGCAAGCTGTACGATTACGACATCATACTGCTCGACCTCAACTTGCCTGACATGCACGGCTACGACGTGCTCAAGAAGCTGCGCGTCGCCAAGGTGCAGACGCCGGTCCTGATCCTCTCCGGCATTTCCGAGATGGATTCCAAGATTCGCTCGTTCGGTTTCGGCGCCGACGATTACGTCACGAAGCCGTTTCACCGCGACGAGCTGGTTGCCCGCATCCACGCCGTCGTGCGCCGTTCGAAGGGCCACAGCCAGTCGATCATCCGCACCGGCAAGCTGGCGGTGAACCTCGACGCCAAGACCGTCGAAGTCGACGGCGCGCGCGTCCACCTGACCGGCAAGGAATACGCCATGCTGGAGCTGCTCTCGCTGCGCAAGGGCACCACGCTGACCAAGGAAATGTTCCTCAACCACCTCTACGGCGGCATGGACGAACCCGAACTCAAGATCATCGACGTGTTCATCTGCAAGCTGCGCAAGAAGCTCTCGAGCGCCTGCGGCGGCGAGAACTACATCGAAACAGTCTGGGGCCGTGGCTACGTGCTGCGCGATCCTGACGCCGAGGCGGAAGCCGCCTGACCAGTTACCCTTGGACGGGAACAGCGAGAGGCCCGCTTTCGAAAGGAGGCGGGCCTAACTCTTTTTGCCGGCCAGCTTTCGCGCCACGGCCCCGAGGGCATAGGGCACGGCAATCACGCCGGTGTGGAACACCAGCGAGAACACGAACGCGGTCAGGGTTAGGTAGGGTACGCTTGCCGCGGTCGTCACTGCGGTCCAGCCGGCAACGACCAGCGCCATGACCTTGAGCTCGCGCGCGCCGAAGGCCGCGTATTGCCAGCCGAGAATGGCGGCGATGATGATGGCGAAGAGTTCCATGAGCCCGTTTCCTCAGGCATTGCGCGGCCAAGGTCAATCGAGTGGCTGGACAAGCCGCGGGGCGAAGCCCTAGCGGCAGGCGCATGACCGCACACAAATCCGGCGATCCGACCACCCTCAACAGGCTCTACGGCCGCAGCAAGGGCAAGCCGCTGCGCGCCCACCAGCAGGAACTGGTCGATACCCTGCTGCCGCGGATCGCCGTGCCGGAGGAAGGGCCGGTAACCGCCGAAGACCTGTTCGGTCGCGATTGCCCGCTGCATTTCGAGATCGGATTCGGCGGCGGCGAACACCTCGCCGGGCGCGCGGACATGCTGCCCGACCACGGCTTCATCGGCGCGGAACCGTTCATCAACGGCGTCGCCCAGGCGCTGACCCACATCGACGGCGACAACGGCGCGCACCCGCCGCTCGGCAACGTCCGCCTGCACCACGGCGATGCGCTGGAAGTCCTCAAGCGCATTCCCGACGGAGCGCTGAGCTTCATCTACCTGCTTCACCCAGACCCCTGGCCCAAGGCGCGCCATGCCAAGCGGCGGATGATGAACGACGGGCCGGTAGCGATGTTCGCCGCCAAGCTAAGGCCGGGCGGCGAATTCCGCTTCGGCACCGACCACCCGATCTACCTGCGCCACGCGCTGATGACCATGCGCCGCCACACCGACAGCTTCGAATGGCTCGTCGAAGGGCCGCACAATTGGCAGAACCGACCCGGCGGGTGGATCGAGACCCGCTACGAGCGCAAGGCCCGTGAAGTCTTCGGCCACGAAGTCTGGTACTTTCGCTTCCGCCGGCGCTAGCCCTCAGCTCACGACGCCTGCCCCGGCCAGCACCGCCAACGTCAGGATATCGGGCGCCAGCGCCGTCATCGGGGCGATCTGCACCGGCTTTTCCATGCCGATCAGCATCGGCCCGATCACCGCGTTGCCGGCCAGTTCGCGCAGCATCTTGGCGCTGAGGTTGGCGGACTGCAAGCCGGGCATGATGAGAACGTTGGCCGGGGCCGAGAGGCGGCTGAATGGATATAGCTTCATCACCGTCGGGTTGAGTGCGGCATCGGGCGCCATCTCGCCCTCGTATTCGAAGCCCGGCGGGTCGGCATCGAGGATGTGGACCGCGTCGCGGATGTTCTCGAGCCATTTGCCCGAGGGGTTACCGAAGGTCGAATAGCTGAGGAATGCAACGCGCGGTTCGTGGCCGAGACGGCGGGCGACGCGCGCGGTCTCGCGGGCGATGTGCGCCAGCTCCTCGGCGCTGGGCCGTTCGTTGATCGTCGTGTCGGCGAGAAACACGGTGTAGTTCTTGCCGATCATCAGGTGGATGCCGAAAGGCACCGCGTCGGGCTTTGGATCCAGCACCTGGCTAATCTCGCGCATGGTCTGCGCGAAAGTGCGGGTGATGCCCGAGATCATCGCATCGCCGTGGCCCAGCGCGACGAGCAGGCTGGCAAAGATGTTGCGCTCCTGGTTGACGAGGCGACGCACGTCGCGCTCGGTGTAGCCACGGCGCTGCAGCCGCTCGTAGAGGTAGTCGACCATCGCCGGGACGTATTCGCAGTCGGCCGAGTTCTGGATCTCGAAAGCGTCGACGTCGGACACGCCGAGTTCGGCGAGCTTTTCCTTTACCGCGTTCGTGCGGCCGACGAGCACCGGGGTGCCGTAGCCGAAGTCGCGGAACTGGATCGCCGCGCGCAACACGACGTCTTCCTCGGCCTCGGCGAAGACCACCCGCTTGGGGTCGCGCCGGGCATCTTCGTAAACCTGCGTCAGCACCGAGGTCGTAGGGTTGAGGCGCGCGCGCAGGCTCAGGCGATAGGCTTCGAAGTCCTCGATCGGCTTCTGCGCCACGCCCGAATCCATCGCTGCCTTGGCGACGGCGGAGGAAACGGTCTCCATCAGTCGCGGGTCGAACGGAGCGGGGATGATGTAATCGACGCCGAACTGGTGTTCGACACCATAGGCCGCGGCAACCTCTTCCGGCACCCGCTCGCGGGCGAGGCCGGCGATCGCTTCGGCCGCGGCGATCTTCATCTCCTCGTTGATCGCCGTCGCGCGTACGTCGAGCGCGCCGCGGAAGATGAACGGGAAGCCGAGCACGTTGTTGACCTGGTTGGGATAGTCCGACCGGCCGGTGGCGATGATCGCGTCGGGCCGTACGGCCTTGGCGTCCTCTGGCCGAATTTCCGGGTCGGGATTGGCCATGGCGAAAATGATCGGCTGTTTGGCCATGTCGGCGACCCATTCGGGCTTGAGCGCACCGGCAGCGGAGAGTCCGAGGAACACGTCGGCGCCCTTGAGCGCTTCTTCGAGGCTGCGCGCCTCGGTCGGGACGGCATGGGCGCTCTTCCATTGGTCGACACCCTCGCGCCCGGGGTAGATCGGCCCCTTGCGGTCGCAGACGATGACGTTCTCGTGCGGCACGCCCATCGCCTTGATCAGCGCGGTGCAGGCCAGCGCCGACGCACCGGCGCCGTTCACCACCATCTTGACGTCCTTCATCTCGCGGCCGGTCAGGTGGACCGCGTTGATGAGCCCGGCGGCGGCGATGATCGCGGTGCCGTGCTGGTCGTCGTGCATGACGGGGATCTTCATCCGCTCGCGCAGCGCCTGTTCGATGACGAAGCATTCGGGCGCGGCGATATCCTCGAGGTTGATGCCGCCGAAGGTAGGCTCCATCAGCGCGACCGCCTCGATGAACTTGTCAGGATCTTCGGTGTCGAGTTCGATGTCGATCGAATCGACGTCGGCGAAGCGCTTGAACAGCACCGCCTTGCCTTCCATCACCGGCTTTGCCGCCAGTGCGCCGAGATTGCCCATGCCGAGAATCGCGGTACCGTTGGTAATCACGGCCACGAGGTTGCCCCGCGCGGTATAGTCGTTCGCGGCGGCAGGGTCGGCTGCAATCGCCTCGACCGGCACGGCCACTCCCGGCGAATAGGCCAGACTCAGGTCGCGCTGGGTCGCGACCGGCTTCGACGGGACTATCTCGATCTTACCCGGACGAATTGCCTTGTGGTAGAACAGCGCTTCGCGGTCGGTAAAACTCTTGTTGTTGTCTTCGGGCAATCCAACTCTCCTGATCGGCCTCGTCCCTAACGGGCAAACTGCCCAAGCGGTAGAGGGAAGCACGCGATTGCAACTTCCCAAATCGCTTGGCCGGAGGCATTCAACACACGGATGGACCAACCCAGCGAACCTACCCTCGAAGAGCGCGTTGCGCGGCTTGAGAGCGCTGGCGCGTCGCGCGGAACAACGCTGTTCGACAAGGTGGTCCGCTACCTGCCGATCCTGGCGGTGAGCAACCTCTTGATGTCGGCCCCTGCTTTCCTCATCTCGATCGGGGTCGCCTATTTCACCTTCGTGCAGGCCGATGCGACCGAAAAGATGCAGGTCGCCAGCGTCTGGCCGCGCATGGCCTACGATACCGGCAACCTGACCGACGATGGAGCCCCGGAGATCTCGCTGAACATTGGCAACCAGGGCGTCGGGCCGGCCCACATCGAAGGCATGGAGATCAGCTACGCAGGCAAGCCATACGTCGACGCCGATTCGCTGGTGCGGGCCTGCTGCGCGCAGGGCAAGGATCGGCTGAGCCTTGTGACCAGCCGGGTAAATGGCATGGTCATCCGGCCCGGCGAGGACAAGGCATTCGTCCGGCTTACCTCCGACGCAGACCCTGAGGTATTCGCCAAGTTCGACCAGGAGCGCCTCAGGATCCGCGTAAAGCTCTGTTATTGCTCGGTCTTCGATGATTGCTGGATCGCCGATTCCCAGCAAGTCGAGATTGAGCCGGTAAAGCAGTGTCCGGCCGACTGGACACAATACGAAATCCCCAGAACGGCCCTGCCGAAGAGGTGACCTCGCGCGGCTGCGAAGCTACCTGACTCGCGATGTCCGGCTCCGCGACCCCGATGATGACGCAGTACCTCGCGCTCAAACGCGAGGCCGGGGACTGCCTGCTGTTCTACCGCATGGGCGACTTCTTCGAGCTGTTCTTCGACGACGCGAAGACGGCCGCCGCGATCCTGGACATCGCCCTGACCAGCCGCGGCGAACACCAGGGGGAGCCGATCCCGATGTGCGGCGTGCCCGTGCATTCGGCGGAGGGCTACCTCGCGCGCCTGATCAAAGGCGGCTGCCGCGTGGCGATCGCCGAGCAAATCGAATCGCCCGAGGAAGCGAAGAAGCGCGGCGGGTCGAAGGCGCTGGTCGCGCGCGACATCGTCCGCTTCGTCACCGCCGGGACGCTGACCGAAGAGGCGCTGCTCGAACCGCGTCGGGCCAACGTGCTTGCCGCGGTGTGCGACGTCCGCGGCACGTGCGGGGTCGCCGCCTGCGACATCTCGACGGGGCGGATGGAACTGGAAGAGTGCGATCCCGGCCAGCTTTCGGCGGTGTTGGCGCGGCTCGGGGCGAGCGAAGTGGTCTGCCCCGAAGAATGGGAGGCCGCCCCGGACGGCGCGATTGCGCGCCCACGTCACGATTTCGCCAGCGACGAGGGCGAGGCGCGGCTCAAGGCGGTGCACGGCGTCGCCACGCTCGACGGGTTCGGCGATTTCTCGCGTCCGATGCTGGCGGCGGCAGGCGGCCTCGTCGCCTATCTCGACCATGCCGGACGCGGCACCCTGCCGCTGCTCTTGCCGCCGGTGGCGCGCGACGGCGGCAGCACGTTGGCAATGGACGAGGCGACGCGGAATAGTCTCGAGATCCTCGAAAGCTCAACAGGCGGGCGCGCTGGCAGCCTGCTGGCAGCGGTCGACCGCTGCGTCACCGGTGCCGGTGCGCGGCAACTAGCCGAAGACCTCGCCGCGCCGCTCACCGGACGGGCCAAGATCGAGCAGCGGCTGACGTTGGTGCAATGGTTCCACGCCGACCCCTTGCTGCGCGCCGACTTGCGCGGAGTGCTGCGCGCTCTGCCCGACATCGGGCGTGCCCTGGGCCGCGTGGTCGCCGGTCGCGGAAGCCCGCGCGATCTCGGCCAATTGCGCGACGGCCTTGGCGAAGCACGGCGCATCCATGACGTGCTGCAGTCGCGGGGCGAGCGTCCCGCGCTGCTCGACGCGATCCTGCCCAGCCTTGCCGGGCACGGTGCACTGACCGACCTGCTTTCGCGCGCGCTCGTTCCTACCCCGCCGACCGAGCGGCAGAACGGAGGCTTCATCGCCGAAGGCTATGATCATGCGCTCGACGAGCTGCGCCAGGTCTCGGGCAATGCCCGCCGCGCCATTGCTGCGCTCGAGGCGAAGTACCGTGACGAAACCGGGATAGCCGCGCTCAAGATCAGGCACAACGGCGTACTCGGCTATTTCATCGAGGTTCCGAGCAGGCACGCCGACGCGCTTATGACTTCCGACAGCGGCTTCACCCACCGCCAGACCATGGCCGGCGCAGTTCGCTTCAACTCGCTCTCGCTCCATGAGGAAGCAGGCCGCATCGCCGAGGCAGGCGGCCATGCGCTGGCGGCAGAGGAAGGGCATTTCGAGGAGCTCGTCGGGGAGGTTGTCGGCAGGTCGCGCGAAATTGCTTCGACTGCCGCTGCGCTGGCGCGAATCGACGTCGCAGCCGGACAGGCAGAGCGCGCGGCGGAAGGCGGATGGACCCTGCCCGAGATCGTCGAGGACCGCAGCCTCGACATCGTCGGCGGGCGGCATCCGGTGGTCGAGGCGGCGCTGGCGAAAGCCGGGGAGCGCTTCGTCGCCAACGACTGCACGCTCTCGCCCGAGGACCGGCTGTGGCTGATCGGCGGGCCGAACATGGGCGGCAAGTCGACCTTCCTGCGCCAGAATGCGCTGATTGTGCTGCTGGCGCAGGCCGGCGGTTACGTGCCAGCCGAGCGCGCGCGGATCGGGCTGGTCGACAGGCTTTTCAGCCGTGTCGGCGCAAGCGACAACCTCGCGCGTGGGCGCTCGACCTTCATGGTCGAGATGGTCGAGACCGCAGCGATCCTGGCGCAGGCGAGCGAGGACAGCTTCGTCATCCTCGACGAGGTCGGGCGCGGCACCTCGACCTACGACGGGCTGGCGCTGGCCTGGGCGGTGGTCGAGGCGGTGCACGAACGCAACCGTTGCCGCTGCCTCTTCGCCACCCACTACCACGAGCTCTCGCGCCTCGCCGAGACCTGCGACGCGCTGAGCCTCCACCACGTGCGGGCACGCGAGTGGAAGGGCGATCTCGTCCTGTTGCACGAGCTGGCCGAGGGTCCTGCCGACCGCTCCTACGGCCTCGCGGTTGCCAAGCTGGCGGGCGTGCCGAAGGAAGTCGTGGCGCGGGCCAAGGCGGTGCTCGACCGGCTCGAGAAGGGACGCGCCCAGACCGGGGGGCTGGCAGCCGGGCTCGGCGACCTGCCCCTGTTCGCCGCCGCGGCGGTGCACGAAGAGGACCAGATCGACATCCTGCGCGAGAGGCTGCACGGGCTCGACATCGATGCCCTCACGCCGCGCGAAGCCCTTGATTTGCTTTACGAATTGAAACGCGAAGCCGGCGAAGGTTGAGCCGGCCTCGCGCGAGGCAACGTCAGTCTTCGTCGGGATCGTGTCCCGGGCCGTACTTGTCGTCCTCGTCGTCCATGTTGGGTTCGCCGCGATAGGCGCTCATGTCGATCCGGCCCGACTGTTCCATGTCGCGCATCTCATCGACCATGTCCTGTCCGCCGCCACCGACCTTGCGGCTCTCCAGCGGGCTCGTGGCACCCTTTTCCTTGCGGGCTTCCTCGGCGACTTCCTGCGCCTGTGTATCCTCGTCTTCCTGCTCGTCGTTGTGCGGCTCGGGCGGCAGGGTGTTGCGATTGTCGGTCATCGCTGTGCTCCTTTTGCCGACAAACGCCGACAGGGAGCAGGCGGTTCCGTCAGCGGCTCGCTCCGGGTACCCAGAGGACGTCTCCCTCGCCCTTCGCATTCTCCGCGCGGGCGAGGACGAAGAGGTAGTCGGAGAGGCGGTTCACGAAGGCGAGAGCGGCCGGATTGACCGGTTCTTCCGCCGCCAGCGCGGTCATCGCGCGCTCGGCACGGCGCACCGAGGCGCGGGCGAGATGGACGCGCGCCGCCGCCTCGCTGCCGCCCGGGAGGATGAAAGACTTGAGCGGATGAAGCGCTTCATTCAGCGCATCGATGCGTTGTTCCAGCCATTCCGCCTGTGCCGGGACGATGCGAAGCACTATTTCGCCGGGCGCGAAGTCCTCGCCCGGCGTGGCAAGGTCGGCGCCGAGGTCGAACAGGTCGTTCTGCAATCGCAGGCAATCGGCCTTGGCCTCGCCGTCCAAGGCGAGCACCGCGAAGCCGAGCGCCGAGTTGGCCTCGTCGACCGCGCCGATGGCTTCCATCCGGGCATCGTGCTTGGCCCGGCGCGAGCCGTCGACGAGCCCGGTGGTCCCGTCGTCGCCGGTGCGGGTGTAGATCCTGGTGAGCTTGACCAAGGCCTGTCCTGAGCCCGTCGAAGGATGCCTAGCGCGTCAGCGAGAGCAGCAGGAAGACGATCACGATCGCGCCTGCCTGGTACATGATGCGGTTCATCATCATGCGGTTCTGCTTCAGCTGCAGTTCCTTCTGGCGCACGCCGCCGGCCTCGATGTCGGCCTTGTTGGCCTGGAGGAAAGCGATGATGCCGCGCACCAGCGAGACGACCACGCCGATCATGAGCGCGATGAGGACGATGATGAGGAAAGTCTGCATGGGGCCTATCTAGTCACTCGCCCAAGGTAATGCCAGCCGGGAGGCGACCTTCGCGCAAGGCATCGGTCAGCGCCTGCCCGTCCTCACCCGACAGCCGGCGATCGGCAAGCGACGGCGAGCCGCGCCGCTTGGCCAGCTTCTGCCCGTTGGAATCGAGCAGCAGTGCGTGGTGGTGCCAGACCGGCACCGGCAGCTCGAGCAGTTCCTGCAGCAGGCGGTGGACGTGGCTGGCGGGGAACAGGTCCATGCCGCGCGTAACGAGCGTGACCCCGTCTGCAGCATCGTCGATGGTCACCGCGAGGTGGTAGCTCGCCGGGGTTTCGGCATCCTTGCGCACCAGCACAGGGTCGCCGCCGAGCTCCGGCCGCGCCACCTGCTCCCCCGCACGCTCGTCGAACCACGAGAGCGGCCCCGTCCGCCGCATCGCCTCGGCGACATCGAGCCGCCATGCTGCGCCCTCGGGATCGGCGTCACGCCCCCGGCACGTCCTCGGATAGACCGGACCGTCCGGCCCCATCACGGTTGCCGCCGCGGCAATCTCCGCCCGGGTGCAGCGACAGGGATAGAGCAGGCCCTCCCCGCGCAGCGTGGCCGCAGCATCGGCATAGGCCGCAATGCGGGTCGATTGCGCCGGGACTTCCTCCCATTCGAGCCCGAGCCAGGCGAGGTCGGCGCGGAATTCACCGGCCAGTTCCGCGCGCGAACGGGCGCCGTCGATATCCTCGATCCGCAGCAGGAACCGCCCGGCCCGGTCCCGCGCCAGGTCGTGCGCGACGATCGCCGAGAAGGCGTGGCCGAGATGCAGCGGCCCGTTGGGGCTGGGGGCAAAGCGGGTGACGGTCAAATCTTGCTCCGGGGCCACGAAAGGCCGGCGACTCGCCGAATATCCTGTGGATTCGCCAATTGTAACGGGCTTGACGCTTTTCCGCGCAAATGCTCCCTTCAGCGCATCAGGGAGGAACGCGTACCGTGTTCAAGGCCGAACTGATCGAGCGCGCCGCGACATTCCGCAGCGCCGTTGAAGATCCGACGAGGCGGCTCGAAAGCTGCCCCTCGCTGGTGCTCAACGCCGACTATACCCCGCTCTCCTACTACCCGCTGAGCCTGTGGCCGTGGCAGACCGCGATCAAGGCGGTGTTCCTCGAGCGGGTCGATATCGTCGCCAGCTACGACCGGCTGGTCCATTCGGTCAGCCTCGACATGCAGATCCCCAGCGTGATCGCCTTGCGGCAATACGTGAAGCCGAGCGAGTTCCCCGCTTTCACCCGCTTCAACCTGTTCCTGCGCGACCGCTTCCAGTGCCAGTACTGCGGCAGCGAGCAGCACCTGACCTTCGACCACGTCGTGCCGCGCCGATTGGGCGGACGCACCACGTGGGAGAACATCCTCACCGCCTGCGCCCCGTGCAACATGAAGAAGGGCGGCCGCACCCCCAAGCAGGCGCACATGCACCCGCTGGTCGAACCGATCCGCCCGACCCACTGGCAGCTGCAACAGCACGGCAAGCAGTTCCCGCCCAACTACCTGCACGAAACTTGGCGGGACTGGCTCTACTGGGACATCGAGCTGGAGGCCTAGGCTCCCAGTCGCCCGTCATGATTTCGCTTGCCGAGTTGCTGTCGCTCATTGAGGCAAGAGAGGGCATCGCGTTCGAGGATTTAGCTGGTCGGATCGCGTGGGGCCGTGACGAGCTTTGGACCGTCGCCGAATTCGCCAACTCGGAAATCGGAAGCCAGTGGTCCGCTGTCGATGTATCCGACGGCTCGATTACCGCAGGCGTTGCGTTCGAAGTTCACAACTCGTGGAATTGGGACGTTGTGTATTTCCTGTCGGTTAACCGCGACTCGCTGTTCCTGATCCTCGGAGAAGCTGCATCGGGAATCATGTTCTTCAAGGTGGGGCAGCCTCCTGTGCAATTCGGCAAAGATCGAGGTACCCTTCTAAGTGAATATCAAGCAGAAATGGATTGGGTGAAGCTCGGCGAACGCAACGCCGAGTGGACCGCACTTGTATATCAGTGGAAGGCTCTTGCGGACGTCTCTGTTAGGTAACCACCGCCCGCTGCCTGAATTCCTCGCGCTTCCACTCCCCGCTCGCCAGTACCTCGCCGAGGGCCTCGGCGGCGTGCCAGCAGTCTTCGAAGCGGATGTAGGCCGGGGCAAGGCCGAAGCGCAGGATGTCGGGATCGCGGAAGTCGCCGATCACACCGCGGGCGATCAGGGCCTGGCTCAGCGCATAGGCTTCCGGGTGGCGGAACGAGAGCTGGCTGCCGCGTGCCGCCGGGTCGCCCGGGCTGACGCATTCGAGATCGGGCGCGAAACGGGCCATGGCGGCGCGCAGGAACGCGCCCAGCGCGCGTGACTTGGCGACCAGCCGGTCGATGCCGATTTCGGCGATCTGCGCGACACCGACCTCCAGCGCGGCGAGGCCGAGGATCGGCGGGGTGCCGGTCAGCATCCGCTCAATGCCGGGCGCAGGGGCATAGTCGTCGGTGAAGGCGAAGGGGGCGGCGTGGCCCATCCAGCCGGTCAGCGGCTGGAGGATGGCGTCATGGTGTCTTTGTGCCACATAGGTGAATGCGGGAGCGCCGGGGCCGCCATTCAGGTACTTGTAGCCGCAACCCACGGCGAGATCGGCCTCGCAGCCGTTGAGATCCACCGGCACCGCGCCGGCGCTGTGTGACAAGTCCCACAGCACCAGCGCCCCGGCATCGTGCGCCGCCTTGGTCAGTGCCGCCATGTCGTGCATCGCGCCGGTCTTGTAATGGACGTGGGTCAGCAGCAGCAGCGCGACGTCCTCGTCGAGCGCCGCCTCCAGCCCCCCGCGTTCGGCCAGCCGCCGCTCGGCAAGGCCTTGCGCCTCCAGCCCGGCGATCATGTAGAGGTCGGTCGGGAAGTTGCCCGGCTCGCTCAGCACGACCTTTCGCCCGGACCGCATGAGTAGCGCGGCGGAGATCAGCTTGAACAGGTTCACGCTGGTCGAATCGCAGGCGATCACCTCGCCCGGCTGCGCGCCGATCAGCGGGGCGATTATCGCTCCGATGCGGCGCGGCGCCTCGATCCAGTGCGCGTCGTTCCACGAGCGGACCAGCCCCTCACCCCACTCCTTGCGCACCACCTCGCCGAGCCGCGCCGCGGTGCCGAGCGGCAGCGCGCCGAGCGAGTTGCCGTCGAGGTAGACGAGCCCCGGCGGGATCGCGAACTGGCGGCGGTAACCGGCCAGCGGATCGGCATCGTCGAGCGCGCGGGCTTCGGCGAGAGATGCCATTAGCACAACCTATCCCGCTCACCCTGAGCTTGTCGAAGGGCGAGCGGCTGTTGGTCAGGGCCGCTCAAATCTCGGTCCTCACCGCCAGTAGCTCGGGGAAGAAGCCCTTCTTCAGCACCGCTTCGAGGTAGGGCACGCCCGCCGTACCGCCGGTGCCGCGCTTGAAGCCGATGATCCGCTCCACAGTCTTCAGGTGCCCGAAGCGCCAGCGCTGGAAATGGTATTCGAGGTCGACCAGCTTTTCGGCCAGCTCGTAGAGGTCCCAGTACTTGTCGGGATCGCGATAGACCTGCGCCCAGGCCGCGGTGATCGCATCGTTCGCCTCGTGCGGACGGTCGAGCCCGCGTTCGAGCACATCGGCCGGGATGGCAAAGCCGCGCCTCGCGAGCAGGCGCACGACCTCGTCGTAGAGGCTCGGCCGGGCGAGTTCGGCGCGGAGCTCGGCGGCCACCTCGGGCGTCGCTTCGTGCATCGTCACCATGTCGGGATTGCGCCCGCCCATCATGAATTCCATCAGCCGGTACTGCGCGGACTGGAAACCGCTCGAATTGCCGAGGTGCGGACGGACGGTGGAATAGTCGTGTGGGGTCATCGTGCTGAGCACGTCCCAACTCGAGATCAGCTGCCCCTGCGCCCGGGAGACGCGGGCGAGCATCTTGAACGCCGGGCTGAGGTCGTCCGCCGCGATGAGCGCGCGCGCAGCGGTGAGTTCGTGCAGGCACAGCTTGAGCCACAGCTCGCTCGCCTGGTGGACGACGATGAACAGCAGCTCGTCGTGCGCCCCCGAGGCCGGGTGCTGCGCGGCGAGGATGCGGTCGAGATCGAGGTAGCTTGAGTAGGTGACGTCTGCGGCCATGGAAGGCCTATAGGGCGCAAATCGTATCCAGCGAAACCACTCTCTTCGTCATTGCGAGCCCGGCCATGAGCCGGGGGAAGCAATCCAGGGGCGGTACAGTGCCGCACTGGATGGCCGCGCGGCCTGCGGCCGCTCGCAATGACGAGCGGTCAGGTGCCCATCTGCCGCTACTGATCGATCACGCGGGTCTGCGGGTGGTATTTGTCGAGGTGCTTCTTGACGATCCTGAGGTTGCGCGTGTTCGAGCGGAACAGGAAGTCGAGCGCGTCGCCGGCCAGCGGCACGAAGCCGATCGCGGTGTCGAATCCGACGTTGCCCATCATCCGCCACAGCTTCCACCTCGGCATGCCGAGGTTCTTGGCCTCCCACACCAGCCAGGCGCCAAGCGCGGCACCGATGAAGTCGCCGATCACCGGGATCAGGCCGACGACTGCGTCGAGCCCGAACTGGTAGCTGGTACCGGGAACGGTGAAACCGCGTTCCAGAAGCCGCTCCATCGCCTCGATCCGAGCGCGGACACTGACCGGATCGGTGCCCAGCGGCAGGTCGGCCGCCATCGCGCGCAGGCGTTCTGCCTGGGCATTGCCCTGGCCGCGGGACGGAACGTAGGTCTCGACGGGGTCCATGGGGCCCTCCTCTCGAGGGTTACTTGGGTATCGTCGCCAGCGGCGGCAAGGGATGCCAGGCCCATTGGTTGGCGGCGTATCCGGTGACGTCGCCGCGCACCAGCGACCAGCGCAGCGGCATGGCAATCGGGATATAGGCGTCGACGGCGGTCAGCTTGGCCTCGGCCCGGGCCAGCGCCGCGCCGCGGTCTTCCGCCGTTTCGGCGACCAGCGCCATGGCCACCTCGCCGTCTGCATCGGACGAACAGAGGCCGCGCCGCAGGGTGCAGTTGAACTGGTTGAGGAACCAGCGCGCCTCGGCATAGCGCGCGACCTGGTCGACCAGTTCGAGGTCCGCCGGTTTGCCCGGCTCGGTGCGTTCGAGGACGACGCCGATCTCCTTCCACTGGCTGGCGATTTCGTTGAACAGCGCCGCGTTGCCCGGTTCGTTGGCGAGGGCGATGCGCAGGACCGGTGTTTCGCCGTTTCCAATGCCGCCGACCCATCCTGCGACGCGACGCCGCGCCGCGCCGCGCAGGTCGTCGATATCGATCCCGGCCCAGCGCTCGGTTGCGCCCGGTGCTGCGAACGCCAGCGGGACGATCCGCGTGGTCGGGATCCAGCCGCTGATGTTGAAGGCCGCAAGCAGCGCGGGGCGGTCGAGCGCCATGGCCAGCGCCTCGCGATTCTCCTGCCGGCCGAGAAACCCGTTGGCGTTCCTGACCTGCAGGCCGAACAGCCCGATCGCCGGGTCGATCCGCCGGGTCCCGCGCGACAGCGGTCCCGGTTCGGCCCGCGGCCAGCCGCCGATCCGTCCGCCGAGCACGACATCGACGGTTCCGTCCTCGAAGGCTTCGAGAGCCTGATCGAAATTGAGCGCCGTCAGCGCCAGCGGGCGGACCCGGTCGCGCCATTCTTCGTCCTCGGGCAGGCCGCGCTCTTCGGGCGGCTTGAAGGTGAGGTCGCCCTGTCCGCCCTTGTCCCCGCTGCGCTTGAGGATCATCTCGCCCGTCGCGTCCCCGCCGTGCGACAGGGCCAGTTCGGGCTGCGCCAGCAGGCGCAGGAAATCGGGCATCGGCGTGCTCAGGCGGATTTCCACCACGCGCCCGGCCATGGCCCTGACGTCGCTGATCGGGGCGAGGTCGAGGCCCAGCGAGGTGCCTCGCAGGCTGCGAATGACCTGCCGCAGGCTGTCGCGCGCCCGCTCCCCTGTAAGATCGGTGCCGTCGGGCCATTTCCCGTCGCGCAGGCGGAAGATGTAGCTGCGCCCCTCGTCGGCGACGATCCAGCGGTCGGCGAGCGCGGGGACGATTTCGCCCTTCTCGTCGAGCGAGACGAGCCCGGTCGAGGTAGCCGCGCGCACCGTCTGGCCGCCCGGCGACAGCCGCACGCCGCTGGCGAACAGGTTCTGGCCGTTGTCGATGAAGGCGACGCCGAGCGGGCCGCTGTTGCCGCTGCCGCACCCGGCAAGCGTCATGCAGCCGAGGAAAGTAAGCAGGAAATCCCGTCCTCGCATGCCGCAGTCCCTAGGACGTCGGCACCCGCGGCGAAAGGTCAGATCGCGCGGAGCTTGCCCGGTTCGGCCTTGTCGATGGCCGTGCGGGTGAAGCGCGGGCTGGCCAGGTCACCGCCGGAGGTGCCGACCGGAGCGCGCGCCAGCTTGGGGTCGATTTCCTCGACGAAGGCGATGCCGAAGCGGCTGCCTTCGATCCAGGCGATCGAGCCTTCGACCGCACCGATATTGCGCAATTCCACCGTCACCAGCGCGCCGCGCGCGACCTTAAGTTCGGCTTCCGCCATCATGCCGCCCGACGACAGGTTGCGCACCTTGACGCGGTGGCTCTTTTCGCCCCCGTCGATACGAACATCGGCGATCAGCAACAGGCTGTCGCGTTCTACCTGACGTGTTTCGACACTGCTCATCGGTCGCTTCGGAGCCCCTGTTTGACGGACGGCTGCGCTCGCCGGACGCGCGCGCAATTCCATGCACGGCTTATTCGCCGCCCTTGGTTATCAGGCTCTTAACGGAAAGCGGATTTTGCGCGAACCGTCCCGGAATGGGTCAGTCGTCGCGCGAAATCTTTTCGCGCCGTTCGTGCGCCTGCTGCGCCTCGACGGTCATGGTGGCGATCGGGCGGGCGATCAGACGATTGATGCCGATCGGTTCGCCGGTCACCTCGCACCAGCCGTATTCGCCCTCGTCGATGCGACGCAGCGCTGAATCGATCTTGGCGATGAGCTTGCGCTGCCGGTCGCGGGTCCGGAGCTCGATGCCCCAATCCGTTTCGCTCGAGGCCCGGTCGTTGAGATCGGGTTCGCGGATCGGGCCGTCCTGCAGCGACTGCAGGGTGAATTCCGATGCGGTGAGGATGGATTTCTTCCATTCGAGCAGCAGCACCCGGAAATAGTTCAGCTGCCGGGGCGACATGTATTCGTCGTCGTCGCTGGGGGTGTAATCCGCATCCAGGGCCCGCTTGGCCTTGGCGAGGATGTCGATGTCGTCACCCATTACAGACGCCATCTGCGATATTCTCCGGTTGGATACTTACCCTCGAACGCACGACAAATCGACCTGCCGCCGCCCCCTTGCCCATGTACCCGATGGACCAGATGGCGCGCCTATACGGACCTCGCGGAGTCCGCACAAGCGGCAATGGTGGCAGTTAGCCACCGAATCCTTAAGGTTGCCCGAACGAGGCGGATTTCGATGGTAAATGCGCCGGTTAACTTTTTTGCCGGCCCGTTAACCATTTTTTTAGGCGGCGGGAGGAACCTGCCTCCATCGAAGCCGCGCGGCGAATGCGCTGCCGGCATCAGGGGGTAGGTCATGAAGCTGACCAAGATTGAAGGGGTTGCCGAAATCCACGCCGACGAC
This sequence comes from Croceibacterium salegens, assembly GCF_009827435.1. Lineage (GTDB taxonomy): Bacteria > Pseudomonadota > Alphaproteobacteria > Sphingomonadales > Sphingomonadaceae > Croceibacterium_B > Croceibacterium_B salegens. Next base: position 18,648 of record NZ_WTYM01000059.1, on the reverse strand, counting down.
TTTCCGGTCGTCAACCTGTTCCTGGCCAAGTGCCTTTCCGCCGCGGCCCGGGGCGACCTTTCCGCCTACTACGATCTCGGGGTGGCGTTCTCGACCGGCAGCCATGGCGCCGGCGTCGACATGATCGAAGCGCACAAGTGGTTCAACCTCGCCGCCTCGCGCGGTCACGAGGAAGCCGCCTGGTGCCGCGCCGACATTTCCGACGAAATGACCGCTCGCGAAATCGCCGAAGCCCAGCGCCGGGCCCGCGAATGGCTCAGCGAAGGTGCTCGCCGCGCTGCCTGATGGCGCTCAGCCCTTCTTGAAGGGCGTGCGGCCGGAAAGGTAAAGACTGTCCTGCGCGACGCCTTCGCGTTCGCGCTCGAGATAGTCGGCCACGGCCTCGCGAAATCCCGGGTCGGCGATCCAGTGCGCCGACCAGGTCTGCACCGGCGCATAACCGCGGGCCAGCTTGTGCCCTCCCTGCGCCCCCGCCTCTACCCGCTTGAGGCCGCGTGCGATCGCGGCATCGATGGCCTGGTAGTAACACAGCTCGAAATGCAGGAACGGCTTGTCTCGGGTACAGCCCCAATAGCGGCCGTAGAGCGCTTCCCCGCCGATGAAGTTGAGCGCCCCGGCGATCGGTGCGCCGTCCATGAAGGCGAGGACGAGCAGGATCCGCTCGCCCATCCGCTCGCCGAACAGGTCGAAGGCCTCGCGCGTCAGGTAGGGCTGCCCCCATTTGCGCGCGCCGGTGTCCTGGTAGAAGTCCCAGAACGCATCCCAATGCCCCGGCTCGATCTCGCCGCCGGTAAAGTGAAGGATCTCCACCCCCTCCTGCGCCTTCGCTCGTTCCTTGCGCAGGTCCTTGCGCTTGCGCGAAGACAGATCGGCTAGGAAATCCTCAAAACTCTCGTAATCGCGATTTTCCCAGTGGAACTGGATGTCGTTCCGCAGCAGCCAGCCGGCGCGTTCGAAAAGGCGGCGCTGCGCCGGTTCGATGAAGGTCGCGTGCGCCGAAGAGAGCCCGTTCTGCGCACACAAGCTCTCCGCCGCGCGCAGCAGCGGAGCGGCGTAGGCCTCGTCGGCCAGCAGCAGGCGCGGACCGGTCGCCGGTGTGAACGGCGCAGCGATTTGCAGCTTGGGGTAGTAGTGCCCGCCGGCACGATGCCAGGCATCGGCCCAAGCATGGTCGAAGACGTATTCGCCCTGGCTGTGTCCCTTGAGATAGGCAGGAAGCGCGGCGAGCAGTTCGCCCCGCGCGTCCTCGATGACGATCGGCGAAGGGCTCCACCCGGTTCCCGGCCCGACGCTGCCGGAATCCTCGAGCGCGCTGAGGAAGGCGTGACTGACGAAGGGATTGTCCGGTCCGGCGAGGGCATCCCACTCGACCTGCGAAACGGCGCTTACTCCGGGAACTACGCGGGCAATCAGGTCGCCGTCGGCCATGGCGGCATACTACCGATTCGGGGCGGGATTTGCGACCCCCTCCCCCTCGGCAATCGGCGCATCGGCGAACTGGCTGGCGAGCAGGCGCAGCGCCGGGGTGCGTACCGTCCATGTCAGCAGCGGCAGCCCGCGGCGGCGTTGCGCGGCGGCAAAGCCGCTCGGCAGGTCGCGCACGTCATAGGCGAGGAAATCGGGCTTTGCGTCCCACAACCACAGGTAGCGCCGGATCGTCCCGATGAAGGTCCGGTCGTTCTCCTCGGTCACCACCAGCCCGCGCACGATCCCCGGGGCGTTGCGGCCGAACCAGGCGGCGACGCGCGGGTCGAAGCTCATGATCGCCGCCTCGCCGCCATAGCCTTCGAGCACCCTTCGCACCGCCAGGCAGACCGCGCCGATGCGCATTTCGCGGCGCGACTTGATCTCGATGAGCAGCGGCACCCGTCCGCGCACCAGCCCGAGCAGGTCGCGCAGCGTCGGGATGCGCTCGCCCGACGAGCCGAGCGCGATGGCGCCGAGTTCGGCGGCGGTGCGATCGGCGACCGGCCCGGTCTCCGCGGTCAGCCGATCGAGCTCCCAGTCGTGAAAGACCATCGCCTGCCCGTCGCCGCTGAGCTGGATGTCGCATTCGATGCCCATGCCGCGGGCGATAGCCGCGGCGAAGGCGCCGGGCGAATTCTCGACATCGGCCGAAGTGTGCAGGCCGCGATGGGCGTATTCGTGCCCGGAGAGCCAGGCGACCCGGGCCGGATCCGGCGCCGGGGCGAACCAGGCGTCAACCAGTGACAAGCGCCACGACGGCGTCGATCTCGACTGCCGCCCCGAGTGGCAGCGCCGGCACGCCGACCGCCGCGCGGGCGTGCTTGCCGGCCTCGCCGAAGACGTCGACCATCAGGTCCGAAGCACCGTTGACCACCTTGGGCTGGTCGGTGAAGCTGGCCGCCGAATTGACGAACCCGCCGAGCTTGACGATCCGTTCGACCTTGTCGAGCGAACCGAGCGCTGCCTTGAGCTGGGCAAGGATCATCAGCCCGCAGGCGCGCGCCGCGCGGATGCCCAGCTCCATCTCGACATCCTCGCCCAGCCGGCCGGTCACCAGCTCTCCATCGATAAACGGCAACTGCCCCGAGACATGGGCCACATTGCCGAGGGTTACGACGGGGACGTAGCTGGCCACGGGAGCGGCCGCCTGCGGGAGGATGATTCCAAGTTTGGAAAGACGTGCTTCGATGCTCATGGCCGTGTTCCATGCAATGTTTCGAGGAGCCAGGGCAAGGCGTCATCCCACGTATCGAGACGGGCGTGGGCGTGGCCCTGTTCCAATGCGCAGGGAATGTGCGGCGCAATCGCCGGTTCCCCGCAAAAGTGCAGCCGCGAGATGTCGGGCAGGACTTCGCCGGCGCTGGCGTGATGCACCGCGAGGTCGTCGATGAACACCGCGCGGGTGGGGGCGAATTCCTCGACGATGCGGCGCAGGGCCTCGCCCTTTGGGCCCTGGTTGGTGAACACCCGCGCGTCGATACCGTGATCGCGAAGCTGCGCGGTGCGCGACTCGGCGTAATGGTCGGACAAGTTGGTCAGCACGACCACGTCGGCCTCGCGCTGCAATTCCTTCATCGCCGCCGCCGAGCCCTCGATCGAAGTCTGGCGCGACATCTCGGTATCGAAGAACGCGTTCAGCAGGCGCCACAGTTCGGGTTCCTCGACTCGCTCGCCGCTGGCCGAATAGTGCACCGACTGCGCGAACGGGTTGCCTTCGAGCAGGAACTCGACGCCGTGCTCCTCACCCAGCCAGTCGCGGAAATGGCGCACCATGTGCAGCAGCACCTCGTCGCAGTCGCTGACGACAAGCGGCCGACTCATGCCAGCGCCTCGCGGGCAGCGGCGAGCTGACCCGGATCGATGCCGAGCGACTCGGCCGCGGCGATGAGGTCGGGTTCGTGGGCGCAGAGGAAATCGAGCACCGAAACCTGCACTTCGCCCGTCTCAATTCGCGCGCGCAGCAGGTCGGGCGTGAGGCCGGTCAGGTCAAGGAAGCGCTGCGCCCTGCGCTCGTCCTGGAGCAGCCAGGCAAGCGCCTGCAAGGCGAGCCCCGCGGGGTCGACGGACGCGGCGTGAACGTTATGAATTGTCAGTTATCCCTTGTTCCGTTACAAGTTATCCACAGGCCGCATAGGGTTGCGCGGCCGTTCGGGGGGTAAATGACGAAGAGAATCCTCGTTGTCGAGGACAACGATCTCAACCGCAAACTGTTCTGCGACGTGTTGCAAGCAGGCGGTTTTTCGGTTGAACCATGCGCTGACGGGGAGCTGGCGATCGAGAGGGCGAAGGCCTTCGTTCCCAATCTCGTCATCATGGATATCCAGCTCCAGGACATTTCCGGGCTCGACCTCATCGCCGGGATCAAGCGCGACGTCGAGTTGCGCGACATCCCGGTTCTCGCCGTCACGGCCTATGCCGGCAAGGGCGACGAGGAACGGATCCGCGAGGTCGGCGCTGAGGGCTATCTTGCCAAGCCGGTGTCGATCGGCCCGTTCATGACCGCAGTGAAAGGCCTGCTCGAGGGCAATCCGCCGCACCCCCTGCACGCTTGACTTTTTGCCGCCGAGGTCGCTTGTGCGCGCGATGGAACGCGCCGAAGTCGACCAACGCATCCGAGCCCTGATCGAGCCCTTCAACAAGAAGGGCGTCGAGATCTTCGAAGCCACCACCTTCGCAGGGGACCTCGAATTCGACAGCCTGACGGTGATGGATTTCGTCGCCGCGATCGAGGACGAATTCGACATCATCATCTCGATGAACCAGCAGGCCGAGATCGAAACCTGGGGCCAGTTGATCGATGCCGTGTGCAAGCTGGCGGACGACTGAGACAAGCAATGAGTGAAGGAATCAGCCAGCCCGACGCGCCGGTAGCGCTCGAGGCGACCGAAAGCGGCGACCTGTTCAGCAAGTTCGACCCGCTGATCAAGCAGCGCAGCGACCTGCTCGCGAGCGGCGTCGAAGACCCGTTCAACCTGGTGATGGAGAAGGTCCTCTCCCCCACCCGGGCGGTCTGCAACGGACGCGACACGATCCTGCTCGGCACTTACAACTACATGGGCATGACCTTCGACCCGGACGTGATCCAGGCCGGCAAGGACGCGCTCGACAACTACGGCTCGGGCACCACCGGCAGCCGCGTGCTCAACGGCACCTACCAGGGCCACAAGGAGTGCGAAGAGGCGCTGAAGGAATTCTACGCCATGGACCACGCCATGGTGTTCTCGACAGGGTATCAGGCCAACCTAGGCATCATCTCGACGATCGCCGGCAAGGGCGACTACATCGTCCTCGACATCGACAGCCACGCCAGCATCTGGGACGGCTGCAGCCTCGGCAACGCCGAGATCGTGCCCTTCAGGCACAACGACATTGAAGCTCTCGAAAAGCGCCTGAAACGCATCCCGGAAGGCGCCGGAAAGCTGGTCGTTCTCGAAGGCGTCTATTCGATGCTCGGCGACATCGCCCCGCTCAAGGAAATGATCGCCGTCTCCAAGGCGCACGGCGCCATGGTGCTGGTCGACGAGGCGCACTCGATGGGCTTCATCGGCCCGAACGGCCGCGGCGTAGCCGAGGACCAGGGCTGCCTCGACGATGTCGACTTCGTCATCGGCACCTTCTCGAAGAGCGTCGGCACGGTCGGCGGCTTCTGCGTCTCCAATCACCCGAAATTCGAGATCATGCGGCTGGTCTGCCGGCCCTACGTCTTCACCGCTTCGCTCCCGCCGAGCGTCGTCGCCACTGCGGCGACCAGTATCCGCAAGCTGATGCACGGCGGCAACAAGCGCGCCCACCTGTGGGAGAATTCCAAGACGCTGCACGGCGGGCTGACCAAGCTCGGCTTCACGCTCGGTACGACCGAGCCGCAGAGCGCGATCGTCGCGGTCATCATGCCCGACCTGCAGAGGGGCGCGGCGATGTGGGAAGCGCTCCTGAAGGAAGGGCTCTACGTCAACCTGGCGCGTCCGCCGGCAACCCCGGCGAACATGACGCTGCTGCGCTGCTCGCTCTGCGCCGAGCATTCGGCCGAAGAGGTCGAGACGATCCTCGGCATGTTCGAGCGTGCGGGCAAGGCTGTCGGGATAATCTGATTCGGCCCCCCGGGGCTGCGAAAGGGGGCATTCTATGAAGCGAACCACCGGAGCGGCGGCGCTCGCTCTGGCTTTCGCCGCGCAAGCTGCATTCGCGCAGGACAAGCCCGCCGCGCCCGAGGTTGCCGACCACGCCGCCGATACGCCCGAGGCCGCGCACGAAGCGCACGAAGTCCGGCTCGTCGCCGAAATGACCGAACTGCTCCCCGGCTACGGCGGAGGCGGTTTCGCGATCACCACCAGCGTGCCCGAGGCGCAGGCCTTCTTCTCCAACGGCATGGAGCTGGGCGCGGCCTTTGCACACAGCGCGGCAAAGGCGGCGATGCAGGAAGCCGTGCGGCTCGACCCGGCCTGCGCCATGTGCAAGTGGGGCCAGGCCCTGGTCACCGGACCGACGATCAACTTCGGCCTCGACGCCGACGAGCGTGCCGAGTTTTACCCAATGGTGCGCGAGGCAGCACGAATCGCGGCGCGAAATGGTACGGCGAAAGAAAAGGCGCTGACCGCGGCGCTCGTCGAACGCTTCCGTCCGGGCGATACTGCGGCGCGCGACCATGCCTATGTCCTCGCCATGCAGGGCGTGCAGAACCGCTACCCCGAGGACAACGAGATCGCCGTTCTCACCGCCGACGCCATGCTGGTCGATGCCTTCAACGGCTGGCAGGGCGACGCCGACGAAGATTCCGTGCTGGCCGAAGTCCGCAAGACCCTGCCGCTGCTCGAGACCGTGCTGGCGCGCGCCCCGGACCACACCCCGGCGATCCACTTCTACATCCACGCCACCGAAGTCGTCGGCGAGCCGGGAAAGGCCGAGCCCTTCGCTGACAAGCTCGCCGGCCTCGCGCCCCACGCCAGCCACCTCGTGCACATGCCCGCGCACACCTGGTACTGGGTCGGCCGCTACGAGGACGCCGCGCTGACCAACCGCCGTGCGGTGGAAATCGGCAAGGCCAATGCGAAGCGGCTCGGCATGATGGAGCACAACGACGCCTTCAACCTGCCGTACCACGCGCACAACGTGATCTACGGCCTTGGCGGCGCGCTGATGGCAGGCGATTCGGCCGTCGCGCTCGAGCTTGCCCGCCCGCTGATCGAGGCGGCCAACAAGCAGGACGAGGTCGCGGATGCTGGCGCCGTTCCTTCGGCGACAGCCCAGCTGCTGATGAGTTCGGGCTACTTCGCATACGCCCGTTTCGACCCGGCAGCCGTCGCCGGATTGGCCGAACCCGACCTGCCCTACCTCAAGGCGGCGTGGCACTATGCCCGCGGCGAAGCGGCGGCGTGGGACGGCGATGCAGCAGCGGTTCGTGTCGAGGCGGCGGCGATCCCCGACCACATAGCCGACGATCCCAAGTCCGATGACGTGCGCTCGGCTGAGACGATGCTCGGCGTCCTGCGCGGCGTGCTCGAAGGCCGCGTCGCGCGCCTCGAAGGCGATCTCGATGCGGCGGCCAAGGCCTACCGCACCGCCGCCGAGTTCGAAGAGAGCAAGGACTTCAACGATTTCACCGACCCGCCGGCGTTCTGGTACCCGGTGCGCCGCGACCTCGCCGCGGTCCTGCTCGCGCAGGGCGACGCCGCAGGCGCGGAGCGCGAGGCGCAGATTTCGCTGCGGATGCGGATGAAGGACCCGGTCGCCGAAGCGATTCTCGCAGGAGCCAGGGCTGCATTGGGAGGAAGCTAGGCGTGGTCGCGAGCACCGATCCGTTGCTCGCCGAAATCCAGCGCCAGCTCGACGCGGACATCGACCTCTCGGGACTCGCCGAGCGATTCGGCTACTCGCCGTATCATTTTCACCGCGTCTTCACCCGCTCGGTCGGCGAGACTCCGCGTGGGCACATCGCGCGGTTGCGGCTCGAGAAGGCGCTGCTGCTGGTCGTGGCCAGCGAGGCGACGTTTCTCGATATCGCGCTCGCCGTGGGCTTCCGAAACCACGAGACCTTCACCCGTGCTTTCAAGCGGCAGTTCGGAACGACCCCGCGTGAGCTTCGCCGCGAAGCGCGGCAGGTCGAGCGCAAGCCGCCCGACCGGCTGGATGAGGAATATTCGCTGTCCAAGGCGCGCTTCGCCATGCTGCCGGCCAGGCACATGCTCGCTGTGCGGCACATTGGATCGTACGATGAGCCGTTCGCGCTGCCTTACCTGCCGGAAGACACCTACTGGAACGGCCTCGTCGCCTGGGCAGAGGCGCACGACCTGGGCCACTCGCGCCTGCCGTACGGGTTCTTCCTCGACATGCCGGGGATCACGCCGGATGCGGCGATGCGGGCCGATTTCGCAATCGAGATCGAGCGCGAGGTCACACCCGACGGGCGCTATTTCTACCTGCCGTTCGACGGCGGTACCTTCGGCGTGATCGAGCACCGCGGACCGCATAACACCCTGCCGCAAGCCTATCGCGCGCTGGTCAACGCGATTTTTGCGGTGCCCGAAAAGTACGTCCTCAGTGGCGCGCCACCGTTTCAGGTCCACCGCGAGGTGCACGTTGACGGCGACCCGGCGGACAACCTGACCGAGGTCTATTTCCCCGACACCCGCGCCTGAAGGCGGTCCGCAAGAATCGTCAAGAAGCCGGCGCGGCCCGCGTGTAAGCGGGATAGCGATACGCGGTTCAGGAGGTCGGACATGACGGCGATCAAGACTTTGGCATTGGGCCTGGCGCTGACGGCGTCGGCTCCCGCTTCGGCACAACAGGAGGCGCGCATGGCGGCACCGATCGTATTCTTCGACATCGCCGGGCCCGATGGGTCCGCGGTCCAGGCATTCTACACCGCCGTGTTTGGCTGGAAGGTCGCGGCCGACGGGGCGGTGACGGTCGAAACCACCGGAAGGCTCGACGGTAACCTGCGGACCGAGGCGGCGGGCGATGCTATGCTTTACTTCGGCGTACCAGACGTAACCGCGGCGCTTGCCAAGGTGACCGCCAACGGCGGTAGCGTAGAGGCGCCGCGGTTTGAAGTCCCCGGCGTGGTGATCCTTGGCCTGTTCCGTGACCCGGCGGGCAATCGCATGGGCCTGGTCGAGATCGGTGAGGACGGCCGGGCGATTGTGCCCTAACCGGAATTGGCCCGCCCAACCGCAGCGGTCCGCGCCGAGGCAACGGCAATGCTGAAACAGCTCGCCGGGGCAAGGGGCGCACTCGGCAGGCCTTGAAAACGGCCTCGACACTCTTTATATTAGCAATGCCTAATTGAGAGAGTTTAGAGGTTCGAAATGCTGCAAACCGTGACCCCCGCCGAGGCCCGGCGCATCGTTGCCGATGGTGCCCGGCTGGTCGATATCCGCTCGCCCGACGAGTTCGCCCGCGCCCGTGTGCCGGGGGCCGAAAACCGCCCCGCCGACGCGCTCGCCCCGCTCGGCTGCAAGGAGCCGGTGGTCTTCATGTGCCGCTCTGGCATGCGCACCTCGGCCAATGCCCAAAAGCTCGCCGGTTGCTGCGACGAAGGCTACCTGCTGGTCGGCGGCCTCGACGCCTGGCGCAAGGCGGGCCTGCCGGTCGAAGAGGACAAGAGCCAGCCGCTCGAAATCATGCGCCAGGTGCAGATCGTCGCAGGTTCGCTGATCCTCGTCGGCGTGCTGCTCGGCTTCACCGTTTCGCCGCTGGCCTTCGGCCTCTGCGCCTTCGTCGGCGCCGGGCTGACCTTCGCCGGCGTGAGCGGATGGTGCGGCATGGCCCACCTGCTGGCGGTGATGCCGTGGAACCGCCGGAGCGCGGCGGCCTAGCCCTTGCGGTCGGTCCGCTGTGGCAGGCCGCCGGGCTGGTCGACTTCGAGAGCGACCGCCCGGCCGCCTTCCGTCACGAAGCGAAAGTGCTGCATCGGTGAGCTCTCGGGCACGAAGGTGTCCTCTCCCACCGCGACGAGCGTGACCGGCGGGCGTCCGCCGCGGCTCGTCGTCAGGTTGCCCGCCGGATCGATGGCGAGAACCCGGTCGCCATAGGTCCCAGCATAGCCCGCAAGCGCATGCCCGGGATCGATGGGCGAGACTTGCGCGCGGTAGAAGGCTGCGAGCCGCCCCGCGGCCCAACGCTCGTTCTCGGGGCCGGTCTTCGCCAGCCCGTCCATCGCCTCGGCCTGCGCCACCAGCAGCGCCTTGTCGGCCTCCACCGCGATGGCCGGGGCGATACCGACGGTCTGCCAGTCCTTGCCGGTCTTCGCGTGCACCGCGCGGCCTATGGAGATCGAGGCAACGTAACCCCCTGGGATCGCCACGAAGGTGTTCTGGAAGCCGCCGCCACCGGTATTCTCGCCGACCAGCTTGCCGAACCCGAAGGCCGAGACGTGGTCGGCAAATTCCTCCGCCGCCGAGAAGGTGAAGTGCGAGGTCAGCACGTAAACCGGCTTCCCGGCGAGCGAGAACGGCGTGGCGTGCGTCTTCGTCGGCATTCCGGGATGTCCGCGCATCTCGAAGCGCATCAGGTCGGTCCCGGCGGGCAGGAAATAGCTCGCCAGCGCGGCGACCGCGTCGGCGTCCCCGCCGCCGTTGCGGCGCAGGTCGATGACGATGGCATCGCCCCCGCGCAGGAACTCCATTGCCGTCTCCATCGCCTTTTCGGCCTCCGGCGTGCCCCACATGAAGCCGCGATAATCCATGTAGCGGATGTTGCCCTGGAGGAGCTCGAGCTTGAGTACGCCGGCGTTGTTGAGCGCGACCTGCCGCACCGCCTCGGCCGGCATGTCGCCCTGCTCTCCATCGTCGTCCATCGGATGCGCGGCCAGCAGCGCCGACTGCGCTGGATCGTACATCAGCGAGAGGTGGCCGTCCTCGTAGACGCCGTGCATCACCTCGGTCGCCTTCTGCGCCAGCGCTTCGCCGGTCAGGCCGGCGAACTCTCCCCTCGCTTCCGCCCCGGCAAGCGCCTTGTCGAGCGCCGCAGCGGTATCGGGCAGGACATAGCGCGCCGCCACCTCCTTGCGCAGCGCTGCGATCGTCGCGGACGTTGCCGCCGGCGAGATGGCTTCCTGTGCGCGCGCCGGGCAGGGGTGCACGAAACTGAAGGGCAGGACGACGGCAGCGAACGGGAACAGGATATGCGGAAATCGCATCGGGAATCTCCGTTTTGTCACTGCGCCTGATATAGCTATTGCGGTGCGCCAGAAGGCGGCAAATTGGCGCCGCGATTTGCCGGATTTCGGCAAGCCAGGGAGCAACGACGCCGGAAAATGCGCGAGTGGGACAACTATGATCGCGCCCTCCTATCGCTGCTGCAGGAGGATGCGCTGCGCACCGCCGAAGACCTTGCGCGCGACGTTGCCTTGTCGCCCTCGGCGATCGCCCGGCGGGTGCGGCGAATGCGCGAGGACGGGACCATCCTGGCCGACCGCGCGGTAGTCAGCGAGAAGGTCGGGCCGTTCCTTTCGGCGCTGGTCGACATCCAGCTCGACCGCCACGCCCTGCCCGAGGTCGAGGCGCTGCTGCGGCGGCTCGACGGGCGGCGCGAGATCCAGGCGGTGCTCGAAGTCGCCGGGCCGTTCGACCTCGTGCTGGTCGTCGCGGTGGCCGACATGGACGCCTTCAACATGTTCGCCGACGAGGCGCTGGCGAGCGATCCGGCGGTGCGGCGTTACGAGAGCCGGTTCGTCAAGCGGCGGCGCAAGTTCACCACCGCCTGGCCGATCCCGCGCGGCTAGCCGAGGCTTTCCATCGTCGCGGCGGCGCACTTGTGCGTCGCGTCGTCGCCGCCCCCGGAGAGCTGCGTGGCGAGGATGAACCCGCCGACCACCAGCACGACGAAGGCGACCGTGACGAGCCCGAGGTACTTGTCGATGAAGCTCTTGATCGGGGCGCCGAACAGCCGGAACAGCACGCCGACGATCATGAAGCTGATCGACCGGCTGACGATGCTGGCGAAAACGAAGCTCAGCAGGTTCATGCCGATGAACCCGGCGGTGATCGTCAGCAGCTTGAACGGGATCGGGGTCATGCCCTTGATCATGATGATCTCGGCCCCGTACTCGCGCAGATAGCACGCCGCTTGCGGGAAGCTGTCGGTGAGGTGCAGCAGGTCGAGCAGCTGGCGCCCGACGGTGTCGTAGAGCAACGCCCCGATGGCGTATCCGAGCAGTCCCCCGGCCACCGAAGCCAGCGTGGCGATCGCCGCGAAGCGAATCGCCTTCTTCGGCTCGGCGAGGCACATCAGCCCGAGCAGCGGGTGCGGCGGGATCGGGAAGAAACTCGCCTCGACGAAGGCGAACAGCGCCAGCCACCACTCGGCGTGGCGATGCGCCGCCTTCTCCATCGTCCAGTCGTAGAGCTTGCGCAGCATGTCCCGCCCGTGGTCCCTTCCAGCTTCCGCGCGGTTAGGCGAGGCCGCGAACCACGGCAATCGAAATCAAATAACCTATCTGGTACTTTTCTATTGACATCGTGACGCTGTTTGGTTAGAGAAGCCGAACATCGCGATAGACCGATTCGAAAAGGGCGGCCCGGAAACGGGGCGCCCTTTCGCGTTTCGAGGCATCGCCAAGCATGGGATCGACGACATGGACAACAACAACGTGAAAGCCTGGCCGGAATGGGCCGGGCGGTTCCTCGACGCCTTGCGCTCGGGCAAGGGCGTGACGGTAGCCTGCCGCGCCGCCGGAGTGGCGACTTCGACGCCCTATCACCTGCGCGGCCGCGACGTTGCTTTCCAGGTCGAGTGGGACAAGGTCCGGCCGGTCGACGACCGCCGTAAGCGCAAGACCGGCCCGGCCCCCCGCCGTGGCGCCGCCAAGGTCGAACGATTCCTCGACGAACTGGCGCACACCTCGAACGTCGCCGCCGCTGCGGCGGTGGCCGATATCCCGGTGAGCAAGGTCTACAACCTGCGCCGCACCGATCCGGACTTCGCGCGCCGCTGGTACGCCGCGCTCACCGAAGGCTACGACAACCTCGAGATGGAGCTGCTGCAGCACCTGCGCAGCGGCGAGGCGGCCGACGCGCCCAAGCGCAAGTTCGACACCGCCACCGCGCTGCGCTGCCTCACCGCCCACCGCGAGAACGTGGCGCGCGAGAAGGGCCGCCGCACGCTGGCCGAGGAAGCCGCGACGATCGAATCGATCAACGCCAAGATCGATGCCCTGCGCGCCCGCGGCAAGGAAGGCACCGCCGCGATCCGCAAGGCGCGCAAGAACGTCGCCAAGCGGACGAAGCGCGATGCCAAGGCGTAAGCGTAAACCCTCGCGCGGCTCCTGGCTGCGGAGCGACGATCCCGAGGACGTGGAAAAGCGGCAGGAGCTCGCCCGCCTGCTCGCCCCGCACGAAATGGCCGCGCTCGGCTCATACTACTGGGAGGGCTGGGCGCGCGACGAACAGCTTCCCCCGGGCGAGGCCTGGCGCACCTGGCTGATCTGCGCCGGACGCGGTTTCGGCAAGACCCGCGCCGGTGCCGAATGGGTCCGCGACGTCGCCCGCAACGACGGCAACGCGCGCATCGCGCTGGTCGGCGGGAGCCTCGCCGAAGTGAGGAACGTGATGGTCGAAGGCGACAGCGGCGTCCTCGCCGCCGCCCCCGGCGCGCTCGCTCCGGTGTTCGAGCCTTCCTTGCGCAAGCTGACCTGGGAGAACGGCGCCGTGGCCTGGCTCTATTCGGCCGGCGAGCCCGAGGCGCTGCGAGGTCCGCAACACAGCCACGCTCGGCCGGGCAAGCCCAGAAGGAATTCTACGTCAACGAAGCGCATGCGCTGACCGACGCGCTGCTCCACGCGGCCTGCGAAGGCGAGGCGGTTTCACCGCCGGCAACGCCGGCCGATGGTGAAGCCTGGCTGGTGGGGATCGGGGCCGACGGGGACTGGACCGGCGAGGACGGCAAGCTTGCGACATGGCAAGCGGGCAGCTGGCTGTTCGCCGCGCCGAACGACGGCATGCGGCTGTTTGACCGTTCAACGGGGCAGGTGATCCTCTACGCCGGAGGCTGGCAACGGCCGGCCGCCCCGGCGGTCCCTGCAGGCGGCACGACGGTCGACGACGAGGCCCGCGCAGCCATTTCAAGCTTGATTACTGCGCTGATTTCCGGCGGTATCCTGACCGGCAACTGAGGATGCGGAGCCTCTGCTTCGTTACTGCGTTGTGCCACGAAACATGCAGGAGATCGCTATGCCCGCTACCCGTCTGCTCGCCATTGCCGCTCTGGGACTTGCCGTTACCGGCTGCGAGTCCATCCAGGAGGTGCCGACCGAACGGATCGGTTCGGCCACCCTGCATTTCGCCAATGGCCTCCCGGCCGGGACCGCGCAGCTTTACGGCAACGGGACGCAGGTCAGCATCTCGATCGCGCTGGCGGGCTTTTCGCCCGGCGTCCACGGCATTCACCTGCACATGATCGGCAAGTGCGATGCGCCGGACTTCACTTCCGCCGGCGGACACCTCAATCCCGGCGGCAAGCAGCATGGCACTAGCAATCCGGCCGGATCGCACATGGGCGATCTGCCCAATGTGACGATCGGCGACCAGGGCGCGGGCACCGTCAGCGCCACCCTGATGGGTTCGCGTGCGGAGATCCTGGCGGACATCTTCGATGGCGACGGCTCGGCTATCGTGGTCCACGCCGGTCCCGACGACTACAAGACCGATCCCTCGGGCAATTCCGGCGCGCGCGTCGCCTGCGGGGTATTCACGGCTTCCTAGCTGTCGTCAGGCATCGCCGCGTATTCGAGGCCGTCTTCCAGCCCGGCATCGGCGAATCCCTTGAGGCGCAGGCGGCAGGAATCGCACAGCCCGCAGGCCCGGCCATCGGGCGTCGGATCGTAGCACGACCAGCTCCACGCCGGATCGAGGCCGAGCCGCACCGTCTCGGCAGCGATTTCCGCCTTGCCCATGTATTGCAACGGCGCGTGAATCGTGAACGGTGCCCCTTCGACCCCCGCTCGCGTCGCCAGTCTCACGGTCTCCGTAAAGCTGGCGATGAATTCGGGCCGGCAGTCGGGATAGCCCGAGTAATCGAGCGCGTTGACGCCGATGAAGATGTCGCTGCTGCCGCGCGCTTCGGCGAATCCAGCGGTCAGCGACAGGAAGATGAGGTTGCGCGCCGGGACGTATGTGACCGGGATGTCGCTCCCGACGCCGCCCTTGGGAACGTCGATGTCGTCGGTCAGCGCGGAGCCGCCGAAACGGCGCAGGTCGAGCCGCAAGATGACATGGCTGGCGACGCCGAGCTTTCCGGCAATGAGCCTTGCCGCCTCGATCTCGCGGCGGTGCCGCTGGTTGTAGTCGATGGTCAGGGCATGGAGCGCGAAGCCAGCCTCTCGGGCGAGCGCGGCGGAGACCATCGAATCGAGCCCGCCCGAAAGCAGCACGACCGCGCTGCGGCCATCTCCCTCCAGTTTGTCGCTGCTGCTCATGGCATTCGGCTAGGCGCGGCGCTCGCCGCCCGCAAGCCCAAGCCGCAACGCTAGTCCTCGATCTGGAATTCGCGCGAGCAGAAGGCGCAGTCGACGCGGATGATGCCATGCTCATCCCGCATGTCCTGCCGATCTTCCTTGGGGAAGCGCGCCAGCACTTCCTCGAAGTGCACCACCGAGCAACGGCAGCCGCGCGACAGCTCTGCACCAGCCTCGACTCGCACCTCGTTTTCTTCGTGGAACAGGCGCCAGACGAGCGCCTCGAGGCTCAACTCGGGATCGACCAGCTCGCCTTCGCGGGTACTGCCAGCAAGGACGGCGACGTGTTCCCACTCGGGATGGTCCATCCGCACATGCAGCCGCTCGCGGCCCTCTTCGCCCTCTGCGAGGTGCTGGACGAGCAAGCCTCCGGCAATCGCGCCGCCGAGACCCGGTCGAATCGCGGTGCGGATGATCGTCGGGACCTGCTCGCTTTGCGCGAAGTAGCGTTCGACTGCTTCAGTGAGCGAAGTCCCCTCGAGTGGCACGACGCCCTGGTAGCGCTGACCTGTCGCTGCGAGGTCAAAGGTGATGGCGAGATGGCCGGCCCCGAACAGCTGCTGGAGCAAGGGCGTTCCGCCCAGCGTGGCGACTTTCTCCGCATCGTGCTGAAGGTAGCCGCGCAGTTCGCCGCCGCGATAATCACATACAAGCAGGCTGATCGCCCCTTCCTCGGCCTGGGCCTGTAGAGTCAGCTGGCTGCCGTCATCCTTGAGCAGGGCGCCCATCAACGCGGTCAGGACCAGCGCTTCGCTCAGCAGCTGGCGCGGCAGAGGCGGGTAGTCGTGTGCTTCGAGGATTTCCTCGAGCACCGGCCCAAGCCGAACCACGCGCCCACGCGCGTGGCGTTCGGTCAGAGTGAATTGCAGGATTCGGTCGAAGCCGGTTTCGCCGTGTCCCGAAATGTTATCGCTCATCGCCTGTCCATATGGGGCCGATCGGGCGCGATGAAAGGCGCTTTCAGAGCAATCCGAAGCACCACAGCAGGATCGACTTCTGCGCGTGGATGCGGTTCTCGGCTTCGTCGAATACGACCGACTGCGACCCCTCGAACACCCCTTCGCTTACCTCGTCACCGACGTGCGCGGGCAGGCAGTGCAGGAAGCGTGCGTTTGGCTTGGCCTTGACCATCAATGCTTCGTTGACCTGGAACGGGGCCATAGCGGCGAGCTTGTTGTGTGTGTGCTCCTGACCCATCGAGACCCAGGTGTCTGTGACCACCACGTCCGCGCCGCTTACCGCTTCAGCGGCATCCTGCGTGAGCAGGACGTTCGATCCGGCAGCGCGCGCCATTTGCACGAACTCGTCGTACGGCTCGTAGCCGACCGGCGTACCAATGCGAACATTGAACTTCATCAGTGCCGCCGCCTCGAGGATCGAGTGCAGCACGTTGTTGCCGTCGCCGAGCCAGGCCACTTCCAGCCCAGGCAGCGCCTTGCCCTGTTCGATCACGGTGAGCAGGTCGGCAACGATCTGGCACGGGTGCGAGCGATCAGTCAGCCCGTTGATGACCGGCACGTGCGCGTGATGCGCCAGTTGCTCGATCTTGGCGTGATCGTCGGTGCGAATCATGATCGCATCGACCATCCGGCTGAGCACGCGCGCCGTATCGGCAATCGTCTCGCCGCGCCCGAGCTGG
This sequence comes from Croceibacterium salegens, assembly GCF_009827435.1. GTDB lineage: Bacteria > Pseudomonadota > Alphaproteobacteria > Sphingomonadales > Sphingomonadaceae > Croceibacterium_B > Croceibacterium_B salegens. The sequence continues at coordinate 2,095 of NZ_WTYM01000059.1, read as the reverse complement.
CTGGTGCCCGAATCGAGAATCACCGACGTTCCGCCAAGCTGGCGAATGGCGATGTCGAAGCTGACCCGCGTGCGGGTCGAGCTCTTCTCGAAGATCATCCCCAGGACATGACCGGCAAGCGGCGCGTCGGCGTCCGGCTTGCCCTTGGGCCAGCCGGCGCGGGCCGCCTTGCGGTCCTGCGCATCGTTGATCATCGCAGCGATCGCATCGCCGCCCGCATCCGACAGGTCGATGAAATTTCGCACGATCGCCGCGATATCGAGATCGCCCCCCGCCGCCATCGTCAGGATTCCGGCGCCTGGTAGCTCGCGGCACCGGCCGAAAGCTTGTCGAAGAACTCGTCGATCTCGGCATCTCCGATAACCAGCGGCGGCAGGACGCGCAGGGTCTGGTCGCCTGCTGCTACGGTGAGCAGCTGGTGGTTGTCACGCAGGTGCTGCATGAACGGCCGCGGCTCGATCGTCATGCGGATGCCGAGCATCAGGCCCTTGCCGCGGACACCTTCGAACAGATCGGGATAGTTGCCGATGAACTGCTCGAGCCGCGTGCGCAGCCGTTCACCCTTCTCCCGCACCTCGGCGAGAAATTCGTCATCGGCCACGGCATCGAGCACCGCCATCCCGGCCGCCATCGCCAGCGGATTGCCGCCGTAGGTCGAGCCGTGGGTGCCGAAGGTCATGCCGCGGGCGGCCTTTTCCGTGGCGACACAGGCACCGAGCGGGAAGCCACCGCCGATCCCCTTCGCCACTGCCATGATGTCGGGCACGACACCGGCCTGTTCGTAGTAGAACATGGTCCCGGTGCGCGCGACGCCGCACTGCACTTCGTCGAACACCAGCATCAGGTCGTTCTCGTCGGCCAGTTGGCGCAGGCCCTTGAGGAATTCGTCGGTGCCGGTGCGGATGCCGCCTTCGCCCTGGATCGGTTCGACAAGGAACCCGGCAGTGTGCGGGCCCATCGCCGCCTTGGCGCCTTCAAGGTCGTTGAAATCGACGTACTTGAAGCCTGGCAGGAGCGGGCTGAAGCCCTTGTGCATCTTCTCCTGGTTGGATGCGCTGATCGTCGCCATCGTCCGGCCGTGGAAGGCGTTCTTGAAGGTGATCAGCTCGAACTTCTCGTCGTTGCCGGCGTGCTGGTGATATGCGCGCGCGGTCTTGATTGCGCACTCGACCGCCTCGGCGCCCGAGTTGGTGAAGAATACCGTGTCGGCGAAGGTCAGGTCGACCAGCCGCTGTGCCAGCGCCTCGCCCTGCGGGCTGCCATAGAGGTTGGAGACATGCATCAGCGTCGCCGCCTGGCGCTGGATCGCACCGATCAGCCCCTCGTGACTGTGGCCCAGCAGGTTGACCGCGATTCCCGCCGCAAAGTCGAGATAGCGGGTGCCGTTCTCATCGATCAGGTGACAGTGCTCGCCTCGCACCGGCCGCACGTCGCACCGGGGGTAAACGGGCATGAGCGGGGTGATCGACATGGCTGGAATCCTATCTGCAATATGAAACGTAGAAACGCGTGAACGACAAATGGCGGCCCTTGCGGACCGCCATTTGCAACCGTTTATGCCTGTGCGTTGGCCCGGTCAAATACCGGCCATGGCGCGGATCGGTCAGCCCTGAACGGGCACAAGGTTGACCGCCGAGTACTTGCCTCGTCGGTCGACCTCGAGATCGAACTCGAACCTGTCGCCTTCATTGATCCCGGGCAGGCCCGAGCGCTCGACCGCGCTGATGTGGACGAAGGCATCTTCCTTGCCGTCATCGCGCGTGATGAAGCCGAAACCCTTCATCGAATTGAAGAACTTGACCGTCCCGGTCGCCTTTTCGCCGGTCAGCTCGCGCTGCGGCGCACGCGGCGCCACGGCGATGACATCGCCGACAACCTGCAGGTCGGCCGCGGAGATCTTTCCGCCCCGATCGACGAGGTTGAATTGCAGTTCCTGCCCTTCGGCGAGACCTTCCAGCCCGGCGCGTTCCACCTGGCTGATGTGCACAAACACGTCTTCACCGCCTTCATCGCGCTGGATGAAGCCGAATCCCTTCTGGGCGTTGAAGAACTTTACCTTGCCCTGGCCGGTACCGACGACCTGCGCCGGCATTCC
>NZ_WTYM01000058.1:178275-267778 GCF_009827435.1 Croceibacterium salegens | reverse complement strand
TTGAGAAGCGGCCCTTCCGCTTCCGTTTTGGGAAAGGACCGCCTCGACCTCAGATTTCCGTGCGCTCGGCGAGCAATAGCGCGTCCTCGATGTCCACGCCCAGGTACCTGACGGTGTTCTCGATCTTGGAATGGCCAAGCAGGATTTGCACGGCACGGAGATTGCCCGTCGCCTTGTAAATCATCGAAGCCTTGGTGCGCCGCATCGAGTGCGTACCGTATTCCTCACGTCGCAGCCCAATGGCAGTCACCCATTCATCGACCAGGCGCGCGTATTGTCTCGTGCTCAGGTGCTTTGTTCGATCGATGCGGCTTGGGAAGGCGTAGTCTTCGGTCGATCCTCCACGCCGCTCGAGCCACGCCAAAAGGCTGGCACGAACATCGCCTGTCAGTTCGAACTGAACAGGGCGCCCGGTCTTCTGCTGGATAACCGTCGACCGGCTTCGTATCTCCTGGCTGGCGACAAGATCCCCGATCCTGATCCTGCTCCTGACGCCACTGACAGCCTCACTGCATGGGAATAGTAGCGGAGAAAGGCGCCAAACCCCCGACCAGCCAACTTGTCCGCGAAGAATGTCCACTTTCGGGAACTAAGAAGTCGGGCTCTTATGTCTTGGATTAGGGCGCCTAGCTGCCATCTTAAAATCCAGTGTCAACTGTCCGCAATTGGGTCGCTAGCAGACTTGGGCGTCGGCATCCCACTACCCACCCGCTTCCGTCACCTCCCCCGACCTGCTAATCCGGCGCCACGCAAAGGAGTGCACGCGTAAATGGGTTCGTTTTCAGTCTGGCACTGGCTGGTCGTCGGCATCGTCGTGCTGGTGCTGTTCGGGCGCGGAAAGCTGTCGGAGACGATGGGCGACTTCGGCAAGGGCGTACGCGAGTTCAAGAAGGGCATGAAGGAGAGTGACGAGGACCGCGAGCGCGAGCTTGCCTCGCGTCATCCCGACATCGCCCCACCGTCGAAAGTGACCATCGAACAGGGCGAGTCCAAGTCCTCCGGGGAAAACTGAACGCGCTCCCCCGAAAGGCGTATGATCTAAAATTGTGGCTAGCTCCGGAACCGGCGGGGATTTTTGCGTTGTTGAGCCATGGGACGGCGCATTCTCGTAGTTGAAGACGATCTGCTCAATCGCATGTTCTACATTGCGACGCTGGAGCAGGCCGGATTCGCGGTCACCTCGGTGGGTGACGGCGCGCGCGTGATCGACGAGGTGGAGCGCGTGCGGCCCGACCTCGTCATCATGGACATCAACCTGCCGAACGTCTCGGGGCTGGTGCTGACCGAGCGGCTCAAGGCGCAGGCCGATTATCGCGACCTGCCGATCCTGGCCATCACCGCTTATGCCGGACGTCTCGAGGAAGCGAGGATTCGCGATGCCGGGGCGAGTGGCTACCTGTCGAAGCCGGTCACGGTCTTGGCGCTGCTCACGAACATAAAGCGCCTGCTGCGCATCAACTGAAGCGCAAGGCGGCTCAGCAGCACTCGCCGGACGCGCCGCGATCGGTTGAGGCAACCTTGTCCGCCTCTTCCCAGTCGAGGTCGGAGTAGGCCAGCGGCCGCCCATCGTGGGCGTGGAGCCGCACCGGCTCGATCGCCTTGCGGTCGCGCGCGTCCACCAGCACCAGGTTCGAGGGCACCTTGCTGGTGTACTTCTCGCCCCATTGGCGAAGCGCGATGAGCGCGGGCAGCAGGTCGATCGCCTTGGCGGTAAGCCGGTATTCGACCTTGCGCTTGTCGTGCTCGCACGGTTCGCGGCTGAAGATGCCGTTCTCGACCAGCTTGTGCAGGCGGTTCGAGAGGATGTTGCGGGCGATGCCGAGTTCGGACTGGAAGCTGTCGAAGTGGCGGATGCCGTTGAAACCCGCGCGCAGGATCATGAAGCTCCATCGGTCGCCGATCACTTCGAGCGCGCCGGGCAGGCCGCATTCGACGACCTCCCGCAGGTTTTCGTGCAAGTGACCCATTGCTGCCTTTCTTCTCTCCGTGCGACGATTAGCCCACAGGTGGGTGGGCTTGCAACGGACACGCAATATTTCGGTTGCATAATGCAACTCGCTTCCCTAGGTAGCGATTCGCAACTAGTTTTTCAATGCAACTGATTGCCAGGAGTGTCCCATGTCCCCCTTGCGCTTGTTTGCCCTCTCCGCTCTCGCCGCCGCCGCGCTTGCCGCCCCGGCCGCCGCCGGCTCGACAGCCTATTACCAGGCCGAACTGACCGCCCCGGTCGAGACCGCCAAGTTCGTCGCTGGCGGACTGGTGTGGAACTGCGACGGCACCTCGTGTTCCGCCGGCAAGGACACCAGCCGCCCGCTGTTCGTCTGCCGCAAGCTGGCCAAGGAAACCTCGGCGGTCGTGCGCTTCAGCGCCGACGGCCAGGACCTCTCGACTGAAGACCTCGCTCGCTGCAACGGCTGAGGCCGCATCCTCTCCATCCCCCCGGCATTCCTCCCAATCCGGGAATGCCACCCAAAGCCCTCGCGCCTACCAAGCGGCGCGGGGGCTGTTCTCTTTCAGGAGAGCAAGCCGAGGCGGACCAGTTCGTCGGCGAGTCCCTCGGGCCCTTCGAACAGGTGCGCCTGCCAGCCGCGTGCGCGGGCGGCGGCCACGTTGGCGGGATTGTCGTCGGTGAAGAACAGCGCCTCGGGCGGGTGGCCGAAGCGGCGCTCGCTGATTTCGTAGATCCGCGGATCGGGCTTTGCGACCTTCTCAACGCCCGAGACGACGATATCGTCGAACAGGTCGAAGATCGGTTCGTGCGGGCGGAATCCGACGAAGAACTCAGCCCCGAAATTGGTCAGCGCATAAAGCGGGACGCCCGCCGCATGGAGCCGCCGGACCAACGCGTGGGTGCCCTCGATCGGGTGCCGAATAGTGTCATTGAAGCGCTCGACATAGGCGTCCACGAGGTGTGCGTGTTCCGGAAACGCCGCTTTTCGGGCGGGAACCATCTCGGCAAGCGGCGTTCCGGAGTCGCTCTGGAAGTGCCAGTCCTCGCTGATCACGTTGGCGAGCACGTGGTCGAGCTCGGCCGGATCGGCGATGAGCTTTTCCATCAGGTACCTGAGGTTCCAGTCGTAGAGGACGCGGCCGATGTCGAAGACGACTGCGCGCGGGGTATCAGGCATGCAAAAGGCTCCCGAATTGACGGGAGCCCTGCACTTCATCGCTGCCGCGAACGAATCGCGGCGCGGCCGGCATTAGCCCTGGCGCGCCTTGAAGCGACGGTTGGTCTTGTTGATCACGTAGACCCGGCCGCGACGACGGATCACGCGGTTGTCGCGGTGACGGCCCTTGAGCGACTTGAGGCTGTTGACGATCTTCATGACGGTTCTTCCAAAAAGTTCGGCACCGGAGATGGCCTCCGATGCCGCAATTTCAAGCGCGGGCCCCTAAGGGCGGAGGGAGGCCAAGTCAAGGGCGGAAAGCCGGTTCATTGTCCGGTTAGCATTGGCGCGATATGCCCCCATGCCATCACAAACAAGCCCGGAGGTCACATCGTCATGAACCGCCTGTTCCTCGCCCCCTTCGCCGCTCTTGCCCTGGCCGGGTGCGTGCAGACCGTCGTCTCGCCGGTTTCTGTGACCCGCTTCAGCGGCAGCGAGCCCGCTCGCCTCGGCGACGGGAGCATTTCCGTCCGCGCCGCGGACGGCGGCAACGGCCTCGAATTCACCGCCTGGAAGCAGGCCGTCGCCGCCGAGCTGGCGAGGCTCGGGTACCGCGTGGTCGAAAACGAGGTGAGCGGGCAGGTCGCCGAAGTTCGGGTCGAGCGTACGGCACTCCACGCTGCGCCGCGCCGTTCGCCGGTCAATGTCGGGGTCGGCGGCTCGACCGGGTCCTACGGTTCGGGCGTCGGCGTCGGGCTCGGCTTCGACCTTTCCGGCCCGCCGCCGGACGTCACCGCCAACCGGCTGCGCGTGGTCATAAAGGACAACGGCACCGGGCAGGCGCTGTGGGAAGGCCGCGCCGAGTTTTCGGCCAGCACCAACAGCGACTACGCCAGCGCGCAGGCCGCCGCGGACAAGATGGCGGCGGCGCTGTTCAAGGGCTTCCCCGGCGAATCCGGCGCGACTATCGAGGTCAAATGACTGACATTGCAATCAACGCCGCGTTCGACAGCGGCAACATCGACGTAATCTCCATCGACGGCGCCAGCGCCACCCTCGCCATCCCGGCGGACCACATGTCCGAGTTCCGCCAGTGGTTCCATTTCCGCGTCACCGGCGCGGCCGGGCGCGAGCTCGTGCTGCGCATCACCGATCTCAACACCAGCGCCTATCCCGCGGGCTGGCCGGGCTACAACGCCTGCGTCTCCGAGGACCGCGACTACTGGGGCCGCGCCGAAACGACCTTCGACAAGGGCGAGGACGGCGGCACGCTGACGATCCGCTACACGCCGGCCAGCGACGTCGCCTGGTTCGCCTACTTCGCGCCCTATTCGATGGAGCGGCACCACGACCTCGTCGCCGAGGCCGCCAGCGCAGAAGGCGTCGAGTATCGCTGCCTCGGCCTGACGCTCGACGGCCAGCCGCTCGACTGCCTCGCCATGGGCGAGGGCCAAACGCAGGTCTGGCTCTACGCCCGCCAGCACCCGGGCGAATCGATGGCCGAATGGTGGATGGAAGGCGCTCTCGAAGTGCTGACCGATCCGGCCGACCCGGTCGCGCGCGTCCTCCGCCAGAAGTGCCGCCTCAACGTCGTGCCCAACTGCAACCCCGACGGCAGCCGCCGCGGGCACCTGCGCACCAACGCGGTCGGCACCAACCTCAACCGTGAATGGCACGAGCCGAGCGCCGAGAAGTCGCCCGAGGTCCTCGCCATCCGCAACGCCATGGATGAAACCGGCGTCGACTTCGCGATGGACGTCCACGGCGACGAGGCGATCGCCGCCAACTTCCTCGCCGGGTTCGAGGGCATCCCGTCGTGGAGCGAGGAACTGCAGGCGAAGTACAACAGCTTCCAGCTGATCCTCGCCCGCCGCACCCCCGAATTCCAGACCGCCAAGGGATATCCCGTCGCGCGGGCCGGCAAGGCCAACCTGTCGATGAGCACCAACCAGGTCGCCGAGCGCTTCGGCGCCTGCTCGATGACGCTGGAAATGCCGTTCAAGGACAACGACGACCTGCCCGACCCCGAACAGGGCTGGAGCCCGGAACGCTGCAAGCTGCTGGCGCGCGAATGCCTCGCAGCCCTCGTCGAATGGCTCGAGGCAGAGGGCAGATAGTCCTTGCGATGTGACAATCGCACGCTACTTACACCGATGTGAGCAAGCCCCACCTCTTCCCCATCGCCATCGCGCCCGCCGACATCGACTTCATGGGTCACGTGAACAACGCCCGCTACCTTGGCTGGGTGCAGGATGCGGTGATCGATCACTGGAAGTCCGTCGCACCGGTCGAGGCGGTGGCGCGGCACCTGTGGGTCGCGCTCAAGCACGAGATTACCTATCGCCGCCCGGCCTTCCTCGGCGACGAAGTGATTGCCCATGTCGTGCTCGAAAAGGTCCAGGGTGTGCGCGCTTGCTACGAGACCATGGTTCAGCGCGGCGAGGAGATCATCGCCGAGGTCAAATCGACCTGGTGCTGCATCGACGCGGAAACGCGCCGACCTGTCAGGCCGGCGCGCGAAATCATCGACCGTTTCTTCGCCCGTTAGGGCCCAGTCCTACTTGCGGGTGCCCGAGATCGGGATGTCGCCGAAGTCGCTTTTGGCGGTGCCCGACATCGTGTCGCCGGCGACCGTCAGGTCGTACTTCATGCTCATCTGCTGGCCGCCCATGTCGAGCGCGCGGTCGAAGGTCAGGTGATCGCCGTCGACGACAAGGTTGGAGATCGTGCTCTTGGGCGGTTCGCCGCCACCCGGACCGCCTTCCATCGGCGCGTCCTTCATTTCCAGCGTGTAGGCGCCGTCCGCCTCGGCAACGGTCCAGTCGGACTTGAAGGTGCCGAAATCGGTCTTCGCCTCGATCGCCCAAGCGCCGGCTGCGCCGGTTCCTTCGGCCAGCGCCGGCGTCGCGAACAAGGCGGCGGCGGCGGCAACCAGAACAAACTTCTTCATGCAGAGTCTCCTCTCCCCGTGTGAGGCGAGACTATGCCGAAGGCGCGAGGCACGCAATCGCCAAGCTGTCGCGGAATGTCGCGGCTAGCCGCCTGCGGGAATCCCCAGCAATGCGCGCTGGTCGTCGATCCACTTGTCTCGGGCCTGGAACCACTGCGCGCGGCGTACCGCCCATTCGGCGGCGGTCAGTTCGACCTTTGCGGGCACCAGCTGCTCGTGAATCGACTGGAACTGCGCCTTCGGGATGCTGAAAGTCTTGCGCCAGTCCTGCAGGTCGGCCTCGAGAGCGGCGCGGATGTCGTCCCCGCTCATGTCGAACGGCTTGCCGGCCTGGGCATCGCGGCCGACCGACATGGCCCGTTCGCGCTCGTCGGCGGATCCGGTGATGAAGGCCTGCGCCTTGGCCGCGAACTTTACCGCCTTGTCCGATCCCGAGCGCTCGAAGGCGAACTTCTCGGTCTCGGACATGTGCTCGAGCTGGCCCATGTTGCCCGAAGCGGGCGTGTCGCCCGGCGCACCTTGCGGCATGCTGGAGCCCATCGGGCTACTGGGGGCACCGGTCTGGCCCTGGTTCTGCGCCGCCGCCGGTGCGGCCGCCAAGACCAGGCCGGCAAGCACGAAAATTGCGATCCTTGTCATGTCACGCTCTCCCATGTGAACGTTATCATATTGACGCGGAATCAACCGCTTGTCGAGGGCGGCTATTCGGCTGCTTCGGCCAGCCCCTCGGGATCGACCTCGCGCCAGTCGGCGTCGGCCGGGTAGGCGAAGCTCACCGCGCGGATTGCGCCGTAGTCGATTTCCTCGGCGGAAAAGGCCAGTTCGCCCACGTCGCGGTGACGGCGCACGGCATCGAGCAGCAAGCGCCGCGCGCGGTAGATTACCCGGTCGCAGGTGCCGAGATACTCCTTCGTCCGGTCGACGATCGGCCCCATCGATTCCTGCACCGCGAAGTCCTCGTAGGCGTTCGAGCGGCCGATGATGCCCGACCAGTGGCCGGCCTTCATCGCCTCGCGGTCCTGCTGCCAGTTGTCTTCGGGGCCGCCCATGTCGGCGTTGAAGTGATCCGGGTTCTCGCTCCAGGTGCCGAAGGCGCCGATCATGTTGTGCCTGATCGGCGCGTCGGTGTCGTAGGCGATGTACCACTGCGCGGTGGTGACGTCGTCGATCGGGATCGAGCAGCACACCATCCGCGGACCGCGCGGGGCCGAGGGGATGAAGCTGAAGAACGGCAGCGAGACCTCGCGCACGCGGGCGTAGCGGCGGCCTTCCGCCTCCTCGCGGATCGCGCCCTCGCGGAAGCCGTAGGGGCGCTCGTCGAACTCGAACACCGGCGCGCCGTCGGCCAGCATCATGTCGCTCTCGTCCTTGAAGTAGGACCGGCCCTTGGCGCTATCGAGGTTGGTGGCGTGGAGGAAGGTGACGTGGGCGCTGTCGAGAAGCGCCTCGAGCCCCTGCAGCCAGTTGGTGCGGATGATCCCGCGATAGGGCTGGACGTGGCCTTCGGGCAGGTCGGTGAACTCGTAGTCGGGGAAGCGCGGCGGGGTCTCTTTCGCGCCCATGTAGACCCAGACCATGCCGCCGGCCTCGTGCACCCGGTGGCTGCGCACCGGCACGCTGTCGGCGAACTTCTCGCGCTGGGCGCGCGGCTCGGTCGGAGCGTCGATGCACTTGCCCGCGGCGGAGAACTTCCAGCCGTGGAAGATGCATCGCAGGCCGCCTTCTTCGTTACGCGCGAGGCGCAAGGACGCGCAGCGGTGCGGGCAGGCCTCCTGCAGGAAACCGGGCGTGCCGTCGGGCGAGCGGAAGGCGACGAAGTTCTCCCCGAACAGGTGGATCTTCTCGGGCGCCCCGCCCGCTTCGAGCGTTGCGGAGCGGCAGGCCGGCACCCAGTACTCACGCAGCATCGCGCCCATCGCCGTTCCCGGCCCGACCCGGGTCAGCAGCTCGTTGTCGGCCTTGTTGAGCATCACTCGCTCCTCTTCCTCCGGGCGGCTTGCACACCGCCTCTCGCGCGCAGCCTAACACGGTTTGCCACGCCGTGCCCATGTCCTGTAATCGCGGGCGCATGTCCGACTGCGGCTGCGAACCGACCGGGACCGATACCCCTGCCCAGCGCCGCGCGCTGACCGTCGCGCTTGTGCTCAACGCGGCGATGTTCGTGATCGAGAGTGGCGGCGGTCTGGCGTTCCATTCCGCCTCGCTGCTGGCGGACGGGCTCGACATGCTTTCCGACGCGGCAGTCTATGCCCTCGCGCTCGCCGCCATCGGCCGCAGCGCGCTGTTCAAGGCCAATGCGGCAAGGTTCAGCGGCTGGGCGCTGCTGCTGCTCGGCTTCGGGATGCTGGCCGAGGTCGTGCGCCGCTGGTTCGAAGGGAGCGCGCCCGAAGGCATTGGCATGATCGGCATCGCGGCGGCCGCGCTGGTGGTGAACGTCGTGGTCATGGGCTTGATCGCGCAGCAGCGCAGTGAGGAGGTCCACATGCGTGCGGCGTGGATATTCACCCGCGCCGACGTCGTCGCCAACGCCGCGGTGATCCTGTCGGGGCTCGCGGTACTGCTTACCGGCATCCGCGCGTTCGACCTCGTGGTCGGCGCGGCCATCGCGCTTTACGTGATGCGCGAAGCGTTCGAAATTCTCGGCGAAGCGAAGCAAGCGCGCGGCTCAATCTGAGCCGCGCGCCCCCCCTCTCAAAGCATGAAGTCGCCGGAAACCAGGGTGTGCAGCCCGGTCAGCGCGATCGAGAAATCGGCCAGCCTGTCGCCGTTGGTGTCGCCCTCGACGAAGGTCGTGCCGCCGCCGTGCACATAGCGCAGCTCCCCGGCGTGGCCGGAGAATTCCGCCGTCCCGATGAAACCGAAAGCCTGGTCGCCCGAAGCGCCGGTGTCGGCGTCGATGTGCATCAGGCTGATACGGTCGTGCTCGGCCTAGCTGAAATCTTCGATGACATCGGCCAGGGCATGGTTGGCCGAACTCTCGTCGGCGTAGAACACGAAGAAGTCGCGTCCGGTACCGCCGATCAGGATGTCGAGCCCGGCGCCGCCGCGCAGTGTGTCGGTTCCCGCTCCGCCGTCGAGCAGGTCGTTGCCGTCGCCACCGCGAATAGTGTCGTTGCCGTCGAGTCCGTAGAGGTTGTCGGCGCCGGTCGAACCGTTGAGAAGGTTGTCCAGGCCGTTCCCGGTCCCGGTGCCGGCCTTGAGGATGTTCAGCTGCTCGACGTTGTCGGACAGCGTGAACGAGCCACTGGCGTAGACGATGTCGATGCCTTCGCCGGCGCCTTCGACCACCGTGTCACCGGAATCGACCCAGTATCGGTCGTTGCCAATGCCGCCCACGAGCGTGTCCATTCCGGAACCGCCGAGCAAGAGGTCGTTGCCGGCCCCGCCGTAGAGGATGTCCTTGCCCGGTCCGCCGTCGAGGCGGTCGTTGCCGTCGTTGCCGTAGAGTATGTCGTCCCCGGCCTTGCCGAAGATCCTGTCCTTGCCGTCGAGCCCCTCAATGATGTCGGCCTTGTTCGTCCCCACGAGGAGATCGTCGCCGGCAGTTCCCTGCACAACCATAGCACCCTCCCGTCCGTGCGGAGGGTCACAGGGGCGACTCGCGCATGGTTAGCGCCCTGATAACCAATTACTTCTGATTGCCGGCCCCAGCTAATGGATTCGCCGGACCATCCAGAAACGGGACAGTCGAGCTAGCCCAGGTTGTCCGGACCGAAGGCATCGGGGAGCAGCGCCGAGAGCTTTACCGTGCGCACGTCGGAGGGGCCGACGCACAGCACGTCGGGGTCTGTGCCACCGAGCGAAGCGAGTTCGTTAAGCACCTGGCGACAACGGCCGCACGGCGTAATCGGCGCATCGCCCGGCCCGGTCACCGCGACCGCCACCAGCCCGCCGCGGTGTCCCTCCGCCATGGCGGTGCCGACCGCCACCGCCTCGGCGCAAAGCGCGAGGCCGTAGCTGGCATTCTCGACATTGGCGCCGGTCACCACCGACCCATCGGCAAAGCGCAGCGCCGCGCCAACCGGGAAGTCCGAATAGGGCGCGTAGGCATTGAGTGCCGCGCCGCGCGCCGCTTCGATCAGTGCGATGTCGTCTTCCGTCACGGTTGCAGCACCACCCAGCGCACGGGTTCGGGGCTGGCATCGTTACGGTAGTGCGCGTTGGCGGTCCACAGCGTCCACGGCCGGCCGGCATAGTCGGGCTGCATGAAGTCGCGTTCGAGCCACAGGTTGCGCTCGATCTTGGAAGCAATGTTGTAGCGCGCCTCGAACTCGGGCGAGACCAGCAGCACCGCAGGCTGGCCGACATGCCCCTCGATCTGGTTGAGGAAGGTGGTCAGCTCGCTCTCGACCGCCTGTTCGCTGACCCGCTCCGGGCAGTCCTCGGCGGTGCCGAGCAGTGCGATCGCCGGGGGCAGCAGCCCGCCATCGCGCGGGACGATGGTGACGAAGTTGGCGCTCTGCCGCTCGGCCGGCTCGCACGGGTCGTAGGTGTGGACCACCCCCACCGACAGGCCCGAGCCGCGCACATTGCGCAGGTTGCGGGAGAAGGCCGGGTCGCGGCCCCCCGCCCCGCTGCTCGCGTCGAGATATACGAACTGCGCGCCGATCGCCCGGAAAGCGGGGAAATTGACCCGCCCGTCGCGCGCGCCAACGATCACGCCCTGGACCGGGAAGTCCTTGCGTTCCGGCCGCCAGTGCTGCGCCGTCCACCACGCCCAGCCTCCCGCCACCAGCGCGGCGAGCAGGAACAGCGCGAGAATCCGCGTGCGCCAGCGAAAAGCCTTCTTCCGTCCCATTGACCCCGTTCTTGCGACCTGCCTGTTGTCAGGCCCTGATATGGAGCACGCAGACCAGCGTAAAGAGCCGCCGGGCGGTATCGTGGTCGAGTTCGACCTTTCCATCGAGCGCTTCGAGCAGGTGGCGTGCGCCGCGATCGTGGATTCCGCGCCGGGCCATGTCGAGCGTCTCAAGTTCCTGCGCCGAGGCCTTACGAACCGCCTTGAAGTAGCTGTCGCAGATGGCGAAGTATTCGCGCACCGTACGGCGGAAGCGGGCGAGGCCGAGGCCGATACCCCCCGCATCCCGCCCGTGATGGTCGCGCAGGCCGATGGCGAGCCGCCCGTCGACCACCGCGAGGTCGAGCGACCACGGTCCCGAATGTCCCAGTTCGATCGCTCGTATCGGGCGGAAATGGCTGTCCACTACGAGGTCGCGCAGCGCCGCTCCGCGCTCCTGCTCGACCTGCGGCCCGCGCGCCAGCACCGTCGATTCGTCGAGCGAAATCGCGGCGATGCGGTTGGGGTGCGGGACTGTCTCGGCCATCGCGGCGGCTTTCGCAGACGGCAGTGCAAGCGGCAAGCTGGCAATTCCGTCACGTCGCGGGTGAGGATTTGCCCGCTATCCACAACTCGATTTCCCGCCCCTCCCCTTGCCGCGAATCCCGCATCGGCGCATCAGGCACCGATGTCCGACGAAGACCTCCTGATCCGCCCCCAAACCCCGACCGTGGAAACGCCCGCGGGCCGCAAGCTGCCCGCCAACCTCGAGGCCGAGGCGGCCTTTCTCGGCGCGGTGCTGATCGACAACCGGCTGCTCGAGGAAATGACGGTCCCGCTGCGCCCGGAGCACTTCTTCGACCCGCTGCACGGCCGCATCTTCGAGCGCGTGCTCGTGCTGCTCGACAAGCAGATGATCGTCACCCCGGTGACGCTGAAGCCCTATTTCGAGGCCGACGAGGCGCTGCGCGAACTCGGCGGCACCGCCTATCTCGCCCGCCTCACCGCGGACGGCCAGGGCCTGCTCGCCCCGCGCGAACTCGCCCAGCAGATCTACGACCTCGCCTTGCTGCGCGAACTGGTGGTGGTCGGCCGCGAGCTGGTCGAGGGCGCGCTCGACACCAGCGAGGAGGTCGAGCCGCTACGCAAGATCGAGCAGGCCGAAGCGCGCCTGTACGAAGTCGCCGAGGGCGCGGCCAGCACCAGCGAGGCGGACAGCTTCCGCAGCGCCTCGAACAAGGCGCTCGAGATGATCGAGACGGCGATCAATTCGGGGGGCCATGTCTCTGGCAAGACCACCGGGCTCGTTTCGATCAACGACAAGTGCGGCGGGCTGCACGATTCCGACCTCATCATCCTCGCCGGGCGTCCGGGCATGGGCAAGTCCTCGCTCGCCACCAACATCGCCTTCAACTGCGCCGACCGCTACGTGCGCGACAAGCGCGACGGGATCGAGAAGAGCGTCGGCGCCCCGGTGGCGCTGTTCAGCCTCGAAATGTCGAGCGACCAGCTCGCCACCCGCATCCTCGCCGAGCAGGCCGGCATCCCGTCCGAAAAGCTGCGCATGGGCAAGATCGGGCGCGACGAGTTCCAGGACCTGTCTTACGCCAGCCAGCGCCTCGCCGACCTGCCGCTGTACATCGACGATACCCCCGCGCTGACCATCGGCGCGCTGCGCACCCGCGCCCGGCGGCTCAAGCGGCGGCACGACATCGGGCTGATCGTGGTCGACTACCTGCAGCTGCTGCAGGGCAGCGGCCGGGCCACCGACAACCGGGTCAACGAGATTTCCGAGATCAGCCGCGGCCTGAAGACGCTGGCCAAGGAACTCGGCGTGCCGGTGATCGCGCTGTCCCAGCTCAGTCGCGCGGTCGAACAGCGCGACGACAAACGCCCGATGCTCTCCGACCTGCGCGAATCCGGCTCGATCGAGCAGGACGCCGACATGGTCTGGTTCATCTTCCGCGAGGACTACTACGTCGCCAGCCGCGAACCCAAGGTTCCGCAGGGCGACGACGACATGAAGATCGCCGAAGCCCACGCCGCCTGGGCCACCGAAATGGAACGCGTCCACGGGATCGCCGAACTGATCGTCGCCAAGCAGCGCCACGGCGCGACCGGCAAGGTGCGGCTGCGGTTCGAGGCGAAAATCACTCGCTTCACCGACCTGGCGGACGGCGCTTATGGGGGCGACGACTGGGAGTAGGCAGCCAAGTCCGTGGATCTCCAATAACCGCAACAGCAGCCTGATCGGTAGTTCGCCCGATGGGCGTCCCCCTCCCGTCCCGCCATCGTGCTTTCCGCGATTCTATCCGAACAGACGCGCAGGAGAGACTCCCATGGCCGACAAGCAACCAAACATCTTGATACTGTGGGGAGACGACATCGGTCAGTCGAACCTCAGCATCTTCACCAAGGGCATGATGGGCTATCGCACGCCCAACATCGACAGCATCGCCGAGCAAGGCATGCTGTTCACCGACTACTACGCCGAACAGAGCTGCACCGCAGGCCGCGCCAGCTTCATCATGGGACAGAACGGTGTTCGCACGGGCCTGACCAAGGTGGGTATGCCGGGCGCCAAGGAAGGGATGCTGAAGGTAAACCCGACCATCGCGACGGTGCTCAAATCGGCCGGCTATGCGACCGGGCAGTTCGGCAAGAACCACCTGGGCGACCGCGACGAGCACCTTCCGACGATGCACGGCTTCGACGAGTTCTTCGGCAACCTCTATCACCTCAACGCCGAGGAAGAGCCGGAGAACGTCGACTACCCCAAGGCGGAGGATTTCCCGGACTTCAAGAAAAACTATGGTCCGCGCGGCGTGCTTCACTGCCATGCCGACGGCAAGGGCGGACAGAAGATCGAGGATACCGGCCCGCTGACCAAGAAGCGCATGGAAACGATCGACGAAGAGGTCGCGGAAAAGGCCACTGCCTTCATCAAGAAGACCGTGGAATCGGGCGAACCGTTCTTCGTCTGGTTCAACACCACCCACATGCACTTCCGCACCCACGCGAAGCCGGAAAGTCGCGGCCAGGCCGGACGTTGGCAGAGCGAGTATCACGACGTGATGATCGACCACGACAAGGTGATCGGCCAGATGCTCGCCCTGCTCGACGAGCTCGGCATCGCGGACAACACCTTCGTGATGTACTCGACCGACAACGGACCGCACTGCAACTCCTGGCCGGATGCCGGCACCACGCCGTTCCGTTCGGAGAAGAACACGAGCTATGAAGGCGCGTATCGCGTACCTGCCATGGTGCGCTGGCCGGGCAAGATCCCTGCCGGCTCGATCTCCAACGATATCGTTTCGCACCTCGACTGGCTGCCGACCTTCGCCGAAATGGCCGGGATCGATGACATCACCGGCCAGCTCAAGAAGGGCGCCACTCTCAATGGCAATAAGTATAAGGTTCACCTCGACGGACTGAGCCAGGTCGGTCACCTGACAAAGGGCGAGAAGTCGCCGCGCGAGGGCTTCATCTACTGGACCGACGAGGGCGACGTCGCTGCCATCAGAGTCGACAACTGGAAAGCGCTGTTCATGGAACAGCGCTGCACGGGCACGCTCCAGATCTGGGCGGAGCCGTTTGTGACCTTGCGAACGCCGAAGCTGTTCAACTTGCGTACCGATCCTTACGAGAACGCGGACATCACCTCCAACTCGTATTGGGACTGGTATCTCGACCGTGCTTTCATACTCGTCCCGATGCAGGGGATCATCGGCAAGTTCCTCGAGACGCTGAAGGAGTTCCCGCCGAGCCAGAAGGCAGGCAGCTTCAACCTCGAAAAGGTGATGGAAACCATGACCAACACCGCCTCCGGCGGCGCCTGACACGCCGGCAGAGGAGGAAAGGCTCCCGCTTCGGCGGGGGCCTTTTTTCGCGGGAGCGAGATCAGGCCTGCGTCACGGCCGCCAGCGCCTTGCACCTGGCAAGCGGCACTTCCGTCCCGCAAAAGTCCGGCCACACCCCCCGCGTGTTCCAGTAATCGACCAGGCCCGCCTGCGTGGCAAAGCGCCAGAAGCGTGGGTCTTGCCTAAGCGGGGCCATCGTCGGTCCAAACAGAAATGCGGTGATCGGCGCGCTGCGGGCTTGCTTTGCCGCTCGCGCATCCAGAAGGCCGAAAGCTGCATCGGGCTGCCCCAGAAGCACCAGCGCCGGTGCCGCGAATTCGACCTGCATCTGCCCCAGGCGCACCGCTTCGGCAATGGCACTCGCAGCCCGCGACTTGTCCGCAGCCGAACCACTGATCCGGGCGCGGACGAACTGTTCAAGCGCCGACAACTCGCCAGGCGTAGCGTCGGGAGCGACCCGCGCAATAACCGGCAGGACATCCAGAGCCTTCGCGGGATCGTCACCAAAGGCATAGAGGCGGAATAGCTCCGACTGGGTGCTTGGCAGGTCGGGATGATACCGAACCATGCGGTCGATCGTTTCTCGCGCTAGTCCGGGATTACCGCTCAGATCTTCGGTCAACGACTTGCGCCAACCAATCGGCGAGGCGGTCGGCCTCATCGCCATGGCCCGGACGCAATGCTCGCGCGCCTCCTCCAGCCGCCCCACCGCACCCAGCAAGTTGCATTCGCGCATGCTGAGGAATGGAAACTCGGGAGCCTGGCGCAGGGCATCGAGCAGCAGGTCTTCCTGCTTCGCCAGGTCCGCGTTGTTGCCCCTCTCCATGATATAGCGCGCATCGAATGCGGCGCCGGCCGCAGCCGGATCGAGCGCAATGGCTTTTTCGATCTCCTCGGTGCGCCGTGCTGGTTCGTCGTTGAGTGAGAGGGCCAGCATGGCGTGCGCGTGCGCCGAACCGGGCAGACGCCTTACAAGCTCCTCGAAGATTCGCCGAGCCCGGCCTTCCTTCTCGGAAGAGAACATGGCTGTGGCATTGCCCCCCTCAATGAAGGCGGCAATGTCCTTGGAAGCGAGCTTGAGACCGTCCTGCTTTTCGGCATCGCGCACGGCGTTGAGCGATTCGGCCACCACGACCGAGGCTGCGACCGCCACCAGATCGGCATTCGCCTCTGCGTCTTCGAACTGTCCGCTCCAGACGGTTTCCCCGCTCGGCAAATGCTCGATCTGGGCGAAGACCCTGACCCTTCCGCCCGTTGCCACCGCCGTACCCTTCAGCGCGAATCCCGCGTCGCCATCCGGCTGTTCGACCGGGAGCGTACGATAACCGGCGTCACCGAGGATTTCCTGTGCGGTGTTCTTCATAGTCGTCGCCAGCAGCGCGGCGGCGGGTCCGCCTTCTGCGGCAAAGGTGGCAACCTGAACCGGTTGCTCGGTCAGCTTAGCCGATGCTCCGGACGAACGCAGGAAGTACACGCCGGCGACCAGCAGGGCGAGGGCCAAGGAAACAGCAGCAATCGCCATGGCGCCACGGCCGGTCCGGTGGCGCGTTCCACCACCGCCGTTGTCGGAGGTTGGAGATGTCGGAGCCGGTATCGGCGTATCACCGCTCTTGCCGATGTGACGCCGCAAGTCCGAAACGAAGGCCTGCCATACCGCGTCGGACCGGTCGCCATTCCAGTGCGAGAGTTCGGCGGTCTGGGTAAGCTCGAACATGATCGGTCGCTTGCAGGGGGCGATCATCGCCGGGACCAGCTTGTGCGCCCGGTCGGCCTCGGTCGCCTCGGCGCGGACCCAGCGCGAATTGATCGAGTTGGGCGACCACAGCACCACCACGGCACGGGACTCTTCGAGCGCGCGCTCGGTCACCGTGTCGTAGGTTTCGCCCGAACGCAGCGTCGCATCCCACCACACACTGAAGCCCTCGGCTGCAAGAGCATCGGCGAATTGCTTCGCCCGCGCGGCGTCGGCCCGGTTGTAGGACAGGAAGATGTCTGGTCCGGACACGGCGCTTCCCCGCTGTGGAACTCGACCATTACAAACATTTACTACAAAGAAGCTGGCCGTGCCCCCTGCTCCGGCGCTCGAAGCACAATCGGCGATCTTTTCGATTGCGACTACCGACAAGACAAGCAGAATCTTGACCGCGTGCCGGTAGGTAACAAACGCCTTTCCTACAGGCCCCTACCTGTGCCTTCATCGGGCCATGCCCGAATCCAACACTCGCTGGCCCGCCTACGCGCGGGTGCCGCCGTTCCTGCCGGTCCCGCTCCGCACCCGTCGTGACGGGTGGACCGACGAGCGGCAGGCGAATTTCATCGGTTACCTCGCCGAGACCGGCTGCGTCGCCGAGGCGGCGCGGCGGGTGGGGATGAGCGCGCGGGCCGCGTGGCGGCTGCGGAACAGCGCCGGGGAAACCAGCCTGGCGCACGCCTGGGACGTGGTGATGGCGCTGCACGCCGGGCTGCGACACGGTGACGACGGCTTCCCGCGCCGGAATGTCGCGCTGCCCGAGCTGATGGAGTGGGCCATCGAGGGTCCGATCCTCGTCCTCATGCTGCGCCGGAAATTCCGCTCGGCCCGGCGGGTACCGAGCGATCCCGCGCTGTTTCGGCTGCTTCGCCGAAGCTACTCCCATGCCCGGCGGGAGCGGTAAGTTGACACAACACTTTCTGGCCGTTTCTCCTGAATTTAGCCGCGTTTGCCCGTTCAAACCCGAATTGATGCAGCGCCCGGCCATAACTGTGCTAGGCATTCCCATCGCAGGCAAACGACCGAGTAGGCGCCTGCGGCTGAGAGACACGGTGTGCGCTCCCGCTTACGCAGAGGAGCTCCGTGTGGACCTGAACCAGCTATATTTCGACTATCAACGCCTGCGGCTGCAGGCCGATCGATCGGCCAACCTGCAGGAAAAGCAGACATCGGGCCGTGAGGCGGCAACGATCGCAGGCCGCATCTGGCGGATGCAGCGCAGCATGGGCGCCGATGCCGCGAACGGCTGGCGGATACTCGAAGCAATTGGTGCCAACCAGGCGATTCCTCCCAATCGCATCGTCAGCGAATGCATCCAGGTATCGCGACACGTGCCCGGCGCCACCAACGGAAATCTGGAGTGACAGATCGCACCTCCCCGCGGCCACGTCTCGCCCCCGACAGTGCCAGACGACAGGGTGAAATCACGCGACTGGCCCTCGTCCTGCTGGGACGAGAGGGAGCGCTCGAATTCCTCAACGGTCAGAACGCCGGCCTCGGCGCTCGGCCGCTCGACCTGGCGATTGCCAGCGAGGGCGGGCGCGCCCGGGTGGAAACGGAACTGCGGCGAATGACCTGCCGGGAAGACGGATCAGGGGAGGCAATCCGATGAGCCGGTTCCCAGATAGCTATCCTGCTCCTGCTGGTCCTGCTCGCTTCATGGTCGATCTATTTCTGGCGCGTGCTGTACATGGCAGAAGACATCCGCATCAGGCGGCACATGCGCAAGGCCAGGATGGCCGACCAGAAGCGGGCCAGGGAAGCGGCGAGCGAAGAGTAGCAGTACGAACGGCTAGATCGGCGGTTCGGTCTTCCGTCATGTGCGAGACGCACCACGCACACGCCATCGCTGCGCCCATCTGTGAGGGTACGGCGATCCCCGGCAGCGCAGCGTCGGGAATAGCTCCCGCCTCCGCGGCCGGCGTGTCCGCCAGGCGCGGATTGAGCAGCTCGCTCAATCGACCATCGCCGCGACGAGGCGGCGCAGTTCGAGCGTGCTGAGAGTTGCGGAAAGGCGCTTGCCCTTGGGGTCGCCATTGCCGGCTTCCGTCCGGTAACGGGGGGACAGCCGGGGGCGCGAATTCGCGCCGATTGAATGTGTAGTCATATTGTTGTTGTGACGGCCGATCGGCCGCCCTTTCATGTTTGTTGCGGGCATCATCGCCTGAAGCCGCCGCGGCGCCTTGCGCCACCTGGCCCTGCTCCGGGCGTTCGCTCGCGATAGACGATCCGGCCCTTGGTCAGATCGTAGGGTGTCATTTCCACGTGGACCCGATCGCCGACGACCGAGCGGATACGGTAACGCCGCATCTTTCCGGCGGTATAGGCGACAAGCGAATGCTGGTTGTCGAGCAGGACGCGAAAGCGTCCATCGGGCAGGATCTCTTCGATCTGACCTTCGAGTGTGAGCAGTTCTTCTTTCGCCAAGGCGCGGGGTCCTCCGGGAGGAATGGATGAATCAGCGCACGGACTGCTGGCCCGCGCGGCGGTGCCGAAAAAGCAGCGGGAAGGAAGGAAGCGGCAGGCCTTTGCCCGGCCGTCAAATTCCGTCGCAAGCGACGTCAGCTGGACGAGAGATAGGGATTACCGGTGAAATAGCAACCCGCGCGCCTCACAGGCCGAGGTTGAGGCGGCGGCTGACCGAATAGTCGATCACCGAAACGAGCACCCAGCTCAGCCACCAGCGCAGCCGCGTGAAAGGCGTGGCGCGGGCCTTGTGCAGTGACGGGGTAATCGGCGTGGAGGCCGACTGCAGGTGGTCGATGAACTGCCGCATCCGTGCCGCCAGTGCGGCATCCTCGATCTTCACCACGATCTCGAGGTTTATGTAGAGGCTGCGCATGTCGAAATTGGCGCTGCCGGCGTAGACCGCATCGTCGAGCACGATCAGCTTGGTGTGAAGCTTGCTCGGCTCGAATTCGAAAATCTTCGCCCGCGCCCTGAGTAGGGAGCCGTAGAGCAGGCGCGAGGCGCCGATCGTCGCAGCATTGTCGGACTTGGCGGCAAGCACGAGACGCGTGCCCCCCTTGCGCGCAATGCGGCGGATGCGGCGCATCAGCATGAACTCGGGCGAAAAGTAGGCCATGACCATGTCGAGCCGCTCGCCGCGGATCAGGTCGCGCGTGACGCTCTTCGCCCAGGGCGAGCGCCCGCGGGTCGGCCCGCCCACGAGCAGTTGCACCGGCGCGCGCCCGCCCTCCCATTCGCGCACCCGGCGCCGGATGTCGATGAAGCGGGCGTGCGGATCCCGGGTCCACTCCTCGAGCTCGCGAAACCATTCGGCGACGCGCTCCACCAGACTGCCCTCGACAGTAAAGGCAAGGTCGTTCCAGCCGTCCTCGCGCGCCGAAGTGAAATAGTCGTCTTCGACATTGAAGCCGCCGAGCATGGCGACCCTGCCGTCTGCCACTACGATCTTCTGGTGGTTGCGGATCAGGAAGCGCACCGACCATTTCGGCAGGAAGCGGCAGAAATAGCCACCTGCCTCGACCAGTTCGGCGAAGAAGTCGTTTTCCACCTTGGCGCCGAAGCCGTCGACGATCAGCGAAACATCGACCCCGCGACGGGCGGCGGCGACCAGCGCATCGCGCACCCGCGCACCAGCCTTGTCGGGGGTGAAAATGTAGAAGGCCATGCGCAGGCTCGTGGTGGCGTTGTCGATCATCGCGCAGAGCCGCTCGAGCCGGTCGCGCCCGGCCGGGAAGAATTCGAGCGCCTGGCCCTGCGCCTCGATCGCGAAGGGTTGCGGATCGGCATAGTCCCTGCTGGCCGGCGGCGTCGGGGCTGCAGCGCTGGCGGGACTCTCCATGGCCGCTGCATAGCACGGCGCGCGGGCCCGAAAACCTTGACTCTCGCGCCGGTGGTGACTAGGTGGCGCGCTTTCCCGCAACACCCATTTTCCTGAGGTGCCCGATGGCGCGCGTTACCGTCGAAGATTGTGTCGACAAGGTCTCCAACCGTTTCGATCTCGTCCTGCTGGCTGCCCAGCGGGCGCGCGAGATTTCAGGCGGGGCGGAACTGACCATCGATCGCGACCGCGACAAGAACCCGGTCGTGGCCCTGCGCGAGATCGCCGAAGAGACCGTCAAGCCGAAATATCTGCAGGAAAGCCTGGTCACCGGTCTGCAGAAGATTCTCCCGGACGACGAGGACGAGGCCGACGAAATCGGCTCGCTCAGCCAGTCGGCCGAGGCCATGCGCCTCTCGGCCGCCGCACCGACCCGTTCGACCTCGATCGGCGCCGATTACGACGGCAGCTGATCCGGGATCGAACCCAACGAACGAGGGCCGCCATCGCGCGGCCCTTTTTCGTTTCGGCGTTCCGCGTTAGGATTGCCCCCGCAAGGGGGTAAGTCATGAGCGATTTCGGCGAAGCGGTTGGCAGCATGGTCGAGGGCGGCCTGCTCGCCCGCGCGGTCGAACCCCAGGCCGGCGAAGGTAAGGACGGGCACACGCATGAAGGCGCCTGCCTCAACTGTGGCACCGCGATGGTCGGACAGCACTGCCACGCCTGCGGTCAGCGGGCACACGTCCACAAGACCCTCGGCGCCTTCATGCACGACCTGCTGCACGGCGTGTTCCATCTCGAAGGCAAGACCTGGCACACCCTGCCGATGCTGGCGTGGAAACCCGGCGAGCTGACGCGGCGCTACATCGACGGCCAGCGCGCCTATTTCGTATCGCCGATGGCGCTGTTCCTGTTCTCGGTCTTCCTGATGTTCGCGGTGTTCCAGATCGCTGGCATCTCCACGCCCGACGACCTGAACACTCCGGGGCAGGTCGTTAGCGAAGAGACGACGGACGATCTCGAAGGCCTGCGTCAGGCGCGCAAGGCGATGGGCGACGACAACCCGGCCTCCCCGATCATCGACACTCAGATCGAGCGGCTGGAGAAGGAGGCCGCCGGCAAGGACGCCGAGTCATCGGCGACCGTCGAAGACGCTGCCCCCGCGCCGGCTGCCACAACCAACAAAGCCGCCGCTGACGACGGCAAGGAAGTCCTCGCCAGCACCAGCGACGGACTGGCCAGGATCACCACCGACAAGAATCCCACCGGTATTTCCGTCATCGACCGCCTGATCGAGAAGTGGCGCCACAACCCGGAACTCATGGCCTACAAGCTGCAGGCCAACAGCTACAAGTTCTCGTGGCTGCTGATCCCGCTGTCGATACCGTTCGTCTGGCTGCTGTTCCTGTGGCGTCGCCGCTTCGGGGCCTACGACCACGCGGTCTTCGTGACCTATTCGCTGTCTTTCATGACGCTGCTGTTCGTCATTCTGACCGTGCTGGGGCAGTTCGGCGTTTCGACCGCCCTGCTCGTGACCGTCGGCACGATGGTCCCGATCTACCACATCTACCGCCAGCTCAAGGGTGCCTACGGCCTCTCGCGCTTCTCCGCGCTGTGGCGCACCAGCGTGCTGCTGGTGTTCATCGTGGTGATCCTGGCACTGTTCCTGAACGTGCTGCTGCTGCTCGGAGCATTCTGAGGCGGAGCGTCAGGCGCCTTGCGGCGCCGCCCCGCCCTCACCCGAGAAGCGCTTGCCGGCCTTGGGCACCGCCGAACCGCTGGTCGGCTTGGCGATGATCGGGCCCTTGGGCTTGTCGCTACGGTCGAACTTGCCATCCTTGAGCAGCTGCTCGATTTCCTCGCCGTTGAGCGTTTCATATTCGAGCAGCGCCTGGGCAAGCAGGTGGAGCTTGTCTTCCTGGCTCTTGAGCACTTCGGTCGCGCGCTTGTAGGCGCCTTCGATCAGCGAGCGAATTTCTGCGTCGATGAGCTGGTTGGTCTCGTTGGAGCCCATGGTGCGGTGCGAACCGCCCATGCCGAGATAGCCTTCCTGTTGCTCTTCGTACTGCAGCGGGCCGAGCTTGTCGGACATGCCCCACTTGGTGACCATGTTGCGGGCAAGGTCGGTGGCGTACTGGATGTCGCCGGACGCGCCGCTCGACACCTTGTCGTGACCGAAGATGATCTCTTCCGCCACGCGGCCGCCCATGCTGACCGCCAAGTTGGCGTGCATCTTGTCGCGGTGGTACGAATAGTTGTCGCGTTCCGGCAGGCGCATGACCATGCCCAGCGCGCGGCCGCGCGGGATGATCGTGGCCTTGTGGATCGGGTCGGACGCCGCCTCGTTGACGCTGACGAGGGCGTGGCCGGCCTCGTGGTAGGCGGTCATCTTCTTCTCGTCGTCGGTCATGACCATACTGCGCCGTTCGGCGCCCATCATGACCTTGTCTTTGGCGTCCTCGAACTCCTGCATCGCGACGAGGCGCTTGTTGCGCCGCGCAGCAAGCAAAGCCGCCTCGTTGACGAGGTTGGCGAGGTCCGCGCCGGAGAAGCCGGGCGTGCCCCGGGCGATGGTGCGCGGGTTCACGTCGGGGGCCAGCGGCACCTTCTTCATGTGCACGGCGAGGATCTTCTCGCGCCCGTCGATGTCGGGGATCGGCACCACCACCTGGCGGTCGAAGCGGCCCGGACGCAGCAGCGCCGGGTCGAGCACGTCGGGCCGGTTGGTCGCGGCGATGATGATGATGCCCTCATTGGCCTCGAAGCCGTCCATCTCGACGAGGAGCTGGTTCAGCGTCTGCTCGCGCTCGTCGTTCGAGTTGCCGAGGCCGTGACCGCGATGACGGCCGACCGCGTCGATTTCGTCGATGAAGACGATGCACGGCGCGTTCTTCTTGGCCTGCTCGAACATGTCACGCACGCGGCTCGCGCCGACGCCGACGAACATCTCGACGAAGTCGGAGCCGGAAATGGTGAAGAACGGCACGCCCGCCTCACCCGCGATGGCGCGGGCGAGCAGGGTCTTGCCGGTACCGGGCGAGCCGACCAGCAGTGCGCCTTTGGGAATCTGCCCGCCGAGCTTGGAGAAGCGCTGCGGGTCCTTGAGGAATTCGACGATTTCCTCGAGCTCCTCGCGCGCCTCGTCGATGCCGGCGACGTCGTCGAAGGTCACCCGGCCCTGCCGTTCGGTCAGCAACTTGGCCTTGGACTTGCCAAAGCCCATTGCACCCGATCCGCCGCCCTTCTGCACCTGGCGCAGGGCGAAGAACGCAACGCCGAGGATCAGCAGAAACGGCAGCGACTGGATGAGGATATAGGTCAGGACGCCCATCTCCTCCTTCTGCGCGCCGGAATAGCGCACGCCCTTTTCGTCGAGCAGCTTGGTCAGGCTGGTGTCGTTCTCGACCGGGACCGTGGTGAAGGTCTGCCCGTTCTTGAGCGTGCCGCTGATCCTGTCGGGAGAAATCTCGACCTTCTCGACCGACCCTTCGGCTACTTTCGAGCGGAAATCCGAATAATCCATCGCGTTGGCGGTCGTCGTCCGCGGCCCGCCAAACATGGAAACCACCAGCAGCAGGGCGAGGAAAATCCCGCCCCACACCATCAGGCTCTTCATCCACGGGTTGGGATTGTTTTCGGGTTCGCGATTTTCACTCATCAGGTCGGGTCCAGCCTTTCGCCTATGAATGTAGGCTCGCGAGGGTGAATGGCAAGTTGATGAGGCCACGGTTCACACCAAGTGTGACAAATCGGTCCGAGGTGGGGCATAGCAGCGTCGGCTCGAAGACTTGCGGTCCGGGCGGGAGAGACTGGATGGCATTGCTTCAGGCAAGGAACCTGACCGACGGATTCGGCAGCGAAATTTCCGGTCTCGACACTCGGACGCCGATGAGCGTGAAAGTCCGTGACGCGCTGGCCGACCTGTTCCACCGGCGTCAGGCGCTGCTTTTCCGCTCCCCCGTTCTCACACCCCGCGAATATGTCACCTTCATCCGCAACTTCGGCGAGCCCGACGATTCCGACACCTCGCGCTATCACGAGCCGATCGACATCGACGGTTTCAAGGGGCTGCGGCTGGTCTCGAACATCGAGGAGAAGGGCAGGAACGTTGGCCAGTTCGGCGCCGACGAGATGGGCTGGCACCAGGACCGCTGGACCGACGCCGCGCCGCCTCCCGCCACCGCGCTGCACGGGGTCGAGGTCACCCGCACCGGCGGCCGCACCGGGATCGCCAACCTCTGCGACGCCTGGGAGGCCATGCCCGCCGGCCTCAAGGCACGGATCGAGGGGCGCTCGATCCACTTCCCGCTCAAGGTCAACGATTTCGAAGGCTCGCTCGACGAGGCCGACATCCATGACGAAACGCTGTTCCGCGTCGTCCCGCTGGTCCAGCGCCATGCGGTGACCGGGCGCAGGTTCGTGTTCCTCGGCGCGCGGAGGATCCTCGCCTACATCGACACCGCGCCGCGCATCACGGGGCTCGGCAAGGCGGAGAGCGCCGAGCTACTCGATACGATCTACGATCACGTCGCACGTCCGGAATTCGCCTATCTCCACCAGTGGCGTGCGGGCGACATCCTGCTGTGGGACAACCGCTGCTGCGTGCACCGGCGCGAGGCGTTCGACCCGGCCGAACGGCGCCTGCTTTACGGCACGCCGATCGTGCGCTCGGAGCTGCTGTGGCGTGGCCAGCCGGCACTGGCCTCCTGACGATCAGGCCAGTCCGCCGATCACCTCGGGCAAGGCGGCGCAATAGCGCGACACGTCATCGAGCTTGCCGGTGCTGACCCGGGAATACTGCTTCCACGGACCGTAGGCACCGCGAATCGAGATTCCGCGTTCGGCCATGGCCTTCTGCACCGCGTTGGCATCGGACACCTCGACGTAGACGAAGTTGGTCTGCGAAGGCAGCGAGGTCAGGCCCGCCTGTTTGACCGCATCGAGGATCATCGAACGCCCCTCGACGATCACCGCCTTCGATTTCTCGAGGAAGCCATGGTCGTTGTACGAAGCGATCGCCGCGGCAAGGCCCGAAACGTTGCCGCCGAAGCTCATTAGGTAACCGCCGATGAGGCGCGCATTCTCCGGAGAGGTGATCGCGTAGCCCACCCGCATCCCGGCCATTCCATAGATCTTCGAGAAGGTCCGGCAGACGATCACGTCCTGCCCCTCGCGCACCAAATCCATCAGTGTGTTGGCGGCGGGATCGTCGACCAGTTCGTTGTAGGCCTCGTCGACCAGCAGCGTCGCCTTGGGCACGACCTGCGCGGCGAAGGCGCGCATCTTTGCCGGGTCGATCAGCATTGCGGTGGGGTTGTTGGGGTTGCAGATGTGGACCAGCGAGACGCTGTCATCGACCGCCGCGGCCATGCCGGCGAGATCGACGTCCATGTCTCCGGCCAGCGGGACGCGGATCGCCTTGGCACCCTGCCGCTCCCCGTATTGCACCGTGGTGTCCCAGAACAGCGAAGGACAGACGATCGTGCCCTTGGCGCCCCAGGCTAGCGCGATGGCGGAGAGAATCTCGGTCGAGCCTTCGCCGATCACGACCTGCTCGGGCGCGACCATGTGGCGCTCGGCGATCATGTCGCGCAGCTTAGCCACGCCCTTGTCGGAATAGTAGCAGCCCTTGGTCGCGGTATCGGTGATCGCCTGCAGCGCGCTCGGCGCGGGCCCGTAGGGGTTTTCGTTCCGGCTGAGCAGCGCCTGTCCGCTGTTGGGGCCGAATACCGGCTGCGGCGCGTCCTTGCCAAACACCCCCTGCGCGGCGACGGCAACGGTGCCCGCCACGGCGGTTCCGGCGATGAAGTTCCTGCGGTTGATTTGCATGGCGTGGTCTCCCTTCACTGGCCGTTGGCGATCATCGTGATGCCCACGAAGATCAGGTAGAATCCGAAAACGGTTCGCAGCAGCGGCGCGCTGAGCTTGTGCGCGGCGGCGACCCCAAGCGGGGCGACGAGCACCGAGGTGACGATGATTGCCAGCGCCGCGGGCAGGTTGACGTAGCCGACCGAACCCCACGGCAGCCCCGGCGCCATGAAGCCGATGACCATGAACCCGACCGCCCCCGGAAAGGCGATGATCGCCCCCATGCCCGAGGCGGTGCCGATGGCGCGGTGAATCGGCGCGCCGCACATGGTCATCACCACCGTGGTGATCGTCCCCCCGCCGATGCCGAGCAGGGCCGAGAGCAGCCCGAGACCACCGGCCAACCCGGCGCGGGTCGTGCCGTCCGGCATGGCCGCGGCGACACGCCGGTCATGCAGGGCCGGCGTGAGGAAATGCACCGCGAACAGCAGCACTCCGACGCCGAATATGATCGCCAGCGTCGCGCTCGAGATCATGTCCGCGACCCAGGTGCCCAGCACCGTGCCGATCACGACCCATGGCGCCCAGGTCCTGAGCAGCTCGAAATCCACCGCACCGCGGCGGGCATGCGCGTTTACCGAGCGGATCGACGTGAAGATGATCGAGGCGAGCGAAGTGCCGACCGCGACATGGGTCAGCTGATCCGGTTCGGTGCCGAGCAGCGGCAGGATCAGCATCAGCGCGGGCACCACCACGAACCCGCCGCCGATCCCGAAAAGTCCCCCGGCGAAACCCGCCCCCGCCCCTGCCGCGAGTAGCGCGGCGAGCGGCAGCAGGAACGATCCGGTTTGGCCCACGGATCGCCATCCTATAGCGCCGGGTTCTTCCGT
Organism: Croceibacterium salegens; assembly: GCF_009827435.1. GTDB lineage: Bacteria > Pseudomonadota > Alphaproteobacteria > Sphingomonadales > Sphingomonadaceae > Croceibacterium_B > Croceibacterium_B salegens. The sequence continues at coordinate 240,846 of NZ_WTYM01000058.1, read as the reverse complement.
CCAGTCAAAATGTTGCAATGCAATAGCTGCACTGCAAAATAGTTTGGAAGCTCAGGCATTGCCGCCGAAAGTCCGCTCGCCGCGGCGGGTGACGTGGATGTCGCAGATCAGCCCGTCGCGCAGCTGGTAAACCACCCGCACCGGCACATCGTAGAACTCGCCTTGCTTGAGCGGGCCGACCACGAAATCGGGTGCATCCTCGACCGCAGTGAAGCGGCTTACGGCGTCGTAGACGATCTTGCCGTCGGTGAATTCGAGGTGCTCGGGGATGACCGTTTCGCGCACCTTGGCGAACATCGGCCTGTAGAAGTCGATGATGCCCTGCTTGCCGACCACGTCGCCGACCGAGCTGGTCAGGTGCAGCGTGACGTCGTCGGTGTAGAACTGCGGGAAGTGCTCGAACTCGGCGCCGGAGAAGGCCGCCGAATAGGCCTGGAAAGCCGCCTGCTGGCTCGGGTGGGTGCCCAGCCGCGGCAGCTTGGTCACGCCATGCTCTGGCGGCCAGGTCATCGACTTGAGCTCGGCGATCTTGCCGTCGGCATTCAGCGTATAGGTGACGAAGAACTTCACCGTCACGAGGTCGCCGGGGAACAACTCGCCGAACGGGAAGTCAGGCCGGTGCTTGCTGGCGTGGAAGTCCATGTCGACCTCGGCGAACAGCAGACCGTCGCGGCTCAGCACGGTCTGCGGGCGCATGACCTCGCGCACGCCGTCGTGCGCCCAGGTGAGGAACGCGAGCAGCCCGTCCGCCCCCTCGCGCACGCCGTTGGCGCTGACCATGCGGCAATCGGTCGCGAAAAAGCGCTCGACCAGCGCGGCATCGTCGCCGGTGTTGAACAGCGCTTCGTAGGCTTGATAGTCGAGTTCCATCAGGCGAGTATGGCCGCTGCCTCTCGTGTAGGAAAGCCGCAATGACTGGACCCTCGCCGCTGTTCACGCCGTTCCGGCTCGGCCCGCTCATGCTGGCCAACCGCTTCGTGATGCCGGCGATGCAGCGCGGGATGTGCGAGGCGGGTGCGCCCAAGCCCGAGCTGGCCGCCTACTACGCCCGCCGCGCAGCCGGGGGCGTGCCGCTGATCATCGGCGAGAGCGCGGCGATCGACCATCCCTCCTCGACCGTGCAGCCGACCTCGGCGCACATCAACGCCAAGACCGCCTCGGCCTGGCAGGGCTGCGTCGATGCGGTGCGCCGCGAGGGCGGGGAGATGCTGCTGCAGCTGTGGCACGAGGGCGCGCTGCGGACCGACGGACAGGCGCTCAGCCCCTCGGGCAAGGCCTCGCCGAAGAAGGACAGCGGCCGGGCCATGACCCGCGCCGAGATGGAGGAAATCGGCGAAGGCTTCGTCCGTTCGGCCATGGTCGCGCAGGACATCGGCGCTGCCGGGGTCGAGGTCCACGCCGCGCACGGCTACCTGCTCGACCAGTTCCTCTGGCACGGCTCCAACGTCCGCGACGACGGCTACGGCGGCCCCGCCATTGCCGACCGGGCGCGCTTCCCGGCTGAAATCGTCCGCGCCATCCGCGCCGAGTGCGGCCCCGACTTCGTCATCTCGCTGCGCTTCAGCCAGTGGAAGGAGGTCGACTACGACGCCAGGGTCGCCGCCGACTGCGCCGAACTGGAAACGCTCGCCACCATGCTGCGCGAGGCCGGGGTCGACGTCCTGCACTGCTCGACCCGGCGCTTCTGGGAGCCCGAGTGGGACGGCGACGGCCGCAACCTTGCCGGCTGGGTCAAGACCCTCGGCGGCCTCCCCACCATCACCGTCGGCAGCGTCGGGCTCGATACCGACGTGATGACGGTGTTCATGGAAGGCCGCGATCCCGGTGCGCGGGTCGGCGAGGCGATCGAGGACCTTGAAACGCGACTGGCGGCTGGCGAGTTCGACCTCGTCGCGGTCGGCCGGGCGCTGATCGGCGACCCCGACTTCGTGAAGAAGATCGAGGCGCGCGACTACGCCGCCATCCGCACCTTCACCCGTGCCGATCTCGGCAAGCTCGAGTGGGACACCTCGATTGTCGAGGAAGCCCACGCGGGGTAAGGCCGGGCGATGTTGCTCGAGACCAAGACCGTCGAGAAACCCTGGGGCCGAACCGACCTGCCCGCCCCGTTCACCGCGCCGCACGGCCAGCGGATCGGCGAGATCTGGTTTGTGCCGCCGCCCGAGCTTTCCGGCCTGCTGGTGAAGTACCTTTTCACCAGCGAAAAGCTCTCGGTCCAGTGCCACCCGTCCGACGCGCAGACCGAGGCGATGGGCATCGGCAGGCAGGGCAAGGAGGAATGCTGGCTGGTGATCGACGCCGAACCGGGCGCGACGCTCGGCATCGGCTTCGACCGTGAACTGGGCCCCGACGAAATGCGCGCCGCCGCGCTCGACGGCAGCATCGAGGACCTGCTGACCTGGCACGAAGTCAGTGCCGGCGACTTCTTCTACATCCCGGCGGGCACCGTCCACGCCATCGGCCCGGGCTGCTCGATCATTGAGGTCCAGCAGAACTCGGACATCACCTACCGCCTCTACGACTACGGCCGCCCGCGCGATCTGCACCTCGACGAAGGCGTGGCGGTGGCGAAGGGCGAGCCCTATCCGGCCAGCCTGAAGAACTACGTCGGGCACGGCTCGGATGTCGGACTGGTCGACGGGCCCTGGTTCCGGCTCGACCAGCTTGCCGGTGGTCCCGACCCGGCGATCTCGGCGCGCTACCGCGGCCCCTTGCTGGTGATCCCGCGCGAGGGCGAAGTCACGGTCGAAGGCGAGACCGTATCGCCCGGCCAATGCGCGCTGGCCCGTGAGATCGACGCGGTCGAATTCGCCGAAGACGGCACCTGCCTCATCGCCCAGCCCATGGCTTGAGGTTTACATGCGCTTGACACTGTTGACAGTGTCTTGGGGTAAAACTCCGGGTTGCCGCAAACTGGTCCGATTTCCTCAAGCCTGACCGCCGAATCTCCATCGGGCGACCCAAGCACAACCAAGGGCTTGTAGGACAGCAAATTCCTCCCCGACACGGGGAGGAATTACAGCGTCTCGATGATCGCCGAGAAGTCGCGGCCGCCGTTGCCGGCGGCGTCGAAGGCTTCGTAGAGTTCGCGCGCGTGGCGGCCCATCTGAGCGTCCACCCCGGCGGTTTCCGCCGCTTCCATCGCCAGCCTCAGGTCCTTGAGCATCAGCCCGGCGGCGAAACCGCCCTTGTAGCCGTTGTCCGCCGGTGTGGTCGGGCCGACGCCGGGAAGCGGGCAATAGCTCGTCACCGACCACGACTGGCCCGAGGAGACCGAGGCGATGTCGTAAAACACCTTCGGGTCGAGCCCGAGCCGCTGCGCCATGGTGAAGGCCTCGCAGGTGCCGATCATGTGGATGCCGAGCATCATGTTGTTGCAGATCTTGGCCGCCTGCCCCGCCCCCGCGCCGCCGGCGTGGATCACCGCCTTGCCCATGCCTTCGAGAACGGCCTTCGCCCGCTCGAACCCCTCGTCGCTGCCGCCGACCATGAAGGTCAGCGTGCCGGCATTGGCCGCGGCGATGCCGCCCGAGACCGGGGCATCGACCATCGCGTAACCGGCATCGGCTGCCAGTTGCTCGACCTCGCGCGCGGTGGCGACGTCGATGGTCGAGCAATCGATCAGGATGGCGTCGGTGGGCGCGGTGCCGATCACGTCCGACGTGAAGACCGATTTCACGATTCCGCCGTTGGGCAGCATCGAGACGACCGCATCGACGCCCTCGACCGCTTCGCGCACCGAAGCGAACGTTTCGCAGCCGTTGTTCCGGGCCGCATCGAGCGCTTCATTCGCAAGGTCGAACGCGCGCACCGCGTGCCCTTCCTTGACGAGGTTAGCGGCCATCCCGCCGCCCATGTTGCCGAGGCCGATGAAGGCGATTTTCATTTCACACTCCCATGCGGGCGAAGCCCGCGATTACCATCAATATCCCGGCCAACAATTCGAACACGCCTTCGTAGCGGGCCAATTGGGTTCGACGCGGATTGCCATCAACGACTCCGAACGACAGCAAGCGGTGGACAAGCGAATGTAGTCCGCCCTTGATCCCGGTCAGTGCTTCCACCGACAACCAAATGACCGCCATTCCTCCGCCGATAAGCGCAAGGGGAAGGATGCCGTCCGGAATGAGGTTCACCGCCCCTTCCACACACCCGGTCGCTTCTCGACGAAGGCCTTCATGCCCTCCGCCTTGTCCTCGCTCGCGGCGAGGACCTGGAACAGGCGGCGTTCGAACAGCAGGCCCTGTTCGAGCGTCGTCTCGTAGGCGGCGTTGACCATCTCCTTGTTGGCGATCGCGGCCATCGGCGGCATCGACGCGATCGTCTCGGCGGTCTTCAGTGCATCTTCGAGCAGGTCGGCGAGCGGCACGACGCGGGCGACGAGGCTCGAACGCTCGGCCTCCCCGGCGTCCATCATCCGCCCGGTGAGGCACATCTCCATCGCCTTGGCCTTGCCGACCGCGCGGGTCAGCCGCTGGCTGCCGCCCATGCCGGGCGCGACGCCGAGCTTGATTTCGGGCTGGCCGAACTTGGCGCTGTCGGCGGCGATGATGAAGTCGGCCATCATCGCCAGCTCGCACCCGCCGCCCAGCGCGAAGCCGTTGACCGCGGCGATCCACGGCTTGCGGGTCCGCTTCACGAGGTCGGACTGCCAGCCGGAGAAGTGATCCTCGAGGTAGAAATCGACCGCCGGCTTGTCGGCCATCTCCTTGATGTCCGCCCCGGCGGCAAAGGCCTTCTCGCCGCTGCCGGTCAGCACCGCGCAGAGCTGGGTGTGGTCGGCCTCGTAGGCGGCGAAAGCGTCGATCAGCTCGGCCAGCACCTTGCTGTTGAGCGCGTTGAGCGCCTGCGGCCGGTTGAGCGTGATGAGCGTCACCGCACCGCGGGTTTCGACGAGAATGGTTTCGTAGCTCATTTGCCTTCCTTCTTCAGAACCCGGCGGTCGAACTCCGCGGTCGCGAGCGTCTCGCTGTTGCGCGCATACCATCGCGGCGCGGGAAAGCCGCGTTCCCATGCGACCATTTCGGTGATGGTCCCCTGCGCGCTCGCCACATCGGGCAGCATCGCGGCGAGCGGGTCGGCGAAGGCCTCGTCGGCGGTGATGACTTCCCAGCCCCTGGCCCTGAGCGCGGCGACGAGATCGGCGACGAACAGCGCCGAAAGGTCCGTCTCGTGCATCAATAGGATGTGTGCCGGGGACCGGCCCAGGGACTTGCGCGCGAGGTCGTCGTAGAATTCGGCCGCGTCCACATGGCTCTCGACCCACAGGTCGCGCAGGGCATTCATGTCCATCGGCTCACCGGCGGCTTTGGCCGCAATCGCGAGGTCGTCGTACTTCCAGTCGCTCGCGTCGACCGTCACCACGCCGTTCGACAGGCCGCGCGCGGCGAGCCCGGCGCGCACCGCCTCGCGCTTCGTCCGGTCCTCACGGCCCTCGTCGAGATAGGGGAAACGCATCCACGGGCGGCTGCTCGCATGCGGGGCGAGCCATTCGGCCGCCTTGTCCACGTCGTCAAGGAAAGCCTCGGCGCTCACCTGCGACAGGTGCGGGTGGCTGAAGGTGTGATTGCCAAGCACATGGCCTGCAGCTTCGTAGCGCGCGATCCGCTCCGCCCCGCCGGTGGTCTTGGCGAGGTTGCCGGTGGTGACGAAGAACGCGGCCTGCCCGACGCCTGCCTGCCGCAGGCCGTCGATCAGGCGTTCGGTCCGTTCATCCTCGGACAGGAAGGCGCCCGGATTGCGCGGTACGTCGTCGAAGGTCAGCGCGATGCGCTTGGGCCCTTCGGGCACGGTAGCGCAGGCAGCGAGACAGGCCGCAGCCAGCAAAGCAAAGAGCGCGCGAAGCATCATCCCATCGTCGGTATCACGAAGGCGTTGGAGCCGTCACCGCCGCCGTCGGGCCAGCGCTGGGTGACCTTCTTGAGCTTGGTCCAGAACTTGAGTCCCTCCGTGCCGTACTGGTCGGTGTCGCCGAAGCCCGAGCGCTTCCAGCCGCCGAAGCTGTGATAGCTGACCGGGACGGGGATCGGCACGTTCACGCCGACCATGCCGACGTTGACCCGGGTGGCAAATTCGCGCGCGGCGTGGCCGCTGCGGGTGAAGATGGCGACGCCGTTGCCGTACTGGTGCTCGCTGGGCAAGCGCAGCGCTTCCTCGAAGTCCTTTGCCCGCACGATCTGCAGGACGGGGCCGAAGATCTCGTTGTGGTAGCTCGCCATGTCGGGGGTGACGTGGTCGATCAGGGTCGGGCCGACGAAGAAGCCGTCCTCGTGCCCCTGCAGGGTGAAGCCGCGCCCGTCGATGACGATCTCGCCGCCTTCCTTCTCGGCGGTGGCGATCCAGTCCTCGATCCGCTGTTTGTGCTCGGCGGTGACCACCGGGCCGTAATGCGCTTCGGGATCGGTCGAGACACCGACGCGCAGCGCGTTGATTGCGGGAATGAGCTTGGCCTTGAGCCGCTCCGCCGTGTCCTCGCCGACCGGGACCACCACGGGCAGCGCCATGCAGCGCTCGCCGGCGCTACCGAAGGCCGCACCGGCGAGGTCGCCCACCACCATGTCGAGGTCGGCGTCGGGCATGACGATGCCGTGGTTCTTGGCCCCGCCCATCGCCTGCACGCGCTTGCCCGCACGCACGCCGCGTTCGTAGACGTAGTGGGCGATGTCGGACGAGCCGACGAAGCTGACCGCGGCGATGTCAGGGTGGTCGAGGATGGCGTCGACCATTTCCTTGTCGCCGTGGACCACCTGCAGCAGCCCCTCGGGCGCACCGGCCTCGAGGAACAGTTCGGCGAGGCGCACCGGCACGCTGGGATCGCGCTCGGAGGGCTTGAGGATGAAGGCGTTGCCCGCCGCGATGGCCATGCCGAACATCCACATCGGGATCATCGCCGGGAAGTTGAACGGGGTGATGCCCGCGCCGATGCCGAGCGGCTGGCGCATCGAATAGACGTCGATGCCCGGGCCCGCGCCCTGGGTGTACTCGCCCTTGAGGACCTGCGGGATGCCGCAGGCGTATTCGATCACTTCGAGCCCGCGCTGGACGTCGCCCTTGGCGTCGTCGATGACCTTGCCATGCTCGCTCGACAGCAGCCGGGCGAGGTCTTCCATGTTGGCCTCGATCAGCTCCTTGAACCTGAACATCACGCGGGCGCGCTTCTGCGGATTGGTTGCCGCCCAGCCGGGCTGGACCTGCTTCGCGGTCGCCACGGCGCGGTCGAGCAACGCGGCATCGCCGAGCGCGACTTCGGCCTGCACCGCGCCGCTGTTGGGGTCGAAGACCTTGTGGGTGCGGGCCGGCGCGCTGCCGGTACCGCCGACTATGAAATGGTCGATCTGGCGCATGAGGATCATGCACTCCTTTCAGGTGAAACTATTTTTCTTGCGCCCTGCATGAGCGCGGTGCGCTTTGCAAGGTCTCCCTCGGTGAACGAACGTCCCCCTACGCCTATCGGTATCGTCAGGCGAGGGCGAGCACGCTGGTCAGGATGTGCCGCACGAGGTCGGCCTGCCCGCGCGCGCCGGTCTTGGCGTAGATCTTTTTCGAGTAATTGCGCGCGGTCTCGATGGTCAGGCCATGCGCGGCGGCGGCCTCGGATATGCTCATGCCCTGTGCCATCGACCAGGCGAGCCGCGCTTCGCTCGGGGTGAGCTGGAACAGGTCGGCGAGCTGCTCGTGGCGGTCGGCGAGCGAGGTGCGGTCGCCGCGCAGGTAAACGGCCGCGACCGCCTGCGATCCGCCGGACAGCGTATCGACCCTGAGCGGGGAGACGAGAAGGTCGATCCACGGGTCGTGGCTGAGGTTGATCGCGCGCGGGCGCTCATCGGGTGAGGCGGCGAACCGGCGGGCCAGCGCGGTCAGTTCGCGGTCGACAGCGGGATTGGCAGGGGTGAGGCGGTCGTAGCTGCCGCAGCGCAGGAGGCCCGACTGTTGCAGCACCCGCTCGGCTTGCGGATCGAGGTCGACGATGCGGCACTTCCCGTCGATGGCGATCCACCCGAAGTTCATCCGCCTCACCGCGTCGTCGCTCATGACCGAACGCGCCCGCTCGCGCTCCAGGGCGGCAAAGACGCGCAAGGCGACGCGCAGGTGCGGTGCGAGCGCGGCGAGGAGGCTTCCGGCGGCAGCGGGCAATGCGCCGGGCCCTGCGACCGTGAGCACCGCGTCGATCCCGCTTTCCTCGCGCACCCGCACCGCGCGCAGGTCCCCGGCGATGGCGCCCTCGAATTCGCTCGCGGCATAGCTGCGATTCTCGCGCAGCGCCGTCCCGCTCGTATCGACCGCCTCGATCGCACCGGCGGGGGCATCTCCGTGGGCCAGCACCAGCCCGTGCGCGGCGTGCGGCGGGGTCAGGACCAGCCCTGCGAACGGCACTTCGCAGACCGCGGCGAGGCGGGCGAGGAAGGTGCGCCACATCGGCTGCTCGAACAGCCCGTCATGCAGCGGCACAAGAAGATCTGTCTCGCCGAGGGCCGGAAAGCGCATGTATCAGGCCATAATCCCTCCCATATGGGAGGTCCATAGCGAACCGACAGGACTATGCCCGGAGCCATGAGCGAGACTGCGACCCTGACTCACCTCCAGCGCCTCGAAGCCGAGGCGATCCACATCATGCGCGAAGTCGTCGCCGAGGCGGACAAGCCGGTGATGCTCTATTCGGTCGGCAAGGACAGCGCCGTCATGCTGCACCTGGCGCGCAAGGCCTTTTACCCCTCGCCGCCGCCCTTCCCGCTGCTCCACGTCGACACCACGTGGAAGTTCAAGGACATGTACGCGCTGCGCGACAAGATGGCGCGCGAGAGCGGCATGGACCTGCTCGTCTACCACAACGAGGAGGCCAAGGAGCGCGGGATCAACCCGTTCGACCACGGCCCGCTGCACACCGACATGTGGAAGACCGAGGGGCTCAAGCAGGCGTTGACCAAGTACGGTTTTGACGCGGCCTTCGGCGGCGCCCGGCGCGACGAGGAAAAGAGCCGCGCCAAGGAGCGCATCTTCAGCTTCCGCACCGCCAGCCACGGCTGGGACCCGAAGAACCAGCGCCCCGAGCTGTGGAACCTCTACAACGCCAAGAAGAACAAGGGGGAGAGCATCCGCATCTTCCCGATCAGCAACTGGACCGAACTCGACATCTGGCAATACATCATGGCCGAGGGGATCGAGATCGTCCCGCTCTACTTCGCCGCCAAGCGACCGACCTTCGTGCATGACGGCCAGCTGCTGATGGCCGACGATATCGAGCGGCTCGAAAGCGTGCTCGGCTATCGCCCGGACATCACCGAACGCTCGGTCCGCTTCCGCACGCTCGGCTGCTTCCCGCTGACCGGTGCGGTGGAGAGCGAGGCGGCGACGCTCAGCGACGTGGTGCAGGAAACCCTGCTCACCACCACCAGCGAGCGGCAGGGCCGCGTGATCGACAAGGACGCCGGCGGCGCCGGCATGGAGAAGAAGAAGCAGGAGGGCTACTTCTGATGGCCGACCAGGACGTCATCTACAAAACCGAAGCCCTCATCGCCGAGGACATCGACGCGTACCTCGACCAGCACCAGCACAAGACGATGCTGCGCTTCATCACCTGTGGCAGCGTCGACGACGGCAAGTCCACGCTGATCGGCCGCCTGCTCTACGATTCGAAGATGATCTTCGAGGACCAGCTGGCCGCGCTCGAGGACGATTCGAAGAAGGTCGGCACGCAGGGCCAGGAAATCGACTTCGCGCTGCTGGTCGACGGCCTCGCCGCCGAGCGCGAGCAGGGCATCACCATCGATGTCGCTTATCGCTTCTTCAACACCGAAAGGCGCAAGTTCATCGTCGCCGACTGTCCGGGCCACGAGCAGTACACCCGCAACATGGTCACCGGCGCATCGACCGCCGACCTCGCGGTGATCCTGATCGACGCGCGCAAGGGCGTGCTCGTCCAGACCCGCCGCCACAGCTTCCTGTGCCACCTGATCGGCATCCGGAACATCGTGCTGGCGGTGAACAAGATGGACCTCGTCGACTACTCGCAGGAGGTCTTCGACAAGATCGTCGCCGACTATGCCGGGTTCGCCAAGGAAATCGGCATCGAGAGCTTCACCGCCCTCCCCATTTCCGGCTTCAAGGGCGACAATATCACCACCGCGCCGAGCGCCAACACCCCGTGGTACGAAGGCCCAAGCCTCATCGATCACCTCGAGACGGTCGAAGTCCGTTCGGCGGTCGACCGCAACAAGCCGTTCCGCATGCCGGTGCAGTGGGTCAACCGCCCCAACCTCGACTTCCGCGGCTTCTCCGGCCTGATCGCCACCGGATCGATCAAGCCGGGCGACGCGGTGCGCGTGCTGCCCTCGGGCAAGACCAGCACCGTCAAGAGCATCGTCACCTTCGACGGCGAGCTCGACGAGGGAGTCGCCGGCCAGTCGCTCACGCTGACCTTCGCCGACGAGATCGACTGCTCGCGCGGCAACGTGATTTCCGTATCCGACAACCCGCCGCAGGTCGCCGACCAGTTCGAGGCGACGATAGTGTGGATGGCCGACGAGGCGCTCCACGTCGGGCGCAGCTACTGGCTCAAGCTGGCGACGCAGACCGTCTCGGCAACGGTGCAGGCGCCGAAGTACGAGATCGACGTCAACAGCCTCGAACACCTCGCGGCGAAGACGCTCGAACTCAACCAGATCGGCGTAGCCGAAGTGCTGACAGACAAGCCGATCGTGTTCGAGCCCTACACCGACAACCGCACGCTCGGCGGCTTCATCCTGGTCGACAAGATAACCAACGCCACCGTCGCCGCCGGGATGCTCAACTTCAGCCTGCGACGCAGCCAGAACGTCCACTGGCAGCCGACCGACGTGACCCGCGAGAGCCACGCGATAATGAAGAACCAGACGCCCAGGCTGCTGTGGTTCACCGGCCTTTCCGGCTCGGGCAAGTCGACCATTGCCAACGAGGTCGAGAAGAGGCTCGCCTTGATGAACCGCCACACCTTCCTGCTCGACGGCGACAACGTGCGCCACGGGCTCAACAAGGACCTCGGCTTCACCGAGGCCGACCGGATCGAGAACATCCGCCGCGTCGGCGAAGTGGCCAAGCTGATGGTCGATGCGGGCCTGATCGTCATGACCGCCTTTATCAGTCCGTTCCGCGCCGAGCGGCAGATGGTGCGCGACATGCTGCCGGAGGGCGAGTTCGTGGAGATCTTCGTCGATACCCCGCTCGAAGTGGCCGAGGCGCGCGACGTAAAGGGGCTGTACAAGAAGGCCCGCTCGGGCGAACTTAAGAACTTCACCGGGATCGACAGCCCCTACGAAGTGCCGGAAAAGCCGGATATCGTGGTCAACACGGTCGAAATGAGCGTCGAGGAGGCCGCGCAGCACATCGTCGACCAGTTGCTGCCGCTGAAATGATGTTTCTTTTCCGCTTCGTCATTGCGAGGAGCGCAGCGACGAAGCAATCCTGAGTCCAGTGTGATGACGCCCTGGATTGCCGCGCGGCTTCACCGCTCGCAATGACGAAAGGCAAGTGATGAACGACGCCGAACTCGCCGCGCACCTGGCGGAAACCGCCGGACGCATCCTGGTTGCGGTGCGCGAGAGCGGCATGTTCGAAGGAAAGGCGCTCGGCACGGCGGGCGACCAGACGGCGAACCAGTTCCTCGTCCACGCCCTGCGCGCGCAGCGGCCCGACGACGGCCTGCTGTCCGAAGAGAGCAAGGACACCGAGGAACGGCTGGGCAAGGAGCGCGTGTGGATCGTCGATCCGGTCGACGGCACCCGCGAATACGGCGAGGAGCGCACTGACTGGGCGGTGCACGTCGCGCTCGCTATCAATGGCGTGCCGACGATCGGCGCGGTCGCCCTGCCCGGCCTCGGTGAGGTCTTGCGGACCGATGCGCCCATCATCGTTCCGCCCACGCCCGAAAAGCTGCGCATGGTCGTCAGCCGCACACGCCCCGCCGCCGAGGCGGTCGCGGTGGCCGAGGCGCTCGGCGCGGAGCTGGTGCCGATGGGCAGCGCCGGGGCCAAGGCCATGGCCATCGTCCGCGGCGAGGCCGACATCTACCTGCATTCGGGCGGACAGTTCGAATGGGACAGCTGTGCGCCTGCCGCCGTGGCCCTCGCGCACGGCCTCCACGCCAGCCGGATCGACTCCAGCCCGCTCGTCTATAATCAGCGCGACACCTACATGCCCGACCTGCTGATCTGCCGGCCCGAGCTCGCCAAGACAGTGTTCGACGCGCTGGCGGCGCTCGGCTGACGCTACCGCGATCGTGCTTTGCGGCGTCCCCGCCTGCTGGTAGGTAACCGAAATGTCTTCTTGCGATACCTGCGTTGTGCGGAACCGGGCGATCTGCGCAGTTCTCGATTCCAAGGAAGTCGAGGCGCTCAACGGCATCGGCCGCCGGCGCAATCTCGAAGCGGGTGAAGCGCTGATCTGGGAAGGCGAGGAATCGGTCCTCGTCGCCAACGTGATCGAGGGCATGCTCAAGCTCTCGACCGGGACCGAAGACGGGCGCGAGCAGATCGTCGGCGTCGCCTATCCGTCGGACTTCATCGGCCGCCCGTTCGGTGCGCGCACCAGCCACTCGGTCACCGCGCTGACCGATGCCCGCGTCTGCCTCTTCGCGCGCAAGGACTTCGACCGTTTCGCCGGTGAGCACCCGGCGCTCGAACAGAAACTGCTTCGCCGTACGCTCGCCGAACTCGACCGCACGCGCGACTGGATGCTGCTGCTCGCCCGCAAGAGCGCCGAGGAGAAGGTCGCGACCTTCCTGCTCGAAATGTCCTCGCGGCTGGTCGAACCGGGCTGCGAGGCGCCGGGCGACAAACCGCTCGACCGCTTCGACCTGCCGTTCTCGCGCCAGCAGATCGGCGACATCCTCGGCCTGACGATCGAGACCGTCAGCCGCCAGATGACGCGGCTCAAGCGCGATGGGGTGATCGGACTGCCGAACCGCCGCGCCGTCGAAATCCTCGACCGTCAGGCGCTGGAAGCCAGCGCCGGCTGATCTTGAGCGCAAGCCGGTGGGCACTGGCAGCGCGGCCTCCAAACTTTCGCACGAAAATTTCGCGATCGCGCAACGAATATTTGACCCACGTCAAGGTTGAGCGCCCGCTCGCACAGGCATAGCCTCCGCCACAACAGGAGGTACCGATGGAACGAGTCGTCACGCGCGCCGGGATATGGTTCGCCATCATGGTGCTGACACTTCTCGCGGCCGCCACGGCAGCGGATTCCGGCTTCGCCACGCACATGGTCATCGTCTGCCTCGCGGCGGGACTGTGTCTGTGGCTGACCGTTTCTCAGGCGGATTACGAGGCCATTGCGCGCGGCGTGCTGCGAATGCCGATAGACCCTTCGAAGTACGATGACGATCCGATCCGCTGGGGCGTGATCGCCACGGTCTTCTGGGGCATGGCGGGCTTCCTCGCCGGGCTGTTCATCGCCTTGCAGCTGACCTGGCCCTGGCTCAACCTCGAGCCCTACCTCAACTTCGGCCGCCTCCGCCCGCTGCACACCAGCGCGGTGATCTTCGCCTTCGGCGGCAACGCGTTGATCGCCACAAGCTATTACGTGGTGCAGCGCACCTGCCGCGCGCGGCTCGCCTTCCCCTCGCTCGCCCGGTTCGTGTTCTGGGGCTACCAGCTGTTCATCGCGCTGGCGGCGACCGGCTATCTGCTCGGCATCTCGCAGTCGAAGGAATACGCCGAGCCCGAATGGTACGTCGACTGGTGGCTGACGATCGTCTGGCTCGCCTACCTCGCCGTCTTCGTCGGCACGATCCTCAAGCGGTCGGAACCGCACATCTACGTCGCCAACTGGTTCTACCTCGCCTTCATCATCACCGTGGCCATGCTCCACGTGGTCAACAACCTCGACATGCCGGTGAGCCTGCTGGGCTCGAAGTCCTACCCACTGTTCGGCGGGGTGCAGGGGGCGCTGGTGCAGTGGTGGTACGGCCACAACGCGGTCGGCTTCTTCCTCACCGCCGGGTTCCTGGCGATGATGTACTACTTCGTGCCCAAGCAAGCCGAGCGGCCGGTCTACAGCTACCGCCTGTCGATCATCCACTTCTGGTCGCTGATCTTTCTCTACATCTGGGCCGGCCCGCACCACCTGCTCTACACCGCGCTGCCCGACTGGGCGCAGACGCTGGGCATGGTCTTCTCGATCATGCTGTGGATGCCGAGCTGGGGCGGCATGATCAACGGGCTGATGACGCTCAACGGCGCGTGGGACAAGGTCCGCACCGACCCGATCATCCGCATGATGGTGATGGCGCTCGCCTTCTACGGCATGAGCACGTTCGAAGGGCCGATGCTGTCGATCAAGAGCGTCAACAGCCTGTCGCACTACACCGACTGGACCATCGGCCACGTCCATTCCGGCGCGCTTGGCTGGAACGGGATGATCACCTTCGCCTGCGTCTATTTCCTCGTGCCCCGCCTGTGGCAGCGCGAGCGGCTCTACAGCTTGCGCATGGTCAACTGGCACTTCTGGCTCGCGACGATCGGCATCGTCTTCTACGCCGCGAGCATGTGGGTGGCGGGCGTCACCCAGGGCCTGATGTGGCGCGAATACGGCGCCGACGGCTACCTCGTGAACTCCTTCGCCGAAACCGTTGCCGCGCTGCACCCGATGTTCGCGCTGCGTGCCTTCGGCGGGTTGCTCTATCTCGCCGGTGCCGTCGTCATGGTGGTCAACGTCTGGGCCACGATCCTCGGCAAGCTGCGCAGTGAAGCGCCGATGTCCACCCCCGTATACGACCCAGTGAAGGACCGCCCGATCGTCGCGGTTCCGGCCGAGTAGGAGCCCAGGACGATGAGCACTCCCGACGTCGAAACCACCGTCACCGGCCATGCGCGCCTCGAACGCAACGTCACCCTGATGGCAGCGTTCTCGCTGGTCGTCGTCGCCATCGGCGGCATCGTCGAGATCGCCCCGCTGTTCTGGATCGACAACACCATCGAGAAGGTCGAGGGCATGCGGCCCTACACCCCGCTCGAGCAGGCCGGGCGCGACATCTACGTGCGCGAGGGCTGCTACGTCTGCCACAGCCAGATGATCCGCCCGTTCCGCGACGAGGTCGAGCGCTACGGCCACTACAGCCTCGCCGCCGAGAGCATGTACGACCATCCCTTCCAGTGGGGCTCGAAACGCACCGGGCCGGACCTCGCGCGGGTCGGCGGGCGTTATTCCGACGACTGGCACGTCCAGCACCTGACTGACCCGCAGTCTGTCGTGCCCGAGAGCGTTATGCCGAAGTACGGCTTCCTCAGGGAAAACGAGCTCGAGACCGAAGACGCCTCCGCGCGCCTCACGGCACTGCTGCGTGTGGGCGTCCCCTACAGCGAAGAGGACGTCAAGAACGCGCAGGCCGACCTCAAGGCGCAGGCCAATCCGGATGCCGATACCGGCGACCTCGCCACCCGGTACCCCAAGGCGCAGCAACGCGACTACGACGGCGACCCGGCGCGGCTGACCGAGATGGATGCGCTGGTCGCCTACCTGCAGATGCTCGGCACGCTGGTCGACGTGAACGCCGCCGCCGCGCAGGAAGACCTTGCGAAGGAGACCGGCCGATGAGCACGCATTCGACCTACGATTTCCTGCGCCACATCGCCGACAGTTACGTGCTCGCCGGGATGGTGGTGGTCTTCCTTGCGCTGGTGCTGTGGCCGTTCCGACCCGGCGCCCGCAACCGCAATCACGACGCCGCCAACATGATCTTCGAGGACACCGACGATGGCGAGTAAGAGGATCGACGAGCCGACCGGCACCGAGACCGTCGGCCACGAGTGGGATGGCATCGAGGAGCTCAACACCCCGCTGCCGCGCTGGTGGCTGTGGACCTTCTACCTGACCGTGGTCTTCGCCATCGGCTACGTCATCGCCTACCCGGCGATCCCGCTGCTTTCGCACGGCACCGAGGGCGTGATCGGCTGGACCAGCCGCGGGCAGCTCGACAAGGACACGAAGGCCGCCGCCGCAGCGCAGGCCGGCATTCACCAACAAATTGCAGGGCTCGACATCCAGCAACTTGCGGCCAATCCCGACCTGATGAGTCAGGCGGTGTCCGGAGGCCGCGCCGCGTTCCTCGTCAACTGCGTGCAGTGCCACGGATCGGGCGCGGCGGGCAGCGAGGGCTATCCCAACCTCAACGACGACGACTGGCTGTGGGGCGGCAGCCTGCCGGAGATCGAACAGACCCTGCAGCACGGCATCCGCCAGCCGGGCGACGACGCCACCCGCACCAGCCAGATGCCGGCCTTCGCCGACATCCTCGAGCCGGGACAGGTCTCGCAGGTCGCCGACTACGTCCTGAGCCTCAGCGGCAAGGGCCAGGCGAACGCCGCCGGAGCCCAGGTCTTCGCCGACAACTGCGCGGTGTGCCACGGTGCCGACGGCAAGGGCCTGCGCCAATTCGGCGCGCCCGACCTCGCTGACGCGATCTGGCTTTACGGCGGAACCAAGGCACAGGTGGTGCAGCAGGTCCGCCATCCGCGCCACGGGGTAATGCCGGCATGGCAGGGGCGTCTCGATCCGGTGACGATCAGGATGCTGGCGGCTTATGTCCATTCGCTGGGGGGCGGTGAAGACTTCGCAGAGATCGCCGATGCCCCGGCGGAAGCGGCAGATGAACAACCTTAGCCCATCGAAAAGCCTCTACGAGCCGCGCCGCGCGGTCCATAACAAGCGCATCGACGGCCCGTTCCGCCGCTTCAAGTGGCTGGTCATGGCGGTCACGCTGGGCATCTATTACGGCACCCCGTGGATCCGCTGGGACCGCGGCCCTTACGCGCCCGACCAGGCGGTGCTGGTCGATCTCGCCCACCGCCGCTTCTACATGTTCGGCATCGAGATCTGGCCCCAGGAGTTCTACTTCGTCGCCGGCCTCCTGATCATGGCCGGGATCGGGCTGTTCCTCGTCACCAGCGCGGTCGGCCGGGCGTGGTGCGGCTATTCCTGCCCGCAGACGGTGTGGACCGACCTATTCCAGCACGTCGACCGCTTCGTCGACGGTGACCGCAACGCGCGCATGAAGCTCGACGCCGCGCCTTGGACCTGGGGCAAGGTCACACGCCGCGTCTTCAAGTGGGCCATCTACCTGGTGATCGGCTTCTGGACGGGCGGCGCGTGGATCATGTACTTCGCCGACGCCCCGACGCTGGTCCACGATTTCTGGCGCGGTGAGGCGGCCCCGGTCGCCTACGTCACCGTCGCGATCCTCACCCTGACCACGGTCACGCTCGGCGGCTTCATGCGCGAGCAGGTGTGCATCTACATGTGCCCCTGGCCGCGCATCCAGAGCGCGATGATGGACGAGAAGTCGCTCACCGTGACCTACAAGGACTGGCGCGGCGAACCGCGCGGCAGCCTCAAGAAGTCGAAGAAGGAGCCGGACAAGTTCGGCGACTGCATCGATTGCAACCTCTGCGTGGCGGTCTGTCCGACGGGCATCGACATCCGCGAAGGGCCCCAGATCGGCTGCATCACCTGCGCGCTGTGCATCGATGCCTGCGACCGCACGATGGCCGAAGTCGGCCGCCCGCGCGGGCTGATCGACTACGTCACGCTCGAGGACGCCCGGCGCGAGATCGCCGGCGAGCCGCCGCGCCCGGTGTGGAAGGCGCTGCTGCGCCCGCGCACGCTGGTCTACTTCGGCATCTGGTCGGCGATTGGCCTCGCCATGCTGTTCGCGCTCGGCACCCGCAACCGCATCGACATTTCCGCCGCGCCCGACCGCAATCCGCCTTTCATGCTGCTGAGCGACGGCAGCGTGCGCAATTCCTTCACTGTGAAGATCCGCAACATGAGCACCGCGCCGCGCCGGATGAAGATCGAACTGGAAGGCCTGCCGGGCGCGGCGATGTGGAGCAGCACGACCAGCCGAGACAGAGCCGCGAGAGAGATCGAAAGCACGATTCCCGCTGATGCGACCGAGCCGCTGCGGCTCTACATCGCCGCCCCACCGGGGACCGGCGGACAGTCGTTCGCGTTCAATCTCACGACGCTCGACGCGCAGACGGAGACCGATACGGCAAAGGTGACGTTCAGCGGACCGGGAGCAAGTGAATGACGGGCAAGGCGTTTAACGGCTGGCACATGACCGCCATCCTGGTGGCGTTCTTCGGGATCGTCATGACGGTCAACTTTACCATGGCGCACTATGCCAGTTCGACCTTCGGCGGCGTGGTGGTGGAGAATTCCTATGTCGCCAGCCAGGAGTTCAACGGCTGGCTCGACGAGGCGAAGGACGAACGCGCCCTGGGCTGGAAGGCGAACGTGGGACGCGACGCGGCCGGGCATGTCACGGTCGCATTCAACGGCGCGCCGGACGGCATCGTGCTGAACGCCGAGGCCCGCCATCCGCTCGGACGCCTGCCCGATGCCATGCTGAGCTTCGCTTCCCTCGGTGGAGGCCGCTATGTCTCGCGCGAGGTGCTGCCCGCCGGGCGCTGGACGATCCGCCTTTCGGCAAGAGGTGGTGCCCACCAGTGGCGCGCCGAGAAGCAGCTCTAATGGCCACCCGGCCCATCCTTCCCGAAGCGACCGGTCAGACCATGCTGGTAGTGCCGGGAATGCATTGCGCCGGGTGCATGGGCAAGGTCGAGCAGGCACTGGGCGAGCTGCCTGGCGTGACAGGAGCGCGGGCCAACCTGACGGCGCGCTCGGTCACGGTGACGCACGCCTCGTCGCTCGACGACCATGCGCTGGTTCTTGCGCTGGAAGCGGCCGGTTTCGAAGCCAAGCCGCGCCGCGAGCTTCCGGAGCGGCACCTGTCCGCCGCCCGCCCATTGCTCGCCCCGCTGGCGGTGGCCGGCTTCGCGGCGATGAACGTCATGCTGCTGTCGGTGAGCGTCTGGTCGGGCGCCGAGGGCAGCACCCGCTCGATGTTCGAGTGGATCAGCACGCTGATTGCCATCCCGGCGGTGATCTATGCGGGCCGGCCGTTCTTCGCATCGGCGTGGAAGGCGGTGCGCCGCGGCACGACCAACATGGACGTGCCGATTTCCATAGGCGTGATCCTCGCCACCGGGCTCAGCTTCTACGAAGTCATCGCGGGCGGCGGGCACGCCTGGTTCGACGGCGCGCTGATGCTGCTGACCTTCTTGCTCGCCGGCCGGGTCCTCGACGCGATGATGCGCGACCGGGCGCGCGCCGGGGTCGATGCCCTGCTGGGCCAGGCCGCGCGCGGCGCGACCGTGCTGCGCGAGGGCGGCAAGCTCGAATGGCTTGACGCCGCGGCGCTCTCGCCGGGAATGACGATGCGCGTGCCTGCGGGCGAGCGGCTCGCGGCAGATGGCACCATCGTCACTGGCGCAAGCCGTTTCGACCAGTCGCTGCTGACCGGCGAAAGCGCGCCCGTCCCCGCACAGCAAGGCGACACGGTGCTTGCCGGTACGCTCAACCTCGATGCCCCGGTCGACGTGCGCGTCAGTCACGCCGGGCAGGACACGGCGCTTGCCGAGATCGCCCGGCTGATGGAAGCGAGCACGCAGGACCGTAGCAAGTACGTGCGCATCGCCGACCGCGCCGCGCGGCTCTATGCCCCGGTCGTGCACACGCTTGCCGCGGCCACGGTGATTGGCTGGCTGCTCGCTGGTGCGAGCCTGTACAAGGCACTGGTCATTGGCGTGGCAGTGCTGATCATCACCTGCCCCTGCGCGTTGGGCCTCGCCGTGCCGGTGGCGCAGGTCGTTGCCAGCGGGGCGCTGATGCGCGCCGGGATCATGGTCAAGGACGGATCGGCGCTGGAGCGGTTGGCCGCCACGGACCGCGCGCTGTTCGACAAGACCGGGACGCTGACCATGGGCGAGGCGCTGCCCGACCCGGCGGTGCTCGACGCGCTGCCGGCGGACGCAGCCGAGATCGCCCTCGCGCTCGCCTCGCACTCGAAGCATCCGCTTTCGCGCGCGCTGGCCCGGGAGCTGGCGGCACGGGGACACAAGGCTGCCACGTTGACCGACGTGCGCGAGGAGGCCGGTTTCGGGGTCTTTGCCGTGCATGACGGCGCCAGGGTCGCCGTGCGCCGCCCCGAATCGGCTGCCGGAACCGCGGTCGCGCTCGACATCTCCGGCCGGCCGACCCAGCTGATCCCCTGTGCCGACCGCCTGCGTCCCGACACAGCGGCGGCGCTCGAACGCCTCAGGGCCATGGGCGTTACCAGCTCGATCATTTCGGGCGACAACGTCGGCGCGGTGAGGGACGTGGCGCGGGCCACCGGCCTGACCGCCCAGGCCGCGGCGACGCCGCTCGACAAGCAGCAGGTCATCACCAGCCTCAGGCACAACGGGGCGCACGTTCTGATGGTCGGCGACGGGCTCAACGACGGCCCGGCGCTGGCGACGGCGAGCGTCTCGATGGCCCCGGGTGCGGCGAGCGAAGTCGGGCTGCAGGCTTCGGACCTCGTGTTCATGCAGGATACGCTGCTCAGCGTGCCGCGCGCGGTCGGTGCGGCGCGCTCGACGATGCGGATTGTGAAGCAGAATTTCGCGCTGGCGATTGCCTACAACCTGATCGCGGTGCCGCTGGCGATCGCCGGTCTGGTCACCCCGCTGATCGCCGCAGCGGCCATGTCGCTCAGTTCGCTGATCGTGGTCGGCAATTCGCTGCGCCTAGTGCGGGCAGCGAAATGACCGTCCTCGCCTTCCTCATCCCCGTCGCGCTCGGCCTCGGCCTGCTTGGGCTGGCGGCGTTCTTTTGGGCGTTGCGGAACGGCCAGTTCGACGATCCCGACGGGTCCGCGGCACGCATCCTGCTCGACGAGGAGGACGAGGCATGAGCGGGCCGCTATCCGGCCTGTTCGCGGCGCTGGCGATAGTCCCGGCAATGGTCGGCACGATCGAGGCGGGCGAACACAGCCTTAGCCTGGCGCTGTGCAATGGCGGTTCGCTGATGATACTGGTCCCCGGACGGCAGGCTCCCCTGCCCGGAACCCAGCCGTGCTGCGTCGAAAAAGGCTGCCGCACCGGCGAGAAACGAAAGCGGTTTGACCCGGCGCAATGAACTCGCCCCGGCCTGCTGCGATGCAGGCTCGCATGTGGCCCTATCATCCCGACCTGCTGGCGACACCGGTCCCGCGGTACACCAGTTTCCCGACGGCAGCCGAGTTTGCGGCCGACGTCGGCCCCGAGGACCTTGCCGAGGCGATATCGACCGCAACGGGCGACGTCTCGATTTATGTCCACATTCCGTTCTGCGAGAAGATCTGCTGGTACTGCGGCTGCAACACCGCCGCGGCGAACAAGGCGCAGCGGCTGGCGAGCTATCTCGAGGCCCTGCACCGCGAAATCGAGCTGGTCGCGACGCAGCTGCCGGCCAGCACGCGCATACGTCGCATCGCCTTCGGCGGCGGCAGTCCCAACGCCATCTCCCCAGTCGACATGGTGCGGCTGTTCGAGGCGCTGGTCATCGCTCTGCCCCTGCACGACCCGTTGGTCTCGATCGAGCTCGACCCTCGCACGCTGGGCGAGGCCTGGGGCGACGTGCTGCGCGGCATCGGCGCGACCCACGCCAGCTTCGGCGTGCAGACCTTCGCCCCACGCCTGCAGGAAACGATCGGGCGAGTGCAGCCGTTGTGCATGATCGATTCCGGTGTGCGCGTGCTGCGCGATGCCGGGATCACCTCGCTCAATTTCGACCTCATGTACGGACTGCCCGGGCAGTCGCAGGCCGACCTTGCCGAAACGCTGGCGCTGGCCAGCGCCTATTCCGCCGACCGCATCGCGCTGTTCGGCTATGCCCACGTGCCGCACCTGCTGCCGCGCCAGCGGCGGATCGACGCCAGCGCCCTGCCACCCCAGGAGGCACGCTTCGGCATGGCCGCGGCCGGGTACCAGCAACTGCTGACCGCGGGCTACCAGGCGGTCGGTTTCGACCACTTCGCGCTACCGGGAGATCCACTGGCACAGGCCGCAACCAGCGGCACACTCAGGCGCAATTTCCAGGGCTTCACCGACGACCAGGCCCCGGTCCTGATCGGACTCGGCGCCTCGGCCATCAGCAGCTTCCCGACGCTGCTGGCGCAGAACGAAAAGAATGCCGGACGCTATCGCATGATGCTCTCGCAGGGACAGCTCACCACCGCCCTCGGCAAGCGGCGCAGCGTCGAGGACCGGCGCCGCGGGGCGATTATCGAGGAACTGTTGTGCCGCGGCCGCGCCCGGATCGATCCGGCCACGGCGGCGAGCGTGCACCAGCGGCTGCGGCCCTATCTCGAACCGGGCCTGTGCCGCTTCGACAACGGCTCGCTGGTCATCGCCGGCCACGCGCTGCCCTATGCCCGCTCGATCGCCGCAGCGTTCGATCCCTACCGGCAGGATTCCGCTCGGCGCTTCAGTTCTGCGGTCTGAAATGACTGCGAAAAAATGAGGGAGGCTGCGGTTTGCCGGTGCAGCCTCCCCCACCCCACCTCGCGGCGGAACTCACGCGCGGACCTTTTCCCGGTTCTCGAGCAGAACGGTGGCCGCAGCGGTGTTGGAAATGGGCACGTGATAGTTGCTCGCCAGTTCGCGCACCGATCCGCGCAGCGCCCCGCGCGCGGCGATCCAGTTGAGGATCTCGACCCCCTGGCTGCCCGCCAGTTCGACGATGTCGAGCGTATCGTGTTGCAGCAGCGCCTCCGGATCGGGTGCGAGGTTGCGCAGGCAGAACTTGTCGTAGTCGACGTTTATGTGCCCGGCGCGGCCGCCTTCGAGCTGGTGCGAGAGGCCGCCGGTGCCGAAAATCACGATCTTCTCGTCCCGGTCCCAGCTTTCCAGCGCCCGGCCAACGGCCTTTCCGAGGTCGTAGCAGCGCTTCGGACTGGGCAGCGGGTGCTGCACCGTGTTGATGGCGACCGGCACCAGTTTGACCGGGAAGTCGCCATCGGGCCAGGCGAGTTCGAACGGCACGGCGACGGCATGGTCGACGGTCATCGTCTGGCAGGTCACCGGGTCGAATTCGTCGTTAACGATCGATTCGATGATGTGCCACGACAGGTCCGGATAGCCGGGCATCGGGCGGTCGAAGGCGATACCCCAGCCCTCGTCCTCGTGGCGGTAGTCGGGAGCCGCGCCGACCGCGAAAGTCGGCATCTTGTCGAGGAAGAAGTTCAATCCGTGGTCGTTGTAGAAGACCACCGCGACATCGGGCTTCTCGCGTTGCAGGAAGGCATGGATCGGCCCGAAACCGTCGAAGAACGGCTTCCAGTACGGGTCGTGCTGCAGGCCCTTGGTGATGGCGCCGCCGATGCCGGGCACGTGGCTGGTGAAGATGCCGCCGACGACTTCGCTCACGACACCAGCTCCCGCGCATTCACGCGCCGCTCGGTTACCGCGTGGACCATAAGAGCCGCCTTGAAGTCGTCGAGCGCCATGCCGGTCTGAAGCGCGCCGAGATCCTGCACGTTGAGGCCGAAGATCCCCGCCAGCTTGGCGAGGTAGTAGACGTTGCCTCCCGCCGCGACCATTGCCGGAACGTCGCGTGCACGCACCGCCTGCTTTTGCGGCTCGGTGAGGTCGAAGCGGGCCATGTAGCCTTCCTCGTCGGCGGCGAAGGCATCGCGGTTCGCCTTGGAGTTGAACGAATAGCACATCGCATTGAGGGCAAATCCGGCCTGCGCGCTGTCGCCGTCGAACACCGGGGTGCCGGGGATGACGCGCTTTCCGGCCGCATCGGACTGGGCAAAGGCAAGCATCGCAATGTCTCCCTTGTTGATGCTCGACCAATGCCCCTGACCGGCCAACACTTCATTGTCCGAGGTCAAAATCGCCGGCGGCACTGCCAATTGATTCCGGTCAAAGTCAATTTGCGCGAAATGCGCCATCCGACCTCCGTCGCCGACCGGAGGCAATCCGGCCTTGTGCCTCAAAGAGGGGAATACGATGGGAGAATGGCTGTTCGAGATGACCGAAAGGCTGCGCGGCACGCAGCTGGTCGAATTTTCGCTGTGGGTGACCGACTGGCCATTCGCGATCTGGCTGCAGAGCCACTTCCTGGCGATCCCGGGATTCCAGACGCTGCACATCCTCGCCATCGCGGTGCTGTTTTCCAGCGTGCTGATGCTCAACATGCGCATCTGGGGCTTCACCGGCAAGGACCAGGGGATCGAGGCGGCCTATCGCCGTTTCGTGCCGTGGAGCTGGTGGGCCGCGGCCTTCCTGATCGCCACCGGCGTGGTGCTGCTGATCAGCGAACCGGTGCGCAACATGGTCAACGCGATCTTCTGGATAAAGATGAGTTTCCTCGTGATCGCCATCACCGCCAGCCTGGTCTTCCAGCGGGCGGTCCGTGTGCAGATGCGCGCCGGTGCAGCGGCCTTGGAAGCTACGGGAGCGCTCAAGGTCGGCGCGGTCGTCCTGACCCTGCTGTGGTGCGCGGTGATCATGGGCGGGCGGTGGATCGCCTACGCGCCGGTCTAGGGGGAATACGAAAATGGCAAATCCGACCATCTGGGAAAACGTCCAGAACTCTTCGCTCGGCCTCGGCATCGCCGAATCCGAATGGTGGTTCCCGACTATCGAAACCGTCCACGTGATCGCGCTGGTCACCGTCGTCGGCGTGATCGCCGCCATGGACCTCAGGCTGCTTGGCCTGACCTCGCGCGGCAAGTCGGTCGTGGCGATGGAGCGCGACACCGTGCCGCTGGTGTGGGGCGCCTTCGTCCTGGCGCTGGTGACCGGCACGCTGCTGTTCGTCAGCAAGGCGGCGACCTACATGGCCAACCCCTTCTTCCTGTGGAAGATGGGCCTGATGGCGCTCGCCGGCGTCAACATGGCGATCTTCCACCGCGTGCTCTCGCAGGGCGTCGACGAGTGGGGTCAGCCGGGCCATGCCATTCCCATGGCGGCCAAGGTCTCGGGCGTGGTTTCGCTGGTATTGTGGATGCTCATCCCGCTGTGCGGGCGCATCGTCGGCTTCACGCTGGGGGTCTATTACAGCTGATCGCCTGGCGCGCGCCAGGTGACGGAGCGAAGGCGGCGGTCGATCGAAATCGCGACCCCGCCTTCCCACTCGCCCAGCCGGAACGAGAAGCCGCTCGTTGCCGTCGATTCCCAGTCCCACGCGCGCAGTTCCCGGCCGTCCGGGCCGCGCCATTGGCCGTCGTCGGGAAAGGCATGGAACAGGTCGAGGTGTGCCGCACGGCGGGCCGAGAGGTGGGCGACATGGTCCTCCAGCTCGCGGTCGCGGCCTTCCCAGTCGATCGGCATGTGCTGGCAATAGGCGTTGTTGTTGCCCTGCTGGCTGCGCCCGAATTCATCGCCCGCGGTTAGCATGATTGTCCCGGTCGAGGCGAACAGCGTGCCGAGCATGGCGCGCAGGTCGTTGGCGCGCGCCGCGGCGATGTGCGGATCGCCGCTCGGCCCCTCCACGCCGTTGTTCCAGCTGAAGTTCTCGTGGTGTCCGTCGCGGTTCTCCTCGCCGTTGGCGAGGTTGTGGCGGTGTTCGTAGGCGACGACGTCGGCTAGCGTGAAGCCATCGTGCGCGGCGAGGAAATTCACGCTGCGGCAGTCGTCGCCGAACACGTCGGACGAGCCGGCGACGCGCATCGCCAGCTCGCCGATGGCGGCATCTCCGCGCCAGAAGCGGCGCACGTCGTCGCGGTAACGATCGTTCCATTCGAGCCAGTTCGGCGGGAACATGCCGAGCCGGTAGCCGCCCGGGCCGATGTCCCACGGTTCGGCGATGAGAACCCGGTCGGCGAGCAGCGGATCGGCGGCGATCTCGGCGAAGATGGGCGCGTGACGATCGAAGGCCGGACCGCGCGCCAGCACCGGGGCGAGGTCGAAGCGGAAGCCATCGACGCCGCAGTGGCGCACGAAGTGGCGCAGCGTGTCGAGCGCCAGCTGCCGCACGTGGGCCTGCGCGAAGTCGAGCGTGTTGCCGGTGCCGGTGGCGTTGACCATTCGGCCATCCGGCTCCTTCGCGTAGCTCGTATCGTCGAGGCCGCGCAGCGACAGCACGCCGCCGTGGATGTCGCTCTCCCCGCTGTGATTGAGCACGAGGTCGAGGATCACCCCGATCCCCGCGGCATGCAGCGAAGTCACCGTCTCGCGCAGTTCCGCCACCCCGCCGGGGCACAGACCGGGATCGAGAGCCATCATCGCGACCGGGTTGTAACCCCAGCTGTTCGCCAGCCCGAGCGGCGGCAGATGGCGTTCGTCGATGCATGCGGTGACCGGCATGAGCTCTACGGCGTGGACGTGCAGCTTCTTCAAATGCTCGATGACCGCCGGATGCGCTAGCGCCGCGACTGTGCCGCGCTGCCCCTTGGGCACATCGGGATGGAGTTCGGTGAAGCCCCGGACGTTGAGCTCGTAGACCAGCCCACCGCGCGGCAGCAGCGGCGCATCGACGATGGCTTCGTGCAGCGGGCCGGTGACCACGGCCCGCGGGACGAGGTCCGCGGTATCGGCCCCGAACTCGCCGAGCGCGGAGTCCTGCACGAAGCACCGGTCGAGCTCGATGGCGTAGGGATCGACAAGGAACTTCGCCGGGTCGAACCACAATCCGCGATCGGGCGCCCATTCACCGTCGGCGCGGTAGCCATAGCATTCGCCGGTGCAGTCGCGCGGAACCACGGTCACCCAGCTGTCGCCATGCCGCTCCATCGCCACAAGCGCCTCGTGCTTGCCGTGGCGCTTCGACAGGCACAGCGTGACCGCGGCCGCGGCGGGAGCGCGGACGACGAAGGTCGTCGCATCGGGCGTGACCCGGACGCCCGGCAGCATCGTCACCGGTTGCGCCCCAGCAGCCGACGGTAGAGGTCCGCATAGGCATGGGCGCTCGCCCCCCAGCCGAAATCGGCGCGCATCCCGCTGCGCTGCAGCCGGCGCCATTCCGCCTTGTCACCGTAGAGGCGGATCGCCCGGGTGATGGCGAGCGAGAATTCGTCGTATGTGGCCTCGGAGAAGACGATCCCGGTCGCCCCGCCCTCGGCGACTGCCGCCGGGTTGGCGTCGATGACCGTATCGGCCAGGCCGCCGGTCCGCGCGACCACGGGCACGCAGCCGTAGGCGAGGCCATAGAGCTGGGTCAGCCCGCACGGCTCGAACCGCGAGGGGACGAGGATCGCATCGCCGCCGCCCTGCATCAGGTGCGAGAGCGGCTCGTCGTAGGCGAACCTGAGGCCGACGCGGCCCGGATGGCGTTCCGCCGCTTCCGTCAGCCCCTGTTCGAGCCCCGGTTCGCCCGAGCCGAGCAGCGCCAGCCGTCCGCCGAGCCCGACGAGATGGTCGATGACTTCGAGCAGGACGTCGATGCCCTTCTGCCAGGTCAGGCGGCTGATCACCACGAACAGCGGCCCGTCGTCCTTGTCGAGGTCGAACGCCTTCTCGACCGCGCGCTTGTTGGCCTTGCGATTGCCGAGGTGGCCGGCATTGTAGGGCGCGGCGAGGTGCGGGTCGGCGGCCGGGTTCCATTCGGCCTTGTCGATGCCGTTGAGGATGCCCTCGACGAGGTGCGTGCGGGCGCGGACCACGCCGTCGAGCCCCATGCCGAAGCGGGCCGTGTGTATTTCGCGCGCGTAAGTCGGGCTGACCGTGGTGATCGCATCGGCGCAGACCATCCCGCCCTTGAGCATGCCGACGCCACCGTGGAACTCGACGCCGTCCATCGTCCACGCCGCGTCGGGCAGCCCGAGCCGCGCAAAGACCTCGCCGCCGAAGTAGCCCTGGAAGGCCATGTTGTGGATCGTCAGCACGCTCGGCACCGGGCGGCCACCGAAGCGCAGGTAGACGCAGGCCATCGCCGCCTGCCAGTCGTGCGCGTGGACAAGGTCGAAGCGCTGCTTGCCGTCGACCCCGGCGAGCCGGGCCGCCGCCAGACCGAGCGCAGCGAAGCGGCGCCAGTTGTCGCCGTAGTCGACGCCCGCCGCATCGCCATAGGGCCCGCCGAAGCGGGCGAAGTAGGCCGGGGCATCGAGCACCAGCAGCTTGCGCCCGTCGTGGAACTTTGCCGACAGAACACGCGCCGGTTCGCCGAGCAAGGAGTCGAAAACAGACACTCTTCGCGGCTTATCAAGCGCTTCAATCACCTGCGGATAGCCTGGAATCAGGGTCGTCATCTCGACTCCCTCCCCGGCCAGCGCCGCGGGCAGAGCCCCGACAACATCGGCCAGCCCGCCGGTCTTGACCAGCGGCACCGCCTCGGAGGCGACCGAGAGAACCTTGAGGCTCATCCCAGCTTGGCGATCATGTCCTTGGTTATCAGGCAGATACCCTTCTCGGTGCGGCGGAAACGCTTGGCGTCGAGCACCGGATCCTCGCCGACCACCATGCCTTCGGGGATGCGCACACCGGAATCTAGGATCACGTTCTTCAGCCGCGCCGAACGGCCGATGTTGCAATAAGGCAGGATCACCGCCCGCTCGACGCTCGAGAAGCTGCCCATCTTGACCCCGGTGAACAGCAGGCTGCTCTTCGCCACCGAGCCCGAGACGATGCAATCCTGCGAAATCAGCGAGGAGATCGCCATGCCGCGTCGGCCATGTTCGTCATGCACGAACTTGGCCGGGGCGGCGACGATCTGGTCGGTCCAGATCGGCCAGTCGCGGTCGTAGAGGTTGAGCTTGGGGACCACGTCGGTGAGGTCGAGATTGGCCTCGAAGTAGGCATCGACCGTGCCGACGTCGCGCCAGTATTCCTCGATTTCCTCCGCCGCGCGCACGCAGGACTGGGTGAAGCGGTGCGCCTGCGCCTTCCCGTGCTTGACGATGTAGGGGACTATGTCGCCGCCGAAATCGCGCCGCGAATTGGGATCGGCGGCATCGCGCCTGAGCTGCTCGAACAGGAACGCCGTCTCGAACACGTAGATACCCATGCTGGCGAGCGCCATGTCCGGATCGCCGGGGATGCCCGGCGGGTCGGCGGGCTTCTCGACGAAGGCGGTAATTCGGTCCTGCTCGTCGACGTGCATGACCCCGAAGCCCGAGGCCTCCTCCCGCGGCACCACGAGGCAGCCGACGGTGACGTCCGCACCGCTTGCGACGTGCTGGCGCAGCATCAGCTCGTAATCCATCTTGTAGACGTGGTCCCCGGCAAGGATGACCATGTACTTCGGTGCGTGCACGGCGATGATGTCGATGTTCTGGTACACGGCGTCGGCAGTGCCCTCGTACCACTGCGTCTCCGAAACGCGCTGGCTCGCGGGCAGGATATCGAAGCTTTCGTTGCGTTCGGGGCGCATGAAATTCCACGCCCGCTGCATGTGGCGGATAAGCGAATGCGCCTTGTACTGCGTGGCGACACCGATGCGCCGAATGCCCGAGTTGATCGCGTTCGACAGCGCGAAGTCGACGATGCGCGAGACGCCGCCGAAATAGACCGCCGGCTTGGCGCGGTTGTCGGTCAGTTCCTTGAGGCGGCTGCCGCGCCCCCCGGCAAGGACATAGGCCATAGCGTCGCGGGCCAGGGGCTGTGAATAGGAGTCTCTCATCGGCCGTTTCCTGCAACCTATCCAGTGAACTCGAACATGACCGTCGCCAGCGGCGGCAAAATGGCGAATGCAACCCCATCCCTTACCTCGATATGGCCGAGGTTACCCTGTCCGCTACCGCCGTAGGCCAGCGCATCGGTGTTAATCACCTCGGCCCAGTATCCGTCGAGCGGCAGGCGCAATGCATAGCAGCCGTGCGTCATCGGGGTCATGTTGCAGACCACAGCGACCGGCGGCTGTCCCGGGCATTTGCGCAGCCAGGCGAAGACCGACGCCTGCGCATCGTCCGCCACCAGCCACTCGAAGCCCTCGCCCTCGCAATCGCGGGCGTGCAGCGCGGGTTTGGCGCGGTAGAGGTGGTTGAGGTCGCGCACGAGCTTGCGCACTCCGTCGTGCGCGGGCGCATCGCACAGCTCCCAGTCGAGCGCCCGGTCCTCGGCCCATTCGCGGCGCTGGGCGAACTCCTGCCCCATGAACAGCAGCTTCTTGCCGGGATAGCCCCACATCAGCCCATAGTACGCGCGCAGGTTGGCGAACTTCTGCCAGTCGTCGCCGCTCATCTTGCCGAGCAGGCTGCCCTTGCCGTGGACCACCTCGTCGTGGCTCAGCGGGAGGACGAAGTTTTCGCTGAACGCGTACATCAGGCCGAAGGTGATGTCGTCGTGGTGGAACTTCCGGTGCACCGGGTCGCGCGCCATGTACTTCAGCGTATCGTGCATGAAGCCCATGTTCCACTTGAAGCCGAAGCCGAGCGAGGTGCGCGGGCCATCGTCGTAGACCGGCAGGGTCACGCCCGGCCAGGCGGTGCTCTCCTCGGCCATCGTCAGGCAGCCCGGGTGCTGGCCATAGACGGCGCGATTGGTCGCGCGCAGGAACTCGACCGCCTCCCAGTTCTCACGCCCGCCGTGCTCGTTGGGCACCCATTCGCCGGCTTCGCGCGAATAGTCGCGGTAGAGCATCGAGGCGACGGCATCCACGCGCAGCCCGTCGATGTGGTAGCGCTCGGCCCAGAACAGCGCATTGTTGACGAGGAAAGCGGCGACCTCGCGTCGGCCGAAGTTGTAGATCGCGGTGTTCCAGTCGGGGTGGAAGCCGAGCTTGGGGTCCTCGTGCTCGTAAAGCGCGGTGCCGTCGAAACGGGCGAGGCCGTGCTCGTCGGTCGGGAAATGCGCCGGGACCCAGTCGATCAGCACCGAGATGCCCGCCCGGTGCGCCCCATCGACGAAGCGGGCGAAGCCGTCGGGTCCACCGAAGCGCGAACTCGGGGCGTAGAGGCCGGTGGTCTGGTAGCCCCAGCTCGGATCGTAAGGGTGCTCCGACACCGGCAGGAATTCGATGTGGGTGAAGCCCATCTCGACGACATGCGGGACGAGCCGCTCGGCCAGTTCGTCCCAGGTGAGGAACCAGCCATGCTCGTTCCTCTGCCACGATCCGGGATGCACTTCGTAGATCGAGATTGCCTCACGGCGCGGATCGACACTGGCCCAATGCGCCCGGTGCGCCTCGTCGCCCCAGTCGGTCTTTGCCGGGCGCGCGGTTAGCGAGGCGGTCTTGGGCCTCAATTCGCTGGCAAAGGCAAAGGGGTCGGCCTTGAGCGGCACGGCTTTGCCGTCGGGACCGATGATCCGGTATTTGTAGGCGCGCCATTCTCCGATGCCGGGGATGAAGATCTCCCACACGCCGATGTCGGTGCGGCGGCGCATCTGATGGCGTGCCGGATCCCAGTCGTTGAAATCGCCGACCACGCTGACGGCCTGCGCATTGGGCGCCCAGACCGCGAAATGCACGCCGTCGGCACCCTCGTGCTCGATCAGGTGCGCGCCCATCTTGTCGAACAGGCGGAAATGCGTGCCTTGCGCGATCAGCAGGTCGTCGACCGGGCCAAGCACCGGACCGAAGCTGTAGGCATCGGTCGACCACCAGGAGTGCTTGCCGGCCTTGCAGCGATACTTGACCGGCCGCGGATTGCCCTTGATCGGCCCTTCGAACAGTCCGCGCGAGTCCACCCTCTCGAGCTTGCCAAGTGCGCCGCCTTTCAGGCTGTAAGCCGTCGCTTCCTCCGCACCCGGAAGCATGGCACGTGCGAACGTACCCTCGGGACCCGCGTGCGTCCCCAATAATGAAAACGGATCGGCGTGAGTGCCAGCCAGCAGAGCTTCGATTGCCGACTTGGGTGGCCTCACATCACTCCCCAGATATCCTTCGCGTACTCGCTAATCGTCCGGTCGGAAGAAAACCAGCCGACATTGGCGATATTGCGAATTGCCTTCTCACGCCATGCCGCCTGATCGATCCAAAGTTTGTCGACCGCACGTTGGGTATCGGTGTAGGAATCGAAGTCGGCGGCAACCATGAACCAGTCGTGGTCGTAGATGCCGTTCATCAGGCCGGCGTAACGGGTCGGATCGTCGGGCGAGAACACCCCCTTGGCAATGGCCTGCATGGCCTGCGAGAGCTCGCGCGAGCCCTCGATAATCTCCCGCGGGTTGTAGGCCTCTTCACGCTTGGCGGCGACTTCGTCCGCGGTCAGCCCGAAGATGAAGATGTTCTCGTCGCCGACGCGGTCCTTGATCTCGATGTTGGCGCCGTCGAGCGTGCCGATGGTCAGCGCCCCGTTGAGCGCGAACTTCATGTTGCCTGTGCCGGAGGCTTCCATGCCAGCGGTCGAGATCTGTTCCGACAGGTCGGAGGCGGGGATGATCCGTTCGGCCAGCGTGACGTTGTAGTTGGGCACAAAGACGACCTTGAGCAGGCCGCCGACAGAGGGATCGAGATTGACCCGCCGGGCGATGTCGTTGGCCAGCTTTATGATCAGCTTGGCGTTGTGATAGCTCGGCGCCGCCTTGCCGCCGAAGATCTTCACACGCGGCACCCAGTCCTTTTCCGGATGGCTGCGGATCTGGTCGTAGAGCGCGACTGTCTCGACCAGGTTCAGGAGCTGACGCTTGTATTCGTGGATGCGCTTGATGTGCACGTCGAACAGCGCATCGGGATCGAGCCTGATGCCGCTCAGTTCCGTCAGGTGCTCGGCCAGCGCCAGCTTGTTCGAGCGCTTCACCTCGGCGATCCGCTCGCCCAATTCGCGATCGGCGGCGAGCTTGTTGAGATCCTCGAGCTTCCCGGTGTCGTCGAGGAAGGCATCGCCGATGGCATCGCGGATTACGCTGGTCAGCCCCGGGTTGCATTGCATCAGCCAGCGCCGCGGGGTGACCCCGTTGGTCTTGTTGTTGATCCGCTCCGGGTAGAGCGCGTGCAGGTCCTTGAAGACCGTGACCTTCATCAGGTCGGTATGCAGCGCAGCGACCCCGTTGACGCTGTGCGCGCCCGAAAAGGCGAGGTTGGCCATCCGCACGCGGCGGTCCCCGCCTTCGTCGATCAGCGAGATCGCGGCAATTGCCGCATCGTCGAGTCCGGCCTTGCGGGCATCGCGCAGCACCCGGCTGTTGATCGCGTAGATGATCTGCATGTGCCGCGGCAGCAGCCGTTCGAACAGCGGAAGCGGCCAGCTTTCGAGCGCCTCTGGCAGGAGGGTATGGTTGGTGTAGCCGACGGTCCGCTTGGTCACGTCCCAGGCGCTGTCGAATTCAAGCCCGTGGTGATCGACCAGCAGACGCATAAGTTCCGCCACTGAGACCGCGGGGTGGGTGTCGTTGAGCTGGATCGCCACCTTGTCGGGCAGCGTCATCACGTCCTTCTCGTACTGGACGTGGCGGCGGACGATGTCCTGGATCGAGGCCGAGGAGAAGAAGTACTCCTGCCGTAGCCGCAGTTCCTGCCCGGCCGCGCTTGAATCCGCTGGGTAGAGCACGCGCACGAGGCTGTCGGCGCGGGCTTCGTTCTCGAGAGCGCCCACGTGGTCGCCGGCGTTGAAGGCATCGAGCTTGATCGGGTCGAGCGCGTGCGCGGTCCACAGCCTGAGGGTGTTGACCCGCTTGCCGCGCCAGCCGACCACCGGGGTGTCGATTGCGCTGGCCTCGATGACCTCGGCAGGCTGCCACATCACGCCGCCGCCGGCCTCGACCACCTCTCCGCCGAAGCCGATGCGGTAGGCGCTCTCGCGGCGGTCGAATTCCCACGGGTTGCCGTGGCTGAGCCAGGTCTCGGGCAGCTCGACCTGCCAGCCGTCGTCGATCCGCTGGCGGAACATGCCGTTCACGTAGCGGATGCCGTAGCCGTAGGCCGGGATGTCGAGGCTGGCGAGGCTCTCCATGAAGCACGCCGCGAGCCGGCCGAGGCCGCCGTTGCCGAGCGCGGCGTCGGGCTCCAGCTCTTCCAGCACCGCGAGGTCGAGACCGTAGCGCTTGAGCGCCGAGGACATGTCCTTGGTCAGCGACAGGTTGTTGAGCGCGTCGCGCAGAAGCCGGCCGATGAGAAATTCGAGGCTGAGGTAATAGACCCGCTTGTCGCCCTGGGCATATGTCCGGCGGGTCGATTCCATCCACCGGTCGATGACCTTGTCGCGCAGCGAAAGTACCGCGGCGGTGTACCAGTCGTGCGACTTGGCGGCCCGCTCGTCCTTGCCCACGCGGTGGCGCAGGACGTCGATGATGAGATCGTCGATGCCGGGCGATTGTGCATCGGGACTAGAGCTCATGGGCCACGCTCCTAAAGACCGCACGCGCATGATGCCGCGCCGGTTGCGGTCCTCTCCCGTGAACAACGGCCTGTTGCTGGCTTCGGATATCCGTAGCCGCCGCCGCGCCGGCCGCCGGCGCAACTCCCGATTGGTAAGCGCGCCGCCAGCAAACGACAAGCGCCGCGGACGCCCCGGAGAGAAAAAATGCTGCGATGCAGCAATACGCTTCCGCTATCCGCGATTGCTGTTATCGTGGCCGCGCAAGTTTCGAGGATGGGCCATGGCTTCCGCCGATGCCGCTGCACTTTCGCCATGGTGGCGCGGGGCAGCGATCTACCAGATCTATCCGCGCAGTTTCCAGGACAGCGACGGCGACGGGATCGGCGACCTGCCCGGCATTACCCGCCGCCTGCCGCACATCGCCGACCTCGGGGCGGACGCGATCTGGATTTCGCCGTTCTTCCCCTCGCCGATGCGCGATTTCGGTTACGACATTTCCGACTTTTGCGGCGTCGACCCGGTGTTCGGCACGCTGGCGGACTTCGATGCGCTGGTCGCCCGAGCTCACGAGTTCGGCCTCAAGGTGCTGATCGACCAGGTCTATGCCCACAGCTCCGACCTGCATCCGTGGTTCGCCGAAAGCCGCGCCGCGACCGACAGCGACAAGGCCGACTGGTATGTCTGGGCCGATCCGAAGAAGGACGGCACCCCGCCCAACAACTGGCAGTCGGTGTTCGGCGGCCCGGCATGGACCTGGGACGCGCGGCGCGGGCAGTACTACCTGCACACCTTCCTCAAGGAGCAGCCGCAGCTCAACCTGCATTGCGAGGCGGTGCAGGACGTCCTGTGCGACGTCGCGAGGTTCTGGTTCGATCGCGGGGTCGACGGCTTCCGGCTCGATGCCCTCAACCACGCGATGGTCGACCGGCAGTTGCGCAACAATCCGCCCGCCCCGGCCAAACCCGGCAAGCGTCGCACGCGACCGTTCGATTTCCAGGTCAGGCTCCACAGCCAGTCGCAGCCGGAAATGCTCGGCTTCGTCGAAAGAATCCGCAGGGTGGCCGACAGCTACGATGCGGTGTTCACCATGGCCGAGATCGGCGGCGACAATTCGCTGGCGGAAATGAAGGCCTACACTGCGGGCGAACACCGGCTCAACAGCGCCTACGGCTTCGACTTCCTCTACTCGCCCGAACTCACGCCGAAGCTGGTGGCAGATGCCATGGCCGAATGGCCCGGCGAACCCGGCGAAGGCTGGCCGAGCTGGGCCTTCGAGAACCACGACGCGCCGCGCGCCGTATCGCGTTGGCCCGCGCCCGAGGACATGGACCGCTTCGCCCCGGTCAAGATGGCGCTGCTGCTGTGCCTGCGCGGCAACCCGATCATCTACCAGGGCGAGGAACTGGGTCTCGAACAGGACGAGATTCCCTTCGAACTGCTGCAGGACCCCGAGGCGATCGCCAACTGGCCGATGACACTGAGCCGCGACGGTGTGCGCACTCCCTTCCCGTGGGAGGATACGTTGCTCGGGGGCTTCACCACCGGCACGCCGTGGCTGCCGTTCGGGGCCGCCAACCTGCACCGATCCGTGGGCCTCCAGCAGGGCGATGCAGGATCGATGCTCGAACAGACCCGACACCTGCTCGCCGTGCGACGCCAGTCGCCCGAACTGCGCCTCGGCGATTTTGAGCTGGCCGAGGCAAAGGGACAGGTGCTGTCCTTCATCCGCACCTACGGTGGTTCGACGGTGATCTGCGCGTTCAACCTCGGCCGCGAGGATGCTGCCTTCAGCGCTCCTGCCGGAACCGCGCAGCTCGCGGCGGTCGGCGGCGCGACGACCACCTCTCTACCCGGATATTCAGCCTTCTTGGGCCGGGTCGCCGGATAGGCTCGCCATGAGAGCCAGCTCGATGGCCCCCATCGGCCCGGCCTGATTGCCGAGCGCGGCAAAGACGATCAGGTCGCGGATGGTCTCAGCGTTGACGTGCGGGAGGTACCCGCCGACGCTTCGAACGGCTTCCTCCCGGACCAGCGGAAGCAGGTACGGCCGCTGCAGCGAGACGCTGCCGC
Source organism: Croceibacterium salegens (assembly GCF_009827435.1). Classification (GTDB taxonomy): domain Bacteria; phylum Pseudomonadota; class Alphaproteobacteria; order Sphingomonadales; family Sphingomonadaceae; genus Croceibacterium_B; species Croceibacterium_B salegens. The sequence continues at coordinate 204,800 of NZ_WTYM01000058.1, read as the reverse complement.
CGAACACGATCTTGTCGGCCGAAATCGCCACGAGGACCGCCGCCGCCAGCTGCCCGAGATCGGCGGCGACATTGGCCCAGCCCGGATGGTCGCCCGGAATGGCCTCACCCGGCATGCCGAAGCGCGCGGCAAGGGCGGGACCGCTTGCCAGTCCCTCGATGCAGTCGCCGTGGAAGCTGCAGGCCCCGGCAAAGGTGTCGCCCTCAACGCGGCGCAACTTGAGGTGGCCGAGCTCGGGGTGCAATGCCCCGTGGACCGGCTGGCCGCCGACGAGCAGGCCGCCGCCGATGCCCGTGCCGATGGTGATGTAGCAGACGCTGTCGCAGCCCTGCGCGGCGCCTCGCCGGTACTCCGCCAGCGCCGCGGCGTTGACGTCGGTGTCGATGCGGAACGGGCAATCGATGCCCTGCATCAGCAGCGGCACGACGCCCGCCCCGCGCCATCCGGGCTTGGTGGTATCGAGGATGTGCCCGAAGTCCGCATGGGCCGGGGCGAGCGCCACCGGGCCAAAACTGGCGATCCCGATGCCGGCGAGAGGCTGCTGGTCGTGCCAGCGGCGGAGGTGTTCGTTCAGCGCGCCGAGTGTCTCGCCCGGCGCGCCAGTAGGGACTGTGTGGCTGGAGATGATCTGCTCGCCGTCGGAGAGGACCGCGATGGCCTTGGTGCCGCCCAGCTCGATTCCGGCAAGGCGCGCTGCCTGCGGCATATCAGGTCCTCATCCCCATTTGCGCCATCGGGCGCGACGAGCAGGACCAGTACCCGACCCCGCGATTTATCTCCGAAACTGATAGCCTTGGGGCTCGCCAGCACAAGCCGGGATGTCGTTTTCGGTAACCGCTCCGCGGGCGGCATCCCCGGAATTATCCCGGCGCATCGCCTGGCCGATAAGGAGCAGGGCCGGCCCTTCGCCCAGTGCGGACCTTGCCGCGATCGGCAGGAGGTCGAGGCGGGTGTGGAACTGCCGCTCGTCTTCGAGGCTGGCGTTTTCGACGAGCGCGACCGGCGTATCGGGCGGCAACCCGCCTTGAATCAGGCCCGCGGCAACCTCGGGAGCCGAAGCCTTGCCCATGTACACCGCCAACGTCGCTTCGGGATCGGCCAGCGCTTGCCAGTCGAGCGCGGGCGCCTTGCCGTTGCGGGTATGCGCGGTGACGAAGGTCAGACGGCGGGCGAGGCCGCGCAGGGTGAGCGACTTGCCGAGCGAGGCGGCGGCGGCGCTTGCTGCCGTGATCCCCGGGCAAACGCTGACGGCGATGCCGTGCGTCCGGCAGGCTTCGAGTTCCTCGTCGGCCCGGCCGAAGATCGACGGATCTCCACCCTTGAGGCGCACGACCCGCTCGCCTGCCAGCGCCGCCTCGACCAGCAGGGCATCGATCGATTTCTGGTCCTTAGAATGGCGACCCGAGCGCTTGCCGACCGGAACCAGCCGTGTCCCGGCGGGCACGAGGTCGAGCACGCCCGGCCCGACCAGCGCATCGTAGAAGACCACGCTGGCCGCCCGCAGGAGCTTCTCGGCCTTGCGCGTCAGCAGGTCGGGATCGCCCGGCCCCGCGCCGACCAGCCAGACTTCGCCCGGAGCGATCATTGGTCCGCGCTTTCCGCGGCCTCGATCATGGCCGTCGACAGGATCGTATAGGCTTCGGTCCATGCGTCATGCAGGTCCGCCGACCACTCTTCGCCCAGTCCGGTCTCGAGGGTGAAGAGCAGGGTTTCCCCGACCATGCCGTAGTGCGCCGGCACCGCGCCGTAGGAGACATGCTTTCGCGCAAGGCTCCGCACCGCGGGCAGGATATCGTCGAGCCGGGTCAGGCCGTTCACCACGACGCCGAGGGTGGTCATCAGCTTGCGCTTCTGCTCGGCCATGTCGTCGGGAAACATGGCGCGCACCTGCGGGGCGACCTCGAACAGGCGGCCATAGAATATGTCGGCCGCCTGCGGCGCAATCGGGGCGACCTTGGCGAAACTCTGCTGGACGAGGGCAATGCTTTCCGGGTTCATGATACGGGCTCCAGGCTGCTCTGTTTCTTGCGTTTCAACATCCCCGCGATGATCGTGCGGCACGATCCGCAATTGGTGCCTGCCCGGGTCGCCGAGCTGACGTCCTTCACCGTTTCGGCCCCTTCTTCGAGGGCTTTCATGATGTCGCATTCGCCGACGTCGAAGCAGACGCAGACGAGGTTGCCGCGCTCCGCCGGGGCGGCGGCGGGCCTTCCGGCGAGAAGCTCCGTCGTGCCGGCGTCCGGAGCGGCGAATTGCCGCACGATCCAGTCGCGGTCGGGGAGTTGCCCGTTGCGCGTGACGTAGAGCGCAGCGGCAAGGCCGCCGTCCCGATCGGTTACGACGAGGCGAAGCATCCCTCGCTTTGGGTCGCTGGCTTCGCGGCGCGGCCCGGCGGGCAGGAGGGCGTCGGCATCTAGTTCGCCGCTTCCAGCGATTTCGTGGAGCCAGCCACCGTTGATCTTTGCCCGGGACCAGTAGTCGGCCTCAGGCCGGACCGGGTCGCGCGTGACGAGAAAAGCGCGCCAGTCCGGGTGGACCGGGGCGATCGACGCGGCGACGTTCTTGAAGGCCGGCTGGCCCGAATGCGGGTCCACGATCGGTTCAACCAGCAATCCGGTGCGCGCCGAGCTGGCGGTCAGGTCGCTCCAGTGCATCGGGACGAAGATCTCGCCCTGGCGCTGGGCCTCGGTCAGCGAGACACGATAGATCGCCTCGCCCCTCGCGGTTGCAACTCTCGCCAGTCCGCTCTGTTCGAGGCCGTAGGTTGCGCCGTCTTCAGGGTGGACCTCCACCAGCGCCTCTCGGCGGTGCATCGAGAGCTTCGCGCTGAGCGCGGTGCGGGTCATGGTGTGCCAGTGGTCGCGATATCGGCCGGTATTGAGGCGCAGCGGCAGGGCGGGTTGCGCAGGCGCCGGTGGAGTTGAAGACACCGAAACCAACCGCGCCTTTCCGTAGGGCGTCGGATAGCGGCGCTTCAGCGGGTGGGCTCCGCCCCAGCGGAACGGACGCATCGCGGCGTATTCGAACTCGCTGCAATCCGCCCAGTCGGTCAGGTCGAGCAGTTTGCCGTGCTCCCCGGCGAGCGCCGTCATGGCGGCGTATTCGCGGAAGACTTCGGCCGTGCTCTGGAAAGCGAAGGCGCTGCCAAAGCCGAGCCTTGCCGCCACATCGCAGACGATCTGCCAGTCGGCCCGCACCGAGCCCGGCGGCGGGAACAGCGCGCGCTGGCGGCTGATGCAGCGTTCGGAGTTGGTGACCGTCCCGTCCTTCTCGCCCCAGCCGAGCGCCGGGAGGCGGATGTCGGCGAGGAGCGCGGTGTCGGTATCGGCGATCACGTCGGACACAACCACCGTCGGGCACTTGCGCAGGGCCTCCCGCACGAAGGCCGCGTCGGGCATCGAAACCGCCGGGTTGGTGGCCATGATCCAGACGAACTTGATGCGCCCCTCGTCAATGGCGCGGAACAGATCGACGGCCTTCAGGCCCGGCCCCGAGCACAACGCGGGAGCTTGCCAGAAGCGCGCCACATCCGTGCGCTCCGCCTCCGAGAAACCGAGGTGGCAGGCGAGCATGTTGGACAGCCCGCCGACCTCGCGGCCGCCCATGGCGTTGGGCTGGCCGGTAATGCTGAACGGCCCCATCCCCTCGCGGTTGATCCGGCCGAGCGAGAGGTGGAGGTTGATGATCGCGTTGCCCTTGTCGGTCCCGCCAGCCGACTGGTTCGCACCCTGGCTGAAGAGCGTGACCATGCGCGGGTTGGTCGCGACCATGGCGGCGAATTCGCGGAAGGTTTCCTGGGGGATGCCTGGCTGGTCTTCGAGCTGGTCCCAGAATCCCTCGGGCACCGAGCAGCGCGCGCGTAGGTACTTCTCGTCGACGTAGCCGCTGTGCTTCATCGTCCGCAGCAGGGCGTTGAACAGCGGGACATCGCCGTCGGGGGCGATCTGGACATGCAGGTCGGCCAGCTCGGCGGTCTCGGTTCGGCGCGGGTCGATCACTACCAGCTTGGCTCCGCGCCGCTCGCGGGCGCGCTCGATCCGCCGCCAGACGATCGGGTGGCACCAGGCGGTGTTCGATCCCACCAGGATGATCAGGTCGGCGCTGTCGAGGTCGTCATAGGTGCACGGCACGACGTCTTCGCCGAACGCCCGCACATGCGCGGCGACCGCGCTGGCCATGCACAGCCGAGAATTGGTGTCGACGTTGGCCGTGCCGATGAAGCCTTTGGCGAGCTTGTTGGCGACGTAATAGTCCTCGGTCAGCAACTGGCCCGAAAGGTAGAACGCGACGCTGTCGGGGCCGTGCTGTTCCACGGTGTCCTTCAAACGTTTGGCGACCAGATCAAGCGCTTCATTCCACTCGGTTTCGCGCTCGCCGATCATCGGATCGAGCAGCCGCCCCTCTAGCCCGACCGTCTCGCCGAGGTAGGTGCCCTTGGAGCAGAGCTGCCCCTCGTTCGCCGGATGGTCCGGATCCCCGGCAATGCTCACCGCGCGCTCGCCCGTGACCGTGGCCGCGATCCCGCAGCCGACGCCGCAATAAGCGCAGGTGGTCCGGATGCTTTTCAACTCAGCCCCTCACGCTGCCAGTGCCGACGTGAGGGGCAGTGCTTTTCCCGGGGCTCGTCCCGGGACGACCGCCTCGCGCAGCAGGAACAGCCTCCCGCTGTCGACCTTGAGCGGGATGGTCGGGGTACAGCCCTTGTCGTCGCCCAGCGCCTCGCCGGTCTTGAGCGAGATGCGCCAGTTGTGCAGCGGGCAGGACACGCTGTCGCCGTGAACGATGCCCTGGCTGAGCGGACCCTGCTTGTGCGGGCACTTGTTGACCAGCGCGTAGAATTCGCCTCGCATCGTGTGGAACACCGCGATCTCGTCACCGCCGGCGACCGGCAGCGTCCGCGCCGACCCGGGTTCGATCTGCGTGGTAGGACCGATGTCGAGCCAGGCGCCATAGGCTTCGGACATCATGCATTCTCCATGGCAAGCGGGCGGATTTCGGCGAGGTGGCTGTGCAGGTTGCGGTGGGCGCCCCCGGCGCGGCGCGCCCAGGGATCGACCTGCCAGAACTTCTGCGACAGCCGGAACCGGGCGGCGAGTTCGGGGATCGAACCGGGATCGTCGAACAGCTGTGCCTTGATCCAGTCGAGCCCCTTGCGTTCGAGCCAGGGGGCGGTGCGTTCGAGATAGTGGCCGGTTTCGCGGTAGAGCTGGATGAAAGCGATGCAGGTCTCCATCGCCTCCTCCTCGGTCTCGACCTTGCACAGCAGGTCGGTGCCGCGCAGGTGGATGCCGCCGTTGCCGCCGACGTGCAGTTCGTAACCGCTGTCGACGCAGATCACGCCGAAGTCCTTGATCGTAGCCTCGGCGCAATTGCGCGGGCAGCCGCTGACCGCCATCTTGAACTTGTGCGGCATGTAGCTGCCCCAGGTCAGGTGCTCGAGCTTGACTCCCAGGCCGGTCGAATCCTGAGTGCCGAAGCGGCACCATTCGCTGCCCACGCAGGTCTTCACCGTGCGCAGCGCCTTGCCGTAGGCATGGCCCGAGACGAGGCCGGCCGCGTTGAGGTCGGCCCAGACGGCGGGCAGGTCCTCCTTCCTGATGCCGAAGATGTCGAGCCGCTGGCCGCCGGTCACCTTGACCATCGGCGCATCGTACTTCTCGACCACGTCGGCGATCGCGCGCAGTTCGGTGGGATTGGTGATCCCTCCGAAGAAGCGCGGCACGACCGAATAGGTGCCGTCCTTCTGGATGTTGGCGTGGAGCCGCTCGTTGACAAAGCGGCTCTTCTCGTCGTCCTGGTATTCGCCGGGCCAGGCGCACAGCAGGTAGTAGTTGAGCGCCGGGCGGCACGAGGAGCAGCCGTCCGGGGTGGTCCAGTGCAGTTCCTGCATCACCTCGGGGATCAGCTTGAGTTGCTTCTCCACGATGTTGCGGCGGACGTCGTCATGCGTGAAGCTCGTGCACTTGCACATCGTCTTCGGCCCGGTCTGCACCTCGCCGCCGAGCGTGATCGCCAGCAAGCTCTCGACCAGGTTGGTGCAGCTGCCGCAGCTGCCCGAGGCCTTGCACTGCGAGCGCACCGCATCGAGGCTGTGCGCCCCGCCAACGATGCACTGGACGACCTTGCCCTTGGAAACGCCGTTGCAGCCGCAGATTTCTGCGTCGTCCGAAAGAGCGGCAACGGCGGCATTAGGGTCCGCGAGCGCGCCCCCGGCGGCGAAGGCCTGTCCGAAGATCAGCGCCTCGCGAATGTCGGAAATGTCCTCCTCCTTCTTGAGGAGGTCGAAATACCAGTTGCCGTCCGCGGTATCGCCGTAGAGCACCGCGCCGACGACCTTGTCGCCCTTCACGACCACGCGCTTGTAGACCCCGCGCGCGGCGTCGCGCATTACGATGTCCTCGCAGTCCGCGCCGCCGGAGAAGTCGCCGGCCGAAAACAGGTCGATGCCGCTCACCTTGAGCTTGGTCGATGTGACCGAGCCGAGGTAGCCGGTGGGCGCGTCGGTCAAATAATCGGCCAGTGCCCGGCACATCTCCCACAGCGGGGCGACGAGGCCGTAGCACAGGCCGCGGTGCTGGACGCATTCGCCGACCGCAAGGATGGCGGGGTCGGAGGTGACCATGTGGTCGTCCACCATGATGCCGCGCTCGCATTCGAGCCCCGCGGCCTTGGCCAGCGTGATCGAGGGCTTGATGCCTGCCGCCATGACCACGATGTCGGCCTTGACCCGCGTCCCGTCCTCGAGCTCGATCCCGGCGACGCGGCCCTCGATCCCGTGGATCACCCGGGTGTTAGCGCTGGTCAGGATGGTCTGCCCGCGGCTCTCCAGTTCCTGCCGCAGCAGGTAGCCGGCGGCCTCGTCGAGCTGCCGCTCCATCAAGGTCGGCATGAGATGAACGACGGTGACCTTCATTCCTCGCAGGGAGAGGCCATGCGCCGCCTCCAGCCCCAGCAGGCCACCGCCGATCACCACAGCATCGCCGCCGAGTTCCGCGGCGGCGAGCATCCGGTCGACATCGTCGAGATCGCGAAAGGTAACGACGCCCGGAAAGTCGTTGCCGGGAATGGGAATGATGAACGGATCGGAACCGGTCGCTATCAGCAGCCGGTCGTAGGGTTCGACCCGGCCCGAGCGGCTGATTACCGACATTGTCTCGCGGTCGATGTGTTCGACCGGATCGCCGCTGACGAGCTCGATGCCGTTTTCGGCGTACCATTCGGCGGTGTTGATGACGATCTCGTCGAACGTCTTTTCGCCGGCTAGCACCGGGGAGAGCATGATCCTGTTGTAGTTGACCCGCGGTTCGGCGCCGAAGATCACGATATCGAAGCGGCCGGGATCGCGCTCGAGCACTTCCTCCACCGCACGGCAGCCGGCCATGCCGTTGCCGATCACCACGAGCCTTTCGCGTTTTGGCGGATCGATCCTGGTCTGGGCGTTCATCGTTCAAGTCCCTTGTCGCGAACGCACGCAAAAAAAACCGCCAGGTCCGGTTGGACTGGCGGCGTCGTTGCCACGTTCTGTAACTGGTTTGAGCGGAAGGGCCTGATCGTCCGCCGATGGACGGGCGCACTTCCTGTGGGTCGGTTTTTAACCGATTCGACTACTTGGCGGCAAGCCTTTTTTGCACTGCAGCAACACTTGCCGCCCCTTGCGATCCTACCAGCTCTTGTAGGGCAGGAACTTGCCCCTCATCACGACCTGCACCCGGTCTCCCTTCTCGTGCGCAACCCGTTCGATTTCCATGTCGAAATCGATCGCGCTCATGATGCCGTCGCCGAACTTCTCCTGCACCAGCTCCTTGAACGCCTCGCCGAAGACGCCGGTGATCTCGTACCAACGGTAAATGCAGGGGTCGGTCGGGACGGTCTTGTCGAACTGCTTGGTCGGAAACTCGGCAAGGACCGTGGCCGCCTCGGCGGGCAGGCCGAGGAACTCGACCACCTTGGCCGCCGCATCGGGCAGGAGGCTGTTCATGCCGAGACAGGCGGAGGTCACGAACACCTCGCTCAATCCCGTCGCCGCGGAAATCTCGGCCCAGGTCTTGCCGCTCTCGCGCTTCGCCGCGCGGATCATCGTGGTTACATCCTGTTTGGTCATCATGGCGGGCGGTCCTTTCATCGGGTGAGCAGGGAAACGATCAGGGCGATGGCGAGCAGGGCTGCAATCGCCTGCCACAGGCGCAGCGGATCGCGCTGCAGCAGCGGCCGCGGCTCCGGGTTGGCGAGCGACTTGTTGGGATTGGCGATGTCGTAGACGAACTCGCTCAGTTCCTCGTAGCGCTTGCGGGGATCGACGGCGACGGCCTTGGCCAGCGCCGCGTCCACCCAGTCCGGCACTTCCGGATTGCGTTCCGTGGCGGGGACGTAGCGCAGCTTGCGCTGGGCCTGCGGCGTCGTCGCATTGGCCACGCGCGGACCGTAGGGCAGGTCGCCGGTCAGCAGCTGGTAGGCGATGACTCCGAGCGAATAGAAGTCGCTCTGCCGGGTCGCGGGCTCGCCCAGGTACACTTCCGGCGCGCTGTATTGCATGGTCCCGGCAAAGGCCGCCTCGCCGGCGAGGCCCGGGGCCAGTTCGTCGAGCCCGGCGACCTGGACCGATCCGAAATCGATGATCCGCACCACGCCGTTGGGGTCGATCATGATGTTGTGCGGCCTCAGGTCGCGGTGGACCATCTCGCGCCGGTGCATCGCCTGCAGCCCCGCCGCGACCTGGCGGACGATGGCGCGCGCGGGTTCGAGATCAGCCGGCCCGCGATCGAGCATCCACTGGCGCAGGCTCTGCCCGACGATGTAGTCCGCGACGCCGAAAGCGTGGCTGCGTGCGCGGCGTTGCGGCGGCGCGGAAAGCAGCGACGGGTGATCGAGCCGGCGCATGACCCATTCTTCGAGGAGCAGTTCCTGCAGCCGGGCGGCCTGCTGGCCATGCTCGGTCGAGGGCACCTTGAGCGCGACTTTGCGGCCATCCGCTTCGTCACGCACGAGATAGACGTGGCTGCGGCTTCCAGCGTGGAGTTCGCGCAATACCTCGTACCCGGCGAAGCTGTCGCCCGGCCGCAGTTGCGGTGCGGGCGGCAGCGCGGCGTCGGCCCCGAGAAGATCGCCGATCTCTCCGGCGGGCAAGTCCTCGACGGTGACGACCTGCACCGTGAGGTTGTCGCCGTTCCCCGCGTCGAGGGCCGCGCGGGCGATCGCCTCGGCCCCGTCGCCGAGCAGGCGCAGCAGGGCGGCATCCGGCAGGTATTCGTGTACCCCGTCGGTGGTCAGGACGAATGTGTCGCCGGGTTCGAGGCGGACCGAGCGGTAGTCGATCTCGACGTTGCGGTTCACGCCGAGCGCGCGGCCGAGATAGCTGTCGCCGCCTCCCAGATCGACGCGGTGCGCCTCGGTGAGCGGCTCGAGCCGACCCAGCCGGACGAGCGCGACGCGCGCATCGCCGACGTGGAAGACATGCGCGGTGCGCGATTTGAGGACGAGCGCGGACAGTGTGCAGACCAACCCCCGCTCGCGCTCGCTCTCCTGCGGCGGGCCGCCGAAGGTCCCGCGGTTTTGCGCGTACATCCAGCTGTTGGTCGCCGCGATCACTCGCTCGGCCGAGGTCTGTACCGACCAGCCTTCGGAGGTGCAGAAGTAGTCCGTGAGGAAGGTCTTCACCGCGGTTTCCGCCGCGGCCGCGCCGAGCTTGCTGGTGCTGATCCCGTCGGCCAGCGCAACGGCGATGCCCTTGGTGGCAAGCAGCGCGCCCTCGGGCTCGAGCGCGCCGTGAAAGTCCTGGTTCTCCGCCTTGGTCCCGGCGGTGGAGTACTGGTCGAGCGTGATCCGGAGGGTGCTCGTCCCCCCGGATGCACTTCTCGCCGAAGGTGTTGGCAGTGCCGCCATGATGCCGGGTGGCGGGCGGCCGGTTCATCGCCGGCCGCCCTTCCTCCTGCCTCGTTCAGGCCGTGACCTTGAGGGCCGCCGGCTTGCGGCTCTTCGAGGTCTTGTAGTGCGTCGAATAGAGCATCAGCCCGGTGAAGGTGACGCCGCCGACCAGGTTGCCGAGAACGGTCGGGATTTCGTTCCACCAGAAGTAGTCGCCGATGGTGAAGCCGCCGCCCATCATCAGCGCCGTCGGGAACAGGAACATGTTCACGATCGAGTGCTCGAAGACCATGTAGAAGAACAGCATGATCGGCATCCACATGGCGAGGACCTTGCCCGAGACGCTGGTCGAGACCTGCGCGCCCACGACACCGGTCGAAACCATCCAGTTGCACAGCATGCCGCGCACGAAGATCGTCATCCAGCCGGCCCAGCCGTACTGCTCGTAACCGAGCGTACGGGCGACGCCGATACCGGCCAGCTTGGCGCCGACTTCGCTCGGTTCGGTCTGGAAACCATAGGTGAAGTAGATCGCCATCATCACCGCCGTGGTCAGCGCCCCGGCGAAGTTGCCGACGAACACCAGCCCCCAGTTGCGCAGGACCCCGCCCCAGGTGCAGCCGGGACGTTTGTCCCACACCGCCAGCGGGCACAGCACGAAGACGCCGGTAAGCAGGTCGTACCCCAGCAGGTAGAGCAGGCAGAAACCGACTGGGAACAGCACCGCGCCGGCCAGCGGCTGGCCGGTCTGGACGTTGATCGTGACGGCAAAGGCCGCCGCCAGGGCCAGTGTCGCGCCGGCCATGTACGCGCGGATCAGCGTGTCCTTGGTCGACATGAAGATCTTGGATTCGCCCGCATCGACGAGCTTCGAAACAAATTCGCTAGGCGCAAGATATGCCATGATGATTCCCCTTTCTCAGAAGCTGTATTCGGCTTGGAGCCAGAATTTTTGCGTGTCGGATGCGAACCCGCTGGAGTTGAAGTCCGCGTACTTCGCCAGCAGGGCGACCGGACCGACCTTGAAGCCGAACGAGGCGTCCCACTCGCTGCCGTAGTCGAGACCGCCAAAGGCGCTGTCGAACTGATGGTAGACCACCGCCGCATTGAAGACGGTCAGGCCTTTCACCTTCACCGCCGTGCCCGCCTTGGCGTAGTAGTCGCGCAGGCCCGCGGCGGGGGTGGTCAGGAACAGGTCGGCCCAGCCGTTGAAGGCATGGAGCGTGGCGAGCGGGGTCTGGAACGAGGCGACGCCATCGCTGCCAAGCTCCTCGTAGCCCGCGCCGAGCGTGATGCCGGCCAGCGTACCGCCGAGCTCGGCGTTGAAATAGTCGGTCGTGTAGCTGACCGGGTTGGCGCCATAGTCCGACTGGCTGGCATAGCTCGCCGTAGCGTTGAGCTTGAAGCTGCCTATCGGGATCGCCGCCTTGGCGAGCACGCCGTAAGTCTGGCTCGAGAAGGCGAGCCGGGTGTCGTAGTCGATCAGGTAAGCGAAGGCCTTGATGTCGAGGATGTCGACCTTGGCCCCGGCGTTGAGCAGCACGATGTCGCCGTCGAAATGCTCGTTCGGGCTATCGGCGCCGAAAATCGTGCGCTGCGAATCCGAATAGGTCGCATCGAGCGTGACCGGCCCGATCTTCGCCTGCCCGCGCACGGCGTCGAAGGTCTGCTCGTTCTGCCGCCAGCCGACGTTGCCGACGAAACGGGCATTGTCGAGGATGATGCGCTGGCGGCCGATCGTGACGCCGGTGCCGTCCTTCATCCACGAGACTTGCGCGCGGTTGAGCTCGAAACTCTCCGGGTCGGCGACGATCGGGAACGGCTCCAGTCCATTGAACGGCAGGGTGTCGTTGTAGTCCGACTGGAAGGCGCGAGTGGTTTCCGCTTCGGCGAGGACCGAGAAGTTCGAGACCTTGATCGATCCGCCGAAACGTAGGCGCAGGGTCAGCGCCTCGGCATCGTTGACGGCGCTCGCCTGATCGACCGTTTCGTAGCGCAGGCGCGCATCGAGCGTCAGGTCGAGGGTGACGTCGTCGGCGATCTCGACCGGGTCCCCGTCCTTGGCAAAAGCCGGGGTGGCGAAGGCGACGGTCGCTGTGGCGGCAAGCAGGCTGAAGGCGATTTTCATTGGCGCAGATCCCTGTTCGGGAGACCCTCCTGGGCCTCCTCGGCAAGAAGCGAGCGCCATTGCCCGCCGTTGGAACCGGATAATCCGGCGATGTCGTTTTCGCGGGTACGGCCCCTCTGCCGCCCCGGCCCCTCCCAGAGCGTCAGGCGGCCTTAGCCGACGGACCGTGATCGTATTCCGCCAGGAAGTGCAGGACCTCCTGCCGGTATTGGTAGAACTTCGGATGGTCGAGCAACGCCTTGCGGTCGCGCGGACGCGGCAGGTCAACCTTAAGAATCTTGCCGATCGTGGCGTTCGGCCCGTTGGTCATCATCACGACCCGGTCAGCCAGCAGGATCGCTTCGTCAACGTCGTGGGTGACCATGATCGCGGTGACCTTGGTGCGGTTCCAGGTCTCGACCAGCACGTCCTGCAGGTCCCAGCGGGTCAGGCTGTCGAGCATGCCGAAGGGTTCGTCGAGCAGCAGCAGCCGCGGCGACAGGGCGAAGGCACGGGCGATGCCGACGCGCTGGCGCATGCCGTTCGACATTTCCGCCGCCATCCGCTCCTTCGCGTCGCCCAGCCCGACCCGGTCGAGGTAGTAATCGACGATGTCGCGGCGCTCGGCCTTCGAGGCGTGCGGATAGACCCGCTCGACGCCAAGCGCGACGTTCTGCCGCGCTGTCAGCCAGGGCATCAGGCTCGGGGCCTGGAAGACCACCGCCTTGTCCGGCCCGGCGATGTCGATCTCGCGGTTGTCGAGCACGATGCCCCCGCCGCTGATCTCGTTGAGGCCGGCTGCCATGGTCAGCACGGTCGACTTGCCGCAACCCGAGTGGCCGATCAGCGAGACGAACTCACCCCTGTCCATCAGCAGGTTGAAGTCCTCGACGACCTTCAGCGGCCCAATCGGCGTCGGGTAGACCTTGTCGAGCTTGAAGAACTCGAGATAGCGATCCGTGACCGCGCTTTGTGCCGCCTCGCGGTAGGCCTGGGGCGGCGGCGCAAGGTCTAGCGGGGTGACGTTGGGCAGGTCGACCGAACTTTCGCCGACCGTTCCCGCCTCGGCGTTGAGCGAGCCGAGATAGGAGACGATGCGCTTGCGCAGCGCCTGGAAATGGAGGTCGTCGTTGACGGCTTCGCGGTCGCGCGGCCGGGCGACGTCGACGTCGAACACCTGACCTATCGTTGCAGCGGGCGCCGGCGTCAGAACAGCGACCCGATCGGCAAGAAGAAGCGCTTCATCGACATCGTTCGTGACGAGGACGATGGTCCGCCCTTCCTCCTTGCGGATGCGCTCGATCTCGTCCTGCAGCTTGGCGCGGGTCAGCGCGTCGAGCGCCGAGAGCGGCTCGTCCATGAGCAGGATTTCCGGCTCCATGGCGAGGGCCCGTGCGACCGCCACGCGCTGGCGCATCCCGCCGGAGAGCTGCGCCGGCTTGCGTTCCATAGCGTGGCCGAGCCCGACCAGTTCGACCTTCTGCTTCACCAGCGCGGCGCGCTCGGCCCGGCTGCGATCCCTGTGAACCGCATCGACCGCCAGCGCGATGTTCTGCTGCACGGTGAGCCAGGGGAACAGCGAGTAGGACTGAAACACCAGCCCCCGGTCCTTGCCCGGCTCGCTGACCGCCTTGCCCTTTAGCAGGATCTCGCCCGCGTCGGGCGCGACGAGCCCGGCGATGGCGTTGATCAGCGTGGTCTTGCCCGCTCCCGAGAAGCCGAGGATGGCGACGAATTCGCCTTCGGCCACGTCGAGATCGATGCCGTCGAGGACATTGGTGTCCCCGTAGGACTTGGCGACGCCGCGCAGCGAGAGGATCGGCTGGTCCATGGTCACACCGTGTGGTTCTTGGAGGCGAGCGCCTGGAGGAACATCATCAGCCGGTCGAGCGCGAAGCCGATGAAGCCGATGACGACCACCGCGAACATGATGCGGGCGAGCGACTGGCTCGATCCGTTCTGGAACTCGTCCCACACGAACTTGCCGAGGCCGGGGTTCTGGGCGAGCATTTCCGCTGCGATCAGCACCATCCAACCCACGCCGAGCGAGAGGCGCATGCCGGTGAAGATGTAGGGCAGCGAAGACGGCAGGATCAGCCGCGTCAGCTTGGCGAACCAGCCGAGCCGGAGCACGCGGCCGACGTTGAGCAGGTCCTTGTCGATGCTGCTGGCGCCGACCGCCGTATTGATCAGCGTCGGCCAGAGCGAACAGAGCATGACGACCAGCGCCGAGATCACGAAGGCCTTGGGCAGGAGCGGGTCGGCGCTGGTGATCATCGCCGAGATGACCATCGTCACGATCGGCAGCCAGGCCAGCGGACTGACCGGCTTCATGATCTGCACCAGCGGGTTGATCGCGGCGTTCACCAGCGGCGAGAGGCCGCAGACCAGGCCGATCGGCACCGCCACGAGCGTCGCCAGCACGAAGCCCAGCGCCACCGTCTTCAGCGAGGTGAAGATCTGGTCGAGGAATGTCGGCGGCCCGGCATATTCGAAATCGCGCACCCCGGCCGGATTTCCGGCGGCGATGGCCGCGGCGTTGCTGGCATCCTGCTGGGCGTAGAATTCCGCCTTGGCTTCCCTCGCGGCGGACCACTCGTCGTAAAGCGCACTGCCCTGCTCGGCGACTTCCACCGGCCCCGGCAAGGCACCGAGCGAGGTATCGACCTGCGGCGCCAACACGGCCCAGAGCGCCAGGAAGGCGGCGATCCCGATCAGCGGGGCGACCAGGGCCTTGGCCATTCCGGCGATCCTTGCGGCTACGGGACTGGCTTTGCCCTTGGCCGGAGTGGCCGCGGTTTCGGGCACCGGGGCAGCTCCGGTTGGGACCGTTGCCGTTACCTGCGGCGTGGTCTCGTCGGGCTGCAAATCTGCAAAGGCGGTTGCCATGGTAGAACTCCTGTCCAGTCCCTCGGACATCAGCTGCCGCTGACGCCCGAGGCGGTGACGCGCTGGCCCTGCTTGAGGCCGATCGCGAACTTGGCGAGGTAAGCGTTGGGCGCCTTGGCGTCGTAGGTCACACCGTCGATGAAGCCGCCCTGCGGGGCGCGGAACCCGTCGGTCTCGGGCACCGAAGCGGCGGGGATGGCGCCATCGGCGACCAGCTTCTTGGCGGCGGCGAGGTAGAGGTCCGGGCGATAGACGGCCTTGGCGGTGTCGAAATACCACTGGTCGGTCTTGTCGTCGGCGATCTGGCCCCAACGGCGCATCTGGGTGAGGTACCAGACGGCGTCGGAGTAGAACGGGTAACCGGCGTACTTGTCGAAGAAGATGTTGAAGCCCTTGGCGTCGCGTGTGTCGCCCGGCGCGAAGGTGAACTTGCCGGTCATGCTCGCGGCGATCACATCCGCGTCGGCACCGACATAGTTCGGCTGGCTGAGGATCTTGACGGCCTCGGCCCGGTTGGCGCCGCCGTCGGCATCGAGCCACTGCTGCGCCTTGATGAGCGCGCGCAGAATCGCCGCGGTGGTCGCCGGATACTTTTCGGCGAAGTCCTTGCGCAGGCCAAAAACCTTCTCGGGGTTGTCGTGCCAGATCTCGTCGTCGGTGATGACCGGGACGCCGATCTTCTTGTGAACAGCAGCCTGATTCCACGGCTCGCCGACGCAGTAGCCGTCGATCGTACCGGCCTCGAGCGTCGCCGGCATCTGCGGCGGCGGAGTGACCGAGAGCGGCACGTCGGCGGCCACCGTGCCGGCGACGTCGCCATTGGTGTAGAAGCCCGGGTTCAGTCCGCCCGCGGCGAGCCAGTAGCGCAGTTCGTAGTTGTGGGTGCTGACCGGGAAGACCATGCCCATCTTGAACTGCTTGCCTTGCTGCTTGTAGCTGGCGACCACCGGCTTGAGATGCGATGCGGAGATCGGGTGGACGGGCTTGCCCCCCTCCTTGGGCAGGTCGGGTTCGATCATCGCCCAGACCTTGTTGGACAGCGTGATCGCGTTGCCGTTGAGGTCGAGGCTGAGCGGGGCGATGAGGTCGGCCTTGGTTCCGTAGCCGATGGTTGCCGCCAGCGGCTGCCCGGCGAGCATGTGCGCGCCGTCGAGCTGGCCGCCGATGACCCCGTCGAGCAGGACCTTCCAGTTGGCCTGTGGTTCGAGTTCGACGTTGAGGCCTTCCTCGGCGAAGAAGCCCTTTTCCTTGGCGATGGCCAGCGGGGCCATGTCGGTGAGCTTGATGAAGCCGAGCTTGATATTGGGCTTTTCGATCGCCCCGTCGAGGTTCGCTGCGGCGACGGTTTCACCGCTTGTGCCGGTGTCGCTGCTGCTGCCGCAGCCGGCAAGTGCCAGGCTGAAAGCGACCGCCCCCAGCGCCGCGATGGCCTGCCTGCGTCCAACCGCCGATCCCCCAAATCCCGTCATCGCTCGTCACTCCGGTCTCGAGCGGACAACGCAAAAAACCGCCTCGATTCGACCCGTTTGGGGGTCAGATCGGGCGGCTACGTTGCCACGCAATGTTGAAACAGAATGGAGGGCCGGGTGATCACCCATCAGCGGGTGCGACGCTCCGTTCGAGGCAGGGAAATAACTGATTCGGGCAGCCGCGGTAAAGGGGTTTTTGCATTGCAGCATAGATTTTTGTCTATGGCAGGCCGTCCAGATAGTCCTCGATGCGCGCCGGATCGAAACTGCTTCCGTCGAAAAAAGCATTGGGAGACAAGGTGATGGTGCCCTGCTGGGTGCTCACCTGCATCGGCTGGTCGAGGCTGCCCTCGACCTTGGAATTTGCCCCCGGCAAGGCATCGCCGGTCCCTTTTAGTGCACTGCGGTATACGTCAGGACGGAAGACGCGGGCGGCCGTCTCGGCATCTTCGGACGAGAATTCGAGGTGGTCCCAGCGGACCATCTGCGAGTAGAGCCACTGCGCCTGGCTGACCCACGGGAAGTTCGCCGCCTCGCTGTGCTGGAACATGAAGTCGGGGTAGTGAACCGGCCGGCCGCCGGGCGTCAGGATCAGCCGGTCGGCGATCGACCGGTAGATCAGCGCGGCATCGGCGCCGAGGTACTCCGGGCGCGCCAGGATTTCGGCGCTGTCGTCCCAGGTTTGCGAATTGATGAAGTGCCTGCCCGCCTTGCGCATGGCGCGGATCAGCGCTTCCACCTGCGGCCGCTTGGCTTCGAGCACCGGCTCGCGCATTGCCAGGACCTTCTCCACCCCGCGCCGCCAGATCTGCGCCGTAGCGAGGACGATCGTACCCACGCCGCGTTCCACGCAGACGCTGTTCCACGGCTCGCCGACACAGGCGCCGTCGATCTCGCCCGTCCCCAGCGCATCGGCGACGAACGGCGGCGCAACGGTGACGATCTCGACGTCCTCGTCGGGCCTGATTCCGCTCGCTGCCAGCCAGTAGCGCAGCTTGTAGTTGTGGCTCGAATAGCGGTGCACGACGCCGAAGCGCAGCTTGCGGCCGCGCTCCAGCGCCGCAGCCGCTTCCACCCGAAGCTCTTCGCCGCACGCCCTGGGATCGCCGAACAGGCCGGGAGTGACGACCCTGGCCGCGAGCTCGCTCGACAGCGTCACGGCATTGCCGTTGAGCCCGAGGACGAAAGGCGCGGACAGCGGCTGGGCCGGGCGGCCCCTGCCCAGCGTCGTGGCGATTGCAAGCGGCGCGACGAGGTGCGCTGCGTCGGTGTGCCCATAGAGCAAGCGGTCGAGCACCGTCGCCCAGCTGACGTCGCGCACGAAGGTCAGGTGCAGTCCTTCCTCCTTCGCGAAGCCATGCTCGTGCGCCAGGATGGGCAGGCACGCATCGACCAGCGGCAGGAAGCCGATCGTCAGTTGCTCGCTCACGTTGCCCGCCCCTTCATTCCGCTCCCCCCATGAGTTCGTGTGCCGTTACAACGGCTTCCGCTATTTCGAATATGCGCTTGTTCGACGACATCGCCTTGCGGCGAAGCTCGCCATAGGCCTCGGGCTCGGTCACCTTCTTGCTGTCCATCAGGATGCGCTTCGCCCGGTCGACCGTGTCGCGCTCGGCGAGCTTGCCCTTGGCCTCGGCAAGGTCGGTCTGGAGCCGGGCGAAGGCGTTGAAGCGCCGCACCGCAAGGTCGAGCAGGGGCCGGATGCGGTTGGCAGAGAGACCGTCGACGACGTAGGCGGAGACCCCGGCGTCGATCGAGGCGGCGATCGCATCGTCGTCGCTCTCGTCGACGAACATGGCGATCGGGCGGGCCAGCGCCCGGCTGACGACGAAGTATTCCTCGAGGACGTCGCGCGACGGGTTGCCGAGGTCGATCAGGACGATATCGGGGGCGATCTTCTCGATTTCGGAGAGAAGGCCCCTGCGGTCGGTGAGGACGAAAAGCTCGCACCCGGCAAGCTCCGCCAGCCCCTCGACGATGATCGAGGCACGGGCAGCGCTTTCATCGACGACGGCGACTTTCATGCCGCGTTTGTGCACTGCAGCATAAAATTCCGCAAGATGCGATCCGGTGAGGCATTAACCATTCACCGGCGCGCGTTCGGACGACAGTCGAATCCCGCTGGAGCACCAGAGGTGACGCTCCCGTGGCGGCTATTTCTTGGCCGGAAGCTTGTCCAGTTCGGCCTGGATTTCCTTCATTTTTTCGTCGGTCAGCACAGCGCTTTCGTACTGTTGCGCCGTGCGCAGGGTGTTGGGGCGGCCCATCGTCTGGAACATGTCGTTCTCGTAGACCGTCGGAATCAGGCGCTTGAGGATCGCGGCTGCCTCGGGATCGTCGAGCAGCGTGCCGATCGTCGTCGTATCGACCGAATAGGGACGTTTTTCAGCGGGCTTCGCGCTTTCCTGGGCAAGCGCCGTGCTCGACGCCGCCGTAACGCCGAGGCCGGCCACCAAGGCGACGGCAAGGGTCCATCTCTTCATCATGCTCTCCTTCGCGCTGCGACATCCTTGGCCGAGGTTGCCTGCAGCGGAGCAGCCCGGCGATGGTTCCTAGTTGCCCGGGCCGACCACCCGCTGGTCGATCGCCCCGAACGGCGCGTGCCCGGCGGCGTCGACCGCCTCCATCCGGACCCGGTCGCCAAGGCTCATGAAAGGCGTATCGGGCTTGCCCCCGGCGATGATCTCGATCGCCCGGCGCTCCGAAATGCAGCTCGATCCGACTTCGGCGTAGCCTTCGTTGGCGACGGTGCCCGAGCCGACGATCGTGCCTGCCGCGAGGTCGCGGGTCAGCGCGGCGTGGGCGACGAGGTCGTGGAACCCGACCGACATCTCGCGCCCGTTGGCGGAGCCGAAGCGCTGGCCATTCCAGTCGATCTGCAGGTCGAGACATACTCGCCCGTCGTGCCAGCCCTCGCCCAGGGCATCGGGCGTGACGGCGAACGGCGCGACCGAGCAGGCCGGCTTGGCGAGGATGAAGCCGAAACCCGTCTTCATCTCGGGGACGGCATGGGCGCGCAGCGACCAGTCGTTGACTTGCAGGACCAGCTTGATGTGGCGCATCGCCTCATCCGCCGTCGTCCCCATCGGCACGTGGTCCACCACGACGGCGAATTCGCCCTCGAAATCGATGCCGTGTTCCGCGCCCGGAAAGCGCGCGTCTTCGGTCGGGCCGAGAAAGCGGTCGGACATCCCCTGGTACATCAACGGCCGGTCGTGCGGGATCGGATCGGTCGCAAAGGCGACCTCCATAAGCCGGGCGTGGGTGAGGAAGGCCGACCCGTCGAGCCACTGCCATGTGCGCGGCAGCGGGGCGCAGAGCCGGTCGGGGTCGAGCGCGATGCCCTCGCCATTTTCCAGGCGGGTGGCGATATTACGCAAGTCGGCCTCGGCTACCGCCCAGTCCTCGATCGCTGCGAGCAGGCCGGGCCAGCGCGGACCGGCGTAGAGACACCGCTCGCCCCCGGACGAGACGACCACCAGGCGGCCGTCGGGCGTTCCGTCGTCGAGCGTCGCCAGCCTCACGCGTCGAGGCCCTCGGTGAACTCGCCGTCGATCAGAATGAAGGCGATGCGGCAGTTCCTGCCCGAGCGATTGGCCCAGCCGTGGTTGGTGCCGCGCTGGATCACGATGTCCCCGGCCTTCACGACCGTCTCGCCGATATCGAGGATCAGCGTGACTTCGCCTTCCAGCACGATGCCGTAGTCGATCGTCTCGGTCCGGTGCATCATGTGGTGGCGCGAGGAGCCGTCGTCGCTGTGCGAGGATGCATTCCCCGCCCCGACCTCGGCGAAATGCGACTTCACCTGTTCGACCGACAGCGCCGCCAGCCGCTCGTCCTCGGGCGGGATGTCGAGCACGCGGATGCGCGTTCCGTTCTTCGGCGGGGCAAGCTGTATACCCTCTTCCGCCGGTTCGCCCGAGGCGCGGTCGATGATTGCCGGCGTCTCGCGCGTGTTCCAGACCTCGTGGAACAGCGGGCCGATCTCCCCGCCGACCCGGACGACTCGCGGCGGCGGTCCATCCTCAAGGAAGACTGCACGCCCCTGTTCGTCATGTCCGGTGACGATCCGGCGAACCGGTGTCTCGCTCATTTCCTGTCTCCCTTGGCGAACGGCGGGCGGAACAGCAGCCCGCGCGCGTCGAGTTCCTTTTCGGCTTCGGCCTCGCGCGTCAGCGCCGCCTGCGCCGAGGGACGGGCCATGGCGCGTGCGTAGTGGTCACGGATCGACGGGAAGCTGTCGGCGTCGAAGCCCGATCCGGTCAGGCGGAACCAGATCCATGCGATGTAGGCGTCGAGCACCGACCACTCGGTGCCGAAGTACCACTCGCTCGCCGCCAGCCGCGCGGCCACCGGGGCGAGCTGGAACTCCATCATGGCCCTCGCCTGCTCGCGAATATGCGGAGCGCCGTCGGCGTTGGCCGTCATCATCTGCGGGATTACGAAGCGCGTGACGATCGGGTGCAGGTCGGCCGAACAGCGGTAGAGTTCGGCGCGGATCGCGGCGCGTTCGAACGCGTCGCCCGCCGCGGGCAGCAGTCGCGCATCGGGATGGGTCTCGGCAAGGTATTCGAGGATCGCGCCGTTCTGCACCAGCGTGCCGTATGACGTTTCGAGCGCCGGGACCTTGCCCGAGGGATTGACCGCGAGGAACTCGGGCTTGCGGTGCTCGCCCGCCATGAAGGCGATGAGCGCGGTGTCGTAGGGCTCGCCGATTTCCTCGAGCGCAGTCAGGGTCACCCGGGCGCAAGTGTTCGGCGCGAACCACAGCTTCATCATTGCGTGCGCCCTCCGAGCGTATCGGCGAACCAGTCGGCGATGTAGTCGCGGCCATAGGACATGTTGTCCGCCCCGACGTGCTCGACCCCGCCTTCATGGGTGGTGAAGATCTTGAGTTCGCGGCGCGGCGAATTGACCAGTTGTTCGTAGGCCTGGTGGGCATAGTCGACGCTGATCTGGCGGTCGCTCGCGCCGTGTGTGACGAGGAAGGGCACGCGGATGCGGTCCATGTGGCCGTTGAGGTTCATGTCCTGCGACTTCGCGAGGAAGTCCTCCATATCGCTGGCGCCGAAGGTCCAGAACACGTGCGCCCAGTAGTGAGGCACGGGGTTCTCACCCTCGCGCCGGATGCGCTTGTCCTGCACTTCGCGCCAGTTGTGGTTGGCGCCCCAGACCGCGCCGCTAACGAAGCGCGGCTCGTAGGCGACCGCGCGCGGGGCGAAGTGTCCGCCGAGCGAGATGCCGGTCATGCCAATGCGCGCAGGATCCACCTCGGGCTGCGCCTCGAGCCAGTCGACGGCTTTCGAGGCCCAGCTTTCCGAATGCGGATCGACCGGCTGGCCCTGCAGCCGGATCGCCTCGCCCGTGCCGGGCTGGTCGACGCACAAGGTGGAGATCCCGCGCCGCGCCAGCGCCTCGGGCAGGCGCGACCAGTAGAGCAGCTCCTTGCAGCTATCGAGGCCGTTGCAATAGACGACCGCGGGACGGGCACCTTCGCCCATCCCGCGGGTGAACAGCGCCGGCATCGTTCCCTTCTCGAGGGGAATCTCCACCCGCTCGCGGCCCAGTAATCCGAGCCTTGTCGAGCGTTCGAAGGATGCCAGCGCCTTGGCATAGGTCTCTTCGCGACCCGAAGAGCCCTGCTGCTGCATGCGTTCGGCGACGAGCAGGTAGAGCGAGGCGCGCTCCAGCTTGTCCGAGGCGGAAAAGCCGCGCCCGCGTTCCTCGTCTTCGGCTGCCAGTTCGAGCAGGTTGTCGGCCACTCTGACCCATTGCCGCATGAAGTCCGGCGCGCCCGCGTCACCGCGTTCGGCCGCCTCGCGAATGGGCTCGCACATGTCCACGATCTCGCCGATCTTCCCCCCGCTCTCGAGCGCCATGGCGACCGAGAGGTTCCAGATGTAGTTCGGGAAGTATTCGAACAGCGCCACGCGTTTACACTCCGGCCGGCTGGAACAGGCGCGGGTCGGGCGTAGCGTGCGGCATGGTCTGCGGGCCGCCGACGCCGATGCCCCATTGGTCCATGATCCGCGGACCGGGTGCGTGGACCTGCGCGACGTGCGTCTCGAAATCGACCTCTTCGAGTTCGGCGGTGTACTCGACCGCGAAGCCGCCGGGCGTGACGAAATAGCTGAAGGTGTTGTCGCCCGCCGTGTGCCGGCCCGGACCCCAGCGAATGTCGATGCCGTGCTGCTTGAGCTGCGACACGCCGCGAAGCATCCCGTCGGCGCTGACCATGTCGTAGGCTACGTGATTGAGGCACGGCGGCCCGGGCAGGATCGCCAGCCGATGATGCGCAGAATTGCAGCGCAGGAAGCACATGAAGTCGCCGAGCCAGTCGGAGACCTTGAAGCCCAGCACATCGGTGAAGAATGCAACCGCCGCGTGGTGGTCGGGCGAATGCAGAACGATGTGGCTGATGCGCACGGGAAGACCATCCCATCGCCCGATCTCGCGCTTGTCGCCGCGTGCCACGTCGGAGGAAATCTCGAACGGCAGCCCGTCGGGAGAGAAGAAGCGAAAGCCATAACCTCCGCCCGGCGCATCGAGGTCTAGCGGCGGATGGACCACCTTGCAGCCTGCTTGGCTGACCTTGGCGTGGAGCGCATCGACATCGCCGCGGGTATCGGCGGCGAGGGCAATGACCTCGACATGGTTGGCATCAGAGCGGTGCAGCCGGACGACGTGGTGCTCGCCGTCGCCCTGCGCCTTGAACCACGCCATGCCGTCCGCCGCCGCGATTTCGACCAGCCCCCAGTCGTCGGTGTAGAACGCGCGCTCGGTTTCGAAGTCATCGACTCCGTAGCCGACGTAGCGAATGTCAGTGACGCGGCTCATGCATGCTCCTCAGATTGGTTGGGCGACGACTTGCGACATCTCGGCGGTCGCCTGAGCGTTATCGACGGGCGGACCCTTGCCCAATTGGCCGAAACAGATCGCGAGAGAACGTTCGACGATGTATTTGCAGCGCTTCATTCGCCTGTTCTGGTACGCGGTGAAGGCCTCTTCGGGGGTCTCGGCCCGGGCCAGCTCCTCGGACAGCACGATGCTGTCCTCGATCGCCATCCCCGCGCCCTGCCCGAGGTGCGGGGTGGTCGCATGGACCGCATCGCCGAGGAGGACCACGGCCCCCTTGTGCCACGGCCCCTCGACCATCACGGCTTCGAGCGGACGGTAAACCACCCCTGCATCGTCGGTAATCAGCGCAGCGAGGTCCACCAGCGGCGCGGGCACCTTGCCGCGCATCGTCGCGGCGAGACCGTCGGCCGGATAGCGCGGATTGCCCGGCTCAGGCGTGGTCAGGTACATGTACATCAGCGCATCGCTGATTGGCACGAGACCGGCTCCGATTGGCCCGTTGTAGACGTGCAGCGCGTCGAGATCGGCCGGGCGCGGCAGGTTGTAGCGCCACACCGATTGCCCGGTAAATTCGGGCTGCGGAGCATCGGGAAACAGCATGCCCCGTGTCTGCGAATGGATCCCGTCGGCGCCGATCGCGATGTCGAAACGCTGCTCGCGGCCGTCGGAGAAGCGCACCTTCACACCGGTCGCATCGCTGGCGAGTTCGTCGGCCGTTACGCCGAGCCGGATCTCTGCCCCGGCTTCGCGCGCCTTGTCGGCGAGGACCTTTTGCAGCGCGGGCCGCGATATTCCGACGTTTGCCGGGCAATTCTCGACCAGCGGCCTCGAGGGAACCCGGGCGACCTGTGTGCCGTCGGGGGCATGGATAGCGACCGCGTCGAAGCCCACCGCCGCATCGAGGTACGCGTCGAGGATGTCGAGCTGCTGCATGGCTCGCAGCACGTTGCCTTGCTGGATGATCCCGACGCCGTAGACCGTCCATTCCGGGTCGCGCTCGATCACGGTCACGGCATGTCGGGCCCGGCCGAGCGCGATCGCGGCGGTCAGCCCGCCGATGCCGCCGCCAATAACGAGGACGTTCAATGCCTTCATAGCTCAGAACCCGTCGAGGTCGCGGGCGATGGTCACCGGTCCGTCATAGACCTGGTGAATCTCCGCGACGTAGCGGCGCAAATCGTCCAGGCCGGCATTGCCGACGACTAGGTGCGTCACCACGACCTGACCCGCCTCCATCGCGCTGGCCATCTCGCCGACTTGTCGCGGCGTGATGTGGTGATCCCGCAAGTGCTGGATGATGATCGGCGGCGGACCTCCCGGCGCATCGCCGCGCTGCGGACCCATCGCGCCGAGCAGGCCGTCGAGGTCGATCATCTCGGCCACCAGAATGTCGACGCCCTTGCCGAGCGCGTCCACCTCAGGGCTCGGCCCGGTATCGCCGGTGTAGAGGATCGAGCGCTCGGGCAGGTCGAAACGATAGGAAAGCGAGGCGTAGCGTCCGTATTGCGGGTTGTCCGGCGTGAAGCTGTAGTGGGTGTTGACCGCGTTGCGCACGGTCATCGACCCGACCTGCACCGTTTCGCCGCCGGTCCATTCGACCGTGCGCACGCCCGGGCGAGGATCGTGGATCGGCTCGCCCGGCACGCCGTAGCCGGACTCGCCCCCGGGAACCAGCGAAGCGACGATGCCGTCGACCAGAGCCTTCGTTCCCGGCGGGCCATAAACCGTGAGGACACCCGGGGTCTCGGTCTGAAAACGCAGGCTCAGCACACCAGCAAGGCCGCCGGTGTGATCGGGATGGAGGTGGCTGATGAAAATGGCATTGAGCCGAGGCAGCGCAACTCCGGCCTTGGCCAGCTGGTTTGCCGCACCGTCACCGGCATCGACGAGATACGCCTCCTTGCCGACGAGCAGGAGGTTGGCCGGCTCCGAACGATTGGCGTTGGGGACTGGCCCGCCGTGCGTGCCGAGCGTCACCCAAAGGCTGGCCGGTTCGACCGGCGCCGCGGCCACGTCCTGCGCCACCGCCGGCTGGGCGACCAGCGCGAGCAATGCGGCCACTGTCCTCAGCAGGCGCGTTCTCTCCATCATCTCCCACCTCTTGCGCTGTCTTTGAAGGACAAGTGCCACGCACTTGCGAAGCAGTCCAATTTTTAGGATTGGTCGTTTCCCACAAATGGAATCGATGGATGCGGCTCGACAATTTCGATCTCAACCTTCTCGTCGCGTTCAACGTCCTGCTCGAGGAACGCAGCGTTACGCGCTCGGCGGAGCGGCTCCACGTCACCCAATCGGCGATGAGCGCATCGCTCAAGCGATTGCGCGAGGCGTTCCAGGACGACCTGCTCGTCCAGTCCGGCCGGACGATGGTACCGACGCCCAACGCCATGCTCCTCGCCCCGAAGGTGTCCGAGGCTATCGTGACGCTCCGCAGCCTGATTTCGGCCGGGACCGGCTTCGATCCTGCGACATCGCAGCGCCGCTTCCGCATTGCCGCGTCGGACTACATCACCACCGTCCTGCTGGTGCCGCTCATGCGACTGCTCGAAACCGAAGCTCCCGGGATCGGCTTCGAGATATCGCTGCCGACCGAGGACACCCCTGACCGGTTGGCGAAGGGCGAATTCGACCTCGTCCTGACGCCGCTGGAATTCCTTGATCCGGTCCACCCGGCCGACCTGCTGTTCGAAGAACGCCACGTCGTTGTCGGCTGCAAGGACAACCCATTGCTCGCATCGCCCATGTCGCCGGCCCAGTTCGCCGAAGCCCCGCACGTCGCGGTCACCATCGACGGGCGCGACACCTTCATTGAGGGCGCGCTCGATCATCAAGGCCTCACTCGCCGGATCGAGATCCGCGCGCCCTCTTTCGTCCTCGTCCCGCAGTTCCTGCACGGAACGGCCCGAATCGCACTGATGCACGAGCGCCTGGCCAGGCTGATGGCCCCGAGCCTCTCGCTCGCGATTGCCGAACCGCCCTTCACCATCATGCCGATGCGCGAAATGGTCCAGTATCACGCCACCCGTTCGCAGGACGCCGGGCTGACGTGGATGAGGGGCAAGCTCGGCGACCTTGCGCGGACGGAATAGAGAAAGGGGATTACGAGGGTCATATCTCTTTGCTTCTAGTATCTTGAGAAAACATATGGTGCACAGGAAGACTCACACAAAACCTACGTTCCCTTGTTCTTCTGAGTTTGCTTCTTGATAATTTTGCTTAAAACCAAGGTGTTGGCCCCTTTGCACACCAACCGAGTTGGGTGCGGATCCTGATGGTCGGATCCGAGCGAATGCACTTGCAGTTAAGGAGTTGAGTGCAGGGCGGGGTGATGCCTTGACTGA
>NZ_WTYM01000058.1:177130-178225 GCF_009827435.1 Croceibacterium salegens | reverse complement strand
GACATTTGCCATGAGACCGAGCGGCACTAGTGGAACAGGTTCGGTCCGCTATTCGCTGCCGTAGTGCACCGCCAACGGGCGAGCCGGATGCCGGAGTAGGGGGCGCTTTGTCGGTCGGAGACAAGTTGCGATTAGAATGACAGCACCGCCGTCAAGAAGGACAGAAAGCCATTTCATGTCGCCCAACCATTATACAAGCAGCCATGTCTGCATTGGGTCGTTACCGGCTGGTCCGCTCCTGGCAGTCGCCTAGCTCGACGGAGAGATCATGAACTAGGTGGCAAGTGGACGATCTGTTTTGTTCGGTCCAACCGCCACTTCTGAGCCGATCGCTAACGGTCCACTTTTGGGCGGCGCGACGCTGACAGCCGCCATTCCGCTAACGACCCTTTGCGGACCTTTGAAAGAGCCGCCCCCAAACTTGCAAAGGCCTTACCAAGTCTATGAAATTGAATGAGTAAAATTGCATGGGATTCAAATCTGAGATCGATGACTTCAGGCTGGTTTTCTATCTTGCAGCGGCTGTATTCAGCAGGGAAAAGGGTGATCTCGCGTCGGCCAGGCAAAGGTTGGACAAGGCGCTCGCATTCGGCGAGCAAGTGTATTGCCATTCGCTCGCCTTGGCATTCGATGGCGTTCTCAAGGTACAGGAGGACGACTGGGATGCGGCGCACGCGCGATTCCTAGAATGCTCAACGCGGACCAACTCAGACGAGTTTCTACACAACGAGTATGCAGCTGCATATAGACGACTATTTCTAAAATTGCTGGATTTGGATTGCAGCTTCGATGAGGTCAAAGATGCCCAACTGGCTGCTGCGGCCGCCCAGGTTGGCACTACGAGGTTTGCACGAAGGGCCTTGCCGCTAAAGTCGATGGACGAATTAGAAAAACTCTATTCGGTTCGTGCCACCGAAACGAAAGGCGCATGGGTGAAAGGGCAATTGGGCAGTGCGCTGCCCGCTGACACTCGCGTCACATCAAGCGTAATGTTCGACTTCTAGCGACGCTTTCCACCGATTCCCGGACATCAACCACCCCCCCCCCCCCCCCCCCCCCCCCCCCCCCCCCCCCCCCCCCCCCCCCCCCCCCCCC
>NZ_WTYM01000058.1:0-177080 GCF_009827435.1 Croceibacterium salegens | reverse complement strand
CCCCCCCCCCCGCCTTCACCTAGGCTCCAGCGCCACAGGCCCCGTCGTGTCATACTGCACCGGGCACCCGAACACGTAGCGCCCGCCCGCCTCGGTCGTGCGGCACCATTCCTTGGCGGCGTCGATCTGTTTCTGGTCGTTGGCCAGCGTCTGCTCGATCGACAGCGGGCCCGACCCGTGGACCGCGACGTCGGTGAGCGGGGCGATGCCGTAGTGCGCGATGTTGGCGGCAAGTGCGCCGCCCCAGAAGTGGAGCTGCCAGGCCTCGTCGCCGAAATCGCCTTCCATCATGATCCGCTCTTTGGGCAGGTAGGCGAACACCGCGTCGGGCATATGGGCGTGCTCGACGACGCGGTAGATCTCGAGCCGCCGGGTGGCGTCCTCGAGCACCAGCGTGTCGTCGACCGGGGTGAACACCAGCGGGTGCGGGCTGCGCGCTAGGGCGTCGGGATAGTATGCGGCCGGGCGGGTGACCATCTCGCGGATGATGCCCTCGTTGCCGCGCTGCGAGATCACCTCGAGCCCGCGCGAAACCGCCGCGCGGAGGCCGCCGGTGTGATCGAAGTGGTGGTGCGAGACGATCACGGCCTGGACCTGCTTGCCGGGCACGAGCGCGTTGGCGGCGTCGATCCGCGCCAGCGTCTGCGCTTCGCCGCCGTAGGCCTCGAACATCACCAGCCGGTCGGCGAACTCGATCACCGGCCCGCCCGCGGTGCCGACGCGCACGTCCCACACGCCGTCGGCGACTTTGGTGGCCTGTGCCGCTGCCGGGGCGACGGAGACCACGAGCGCGCGGGGGAACGCGGGCAGTTGCTCCGCCGCGACGTCGAGCCGGTAGGAATCGACCTGGAACATCAGGCTGATCTGCTCGCGCCAGTCGAGCTGCTGCATCAGCCCCAGCGGCAGCTGCACGCCCTGGACCGGGGTGTAGCCGGTGAACCACGCGGTGGTGGTCAGGTCGCCGAGATTGACGCTGCCCGAAATCCACCGCGAGAACACCGGCAGGTGGGTGCGCGGGTCGATCCCGAGCCACGCCGGACTGCTCGCGCCTGCGGGAGTGAACTCGACCACGATCGCGCCGCTCTCGGTCGAGACCCCACCCAGCCTGGTCTCCGCGTCGAGCGCTTCGAGCAGCGCGGGCAGCGGGTGATCAAGCAGCGCGGCCCCCCCCTGCAGCGTGGCGTTGCGCGCGAAGTTGAGCCCGAAGAAGCCGGCGAACGGGAATTCCTGCGCCCAGCGTTCCTGGTAGACCGCGCGCTCGCCCTTGAGGTCGAACGTGCGCTGCGCGTCGACCACCGCCTGCCACTTGGGCGGCGCCTTCGGATCGCCGGTCAGGAACCCGCCGCCCTGGTAGTAGACGCGCTGGCCGAACCCGGTGAGCACGAGGGTGTCGAGCGCCTCGAGCCGGTCGAGCCCGCCCATCGCCTCGGCCGCCTGTTCGAGCGCGTTGCGCGCCGATCCGCTATCCTGCGCCGTGGCGGCGCTTCCGCCGAGCATGGTGCAAACCACCGCAAGCAGGCCGAGCATGGCCCGGATCGTCGATACCTTCATCACGCTCTCCCCTGTCTGGTCGTCAGTCGGCCCCGTTCACCTTGAGGATGTAGTCCGCCACGGCGCGGTACTCCGCGTCGCTCAGGCTACCTCCCGCACCCGGCGGCATGGCGGTCTTGAGGTAGGCGGAAAGCTGGGCCGCGGACGTGTCGCCCCAGTTGGCCTTGAACGCCGCGCCTTTCACCGGCGGGATACCGCCGCCGCCCTGGAAGTCGCCACCGTGGCAGCCCGAGCACTTGGCGGCGTAGACCGCTTCGCCCGAGACGCTGGCAGCGGCTACTGGTGCCGGATCGCGGTTCTGGGCCGGATCGAACGGGATCGCTCCCGCATCGGTCGGCGTGACAGGTTCGCGGTACGGACCCTTCCGGCCGATTCCCGCGTCGGGCAGCGCGAAGACGAACAGCGTGCCCTGCGTGCCCTTGAGGATTTCGGGCGTGAAGCTGTCGCCGAGCCAGAACCCGGTCGAAACCGCAACGTACTGGTGCCCGCCGGTGCTGAAAGTGATCGGATAGCCGGTCACCGCCGAACCGAGGTTCATCTCCCACAGCACCTTGCCGTCGCGCTGGTCTAGCACCCGGAAGCGCCCGGCGCTGTCGCCGCCGAACAACAAACCGCCGCCGGTGGTGAGCAGCGACTGCATCCCGGCGCGGATCGACCAGGTCCATTCGGTCTTCCCGGTCACTGCGTTGACGGCGTGGATCACGCCGAGTTTCTTGTCGGCTTCGGGCGGGATGAAGATCTTCGAGGCGACCGAGTAGCTCGGCCGCTCCCAGTCGGCTTCGACAGCGGTCACATCAGCGCACAGGTTCTGCTCGGGAAAGTACATCGTCTTGGTCAGCGGGCTGTAGGCCGGGGCCTGGTAGTTCGCCCCGCCGGTGCTCGAAGGGCAGACGTAGAGCTGCTGGCCGACGCGGTCGAAGACGGTCGCCGGGTTGACTGTGACCTTGCCGGTCCTGCCGTCGATCGATTGCACGACGTTCTGCTTTACCGTCGGCCGCGCCCACAGGAACTGCCCGTTGGTGCGGTCGAGCGTGTAGACAACCCCGGTCTTGCCCGGCACGCCGGTGACCATCCTGTAGGTCTTCTTGCGGTCGATATTGGGTTTGATCCACGTCACTTCGCCGGGATCGGGCGCGACCTGTTCGTCGAGCAGGAAGCGCGGGAACGGGTGATCAAGATCCCAGTGGTCGACGATATGCTGGTAATGCCAGACGATCTTGCCGGTCCGCACGTCGAGCGCCAGCGTCGAGTTATGGTAGAGGTAGGTGTATTCGTTGCCCGCCAGCAGGAATTTGGGCGCCGGGGTGCTGACCGATGTGCCCATGTAGAGCAGGTGCAGCTCGGGATCGTAGCTGGCGTTCATCCACGCCCCGACCTGCATCCGCCGTTCGAGCGGCGTTCCGCCCCAGGTCTTGTCATTCGGATCGTCGCCGCGGGCGATGGTGCTGGTGCGCCAGACTTCCTTGCCGGTCTTCGCATCGTGCGCGGTGATCACGCAGGCGTCCGGCCCGCCCTCGGGCTCGCACGAGCGGCCGGTGATGGCGAGGCCATCGGCGATTATGGGTCCGGCGCTCTGCTTGGCGCCCTTCTTGTAGTCGAGGATCTTGGTTTCCCACGCCAGCTTCCCGGTCTCGGCGTCGAGCGCGTAGATGTGGTCGTCCGAGCCGCGCGCGATGATCAGCTTGCCGTAGATCGCCAGGTTGCGGTTGGTGTCAGGGAAGGTCAGGTACTGCCCCATGTCCTTCGGCAGCGTGCGCTTGTGGGTCCACAGCACGTCGCCCGAAGCGGCGTCGAGCGCGGTGACCATGTCGCTCGGCCCGGGGAAGTACATCCGCCCGTTGTGGACCAGCGGCGTGCCTTCCTGGTGCCCGGCCTCGAGCGGGCGGACCCAGACGAGGCGGAGCTGGTCGACGTTGTCGCGGTCGATCTGGTCGAGCGGCGAATAGCCCCAGCTGTCGAGCGTCCTGCGCCAGCTCAACCAGTCGGCCGGGTCGGGGCTCTGGATCATGGCGTCGGTGACGGGGACGAAGGCTTCGGTCGAAGATTGCGCCTGCGCCAGCCCGGTCGCCATCAAAGCCAGAACCGCCAGGCCGCGCGCGGCCCATCCCCTGATCGCCATCATTCTCTCCCCACGGGCGTTTGCGGGGGAGGTTAGCAGGGTTTTTGCCGCCTTCCAGTCGCTTGGCTAGCGGACAGCGAGCAAGAGGCGTTGCGGGCTGCGGAAGTTCGACGAGGGCAGCCAGGGGAAGTCATGCTCGGCCAGCGTGAAGTCGGGCATCACGGCGAGCAATTCCTCCGCTGCGACCTTGCAGGCGAGCCGGGCCAGCGCTGAGCCGAGGCAAGCGTGGACCCCGCCGCCAAAGCCGAGGTGCGCCTTGGGCTTGCGCAGGATGTCGTAGCGGTCGGGATCGACGAACTTGCGCTCGTCGCGATTGGCCGAGCCATAACAGAGCATGACGAAGGCGCCCGCCTTCATTACCTCGCCGTGCAATTCCACGTCGCAGGTCAGGGCGCGGCGGAAGCGCTGTGCCGAGGTGTTGAAGCGCAGCGATTCCTCGATCGCATCGGGGATCAGCTCGGAATTGGCGGCCAGCGCGCGGCGCGCTTCGGGGTAGGTCGCCAGGTTGAAACCGAGCATCGACAGGAAGCCCGACAGCGATTCGATCCCCGCCATGATTAGCGTGGTGACGGTGAGCTGGACCTCGTTGTCCCGCAACTTCTCGCCGTCGATTTCGGCGGTGATGAAGTTCGATAGCAAGTCGTCGCCGGGATTTCGCTTGCGCGCCTCGACCAGCCGCCCGGCGTAGTCCGCCATCCATTCATAGGCGGCGATCTGTGCCGGGTTCTTGCCGCGCAGGACCGGATCGGTCTGGGCCATCAGGACGGCCTTGTCGCGCACCTCGTCGCCTCCCTCCTCGGGCAGGGCGAAAAGGGCGTAGATCAGGTCGAGCGTCAGCCGCGCCGAAAAGTCGCTTACGAAATCGAAGCTGCCGCGCTCGCGGGCTTCGCGAGCCAGCTCATGTGCCGAGGCGCGCAGCGGATCGACTAGGTGGGTCAACGCGCTCTTGAGCATCGCCTTCTGGATCAGCGCGCGCAGCCGGTCATGGCGCGGCGGGTCGCTCGAACCGAGCGTGGCGCCGGCCCGGCCCGGCAGTTCGTCGACGAGGTTGCCGCGTGCCGAGGAATAGGTCCGCCAGTCCTGCAGCGCGCGCAGGATGTCGTCATAGCGGCTGAGCACCCACATCCCCGCTTCCTCGCACCAGAAGGCCGGGAATTCGTCGCGCAGGCGCTTGTAGGCGGGAAAGGGATTGGCGTCGGTCGCCGGGGAATAGGGGTCGAAGCGGAAGCTTTCCGCAACGAGTTCGTCTGCCAGCATGACACCCTCCTCTGTTTCACTCCCGGCGCAATGCCCGGGCGTGACGGAGGGCGCATTGATTCAGCGCAATCCGCGCGTGTCAGTCGCCTTCGCCGGCGGGCTTGCTCTGCAGCTGGACGTAGTTCTGCAGACCCATCCGTTCGATCATCTCGAACTGGGTTTCGAGGAAGTCGACGTGCTCTTCCTCGCTCTCGAGAATGCGCTCGAAGACCTCGCGGCTGGTGAAGTCGCGGACGCTCTCGCAGTATGCAATTGCGTCCTTGAGCAGCGGGATGGCCTCCAGTTCCACTTCGAGGTCCGCCTTGAGGATTTCCTCGACGTTCTCACCGACCCTGAGCTTGTGGATCGCCTGGAAGTTGGGCAGCCCTTCGAGGAACAGGATGCGGTCCGCCAGCGTGTCGGCGTGCTTCATCTCGTCGATGGATTCGTGCCGCTCGTACTCGGCCAGCGTCTCGATGCCCCAGTTCTTCAGCACGCGGTAGTGCAGCCAGTACTGGTTGATCGCGGTCAGTTCGTTGGTGAGCGCCTTGTTGAGGTACTCGATGACCTTGTCATCACCCTTCACGGCCGGTGTCCCTTGCTGCTGCGAGTCTCGAGACCATGCGCCTCGGGGGTACCGGGTGGCAAGGGGGCGCGCGGGAAAAAGCGCGTCAGCGGCATTTCCGCGAGCGTTCCCCGCGTGTCAGGCGACGAGCGTCAGGCGACGCTTGCCGTGGCGTTCCTCGGCCAGCATTTCGTCGGCATCTTCAAGGCACTGCGCACACTGCGGGGTCTTGCCGAGCGCGGCGTAGACCGCTTCCGCATCGCCCGCGTGTTGGCGGGCGGCACGGCGGAATTCGCATTCCCTGATCGCATTGCAGACGCAGACGTACATGTACCGATTCGCTTTCCGAGTGACCTTCGGAAATTAATGCGAATGGGTTGCAATAGCAAGTCCTAGCGACGGAACGGGAAGAGTTTCCAGTAGGTCAGGCAGCGCCACAGCCATTCGAGCGGGCCATAGCGGAAGTGCGCCAGCCATGGCTTCGACCACAGCAGCATGCCCGTCCAGACTGCGAACACGATCAGCATGAGCTGGACCCGGTGCAATTCGCCGAACAAGCCGAGCGACCAACCCTGGAACACGAACAGCATGAGGATGGAAGTGCCGAGGTAGTTGCTGAACGCCATGCGCCCGGCGGCGGCAAATCGGTTGCCGATGGGGGTCTGCGCCAGCCTTGGACCGTCGGCGGCGAGGATGGCGGCAAGGCCGAGGGCGATCGGCAACTGCGCCAAGCGCCCAAGTTCGTTGAAGGTCAGCAAGGTGGTGAAGAACGGGAACCCGGTCGCTTCCGGCCACAACGCGACCAGCGCCGTGAAGCCGAGCCCTCCAAGCAACGCGATCCACCCGCCGCGTCTCAGTTTGGCAGGATCGATCGCCCCGCTGAAGAAGCCGCGCCGGTAGAGCGCCATGCCGATCAGCACGAGCCCGAGCGTTTCCATCAGCGGCACGACGACAAGGCTCTGCAGGAAGCCGCCGGCGTGCTTGGTCACCTGCTCGGTGACGAATTCCGGGTAGCTGGCCGACTGCATGAACTCGATGTTCTTGGCCACGCTCTCGAGCGTTTTGGGTTCGGCGGAGACGACCTCTTCGCGCTGGCTGTCGCTCAGGTGCGCGGCAATCGACGGATTGTTCGCCGCCAACCATGCCCCGCCCAGCATCGTGAGCATGCCCAGCATGCCCAGCGAATAGAGCACAATGCCCGTCTTGAGCTGTTTGCTGGCCGACCATTTCAGCATCGGCAGCACCATCAGGCCCGTTGCCGCGTAGGTGCCGAGGATATCGCCGTGCCAGATGAGGAAGTAGTGCACTGCACCGAAGGCGAGCAGCCAGCACAGTCGGCGAAATTGCAGCCAGCGGCTGCTGCCGCGCGCCCAGGCCCGCTCCATGAACAGGTAGATCCCGGCCCCGAACAGCAACGAGAACAATCCGCGGCACTTGTGGTCGACAAAAATGAGCTGGACATACCAGATCACCTTGTCGCCCAGCGTTGCGCCCCCCGGCAGCGCTTTGGGCCAGAAATAGGCTGCGTCAGGATGTCCGAAGGCGGTGATGTTGGCAAACAGGATACCGAGCACCGCGACGCCGCGGATCAGGTCGAGGGTGACAAGCCGTTCGCCGGCCCGGACCGGCTGGTCGGGAGTCGCATCCGCGCGAAGCTCGTCCGGTTGCCCGCTGACGACTGTGGCCATCTGTAATTCCCCTGCACCTGAAGCAGGGAAACAAATACCGCCTGCGCCTAGCGCGTTACAAGGCAATCCTGACCGGAGCTTTTCAGGCTTCGACAAGCTGCATTGGCATCGGCCTGCGTAGCATAGCCTCCGGCGAGCAACTTCGTGACCTGCCCGGCGGGAATGAGCAACCGCTGGCGACCGGCAAGCTCGCTGCGTCCGCTGAGCTGCGACCATAGCCGCTCGGCATTGCCCACGACCGAGAACGCACCGAGCTGGACGCGCCACGGTCCGGCGCTGGAGTTGCCGGTGGACGGGCGCGTGGTGGCGGACGACGGTTCCGGGCGGGTGGCGGTGGTGGCAGCGACCTGCGTGCGCGGTGCGGCAGTGGCGCCCGGCCGGGCGAACGACGCGCCGGCTTCGGCGGGGCTTTCGGTCCCTGTCGCCTGCGTCGCCTGTGCTACCGCCTCACGGGCAACAACGACCGAGGGCGAAACCGCGGTCGTGGCAATGGTCCGCGGCAATTTCGAGGAGGCAACCGGAGGCGCACCCTGCGCGGGCATGGGTATCCGGCTGGCCGGGGTAACGACCCCCGCTCCGAGATCTGCCGAAGCGAGCGCGCGGCCGCGTTCGATCTCGGTATCGCGCTGCATCTGCACCGCCAGCCCGGCGGCCTGCTGGCGTTGCGCCAGCGGAATGCTCTCGTCCATTTGCGCCAGCGCCGCGGGGGCCTGCGGCAGACCCTGGGCGTTGGCCATCGTCATAAGGGCATAGGCCTTGACCCAGTCCTTGGGCACGATGTCGCCATTGAAGTGGCCAATGCCGAGCAGGTACTCCGAACGCGGATCGCCCCGCGACGCCGCAGACTCGATATAAGGCAGGGCCGCGTCGCGCCGCCCGTCCTGGAAGAGCATCAGGCCATACGTATCGGCGGCCTTTATGTGACCCGCTGCCGCGGCGCGGGCATAGAGCACTTCGGCCTTGCGGGCATCGACCGGCACGCCGCGCCCGAGGCGATAGGCCTGGCCGAGATTGAACATCGCGTCGGGATCGCCCGCTGCGGCCGGTCCTTCCCACTCGCGCACAGCGGCACCGTAGTCGCCGCGGCTCCAGGCATCGACCCCGGCCTTGACGTCGGCGAGAGCCGGGCTGGCCGCGAGCAGCGCCACGGCGGCGAATCCTGCCCACTTCAACCGGTCCACCTTCGCAATCATTGCCAGTCCCTGCGCACCCGCGCGTCCGTTCGATTCATGGGTGCCATAGTAAATGCAGCATTAGCAAAAGCTTTATGCGGCAGGATTTTTCACATTCGGATGCGATCCGGCAAAGTCACGTGGAATACCTTTCCGGATCGGGGCCCGCGAATTCGTGCGATTGCCGCACCCCGTTAACCCAAATTTAGGGGTGTTCTGCGATCCCCGCTTTCGAAGGGCCGGAATTTTGCCTCCGGTCGTAACCTCAGGGGGATTAGCCTTGCGCGTTTTGGCATTGGCTTCGCAAAAGGGCGGTTCGGGCAAGACCACGCTCTCCGGCCACCTCGCAGTCCAGGCGCAGCGCGCCGGGGCCGGACCTGTTGTCCTGATCGACATCGATCCGCAAGGGTCGCTGGCCGATTGGTGGAACGAACGTGAGGCCGAGTATCCGGCCTTCGCGCACACCACGGTGGCCCGTCTCGCCAACGACCTTGCGACCCTGCGGCAGCAGGGATTCAAGCTGGCGGTGATCGACACCCCGCCGGCGATTACCATGGCGATTCAGTCGGTCATCTCAGTCGCCGAACTAATCGTCGTGCCGACCCGCCCGAGCCCGCACGACCTGCGCGCCGTGGGTGCCACGGTCGACCTCTGCGAACGCGCCGGCAAGCCGCTGATCTTCGTGGTCAACGCCGCCACGCCGAAAGCCAAGATTACCTCGGAAGCCGCTGTCGCCCTGAGCCAGCACGGCACCGTCGCCCCGATTACCCTTCACCACCGCACCGATTTCGCCGCCTCGATGATCGACGGCCGCACGGTGATGGAAGTGGAACCGGAAGGGCGCAGCGCGCAGGAAGTCGCCGCGCTGTGGCACTACATCGCCGACCGCCTCGAGCGGAATTTCCGCCGCACCGTCTTCGCCGCTCCGAACAGCGTGTCGCAGGCCCCGGGCGCGAACCGTCCGCAGGGTGGCTTCGGCCGCCGGGTCGCCCAGTAAAGCCGGAGGGTAGGTCGGATGAGCGACCCCAAACCCTTCGCCTCCCTCGGCGCAACGTTGCTGGCCCGCAAGGGCGGCGCGAAACCGGCCATGCGTCCGCAGGCCAGCCGCGTGCCGACCATGAACGGTTCGGCCGCGGCACAGAACCTCGAGGATCTCGGCTGGGACGACATGGGCGAGGAAGACGCTGCCGCGGATCACTCCGCCGAGGTGCTCCAGCTCACCCCCGCTCCGCATAACCCGGAAGCCGAAGCGCTCACCGATCGCGCCTCGCCGAAGCCCAAGGTTCTGACGATGCACGAGGAGCTTGCGCTCCGCGTCGCCGAGGAAGAGCAGAAGAAAATGCCCAAGGCCGCCAAGGTCCAGGCGCTTCCGCCGCTCGACGAAATCGAAGTCGAATTCGACGACGAGCCCGAGCCCATGCCTGTGTTTCCGCACGCCCGGCTGGTCGTGGACTCGGCCCCGGCAACGAGCAAGTCCAAGGGCAAGCCGGAAGCTGCCAACGACAGCCGCCGCGCCGCCTTCACGCTTCGTCTCGACGCCAAGCGCCACCTCAAGCTTCGCCTCGCCAGCACGGTGCGCGGGCGCAGTGCCCAGCAGATCGTCACCGAAGCGCTCGACCGCTTCCTCAAGGATCTTCCCGAAATCGACAGCCTGGCCTCGCAGGTCCGGCGTGACTGACATGAACCAAGCGAGGGACCGCAAGGGGGTCAATACCATGAATAGCAACAACCGCAGCAATCGGATGATCGGTCTCGCCGTCACCAGCGCAATGGGCGCCGTCCTCCTCGCGGGGTGCGCCACCGGCTCCGCGCCGCGTGCCGACCTTTCGGCCAACAAGGCGCAGGTGGCGCTGGCCCAGGGCAAGACCGACAAGGCGATCGTCAACGCCGAAGCGGCGGTCCAGGCCGAACCGCGCAACGCCGCCTACCGCGCAATGCTCGGTACCGCCTACCTCGAAGCCGGCCGCTTCACCTCGGCCGCGACCAGCTTCAACGACGCGATGTCGCTCGGTGACAACTCTGCCCGCACCGCGCTGAGCCTCGCGCTCGCGCTGTCGGGCGGCGCCCGCTACGACGAAGCTGTCGCCGTGCTCAACGACTGGGCCGATGCGATCGCCCCGGCCGACCTCGGCCTCGCCTACGCCCTCGCCAGGCAGCCGCAGCGCGGCGTGCAGGTCATGTCGAACGCCATCCGTTCGGGCGACAACACCCCGAAGATGCGCCAGAACCTCGCCTATGCCTATGCGCTGGGCGGCCAGTGGCGCGAAGCGCGCGTGATGGCCGAACAGGACGTACCCGCCGACCAGGTGGGTGACCGCATGCAGGAATGGGCTGTCATGGCCCAGCCGGAAGCCTGGCAGCAGCGCGTTGCGGTGCTGATCGGCGCCCCGGTCGGCGTTGCCGATGCCGGCCAGCCGGTTACGCTCGCGCTCTCCAACACTCCGTCGGTGCAGCAGCTTGCCGCCGAAGCTTCGGCCTATGCCACGCCCGACACGGACGACGGCGAACTTCCGGCGCTCGATGCGGGTCCGTCGGCCGGCGTCCCCTATGAAGACTATCCGGCGCAGCGCGTCGACCGGCCGAACGACTTCCAGGCCGACTCATCCACGCTCGCGCCTTCGGGCGGCTCGATGGCGCAGGTCGCGCAGAACGCGGTCCGCTTCGTACAGGAGCCGGTCGTGCAGTCCGTTGCCGTTCGCCAGGGCGCCGCACCGCGCGCTGCCTATGTCGCGGCGAGCCAGAAGTCCGACGGCACACACCTCGTCCAGCTCGGCAGCTTCTCCAGCGAACAGGGCGCGCGCCGCGCCTGGGGCATCTACGCCAAGCGCTATCCCGAACTGGCAGGCCACGAGATGGTCATCACCGAGGCCCTGGTGAAGGGCAAGCGCTACTGGCGCGTGTCGGCCGCCGGATACAGCGTGGCCAGCTCGCAGGCCATGTGCGGCCGCGTGAAGAGCGACGGCAAGGGCTGCTTCGCCTACGCCGAGGATCGCCCGCTGCCGGGCGCCGTCGACACCGGCGTGCGGATGGCGATGCGCTAGGCCGCAACAAGCCGATAACAGCGAGAACCCCGCCCCTCACCGGGCGGGGTTTTTCGTTTGGGCGTCAGAGCAGGTAGCCGCCGTCGCTGACCAGCACGGTGCCGGTGATCGTCGCCGCATCGTCGGACAGCAGGAAAGCAACCTGCGCGGCGATCTCGGCGGCGCTGGCGAAGCGACCGAGCGGGGTGCCCTTGCCCATCGCGGCAAGCGCTTCGGCGCGGTCGCCGCCGTGCTGCGCGACGATCCCGGCGAAGAACGGCATCTTGTCCCAGATCGGGGTGTCGACGCCGCCCGGGGCGATGGCGTTGACCCTGATGCCGCGCGCCGCGCCTTCCTTGGCCGCCACCTTGGCGAGCTGGATGACCGCAGCCTTTGAAGTCGAATAGGCGGCGTTGCCGATCTCCGGCTTGATCCCCGCTACCGAGGCGGTGAGGACCAGCGAAGCCCCGTCGGCGGCCAGCCGCAGGGCGGTTTTCAGCGACAGGAACATGCCGTCGAGATTGACCGTCATCAGCTCGCGCCAAGTCTCGAACGAGAGGTTGGCGATCGGCGCGCCGCGGCCGATGCCGGCGTTGAGCACGGCGTGGTCGAGCGGACCGGCCTCGACCTCGATCCGCTCCCACAGCGCCGGATCGGCCACGTCACCGATAAAGCGGAGTACCTCGCAGCCGGGAAGGTCGAGCGCGTCGAGCGCCGCTCCGTCGAGGTCGACCAGGACGAGCCTGCCGACCCCCCGCTCCGCGAGAAGCATGGCGCAAGCCGCACCGATACCCGATGCGGCGCCCGTCACCAGTGCGTTCCGTCCCATCCCCATAGTCAGTCCTCGATCCTTGCGCCGCCCTTCCACAAGGCGGTGGCGCGGCCCTGGACGGGCTGGCGGTCGAATGGGGTGTTGCCGGCGGTAGCCTCCATCCGCGCCGAATCGACGATCCAGGGGCGCTCGGGATCGACGAGCGCCAGGTCGGCCTCGTTACCCACCGCGAGTTCGCCCGCCGCCACGCCGAGCAGGCGGGCCGGGTTGCGGGCCAGCAGGTCGAAGGCGCGCTCAAGCGTGATCTCCCCGTCACGAACCAGCGTGAGGGTTAGCGGCAGCAGGGTCTCGGCCCCTGCCATACCCGGTTCGGCGTCGGCGTAAGGC
The DNA here is from genome assembly GCF_009827435.1 of Croceibacterium salegens. GTDB lineage: Bacteria > Pseudomonadota > Alphaproteobacteria > Sphingomonadales > Sphingomonadaceae > Croceibacterium_B > Croceibacterium_B salegens. The sequence continues at coordinate 164,570 of NZ_WTYM01000058.1, read as the reverse complement.
AGGCGCTTGTCCTCGGGCCCGCGCGGGTCATGGCCGCTGGCAATGACATCGATGGTGCCATCGGCGATGGCCGCGACGACCGCCTGACGGTCTGCCTCGCAGCGCAGCGGCGGCGAAAGCCGGGCGAAGGTGCGGAAGTCCTTGGTTGCAAGGTCCGAAAGCATGAAGTGCGCAGGGGTGACCCCCGCGGTCACCGCGACGCCGCGCGCCTTGGCCGCGCGAACGAGGTCGAGCGCCGCAGCAGTGGTAACCTGCCGCAAGTGCAGCCGCGCCCCGCTCATCTCGGCGAGTGCGATATCGCGAGCGGCGGCGAGCGCTTCGGCCTCGGCCGGCGCGCTCGGCAGGCCGAGACGGCTCGCCATTTCGCCCGCGGTCGCCGCGGCGTTTCCTGTGAGTCCGCCGTCTTCCGCGTGGCTGACCACCACGAGGTCGAGCATCGCGGCATATTGCAGCAAGCGCAGCATCGTGCCGCTGTCGGCGATCCAGCTGCGTCCCGTCGCCACGGCTTTGGCCCCGGCGTCGCGCATCAGCGCCAGTTCGGCGAGGTGCGTGCCCTCAAGGCCGACGGTCGCCGCGGCGAGCGGGTGGACCCAGAGGTCGGGCTTGCCGCTCTGCGCCGCGAAGCGCACTGCCGAGGGCCGGTCGAGTGGCGGCGAGCGGTCGGGCATCAGCGCGGCGCGGGCGATGCCGCCGAAATGGAACGCCGGCTTGTCAATCGCGAACACTCCGAAGTCGACCAGTGCAGGAGCGACCAGCGCGCCCTTGGCATCGACGATCTCGTCGCCGTCTTCGGGAGAGACGTCGCCGATTGCGGCAATCGCCCCATCGACGCAGCGGATCGCGCCGGACACAACGCCGCCGTGAAGCACCAGCTTGCCGCCGGTGATGGTCAGCGCGCGCAGCTGTTTCATACCCAGGCTCCCTCGGCCCACCCGGGCACGCCGCGTTGGCGCCGGGTCAGCACATCGAGGCAGGCCATGCGGATGGCGACGCCCATTTCGACCTGGTCGGTGATGATCGACTGGCCGGCGAGTTCGGCTACGTTACTGTCGATCTCGACCCCGCGGTTCATCGGCCCCGGGTGCATGACGATGGCATCGGGCGCCCAGCGCTTCAGCCGCTCCAACGTCAGCCCGTAAAGGTGGCGGTATTCGCGCGGGGATGGGATGAACTGGCCGCTCATCCGCTCGTTCTGCAACCGTAGCATCATGATGACGTCGGTGCCTTTCAACGCGGCTTCGAAGTCGTGGAACGGTTCGGCACCAATCGCCTCGATCCCGGCCGGCATCAGCGCCGGCGGGGCGCAGACCCGGACCCGCGCACCGAGCGCATGCAGGCAAAGGATGTTGGAACGCGCGACGCGACTGTGCAGCACATCGCCGCAGATCGTCACGACGAGGCCGTTCATCATCCCGTCGCTGCTCGGCCTGCCCTGCTCTGCCAGTTTGTGGCGCAGCGCGAGCGCATCGAGCAGCGCCTGCGTCGGGTGTTCGTGCTGGCCGTCGCCGGCGTTGAGCACCGGGCAGCCGACCCGCTCGGCGATCAGCGCCACCGCGCCGCTCGACTGGTGGCGAATGACGATGGCGTCGGCGCGCATGGCGTTGAGCGTTACCGCGGTGTCGATCAGCGTCTCGCCCTTCTTCACGCTAGACTGCGCGGCGTGCATGTTGACCACGTCGGCGCCGAGGCGCTTGCCGGCTATCTCGAAGCTCAGCAGCGTGCGGGTCGAGTTCTCGAAGAAGGCATTTATGATGGTCAGGCCGGTGAGTCGGTCGGAATGCTTCTGTGGCAGGCGATTGAGTTTGACCCACTGCTCCGCCTCATCGAGCAGGTAGAGGATCTCGTGCGTTTCGAGGTGCCCGATGCCCAACAGGTGGCGATGCGGGAAGGCCTGCCCACCGGCCGGATAGCGGCCCGCGTATGAAGTGTCGTCCGGCGATGTCATTAAAGCCGAGCCCATAGGGCTAGAGGTCCCCGGTGGCAATGACTCTTGTCGAGTGGAGTGCACCGCCGGTTCCGATTCGGGTGGCACCGCGCCCGCTGGACCCCTAAGAGACGCGAGAAAATCGATTTTCGAGGTTCCACGCATGAGTTTCGCCCGCAAGGTCTGGCATCTTCTCGTCGCCATCAAGGACGGGCTCAGCCTCGTTTTCCTGATCCTGTTCTTCTGGGCCCTGTTCGCGGTTCTCAACAATCGCCCGAGCCCGGCGGCGGTCCGCAACGGCGCGCTGATGCTCGACCTGAACGGTTCGGTGGTCGAGGAAGTGCAGAACGCGCCGCCGCTCGAAAGCCTGCTGAGCAGCGCCGTGCCCGACCGGCAGTACGCCGCGCACGACGTGATCCGTGCCATCGACGAGGCCGCCAAGGACGACCGCATCAAGGCGATCGCGCTCGACATGAGCACCTTCCTCGGCGGCGGCCACGTGCACATGCAGGAAATCGGCGAAGCGATGGACCGCTTCCGCGCGGCAAACAAGCCGATCTACGCCTACGCGGTTGCCTATTCCGACGATTCGATGCTGCTCGCCGCGCACGCCGATGAGGTGTGGGTCGATCCGCTTGGCGGCGTGGCGGTGCGCGGCCCGGGCGGCAGCAACCTATACTACGGCGACCTGCTCAAGCGCTTCGACGTCAAGGCACACGTCTTCCGCGTCGGCACCTACAAGGCGGCGGTCGAACCCTACATCCGCAACGACATGTCGCCCGAGGCGCGCAGCAACATCCAGCCGGTCGCGGACTCGATCTGGCAGGAATGGCTCGCCAACGTGAAGCAGGCACGGCCCAAGGCGCGGCTCGACTACCTCAAGGGCGACATGGTCGCCTGGGCCCAGTCGACGGGCGGAGACATGGCCCAGGCCGCCATCGACGCCGGCCTCGCCGACAAGATCGGCACCCGTGAGGAATGGGGCGAACGCGTCGCCAAGGTCGCCGGGGAAGACGAGTGGGATAACGGTCCCGGCGCCTTCGCCAACACCGACTACGACACCTGGATCGCCGACATCGGCGAAGGCGACGGCATGGGCTCGCTGTCCGGCAACAAGGCGATCGGGGTCATCACCATCGCCGGCGACATTACCGACGGCAATGCCGGACCGGGCGAGGCCGGCGCGGCGCGCATCGCCAAGCTGCTCGACGATACGCTCGACGACGACCTCGCCGCGCTGGTGGTGCGGGTCGATTCGCCTGGCGGCACGATAACCGGATCCGAAGCGATCCGCCGCGCGATCCTGCGGCAGAAGGCGAAGCGCATCCCCATCGCAGTGTCGATGGGCAACTATGCGGCGAGCGGCGGCTACTGGGTTTCGACCCCGGCCGACCGCATCTTCGCCGAGCCCACCACGATCACCGGCTCAATCGGCGTATTCGGCGTGATCCCCTCGTTCGAGGGCCTGCTCGCCGACTACGGCGTTTCGACCGACGGCGTGAAGACGACGCCGCTGTCCGGCCAGCCCGACATCCTCGGTGGCTTCACACCCGAGGCCGAGGCGATGCTGCAGTCGACTGTCGAGTTTTCCTACGGCCGTTTCATTTCGCTGGTCGCCCAGTCGCGCAAGCTCGCGCCCGAGCGGGTGGACGAGATCGGCCAGGGGCAGGTCTGGGACGGCGGCACCGCGCGCCAGATCGGCCTCGTCGACCAGTTCGGCGATCTCGACGCCGCGCTCGAATGGGCCGCCGGAAAGGCCGGTCTCAAGGACGGCGACTGGCACCCGCGCTTCCTCGTTTCGAAGCCGAGCACCTTCGATACCTTCATCGCCAGCCTGATGGGCGGCGGAAGCCAGACGCAGGGTGCCCTGCCGCGCGACCTGTTCGGTTATCTCGCTCGCCAGCAGGCCGAGCTAGACCAGCGCGTGCTCGGCGACCTCGGAACGCTTGCGACTATGCGGGGGCTGCAGGCGCGCTGTCTCGAATGCCCGGTGGCCGCCGCCGATGCGCGTCCGCGCAAGCTGTCGGCAGAGGCGCGTTCGCTGCTCGCGAGGCTCCTGCTCGACTGAGTCTTGTCAATGACGAGCACGCGTGGCAAAGGCCCGCCCCTGCCCAGAGGGGCGGGCGCGTAGCTCAGTGGTAGAGCACACCCTTCACACGGGTGGGGTCGCAAGTTCAATCCTTGCCGCGCCCACCATGATTTCAATGACTTAGTTGATCTCATGCAACCATGTATGAAACAAGTATGAAAAAGATCGATTGCCCTCCCAGAGTGATTGATCTGACTGGTGACAGTCCAGCGGGCTAACTGCGGTCGACCTTTAATGCGGGCGATCAGAACCAAAACCTCACGCCAACCACGTAATTCGTCGCGCTGGGATCTTCTCCGGCCAAACGCGCATAATCGGCGCTGCCGCCGACTTTCCATTCCTGTTCCACACCGACATAGGGCGCAAATTCACGGATAATCTCATAGCGTAGACGCAGGCCCAGCTCGGCGCTGTCGACCCCCGCGCCGACACCCAGTTCGGGAATGTCCTGCGCGGACAGGTTCAGTTCGGCGCGCGGTTGCAGGATCAGGCGCTGGGTAATGCGCTGGTCCAGTTCGGCCTCGATACGCGCCGTGACATCGCCACTAGTCGAGAGGAATGCGGCGGCATCGACCTCGAACAGGTAGGGTGCCAATCCCTGGACACCGATCACGGCATGGGTGCGCTCCGGTCCGATAAAGTCCTGACGAACGCCTGCTTGTAGATCCCACCATGGACCGATCGCATGGCTCCACAGCCCTTGCAGCTCGGCGCTCTCAAGTTCGCCGCCGAAGTTGCCTTCGCCTTCACTCTTGAACCAGAACTTGTCGAGATCACCGCCGTAATAGCCTTGCACATCCCAGAGATAGCCGTCCTGACCGCCACGCGCCCTATATTCGACACGATCGGCCTGGAACCAGTAGACTGGCAAGCCGCTGACTTCACGAGCGACCGCCGCGCGTGAAGCGGCCATTTCCTCTTCACCGACAAAAGCGTCCGCAGCATAGAGCGGCCCCGAAAAGGCTTCGGGTGGCGGTGGTCCTTGCGATATGTTTGCGCTGTTCGCCGCTGCCCCGCGATCCATCGAGCCGTGACCCATTGCGGCGTGGTCCATCGCCTGTCCGCTGGAACTTTCCGCATTGGCGTTTGGCGACATGCCCTGATGGCCCGATTGGTCCATTGCCTGATGCCCTGCGTGCGGATCGTCGGCGCTCTCCACCTCAACTGGGGCGGTTACCTCGGCGGGATTGGGACTGGAATGGTCGTGGTCCTGCGCCAAGGCCACCTGCGGCAGGACAATAAGCGGCAGGGACAACAGCATGGTCTTGGACATCAGCCTTCTCCCCCTTGCAGAGGTCGGACGGTTACCACCTGAAACATGCCGTTGTGCATGTGGTAGATCAGGTGACAGTGAAACGCCCAGTCGCCCGGCTCGTTCGCTGTCAGGTCGAACTGTGCGCTGCCCCCCGGCTGGACGACCAAGGTATGCTTCAGCGGCTGATGACCGTGCGGGGCATCGTTCACCAGCTCGAAGAAGTGGCCGTGCAGATGGATCGGGTGCGCCATCATCGTGTCATTCACGAGCTTCACGCGCACCCGCTCGTTGAAGGCGAAGCGGATCGGATCGTCAGCCACGGCAGAGAATTTCTGGCCGTCGAACGACCACATGTAACGCTCCATGTTGCCGGTGAGGTGGATCTCCTTGAGCCGAGTCGGCTGACGCATGTCGCGGTTCATGTTCGCCGCGACCAGCTGGCGATAGTTGAGAACGCGGTGACCTACGTTGTCGAGGCCGATGCCGGGGTCACCCATCCGATCCACCGGGTTCATAGAAACCATGTCCACGCCAGGTCCCACTTCGACGCTTGGAGGCAGCAACGACGTGTCGCGCATGTTCATAGCACCCATCGCTTCGCCCTCGGACGAAGCGCCATGATCCATCGCACCGTGGTCCATGGCTGCACCTGAAGTTCCATGGCTCATGCCCATGTCGGCCATGGTCAGCAGCGGCGGGTCGCGCAGCGGCGGCACCTCCGCCTGCGCGCCGGGCTGGCTCGCCAGCATGGCAATGCCCATGCCGGACCGATCCATTGCCTCGGCAACGATGGCGAAAGAGGCATCGCCGGCAGGCTCGACGATCACGTCGTAGGTTTCGGCATTGCCGATCTGGAACTCATCGACTTCGACTGGCCGCACATCCTGGCCGTCGGCAGAGATCACCGTCATCGGCAGACCGGGAATGCGAACATTGAAAAACGTCATGGCCGATCCGTTGATGAAGCGCAGGCGAACCCGCTCGCCCGGCTGGAAAGCGAACTCAAGCCCGTCGTCAGGTCCATGCCCGTTGATCAAGTAGCTGTAGAGCGGAGCCGAAACATCGGAGATGTCCGTCGGCATCATCCGCATCCGCGCCCACATGCGACGATCCTCGCCTGACAACGGGTAATCGTCGGTTGCTGCCGTTCTCTGGTAATTGAAGGGTGCTTCGCCGACCTTGAGCTTCCGCATGACTTCGTGCGGGTCCATTGGCGACCAGTCCGACAGCATGACCACGTAATCACGGTCTACCTGGTGAAGATCGCCACCAGCCGGATCAATGATGATCGGGCCGTAATGACCCATGGGTTCCTGCAAGGTATGGGCATGCCACCAGTAGGTGCCCGCTTGGCGGACGGGAAATTCGTAGCGGAAGCTTTCGCCCGGTTCGACCGCCGCCATGGTCACACCCGGCACTCCGTCCATCAGGAACGGAACGAGCAAGCCATGCCAATGGATTGATGTGCCCATCGAGCTTTCATTGAGAAGATCGACCACGAGGTTCTGCCCCTCGCGCAATCGCACCAGCGGACCCGGCACCGAGCCGTTGACCGTCACCGCAGGGCCACGGCGGTTGCCGGTTGCGAACCGCGCATCGGCAACGGTCATGGTCAGGTGTTCGCCGGACAGCACATCGCTGCCTTTGCGAGCCAGCGCCCCTTCGTGACTGCCGGTCGCCCAGGCCGGTATCGAATGGCCAAGACCAATCAGGCTTGCTGCACCTGCACTGGCAGAGAGGAACTTGCGGCGATCGATGCTTATCGGGTTCGTGCTCATGCCAACTGTTACGCAGTCTTTGCACACTCCCCTCAAAATCCGTCGAATTTCTCCCGCAAGCGCGCTCGCGCCCGGTAGACGCGGGTCTCGATCGCCTTTTCTGTAACCCCAAGCACCTCCGCCGCTTCGCGTTGGGACATTCCCTCCATGCTCACCAGCACCAGTGCTTCTCGCAACCTGACAGGGAGGCGCTCCATCGCCCGCTGGACCCTTTCCAAAGCCTGGCGATCCGCTGCGACCACTTCGGCATCTGGCTGATCGGCGGCAAGGTCGAAATCGAAATCGTTGCCAGCGAACCCGAAGAAGCGAGCTGCCTTGCGTCGCCGCAGGACATCGCGACACTTGTTAAGGGTTACCGTAGTGAGGAAGGCTACCGGTGGACGTTCAGGATCTAGCTTCGCGCGGGCCACCCAGACAGACGCCAAGGCGGACTGCACCGCATCTTCGGCTTCGCTCACCGACCCCAGCATGCGGCGCGCAAGCGTGAGCAATTGCGGGACTAGTGGCGTGACCAGCCGATCAAAGGCCGACCGACTGCCAGTCTGGACCTGTTTTACCAGATCGCGTTCAGCGGGCTGCGTATCTTTGACCACCGCCGTTCATTCGCCGGTGAGCGATGCTGAAACCTGCCTGTCGAATTGAGCCCGCTGCTCTTCAGTCAGCAAGCCGCGCATGGCAAAGACATGGCGCACGGTCGCCTTCTGCAAGTCACCCATTGCGGCGTGGACGTTGTCGATCGCCACGGAGACTTGCGGTCCGTATTCATGCTCCTCATCCATCGCGGCTGCGAGCTGCGCATTCGCCGCACGCAGGGATAGCTCCAGCTGGCGGCGTTCGATGGCGAAGTCGGCTTCCAGCTGTTCAATCGCCGCGGATTGCTCCGCATCAAGATCAAGCTCGTCGTGGACAAAGGCATGCAATCCCTGGCCATGTTCGCCGTCACGCCACTCTCCCGCTGCGAACGCGCCGATGCAACCGGCAGCTATCGCCAGCAGAACACCGGCCATGATCTGGAGAATGCCGAACTTCATGGTTCGACGTGAAGAAGTGCAGAGGGGGAGAGCTCGGCCCCGTCAATCAACTGATAGCGTGCAGCCTCGGCCGAGGCAGGAGCCTGCACTACGCCTATTCCCGTTCCGAGCCCGATAAATGCCATGCCAGCCATCAGGGCCAGGCGGCGGCGCTGGCCCGCAGCCTGCTCCATTTGCCCGGCTCGCAGCCACACACCATCCATGAAGTCGCCAGACAACGAGGGCGCTGCGACATTGCCGAGGGACTTGAGCGCCCTGTCCAGATGATCGTCATGGTGCATATGCAATTCTTCCCGTGTTTGCCCTGACATACGCATGCTGGCGCACCGCCCCTCAATTTTTTTGAGGGCTGGCGGCTCGTCATTCGTAGGACTGGTTATCTCGCCTAGCCAAGGGATGGCAAACATGATCGCAAGATTCCGACGACTGGTCCTGCCTGTATTGGCAATTGGCATCTCGATTGCATTGGCACCTCCTGTCACTGCTCACGAAGAACACCAGCAGGACATGACTGATGCCGAAATGGTGCAGATGGAGATGGGGCACGACGCTGACGCCGATCACCATGCCGGAGACGATCACCACGATACCGACATGCTTGACCATCACGATGGCGAAGCCGCTCCTGCAGTCGCACCAGCCGAAGCGAGTCTGACGCCAGAGCAGGCGATGGAACTGGCAATTGCGGAAAACCGCGCCACCTCTGCGAGCGACGTGCTTGGGCGGCTGCACCCGGTCGCCGCGCATTTCCCGATCGCATTGTTGCTGGCCGCAGCAATCGCCGAACTCATGTTGCTGGTGCGCCCCTCCACTGGCCTGGAGGTGACCTCCCGCTTCCTCGTTGCCGGCGGCGCGGCTGGTGCCGTAGTCGCTGCGCTCTTGGGATGGACTGCGGGAGGCTGGCGGCTTTCCGACCGATCAGAGACACTTGGTCTCCACCGCTGGAACGGGACCGCGATCGCCGCACTGGCGATACTCGCCACATGGCTCGCGTTCCGAAGCGAACGCAGAACCGCGCTTCGGGTGGTCCTGCTCGTTCTTGCGGTCGCTATCGTCGCCCAGGGTTACCTCGGCGGAGAAATGGTGTTTGGTCCCAACCACCTCGGCCTGCGTTGAATAGAACAGGAGATACTTCCCATGGCACGTTCACCCATCATCTCACTGCGTCGATCAATGGCTCCTGCTCTGCTTATGGCACTCGCGGCCTGCTCCAATGCTGCCCAGGCGGCGAGCTACACGATGTTCCGCGATCCGAATTGCGGGTGCTGCGAAGAGTGGGCTGATCATGTCCATGCGGGCATGCAGGCAGAGATCGCTGTGGAAGAGCGTTCGGACATGGGCGCGATCAAGGACCGCGAAGGTGTGCCTGCCGATTTGCGGTCATGCCACACGATGGTGGTCGATGGATATGTCATCGAAGGTCACGTCCCGGCGGCGGATATTGCCCGCCTCCTGCGCGAGCGACCGGAGGGCATTGAAGGTCTTGCGGTTCCCGGAATGCCGATCGGCTCGCCGGGGATGGAAATGGGTGATCGCACGCAACCCTACCAGGTGATCGCTTTCGGCAGCGCCGGTCGCAGCGTGTTTGCCAGTTACGAATAGAACCAAAGGAGAATGACAATGAAGCGATTGATTATGGCACTGGCTGCAGGAAGCATGTTTGCTGGACCGCTTGCCGCGCAAGACCAGGATACACCTGCCGCAGCCGAGCAGCCGCAGATGTGCGAAATGATGCACAACGGCGAGCGGATGCAGGGCATGATGATGCGCGGCGAAGATGGCACGATGACGTGCAAGATGATGGACCACGGACAAATGGAGCATGGCTCGATGGGTCATGGACAAATGGACCATGGCTCGATGGGTCATGGACAAATGGACCATGGCCACATGGGCCACGGACAGACCGCCCAACCCAGCGCGACCGAAGGTCAGACCGATGCTCCCCAGAGCGATCCTGCCCCGCAGGATCATTTGGCCCACGAAGGCCACACCCCCAGCTAAGTCGTCAGGGGACGGACATGGGGCGAGCGCCTGAAAATGAGATCAAGGTGCTCGCTCTCTCCGAAGAGCGGTTGTTCGGGCAAGTCCCTCACGCAGCCAAAGCAGATCAAGGGGGAGAAGAACAATGGCGAAGTCCGCAGTTGGCCAAAGCATCAGGACCTGGGGCTGGACGCTCAGCCTGTTCCTCCTGATCACCTACTTGGCCTGCATCGCCTTCGGCCTGGTTGCGCCTGAACAGATGCACATGCACCGAGCCTGGGCGCCACTCTTGCCGGGATTCGAGTGGTTGACCCTTTCCGGCTTCATCGCCGGAGCCGTGGGAAGTTTCCTCTATGGCTGGTATGCTGCACTCCTGCTGGTGCCGTTGTATAACCATTTCAGTCGCCGCGCCGGTTGAGACCGCGCGGAGTCGAGGAGCTCCCCGATATGGCTCACGATCACGATCACGATCACGAACACGCCGGGCATTGCAGTCATCACGCTGACAAAGATGCTTCAAACGACGGGCGTTACGACACCGTCCCCGAAGGATACCAGGGAACGGTATACACCTGCCCGATGCATCCGCAGGTCCGGCAGACGCACCAGGGTTCCTGCCCGATATGCGGCATGGGGCTGGAACTTGAGTCGGCCACAATGGTCGAGGAAGGTCCCAATCCCGAACTCGTCGATTTCACGCGCCGCTTCTGGGTCGGCGCTGTTCTGACCATCCCATTGCTGATCCTGACCATGGGGCCGCTGGTTGGCCTCTCCGGCATTCGGGACATCTTCGGGGAACGCGCTACGCTCTGGATCGAGCTTGTCCTCGGCACGCCGGTGGTGCTGTGGTGCGGCTGGCCCTTCCTGGTGCGCGGCTGGAACTCCTTCCGCACGCGTAATCTCAACATGTTCTCACTGATCGGCATGGGCGTGATCGCGGCCTATGTCTTCAGCCTTGTTGCGGTGATCACTCCCGATATTTTCCCCGACGGCTTCCGCGATGCGGAAGGCCATGTCGGGGTCTATTTTGAAGCGGCAGCGGTTATCGTGACGCTGGTCCTGTTGGGGCAGGTCATGGAACTGCGCGCCCGCGAAGGGACAGGCAAGGCAATCCGCGCGCTGCTCGACCTTGCGGCGAAGACCGCGCGGGTCATCCGTGCTGATGGCAGCGAGGAGGAGATCCCGCTCGAACACGTCCATGTCGGCGACCGCCTCCGTGTGCGACCCGGCGAGAAAGTGCCGGTCGATGGCGAAGTCGTCGATGGCAGGTCGTCGGTCGATGAAAGCATGATTACGGGCGAACCGGTCCCGGTCGAGAAAGTTGCTGGCGATGCCGTTACAGGGGCCACGATCAACGGCACTGGCAGCCTCGTAATAGAAGCCAAGCGGGTTGGATCGGACACCATGCTCTCGCAGATCGTCGAGATGGTGGCAGCCGCGCAGCGTTCGCGCGCGCCAATCCAAAAATATGCGGACAAGGTCGCCGGCTGGTTCGTCCCGGTAGTGATCGGGGTGGCCGTGCTCGCGTTCATCGCCTGGGCCATCTGGGGACCAGAACCCACCCTCGCCTATGCCCTGGTCGCCGCAGTAGCCGTGCTGATCATCGCCTGTCCCTGTGCGCTTGGCCTGGCCACTCCCATGTCCATCATGACCGCCACCGGCAGGGGCGCGCAGGCAGGCGTGCTGATCAAGAACGCCGAAGCGCTGGAACGCTTCGAGAAGATCGACACCCTGATCGTGGACAAGACCGGCACGCTCACCGAGGGAAAGCCAATGCTTGTGGCCGTCCTGCCCCAGCCGGGCAAGGATGAAGAGGAAGTATTGCGAGTGGCCGCATCGCTCGAACGCGGCTCCGAACATCCCCTGGCGGAAGCCATTGTGAATGGAGCCAAGGAGCGCGGCATCGCCATGGTCGAGGCCAAGGAGTTCGAGGCGGTCACCGGCAAGGGCGTGAAGGGCGAGGTCGATGGGCACGTGGTAGCTCTCGGCAACAAGGCGATGATCGAGGACCTTGGCTTGGCCGCCGGTGATCTGGTCGAAAAGGCCAACCAGCGCCGTGACGAAGGCGAAACCGTGTTGTTCGTTGCCATCGATGGCGTCATTGCCGGGCTCGTCAGCGTGGCTGACCCGGTCAAGGAGACGACGCCGGATGCGCTCAAGGCACTACACGCGCTTGGCCTGCGCATCATCATGGCCACGGGCGACAACGAGCGCACAGCCAAGGCTGTCGCCGCGCGGCTCGGCATCGACGAGATTCGTGCCGACGTCCTGCCCGAAGACAAAGCCCGCATCATTCGCGAGTTGCAGGATGGCGGGGCCAAGGTGGCCATGGCAGGCGACGGCGTGAATGACGCCCCGGCACTGGCACAAGCTGATGTCGGCATTGCCATGGGGACTGGTGCGGATGTCGCGATCGAAAGCGCGGGCATCACTCTGGTGAAGGGCAATCTCGACGGGATTGTTCGCGCCCGCCGACTTGCCCAGGCGACCATGGGCAACATCCGGCAAAACCTGTTCTTTGCTCTGATCTACAATGCTGCCGGCGTGCCCATTGCCGCAGGGGTGCTTTATCCGGTTATGGGCATGCTTATCAGTCCGATGTTCGCTGCCTTCGCGATGAGTGCGTCTTCGATCTCTGTTGTCCTGAACTCCCTGCGCCTGCGGACGGCAAGGCTGTGAAGGGATCGCACCAAAACCACAGCGCTGGTCAGCATTCGCACGGCGGATCAGAAGAAAAGGGAAGCATAACGCTCGGCGGCGCTGTCGCCATGGGCACTGGGGTGATGATCGGCGCGGGTATCTTCGCACTCACCGGACAGATCGCAGAACTCGCCGGACCATTGTTCCCGCTGTCATTCATCGCCGGCGCCATCGTCACTGCCCTGGCGGCATACAGCTACATCAAGATGTCCAACGCCTGGCCTTCATCGGGCGGCATCGCGATGATCCTGCAGAAGGCATATGGCCCCGGCACCGTAGCCGCTGCGGCTTCGCTGCTTATGGCGCTTTCGATGGTGATCAACGAAAGCCTCGTTGCGAGGACATTTGCCACCTACGCGCTGCGACCGTTCGATTTGCAGGACAATGGCCTCCTGCAGTCGGCACTCGCCCTGGCGCTGATCGTGTTCGCCTATCTCGTGAATGCTTCGGGCAATCGCTCGGTGAGCATGGTCTCGATTGTCATGTCAGCGATCAAGATCGGCGGCATCGCGATCTTTGCTGTCGCAGCCCTCTGGATGAACGGTTTTTCCGGTGGTGCCTTCGCCGAACCGACAGTCGGGTTCGGATGGTCAGGGCTTGTTGCCTCGGTCGCTTTCTCCATCCTTGCCTTCAAGGGGTTCACGACGATCACGAACAGCGGCGGAGAGATAGTTGACCCGCACCGCAATGTCGGGCGCACGATCATGATCGCCATCGGCATCTGCGTCGTGACCTACCTCCTCGTTGCAGCTGCCGTGGGAGCCAGTCTGGACATCAATCAAATCGTGGCGGCGCGTGATTACTCGCTGGCGGCAGCTGCCGAGCCAGCGCTTGGCCGCGTCGGGTTCTGGTTCACGATTGTCATTGCCATTACCGCCACCGCTTCGGGCGTCGTGGCGAGCGTGTTCGCCGTATCGCGCATGCTCACCATGCTCACCGAAATGAAGATGATCCCGCACAGCCATTTCGGGATGTCAGGCAGCCTGCGCAGTCACCTGTTGGTCTATACCGTGGTGGTCGCAGGAACGCTGGCGGTCCTGTTCGACCTCTCACGAATCGCTGCCCTTGGGGTGTTCTTCTACTTGGTCATGGACATGCTCGTGCACTGGGGTGTGCTGCGCTATCTGCGCAAGGAGATCGGAGCCCGCGCTGAGATCCTGCTTGCAGCACTGGCAGCAGATGCAGTCGTTCTTGGCGCTTTCACCTGGATTAAGCTTCAAAGCGATCCTAGCATCGTGGCGTATGCCGCAATCGGGATGTTCTTTGTCTTTGGTGGCGAGCACTTGTTCCTGCGCGGTCAAAAGGGGCGATAGGGCAATGGTCCTAATGCGCCTGCTGGCAATGATGGTGGTCAGCCAGAGATTCCAGGACGTAGCAGTCAGACGACTTCCCTTCGCCGTCACACCCTCTTGCAATGCGAGCAAGTTCCTTTTCCAGAGAACGAAGCTTCTTAATGCGGGCACGAACATCGCCCAGCTGCGCGGACGCAATCTCGGTGGCGGCCTCACAAGAACGATCGGGGTTGTCCTGCAATTCGATAAGGGATGAGATGGCCTCGATAGTGAAACCGAGTTCGCGAGCATGCTTGATGAAGGTCAGACGCTCGAGGCCCGCGTTATCATAGCGCCTTTGGTTTCCATGAGTGCGTTCGGGGACGCTCATGAGCCCAGTTTGCTCGTAGTAACGGATCGTTGGCACCTTCACATTGGTGCGCCGTGAAAGCTCCCCAATAGAATACATAAAAACCTCTTGAACCTCTAGTTACTAGAGGTGTTACAAGAGTTCGCACGGACAATCCAGGGCTTTAGAATTATGGACCGATTCCTCGCAGAGACCCGGCTGGTCGATTTTCGCGCAGCGCCCATCAAGGCGCTGATCGAGGAGCGTAACTGGCTGAGCCTCTCGGATTGGGATAAGATTGGCTCCGCCTATGACTTCGTCCGCAACGAAGTTCGTTTCGGCTATAATGCAGCGGATGCCTTGCCAGCATCGAAAATTCTCGCTGATGGATACGGCCAGTGCAACACCAAGGGTATCCTGCTCATGGCACTTCTCCGTGGGCTTGGGATACGCTGTCGTTTTCACGGCTTCACGATCGATAAGGCACTTCAAAGGGGTATCGTTCCAGAATTCGTTTACCCGCTCGCCCCCGCCAGAATCCTGCACTCTTGGGTCGAAATCGAATACCAGGGACGATGGATCGAGCTTGAAGGCTTTATCCTCGATCAGTCTTTGCTCACCGCGCTTCAGGATCACTTTCCGCAACGCTCGTCCATCTGTGCTTATGGTATTGGGACAAACTGCTTGCAGATGCCCGAAGTCGAATGGAAGGGTGACAACACCTACATTCAAAAAACAGGGATCAAGGCTGACTACGGGGTGTTCGACAGTCCTGATGACTTTTTCGCGGTCCACAGTCAGCTGACTGGCCCTCGCGGTCTTCTCTATCGCTTCTTTGTCCGTCACTGGATGAACCGACGCGTTGCACAAATGCGTGGCGGCATCATTCCTCAGATTCCGGGTGCTACGTCAAATGATGGACGCACAGTTCTAACCGGTCAGATGCAGGAGACCCGCTGATGCCAGGTTGTTGCGGCGAAGACACGAAATTCGACGGTGCGTCCGACAGCTACAAGCGGAGGCTCTGGATCGTCATTGCGCTTAATGCGACAATGTTTGTCGTTGAAATGGCAGCAGGGCAACTCGCAAAGTCGCAGGCCCTCCAGGCAGACGCGCTCGATTTCCTAGGCGATGCCATGACCTACGGCATTTCTTTGGCGGTGATAGGTGCTTCGGTCCGCGCACGTACAAATGCGGCCCTGGCAAAAGGGATCAGCCTCCTGCTCATGGGCCTTTGGGTGCTGGGCTCGACAATCTACCATGTCTTTTTTGTCGGCGCGCCCGAAGCGGAAATCATGGGTGCCGTCGGCTTCCTTGCCCTCCTGACAAACATGGTGAGTGTGTTTCTTCTCATTCGCTTCAAAGATGGCGACGCCAATGTCAGGTCGGTGTGGCTCTGCTCACGTAACGACGCGATCGGCAATGTCGCCGTAATGATCGCAGCTTTGGGTGTTTGGGGTACCGCCTCTGGCTGGCCGGACCTTGTGGTCGCAGCTATCATGGCGTCTTTGTTCCTGTCTTCAGCATTGCAGATTACCCGCCAGGCGCTTGCTGAACGGCGCGAGCACGTCGCCCAGGGTCATTCGGGAGCATGATGACGATGCGGCATTTCAAATATCATCGCGCGCTTGGTCTCTGCAGACCTGCGGCAGCCTTGCAAGTTTCGCATGGGCCGTCTATTTCGCAGCGCGCAATGTCGCGGAAACTGGGCCTCCTTTTTGCGTTGATCGCTTTGGCTTTCAGCAATGTGCTGATGGTTCCGGATGTGCATGCACAAGACACCGGCGCATTCGTCCATGCTGCGGACCACATTTTTGAGCATGGGCAAGATCATTTTAGCAGCGACGACACCGATTTCGACGAGGATGCAGTCGGGCACCAGCCGGTGCACCACCACAATTGCAGTTTTTCCCTCCCTGATCACGCAAGCGAAGCCGGAGCGGACTTCTCGCGCAGGGTGTCCCTTCGTGCCCCGCTATCGGAAAGCCCTCTAGGCTCGCGTGCCTCGCCGGTTTTGATCCAGCCACCCATCGCCTGACCCGAATGACGCTCGGGATGCCGTCGCGCATCCCTGACCTGCATTCCTGTCAGGAGAATTGTTATGCGGCGCATTGCGCTGTCGGTGGCTCTGGCTGCCATATTGTTAGATTCGTCGGTATTTGCCCAGGAGATCTTGTCTCTCGAGGAGGCGCTGGATCGCGCCGGAGTTGAATCCAACCTTCCCCCAAGTTCCCAGAGCACGAATCCTCGGGTCTATGGACCATTGGCAGAGGAAGAGGCTGCGCGCGCTGCAATCGCGCAGGCGCGGCTTCGTCCCAACCCGGAGCTTACCTTCGAGGCCGAAAACATTGCGGGCACTGGAGCGTTCTCCGGTCTGCAATCCAGCGAATACACTCTGGGTTTCGGGCAGCAGATCGAGTTAGGCGGCAAGAGAAGCGCTCGCATTGAAAGCGCCGAGGCATCGGCGCGTGTCGCCGGCGCGCGTCGCGAGCTCACAATGGCCCAGCTCGCGCTGACCGTCAGGGAGCGCTATGTTCAGGCGGTTGCCGCCGGACAGCGCGCCAGTCTCGCGCGCGAAATTGTAGAACGCAATCGCGAATTGGCACGCATCGCAAGAGCGCTCGTCGAAGTCGGGCGCGAGCCTCCACTGCGGGCAATGCGCGCCGAAGCGGCGTTGGCAGAAGCAGAAGCGGCACTGGAAACCGCCGAAGCGGAATACCTTGCAGCCAGGCAGGCGCTGGCTGCGCTCTGGCTGGCGGACGGAACAGCACCACAGGTATTCGGAACATTCCCGGAGCTGGCACCCGCACTTGCCCCAATGGACACTTCACTACCCTTGCACCTGCGGTTGGCCGGTGCTCGCGCCGATTTCGCAGAAGCAGAAGTCTCCCGCGAACGTTCGTTAGGGGTACCCGATCCGACCGTGATGGCGGGCGGGCGCCGGTTCGAAGACAGCAATGAGCAGGCGTTCATAGTCGGGATTACGATCCCGCTCCCGTTCAGCAACCGCAATCAAGGCAATATCGCTGCTGCCGAGGCTCAGGCACGTGCAGCACAGGCGGACGAGGCGATAGCCGAAGCGGACTATCGTCTCGAGTTCGAGCGAGCGCGGACCTTGTATCTCGCGGCAGAGAGAAGGGTCGAGACCTTGGCGGGGGCAAGCCTGCCTCAAGCCGAAGAAGCGCTGCGTCTGGTCGAGATCGGCTACCGCAACGGTCGCTTCCCGCTGATCGAAGTCCTCGCGGCCGCCCAAGCGCGCGACGCCATTCGTGAAAACCTAATCCAGGCAGAAGAGACACGCAGCCTCCTGGCAGCGCGTCTCATCTGGCTCACCGCAGAGTGAGGTCCAGCCCTATGAAACGTAATATCCTCATTGCTGTCGCTGCCATATTCGTGGCGACAGCTGCCACCTGGGCATTCTGGCCCGGCGATCCTGCAATGCATGCCGAAGATTCGCATGACGAGTCCGACGATCACGGAGACAACCATGACGAAGAAGGCAGTCTCCCTGAAGGCTTTGTCGGGATTAGTGATCAGCAAATCGAAGATGCATCGATCGAGATTGAATCCGTCCAGCTTGGTGCAGCCGTAGAATTGGTGTTTCCGGCAACGGTCGCCGCTGCCCCTAGTGCAAGTGCGCAAATCGATGCGCGCGCTTCCGGTGTAATAAGAAGTGTCAACAAGAATCTCGGGGATTTCGTCCGGCAGGGGGAGGTCATTGCAAGGATCGAAAGCGGCGAGGCGGCGACCCTGGCGTCCCAAGTTGCCGCAGCACGTGCGCGGGTTGACGAGCTTTCCGCGATTTATGACCGGGAGCTTCGTCTGTTCGAGGCCAATGTTACAGCACGTCAGGATCTCGAATCCGCGCTGGCCAACCTCCAGGTAGCCAGGTCGGAATTGGCCCGCGCGCAATCCGCGGTCGCAGCAGCTGGCGTGAGCGGTGACGGGAGGTCCTTGGCCGTTACCAGCCCCATTTCCGGTCAGGTAACTGCCGCACCTATAGTGCTGGGTTCGTTCGTCGCAGCCGGCGACGAACTGTACCGGGTCGTCAATCCCAATGGCTTGCAGGTCGAGGTGGCCTTGCCGTCCGCCGATGCAATCCGAATCCAACCTGGCGACGATGCCGTACTTTTGTTAGGCGAAAATCGAGAAATCGGAGCACGGGTACGTTCAGTCACCCCTGCTCTTGATCTGGAAAGCCGCAGCGCCACTGCTGTGCTGGCGCTGGCCAGCTCCGTCCCGGGCCTGCAGCCCGGTGCCTTCCTCCAGGCCCGGATTCGCCCCTCCGGCGAGATTGCTCATGACAGCATTTCGATACCCGAAGACGCGGTCCAAATCATTGACGGCCAGGAAAGCGTGTTCGTTAGGACGGAGCGAGGATTTCAGGCTCGTCCGGTGGTAGCGGGGGCGCGTTCCGGTGGTCGGGTTGTCATCGAGTCAGGTCTTGCACCCGGCTCGCGGATCGCCACTGCAAACGCCTTCCTCCTTAAAGCTGAACTCGAGAAAGAGGAGGCCGAGCATGGTCACTGAGAAACCGCTCGAGGCACAGTACTCCCAAGAGAAGAGCGGTCATGGGCTGATCGGCGCGATTCTCGATGCCGCAGTCCGGTTCCGTTGGGCAATGATCGTCCTGACGGCTGGGATCGCCGTTTGGGGAGCGTTCAACCTTTTGCGGCTGCCAATTGATGCCGTTCCCGACATCACCAATGTTCAGGTACAGATCAATACCGAAGCGCCGGCCCTGTCTCCTGCACAGGTCGAGACCCAGGTTACCTATCCGGTCGAAACTGGCCTGGCGGGGATAGAGGGCCTCGAAATGACCCGCTCGATCTCGCGCAATGGTTTCAGCCAGGTCACCGCAATCTTCAAAGAGGGAACCGACATCTATTTTGCGCGCCAGCAAGTGAACGAGCGGCTGGCACCGATCACCGCTTCTCTGCCTGGTGGTGCCGAACCGGTAATGGGTCCGATCTCCACAGGTCTCGGCGAAGTGCTCATGTACACGATCGAATACGAGTTTCCTGGAGGCGACGGCGCGCCCGTCGGCGGGCCCACCGGCTGGCAGAGTGACAGCAGTTTCATTACCGAACGCGGTGACCGGCTCGAGAGCGAAGTTGCCAGGGCAGCCTATCTTCGAACGGTCCAAGACTGGATCGTGGCCCCGCTCATGCGGTCGGTCGACGGTGTCGCGGGGGTAGATTCGATCGGCGGTTTCGAGAAGCAGTATCTCGTCCAGCCTGACCCTGCCCGCCTGACCGGATATGGTTTGTCGTTTAATGAACTGATCGACGCACTTGAGGCAGCAAATCTCGCCGAAGGTGCCAATTTCGTTGAACGTTCTGGCGAGGCACTGCTCGCACGCGTCGATGCGCGGCTAGGGAGCATCGAGGATATCGAACAAGCCGTGGTCACCACCCGCGAAGGTATCCCGATCCGGATCGGCGATGTGGCGACTGTCAGCATCGGTGGCGACCTCAGGACTGGCGCCGCTTCGCTCAACGGCGACGAAGCTGTGGTCGGCACGGTGTTGATGCGGGCTGGAGAAAACAGTCGAACAGTCTCCGCAGGGGCTGCCGAACGTCTCGAAGCGATCAGATCTTCGCTTCCCGAAGGCGTCGTCGCGGAAATCGTTTACAATCGATCTTCGCTTGTCGATGCAACGATTGCGACGGTTGAAAAGAACCTTGTCGAGGGCGCGCTTCTGGTGATTGCTGTGCTCTTCTTTTTGCTTGGCAATATCCGCGCTGCGATCATCGCCGCGTTGGTCATCCCGGTGTCTATGCTGATGGCTGCGATCGGAATGAACCGATTGGGTGTGTCCGGCAACCTCATGAGTTTAGGTGCTCTCGACTTCGGTCTGATCGTCGATGGCGCGGTCATCATTGTCGAGAACAGCGTTGCTAGGCTTTCCGCCCGGCAGCATCATGAAGGGCGTTTGCTCACGCTTGGTGAGCGCTTGGCCGAAACGCGCCTCGCCGCACAGGAAATGATCAAGCCGACTGTCTATGGACAGGCGATCATCCTGCTCGTCTATGCTCCACTGCTCACCTTTACCGGCGTGGAAGGCAAGACTTTCTCGCCCATGGCAATCACGGTCATGCTGGCGCTCGCATCGGCATTTGTTCTGTCACTCACTTTCGTTCCGGCAATGATTGCATTGCTTCTCAACAAGAAGTTGACCGAGAAGGAAGTGAAGCCGATCAGGATTGCCAAGGAACGCTATGGTCCCCTGCTGCGGAAGGCGGTTGCACGTCCTTGGCCCGTAATCGCAGGCGGGCTGGGACTATTCGCTTTCGCGGCATTAGTCTTCACGTTTCTAGGAAGCGAATTCACGCCTCAACTCGACGAACGCGATATCGCGGTTCAGTCGTTGCGCATTCCCTCGACTTCCCTGGAAAGATCGCTCGCCATGCAGCGCCGTGTCGAAGACCGGTTGGAGGAGTTCCCGCAGGTTGCCTTGGTTTTCTCGCGCACCGGCACCGCCGAGGTCGCGAGCGACCCGATGCCACCGAACGCATCGGACGCCTACGTCATCCTTAAACCACGGGACGAGTGGCCCAATCCGGACATGTCCAAGGACGAACTGGTCGCGGACATGGAAAGCGCGTTAAGTAGCCTGGTCGGAAACCTTTACGAGTTCAGCCAACCAATCGAGCTGCGCTTCAACGAGCTAATCGCGGGTGTCAGGGGAGATGTGGCGGTTAAGCTGTATGGCGATGATCTGACCGCGATGACTTCGGCTGCCAACGAAGTCGCCAGCGTCCTGCGTGAAATCGATGGATCCGCCGACGTCAAGGTTCAGCAGGTTGCAGGATTCCCGACCCTCGACATCGCTTTCGACCGTCCGATGATCGCCAGATACGGATTGACAGTGGAAGATGTCGCGCAGTCCGTCGCCATCGCGCTCGGCGGGCGACCGGCCGGCCTCGTCTTCGAGGGCGATCGCCGGTTCGACGTGGTGGTGCGTCTCGACGAAACCACGCGCGACGATTTCGACCAACTTGGAACCCTCCCGATCCTGCTGCCGAATGGTGCGACCGTGCCCCTGCGCAGCGTTGCCGATTTTCGGGTTGTCGATGGTCTGGCCGAAGTCCGCCGCGAACAGGGACGCCGTTTGGTGATCGTTTCGGCCAATGTCCGTGAACGCGACCTGGGCTCCTTCGTGGAGGAAGCACAGGAAGGCGTCCGTGATCAGGTCGAACTGCCCCCGGCGTCCTTCATCGAATGGGGCGGGCAGTACCAGAATTTGCAGGCCGCTCAGGAACGGCTCGGCGTCGTGGTTCCCCTGGCCTTCGCCCTTATCCTGTTGCTGCTCTACATGGCGCTCGGTGGATGGGTACCAGCCCTTTCGGTGTTCAGTGCGATTCCAATGGGACTGGCTGGGGGGGTCTTCGCTTTGGCGTTGCGCGGCATGCCATTTTCGGTCTCTGCAGCCGTGGGCTTCATTGCGCTTTCGGGTGTGGCGACGCTCAACGGGTTGGTGATGGTAACGGCGATCCGCCAGCGGCTCGATGGGGGAATGGCACTCGAGGATGCTATTTGCGAAGGTGCGCTGGTGCGCTTGCGCCCCGTTCTGATGACGGCTCTGGTAGCTTCGCTTGGTTTCGTGCCGATGGCGATAGCCACCGGCACCGGGGCCGAAGTCCAGCGACCGCTGGCTACCGTCGTCATCGGTGGCCTGATCACCGCCACGGCACTCACCTTGTTCGTGCTTCCGGCCATAGCTCGGCTTGTCCTGCACACGGATGAGGACAAACGAAGCTGGCGGGATAAATGGTGGGATCGCATTCGGCGCAATCTCACTCGGACAGAGCGTCGCGAGTGGTCTGAACTCACCTGACGATCATCCGCGCCTTCCGGAGGAAGCCCTTTGATTTCCTCCGGAGGAGCTGATCGTACCAGCGGTAGGATCACGGTCCAGAGCAAACGCTCACGCAGAGCAAAGTGAACCATTTGATGACAGAGAAGCTGAAACTCGAAATCCCGCTCGTTCTTCCCGATATTCCCGACGAACACGACGGGTGCGTAGAGCGCCTGTCCGCCAATCTTCTTGCACGACAAGGGATCGACCGCGCCCATGTTCTTGCCGCA
This sequence comes from Croceibacterium salegens, assembly GCF_009827435.1. GTDB lineage: Bacteria > Pseudomonadota > Alphaproteobacteria > Sphingomonadales > Sphingomonadaceae > Croceibacterium_B > Croceibacterium_B salegens. Next base: position 142,099 of record NZ_WTYM01000058.1, on the reverse strand, counting down.
GAGGACGACAAGCCGGCGCTGCTGTGCATTCACTACGATCCCGAAATCGTCTCCCTGTCGCGTATTCGCGATATTGCCCGGGCCGCTGGCGCTGCGATCGCGGAACGCTATGGCCACCTCCTGTGGTCGGTCGAGGGGATCGGTCATCAACGCAAGGCGCGTTCGGTCGGTGAACAGTTGCGCAAGTTGCCCGGTGTTGTGGAAGCGGGCGCCAATGCCGCAGGCACGCTTCGGATAGAATTCGATATGCAGCAGATCTCCGAGCGGGAGCTGGAGGAGGTCCTGGCCGGGATGGACGTCCGGCGAGAGCAGCATTCCGGCGCAGGGTCGGCGGGCGATGCGCATGCAGGGCATGACCACGGCGACGCTGACCAAGATCATAACCACGATCACGGAAATTTCCTGGGGCCCAACACCGAACTGATCTTTGCACTCGCCAGCGGCGTAATGCTCGGCCTCGGTTTTGCTATCGAGAAGCTGGTTTCCGGCACGCCGGACTGGTTGCCGACCGCGCTGTATGTCGCAGCCTACATCTTCGGCGGCTTCTTCACTCTGCGGGAAGTTTTCGACAATCTGCGGCAGCGCAAATTCGAAATCGATACCCTGATGCTGGTCGCAGCTGCGGGAGCGGCCGCGCTGGGTGCCTTTGCCGAAGGGGCGCTGCTGCTGTTCTTGTTCAGCCTCGGCCACGCGCTGGAGCATTACGCGATGGGGCGGGCCAAGCGCGCGATCGAGGCTCTGGCCGAACTGGCACCGCAAACCGCGCTGCTTCGGCTCGAAAACGGCAGCACCGAAGAGATCGCTGTGGAAGAGCTCGTGCCGGGCGATCTCGTCGTTGTCAGGCCTGATGCCCGCATCCCAGCCGACGGCTTCATCGTCAAGGGCACGACCAGCATCAACCAGGCACCCGTGACCGGCGAGAGCATGCCGGCGGACAAACATGCCGTGCCGGATGAGACGCTTGCCCGCTCCAATCCGCAGCAGGTCGATGCGGCGAGCAGGACATTCGCCGGGTCCATCAACGGCAGCGGCCTGATTGAAATCGAGGTCACGCGCCTTTCGAGCGAGAGCACGCTCGCAAAGGTCGTGAAGATGGTAAGCGAGGCCGAGACCCAGAAGTCGCCCACCCAACGCTTCACCGACCGCTTCGAGCGAGTTTTCGTGCCGATCGTCCTGGTGCTCGCGTTCGGGCTGCTCTTCGCATGGGTGGTGGTAGACGAGCCGTTCAGTGACAGTTTCTACAGGGCCATGGCGGTTCTGGTCGCGGCAAGCCCGTGTGCGCTGGCTATTGCCACGCCGAGCGCGGTCCTTTCCGGCGTGGCACGAGCCGCACGTGGCGGGGTTCTCGTGAAGGGCGGTGCACCGCTGGAGCTTCTGGGCTCGCTGAGGGCGGTGGCCTTCGACAAGACCGGAACGCTTACCCGCGGCGAACCGCAGATTCAGCGCATAGTTCCGGCGGAAGGTGTGACGGAAGCAGAACTGATGGCTGCGGCCGTCGCAGTGGAGAGCCTGTCGGACCATCCGCTTGCGAAAGCCATCGCCCGTGATGGTCGCAACTATACTGGCGAATACCCGATTCCCGAGGCGAACGATCTCAAGAGCATGACCGGCATGGGGGTTCGCGCGACGGTGGCCGGACAGGATGTGCTGATTGGCAAGCCGGAAATGTTCGGTGCCGAGGGTATAGAAGAGCTTTCGGACGAGATGGCGGTAGCCATCGAACAACTGCGCGAAGGCGGCTACACCTCCATGGTCGTGCGGCGCGACAATAGCGACCTGGGGGCGATCGGCCTGATGGACACCCCCCGCGATTCCGCGCGGAAAGCGCTCGAACAATTGCGGGCGATCGGCATCGAACGGATGATCATGATTTCTGGAGACCACCAGCGCGCGGCGGAAGGGATCGCCGCGCAGGTGGGCATCGAAGAAGCATGGGGGGATCTCATGCCCGAAGACAAGGTCGAGGCGATCCGGAAGATTCGCGTCGAAGCCAAGGTTGCGATGGTCGGTGACGGCGTCAACGACGCCCCTGCCATGGCGACCGCGACTGTGGGCATCGCGATGGGCGCGGCGGGATCGGACGTGGCGCTGGAAACGGCGGACGTTGCGCTGATGGCCGACGACCTGTCGCATCTGCCGTTTGCCGTGGGGCTTAGCAGGACGACACGATTAATCATCTTGCAGAATGTCATTGTCAGCCTTGGTGTCGTCGTCTTCCTTGTGCCTGCAACAATTCTGGGGCTGGGCATCGGGCCCGCTGTGGCGGTGCACGAAGGGTCGACTCTGCTGGTCGTGGGCAATGCTTTGCGGCTCCTGGCTTACCGGCAGAAGGTTCGATAAACGAACGAAGCACGATGCGGCCACTAGCAGCTTGTCGAGCATGTGAATTCCGAATAGATTACCTTTGTGAGTATTCGTCGATACCTTGCCTTTTTTTGCTTCGGACTGGGTCTTCTGGTGCAGGTCGCGGCGCATGCTGCGGCTGTTCCGGTAATCGAATCCTCTCAGACGATGGACTGCGACGAAATGCAGCACTCAAAGATTAGTGGTCCGGTGAGTGAAGGCATGTCCGGAGAATCGCGCGAGCCTTGTAAAGAGATGACCCTGGGATGCCTTGTCGCCATGAATTGCGTCTCACCGCTTTTTGCAACCGACGACACTTCGGGCGGATTCAAGCCGTATATTGACCGCCAGTCATTCTTGGCGCCAATCGCAAATACGCTGCACGGCCAGCCATTGGCACCCGAGGCGCCTCCACCTCGCCTTTAACTCGCTCTGTAATGTTGCCGGGCGTTTTGACGCCTGTTTTGGGTTAGGGCATTTCGGCATCTGCACTTTGAAGTGCAGTGGCCACGAAGTGCTTGGCGCCTTGAACTCGAGCGAGAATTTCGAACATGAGAAAGACAATTGGCGGGGGGCTCCTTGTCGCCCTCCTAACGGCAAATGCCGTGCAGGCTCAGCAGGTCACCTACGACGAAGCGCTGAATGCAGCGGTCAGCGATCAACCGCTGGTTCGTACAAGCGAACTTCGGTTGGAAGCGCGTCGTGAAGTCGCCGATGCGGCCGATGAACTTCCCGATCCACGCATAAGGACCGGCCTTCGCAACATTCCAATTACGGGGCCCGATGCCTTCGACCCCGTCATGATGACGATGTTCGAGGTGGGGATCGAGCAGGAAATTCCGAACCTTGCCGAACGCCGCGCCCGCGCGGGTCTGGCCTCTGCCGATATCGAATGGGCAGCAGCTGAGCTGTCACATGCACGACATATGGCACGGATTGGCGCGGGACAAGCGTGGATAGCGCTTGCCTTTGCACAAAGATCCGAAACTGTTGCCAGCGAAGCCTTGGTTGAAATCGCGCGCACGGTGCCGCTTGCTAGCAGTTCGGTCGCCGCTGGGAACGCTCGGCCTGGCGAGAGCCTAGAAGTTCGGCGTGCGGTGCTCGAAGTTGAGGACGCTCTCACGAGGATCCAGGCTGAGGAGGAAGCCGCACAAGCGCGGCTCGCCCGCTATATCGCGATCGCGCATGCGACTGCTTCGGGAGAAATCCCTTCTGCAGACGTCGATGAAAGATGGCTGCGTTCCATTCTGGAGTACAATCCCGAGATCATATTGGCCGACGCCCAGGTGCTCCGAGCAGAGGCGGCAGTCGATATGGCTCGTTCGGAACTCCGACCGGATTTCAGCGTCGGCGCCAGCTACGGTGTACGCGACGGTCAGTATGGCGACCTATTTTCGGTAATGGGCACCGTCACATTGCCGTTGTTCAGAGGGCGAAGACAGGAGCCCCGTATTTCTGCTGCCAGTTCCGAGGCAGCATCCGCGCGTCAAGCGAGAGCGGATATGCTTCGCGCACTCGAGGCTCGGTTCGAGGAGGACCTTGCTGCCTGGCGCAGCGCTTATCGCCAGTGGCAACGCGCGACCGAGGAAATGCTTCCGCTGGCCGAAAGTCGGGTCGAACTCGAACGGGCGAGCTTTGCGGCAGGCAGAGCGGAGTTGCTCGATGTGATCGACGCTATCAAGGCTCTGGCACTGCTGCGCATCGAAATCCTTAACCGCGAGCAGGCCACCGTGGCGGCTGCCGTGAATCTTCGACTGACCTACACGGAGCACGAGCGATGAAGAATGCGATTGCGTCGGCGTGGAACAGACTGTCGCCGCGTCACAAGTTTTGGATAATGGCAGCCATGATCGCCTTGATCAGTGCCATGGCTGGCTACGGCTTGTCTCAGATTGGCGAAGAAAACCTAGAGTCAAATGATGCCAATGCCGACACAGCCACGGAATGCGAAGACGTCTTGTACTGGTATGACCCGATGGTGCCGGGCCAACACTTTGACGAGCCGGGCAAATCACCGTTCATGGATATGGAACTGGTGCCGAAATGCGCGGGCGAGGAAGCGACAGCCGAGGTCCGGATCGACCCTGGCCTGGTCCAGAATTTCGCAATTCGCACCGCCGAAGCCGAATATGGCATTCTCGATTCTGAAATAACCGCGACTGGCGTGCTGGCCTATAATGAGCGCGACGTTTCGATCGTGCAACCACGTGCCGGAGGCTACGTGCAGCGGACTTATGGTCGCGCACCTGATGACGTTATCGAGCGTGGCGCTCCGCTCGCCGACATCCTGGTCCCCGAATGGGGCGGTGCGCAACAAGAATATCTCGCGGTTCTGGAAAGTGGCGATGAGGAACTGGCCCAAGCGATGCGTGAACGCATGCGTTTGCTCGGAATGTCTCCCGGCCTGATCTCTTCTGTGGGACGCAGCAGACAGCAGCGTTCTACGATCACGGTGACAGCGCCAATCGGTGGAGCGATCACATCGCTCTACGTGCGTCCAGGCATGACGGTTGTAGCCGGACAGACGCTCGCTGAGATAACAGGCTTCTCTCCGATCTGGCTCGAGGCTGCGGTGCCTGAAACACAGGCAGCGAATGTACGCGTCGGACAACCTGTCAGCGCGACGCTGACCGCATTCCCAGAGGACCGCTTCTCTGGGTCCATCATCGCCATCCTGCCGAGTGCGCAGGATGCAAGCCGTACGATCACCGTTCGTGCGCAGCTGCCTAACGCGTCCGGTCGGCTCAAGCCGGGCATGTTCGCACAGGTCTCGCTGACCCCGGACACACGCCGCGCGCTGCTGGTGCCCTCCGAAGCGGTCATCCGGACCGGACGTCGGAACATCGTGATGGTAAGACAGGACGAGGGCGGCTTCATGCCTGCCGAAGTCCGGATCGGTCGCGAGGCGGGCGGCAGGACCGAAGTGTTGGCTGGTCTCACGGTCGGAGAGCAGATCGTGACATCCGGCCAGTTCCTGCTCGATTCAGAGGCAAGCCTAAGCGGATTGAACGTGCGTCCCATCGAACAGGCAGGCGACGCGGGACCAACCGATGACGAGCTAACGACGTTCAGCGCGACAGGCACGGTTCAAGCGATTGCCAACGGTTCGGTAACCCTGCGGCACGGTCGCGTTCCGAGACTCGACTGGCCCGCTATGACGATGAGCTTCCGCACGAGGAGCGCAGCGCAATTGCGTGGTCTCGAAGAGGGCGACCGAGTCCGCTTTACCTTTTCCCAGCAAGAGGCCGGCCCCCGGATCGAAACCATCGTGAGGACCGGACAGTGATAGCTCGGATAATCGATGTCTCGATCGCCAACCGCTTGTTCATAGTCCTCGCGGCGATCGCACTCGCCGTGGGCGGGTTTTGGGCGGTGCGTACGACACCGGTCGACGCGCTGCCCGATCTTTCCGACGTACAAGTTGTGGTCCGGTCCAGCTATCCGGGGCAGGCGCCCCGGATCGTCGAGGACCAAGTCACCTATCCGCTAGCAACGACCATGCTGTCGGTGCCGGGTGCGAAAACCGTGCGTGGCTATTCGATGTTCGGAGACAGCTATGTCTACATCATCTTTGAAGACGGAACCGACCTCTACTGGGCGCGCTCGCGCGTACTCGAATACCTCAATCAGGTGCAAAACCGCTTGCCCGATGGTGTGACAAGCATGCTCGGTCCCGATGCCACCGGGGTTGGCTGGATATACGAATATGCGCTGGTCGATCGCACCGGCGGGCACGATCTGGCAGGCCTTCGCAGCCTGCAGGACTGGTTCCTGCGATACGAGCTCAAGACCATCCCCGGCATAGCCGAAGTCGCCAGCGTTGGCGGCATGGTCAAGCAATACCAGATCGTGCTCGAGCCTTATCGCATGGCATCGCTGGGCGTGACCCACGCCGAAATCGTCAGCGCCATCCAGTCGGCCAATCAGGAGGCAGGCGGTTCGATCATCCAGATGGCCGAAGCCGAATACATGGTTCGTGCCTCGGGCTATCTAGGCGACCTTGACGACTTTAGGCAGATACCACTGCGAACGACCGCTGGCGGCGTTCCCGTGACCCTCGGCGACGTGGCGACAATCCAGGTCGGGCCTGAATTGCGTCGTGGAATAGCCGAACTCAATGGCGAAGGCGAAGTCGCGGGCGGCATCGTCGTCCTACGCCAGGGAGCAGATGCGCGTGGCGTGATCCAGGCTGTCGAGGAAAGGCTAAACGAGCTTCAGGCGAGCCTCCCCGAGGGCGTCGAGATCGTCACCACCTATAATAGGTCGCAGCTTATCGATGCCTCAGTCCACAATCTCACGACGAAGTTGATCGAGGAATTCATTGTCGTGGCGCTCGTATGCGCGCTGTTCCTCTGGCACGCGCGTTCGGCATTCGTGGTCATGATCACCTTGCCGCTGGGCGTGCTTGCAGCCTTTATCGTGATGCGATTCCAGGGCGTCAACGCCAACATCATGTCGCTGGGAGGTATCGCCATCGCCATCGGTGCCATGGTCGATGCCGCCGTCGTCATGATCGAGAATGCGCACAAGCACCTGGAACGATGGGAGCACGAGAACCCCGATAAGGTGCTGGCGGTGAAGGAACGATGGCGGATCATCGCCGATGCGTCGAAAGAGGTCGGTCCGGCGCTATTCTTCAGCCTCCTGATCATCACACTGTCCTTCTTGCCGGTCTTCACTCTGCAAGCGCAGGAAGGGCGCTTATTCGCTCCGCTCGCCTTCACCAAGACCTATGCCATGGCTGCCGCGGCCATTCTCTCGGTAACGCTGGTGCCGGTGATGATGGGCTGGCTGATCCGAGGGAAGATCCCTTCGGAGGATTCCAACTTTCTCAATCGCTGGCTGACGAGAATTTATCGACCGGGGCTAGACTGGGTCATGCGGCGTCCTAAGGCGACACTGGTGATCGCGGCGATGATCTTCCTGACCACCGCGATCCCCTTCACCAGGCTTGGCGGCGAGTTCCTCCCGCCGCTCGATGAAGGCGACCTGCTCTACATGCCCAGCGCCCTCCCCGGGCTCTCTCCCGGGGAGGCTTCGGCGCTGCTCCAGCGCACCGATCGCCTGATCAAGTCGGTCCCCGAGGTGGACACTGTGTTCGGCAAGGCGGGGCGTGCCGATACGGCAACCGACCCGGCACCCCTGACCATGTTCGAGACCACGATCCGTTTCAGACCGCGCGAGGAATGGCGCGAGGGGATGACACCCGAGTTGCTGGTCGAAGAACTCGACCGGGTTGTCCAGGTGCCGGGCCTCGCCAATGTCTGGGTGCCGCCGATCCGCAACCGGATCGATATGCTCGCAACCGGAATCAAGAGCCCGATCGGGGTCAAGGTTTCCGGCGACGATCTGGAGGAAATCGAGAGGGTCGCATTGGAAATCGAAGGCGTAGCACAGACAATTCCAGGCGTGAGCTCGGCGCTGGCAGAGCGCCTCTCAGGGGGGCGCTATGTCGATGTAGATATCGATCGGTTGGAAGCTGCGCGATACGGACTCAACATTGCCGATGTTCAGCAGATAGTCTCCGGTGCGATCGGCGGTGCCAACGTTGCACAAACTGTCGAGGGACTGGCACGCTACCCGATCAATGTACGCTACCCGCGCGAGATCCGCGACGGCGTTGAGGAACTGAGTGCCCTGCCGCTGCTCACACCCTTGGGTGAACAGGTCACGCTCGGCACTGTTGCGCGAGTGGGCATCAGCGATGGCCCCCCGATGCTGAAAAGCGAACAGGGTCGCCTTACGAGCTACGTCTATGTCGATGTCCGGGGCCGCGATTTGACTTCCGTAGTCGCCGACCTCCAGGAAGCCGTCGATGTTGGCGTCGATCTGCCCCCTGGTGTCAGCCTGTCCTATGCTGGTCAGTTCGAATATCTGACGCGCGCCTATGAGCGGTTGCAGGTCGTGGTTCCAGCAACTCTCGCGATCATATTTCTATTGCTTTATCTCATTTTCCGACGCTGGGACGAAGCGCTGCTGATCATGGGCACGCTGCCTTTTGCGCTGACCGGCGGCTACTGGCTGCTCTATCTCATGGGCTACAACCAGTCGGTCGCCACAGCGGTGGGTTTCATTGCGCTTGCAGGGGTCGCCGCCGAGTTCGGCGTGGTGATGCTGATCTATCTCAAATCCGCGCTCGACCGTCGGGGTCCCGACACCAGCCCAGATGGAGTTGAAGCGGCGATCCGCGAGGGCGCGCTGTTGCGCGTGAGGCCCAAGGCGATGACTGTGGCAGTGATCGTTGCCGGCCTGCTGCCGATACTTCTCGGCAGCGGCGCGGGCTCCGAAGTGATGAGCCGCATCGCCGCCCCGATGGTGGGCGGGATGATCACCGCACCGCTGCTCTCGATGTTGCTCATTCCCGCCGCCTATCTCTTGATGCGGCGTTCCCGACCGGAGACCCCGGCACAACCCCAAGGAGAAGACGAATGCGTACCACAACCTACATGATCTTGCTCGCGGCTCCGCTGGCGTTGGCAGCTTGCAATAGCGCCGAGGACCCGAGCGAGTCCGTAGAAGCAATGATGGCTGACGAAATGTCCGCTGCAAACAAAATGTCCACGTCAGATGACATGCCAATGATGACCGACGACGGCGCCGTTCGGACAGCCAGTGCTGAAGGCATCGTGACCGCTATTGATGATGCTGCCGGAACCATCACGATCGATCACGGCCCGGTACCTGAAGTCGATTGGCCGGCAATGACGATGGCCTTTTCAGCCGACGACGACGACCTTGATGAGGTAGCAGCAGGCGATCGCGTTACATTTGAGTTCCAAATGATGGATAGCGGCAGCAGGATCGTTTCAATCGCGAAGCAGTAAGAATTCGAAATTGGGTGGCGGGGTTCACGAGAGCCTCGCCGCTATCCAGAATTCGATGTCGGCTTCCGCCCACGCTACAGCGTGACCACCCAAATGAACGGTTTTTGGGAATCGCCCCTGCGCCATCCATCTATATATTGTCGAGCGCCCTAGCCCCGTGCGATACTGAACTTCCTTGATGCGAATGAGTCGGGTCGACCGTTCGGGGGCGCCTGCTTCGAGTTCCGATAACTCAGCCACCGGCGATCTCCTGTTCGCCAGCAAGAAAGCTCCCAAGAAACTGGTCCTTGCGATCGAGTTCAGAGATGTGATCGGATAGCATCCGAGCAACCCTGTTCGCCGTACCTTTGGCCCAGCGTGATTTCACATCGCCAACACTGTCTCCGAGGGATCGCTGCATTGCTTGCGGAAACTCGGCGCTAAACTCCTCAAAAAATTCGGCCAGGTCCGTATGCAACCAGTCAATCGCCTGGTCCTCTCCGCAAACCAGGAACAGTAGCAGGTGTGCTCGCGGTGCGACCCGGCTCGCTTCGAGTATGCGCAGGGCTTCGCCCAAGGTCGCCGAACGCTCCCCTTGCAAGACACGCCGCAGGGCATCCTTGTGAAGCCGCGCGTCAGCAGCAACATCGCATTTGGCCCGCCCGCTGGCATCCATTGCGGCAGTTAGTAGGCGCGCCAATCCCAGGCGTGTACGTTCCTCTGAATAGTCTGTTTCGTCAACCACGGACGACTCCCTTCTGCAATCACTCAAGGTACGACTCGAAAGCTAGGGCGAAGGACGAATGTAGGAAAACGAAAAGAACATATAAGGAACATATAGGAGCGAACGAATCGCTGTGCGTTGATGATTCGCGCAGAATCCGGTCGCCAAATCGCAAAATCCGGCAGCCGCCGCGCAGAATCCGTCCGGTCGAGCGCAGAATCACATCCCGCTGGCGCGTGATCCGGCCCCGCTCACGCGAATTGTCGCTTTTCGCTTGGTCAGGCGCCGCAATTGCACGCCGCCCCATTTCCTACATCATCGCTCCAGTTGAAGGAAAGAACATACAGCGAACACGAAAGCTCGCTGTTGTCGATCAACCAACCGGAGTTTTCCTTCATGACCACCAAGACCCTGACCCGTTCCACGCCGCGGATGCGCGACTATATGGTGCCCGCCGCGCTGGCGCTCGCCATTGCGGGTGCCGCCTATGCCGGCGCCGACACCACCTTCGATCCGGCGCTGACCATGTTCACCGACTTCCTCGAAGGCTCGGGCGGCAAGATCATCACCGTGCTTTCGCTGGCAGGCGGCCTCATCGCGCTGGCCTCTGGACGTTTCGCGCTCGGCCAGGTTGCCGTGCCCGTCGGCGTCGGGATCGGTGTCGGCACGGGCGTGCCGATCGTCACCTCTGTCGTGACCGCGGTCATCTGACGCGTTCCTCGCGGTTCACGACAGGGAGGGCGGCATGGCCGATAGGTACATTGTTCCAAGGCGGCTCGACGATCCGGAGCTTATCGGCTTCTGGACCGTGGACGAGTTTGCGGGGATGCTGATCCCCTTCGCCTGGGGCATCCTCACGCAGCACATCATCATCGGCACAGGCCTTTCGGTCATCGCCTGGTTCGGCCTGCGGAAGGCGAAGTCAGGTAACAAGGGCGCGAAGTTGGTGCATGCTGCCTACTGGTACCTGCCGGGGTCATTCCTTGGCCTCAAAGCCACGCCGCCCTCCCACTGCCGCCTGCTTGCAGGCTGAAGGGAGGAGACCCATGCAATCCGAATTCGCGCACGAACAGGCCCAGCGCCACCTGGCCCAGCGCAACCGCTTTGCCGCGCTGGCTGGTGTGCTTGGCGTCACCAGCCTGATTGGCATCGGCGCTGCGGTCACCAGCGACGAAGCGATCGTACTGGTGCCGATCACCGCTGAGACGCTCACCGTCTCGAGCGGCGGGGTGGACGCGCATTATCTCGAGCTTGTCACCCGCGATACCGCGCTGATGCTGCTCAACCGCGCGCCCGAAAGCCTCGACTACTGGATGGAGCAGATCCTCAAAGTCGCCGATCCGGCAGCGCACGGCCGCCTCAAGGCCGAGCTGGTCGCCATCGTCGAGGAACAGCGCGGCTCGGACATCAGCCAGGCCTTCGTCATCCGCACGATGGAGGTCGACACCAAGGCGCTGACCTCGACGGTCAGCGGCACGCTCAAGACCTTTGTCGGCGCGCAGGTGATCGCGAGCCAGGAGCGCAGCTTCACATTCCGCTGGTCGCGGCGGGGCCTCAGCCTCGCGCTCACCCACTTCGAACAGAATTCAACTCCAGAGGACCAGGACCAATGAACCTCCTCAGCAACCCCGCATCCGCCGCGCTTGCCGCAACCGGCCTCGCATTCTTCAGCGTGGGCGCACAGCAGCGCCGCGATGTCGCGCTCAAACTCGCCGGCCTGACCGCGTTGGGCCTCGCCCTCGTGCCGACGCCCGCTCTGGCCGACCAGTTCATCGAGGCGAGCGATGGCTCGACGATCGATTGCGAACTAGCACGCGGCGAGCTCACCCGCATCGCGCTGATCGAGGACGGCTTTGCCAATGTCTCGAAGATTGCCAGCGGCTTTCCGTATAATGATTTTCAGGTGACGCACGAGCCAGTGCGCGGCGACATCTATATCTCGGTTCCGCCGCAATATGCCTCGGACCGGATCAGCTTCTTCGCCACCAGCCAGGCTGGCCATGTCTACAAGTTCGCCTGCCGCCTCGGTGGAAGCGAAGCGACCCAGCTGTTCATCACCAATCCCGCACTTGCACGCAGCGAGGCCGAAGAATTGCAGGCAGGCGCCAGCCCGGCGGACAATGCCATCCGGCTGATCGAGGCCATGGCAAGCGACGCGGTCTTGCCTGGCTTTGCCGCGCGCGCCGAATTGTCGCGTCCGCGCCGCACCGGTTCCATCGAAGTGCAGCAGGTCGCGCAATATGAAGGCGCCGAGCTAACTGGCCAGCGCTTCCTCATCCGCAACCTGGGCGGCGAACCGATCGACCTTGCCGGTGAACGCGAGGCTCCAGCTGGCGCACTTGCCTTTGCCTATGGCCGCGAGACCCTCCCTCCCGGCGAAGCGACCAGCGCCTTCCTTGTCTTTGCTGCGGGAGGGCTTGAATAATGGCCGACGCAGACGTCACCAGGAGCAAGACCGAAACCCGGCCTAACGAATCCAAGGATTCTGGGCGCAAGGACACGCGGCGCAATCTCAACGCCAATATCGCGCAGCGGCAGAAGCTGCTGCTTGCCGGGATTGGCGGCTTGACGCTGCTGGCCGGTGCATGGTTCATCCTTGACGATGACGACAGTGCGTCGGCTGACAGCGAGAGCGTTGCCAGCATCGACACCGGAGGCCTCGTCAATCGCAATCTCTCGCAACGCGAGTTCGTCGCCACCTATGGCAACCGGCTCGATGCGCAGGGCCGCGCGATCAAGGATCTGCAGGATACTCAGCTCCCTCGTCCCGAGATCGAGCAGGAACTCGAAGCCCTGCGCGCCGAGAACGCGCGGATGATGAGCGATGGCCAGGTCGCGATCGATGCGATCTCGGCCGAGAATGCAGCGCTGAGGACCGAACTCGAACGCTCACGCGAAGCGGTGGCTGCAACGCCTGCCATGCCGCCGCCTGACTATGGTCCCGGCGTGACACCACCCGGCGAGAGCAATGGCAATGCCACCCCTGCTGCCGCGCGAACCGGCGGTCTCGACATGCTGACCTTCGGCGAGCGTACGCCCACGAATGCGCGACCCGCCGGTGCCGAACGCGCGCCCGCGCTGATGCTTGAGGCAAGCCGCGACTATCTGCCGCCCAATTCCTATGCGCCCGCACGCGTCATTGTCGGGGTCGATGCCTCGACCGGTGTTGCCAGCCAGACCGATCCGCTGCCCGTGGTACTCAGGATCACCGGCCCTGCCCGCTCGGTCATGCGCGGCAATGAACTGCTCTCGACCGATATCACCGGCTGCCTCGTCAATGGCGCGGCGCGCGGTGATCTCTCGGCTGAGAAGGTCTATGTCCAGCTGGTGCGCATGACCTGCGCCCAGCCCGGCGGCCGCTACGCGGTCTCCGAGGTCAAGGGCTTCATCGCCTTTGCCGGAAAGTCGGGGGTGCGCGGCCGCGTGGTCAGCCGCGAAGGCAGTCTTGTCAGCCAGGCGCTGCTTGCCGGGATCGTCGGCGGGTTCGGGCGCGGCTTTTCCGCCAACGCCAACGGGATCTTCACCGGGCAGGTCGGCGCCAATGGCCAGCGCGAGGCGCTTTCGCCGACCGACATTCTTGCAGGCGGCATCGGCCAGGGCGCGGGCGAAGCAGCCGATACGGTCAGCCGCTACCTCATCGAACGCGCCGAACAATACCAACCAGTCGTCGAGATGCCGACCGGCATCGAGGTCGAGATCGTGTTTCTCGACGGCGTCCATGTCAGGAGCACACCCCAATGAACTTTTCCGAGAACCAGCCCGGCCTCAAGGCGCGCCTTGCGCATGTCGCCATTGCCGCGAGCAGTGCAGCCGCTGTCCTGACCGTCGGGGTCAGCGCGGTCACAGCAATGCCTGCAACCGCACAGGATCTGGCGAGCGATGTCGCCGAGGCCTTGCAACTGCGCTTGCCCAAGACACCGATCGACGAGATCGCCTGCGACAGGTTTGGTCCCTGGTGCGAGGTCGTCTCGGGCGAGACGCTGTTCTATATCGACAAGAGCGCGCGCTACCTGCTGGTCGGGCGTCTCTACGACATGGAAGAGCGGCGCGATGTCACCGCATCGCGGCTGCTCGAACTCAACCCCGACCTGATCGCGGCAGGCGCTGCGCGCGCCAACCCGTCTGCAAACGAAAATACCGCCAGTGCGCCCGCGACCGACACAGTCGATCTTTCCACCCTGCCCGCCGAAGGGGCAATTCACTGGGGGAACAAAAAGGGTCCAAAGCTTATCGTCTTCTCCGATTTCCAGTGCGGCTATTGCCGCCGCCTGGTGGATGAACTCGGCAAGGCGGGTGTGCTGGTCGAGGAGCGGCCCATCTCCATCCTCGGGACGCAAAGCCGCCGCCTTGCCGAGACCGTGATCTGCGCGAGTGATCCGGGACGCGCGCTGCACCAGGCCTATGACGGGGTGCTTGATCCGAGCGGGGCAAGCTGTGCCGAGACGCGCGGGCTCGATGACAACGAAGCATTCGCGCGTGCGAACGGGTTTGCCGGAACCCCGGTGATCGTCCGGGCGAGCGATGGCGCAGTGCTCCACGGCTACCGCGATGCGGCCACGCTGCGCGAGTTTGCTCGGCCCGCCAAGGAGCAGCGCAAGTGAGCGCGCTCTCGCATCTTCGCACGCAGGGCCTTGCCTTGTTTATGCTGACGGGCGGCTGCTCGACACTGGGCGGCAATGTGTCGGGCGACTTCGCCTGCCGTGCGCCCGAAGGGTCATGCGCGCCGACGACGCTGATCGATGCGGCGGCCACCGGGATGGATGCGCAGGTAAGTGCAGTGCCGACACCTTCGCAAGCGTCGGCAAGCGCAAACGGCCAGAGCCTGCGGATCGTGCTTGCCGCCTGGCGCGACGAAGCAGGCCGCACGCACGAGGCGCGCGTGGTCCATGTAACCCTGCCCGAACCGGCAAGTACCGATTGGCGGGCACCTCATCGCACAGGCGAGGTCCTGCGCGCGATTGGCAACTCGATTGCCGATGGAGGCAGTGGGGCCCGCCCAACCCATTACGAAACACCCGAGCAAGAGCCGGAAATGCCACTCCCCCCTTGGCAGCCCGTTCCGGCCTCGCCTGGCGCAAGTGCGCCGGTCATCGGGGCACCCGTCGGTCCCATGTCAACCGATCGGGTGCCCCACCCTCCTGAACCCCAAGGAGACGAGGAATGAACCTCTCCTTTGCCGCCGCGCGCGACGCGCTCATGGCAGGCCTCTTCGCCGATACCGAACGCGCCGAGAAAGGCGCTGCGCATTTCGCGCTCGATATGCTCTCGGACTGGCTGCCTTACCGCGTCTACGACGAACGCGCGGGGCTCTATCGCAACCGTGCGTCAAAGGGCTACGTGCTCGAAGTGACCCCGCTCGTCGGTGCGGACGAGCGCACCGGCGAGATCCTCGGGCAGTTCTTTTCCGAAGGCCTGCCGCCCGGCGCCTGCCTGCAGGTGCTCAATTTCGCCTCGCCCAGGATCGGCAATGTCGTCGGCCCGTGGTTTGCTCCGCGCTACGAGCAAGGGGGGATATACGAAGCCATTGCCAGGTCTCGATCGAGCCGGTTCTACGATCTCGTCTGGCAGTCGGGGAGCGCGCATGCGCCGTTCCATGCCCGCAGCAGCCGTCTTGTGGTTTCCCTGGGCGTGCCGGTTCCCGGATCGATTACCGACGCTGAGCTCACCGAATGCCGCGAGGGCCTGCTCGGCATGCTCCACTCGCTGGGATTGCATGCCGCGCCGCTCGAACCGGCAGGCCTGCTGGCGCTTATCGACGAACTGACTTCGCCCACCACGGCGCGCGAGCCCGACCGGATCGACTGGAACCCGCACGAGACGCTCGATGTCCAGGCGATCCGCCGCGATATCGAGCTCGAGGTCGAGGATGACCGGCTGCTCCTGCGTACCGAACGCTTTCGCGAGACCGGACGCGACCGCCAGGGCGTGCCGCAGGTCGGCGCATGCTATCCTGATCGCTTTGACCTGCGCCATTATGCCTTCCGCACCGCGCCCGAACGCTGGGCGCCATGGGAATGCGCGCGGCTGATCGGCGACATGTTCACCGACAAGCTGCGCTTTCCCTGTCCTGCCGCGACAATGCTCTGCCTTGTCTATCCCGACCAGGAAGCCGCCGCTGCGCGCGCGGGCTACAAGTTCATGCGCACGACCAGCCTAGCCGATACCAAGAGCGCGCGCTTCCTGCCGCGCCTCGGCGAACAGTCGGCTGAATGGAAGCACGTCCAGGCCGAGCTGCAGGAAGGCAAGAAACTGGTGAAGCTTTTCTACGGGCTCACCACCTATTCGCCGCTCGGCGAAGGCGATGCGCACGAGCGCGTGGTGAAAGCCATCTACAAGGCGGCAGGCTGGGATCTCGCCGACGAACGCTTCCTGCAATTGCAGGGCCTCGTTGCCGCCTTCCCGCTCAGCCTTGCCGACGGGCTCGCCGCCGACATGACGCGCTTGAAGCGCCTTCGCACCATGCTCTCGACCACGGCCGCCAATATCGCCCCGATGCAGGGCGAGTACCTGGGCGGCCCCGTCCCTCACCTGCTGCTGGTTGGACGGCGCGGCCAGCCCTTCTTCTGGTCGCCCTTCGAGAATGGCGCGGGCAACCACAATATCGCGATCTGCGGCAAGTCGGGTTCGGGCAAATCGGTGCTGCTGCAGGAGCTCTGCGCCGCCCTGCGCGGTGCGGGTGCCAAGGTCGTGGTGATCGATGACGGCCGCAGTTTCGAGCATTCGGTCAAGCTCCAGGGCGGACGCTTCGTCGAATTCACGCTTGCCTCGGGGTTTTCATTGAATCCCTTCTCGCTGATCGACGATGCCCGCGCCGAGATCGACGAGGATTACCGGCTCGATTGCTTTGCCATGGTGAAAGCGATCGTCGGGCAGATGGCGCGGCCGAGCACTGCGCCTTCGGACACCGAACGCGGCCTCATCGACAAGGCCATTTCGCAAGTCTGGGCAAGCCTCGGCAGTGGCGGATCGATCGACGATGTCGCCCATGCCTTGCACGAAGGCGAGAATGAGACCGGCAAGGAGCTCGCGCTCGCCATCGCGCCCTTCTGCCGCGGCGGGAGCTATGCCGGGTTCTTCTCCGGCAAGGCGAGTTTCGCATTCGACGATGATTTCACCGTCTTCGAGATGAGTGATCTCGCGTCACGCGAGGAATTGAGGAGCGTGGTCCTATCGGCGATCATGTTCATGACTGGCCAAGCGATGACGCGGAGCTCGCGTAGCACCAAGAAGCTGCTGCTGATCGACGAGGCCTGGGCCATGCTCAAGGGCGGTTCGATGGGCGAATTCGTCGAGACCTATGCCCGCACCGCGCGCAAATATGGCGGCGCGCTCGCGACCGCCACCCAGTCCCTCAACGACTACTACAAGTCCGACGGCGCACGCGCCGCGCTCGAGAACAGCGACTGGATGCTGGTGCTCCAGCAGAAGCCTGAGACCATCGCCGATTTCCGCAAGGAAGCGCGGCTCGACATGGACGACCGCACCGAGACGCTGATCCGCAGCCTCAAGCGATCGGGCAGTGAATATAGCGAGCTCTATATCAAGGGACCCGATGTCGAGGCCGTCGGACGGCTCGTGCTCGACCCGCTCTCGGCGACGATCTTCTCCTCCGATCCCGATACCTACGCCGCGATCCATGGCCATGTCGAAAACGGAATGCCGCTCGACAAGGCCATCGCGCTCGTCGCTGGCCGCCCTGACGTTCTTGGGGGAGACGCGTGATGTGCATGCATGTCGAAACCATGCTCGACCGGATCGAGCACGGTAAATTTCCGAAGCCCAGGATCGCGCTCTGGCCCATGATCCAAGGCACCTGCCTGGTGCTGATCGAGGCGACGGGTTTTGCTGCAAGCACGCTGCTCACCGTGCTCGGCCTGCCGCTGTTCGTCTTCCTGTTCCTCGCCGGATGGGATTTGGGGCTGCTGTTCGCCCAGCTCGGCAATCTCGCCGATCACTATGCCAGCGCAGAGGGACCTGCGCGCATCTCCTTCAGCCGCGACCTGCAAGTGGGGTTCCTGGTCCTCGCCGGCGGGTTCACCCTGCTGCGCCTGCCAGCCTTCATCCGGCGTCTTTGCACAAAGCTCGAACGGGAGATGCCGCATGACTGATCAAGCTTTCGCGCGCCCGCTGGCCTTGAAGATCGCGGCCACGCTCGCAATTGCAGCCGTGCTGCTTTGGGCGGGCTGGATCACCCGCGCGGTGCTCGTGGATGAGCCGCCCCGGATCGTCACCGTCCGCCTTGCCGAGACGATCGGCCACTTCATCGACGAGGCAGCACGCGCCGATGCCGATCCCTCCACCGTGCAGGCAGCAAGCCTCGCCTACCTGCAGGCTGCCGAGCTGGCGGTCGCCGATATGGGGAAAGACGGGCGCGTGGTGCTGGTCGCCGAAGCCGTGCTTGCCGGCGCTGCCGAAGACGCAACACCCGAACTCGAAGCCCGCATCGCCGCAAGGCTCGAAGCGGAGGCGCAGCCATGAGCCGCCTTTTCAACTGGAAGCGCGTCGCCCTGCTATGCGGCCTCGTCGCGCTCCCGCTCGCCTGGGCCCCGATCGACGCTTTCAGCAAGAGCCACGCCTTCCTCATAAATGCCAGTCCGAGCCTCCCCAACTGGGCCTTCTGGCTCGACAAGGCAGCGCCGATCGAGCGCGGCAGCCTCATTTTCTTCAAGCCGCCCGCAAGCGCGCTCGTGGCGAAGCATTTCGGGGAGGATCCGCAGATGTTCGGGAAAAAGGTGCTCGGCCTGCCCGGCGATGTGGTGAGCCATGAGGGCATGGAGGTCTTCGTCAACGGGAAGCAGGTCGCCACGCGGCTAGCCCGGACCCGGCTGGGCATCACGCTGACGCGCGGCCCTGACGGACCGGTGCCGGACAACTGCTTCTATGTCGGGACCGAACATCCGCGCGGCTTTGACAGCCGGTATGCCGAGATCGGCTTTGTCTGCCGGGGCCAGATCCTCGGCAGCGGAAAGGCGATCCTGTGATGCGCCGCGCCCTTCTCATTCTCGCCCTTGCACTCGCCTTGCCCGCAACGGCGCATGCCCGCGACTACGGTCAGCGCGGCACGGTCTTCCCGGTGGTGGAGCGCGACCTGCTCGAACAGATCCAGTCGCGCCTTGTGGCGATGGAAGCATCCGGCGAGACCGCGCGGATCAACGAGGAACTGAAGCGCCGCACGCTCGCGCGGGTCGAACGCCCCGCGCCCGTTGCCGGGATTGCGCGTGCCAGCGAAAGCCGCTCGTGGACCTTCGATCCGACCATCGCGCTGCAGCAGGATATCAGGGGGGCACGCGGCGAACTCATCCATGCCGCCGGGACACGCGTTAATCCGCTCGACAGTGTGTCCTTGCGCGCCGATCTTCTCTTCCTCAATGGCGATGATGCCGAGCAACTCGCCTGGGCGCTGCGTCAGCAAGGCCAGCCCAAGCTGATCCTTGTGAATGGCGCGCCATTGCAGCTGATGCGCACGCGCCAGCGGCGCTTCTATTTCGACCAGCAGGGCACGCTGACCTCGCGATTTGGTATCACGGCCGTCCCTGCGCGCGTGCGCCAGCAGGGCCGCCAGCTTGAAGTCAGCGAGATCGCGCTGCCCGCCACGGCGGAGGCAGGCCGATGAGCACCTTGCGCAATCTCCTTGCCGGTGCGCTCGCAGCACTATCGCTAACCCTCGCTGCGCCTGCGGCAGCGGGCGGCGAGCCGGGCAAATGCACTGGCAGTTTCGTCAACCCGATCACCGATATCTGCTGGTCCTGCCTCTTCCCGATCTCGATCGGTGCGCTCGATATCTGGCCCTCGAGCCGACCCGATCCCGACAATCCCGACCTGCCCTTGTGCCTGTGCGGTATCCGCCCGGGCATTGCCATGGGCTTCTGGGAGCCTGTCCGCCTCGCCGATGTCAGCATGAAGCCCTGGTGCTTCGTCAATCTCGGCGGCACCAAGCTCGATCCCGGCTTCGATATCGGTTTCCGCTCGATCTCGGGCCCCTCGGCCATCGGCGGGGCGAACCAGTATTATTCGAGCTGGCACGTCCACTGGTATGCCTATCCACTGATCTACTGGATGGAGATCGTCGCCGATTTTCTCTGCCTGGAACCGGGCTCGATCGACATTCTCTACATCTCCGAGATCGATCCGCTATGGCAGGATTCCGAACTCACCGCGATCATCAATCCCGAAGCCGTGCTCTTCGCCAACCCGTTGGCCTTGGCCGCTTGCGCCGCCGATTGTGCCGCTTCGACCGGCAACCTACCGCTCGACGAGATGTTCTGGTGCGCCGGTTGCCAGGGCTCGATGTACCCGATGAACGGCAATGTCTCGGCCTCGATCGGCCATGTCCAGGCTTCGCGTCTCGTGCTCTCGCGCTTTGCCTACAAGCTCCACCGCGAACTCGTCTCCTGGGGGACGATGGGCAGCGCCGGGCTTTGCGGCAAATACCTCATGCCGGTGATGAGGAAGCAGCAATACCGCTTCCAGATGACCAACCCCAATCCGGCGACTTCGGGCCGCTACGCCTGCCCGCCGATCGGTGCCTCCACCACGCTCCAGGAACCCGGACAGGTCATTCCCGCCATCGGCGAGGACATGGGCTACCTCGTCTGGCGCAAGAGGAATTGCTGCGCGCTATGAAACACACCTTTCCCCTTCTTGTCGTCATTTCGCTGCTAACCGCCGCCGGCTTCGCTGCCGTCGCCGCGCAGGATACCGGCCCGGAGCTCGATCTCGAAGAAATCCGTGCGCGGGCGAGCGAGTTCACAGAGGATGCCGAAGCGCTTGCAACCAGCGTGCGCAATCGCGCCGAAGGGCTCGTCGAGGATGCGCGGACAACGCAGAGCGAGGCGCAAGCCAACCGCGCCGCCTACGTCGAGAGCGTCGGTACCAACACCTCGGGCGAGGTGCTCGATTTCGATGCCATGGTGCGCGACCAGGCTGCCGCCGAGCGCAGCGCAATGGGGACAAGCCCGCGCTTTATCGCCTTTGCCTCGCTTTCCATGCCCGAAGCATCGCTCAAAGCCCTGGTGCAGGACATGGCGCGCGCGGGCGGCGTCACCGTGCTGCGCGGCTTTCCCGAAGGCAATGCTGACCTCTTCAAGCGGCGCCTGGCGTCGATCTGGAACGATGGCAGCGAGACCGGTGCGCTCGGGATCGACCCGCGCCTCTTCCGTGCCTTCGCTATCGAGGCCGCGCCGAGCTTCGTCATGCTCGGAGGCGATTTCAGCCCTTGCGACGGCTTCGATTGCACCAGCAACGTGCCCCCGCACGACCGCCTCGCGGGCAATGTCAGCGTTGCCTACGTCCTCGAGACCTTTGCCGGAGGCGGCGGTCCCGGGGCCAGCGCAGCCCGTCATCACCTCACCCAGCTTGAAGGAGCACGGCCATGAGACTGGCACCTCTATTCGCTTGCCTGCTGGCCCTCGCCTTGCCGGGAAGCGCCTTATCTCAATCGACCGACGCCGCGCGGGCCGATGGCAAGGAGACCGCGCGCGATCTGCTTGAAACCGCGCGAAGCAGCGCCTCGGCACCGGTCGATGCCAGTCGCCTGCCGAATTATGATCCAAATGGCGTGCAGGGTCTCGAGACGCTGGCTGACGATCCCGACCAGATCGAGAGCGACTCACGAAATGCCGCGCGGGTCCACGAAGGCTACCGGGCGATGGAAGAAAGTCTCGCGCGGCGCGCGCGGTTCGATCCCAGCGAAATCGAGGCGGTGATCGCGCGGGCGGGAACCATCAGCGACGCGCCGCTCGATTACACGAGCGGCATGGCCATTGGGGGTAGCCAGGGCCAGTGCGTCGAACTGCCGCCCGGTTCCGCCTCGGCAGGCACTTATGTCGCGACCTGCAACAGCGGGACCTCGGGCGAACTTGTCGATGCCAGCTGCACGGCGAGCCTCGTGCCCGAAGTCACGACGACGAGCGCATACGACTATTATTGCCTGCCCAACAATGCGCCCGACAGTGGCAAGTGGTCCTGCCAGCACTACACCGGTGGTAGCTGCACTCTCTACCAGACCGCCTTCGTCCCGTGCTACCAGTTGCCCCAATTCTCGAGCATCCCCTGCCGCGGGCAGAACATGATCGAGGTGCGCCGCTTCCGCTGCGGCGAGCAGATAGGGGGCTTCGCGCCCGACGATGTTACGACCACCCGGACGGTCAATGTCCGGCTCGATGACAACCAGTGCCTGCCGCTTGCCCAGGCCTCCACCTGCTCGCAGGTCAGCGAGACCTGCACCGATGCCAGTCCGCAGACGCGTGTGGTCGATGGCGTCTCGATCACCCGCAGTTGCTGGCAATGGCAGCGCGACTACCAGTGCCTCGACACGGTGTCGGGCAATGACTGCGGCGAGATCGAAGCCAATCCCGAATGCCGCTTCCTGCGCGAAGAATGCCTTACCGACGAGACACCCTGCCAGACCAGCGAGCGGCTCTTCGAATGCGCATTGCCGCCCGATGGCTCGGCGCCCGCGCAATATATCTGCGACGGCGATGTCTATTGCATCGACGGTTCATGCGAGACCATCGAGCGCACCGCCAATGACGAGTTCAAGGATGCGGTTGTCGCATTGAACGCGATGAACCAGGCACGCGGCGAGTTCGATCCCGACACGCTCACGCTCTTCACCGGCACGCGCAACACCTGCTCGTCCAAGGTCTTCGGAATTCTCAACTGCTGCAAGGGCAAGGGTTTCCCGCTCATCCCGGGGATCAGCCTGCTCGTCGCGCTGGGCTGCGACCGCGAGGAAGTGCTGCTCCACGAGCGCGATGCGCAGGGCCTGTGCGCCTATGTCGGCACCTATTGCTCGGACAAGTTTCTCGGGATCTGCCTTACCAAGCGCAAGGCCTATTGCTGCTTCGAGAGCAAGCTCTCGCGCATCCTCCAGGAACAGGGCCGCGCGCAGCTGCCAAAGCCCTGGGACGAACCCAAGGAAGAGACCTGCGAAGGCTTCACGCTCGACGAGTTCGCTCAGCTGGACCTCAGCCAGATGGATTTCTCCGAAGTCTATGCCGAGTTCACCGAGGCGGCGCGCCTGCCCGACGAAATCGAGGCCAGCGTGCTCATCCAGCAGAAAATCGAAGACTATTACGCAAGGGAAATGCAGTGATGCACCGTACCGCCTATTCTTTCAGCCTTGCGCTGGTGCTGTCGATGAACATGCTTGCCGCAAGCCAACCCGCGATAGCGCAGGATGTGTGGCCCAGCGTCCCTACTGCCGATACGCTCTACTGCCAGGAGCGGCAGCTCGGTTACTGGTTCTACTGCATCGACCCCGATCCGGAGCCGCGCGAAGACGAGGCAACCCCAGTCCCGACGGCAAGTGCTGCTGAAGAACTCGACGCGATCACCGGCGAGCTGCGCGAGCTGAAAGCGCAGGCAATCCTCTACCCGACGCCTGCCAACGTCACTGCCTATATCCGTTTCCAGCGCGAGCAACTCGACCGTGCCTCGCTGTTCTCCGATGTGTGGCAGCGCGCTCTGTGGCAGGATCCCGCACTCGACTACACGCTCGAACGCCCGGTAGGCGCGCTCGCCAAGCGGCAATGGCAGGATGCGCGCTCTGCCGAACGCGATGTTGTCATGGCACGTCTCTCCGAGCGCTACGGACTGTTCTATTTCTTTGCCCAGACATGCGGTGCCTGCGAGGTCATGAGCCCGATCGTCAAGTCGGTTGCGGAGCGCTGGCGTATCACCGTGCGCGCGATCTCGACCGATGGCGGACCCTCGCGGCACTTCCCCAACTACATCGTCGAGAACGGTCAGCGTCCGCGCATGGGCCTCGAGCCCGGCATCACCCCTGCGGTCGTGCTGTGGGACAGCGAGACCCGCCGCCCGATCCCGATCGGCTACGGCGTGCTCTCGGCCGACGAACTGCAGGACCGCATCTACCTCCTCACCACCAGGGAAGCCGGCCATGATTACTAGGATCGGACAACTTGCGCTCGCTCTGGGCGCGCTCGCCATGACCGTAACGC
Organism: Croceibacterium salegens; assembly: GCF_009827435.1. Lineage (GTDB taxonomy): Bacteria > Pseudomonadota > Alphaproteobacteria > Sphingomonadales > Sphingomonadaceae > Croceibacterium_B > Croceibacterium_B salegens. The sequence goes on along the minus strand of NZ_WTYM01000058.1, from coordinate 118,265 downwards.
CAACCGCTGCAACCGCGCAGGATGTCGGCAACAGCATGGACCGCTTCATGGACGACATGGGCGCGGCCGCCAATGTCACCGGCCCCACTGCCTTCGAGGGCCAGTCGGCAGGCTACTACTCCATGGGCAATGTCTGGACGCGGTTTCCCCAGAAGACCACCAACATTGCCAATCTCCAGCTACCGCGTGCACGCGCGGGCTGCGGCGGGATCGACATCTTTGCCGGCTCCTTCTCCTTCATCAATGCGAGCGAAATGGTCGCGCTGTTGAAGGCGGTTGCCAACAATGCGGTGGGCTTTGCCTTCAGCCTCGCGATCGACACGATCTGTCCCGAGTGCAACAAGATCATGCAGGAGTTTAGCCAGAAGGCGCAGCTCATGAACGAGCTATCGATCAACTCCTGCGAAATGGCGCAGGGCCTCGTCGGCGGGGTCTGGCCGCAGGGCGATCTGGCCGACAAGGCGATCTGCGAAGCCATCGGCAATTCGACCGGCATCTTCACCGACTATGCTGCGGCCAAGCATGGCTGCGGCACGCGCGGCCAGCGGACAAGTACCAACAATGCCGGCGGAACCGACTTCGAGGACGTCAATCCCGGCGTGCCGCGCAATTACACCTGGCATGTCCTTAAGGAATCCGCCTTCTTCAATCCGGGCGGCAGTTTCGACCGCGACCTCGCCGAATATGCCATGACGCTGATCGGCACGGTGATCTATGTCCCGCCGAGTGACGATAATCCGGGCAGCTTCGTGCCTTTTGCAGGCGATGCGTCCTCGACCCTCGTGACCGCCCTGCTCGACGGGACGCAGGGCCAGAGCGTTGAGGTCTTCCGCTGCGACGAGCCCGAACTCTGCCTCAACCCCACCTTCCAGCAGCTGAGCCTGTCGTCCGCCAAGGCAATCCGCCCGCGGGTTGCGACCATGATCGGCAATATGGTTGAAGCGATCCGCGAGGACACCGCTATCGGCGCTTCCGAGATCGAATTGCTGCAGGTGGCCTCGCTACCCTTGTACAAGATCCTCACCGTCCAGGCCGCCTATGGCCGCGGCATGGCGACCGACGATCGCGCAACGCTCGCCGAGGTCACCAGCATCGACCTGCTCCATGCAATCCTCGAGCGGATTTCTTCCGAAGCGAGCCGCTCGATGGCAAGCTTCATCGCCGCCGACGAGGCCAAGCTGACGCTCTGGCGCGCGCAGGTCGCCGAAGTCCGAAACCAGCTCGCCAGCCGGCAGGCGACCGGACAGGCGCGCGTTACCGCCATCGTCCAGATCATCGAGAAGACCGCGATGATCGAGAACATGCTTGCTGCTTCCATGTCGCCCTCGATGGCCGCCGCACTCGACTGGTCGCGCGGCATCCAGTCGCGCTCGATCGTTCCCTGAGGAAATACCATGGTCGAAGTCTACACGGTCGGCGGCGGCGAATATCTCGTCAATGTCTTCAACGCGGTCGCCGCCTGGACCGGCGCGGGGGGCTACAAGAGCCTGATCCAGGTCGCGCTCGTAATGGGCATGGCATTGGGCGTCATCGTGCTCGCCTTCAACCAGGACTGGCGCGCCTGGGTAAACTGGTTCCTCGGTGCCACGCTCATCTATATGTGCCTGATGGTCCCGCGCATGGACGTCCATGTCACCGATCGCGTCAATCCGGGCCTCGCACCGGCAACAGTGGCCAATGTCCCGCTCGGGCTTGCGCTGATGGCGAGTTTCACCAGCCAGGCGGGCGACTATCTCACCCGCTCGGCCGAACTGGTTTTCGGCCTGCCCGACGATCTCAACTATTCGAAGAACGGCATGATCTACGGCGCGCGGCTTCTGGAAGCCACAAGGGGCCTGCGCATCTCCGATCCCGAATTCGCTGCCAATCTCGACGAGCATTTCAAGCAATGCGTGTTCTACGACGTGCTGCTCGGCCGCTATTCGATGCAGGAGCTTGCCGAGAGCGCCGATATCTGGGCGACGATCGGCCCGGGCAGCGAAGCGCGCGCACAGCGTTTCCTCATCCGCGACGTCAATACCGGCGAGGTCACATCGGTCGTCACCACCTGCCGCGAAGCCTACAACACGCTCGGTGGCCAATGGGCGAACCTGATCGATGATATGGGCACGGCCTTCGGACGTCAGCTCTATCCGCGACAGACCGAAGCACTCGCGCGCGCCAAGCTCTTTGCCGACCTGCCGATTGCCTACAGCTACCTCTCGGGGGTTTCGAGCAATGCCAGCGACATCTTCCGCCAGGTGCTCTCGATCAATGCCATGAACCAGGCGATGCACGGTTTTGCCGGGGCGAGCGGCATGGGCAGCATCGATGTCTTCGCCCAGACCCGCGCCGATATCCAGACCGAGCGCACCTATTCCTCGATCGCGCACAATTCCATGAAATGGGTGCCGATCCTCAATGTCGTGCTGACGGTCGTCTTCTACGCGCTCTTCCCGGTGCTTTTCCCGCTCTTCCTCATGCCGCGCACCGGGCCAATTGCGCTGCGCGGTTATGTCACCGGGTTCTTCTACCTCGCCGCCTGGGGACCGCTCTTCGTGATCCTCCACATGATCCTCATGTTCAAGGGTGCGAGCGATGTGGCTGCTGCTGGCGGCGATACCGGTCTCAGCCTCGCGACATTCGCCGGTATGTCCGATGTAAACTCCGATATCGGCGTGCTCGCTGGCTATCTCGTTGCCTCAATTCCGTTCCTGGCAGGCGGCGTGGCGCGCGGCGCGATGGCGATCTCGGGCCAGGCGACGTCATACCTTAACCCGAGCCAGAACGCGGCGGAGGAAGCTGCGCGTGAAGCGAGCACGGGCAATATCTCGCTCGGCAACACCAATCTTGAGAACTCGTCGGTCTTCTCGCGGCAATTCGCGCAAGGCAATCTTGCACCAAATATTGCTTATGGCGCAGGCCAGACGCGCAGTTTTGGCGACAGCGGCACGCAGACCACGGGCTTTCCCGATGCCGAATTCGCGAATGTCCCGACCTCGAGCTATCCTTTTGCGCCTACGCTGGGCTCGGATTTCTCGAGCAGGCTCTCGACCATTGCCGGGCAAAGCCGCAGCCAGAGCGAGACCTATTCGAACCTTGCGCAGCAATCGACGAGCTCGGCAGTGACCCGCTTCTTCGAGCTGCGCGATGCCTATTCGACCGGCCAGTCAAACGAAACCGTCAGCGGCATCTCGAGTGGTGACAGCATCGGCACGGCATTCAGCGAGATCGATAATGCCTCGCGCACGCTGCAGCAGCAGTTCGGGCTGTCGCGGCGGGCCTCGGACGACATCACCGTCTCTTGGTTCCTGAATGGAGACGCCGGGTTGGGCTTAAAAGGCGAACGCGGGCCGGGTTCTGCTAGCTTGGGTGTGAGAGGTGGACGCAACCAAAGTTGGACCGACAGCGATATCGGCATAGCGTCGGAAGACCGCTCGCGTTTGCTGGCTGCCCTCACCCAGATCTCCGAGAGCCGCAACTGGTCGAGCACGCGCGAAGGCTTCCTGCGTGAGACCAGTTCCAGTTCCGAAAGCCTGGTTTCAAGTACCGCTTCCGGCCTCAATACCTCGCTGACCGAGGCCCAGAGCTACACGATCGAAGCACGTCGTGCAGAGGAGCTGGCCAGCCGTCTTGAAGATCAGGCGAGCTGGTACGAGAGCGCCAATGCTGCGGGTACGCTCAATCTGAGCCAGGCCTATCGCGAATGGGGCATGGCCGAGATCGAGGCCAACCGCGACTACTATGGTCCCGTGCGCTTCGACGACATCGATTTCCAGATGAGCCCGGCCGGACAGCAATTGCAGGCGCGCTTTGTCGCCAGCTATGCCGACAGGCTTCATGCGGATATCGAGGACGAACTCAGCCTGCCGGCCGCCGCTCCGATCTCCCGGCCCACCATTAGCGGCCGGGGTGACGTGCGAGGCTCGGCGAGGCTGGGATCGGCGCCAGGGCGACTGTCTGGCTCTCCAGTTGATCCCGCAGATATTGGCCGAACGGTCGACCGCGTCCAGGGTTGGGGCGGCGAACGGGTTGATACTGTGGGTGACTACCTTGATGGGCGCACGCGCAATGCGCGCGGCGCTAGCGAGGAAGCCGCCGACGAGATCAAGGAATGGTAGAATTAGAGGATTAGGTCTTGAACAACAACGAAGCCAACGAACGCTGCTAGCCCGACAAATATTAGGATGAGCTTCAGTCGCCCCAAAGGGTCGGCCCAAGCTTTCTTCCAACTGTAGGCAGTCAGCCGGTTCTCTGCGATGGCGCGATCCACCTCGCGAAAGCCCTGCCAGTCGTCCTTCGATGGCGGTGGGGAGTTGTCAGGATAGGTCATTGCTTGTCTCTTTTCACTCAGGCCACAATCTCACCTCTTCTCTCACCAATTGGAGAGGACCGACCACATTTATAGCCGAAAATCAGTGTGATTGCGAGGCTGCCCGCTTGGCGCGAAGTTGCAGTGATGGCAGAAGGACCGCATGACTTGGCGAATATTCCACCTGGGCTGCTGGTGAGCGAAAACTTCTCCGACCGGGCGCAACCTGGGACATCTGACGGTGCGAAGGTGTTCGATTTCCGTGAGGAACTTCGGCGCCAGAAGCGCAAACGGTTGTCGACCGTGTCCATGCTCGCTGCAGGCGGCATGCTGCTAGGAACGGCAATCGGCATCGTCAGCATTAACTGGTCGTCATTTGCGGCTAGCGCACAGCAAGCTCCGCGCCACACCTTCGCGGTCTGCGGCCTCGTTCGCCGCACCTGCGTCGTCGATGGCGACACAATCTGGCTTGAAGGCGTGAAGATCCGCATCGCCGATATCGACACGCCCGAGATTTCCCAGCCGCAATGCGATGCCGAATACGCGCTGGGTATCCGGGCGCGTGATCGGCTCGTCATCTTGCTCAACGAAGGCGAGTTCTCGCTCGCGGCAATCGGGAGTCGGGACGAAGACCAGTATGGGCGCAAGCTCCGCGTCATAATGCGCGGCGGACGCTCACTGGGCGACCAGCTCGTGTCCGAAGGGCTGGCGCGCACATGGACGGGTCGCAGGGAGCCGTGGTGCTGATGCGTGATAGGGGCACATCCGAGCGTGCTGAGAAAATCAAGGTCGGCTGGCTCTTCAGGCTAGAGGCACTCTTCGTAGGCACCCTCGTGATCTTCGGAATGCTCGCCGCCTTGGGTGGCCCGCTGTGGCCCTGACCAGGGACGAGGAACTCTGGGGAATGGCGCTGTGGGTTGAGAAACATCACGGCGACAGCGGCCAGGAATTTATCGCAGAGCGCATTGCTGACCTGGAGAGCTCGGGCGAGCATGGCGGCGTGCAGTTGTGGCGCCAGGTTGCCGAGCGCTTCTCGCAGCTTGGGGATCGCGGCAACCTGAAACAGTAACGCGGTCATCGCTGTCTGGTCTCCTTTGTGCTTCATGTTCCGAGAGGTAGTCTTCCAGCTTGCGGATAGTCCGCTTGCGCGGCTTCCGCCCTGCCCTGAGATCGAGGACGAAGCGGGGATCGCCCACTGCCGCGCGCCCAAAGGTGGTCGCGGAAATGTCGTTATCTGTCAGATAGATTTCGATCCGTTCCAGTAAGGTCATCGACAACTCGCATCGCTTTCCAAGAATCACTTGTGTTCTTGTTATGTTCTTAGTAGGAATGCATCCTCGGGTCTAGGAAGAATCCTACGATCCAGTACGAAGGACGCGAAAGAAATGGAACATGTCCGCGAGGAGCTCGACCGGCTGCTCCGCAAAGGGAATTACGGCTATGCCGCGATTTCGCGGATGCTCGGTCGTAACCCCAGCTACATCCAGCAGTTCATCAAGCGCGGCTCGCCCCGCACGCTCGATTCCGAAGATCGCCGCATTCTGGCAAGCTTCCTCGGCGTCGATGAGCAGGTCCTGGGCGGCCCGGCAAACACTGAAGTCGATGGCCTCATCGAGATCCCGGTTCTCGAGGTGGAAGCTTCTGCAGGTTTCGGGGCGATCGCCTCCAGCGAGAATGCACAGACGCGCTTTGGCTTTGATGAGCGTTGGCTACGGGGCCTGACCTCAGCCAAGAGCGCCAGCCTGTCGATCGTCCGCGTCGCAGGCGATTCCATGGAACCCACTTTGAGCGATGGCGACGAAGTCCTGGTCGATGCTTCCGACCATGCTTCGCGTCTTCGCGACGGTATCTATGTCCTTCGTGCCGATGACGCGCTGGTGGTCAAGCGGATCGCCATCAAGCCGGGCGGCCGGCAGATCACAATTGCCAGCGACAATCCGGCCTACCCGACATGGAACGACATGGACCGGACCGAAGTGCATATCGTCGGGCGGGTCATCTGGTTTGGGCGGTCGCTTTAGGCCTGTGACGAAGACACCGATTTTTCATGACCTCGGTCTAACTTCGCCTAGTCCAACGTCGAAACCGAGGGGCAGGAGCAATTTCGATATCAGTCGTGCCTGACTTGCATGAAAGCTATCCGAAGGCGCCTTCACTTCGACAAAGCGGACTGATTTGCCCTTCCACAGGGTTAGGTCGGGCCAGCCTGAGCGGAGATCATAGGGCGCGGCAGCAAAGACATTGGCAATCTCTACAAGACGATCGCTCCCCAATGCCTCGAAGAGGCCGAAAACATGCTCTGCACGAACGTTGGGATAGAATGCGGGAGTATTGCCAGCGCTCGCGGAGATAATCTTCCAGTTGTCTTCGATCTGGGACCGCGTCGCTCGGGAAACCGAAGCGAGGAGTTGGTCTTTGGTAAATTTGTCCTGCGCGAAGGCGACGTTCTGGGCATAGAACGCTTCGACAAAGGTATCGGCGTGGCGCGGATCAAGCCTTGGGAATGATGCGGCCTTTATCAACGTGAGGATTAAGCCGCCTTCGGAGGCGGCACCTGACCATCCCTGTTCAAGATAGTGTTCGAGCGCAGCGAATTCGACCAATGACCAGTCGTGGACCGTGTGAAGTCTCCAGTCCTTGCCGGTGCCCTTTTCGAGCATGATCACATCGTGCCCGATACCAAGACGTTCGGCCTGCTTTTCAAACCGACTTTGTCTCCCACTCCCGCGTTTGATCTCCTGCTGCCCCGTTTCCTTGCGAAGCTTTTCTACCCTCCGGGCAACGCCGACCTTTGGATCGAGCCTCAGCGCATCGTCATAGGCCTTGACCGCCTTTTCCAGCTCGCCTTCTGTTTCATGCAATTCGCCCAGAAGCCGAAACGCGCGGGCCTGGCTCCAAATCTCTCCCTCGCGCGCTGCACGCCTCAGTCCAGCTGCGATGTCATGCCGCATTTCGCGGTCTAGGGACGCTTGCGATGACAGGACATCTTTGATCACGCCCAGGTCACCAGCAGCGATACGGCGGCGGCGCCAGCCCTCTCGATCGACCATGGCGCCGGCAAAGTCGTAGATCGCTTGCTCACCGTCCTTCAAGCAAATGATTACCCTGCCGGCATCACAATCCCACTTATAGCCCTCGGCCCAACCGGTCTCGACTTCCCATCGCGCAATTTCCCGACCAGCTTCGAGGTCGAAAAGCATGTATCGACAACTGTCGTCGCTCCCTGGGGCATTGGCTGTCTGGCAGATTGCGTAACGACCGTCGGGAGACAGGCCGTTACTCATGAGATTGGCAGAAAACTGCTGCGCGATGAGCGTTTGACCTTGGGAATCGCAGGCTACAAATCGACCGTGCAAGCCATGTCCGAACATCCAGTCGTGAAGGATGAAGGTGCCATTGTCGGCGACCTTCCCCTCCTGCGGTCGCTCAAGCTTGCCCGAACTCACGATGCGGTCGTCGAGAAGCAGCGACCAGGAGCCGTGCCCGCTCTCGCGGTTCCCGCCGCGCAAACCGTCAGGCGTTCGGTCGGCCCAGATCAGACGGAAGCGGCGATTGGGCGATCTGGCTTGATGGCCAACAAAATCGAGTTGCGGAATGCTGACGAGGCCATGACCGAACTCGTCGATCTCCAGCCTTTCCTGTGACCGCGCGACCTGCTCTTCCTGGTCTGGAGCACGCTTTTCGAACAGACGTTTGAAGAAGCCCGTCATGACTGATCGTTAAGACGGTGCTGCAGGTCGGCCACCGCCTCTATCACTTCATCGAAGGGTGGCGGTTCGCCGAAGATCATGACACTCATTGCGCGATAGTCCTGGCGCAAATCATCGATCATCCCCTTCTCGGGACACAAAGCAAATGACGGGGCATGTGCCGATGCCAGGTCAAAGGGCGGCCTGTTGAAGAACATGCGAGCATGGGCGACGCAGTCTTCGCCCAGCGGCTGGTCTGCCAGCGCTGCCTGGCCAGCGTCGGACTGGAGCAAACGGAACACATCATAGTAATGGCGAGAAACACGTTGTCCGTTGCCGCGCAGTTGTCCCCGAATGTCATACCAGCGCCGCAGTCCATGCAAGATGACGACCTTGTCCCAGAAGGTACGCTCGGCATCGACAACCGTGACGTTCGGCACGGCGATGTCGATATCCGGCACGTCGGCATCGACATAGGGCGTGATGGTTCGCAGCGAATTTGGGTCGAGCGCAGATTTTGCCCCTGACTCGATTTTCACCGCCTTGGCGATATAGGCGTCGGTCGGAGTTGCACTGGGATAAACCAACAATAGTGTCTGTCGGTCATGTGAGTCGGGCTTTACCTGTAGTGCGTCGGCTTCGATCCCCGTGCGCGCGCACGTTTCGTTGCAGATTGCCGCAAGCCCTTCCAGCAATGACCCGTTGATAAAGGCCTCACAGGCTTCGCGGATTTCATCGAGCGCGGCTTGCCGTTTCTTGCCACTGAGCGCTGCGAGTTCCTCGACCGAAGCCGGATGTCCCAGATCATCGCGGAAGACAGTCACATCGATGTCTTCGGAAAAGCGCTCGATCAAACCGAAAGCCTTCGACAGCGAAGTGCCTCCCTTGAACAGCAGCCGCGGCCCCTGTCCAAGCCCGTTGAACAGCGCATCGAGCGTCCAGCAGACCCAGAGATCCTTTTCTACGTTCTGCGGCGTCGTACCGAGCCTCTGCGCGGTCGCTGTGTATAGCCCGCTGCGTGTGTCTGCATCGGCACGCAGGATTTCATCGAATGCAGGGGTCACGAGAACGATGCCTGATCGCGCAGCAGAGGGCGCAGGAGATCCTGCATCCAGGCGGGAAGCGTAGCGAAGCCATCCGTCAGATCGGCTCGCAACTTTTCGCCGTGCAAAGGATCGGCGAGGAGGCTGATCAGGCGATCTTGCCAATCTGCAACATCGTCACCAGGCATCGTATCGCGCAGCCAATGCAGGGCCTGAACGATCCGCATCGCCGGGCGACCGGCCCAATAGAGTTTACTCGCAGCCGTCTGCTTGAAGTCGATGGTGAGATTGCCAAGCTTGATCGACTTAGGCCTTGCCTCGCTGTGGACGACAATTTTCGCTGGCACCGCATTTGTGAGACCGAGGTCGTTTGCGGCCGTCATACCGTCAACCAGAACGCGTATCTGATCGCGGCGCGCAACTGCCTCGACAATGGCACGAGGATCCGGTGCGCTTCTTTCCTTGGTCAGGCTGTTGACGCCCGGCCTGTCGTACAATCCACGGTCAATCCTGCGCAGGTCTCCTGTCTTCACGAGACGTTGTAGTGTCTTGTCGACAGCATCCCGGCTCGCGAGATCGAGGAAATCCGATGGCGTCCAGACAGCATTCTTCGCCCCCCTTCCGATACGCTCGAGGATTTGCGACTTCAGCGGAGAGATTTCGACGCCCATGTCCGAAATATGTAGCATGATTTCGGACAAAGTCGAGCCGGAAACTGTCCGAAAAATGTAGGTGGATTTCGGACAAGGGCCGGAGGTCAAACCTTCCCACGTCTTATCACCTTCAACAACTACCGAAGGCGGAAAATCGGCGTCGGATCGGGCTCGATCGGACGGTCCGATCATGACAAGCGAGGAGGCGACAGAGACATTCGAGAAGTTGTGTGTAGTAACACACTTGCGTCATTCTTCGGCTCACTGAAACGAAAGGCTAGTCTGGCTCTATATGGAAGGCTCTCCAGAGGACCAGTCAGCAAGTGGTCGCTGTGCGTACTGCCGCCGCGACAAGAAACTTGTCTTGTCCCATGCAATCCCAAAAGCGGCATTTCGGCCGTTGCTCGCTGCAGGAAGTGGCAGCGCAATCGGAATACCGGATCGCGAAGGTGTAGTGCATCGCACGACCGACACCGGGGAATTTCCAATGTTGTGCGCGGAGTGTGAATGCGAATTCAATCGTAGATTCGATGGTCCGCTTTCCAACGCACTCAAGCGACTGGAGAAAGCTGTTCTGTCAGGATCTACCGCCCCGATTCTCGCATTCTCCGCAAATCAGCTGGCGCATGCAATTGTTGCTGTTGCCTGGCGAATCTCCCGTTCACCGGCGAACATGTATCTGAAGGTGAATTTGGCAGCAGGCCACCTAAGTGAGCTTGAAGCGGTCCTGCGCCTTCCAACAGACCAGGTCTTGCGATCTTGCACCGTTCGCGTTGCCCGTTTGACAGATCCGTTCGAACGGACCGGAGGAGGATTCGATCAGTCCGTGATGGGGCAACTCATAAAAACACCAGAGGCTTTTACGATAAAGAGCAAGAAGGGACTACCTTGCGGATTTGCAATGGATTGGACAATGTTTGGCTTTCTGATCCATCTCATCGTCCCACGCCTGCCCTTTGCTACTAACAGGAAATTCGGCGGTTTGAAGCGTGGAGCGATGAAGGTGAGGGCCGCACCGGTCAACGTCCTCGACTATGCGCCATTGCGCGATGCCCTGGTGGCTGGCGTTGCAGCACATGAAGAAGGCCGAATGACAGCTTCTATAAAAGACCGAGCATTGCGTAAGCGACGCTCAAGTTAGTAACACATTGAAAAACAGCCAAGGGTCGGCAGCGGAATGGCAGCTTTCCGGATGTAGTTCGATAAAGCTGACTGATAAATTTATGATAGGATTATTGGCCACAGACTACGCGGTGGAGGGGCATTTTGGCGAAGAACATACTTATATTTGCAGACGGCACCGGACAGATTGGCGGCCTGCGTCCTGACCAGCGACTATCTAACGTTTACAAAATGTATCGCGCAATGCGGCCCGGTCCATCTTCGCCGATCTCCTACCACGATCAGGTCGCCTATTACGACCCGGGCCTCGGAGCTGGTGAAATCGATGGAGTGACCGCTTCGAAGATCAAGAGCGGTCTTGAGGCAGCTGTGGGCGCTGGCATCGAGGACAATATGATCGATTGTTATGCCAAGATCATTTCCTACTATCAGCCAGGCGACCGCATCATCCTGATCGGCTTTTCCCGTGGCGCATACACGGTCCGCGCGCTTGCCAATATGATGAATCTATGTGGGGTGCCGACCCGGCTTCCCGACGGGTCGCCAATCCCACGATACGGTTCGGCGCTTCGCGCGGTTGCAACCGAAGCGGTAAAATCGGTGTACAGCCACGGTACGGGGAAACCACGCGACCAACAGCCCTATTTTACACAACGGGAGGAAAAGGGGCGGCGGTTCCGCGTAGCTTATGGATGCACAGCCTGCGACGGTTCCGATAATCTGCGTGGCAATGTCGAGCCTGATTTCATTGGCGTCTTCGATACGGTCGCTGCACTTCAGAATGTGGCGGTAGCCTGGCTGGTACGTGGCGCGGTTGCAATTGCTGCGCTGCTACTCACAGTCAGCATTTTGTCCGGCTGGCACTGGGGCTGGAGCTTGGTTTTTGGCCTGCTGACCGGAGCAGCACTGACCGGCTACATCCGAACTGTCACAAAACAGATACGCTATTTTGAAGAATCTCCGGATTCACCGCTAAGCCTCTGGAATCCGCTTAATTGGCTGAAGATCTATCGCAACACGCACCGCGCCTATTGGAGGAAGGAGAATTACGACCGTTGGCTTTCCCCCAAGGTTGGTTTTGCGCGCCACGCCCTATCCATCGATGAAAATCGAGCTGACTTTCCACGCGTGGAATGGGGAACGCAGGCCGGTGTCCAGGAGAACGATGGCAAAAATCCTATATGGCTCGACCAGATATGGTTCGCCGGCTGCCACAGCGATGTTGGCGGCAGCTATCCCGAGGACGAATCCCGATTGAGCGATATCGCGCTCGAGTGGATGGTTGGGGAACTGAAAGCCTGCATTCCCTCTATCCTCGTCAGGGAAGAGCTTCTCGCTACCACGCCGGACCCTCTTGGACTTCAGCACGATGAAGTGTGGATGTCGGATCGATGGTATTTCAAGAAAAGGTGGAAACGCGGCCCTCGCGTTGTCGAAGCCCAGTTTCGTCTGCATCCAACCGTTGTCGAGCGACTTGAAGCGCCTGCAGTACCTCACCCGGAATGCTCGCAATGCTATCGTCCGCCGCAGCTCGCTGGGCACCCCCAAGCAAGCGAGTTCTTCACTTAGTTGCCCCTGTCTCTGTGATCGAGTTCGCAGGCAGGCAGTTGGAAGACTTGCGAATCAATTCAGGAAGGCCGACGCGCCTTCTGTAGTCCGTTAAAGCGCAAGTCGCCGCTTGGTCTCAGCACGGGCTTTCTCAATTTGCTCTTTCACCTCGGAAAGATTTTCCAGAGAGACTTGAGCGCGTTGAGGCGGAAGATCCGCAAGATCGAGGTTCATGCGCATAATAAAGTAATAGGCGAGCGAAAGGCGCACCTCTATGGAGCGGCAGTTCCCCTTCATGCCGTAGTCGCGCCGGATCGCGGCAGCCTGTTCGTCACTGAGGCCGGGGTGGGGACAGAGACGTAACGTGGTGATAGTGTTCCACTCGATATCATCAGCAACATCATAGCTCGCCGCTTCCGACTTCCCGATTTTCTGCACCCGACTTATTACGAAGTCTCGAAAATCTCCTCGGTCGCAGGCCCAAGCGCGCATGTGCCAACGATAACCGTCGAATGCTAATGCGTGGGGCGCGACCATCCGCCATCGGGTATTCGTCAGTGATTGATAGAGGACGTTGATAGCCTCTTTACGCTGGATTGCGCGCAAGATCGCCCTCAGCATTTTCGGTTCGACATGCCGGACAATGTCCGGCGCGATTGCGACAGGTGGAAGTGTCTTGAACCATAAGTCTTCACGTGGAAGGGCCCCGGTCATCCATGCACGAAGTTGTAGCAGAAGCCGATCAGCTGAAGCCTTGAGAAACCTTGGCTTTAGGTCTGGTGCTGGGACAAAGGACTTTACCGTCGCGTCGTATGTTATGTTCTCACCCGCCTCCTCCCGATAATTCCGCAGGTCGACCGAAGCCTGTGGCGTGGAGATATCAAACTGGTCTTCAAGGTCGCTGCGGTTGAGCAAACCTTCCCAGAAGAGTTTCCATTCGATGAATTCAAAGCGCCGGATCTGGGTCCACGATCGGCGGTTCTCGTCGTCTGCCATTTTAACCCCTTGCGAAACTTGACGGGTAAAGTCACGATACCCATATAGTCCCGCGACTCATCGGTCCACACCCTTGCTACGCTGGAGCGTGCTCGATTGACAGGCGGAAAGCGATCCTTCTGCCGCGAATGGACCATCGCTGGGCGCAACGGAAGGTTAGAAGATGACTGCTTCAATCGTGTTTTTCCCCGTCGGCAACGGCGACATGACCTTGGTGACGCTGGATAACGATCAAAAGCTCTTGATCGACCTTCACGTGCGCAAGGCCGCTGACAACGATGGCGACGACACACCGGACGTCATGGCCGATCTGCGCGAGCGGCTGAACCGGGACACCGAGGGCCGACTATATGTGGACGGGTTCTTGCTCAGCCACCCTGACAAGGACCACATTACTGGGCTCGAGACTCACTTCCACCTTGGTCCACCCGAGGACTGGAGCAAGGATGATGACAAGATCCTCATCCACGAGATGTGGTCGTCCCCCGTGATTTTTCGCAGAGCAAGTAAGAGCCACACGCTCTGCCCAGACGCGAAAGCGTGGGCGAAGGAGGCACGACGCCGCGTCGCGCTGTTCCGCGAGAACGGCACTACAGCGGACGAAGGCGACCGCATTCAGATCATGGGGGAGGACGAGGACGGCAAGACCGATGATATCCTCGAGATCGTCGTGAAGACAAACGAGACGGTCACCAAGCTCAACGAAAATAGCTCCAGCGCGTTTGAGGGCCGACTGCTTGCCCCGCTCCCCAAAGGGGACGACGAAGACACCGAGGAATTGCTCACCAAGAACTGCTCGTCGGTCATTATCCGGTTCTCGATCCGTGGCGGCGGAATCCTTGACAAGTGCCGCTTCCTCTCCGGTGGCGATGCCGAGGTGGCGATCTGGGAGCGGCTTTGGGACGATCTGAGCGACAACAATGCCGACTGGCTCAACTACGATATCCTGCAGGCTCCCCATCATTGCTCTTGGCACAGCCTCAGCTACGACAGCTGGTCCGAAATGGGCGAGGACGCGAAGGTCTGCGAGGCGGCACGCAACGCGCTCGGACAAATCCGCAAGGGCGCTATCGTGGTAGCGAGTTCGAAGAAGATCGATCCCAACGACTCGGACCCGCCCTGCGATCGCGCCAAGCGCGAATACATCGCCATCGTTGACGGCAAAAATGATCGGTTCATCTGCGTCGCCGATGTCTGGGAAGATGAGGAACGCTCGCTCGAGTACGAGATCACTGCCAGCGGAATCACAAAGACAGTGAAGAGCGCCGCCAAGGCCGCCGCGGCAGCGATGGGCATAGGTGCCACCGCGAGCCAGGCTCGCGCTCACGGACGCGCCGATGGCAGCCGATGATGAGGCCAGCGCTGCCGATCATGTTCTGCGGGTAGCGCTTCAGCACTCGCAGTGCGTGGGCGGCGAAGTTCTCGAAGAAGAACACGGGCTCGAACGTGTCCGCATCGATATGAACGTAGAAATGCCACTCGACATGAAGGCGGATGGCGTAAGTTCGAGTGGCGTTCGCACTTGCGAGCCAGTGGTACTCAAACTGCCGGCTAGTTGGCCGTGGCAGTCGCCACGCTTTTATTTGCGTGAAGACTTCCCCCGCCACTTCCCGCATCTGATGCCATTCTCGACGCCACCGCGCCCGTGCCTCATCGACGGCAATCAGGATGAGTTTTTCCTACAGTTCGGGCTCGTCGATTACGGCGTGTTTCACCTTGTCGACCAGCTAGCAGTTTGGCTCCGCAAAGCGGCAATCAACGGTCTGATCGATCCCGACCAAGGGTGGGAGCCCATGTTGCGGCGCGGCTATCGTGACATAGTCGAGCTAGATGCCGAGAATGCGCGATCTCTCGTCGATCGGAAAGGCGGGTGGGCCGTCTGGAAGAGCAAGTACTACCGCAGAGGCGATGCTAGCGGGCGGCTCGGCGTCGACGCAGAGGCGTGGATGTCGAGCGATGGCGAACGAACGCCGCTCAAAACGAGCGAGGGGGATGACACATTCACCGCGAGCCCTATGCGTGGCGGCATCCGCATGGGAAGTACGGTTGTCGCGATCATCTGGCCGGACAAGAATCCTGACGGCAGCGCATTCGTTCATTCGACCTACATGCCGGAGGACTTGGAAACACTAGGCAAGCTTCGCGCCCGAGCCGAGGAGATCGGATGCGCCAGGGGGCTGAATGCCTTCCTGAGCAATCTCGAACGCAGCTTTGACGGTTTTGTGCTTCCCGCCCCAATTCCGGTTGCCATAGTTCTCTGCGCCCGCCGACCGGTCCACCTTATCGGTACTGAATCAAACATCGAGCTTTTGCCCTACGTTGTGGATATTCGTGCAGAACCCGAACGGAGATCGCTCTTCGCCCAAGGGGACGACGAACCAGTTTCGCCTGCCGCGCATTACCAATCGATCAGTGCGCCACTTTTGCGCTCGCTCTCTGGTTCACCGGATCAATCACCCCTCGTTATGCTCGGTTGCGGAAGCGTCGGTTCTAAACTTGCACTCCACGCCGCCCGTAGCGGACAGAACATCTTGTGCGTCAGCGATCAATCGAGCCTCCGCCCACATAATATGGCCCGGCACGCGCTTGGTCCCTCGCACGTCACCGAAAACAAGGCCGATGCACTTGCCAAGGAGCTTGAGGGGTTCAATTTGCGGCCTGAGGTGCACAAGGGCGATCTGGGTAGTGACTTGCGTGATCCAAAGATAGCCGAGGCGCTCTTACCGAAACATGCTGGCGCGATCATCAACTCGACCGCATCGCTGTCGGTGCGCGAGGCGCTAGTCGATGCCGCAACGCCACGCTACCGGCCGCGGCTCTTCGAAGCCGCGTTGTTTGGCAGCGGGCGTGGAGCTTTCCTTTTGGCCGACGGACCGAAGCACAATCCGAACCACGCCGATCTCATGGCCGAAATGTACGCAACGATCGGTGGCACGCGAGCAGGCAAATTACTATTCGATAAGGACGAAGGACTTGAAGAGATCCGGATCGGACAGGGCTGCGGATCACTGACAATGAAGATGAGCGATGCGCGGCTTTCGGCAATGACCGCTAGCCTTGCAGTGGAGATCGATGCACTGCTGGCGGCGCCTGCAACAGACGGTACAATCGTGATGGGCACAATGGGCGATGACACTCCCGCCACCAGGTGGGTCCGGTACCAGGTTCCCGCATTTGAGACCGTCACTATCGCCGGAACCGATGGCTGGGAGCTTAGAATATCGAAGCGCGTGGCTGACCGCATTCGTGCGGAAGCAGCATCCTACTCGGCAGTCGAAACGGGAGGGGTAATGATCGGTTGCACAAGCGCGCGCCTGAAGTCAGTTACCGTCGTAGATTTACTGGACGCTCCGCCAGACAGTACGCGGAGCGCTACACTGTTTATGCTGGGCACTCAGGGACTCCATGCAGCCATTGAGGCACGACACGAAGCGAGTGGAAGGACGCTATTCGACGTGGGGACCTGGCACAGTCACCTTCAGGATACCGGTCCATCCGGGACTGACTGGAATACCGCGGCTGAGTTGGCGGCAGAGCGTACGCCTCCGTCTATCTTACTCATCGCCACGCCTAAGCGATTTCATGCTCTCATGCACACTAAGGGACAGGATTGATGGCTGAAGGCAGATCGTTGAAGGAGCAGAATGCCTGGCTGATCAGAGCCGCGATGGTCGGTCACTTTCTCGCCTTCGTCTGGGTAACGACAGAGCCAATAGGGCTCCTGTCCGCAGACCGAGCCACATTAACGAACCAGTTGGAGGCGTTTGCCGCGCCGGGTACGGCCGCTCTCGGGCTCATCGTGATTGCTTCGCTACTACTGCTGGGCTTCATTCCGCCCATATGGCGCGACCGAATTATGCATTGGCGTTGGAAAGACCCGTTGCCTGGATCGCGCGCATTTTCAAAGATCGGTCCCGCCGCCGCTAACGTCGATATGCGTAAACTGCGAACAGAGCACGGAGCATTTCCTCGAGCGGGCGATAAGCAGAATGCACTCTTCTACAGCATCTATCGTAGCCACCGAGAAGACGTTGGGGTGCTCGATGCGCACGGTCGCTATTTGGCCGCGCGAGACATCGGAACAATCACGGCGCTGTTGTCGGTAACCCTTCCTTGGCTGGCTTGGTGGGCGACTGAGGAATTGGTCAAGAGTGCTATATACGGTGCAAGCTTGTTAGTGATCTATGCGCTCTGCGTTGTTGCATCGAAAAATTACAGCCTGCGAATGGTGCAGAACGTTCTCGCAGCAGCAAGCTCAGCCTGAGGTTCGATCAAGAGTTCTCGCTAACGCTGCCGAAATGTGAATTGGTGGATAGGCTATCTGAATGGGAGGATATAGGATCGCCTCGCGAGGGGCCGAATGACCGAACTGAAGGAAGTCGGCGATTTGATGGTTATGCAAAACACTCTACAAACCCAGGTCCAGCGACCGGCTACGTTCCTTGACCAGTTCCTGCTCGACCCGCCTTTCCGGCTTGTTCGGCATTGTTTTGCCCGAACCAACCTCCGCCGCTGACCGAAGTCGTTCGGTCACTTCGATCGCCGAGGCCTTCTCTCCCTTGTTGCGCGACACCGCTCCACCAAGGCGTGTGGCATTGTCGACCACCAAGGTCAGATGATCGCGTAATCGCGTCACGGTTACTAGAAACGTTTTCTGGTTCGCCAGATTGCGCTCACGGCTGTCCATCACCGCAATTCCGCGATCCGAGGTTAGGCCCTGCGCCATATTGGCGTTAAGCGCGTATGCGAGATCAATCCGCTTGAGCATGGGATTGTCCTTGCGCAGCTCGACCTGCTGCCCCTTCGAGGTTTCTACGGTGACACGGCCACCTTCGATCGCCAAAACCTTTGCCCGATCCGCGTTGTACAACTCTCGCTGGTGGTCGTTGCGCGTCCAGCGAATGCGGTCGCCCTCATGCACCTCCAGCTTGCGGGGTTCGAGCAAGGCGAGATTGTCGCGATCCTCGGTCACCTTGATCCGCGAGGGATCGAGCCTTGCCTGCTTGCCGTCCTTGTCTTCAAGCAGGACCTGGCGCCCCTTCCGTTCCCATCCCCTGATGCGATAGAGGCCGGGCCTCAGATTGAGCGCCTTTTCTCTTCGGAGGACCTCAAGCACCCTGCCGGTGCGATAGGCAGACATATGCCGGAGCTCTTCCCGCGTGACATTGACCCGGTCGAGAACCTCGAGCTGCAATTTGCCCGGACCAATCTCGCCATTGGCGAGGAGACCTGCCTGAACGGCCTCATTGACCGCAGAACGGATCTTGCGGCCAGAAGCATAGATCGCGGTCTTTTCGCGATCCTCGGGACCGAGCGATAGCCAGCGTTCGGCCGCTACGATGGCGCCATCGCCCTTCGCTTCGACTGTGTGCTCCTGCAGGCGCTCAAGGGCCTTGCGAACGTGCCCTGCCTGGGCGGCCGCCTGCGCATCCCTGACGACCGGATCGCGTGCGCGCAGGTTCGTTGTCATGTCGGCCCGGGCAATACCGGCCTTCTGAAGCAAGGCAAAGGGCTTGCCAGCATCTACCGCGCCCAATTGCTTGCGATCCCCAATCAAGACAAGGCGATGCACCTCGGCAAGATTGGCGAGACGGACGAGCTTTTCTTTATCGTCGTTGGAGACCATCGAAGCTTCGTCGAGGACAAGGACCTGACCGCGAAGGTCTGCTCTGGCGTCAGCCAGCAATGCTGCTTGTGATGGATTGTCGAGCAGTTCCCGATAGCGGCCAAGGAACCGCGCGAGGGTCTGAGACTGTATGCCGGTATCGCGTTCGAGCATCTGCACCAGCGTGTTCTGGATCGCGAGCCCGGTGACCTCTCGCCCTTCCTCGCGAAGCACCTCGGCAACGGGTTTGAGGACGCTGCTCTTGCCTGCCCCGGCAACACCCTGGACCGCAACAATGCGGTCACGCGCGGTGAGGATCAGCCGCGCGGCCCCGACCTGGCCACCATTCAGTCGGAAGCCGTGACCAATCTCGGCCGACGCCTGCACGCGTGTCTCTGCTTCCTTCTCGGACAGATCGGGTTCGATAGTCTCCTTGCCGCTGGCAACTTCGCCCAGGATGCGTTGCTCAATCTCAACCGCCTCGCGTGATGCCAGCCATTCCTTGTGTTCGCCCTTGCCCTTGATGAGGTGGCCCGCAACCACCAGGGCAGCAGTGCGCTTCTCGATTGCGGCGATGTTGGTCGGTAAACCGAAGTCGAGTGCAGCCTTGTAGAGCGCAGTGCGCTCGAACGCCGCTTCGCGCTGCGAAAGATGCCGCACGGCAGACGCCACCGCCTTGGCCGCAGCGATTGTCTCGCGATCCTGCTTGAGTACACTTTTCGGGACCAGTGGATCGGCGGGATCGGCCCGCAGATAGACCGCGAACTTATCCAGTAACGCCTTCCCCCGCTCGATCAGCGAGGTCGGCGACGAACCTTCGCGTTCACGCTTGTCAGCGACCTGCCGCGCCGTCGTAACCATGGGCGCCAGGTCAAGCCCGACCGACTGAGCCGTTTCCGACCAGAGCTTTCCGAGCACGCCCCGGTCCTCGACGCTGTCCTTGGGTGCGCGGGTCGCCAGCGCGGCAATCCAGCCTGCCTCAAGCCCCTCGCCCCGGCGTGCTTCGAGCACTTCCTTGCGGCGCGATGAGAAGGCCATGACCTCGCCGCGCGAGATCTCTTTCGCCTCAAAATTGCCGTGCTTGAGCACAGGGCCGGTCTCGTATCCGAGCTTCTCCACGCTCGTGCGAAAGCGCGCCATGGCGATCGAGTTGAGGAGCGTCTGGAACTGCCAGAGCTTGTCATTCTTGAGCGTGCGCCACTTGCCATCCTCGCCTTGCGTTACATTGGCGACGACCGCGTGAAAGTGCAGGTTTGGTTCCTGGTTCCGGTTGGTGTCGTGCTGAAAGAGCCCGATCGCAAGATTGCCGGTCGCGACGGTTTTCACCTTGCCGCCTTCGACGAGACGGGTTTCAGCTGCATTCTTTTCGGCCCATTGCAGCGCCTCGATCACTGCCTCGCGATAGGCGGCAATGATCCGTTCGTCTTTCCCGATCAGGGCCAACAACGACCAGCTCTTGGGGAGCGAGAAGGTAAGGTCGGTGCCCGGTCGATGCGCCTGACCGGGATTGCCGACCTGGACACCATCGGGCAGTTCGCCGCGCAACAGAGCGTCAAACTGCTTGGCGTCAACGCGCCCAACAAGGCCAAGGCGCTCCGCTCCCTCGCCGATCCATTGGCCAGAGCGGTCAGCATCGGCGCGGGCGTAGTAATTATCGGAAGCAAAGTAGCTGGCAGCCGCAGAGGGGGAACGGACATTGGCCATCGAGAGCATTGTCTATTTCCTGTTCCTTCTCCCCCTCTGCTGACGTTCAACTGGTCACATTTCGAAGTCGCCGAGATCGTGATCGGACTGGTCGCGCGCTGCACCGCCAAGGAGCCCGCGCTGCTGCTCCTCCTGCAAGCGTCGGTCGCCCTGGTTGTGGTCCCTATCGGATCGTTGCTGTGCCTCGGGATCGGGCGCATCGCTGCGCTTGGGTCCCTGGTCAGCAGGCATGGACTGATCCTTGTCGCTCGCGTGATCGGGGAGCGTAAGGCTACCTTGGGCTGGACGGTCCGAGGAACCGGTCTTGTCCGGGTCTCCTTGCGTATTCGCCTTCGCGGGGTCTGTCACTCTGGCAGGGTTCTTGTCGCGCTGGCTCCGTCTGTCCGACCGCCGCGTCCCTTTCCCTGGCGATTTCTGCGCCTTGCGATCATCGAGTGAGGTCGAGGCAGGGCGTGCCTTGACGCCCCGCTCCCTGCCACCGGCTTCACCGGCCTCGGATGCGCCATCGCGTCCTCCGGACCCGCCGTTGCCGTCAGGTTCATCCGGCTCGTCGGTATCGGCTGGAGGTGGTTTGCGCGAAGCGTCACGAGCAACAAATCCCTCGGCGATGCGCGGCCAGTTGCGCGGCGTCAGCGCAACCGGCGCGGCCGCAAATCCGTCGGGAAACTTGATGTAACCTTCGAGGCTCGGCAGTCCCATGAACTCGTCGGGCAGGAGCAGCGGCACGACCTGTCGCCGGGGCGTCAGGCTGACCGCATCGCGGGCATTGTTGTAGCCGTAGCTATAGCCCTCCTCCATCTCGCGAACCTCTCGGTGGCCGACGATGTCGGAGCACCAGGTAGCGGTCTCGCGGTCAGCGGTGGCGAGTATCAGCTTGGTCCGGGCGAGCGATGACAGGGTCATCGCCAAGTTTTCGCCGTAGACCTCCTTGAGCTTGGCATAGGCATGCACACCGGTGACGATCGCGCCCCCGAAATTGCGCGCCGTTTGTAGGCCTTTCTCGAGCGAGGGGAGGCGGTGAAGCGCACCCAGTTCGTCAATCAGGAACCACAGCTTGAGGTCGCGCGTACGCCGACCGGTCATCAGCGTGTTGATCGCCGTATCAAGCCAGAGCGTGAGCATCTGCGAGAGCACGCTCATGTCGACATAGCGCGAGGAGAGGAACAGCAAGGAGCCTTCCTTGCACTCGCCCTTGATCCATTTGCGGATCGAGAACGGATCGCCTTCGGACGGCAGCATCTGCATCGCCTTGGCGTTCACGTTGAACACCGCACGCACCGATTCTGCCATCTTGGCGGCGCTTGGCGTGGTGATGGGGCCAGCCATCGTGTCCTCCAGCAGCTTATGCAGATCGGAGAGATCGGCGTTCATCAGGTCGCTAGCGAGCGCTTCGTTGGTTCCGCGACCTTCCTCAACCAGCTTGAGGCAAGTCTCGACGAACATGGTGCGCGCGGCGAGCACCCAGAACTGCTCGGCGCCGCCGCCATCCTGCGGCACGAGCGATTCTGCCGCGGCATGGAATTCTGCCCGCGAGGAACAGTCATTGAAGACGCTCCAGGCCGGACAGCGTGCGTCGAGCGGGTTCAGGATCACATCGCGCTCGGGCTCGTAGAAGGTTTCGATGAAGGCCCCGGTGAGATCGAAAATCACCGCGCGCTCTTTCCTCTCGCGGATCTCCTTGACCAGCTCTGTCAGCGCCACGGTCTTGCCGGTGCCGGTGGTGCCGACAAGCATGGTGTGGCTCTGCTCACGCCGCCACGGCCAGCTGACACCGGCGAGATGCGCCGGCGAATAGAGCCCTGCATCCTGCAACGCGGATGACCCGGCGAGCCGCCACTTCCAGCCCAGCTCGCGGCCATACTCGCGGGCGCGTTCGCGCTTGTTGTGGTGCGCAAGATCGGCCTCGAGTTCACCCAACGTGACAAGGGAAGCACCGCGCACATGGCGCTTGCGCTTGGAGCGTTCGCCGAAGTGTTCGGCGACCCACCAGAAGGCCGTAAACAGCGGCGCGAGAATGAGAGCGGAGAGCAGCAGCGCATGCTTCACCGCCCCGGCAAACAGGGCCCATGCTTCGCGCATCGGGGGGAAGTCGGTGACGACAGCCACGGGAAAGCCGATCACGCTGCCGTCGGGCAGTCGCAGGTTCACCAGCTTGGCCGGATCGAACTCCATGAAGGCGTAGCCGGAAGCATAGATATGCATCCACAAGAGGTAGGTCTGGTAGTCGTCGAGGGCGGAACTGACCTCCCACCAGGTGAGGCCAAGAACGACCAGTAGGCCAATGATCAGCGGCCCCTTGAGACCTGCTGCAAACATGAAGCCAAAGTGGCCAAGCAGCTGACTGCCGCGGGTGAAGTTGACGAGATTAGTCTTCATGATCGCCTCCCACCGGACGGGGTGCAACAAGCCCGAGACGCTCGAGCTTGCGATGGTAGGCTGCGACCGTTCGCTCGCGCAAAGTGGGATCGGGATGGTGCGTGAGCAGTGCATCAAGCGCGACGGTGATGAAGACGTTCTGGCGTACCGGATCGGTCGCCGGGTGACGCAGTTGCGCATCCATGTGGCGCTGCCAGAAATCAAACAAGCAGTCGCTGATGACGATGCTGCAGCTGACCCGGCGATCCTGCGCCTCAGCCCTGATCCAGTCCGCGACAGGCGCGGTAACATATGTCTGAAATCGATAATTTCTTTGCATTTTTCCAAGCTCCTTAACTTCAAGAAGCCTGGTTCGACCTGCGGAAGGCGAGCATCACTCTAAGTCGGTGGCACGCTTGTAGGAAAGCGATAAGTTCGCACCCGATTTCAAAAAGTTAGCAGTGTCTGAGCCAAATCAACTCGGTTCCGAAGGACACCACGGCGGTACTGGCTCAGAAATTCCAATCCGCGGAAATCACACGCATCCGCCTGAATAACATCGGGAAATTTGCAGCACCCGCTGCGTCCGGTGTGCTTCTCGTACCCAATTGCGCGGGTGGCGACCAGTGACCCTGGCCGTTCTGTCTCAAAGGTGATTGACCACCCTTGCCAGGGGAGCGTGAGCAACCCATCGAGCCGGCCCACATTCACGAACGATGTGTCCCAGTCTCCATTCCCAACAAGAGGTCGCACCTGCGCGAGAGGGACCGGCCAAGGACCACGTGTGGAGCGGCAGGAACGGGGCGAAGTCGGTCCTGCCGCGCGCGCTGGTCCGACCCGGTTCCGGTGCGCAAGTGCGTGCGGGGCCCAGAAACAAATCAGGTCGCGCCCTCAGGAGCGCATCGCAAGATGCGCGGGACAGAGCGCGTCCACAGCCCCGCTCAATATCTCGCACCGTCTCCAACGCAGGCGAGCATGAAGAAAAGGGCGGGAACCGTTATCAGCCCCGCCCTCTTCGGCGCTTTAATATTCGTCAAGCAGTCCCCCGTGGACCGTGTGCACCACCCGGCGTGCCAGGTGTGCCGGCAGCGCGTTGTAGTCACCCTCGTCGAGTGCGAAGTAACCCAGATCATCGTCCTCGATAACGTGCTGGTCGAAGAAGCTGTGCAGTGCCCGCCGTTCGGCGGTGGCAAGTGCCTCGAAGTAGCTGTTCGAATTGGTCTGAACCGTTGCAAGTGTAGCCATGATATCCTCCTGATTTTGTCGGGAAGCCGACAGGAGGTTGGCGGACGGGGATGCGGCCGCCGGGTCACAGGATCGCCCGCATGGGCGACCGCGCCAGCGGCGGTGGGGGTAACGGTTTTGTCGGACCGTAGCGCCAGCGAAGGGGAGGCAAAATCGTGGGGCCCCGCCGTCCTTGACGCGGTGGTTGCATTCCCGTCAGCATGGGAGTTCCGTGAGCCAGGACCCTCTCACCTTTCCGCTTGGCGCGAGGTCAGATTTCGTTTTCCTACATGCCTGGATCCGGGGCAGGGTGCGTGCGGGCTGCCGCCACAAGGGGAAACATGAAAGGACCCCCATATGCCATCGCAACGAAGCGCGATTGCCGCATTGAAGAAACTGGAAGCCGACCGGGAAGCACTCGACCAGCGTCAGCGCGAACTGGAAGAGAAGGCTGCAATTGAACTGGGCCAGATGCTGCTCGGCACAGGTATCGAGACCTTCTCGAAGAAGGGCATCAGGAAGACCGGTGAACTGCTCGGCAAGCTCGGCGAAGAAGAGTGCCTGCGGCGGCTGGAAGCAGCCCGCCCTGCTCCCGCTCGCGAACCACAGGTATCGTCCGGTTAGAACAGTAGGAGGGGCGCTGTCCGTTCTGGACAGCGCCCCTCTGGGCCGGATCGATGATGGTGGATATCAGTCGATCTCGGGAGCGTCGGTGTTGTCGTTCTCGTCACCCGAGCCGTTGCCGCGGGCGAGGAAGTCGACCTTGTCCGCGAGGATCTCGGTGCCGTAGCGCGTGACCCCGTCCTTGTCCTCCCACTGGGTGTAGTGGATGCGGCCCTGCACGCTGACCAGCTGGCCCTTGGAGCAGTACTGGCCGACGGTCTTGGCGAGGCCGTTGAAGCAGGTCACCCGGTGGAACTCGCTTTCCTTGGCAGTGTAGCCGTTCTCGTCCTTGTAGGTCTTGCCGTCCTTGTCGCGGGCGGGGCGATCGGTGACGACGGTGATCCCGGTGACGTTGGTGCCGCCCTTGGTCTCGCGGGTATCGGGATCGCGAGCGATGCGGCCGGTGAGGATTGCGATATTGGTCATGATGAAAGTTCCTTCAGTTCCTCAAACCGGAGACCATCTCCGGCTTGCGAACATCCAGAAGAAGCAGGGCATGGGAGGACTGCACCGCAGGAGCAAAGCTCCAAGGGAAACCTGTTCATGACGGGCGGTGCGGGCAGGCAGCGCAGCTGCCAACACGGCCGGAAAGGAACGGGTTGACGTCCTCAGCTGACCTGATTCAGGACTGTTCGCGAAGAAAGCCGGATGGGTATCGGGTGCGGGCCTGAAGGTGCCAAGACCTTGCTGCAATCAGCCTGCCCCATCACCCTCCGATACTGCCAGGATATCCATGAAGTTGCGGGCCGCGTCCCGGTCTTCCTCGTTCTCGAACGCCACATCGAGATCGGGGGCGGACCCGAACATGTGCAGAAACGACCACAGTGCAAAGCGCTTGCCCCGGTCCTCCTCGAGGCCGAGATCGACCCGGCAGTGCTCGATGCCGGCTGACAACGTATCGGGGGCAACCCCGGAGAGGTCGGTGGTGGCAAAGTAGCGCTGCAGCAGATCGTCAAGTTGCATTCCCACAAGATAGTACGGCGACGTGCAAATGCACATGTGCTTGAGGAGCAACACACAATCTCTTCAACAATTCAGGGAATTGATCCTTTTCCAACGAGACCCATCTTGAAGAATACACCCTCAAGGGTGGGCCGCTGAAGGAAGATTGGGATGACAAAAATCAAGGGAAAGAACGACGGTCCGGGAGGCCGGAACGAGCACTATGATGTCGGTTCGCGTAAGAATGTGCCACGCCGAAATATCGTCGCCGAAATCAAGCGTGGCGAGCACCCCGGCGCTCATGTCGTAAAGGTCAACGGCAGGGAATATGCCCGCGACAATCCCGACCCGTCCAAGAGCGACAACGTCAATCGCGGCAAGTAAGGAGCGTTAGCCGCCCCTTGGTGAGCTCCCCAAGGGGCCGCGACGATCGACCACGGTGATCCGACGCGCCTTGGCATCGATCACAAGCCGTTCAGTTACGCCATTGCCCGGGAAGGCGACAACGTATCGCGGATTGAGCGAGAGCATTTGCTCGTTGCGCTTGAACCCGGCGCGGGCACCAAGACGACGATCGAGAGAATAAGTCAGCTGCTGCACTTCGCGGCGCTCGGCCCAACTCGCTGCCAGACGATCGGCACCCTTGCCGTCGCCGCCATGGGCCAAGAAGAGATCGGGAACCGCATCGCGAACCTTGTCCAGCGTCGCCCAGATATTGTCTGCGTAACGCTTCGCATCCTCGGCGCTCTCGAAGCTCTGGCGCCCACCTGCAAAGACGACCGGAGTTCCTTCCGGGATCAGGGCGTGACGCCGGTTCTCGGCGCGTGCGCGGAGGAAGTCGCGGGCATCGATCACAGCCGAGGTAAGGTGGCGCGAATGGCTCGTGCGCGAGCCGGAAACGGGCTTCCACGAGGAACCGGTCTCGTCGCGGTACAGTGCTGCCGCCGCCTCACGCATCTGCTCGAAGGCCAGCATGCTGGCTTCGGCACCCTGCGCGCGTTCGACCTGCTCTTCGAGATTGCTCGAATGCACTTCGGAGCCATCGGCTGATGCGAGGAGGGCCCGGATCTCGTCGCTGGCCCTATCAAGTTGAGCCGACTTGCGGCTAGCTGCGCGGTGGAACAGATTGACCATGCCCCAGGCAATATCCTCGGCATCGGCTTCCAGGGCCGTGTCGGAAAACATCGCGAAGAGGTCGGACCATACGGCGCCAAGCGTCTGTTCGATCGCATCCTCGCAGGGAAAATCTGTTTCGTTGAAGGGAGCTGGCCTGATGCTGAGGCCTGAGAGGTCGAGGCCGCTCAACTGGTCGATGAAGCTGTCGTACATGGGGTGTCTCCTGATCGCGAGGACAAGGAGAGGAGGCACCATTGCCTCGGCCCTGTCCGCCGGAGCCCGATCAGGGCCGGGGAAAGGGGCGTGACGCACCGCGTAGCGGGAAACCTGCGGCCCTAGGCTGGCGCGGGCAACACGGGCCGACGGGCCGCAGGTTGCGGGTCGACCTGACCGGCCCAAAGGCCTCTCCCGGCGGACTGGGATGAGGCAGGATCAGGATCCGGTGGCACAAGCGGATCGGGAGCGCTCGAAGATCGCTTCGCCGTTCGAGAACCGCCCGACCAGGCGCAGCTCACCGAACAGGTCGATGAACCGTCCCGACACCTGGCCGAGCCAGTGCCGCGCCCTCGCCGTTCGTGGGTTGTAGAAGTCGGCCTCCCAGTACCGCGCATCGTCGCGTTCGGCGAGCCAGATCGCGGCAAGGCCGCAGTAGGTCGATATGCCGCAATCGGCGAAGGCGTTGCGCAGGAGGATACGATCTTCGCGGCCGCGCCATCCTTCGAAGCGCTCGAAGGAAGGAAAGGCCGCCTTCGCAGTAACGATGACCTCGTCGACGAGGCATTCGTAGGCCCAGTCGACATCGTCGTCTTCGCCGTTATCAAGCAGGCGAAAGGCTACTACGGAGCCGATCGGATAACTGACAGGACGTCCCATCTCACTGCTCCTCAAGCTGCATCAGCGAGATCGATGTCGGGCTCGCTTTCGCAGGATTGGTGACCCCCAAGTTCGAGCAACAGGCTGGCCGCTTTCTCGGCCTTGGCCGCAGCGGTCAGGATCGCGCGCTCGTCCGATTTGAGGATCTTGAGCCAGGACGCGATGTAGCTGGCGTGATGGTCGAGGTGGGTGACCGGAAGACCCAGTTCTGCCCCAAGAATGGCTGAGGACAGTTCGGCGATCAGTTCTTCGGCGGCATAAGCGTCGCTTCCGAAGCGGTTCTTGAGATCGCGGTCGAGCCGCGAAGAATGCCCGGTCCAGTGCGACAGCTCGTGTGCGAGTGTCGCGTAATAGTGGTCATAGGCTTCGAAGAGTTCAGCTGGCGGCATGGTGACCCGGTCTCGCAGCGGCTCGTAATAGGCCTGCGCGCCATGGTGGCGAAGGTCTGCGCCAATATGGGCAAAGAAGGCATCGAGCCGGTCTTCGCGTCCTTCGGGCTCAAGTGCGGCAACCAGCGGCTTGGGATGGTAAAATTCAGGGAGGCCATCGCACTGGTCAGCGTTGAACACGGCATAGGCCTTGAGCACGCGCCGGTTCTCGGTGTCAGCTTCGCCTTGGGCGTTCTCGACCTCCTTGGTGTAGCTCTTGTAGAAGATCGCGATGGTCGATTTTTCGCCTTTGCGGACCTGCCCCCCGAACGCCTGACACTGACGATAGGTCATCCAGTAAGGAGAGGCGTAGCCACAGCCATCGGCCACCATCCAAAGCCAGAAGGTGTTCATGCCGCGATAGGGCGTTCCGCAGGAGCGCAGGGGCCGTGAAACCGGCACACCGCGCCACGGCTTGACCCAGGGCTTGGTGCCTTGCTCGAGCTTTTCGATGATGGCAGCGGTGATGCGCTGGGCAGGCGAAGTTGAAGCAGTGCGGCGGGATCTGGTCATGGGAGTTCTCCTGATCGCCGGGACGGACATGCCCCGGCTCAGGAAGAGCAAAGCTCCCTCCTCTCTCGTGTAATGATAGCGGCGACGCGCCTCTATTGCGGTCGCTCACGTCAGCTAGGCTTAACGTCTTTAACTGGGAGGAAAGCAGACGTTTGCAGATGTCCCAATTACGTTAGTCCTCGTGAAGCAGCTGAGGCACCCGGTCGTCATCATAACCCGCCGGGAGAGGAGTCATGAAAGCGATGTAACGGCCTGTTACAGACCGGTTACGGTAATTTACCTTACAATGGCGTGCGCGGTCCGTATTGAGCGCCGGCAATGTTGGGCCGGACAAATCGGCCTGTTTGCTCAAAGGCTGGCCTACCGATGTATATGAAACGCGTATCCTTGTGTTCAACCTCTCTGATTGTTCTGGCGATGGCACTGCCATCCGTGGCTTTTGCGCAGGAGAGTGATGAAGAAAACCGGATTATCGTTACCGGCGAGCGCGAGCAGGCGCTGACCCAGGAAAGCCCAACTGGCAGCAGGCTGGACATGTCAATTCTCGAAACTCCAGCCACCGTCAACGTGGTTACTGGTGACGACATTCGCGCGCGAGGCGATTTGGCGATTGTCGATGCCGTGTCTCGCGCTCCAGGTGTGACCAATTCGGGCAACCCTGGCAATGCCGGGCTAACGTTCGCTGTGCGCGGATTCAGCGGCCAGGGTTCGGTCCTGCAGCTCTATGATGGCGTACGCCTCTTCCCCAATAATGGCTCGATCTCCTTTCCCTCCGACCCCTGGAATGTCGAACGGATCGAAGTCTTGAGCGGACCAGCATCGGTACTCTTTGGTCAGGGCGCGCTTGGCGGTGTCGTGAACGTCATTCCCAGGGGCCCGAATTCCGAAGCATTCGAACTGGATGCTGAGGTCGGCTACGGATCGCAAAACACCTGGCATGCAGCTGCGGGTGTTGGCGGACCATTGAGCGACATGTTCGCTTTCCGCGCCGATGTTTCCTATCGCGAATCCGACGGTTTTGTTGATCGTGGGGAAAGCGAAAATCTCGCGATATCGGGTGCCCTGGAGTTTGCCCCGACTGACGACTTCACCCTCACGCTGCGCAATGATTTTGGCAACAACAAGCCGACCAGATATTTCGGAACACCGCTGATCGATGGCGAACTCGACAAATCAATCCGCCACGAGAATTACAACGTCGGCGATTCCACCATGCGCTATCGCGACAACAGAACTGCCCTCACTATGGATTGGCAGGTGAGCGACAAGGTCAGCCTTGCCAACACCGCCTACTACCTCACCTCCAACCGTATCTGGCGCAATCTGGAAACCTATTGCTGGATCGCCGATGACGGCAATTGCCCCAATGGTGTTGGTTTTGGCACGCCGGGCAACATCTATCGTGCCGACAATTACGGCATCATTCACGACGTCGATCAGTATGGCAGCCAGGGCTACGTCACAATCGCGAGCGACCTGGCAGACATCGCCAGCAATGACTTGCTCATCGGCTACGACGTCAACTACTTCAAACTGAACTATTCCCACCAGTTCGCATCGGACTATCAGGAAGACGAGGTGGCGATCACCGGGTTTGATCCGGGCCAGTTCCTCGACACCGTCGGCCTGATCCCGCGCTATCATACCGATACCAGGACCTGGGCAATCTACGCCGAGGATCGCATTGCGATTACCGAACAGATTTCGTTCGTCGCAGGCATCCGGCATGAAGAAAACAAGGTCGGACGCTGGAACTGGGTCTACGATGCAACCGGAACCACCATCGTCGGCGATACGCCTGCACTTAACGGCGGGACGGCAGCCTACAAGAAGCTCTCCAGCACGACATGGCGCGTAGGCGCGGTCTACCAGCCTTCCGAGAACCTCTCGCTCTATGCGCAATATTCGACCGCGGTCGATCCACTCGGCACATTGACCACCTTTTCGGGTTCGTCCAGCCAGTTCCAACTCACCTATGCCGATGGCTACCAGTATGAGGCGGGCGTGAAGGGTCTGTTCCTTGACGGCAATGGCAGCTTCACCCTCGCAGCTTACAGGCTGGTGAAGCAGAACCTCTTTACCCAGACCGTGCCGGGTGGTGCGATCGACCAGGTCGGGCAACGGTCTTCACAAGGAATTGAAGCGAGCGTCGATGTGCAATTGCCTGCGGGCTTTGGCATTTCGGCCAATGGCACAATCCTCGATGCGAACTTTGACGAGTTTGCCGGGTTCGAAGGCAACACTCCCGCTGGCGTGCCTGAAGCATCCGCGAACCTCGAACTGCGCTGGGCGAGCGGGGATCGTCTCTCGACGCACGCAAACCTTCGCTATGTCGGGCGTCGCTTCACTGACAACGGCAACAATTTCCGTGTCCCCGCCTTCACAGTCGTAGATTTGGGCGCATCCTATGCGCTGACGCCCAGTCTGGCGCTCAGTGTAAACCTGCAAAACGTGCTCAATAAGGATTACGCATTCACCACCTATGGCAACGAGCAATGGATTCTGGGCCGACCACGTTCAGTGGACGTCGCTTTGCGTGCCAGCTTCTGATCGCCAAACGTGAACTGGCGGACAATCAAGTACTGGCTCTATTTCGTCCATCGCTGGATAGGGATCGCGACCTGTCTGTTGTTCGTGCTGTGGTTCGTATCCGGGTTGGTCATGCTTTACGTGCCGTTTCCTTCGCTCGATGCGGAGGAGCAGCTCGAAGGGCTGCCACCAATTGGATTGGAGCAAGTCGAGTACGGTCCCTATTCCTCAGAAGGCGCAACTTCCGATCTGCGTGAGATCAAACTGGAAATGCGTGGCGATCGGCCCATCTGGAGGCTCTCGCCATGGGATGGCGTGCCCTCTTCCATTTGGGCAGATACCGGTGAGATTGCCGCGGGTGCGGGTAAGGAAGAGGCGCGCGAGATCGCTGAAGGATTTGGCCAAGCCAATGTCTCCGACATTCGCCTCATCCATAACGACCAATGGAGCGTCCCGGGCGGATATGATGCCCACCGTCCGCTCTGGAAGGCGGAACTGGCGGGCGACGCAGGTCAGGTGCTCTACATATCGTCCACCGATGGATCGGTCGTGCTCGACACCGATGCACGTGAGCGTTTCTGGAACTGGCTCGGATCGATCCCGCACTGGCTCTACCCCAGAGCCCTGCGCGAAGACCAGCCGCTCTGGCGACAGGTCGTCATGTGGGTGTCCGGCCCCTGCATCATAGTAGCCTTTACGGGCATCTGGATCGGCCTGACGCGTGTACGGATGGGCAGGAGACGTTTCAGCGGCGGCAAGATGACGCCCTATCGCGGATGGATGAAATGGCACCACGTGTCCGGCCTGTTAGGCAGCGCTTTCCTACTGCTTTGGATATTCTCGGGATGGCTGTCGGTGGACCCATGGCGGCTGTTTGCCAGCGAAGGCGTGTCTCCCGAAGCGGTCCGTGCCTATAGCGGGGCTGAGCAACTGCCCAATCCTGACTTGGCTGCTCTGAAACCACTTGCGGGCAGCGCTCGCAGGGTGATTGTCACCTCGGCTGCGGGGCAAGCGCTGCTTCGCATCCAGCAGCCAGGAATAAGCGATCTTGTTTTGGATGCGTCCTCATTCAAGCCACTAGATTTGAATTATCAGCAGCTACACCAGGCTGCGTCAAAGTTGGTGCCGGGATCGCAGATTCTATCCGCAGAGACTCTGATTGAGCCCGACGCATACTGGTATGCGGTGGATGGCAATGTGCAGTTACCTGTTCTGCGGTTCCGCTTCGACGATCCAGACGAGAACTGGGTGCATATTGCGCACGAAACCGGCGAACTGCTCTCGCAATCCGATTCTCGCCGTCGGACCTATCGTTGGCTTTTTGACCTCTTCCACCGTTGGGATTTGAACCTCTTGCTAAGCACATCGCCCGCGCGAGAGCTTCTTATCTGGCTGATGTCCCTCTTCGGGCTGATCAGCTCTGTGACCGCAGTCTACATCGGCTGGAAACGCCTAAGGCGACCGAGCGGAGCTTGAGCACGGAAGTAAAGTGACTCCTTTATCGCCCTGATCCAACGTCCGCTTTTGGGTCTCAGGCGGACATTCGCAATTGAGGATTGGAAGGTCCGTTTACGAACCAAGACTTGAAATAGAAAAGGCGGCCCGTCCCGATTGGGACGGACCGCCCGCCGAGTGACCTGGACCTGTCAGGAGGGGTCAGGCAGCCTGCTCGGCAATCTCATCGGTCACCTCGTCGCTGACCGTTTCGTCGGCTTCGTCATCAATCGACGCAGCTTCCTCGAGATCGGCTGGAACGCCCTCATCAGTGAACCGCATGATCGAAGGAACCCATGCCTGCGCCCGTTCCTTGACCTCGGCCTCGCCGATGAAGTTGCCCGAGAAAATGCGCTCGGCAGCGCTCGCCAGTTCGGCCTTCTTCGAGGCAGCATAGCGACTGACCAATTCCGGACCGCCGGCGGCATCGAGTGCTTCGAGCGTGCGGGCCTTGGCCACGCGGTCGAAGTAGTTGGCTGCCGTGGGACGCCACCAATGCGCGGTCTCGATTTCGAGCAGTGAGCCTAGCGCCTCGTGCAGCGGCACCGAGCGCTCGCCTTCGCAGGCAAGACTGGCAATTAAAGTGCGCGAAACGACATGGCCAAGCCAGGCTGAACGTGCCTCGTCGGAAAGCGCCCGGAACCTTGCGAACCGCTCGACATCGCTCTCGCCCAAGCGCCAGCTTTCATCGAGCGATCCTGCGAACTCGGCCAGGGCAGCACTTGCCGGAGCATCCTTGGCCTCAAATCCGGCAACCGGGCCGGATGCGATCGAGCCGACAAGTGTCGATGCTTTCTTGGCGCGCCAGTCGTGTCCATCGGCATCGGCGAGTGTGAAGACCATGAAGTCGAGCGCCAAAGCCGGATCGTTGGCGAGATGGATCGCCAGGATATCGCGGCGCTGCATCGCGAGTTCGTCGAGGAGGCGCTGGGAGAGCGAGCTCCCCTTTGCCTTCGTCGCTCCGCTCTCTTCAATGGCCTCGACCACGCCTTCATCAGCGATGACTTCGGTCTCGATATAGAACTGCGGGACCAAGGTCGGTTCGCCATTGCGCGAAAGGACGAGGAAGGCACCGGCCTCGGCTTTCAGCTCGTCGGCAAGCACGGGGGGACGATCATTGAGCGCGCGCATGGCGCGGTCGATCACCACCAGTTCCTTCTCGGCCTTGGCGACCTCATCTTCGTCGCTGTCTTCATCTTCGAGCACAGCGGCGACGCGGTCATAGTCGGCCTCGAGCTCGCCGAGTTCCTGCACTTCCTGTTCGGTCATTGGCGCAGGCTCGCAGGGCAAGCGACCGAGACCTTCAACAAGGTCATGGCTGACGTAGTTGCCAAGGGTCGGACGAACCCAGGCAAGGCCATATTCAAGCGCGGTCTTTTCTGCTGCCTCTTCCATGGCCTTGTGCGCGAGGTCCTCAAGCAGCGCGACATCGATCCAGCTCTCGCTGGCATCATCGTCGAACAGTTCGCGCTCGATCCGGCCACCTGCGGCGAGGTAGGCGTCGCGTCCGACGAGGACAGCTCGCGGATCGGAACCGCGCACCGTGGCGTCGAGCACCATGCGGCGGATCGTGTC
Source organism: Croceibacterium salegens (assembly GCF_009827435.1). Taxonomy (GTDB): domain Bacteria; phylum Pseudomonadota; class Alphaproteobacteria; order Sphingomonadales; family Sphingomonadaceae; genus Croceibacterium_B; species Croceibacterium_B salegens. The sequence continues at coordinate 83,902 of NZ_WTYM01000058.1, read as the reverse complement.
GGGCGTGATCTGGTACCAGGCGTCTTGCAACTCTGCATAGACATGCGCCTGGCGCTCCACGTCGGAAATCGCGCCGTAGGCCTTGGCCATGTCGAGCGTGATCGTGCCTTCGGCGAGCGCTTCGAAGACGCAGGGTGCGAGACTTGCCAAACGCAAACGCCCTTCGACGAACCGGACGGTGAGGCCGAAGCGACGCGCCACGTCTTCAGGGGTAACTCCCGCCTCGATGATGGAAGCGAAGGCCTGCGCCTCGTCGGCCGGATTCATTGCGAGACGCTGGAAGTTCTCGGCAAGGCTGGCTTCGCGCACTTCGCTTTCCTCGCCTTCAATGACGAGACAGGTGACCTCGTGGTTTGCGGGCAAGGTGCTTTCTTCTGCCAGTGCCTGCAGCGCGGCGAGCCGGCGACCGCCGGCCTCGACTTCGAACTTGCCGCGCTTTCCTTTGCGCACGACAAGGTTCTGCAGCAGGCCGCGCGCAGCAATGTCTGCCCGCAGCTGGAGGTCGGCCAGCACGTCGCTCGACTTGCGAACGTTGCGCGGGCTCGGGACGAGCTTCTTCAAGGGAATCGACTGGATCATGGGTGTTCTCCTGATGGAATGAAGGCGCAGGTGAGGATCACGAGGCCCACAAGCCCAAAGGGCTCCCTCCACTCTCATTCTGAGATTGGGGTCAGTCTGAGAGATCAGGCGGCAAGCGCGGGGAGGACCGACGAGGCTCTCGACACCGGGACGAACAGGCGCGTGCGATAGCGGATGATCTCGGTGAAGCAGCCCTTGTTCTTGTACCAGTCGAGCCGATCAGGCGAGAACCCGGTCAGTTCAAGGCGCTGTTCGCCGCCGACCAGCGAGCGCTTCACGGTGAGTGGATCGTGGCTAGCGAGGCCCAGCGGCTTGCCACTGACTAGGACGAGGTCGCCGATCTGCTCCGGTGATGGTCCGGTAACTCCGGAGAGGCCAAAGGTATCGGCGATTGCAGCGAGATCGATATCGAGCACCTCGCGGCCGATGATCGACTGGCCGTCATCGGCAACGAGCCGGGTGACGCGGACATGATCGCCGGGCAGGCGCTTCCAGACCGGAAGCAGCAGCCCGGTGGCGAGATGGACGCGCTCAGTTACCGGTGACTTGGCCGCCTCTTCTTCCTCGGTCCGCCATGCGCTGGTGAACGCAGCAACGCCAATTTCTTCCCAGTGGCTTTCACCGAGTGCCTCAAGCGTCCAGTTCGCGGACTTGAGCGGTCGCAGCAGGCGGCGGCGTTCGATCACGGCCCCGTCGTCGGCGATGAGGCGCCGGGCAGGAACCGACAGCGCAACCTTGCCCGAGCGCGCATTGCGCATCGGTATCGCGTGCGGGCTGCCAATCTCGTGCATCCGCACCAGGCGTTGCAAGCTTAGAGGCCGAAGGTGCCTCGACACTTCGAGCGAGACTAGCCGGGTCTCCGCTCCGGTTACGGGGTCGGTGCGCAGGAGTTCATCTGCAAGGACCGTGAAGTGATCGACCTTGACGGTCTCCAGTCCCTGGTCGAGCGTTCCGGCTTCACGCGCAGCTTCGATCCGCGCTTCGACGAGGTCGAGATATTCATCGAAGATTGCGTTCTGGAGCGCGATCGGCAGCGCAAGAATGCGGTTCAGCCAGCGCTGGATGGTGGGGAGATTGTCGGTCAGCCCGCCATCAGGATTTTCAAGCCGGAGGCCGGTGCGCTCGACAAAATTACCGAAGGTCGTGGCTTCGAGCTTGCCGTCATAGAGCAGCTGGAACCAGCGGCTGAGCGCGTCGCGCGCATAGTCGCTTTCGAGATTGTCGGCCGGGTCGAACAGGTTCTGTCCGCCGGTCTGGCGCTGGCCGCGCGTCAGCGCGCCCAAAGCGTCGAGCCTTCGCGCAATAGTCGAGATGAACCGGCGCTCGCCCTTCACGTCGGTGGTTACCGGCCGGAAGAGCGGGGCCGAGGCCTGATTGGTGCGGTTCGTGCGACCAAGACCCTGGATGGCGTTGTCGGCGCGCCATCCCGGTTCAAGCAGGAAGTGAACCCGGCGCTGCTGGTTCCTGGCGCCCGAGTCGGCATGATAGGAACGCCCCGTCCCGCCCGCATCCGAGAAGACGAGGATGCGTTTGCTCCCTTCCATGAAGCTTTGCGCTTCGGCGACATTGGCGCTCGGGGTTCGCCGTTCGAGGCGTTGCTGACCATCGCGGCCCGATACCAGCCTGCGGGTCCGGCCAGTGACCTCGGCCACGGACTCGGTTCCGAAGTGCTCGATGATCGCGTCAAGCGCAGTGGCGATGGGCGGCAGTGCGCAGAGCTGCTCGATCAACGCGTCACGCGCGGCAATGGCGCGCGGGCAGAAAACCGGATTGCCCTCCTCGTCGCTCATCGCCTCGGAGCGAAGATTGCCATCCTCGTCTGCGAAGACCTGCATCAATCGCACCGGAAAGCTCTTGGCGAGGTAGTCGATGACGTATTCACGCGGGGACAGATCGATATCGAGCGCTTCGCGTTCCTCATCGGATAGGTCGGCAAGGCGCCGGTCGAGCATGGCCTCGGCGGTCGAAACCAGCTGCACGACAACCGAATGGTTTTCGCCAAGAGCTGCTTCCATCGCGGGGATCAGGCTCGGCAATTTTATCGAAAGCAGGAGCTGGGCAAAGAAGCGCTGCTTGGTGCCTTCGAAGATCGACAGCGCCGCAGCCTTGGCGTTGCGGTTGAGCGTGTCGCCGCTGTCCTCGTCGACCACGCGGGTTGCTTCGAGCGCAGCTTCGAGGTTGCGGTGAATGATCGCCCAGGCATCGGCATAGGCATCGTAAATCCGAACCTGCGCTTCAGTCAGGCAGTGCTCGAGGATCTCGTATTCGACCCCGGCGAAGGACAGGGCACGGGCAAGGTAGAGTCCCTGGGCCTTGAGGTCGCGGGCGACGAGCTCCATCGCCGCGACGCCGCCAGCGCGGATCTCGGTCATGAACGCCTCGTGGGTCGGAAAGGCGGTCTCGGGTCCCCATAGGCCAAGCCGGGAAGTATAGCCGAGATTGGCGATGTCTGAGGCACCTGTGGCGGACGCGTAGAGTACGCGGGCGCGCGGGAGATGGTTCTGCAACCTGAGGCCCGCCATCCCTTGTTCGGAGCCCTTGACCTTGCCGCGGGTTGAAGAGCCCCCGAGCGCATTGGCCATTGCGTGGGCTTCGTCGAAAGCGATCACGCCATCGAAATCCTCGCCCGCCCAGGCAAGGATCTGGTCGAGCCGCGTATCCTCAGCGCGCCCCGAGCGCAGCGTTGGGTAGGTGACGAAGAGGATGCCTTCGGACATCGTTACAGGGTGGCCGAGTTTCCAGCGGGATAGTGGCTGGAGATCGAGCGGCAGCCCGCCAAGCGCCTCCCAGTCGCGGCGCGCATCTTCAAGCAGCGCCTCGTTCTTGGTGATCCACACATGGCGGCGCTCGCCTGCGAGCCAGCGGTCCATGATGACCGCCGCGATCTGCCGTCCCTTGCCCGCTCCGGTTCCGTCGCCAAGAAAAAAGCCTTGGCGGAATGCGTGCCCGTCTTCGGACAGTTCGAGCGAGGTGCCTTCCTGGCTGATCTTGAACTGACCCGGAAGATCGCGCGCAAATGCCTGGGCGGCGTAGACCAGTGTCTCGCATTGTGCTTCGGACAGCAGGCCATCGGCTTGCCAGCCTGCAGGGAGAAGCGGCCGCACTTCGGGCTGCGGTGCCGTGACCGAACCCATGGCAACCGATTCCACGAGCGGGGTGGGATGGACCGGCGCATCTTCGAAGGCGATGCGGCTGGGCCGGTAAGGCAGGTAGATGCCGGTCTGTTCGGGTACCGGCGCGGGGTCGGCGAGGACCGAATAGGCAAGGTCGATCGCATTCGCCCTAGCTGCTGGTGTCGCAGCGAATGGTGCTACCGGCCGGACTGGCGCGCGATGCGTTGAGGTCTTGCCCACAAGGCGCACAGGTTTGCCGACTGGAAGACGATGAATGTTGCCCGATGTCTGCGCACGGGGCTGAAGCGCAGTGATAAGCTCGTGGAGTCCGATCAGGTCGGCGGTATCTCCGGTGATCGCTGACTCAGGCGCTGTCGGCGTCTTGTCGAACACGACCAAGCGAACGGCGATCCCCGTCCCCGTCCTGCGAAACATCTGCTGCAGCCGGACATCGAGGAGCAGCGACGCTTCGTCCTGTGCCTTGGCGAACGTGGAAGCATTGAATCCTTCGGGCATGATGGCGACAATCCTCGCCACAGCGGCTGATGCCCGGTTTGCACTGCGCAGATGGCGCTGCGCCGTCTCGCCGTCGTTGCCGCGCTCCTGACTGCGGGCGAATGGCGGGTTCATCAACACGACCGACGGAACAGGGTCACGATGCAGGTCGGCGATCAGTTCCCCGTCATGCGCGGTGATCGCGGCCGAAGGGAAGATGTGGCTTAGGCCGTCTCGTCTTGCCGGATCGATCTCGTTGAGCAGCAGCGAAGCGTTCTGGACGCTGCCCCAAAGCGCAAGTGCGCCATTGCCTGCGGACGGTTCGAGTAGCGTGTCGTGCGAAGCGATAGCTGCGGCCTTTGCCATAAGCCAGGCCAGCATCGGCGGGGTCGAGAACTGCTGGAGCTGGATCTGCGCCTCGCTGCGCACGTGCCGGGTCGGCAAGGCTGCTTCGAGCCAGTCGAACCGCGCGTCGGCTTCGTGCACGCTTGTCGCCAAATCGATGCGTGAGGACTTCCGAAGCCAGAGTAGCGCGCCGATCTCGACCGCGTTGTTGTAGTCATCGATTGTCCAGGCGCTTCCCCAGTCCAGCACGCCGGTCTCATCGGCGAACAGCCCGGAAATGTCGGCACGGGAAAGATGACGTCCCGAAGCAAGAAGCGCGGCAATCCTGGCGCCGACAGCGTAAGCCAATGGCACTGACGACATTTGCTCGCCGGCGGGAAACAGGTCTGATTGAAACATGGCAATTCGTCCTCCTGATGAGGGCATCGGGACACGCCCTCTGCCGGATCAGGAATCCGAGAAGCCCTCTCTCCTTTACCGCGCCGCTTTGCGGCGCAGCCATGCCGTGAGTTCGTCGTTCCAATCGGTATCGCGGGAGGATGGCTTGCGGACCTGGATCGTCCGCCCATCGCGTGCATAAGCCGCCAGGCCACGCGACGCAGCCAGCTCGCCGCCAGCATCGTGATCGACGAAGAGATGAAGCTCGGTCACACTCTCGGGCACGCTGACGAGGCCGAAGCGTTCATTGCCCAAGGTCGCCCAGACGGGAATGCCGGTGAGAGCATAGGCCGACATCGCGCTCTCGATGCCCTCGGCGAGGCCGAGCGTGCCGGAAACCGGAGCGAAGAGACGAACAGCGGCTTCACCGAGCGCACCGAGCGCGCGCTTCGGCTTGTCGAAGCCAGCCTTGGCAATGTCCGAAAGGAACGTGCGATGGATGGCGATCGGCCCCTCGTCGAGGCTAACCGCCGCAATCATGGCTGGCAAGAAGCGGGTTCGTCCCTTCGGTCCAAGCGGCGTTCGTGGATGAAAGCGCAGCGCCGGAGATGCGGCGAGGATGCCACGGCCTTCAAGATATACCTTTGCCGGACTGGCACGCAGTGGCTGTGCATCGCGCCAGATGCGCAAGGCAGCGGCCGAAGGCTTCGCTACAGCACCAGTGTCCATCGTGGGCTCGATTGCACCTCCCGAGAACAAGGCGGACACCGGTACGCCTTCACGCGCTAGCGCTGCGAGCACGGACTCCTGATTGCATCCGGCAAAGCAATGAAGGAGGATCGCTCCTCGCCCAATCGATACACTGAGTGATGGCGTCCGGTCGTCATGTGCGGGGCAACGAGCCATGCCCTTCGTGCCCGACCATTTGCCGCCACGGCTTTCACAGATGCGTCTCGCCTTCTCGGCTAGCGGATGTCTGGTCGTAGAAACGGGCATAAGGGCTCCTTCGCAGGCTCGAGTCCCCCATGACCGCTATCCTCCCCTCTCACTGCTGGGTCGGACGATCTGTTTTCCTACATGTTCTATTTATGTTCTATTTCGATTCGCGACAAGCGACAGGAGTATGAAGGATGAGATTTGCATTGATGATCGGGGCGATTGTGAGCGTCGTCGGTCCCTTGACACCTTGCGCACAAGCGCAGGAGTTCGCACTGCTGGAACATCGCTACGAGCAGCCTGCACCCGCTGGTGATCATGGTCTCTGGACCAGTGACCAAGCGCCATCAAGGGTGCTGCTCCACGCATCCTATCGCGAAACACTTTACGAGCCGCTGATAAGGGAAGCAGAGGTTCGGTATCGCCTTCCGCCTGGACTGATGCAGGCACTGGTTTGGGCCGAGTCCCGTTTCAATCCGATGGCAATTAGCCCGGCTGGCGCCGCAGGACTTGCCCAGCTGATGCCGACAACGGCTCGTGAGCTTGGCGTCAGCAACCGGCATGATCCCGCTCAGAACATCGACGGTGGAGCACGCTATCTGCGCCAGATGCTGGACCGCTTCGGCCAGATTCATCTGGCACTCGCGGCTTACAATGCCGGTCCCGGTGCGGTCACCCGTGCGGGAGGCATCCCGAGAAATCGGGAAACACCCGGATATGTCAGGAGCGTTTTGCAGCGATGGATGACATACAGACCCTCATGAATACGAATCGGAAACGTGTCAGCGGACGGCTTGAACATCTGCCCAGAGGCTTTGTTCGTCACCGACGCCGGCGACCATTAGGTGCTGGAGGACATCGAGCCCGCGAACAACCATTTCGGCAACGAGGTGACAGTGGAAGGCGAGGGTATCATTCTCGATCGCTTGCGCGTCGATTGGCTAGGCGAGATCTCGAAACTAGCTCACAGCGCTAATTGAGCCAATGCATGCTCTGCATCGTTCCTCACCAAGTGACCATAGTGCTTTTCGATCATAGCGACACTCGTATCCGACAATTGCGCAACGGTAAGAATCGGCAGTCCGGCGCGCACCAAATCAGTTATTACGCTGTGGCGAAGAGTGTAAGCAGAAGTACCCTGCGGAAGACGGACAACCTTCACCGCGTCCTTGATCGGACCTTTCCATTTGTCCTTGGACCAAGGCACCCCATCAGCGCGCACGAACATCGACGCAGAGGGTAACTTGCTCTTGCACTGCTCTGCCAAAAATCCGGCGATGGTTTCAGGAACACTGATTTGTCGGGGAATGCCATTCTTGTCGGCACCAATCGTCAGCGTCCTAGTCCTCTTGTCAAAGTTGCTCACCTTCAGTGCTGCAAGAGCTCCGGGTCTCAGTGGCAATAGGCAAAGGCCGCGGACAAAGGGCTCGATATCCTCAGGAAGCGCGGCAAGAAGTTTCTTTCGCTCTGGTCGGTCCAGATAGACATCGCGCCGTCGGTCCGCTCCCTTTATCGGCTTCAAAGCTTCTTGCCATGCAGCGTCAGTATTCGGCGTGCCCGGAGAGAGGACACGCCAAAGCGCCGCGCGAAGTGGGACCATGTCACGATTAACTGTGGAGGCCGCTCTGGTCTTGAAGCGAGGCTCCCCATCCTTGCTTCGAGTGATGAGCGCAGGCGCATTTTCTAGCCGCTTTCTCCAGGCACGCAGATGATGCTTTCGGAGTTTGTCTAACTTAACCTTGGCAATTGCGTCATCGTATACATGACGGCGAAACACGCCTTCAGCGATTGGCCCAGGTTTGTCGCTGAGATAGGCCCGACAGGCATCTTCAACCGTATCCAGCTTCTCTGTTCGCAGCCCTCCCGCTTCTACCAACTCGGCGAATGCCTCCGCATCCCTCTTAGCTGTGGCGAACACATCATGTCCGGACAACGTCCCATAAGGTCCTAGGTTCTTGCGGCGGTACTTGCGCGCGTCTTCATCATAGGCGCGAGCGAACCATGACCCCTTTCCGCCCCTGCGGGACGGTCGATATCCAACATACCAACCAGCCTGGAGGCGCTGCCAATGAGGTTCCTTGTCGCTTCGCGGCTTCAGATTTTCGCGCTTACCAATCTTGCTTAGGTCCGGCATCTAGGCATCGCCTTTGTATGAAACGTATGAAACGAGTATGAAAAACTTGGGTGAACTGTCTGAGACGAGTTTAGACAAATGTATCTGTTTTTCAAGGCTTTTTATCGTCCCGGAAAATCCCAGACTGTCCGTAACCCCATCCTTCACACGGGTGGGGTCGCAGGTTCAATCCCTGCCGCGCCCACCAGTTTTCCGTGACTCAAGGGAGGCCGGGGGACTGTCTTGGCCGGAAAACTCCGAAGCGCCAGCGCGGGAGGAGACAAGCGCGGACAGCTTTGAGTCGAAACTCCCGAGCGAATGCGATGGGCGGGAAGCAGCACGCTCTCTCCACAGCCACTGGACAACCTCCCCGCCCTGCGTGATAGGCCGCGCCCATGCACGACCTGCGCTCCATTCGCGAAAACCCCGAAGGCTTCGACGCCGGCCTTGCCGCGCGCGGGGCCGAACCGGTCGCCGGCCGCATCCTCGAGATCGACGAGAAGCGCCGGGCCGTCACCACCCGCGGACAGGAGGCACAGGCGCGGCGCAACGATGCTTCGAAGGCCATCGGCGCAGCAATGGGCCGGGGCGAGATCGAGCTGGCCGAAGAGCTGAAGGCCGAAGTCGCCGAGATCAAGCACACCCTTCCCGCGCTGGAAGAGGAAGGCAAGGCGTTGGGCGAAGAGCTCGACGCGCTGCTCGCCGCGCTGCCCAACCTTCCCGCGTCCGATGTGCCCAAGGGCGCCGACGAGGCCGGGAACGTCGAAACGGCGCGCTGGGGCCAACAGCGCAACTTCGAGTTCGATCCCAAGGAGCACGCCGACCTCGGCCCGCCGCTCGGCCTCGAATTCGAAACCGCCGCGGAAATGTCCGGCGCACGCTTCGCCTTCCTGCGCGGCCAGATGGCGCGGCTCGAACGCGCGCTCGGCCAGTTCATGCTCGACCTGCAGACGGGCCAGCGTGGCTACACCGAATGCATCGTGCCGTTGCTGGTTCGCGAGGAAGCCCTTTACGGCACGGGCCAGTTGCCCAAGTTCGCCGAGGACAATTTCCGGACCACCGACGATCGCTGGCTCATCCCCACCGCCGAAGTGAGCCTGACCAACTCGGTTCGCGAGCAGATCCTCGACGATCTCTCCAACCCGATCCGCCTCACCGCCCTCACCCCATGCTTTCGCTCCGAAGCCGGTGCGGCGGGCAAGGACACGCGAGGCTACATTCGCCAGCACCAGTTCTACAAGGTCGAGCTGGTGGCGATCTGCCGCGACGAGGACCACGAAACGGAACACGAACACATGGTTCGGTCCGCGGAACAGGTGCTTGAAGCGCTTGATCTGCCCTATCGCCGCATGCTGCTGTGCACCGGCGACATGGGCTTCGGCGCACGCAAGACCTTCGACCTCGAGGTCTGGCTGCCGGGCCAGGGCGCCTACCGCGAGATCAGCTCGGTCTCGTGGTGCGGCGAGTTCCAGGCGCGGCGGATGAACGCCCGCTACCGCGGCGAAAACGGCAAACCCGCCTTCGTCCATACGCTCAACGGCTCGGGCCTCGCTGTCGGGCGCACACTGGTGGCGGTTCTCGAGAACTATCAACAGGCGGACGGATCGGTCCTCGTTCCCGAGGCGCTGAAGCCGTATATGGGCGGTATCGAAAGGCTGACACCGCAAGGCTGATGCGCATTCTGCTGACCAACGACGACGGCATCCACGCGCCGGGGCTGGCGCTGCTGGAGCGGATCGCCGCCGAGCTGTCCGACGACGTCTGGGTCTGCGCCCCGGCCGAAGAGCAATCGGGCGCCGGGCACTCGCTCACGCTGCACATGCCGGTGCGGCTCCAGCAGCATGGCGAGCGGCGCTTCGCGGTCACCGGCACGCCGACCGACGCAGTCAACCTCGCGCTGCGCAAGCTGTTCACCGACCGTCGCCCCGACCTGATCATCTCAGGGATAAACAACGGCGAGAACCTGGCCGACGACGTCACGTATTCGGGCACCATCTCGGCGGCTATGGAAGGTGCGCTGGCGGGCATGAAGGCCGTGGCGCTGAGCCAGGCGACGCGCGATGGCGGGCATGGCTTTGCAGCCGCCGAGGTATGGGCGGAGCGCGTGCTGCGCCCGCTGCTCGACCTGCCGCTAGCCCGCCGCACGCTCGTCAACGTCAACTTCCCGGCGGTCGCGGCCGACACCGTGCGCGGAATCCGCGTGGCACGGCAGGGCTTCCACGACTACGCCCGGGGTTCGCTGGTCGAAGGCACCGACCCGCGCGGGCGGCCCTATTTCTGGTTCGGCCTCGACGACGTCGAGCACACGCTCGACCACGGCACCGACCTTGAAGCGGTCGACGATGGCTTCATCGCCGTGACCCCGCTCCAGCTCGACCTGACGCACCACGCCTCGATCGGGCAACTGGCCGAGAGCTACGCGGCGTGATCCGAACGGCCGTCCTCCCTCTGGCGGCCCTCCTGCTTGTCGCGGCCAGCGACCCGGCGACCGAGACCGAGCACGTGGTCGAGGAAGGCGAGACGCTGAAGGGCATCGCCAACCGCGCCGGGGTGCCCGACAGCGTCATCGCCGAAGCCAACGGCATCGCCGCACCCTACGTCGTCAAGCTCGGCCAGAAGCTGGTCATCCCGCGCCAGCGCTCGCACGCGGTCAAGTCGGGAGAGACGCTCGGCGGGATCGCCCAAAGGTATTCCGTCCCGGCGAGCGACATAGCGCTGGCCAACGGGCTCGACTCCAAGGGAACGGTCAAGGTCGGGCAGAAACTGATAATCCCGGCGGTGCTGCCCGCGCGCGACCCGGTCGAGACCCCGGCCGAACCATATTTCAACCGCCCGCACGACGGGAAAGTCATCCTCGGCTGGAAGCGCCGGCCCGACGGCGGCGGCCATGCCGGGCTAGACGTTGCGGTGGGCACGGGCGACATGATCCGCGCTTCGGCGAGCGGCATCGTCATTTCCGTCGGCGACGACAAGGACCACTGGGGCAAGCTGGTGGTGATCGACCACGGTAACGGCTGGCAGAGCCTCTACGGCGAACTGGCGAGGGCCACGGTGGCGGTAGGCGATGCGGTCAAGACCGGCGAACGCGTCGGCATCGGCGGACGGGACGGCGAGGCGGCCGCGTCCGAATTCCACTTCGAGATCCGCCGGGGCGGGCAGCCGGTCGATCCGACCCCTCTGCTGCGCCTCGACAAACGCTGATGGCCGGGGAAACGGGCAGCGGAGACAGCGGCAGGCGCGCCCGCCTGACCCGGCAGTTCACGCCGCTTCGCCGCAAACTCAAGGTCCCGGTCTGGGCCGACATCGGCTTGCGCGTGGCGGCGGCATTCGCGCTGGTCATGTTCGTCGCGCTGATCCACTGGTTCGATCGCGAAGGGCTGGTCGACAACCACGACGGGCAGGTCAGCTTCCTCGACGTATTCTATTTCACGATGATCTCGATCACCACGACCGGATTCGGCGACATCGCCCCGGTTTCCGACCGCGCGCGCTTCATCGAGGCGGTCATCGTCACCCCGATCCGTTTCGCGGTGATCTTCATTTTCGTTGGCGCAGCCTACAACTTCGTCATCAAGCACAGTTGGGAGAAATGGCGCATGGCACGCATCCAGGCCAAGCTGGCCGACCATTACGTGGTCCTCGGCTACGGCATCTCGGGGTCCGAGGCGGTGGCCGAACTCATCGCCCGCGGCACCGCCCCCTCGAGGATCGTGGTGATGGACCCCGACAAGGAACGGCTCGAACAGGCCGAAGCGATCGGCTGCAACGTGATCGAGGGCGACGCGACCCGTGACGAGAGCCTAATTTCGGTCCGCATCGCCGAAGCGCGCGCGGTGCTCGTTTCCGCGGGACGCGACGACGCCTCGATCCTCATCGTCCTCACCGTGCGCCACCTCGCGCCCAACGTGCCGATCAGCGTCGTGGTGCGCGCGGCGGACAACGAACTGCTGGCCAAGCAGGCAGGGGCCGACAACGTCATCAACCCGGTGCGCTTCACTGGGCTGCTGCTCGCCGGGAGTGCGCAGGGTGCACACGTTGCCGACTATCTCACCGATCTCGCCTCGATCTCGGGCCGCGTGCACCTCGTCGAGCGACCGGTGCTGCCCGAGGAGATCGGCAAGTCGCTCGACCAGCTCGACACCGGCGGGCGCGGCCTAAGGGTCTATCGCAACGGCGGCATCACCGGCTTCTGGGAAGACGAGGCCGGCGCCTTGCAGGAAGGCGACGTAATCGTCGAAATCCGCCCGACGAGGCCGAGCGACATTGCCGCTTAGCTGAAGAGTACGAAGACTCCGCCCATCGCCGCCATGCCGACGATGAAGTAGCCGGCGTCGATCGCGAACAGCTTCCCGGGGCGCTGCTGGAACATGTAGTTGATGCCCAGCGCCGGGGCCATGATCGTCGCCCCGAAGCCGACTGCCATCATCATGATAACGTGCGGGCTCGTGGTCGTCCGGGCGATGAGGTGAGCCAGCATCACCGCGATCAGCAGCTCGAACAAGAAGGCCACGCCCATCACCACCGGCACCGGGTTGTTCGATACCGGGTGCGGCATCTTCTCGCCGTCGTAGCCGACGAGGTCCTTCCACGCCTTGCCGAACAGCGGCCCGTACCACAGCGCACCGATGACGAAGAACGCCACCGCACCGAGGAATACCGCCAGGATGTTTATCTCGCCCATTCCCTGTCTCCCTCAAGAGCCCTGCACTCCTATCTAGCCCAATTGCCGCGCCGGGTGTAGGGGCGCGCCCATCATGGCAACCCGAATCCCCGAACAGCGCCGTATCGGCATGGTCAGCCTCGGCTGTCCGAAGGCGCTGGTCGATTCCGAACGTATCCTCACCAAGCTGCGCGCCGACGGCTACGCGATGAGCCCCGATTACGAGGGCGCCGACGTTGTCGTCGTCAACACCTGCGGCTTTCTCGACTCCGCCAAGGAGGAGAGCCTCGAGGCGATCGGCGAGGCCATCGCCGAGAACGGCCGGGTCATCGTCACCGGCTGCATGGGCGAGGAGGCCGAGACCATCCGCGCCCGCTTCCCGCAAGTCCTCGCGGTGACCGGCGCGCACCAGTACGAGCAGGTCGTCGAGGCGGTCCACGAAGCCGCTCCGCCGACGCAGGGCCCGTTCGTCGACCTCGTCCCCCAGCCCGACGTCAAGCTCACTCCAAGGCACTACAGCTACCTGAAGATCAGCGAGGGCTGTAACCACTCCTGCGCCTTCTGCATCATCCCGCACCTGCGCGGGAAGCTTGCCAGCCGCCGCATCGACGCGGTGCTGCGCGAGGCCGAAAAGCTCGTCGCCGCCGGGACGAAAGAGCTGCTGGTCATCAGCCAGGACACCTCCGCCTACGGCGTCGATATCCGGCACGAGCCCCGGCAATGGCACGGCCACGAAGTCCGCGCCCACATGACCGACCTCGCCCGCGAACTCGGCCAGCTCCGCACGCCAGAGGGCGAAGTGCCGTGGACCCGGCTGCACTACGTCTACCCCTACCCGCACGTCGACGCGGTGATCCCGCTGATGGCGGAGGGCCTGCTGACCCCCTACCTCGACATCCCGTTCCAGCACGCCAGCCCCAAAGTGCTCAAGGCAATGAAGCGCCCGGCCAACGAGGCCAAGGTGCTCGAACGGCTGCGCTCATGGCGCGAGATCGTCCCCGACATAACCGTGCGCTCCAGCTTCGTGGTCGGCTTCCCCGGCGAGACCGAGGATGACTTCCGCCACCTCCTCGACTGGCTCGAAGAGGCCCGGATCGACCGCGTCGGCGCCTTCCGCTTCGAGCCGGTCGAAGGCGCCGCGGCCAATGCCCTGCCCGACCCCGTGCCCGAGGAACTCAAGGAAGAGCGCTACGCCCGCCTGATGGAACTGACCGCCGGGATCAGCGCCGACAAGCTCGCCGCCAAGGTCGGCCGCACCCTCCCCGTCATCATCGACGAGGTCGGCGAACCCGACGAGGATGGCGACATCGGCGCCACCGCCCGCAGCCAGGCCGACGCCCCCGAGATCGACGGCAACGTCTTCCTGCGCAATGTGCCCGCCACCCTCAAGCCCGGCGACTTCGCCCAGGCCGTGATCGAGGAATCGGACGAACACGACCTGTTCGGCGTAATCGCCTGAACAACCCAGGGTCCGCCGTCACCGGACTGTTTTGCCGAAGTGCGCGAACAGGTTATGCTGTCCGCCTCGGTCAGGCAATACGAGGACGGCATGAGAGCGCTTATCTCAGCATCGGCGATCGTCAGTCTGCTGGCCGCATGCGACCAAGCGGCTTCAGACGACGGCACAAAGTCCGCTCCGCAGGCCCTGCTCGGCGAACCATCGCCGCAGGCAGTGTTACCGCCCGTCGACCCGCTTTTGGCGCCGCTGCGGAACGATCTCGAACCGGGTGACGAGGAAGTCCTGCTCGAGGCCATTGCTGGCCAGCAGCTGTTCTCGCGGCAGATGCGGCGCAAGGACGAAACTGGAGAAGTCGTCGCGCTGGGTCGCGAGCGAGATGTCGCCCGAGCCCGGGCGACGCTGGCGGCGATCCCCGAGAAGCTGCGCAGCCTCTCAGCCGGGGGCGTTCCGACCTATGCGTTGTTGCACTGGATCGACGAGGACAACTTGGTCCACGCTTGGTTGTTCGGTCCGGAAGGCGGGCCCGCGTATTCGGTTTCGGTCGATCCATACGAGGGGCTCGGCGCGATGGCGGAGGGGCTCGGGGTCACCACACTGGCGGCCTCGCGCGGGCCGCGCCCGGAAGGCGCGCCGGAGATGTCCGAGGACGAGGTTAGGGCGCTGCAGGCCCGCGACCAGTCGCCAGCGTCAGTGGCGCAGCGCAAGAAGACGATCGAACACACTGCCGAGACGCTAATCCCGGGCGCCATTCACGCCGCGCTCGCCGAGCGCCACGGACGCCTGCTGGTGGTACCAGTGAAGGATACCGGATCAGCCCCGTACGGAGCCTTTCCGCTGGGCAAGGGCGTCGCCGCCGCCAGCTGGTCGTTCGTCGTTGTCAAGGACATCGAGGCGTTGGCCGACCCGAGGGAGGTGCTCGACTACCGCTCGCTCGACCTTGACCGTGCGGTGATTGTCGGCAACCCCGACCTGAGCGAGGATCCGTACTACGACTGGAAGGACCTCGCCGGTGCGGAGAAGGAGGCGCACCAGGTCCACGCCATGCTGGCACGACCGGACAATCCGCTACTCATCGGCAAGGCTGCGACGCGCGGCGCTGTAACCAAGGCGATCGACGCCGATCCCAAAGCCGGTCTGATTTACATGGCGACACACGCCATCGCCGACCCCAAGAACCCACGGACTCGTGGCTTCGTCGCGCTCGCCGGGCGCGACGGTCGTTTCTATGGCAGCTGGATTAGCGAATCGAAATTCAAGGGGTGGAACGACCGCCACCAGCCGCTGGTGGTGATGAGCGCGTGCCAGACCGCGCTCGGCCGCGTCCTCGACGGAGGCACCTTCGGCATCGCCCGCAGCTGGGAGGCGGCTGGGGCCGGACAGGTCGTTGCCAGCCTGTGGAACGTTAGCGATAGCGCCACCCAACGGCTCATGAAGGCGTTCATCTCCCGGCTGAAAGCAGGTGACGCGCCGGAAATTGCAATGCAGAAAGCGCAAATCGCGACGATGAATTACGCCGACGACAAAGGACGGCAGCCCTATAGGGACGATCCAAAGATGTGGGCGGGCTTCATGGTCTATGGGAAACCGGCCATGATCTCGCGCCCACAGGGCTAAAGGGGCGGGGACCTGTGCCGGAGTGAGCGTGCGGAATCAAACCGACGAAGCGAAGCGCACCGTTTTCGTCAGCTATTCGCGTGACGACCGGGAGCGGGTGCTGCCGGTCATCCACGCGCTCGAGGCCAGCGGTGTCGGCGTGTGGTGGGACGGGCTGCTGGTCGGCGGCGACCGCTTCGCCAAGACCACCGAGACGGCGCTCGAAACCGCCGATGCGGTGGTCGTGGTGTGGAGCCGGCGTTCGGTGGAATCGCACTGGGTCCGCGACGAGGCCACTCGGGGGCGCGACCGGGGGTGCATGATCTCTCTGGCGCTCGACGGGGTCGAACCGCCGCTCGGCTTCCGCCAGATCCAATACATCGACATGGGCAAGTGGCACGGCAAGGCCGATTCAGCGCCGTTCCGCGAGCTGCTGGCGGCGATCGAGAACGCGAGTTGTTCGCCCGACAGCGGACTGAACTATGCCGGCGCGCGGACGAAGGCGAAGGGCGTCAGCCGCCGCTCCGCCCTGCTGCTCGGCGGAGCGGGCGTGGTGCTGGCCGGGGGCGCGCTGGTGGCCTGGCGCAGCGGCATGTTCGGTGGTGGGGCGGCGTCCAATTCGATTGCCGTGCTTGCCTTCAAGAACCTCAGCGGCGACGCCTCGCAGGACTATTTCTCCGACGGCCTGTCGGAAGAACTGCGCGCCACGCTGAGCATGAATCCCGCGCTGACGGTCGCCGCGCAGGCCTCCTCGGCGCTCGCCCGCGCCGACGATGCCTCGATGGAGGATATCGCCCGGCGGCTCGACGTCGCCTTTATCCTCGACGGCAGCGTTCGGCGGGCGGGCGACCAGTTGCGCGTTATCGCCCGACTGATCGACGGCAAGACCGGGTACGAGCGCTGGTCGGAAACCTTCGACCGGACGATGGCCGATGTCCTTGCGGTGCAGGAGGATATCTCCACCAACGTGGTCGATGCCCTGCTGGCGAACTTCGCACTCCAGGACGGCAAGGGCATCCACCGCCTCGGCGGGACGAGCAACGACAAGGCGCTCGACGCCTACCTGCGCGGGCGCTCGCGCTACGACCACGCCGCCAACGAAGAGAGCGACCGCGCCGCGCTGGCCGCCTTCAACGAGGCGATCCGGCTCGATCCCGGTTACGCCGCCGCCCATGCCGCCGCCTCGCGCGCGGCGACCGCGGTCGGCAGCAGCTATGCCAGCGGCGGCGAGGTGGCGGCCTTCTACGAAACCGCGATGGCCGAGGCGCGCCGGGCGGTGGAGCTGGCCCCGGACCTCGCCGAAGGGCACTCCGCCCTCGGCTTCGTGCTGATGAACGGCAAGCTCGACCTCGCCGCCGCGCGCGAGCCCTACGAGCGCAGTTTCGAGCTCGGCTACGGCAACGCGCCGATCCTGACTATGTACGCCGGCTACGCCAACAACGTGAAGCAGGCCGACAAGGCGCGCGAGGCGATCGCCCGGGCGATCCGGCTCGATCCGCTCAACCCGCTGGTCTTCCGCATGTCGGCGGTGATCGAGTTCACCGCCGGCGACGACGACGCCGCGGCCAAGGCCGCGCGCACCGCCCTTACGCTCGATCCCGAGGCCAGTATCGTCCACCGCATCCTCGGCGACATCGCGCTGAAGGGGGGCGACCTGCAAGCCGCGCGCGCCGAGTACATGGAGGAGCCGAGCGAGATGTCGCGGCTGGTCTCGCTTGCCGTGGTCGATTCCCGCCTTTCGGGCGAGGCGGCCGGGCAGGCGCACTTCGACGAACTGCTTTCGCGCTTCGGCAACAACGGGCTCTACCAGCAGGCCGAGGTGCTCGCGCAGTGGGGCCGCAAGGACGCCGCGCTCGATGCGCTGGAGCAGGGACTCGCGGCGGGGGATTCGGGCCTGGTGCTCGCCCCGACCGACCCGCTGCTAGACCCGATTCGACACGAACCGCGATTTGCGGCAATTCTTGAGCGGCTCGATTACGAATGATGCTGAGTCGACTGATGGGCCACCTGACGGGAGATATCGTATGAAGAAGCTTGGACCGATTGCCCTGCTCGGAATCGCTGCGCTGGGCCTTTCCGCCTGCCAGGAACAGGCAGCAGAAGAAGCCGCAACCACCGACGCGGCGCCCGTAGCCGAAGAAACCGCCGCGCCAGTGGATACGATGTCCGAAGCGGACATGGATGCAATGTCCGGCGCGGCGAGCGACGCGACTTCGGGTGCGACCTCGGCAGCGACCGACGAAGTTGATGATCGCGGCAATCCGATCAACCACTAGGCCGATCAACCACTAGGCGGATTGCCGACGCCTGATCCATAACGGGCAGTCGTGGTCGCCGGCTGCCCCGCCAAGGGCAGACAGAATGCCAATCGACCGCCGCGGCCTGATCGCCGCACTCGCCATTGCGCCCATCGCAGCGTCGCTGCCCGGTTGCCTGCGGGCGGCCGAAGCGGGGCCGCTGGTGACCCGCCCGCTCGGCGCCATGGGCGAAGTCCCGCTGGTCGGCATCGGCACGGCGCGCAATTACGCCAATCCGCAGACCGACGCCGAATGGGGCGAGCTGCGCGCCACGCTGGCGCGCTTCGCCGAACTCGGCGGGAAGGTCATCGACACCGCGCCGAGCTATGGCCGGGCCGAGGAAGTGATAGGCCGGCTGGTCGAGGAACTCGGCGTGCGCGACAAGCTGTTCCTCGCCACCAAGGTCGGGGCCGACAGCCTCGATCAGGGCAAGGCGCAGATCGAGGATTCCTTCGCCAAGCTGCGCACCGGCTACATCGACCTGATCGCGGTCCACAACCTGCGCGACGTCGCCAACGAGCTCGCTTACCTGCGCGACCTCAAGGCCGCGGACCGCATTGGCGCGATCGGCGTGACGACCAGCTTCGACCCGCAGTACGAGGACTTCGAAAAGGTGCTGGCGAGCGAGGCGATGGACGTGATCCAGGTCGACTACGCGCTCGACAACCGCAACGCCGGTGAGCGCATCCTGCCGCTGGCGGCGGATCGCGGCATCCCGGCGCTGATCAACCTGCCGTTCGGCCGCGGGCGGCTGTTCAGCGCGACGCAGGGCATGGAGCTGCCCGGCTGGGCGGCGGAGATCGGCGCGGCGAGCTGGGCGCAGGTGTTCCTCAAGTACATCGTCGGCCACCCGGCGCGCCCGATCGCGATCCCCGGCACCGACAAGGTCAAGTACGTCGACGACAACCTCGGCGCTTCGCACCCGCCCCTGCCCGACGAGGCGATGCGGCGGCGGATGGAAACGTTCATCGATGGCCTCTGACGCAGGCGCGCCGCGGCGCGGCGTCCTCGCCCGGATCTTCGCCGCGCAGCCGCACGAAATGCCCGCGGTGGGAGGCGGTTTCGCGCTCTTCTTCCTGCTCTTCACCAGCTACTTCATGCTGCGCCCGGTGCGAGAGACGTTCGGCATCGCCGGCGGGGTCGACAACCTGCAGTGGCTGTTCACCGGGACCTTCGTCGGCATGCTGGTGGTCGTACCGCTTTACGGCTGGCTCAGCCGCAAGCTGCCGCGGCGCCTGCTGCTCTACGCCACCTACGGCTTTTCCGCCGCGGTCATGACCGGGTTCGCCTTCAGCCTCTGGGCCGATCCCGACAACGTCTGGGTGGCGCGGGCGTTCTATATCTGGCTGTCGGTGTTCAACCAGTTCGTCATCTCGATCGCGTGGAGCTTCCTGGCCGACGTGTTCGACCCGGCGCAGGCGAAGCGGCTGTTCGGACAGGTCGCCGCCGGGGCGAGCCTCGGCGGGCTGACCGGCCCGCTCCTCTCGGCAGCGCTGGTCGCACCGCTCGGCCATGCCGGGCTGCTGCTGCTGTCGACCGCGCTGCTGCTCGCGACGCTCGGCTGCGTCGCCTACCTGCAGCGCTGGGCCGGGGCGCGTTACGGCGAGACCGGCGAGGCGGCGCAGCCGATCGGCGGCTCGATCTTCGCCGGGCTGACGCTGATCGCGCGCACCCCCTACCTGCAGCTGGTTTCGGTCTTCGTCCTGCTGCTGACGATGGTCACGACCTTCCTCTACATGGAGCAGGCGCGGATCGTTGAGGCGACTTTCCCCGATCCGGTGCGCCAGACGCAAGTCTTCGGCACGATCGACGCCGTGGTGCAGGCGCTGACCATCGGGTTGCAACTCCTCGCCACCGGGCGACTGGCGAAGAAGCTGGGGGTCACCGTCCTGCTCGTCTCGGTGCCGCTGATGATGGTTGCGGGTTTCGGCGTGCTGACCTTCGCCGCGACCTTCCCTGTCTTCGTCGCGGTGATGATCGTGCGGCGCGTGGGGGAATATGCCTTCGCCCGTCCGGGCCGCGAAATGGTCTTCGCCTCGGTCGGGGTGGAGGAGAAATACAAGGCCAAGAACGTGATCGACACCGTGGTCTACCGCACCGGCGACCTCGTTGGCGCCTGGTCGAGCGCGGCGATCACCGCCCTCGCCAGCAGCGCCGCGGCGGCCGTGGCGGGCGCCGTCACCGCCGCCCTCTGGGCGCTGGTCGGCTGGACCGTCGGCCGCCGAACCGACCGCGGAGCTGCTGGAGCATCCGTTAACTCTTCGCCGCTATAGGATTCCGATGCGCCAGGCACACGCCATCCTCACGTTCCAGACCGACGGGCAGGGCCTGCTCGACGTCACGCCGGATATCCACTCCTGGCTGCGCGCCTGCGACATCCAGATGGGCACAGTGACGCTGTTCTGCCAGCACACCAGCGCCAGCCTGCTGATAAACGAAAACGCCGCCCCCGCGGTGCGCCGCGACATCCTGCGCTGGCTCGACATGGCCGCGCCCGAGGGCGACTATTACGAGCACGACAGCGAGGGCAGCGACGACATGCCGGCGCACATCAAGTCGATGCTGACGGGCAATTCGCTGACGGTCCCGTTCGCCGATGGAAAGATGCTGCTCGGCACCTGGCAGGGCGTCTATCTCGCGGAACACCGCGCCGATGCGCACCGCCGTTACGTGGTCTGCCACGCAATGGGCGATTGACGCCGAAATTCCGCTAGGAACGGGCGGCCCCCGCGTTCATTGGGGCAGCATATGCCCATCTCAGTACAAGCGAGTTTCTCCTTCGACCTTGCCGAAGCGAGCGACGTCCTCCTTCATTTCGAAGCGGCGGCGATCCCCGAACAGCAAATCCTCTCCAGCAGCTGCCAGATGAGCGACGCCGATGACCTCGCGCGCGTTCCGGCCCACGATTCCATCGGCGAGCGGCTGTGGATGCGCGCGCATGGAACGTTCCTCGTCGACTATTCGGCCACCGTCGAAGTCGACCGGCTGCTGCCCGAGATCGAGTCGCTCACCCCGCTCGAACCGCACGACCTACCGGGCGAGGCGGTCGAGTACCTACTCGCCTCGCGCTATTGCCAGGCCGAAAGGTTCCAGTCGTTCGTCCACACGCGGTTCGAGGGTACGAGCGGCGGCGCGCGTATCGCGACGATCCGCGACTGGATCGCGGAGAACTTCACCTATGCCCTCGGCTCGAGCAATAGCGGGACCACCGCGCTCGACAGCTTTGTCGAACGGCGCGGAGTGTGCCGCGACTACGCCCACGTGCTGATCGCGCTGGCCCGCGCATCGGCTATTCCCGCGCGCTACGTCAGCGCCTATGCGCCGGGTGTGAAACCGCAGGATTTCCATGCTTTGGCCGAAGTCTTCCTTGCCGACCCGACGATCGAGCACGGTGGCGCCTGGCACCTGATCGACGCCACCGGGATGGCCGATCCGGCCGCGACGGTTAAGATCGGCGTCGGCCGCGACGCCGCCGACGTCAGCTTCATGACCGTGTTCGGGGAAGCGAAGTTCGGGAACAAGAAAGTTGCGGTCGAAATAGTTTGAGAACGTTCACAAGCATGCTAACGCGCCGCCCGCAATCGGGATATTACCCCTTGCGGGATGCGATGGTGCGGTGCAGCATGGTGGGGCAGGGAAAAGAAGGGCAGCGATGACGTTTACCGCCGACACTCTGGTACTTTTCGGTGCCACGGGCGACCTCGCCCGACGCATGCTGCTTCCCTCGCTCGCCGCGCTCGATCACGACAAGCTGCTCGACGAGGACCTGCGGATCGTCGGCACCGCCCGCTCCGAGATGAGCGACCACGACTTTCGAAGCTTTGCGCGCGAGGCTCTCGAGAAGTTCTTGCCCCCGCAACGCCGTGGGTCGATGGCCGACTTCCTCAACCGCTTGTCCTACCAGCCGCTCGACGTGACCGCGGACAAGGGGTTCGACGATCTCGCCGCCAAGGTCGGGAAGGACCGCAAGCTGGCGATCTTCCTGTCGACCGCGCCGAGCCTGTTCGAGACCACCATCGCCGGGCTGAGCCGCGTCGGGCTGACCAGCGGCGACACCCGCATCGGGCTCGAAAAGCCGCTCGGCACCGATCTCGCCTCTAGCTGCGAGATCAACGACGCGGTCGCCGCGGCCTTTCCCGAAGACCGCATCTTCCGCATCGACCACTACCTCGGCAAGGAGACGGTGCAGAACCTCATCGCGCTGCGCTTCGCCAACGTGCTGTTCGAACCGCTGTGGAACGCACGCCATATCGAGGACGTGCAGATCACCGTGGCCGAGACCGTGGGGCTGGAGGACCGGGCCGGGTACTACGACGGTTCGGGCGCGCTGCGCGACATGGTCCAGAACCACATGCTCCAGCTCCTCGCGCTGGTGGCGATGGAGCCGCCCAGCGGCCTCAGCCCCGACGAGGTGCGCGACGAGAAGGTCAAGGTGCTGCGCGCCATGCGCCCGGTCGAGTCCGGCGAATCCGTCACCGGCCAGTATCGCGGCGGCGCCTCGTCCGGCGAGATCGTGCCCGGCTACGACGAGGAACTGGGCAAGCCGTCGGACACCGAGACCTTCGTCGCGCTCAAGGCCCACGTCGACAACTGGCGCTGGCGCGGCACGCCGTTCTACCTGCGCACGGGCAAGCGCCTGCCCAAGCGCGTCACCGAGATCGTGGTGCAGTTCAAGTGCGTGCCGCATTCGATCTTCGCCGGAGCCAAGATGCAGCCCAACCGGCTGGTCATCGGCATCCAGCCCGAAGAGAATATCACCCTGTCGCTGATGGCCAAGGTCCCCGGTCTCGACCGCGACGGGATGACGCTGCGCTCGGTACCGCTCAACATCGCCATGCCCGACGCCTTTTCCGGCAAGGAGCGGCGCATCGCCTACGAACGCCTGCTGCTCGACCTGATCGAGGGCGACCAGACGCTGTTCGTCCGCCGCGACGAGGTCGAGGCGCAGTGGCGCTGGATCGATGCGATCCGCGCGCTGTGGGCCAGCGAGAAGCTCGAGCCCAAGACCTATTCCGCCGGTTCGTGGGGTCCGAGCGCCGCGATCGCCCTGGCCGAGCGCGACGGGGTGACGTGGAATGAGTAACCTCCACCCCGTCCTCCAGCGCGTCACCGACCGGATCATCGAGCGCTCGAAGGGTTCGCGCGGCCGCTATCTCTCGCTGATGGACCGCGAGGCCGAACGCCAGCCAGATCGCGGATCGCTGTCGTGCTCGAACCTCGCGCACGGTTTCGCCGCGGCGGAAGAGGACAAGGCGGCGATCGCCGCCGGGCGCGGGCCGAACCTCGCCATCGTCACCGCCTACAACGACATGCTTTCGGCCCACCAGCCCTATGGCCGCTATCCCGAGCGGATGAAGATCTGGGCGCGCGAGGTCGGCGCCACCGCGCAGGTCGCCGGCGGCGTCCCGGCGATGTGCGACGGCGTCACCCAAGGCCAGGACGGCATGGAGCTGAGCCTGTTCAGCCGCGACGTCATCGCCCTCTCCACCGCGGTCGCGATGAGCCACGCGATGTTCGACGGCATGGCGCTGCTCGGCATCTGCGACAAGATCGTGCCCGGCCTGCTGATCGGCGCGCTGCGCTTCGGCCACCTGCCCTGCGTCTTCGTGCCGAGCGGGCCGATGCCGAGCGGCATCGCCAACAAGGAAAAGCAGCGCGTCCGCCAGCTCTATGCCGAGGGCAAGGCCGACCGCGCCATGCTGCTCGAGAGCGAGAGCAGGTCCTACCACTCGCCCGGCACCTGCACGTTCTACGGCACCGCCAACTCCAACCAGATGATGATGGAGATGATGGGCCTGCACGTGCCCGGTGCGGCCTTCGTGCCGCCGGGCGCGAAGCTGCGGCAGGAACTGAGCCGCACCGCGGTCCACCGCCTCGCCAAGTTGGCCGGGGATCCCTCGCGCACGCTGGCGAAGTGCGTCGACGAGAAGGCGATCGTCAACGCCGCGGTCGGCCTGCTTGCCACCGGCGGTTCGACCAACCATGCAATCCACATCCCGGCCATGGCGCGCGCCGCTGGCATCGTCATCGACTGGGACGACCTCAGCGAACTCTCGCACGTCGTCCCGCTGCTGGCGCGGGTCTATCCCAACGGATCGGGCGACGTGAACGCATTCCACGACGCCGGCGGCATGGGCTACGTGATCCGCGAACTGCTCGGCGCGGGCCTCGCGCACGAGGACATCCTCACGGTCGGCGCGGCCAGCCTCGCCGCCTATGGCGAGGAACCGTTCATGGACGACGAGACGCTGGCCTGGCGCAATTCCGGCGACAGCAGGGACGACACCATGCTGCGCCCCGTCGCCGCTCCGTTCCAGCCCGACGGCGGCATGCGGCTGGTCGAAGGCAACCTCGGCCGCGCCTGCTTCAAGACCAGCGCGGTCGATGCCGAACGCTGGACCATCGAGGCGCCGTGCCGGGTGTTCGAAACCCAGCACGCGGTCGCCGAGGCTTTCGCAAAGGGCGAACTCGACCGCGACGTGGTGGTGGTCGTGCGCTTCCAGGGCCCGCGCGCCAACGGCATGCCCGAACTGCACAAGCTGACCCCGCCATTGGGCGTGCTGCAGGACCGCGGTTACCGCGTCGCGCTCGTCACCGACGGACGCATGTCAGGCGCCAGCGGCAAGGTCCCGGCGGCGATCCACTGTTCGCCCGAGGCACACGGCGGCGGCCCGCTGGCCAAGCTGCGCGACGGCGACATGGTCCGGCTGTGCGCCACCGACGGCACGCTCTCGACCGACGCCGACCTCGACGCCCGCGAACCGGCAACCTTCACCGAAGACGAAACCGGCATGGGCCGCGAACTCTTCGCCATGTTCCGCCGCTTCGCCGACGAGGCCGAGAAGGGCGGCAGCGCGATGCTGGCCGAGGCGGGGCTGTGACGGAACTCGTTGTCGTCGACATCGGCGGGACCCACGCGCGCTTCGCCATCGCCACCATCGCCGCCGACGGCACGATAACGCTTGGCGAACCCGAGACGCTGCACACCGAGGACCACGCCAGCTTCCAGACCGCGTGGGAGGATTTCCGCGAGCGCAGGGGCGGCTCCTTGCCGCCGAACGTCGCGATGGCCATCGCCGGGCCGGTCGGGGGCGAGGTCATCCGCTTCACCAACAATCCGTGGATCATCCGCCCGGCGCAAATCGAGCCCAAGCTCGGCGCGACGCGGCACACGCTGGTCAACGATTTCGAGGCCGTCGCGCACGCCGTGGCCCGCGCCGACGAAAGCCAGTTCATCCACCTCACCGGTCCCGACCAGCCGCTCGGCCCCAGAGGCACGATCAGCGTGCTCGGCCCCGGCACCGGGCTCGGCGTCGCCCACCTGTGGCGCGATGTCGCGGCGGGCAAGTACCACGTGCAGGCGACCGAAGGCGGGCACACAGATTTCCCCCCGCTCGACAGCATCGAGGACGCGATCCTCGCCCGGCTGCGCAAGCGCCACAACCGTGTCTCAGTTGAACGCGTGGTCTCCGGCCCGGCGATCGTCGACATCTACGAAACGCTCGCCGCGATGGAGGGCCGCGCGGTCACCTCGGACGACGACGTGGCGATCTGGACCCGCGGGCTCGACGGCAGCGACAGCCTCGCGGCCGCGGCGGTCGACCGCTTCTGCCTCGCGCTCGGCGCCACCGCGGGCGACGTCGCGCTGGCGCAAGGCGGGTTTGCGGGCGTCGTCATTGCCGGGGGGCTCGGCTTCCGCATTCGCGAGACCCTGCTGACCTCGGGCTTCGCCGAGCGCTTCATCGCCAAGGGCCGCTTTGCCGGGCTGATGGCGACCATACCCGTCAAGCTCATCGTCCACCCGCAGCCGGGGCTCTACGGAGCGGCGGCCGCCTTTGCCAACGAGCATATGCCATGACATCAGTCGGTGCTCTCCTCGACCGCTTGCAGGCCCTGCACTCACGCACCGAGGAGACACCGCTGTTCAACCCGGTGTTCCAGCTCTCGCTCGACCTGTCGCGCGACCTGGAAAGCGGAAGGCTGACGCTGGGCGACTGCGCCGCGCTGATCGGCGAGCTCGAATGCGCGGCGCTCGAACGTCGCGCCGACCGGCTCCACCGCCTGGTCGAACCGAGCGAGCCCGAAGCCAACCTCGCCGCGCTCGCCCAATGCACCCACGCCGACGAGTTCGCCCGCTTCCGCGCGGCGTGGGAAGTGCCGCAGCTCCACGCGGTGTTCACCGCCCACCCGACGTTCCTGCTCGCCCCGGAGGAGACCGAGGCGGTGGCGGCGCGCGCCGCCGACGGCTCCGGCAACGCCTGCGTCACCTGCCCCGAGCGCCCGAAGATCACCCTCGCCTACGAACATGCCGAGGCGATGAAGGCGATCGCCAACGCGCAGGGCGCGCGCGACCGGATCGTCGGCCGCCTGCTCGAAATCGCCCGCGAGCGCTGGCCCGGCGAGTGGCACGAGCTCGCCCCGCTGCCGTTCCGCTTCGCCACCTGGGTCGGCTACGACATGGACGGGCGGACCGACATCAAGTGGTTCCACTCGATCGGCTTCCGCCTCGCCGAAAAGGCCGAGCGGTTGCAGCGCTACGTCGCCTCGCTCAGGGACATCGATGCCGCGCACCCGCTGCTCGGCGAACTCGGCCCGGCGGCCGACTATGCCGCCGACCGCGCCGCCGATTTCGCCGCCGACCTGACCGACCCCGCGGCGCTGTCGGTCGCGGCCAACCGGCTGACCGCCAACGATCCGCGAAAGTGCCTGAGCCTCGCGCCGTTCATCGACGAGCTCGAGGCCGAGGCGCGCGAAGCCGAACCGGAGCGCGCCATCGCGCTCAAGACCCTCGCCGCGGCGATGCGCGCAGACGGACTCGGGATGGGCTGGATCCACTTCCGGGTGAACGCCAAGCAATTGCACAACGCGATCCGCCGCCGGCTCGACCCCAAGGGCGAGCTCGACCTCGCCAGCAAGGGCGCGATCGTCCACCTGCGCCGCGCCATCGCCAGCGTGAAGCCGCTGCGCAGCAACTTCGCCGCGCTCGCCATCGAGAGCTCGACCGCGATCCGCCAGTTCCTCGCCATGGCGCAGATCCTCCAGCACATCGACGGCGACGCGCCGATCCGCATGCTCGTGGCCGAGTGCGAAGACCCGGCGACGATGCTCGCCGCGCTGTACTTCGCCCGGCTGTTCGGGATCGAGGACAAGGTCGACATCTCGCCGCTGTTCGAGACCGAGAGCGCACTCGAACACGGCGGCCGTTTCCTCGACGAGCTGCTCGCCGAGACCGAGTACCAGGACTACGCCAAGGTACGCGGCCGCGTGGCGATCCAGACCGGCTTTTCTGATGCCGGGCGCTTCGTCGGGCAGATCCCCGCGAGCCTCGCCATCGAACGACTGCAGGGACGGCTGAGCAAGGCGATGGCCGACAACGGCCTGAGCGACGTGGCCGCGCTGATATTCGACACCCACGGAGAGTCGATGGGCCGCGGGGCGCACCCGAACGGGATGCAGGACCGGCTCGAATGGGCGCTCAGCCCATGGGCGCGGCGGCGCTTCGCCCGCGCCGGGATCAGGCTCGAACCCGAAGTCAGCTTCCAGGGCGGCGACGGTTACCTGTGGTTCGCCACTCCCGACCTCGCGCTCGCGACGCTGACCCGCATAGCCGAACTGCACCCGGCGGAGACCGACAAGGACGTCCCCGCAGACCTGTTCTACCGCCGCACCGACCTCAGCCTCGACTTCTACCGCGCGATCAAGGACCACCAGCGCCAGCACCTCGAAAGCCGGACCTACAGCCGCGCCATCACCGCCTTCGGGCTCGGCATGCTCAACCCGACCGGCAGCCGCGTTTCGCGCCGCCAGTCGGACCTGTCGGCCGATCGCGAGATGAGCCTGCGGCAGATCCGCGCCATCCCGCACAACGCCATCCTGCAGCAGCTCGGCTACCCGGTGAACGTCATCGCCGGGGTCGGCAGCGCGGCGGAGGGCAACTACGAGGAACTGGCAGCGCTGCTCGCCGAGAGCCCGCGCGGACGCCAGCTGATGCGGCTGGTGCGTGCCGCCGACGCGCTGGCCAGCGTCAAGACCGTCGCCGCCTTCGGCGAGCTGTTCAACTCGGCCTATTGGGCGAGCCGCCCCTATCGCGGCACCGAGAGCCACCTCGCCCGGCCGTGCGAGGCGCTGGCCGAATACCTCGTCAAGGACGACCGCAACGGCGTGTTCCGGCGCCTCGCCAGCCGGCTGCGCGTCGATGCGCTCAAGCTGCACCGGCTCTACGAGCTTATCCCGCCCGAGATCGTCCGCGAGGACCGCGAGGACGTGCGGCGGATGATCGGCGTACTCCAGGCGCTGCGCCTCGCGCTGTTCCAGCACATGTTCATCTGCGCGGTCTCGATCCCGGCTTTCAGCCGCGCCAACGACATCAGCCGCGACGACGTGCTGGAGATGGTCTTCACGCTGCGTATCGAGGAGGCGCTCGAACAGCTCAGGCGCACGTTTCCGACCGAGTTCCCGCGCCTGCGCGATTTCTCGGTCAGCGAGCCGAGCGACTACCCCGACAGCGGCGAGGAAGGCTACGGGGCGCTGCGCAGCCGCTTCATCGACCCGATCGAAGGCGCCTACGGCCTCTCGCTGCGCATCACCCGGGCCATCGCCAACCTGTTCGGCGCCCACGGCTGACAGGAGGCCGGCGCCGCAGGCGACTGACGAAGGGGATTCTCCTCACGGGACGGCGGCGCTTGCCGGGAGTCCCCTCCACCACACTGCGTGCGGTCCCCCTCCCCGTGCCTGGGAGGATCTTTCGTGTTAACCTTTGCCGCGCCCGAGTCCCGCAACGGGACGCGCCCGTGTGCGGGCTGGCAATCCGGCGGGCATGCGGCAAGGAAACCGGCATGGACAGGGCAGTCAAATGGATCGGGGGCGCAACGGGCGCCGTGGTGCTGGCACTGGGCGCGGCGGTCTTCGCCGGGCAGTCGCTCGAAGCGCAGGATACCGGCACCTCGACCTGGCTGACCTCGGAGGACGTGTTGTACGCCGATAACGGCGACACCACTACGGGGGCGCCTGCCGCGCTCGCCGCTCCCGAGCCTGAAGTCCAGCCGAGCCCGGGCGCACTGGTTCAGGACAACCCCTTCGTCATCAAGCGCGTGCTGCCGATCAGCGGCCCGATCAAGTACGGCGAGTGGTTCTGGGACGACACCGGCGTGCCCGACGGGCCGCTTGTCATTACCGTCGACCTCGACGCGCGCGTCATCAGCGCGTTCCGGGGCGGCTACGAAATCGGCGCCACCGCGGCGCTGCTCGGCACCGAGGAATACCCGACCCCGACCGGCACCTTCCCGATCCTCGGCAAGGAACGCCACAACGTCTCGGAGAAGTACGGCAACGCGCCGATGCCGTGGACCCTGCGCCTGACCGGCGACGGCGTCGCCATCCACGGCGGCCATTCGGTCCAGAACGGCTATGCCAGCCACGGCTGCATCAGCGTTCCCGACGAATTCGCCAGCCGCCTCTTCGCCATCGCCAGAACCGGCGACCAGGTCATCATCACCCGCGGCAAGAGCGCCGCCGTCGGCGACGCGCTGATCTCCGGCTAACCGGACCTGCGCGGCGGTTCGGGCCGGAAGGTCCAGCCGCCCGCCTCGACCCGCGCAACCACGCCGCCGAGCGTCCCCGCCTCACCGGCAGCCAGCGCATCGACCAGCCGCGCGACCTCTCCGCCGCGAGGGCTTGCGCCGAACCCGGCGAGGATCCGCTGCACCACCCGCAATGCGATGGCCCGGGGCGCCGACGGTTCATACCGGACACCGCCGGATGCAATCTCTACACACTCGTTCCACTCGCGTTCGAAGGCCCAATCGAGCGCTTCATTCGCATCGGCTAGGTACGCCGCGGACTGCGCGACCGCCGCGACATCGAGCCAGTCCGCATGGGCCAATGCACTGCGCATCCGCACCCGGTCGTAGCGCGGATCGGCATTGCTCGGATCGCTCACCGCCTCGATCCCCGCCGCGGAAACGATCTCGGCCAATTCAGCCCGGCGCCAGTCGAGCAGCGGGCGCAGCACCGGCAGCGTGCCGCCCGGCGCCGTCCCGCGCGCCCGCACCCCGCTGAGCCCGGCGAGCCCGCTGCCCCGGTTGAGACGCATCAGCACGGTCTCGGCCTGGTCGTCAGCATGGTGCGCCGTTGCCAGCGCGGCGAGACCGCGGTCCTTCGCCCAATCGGCAAGCGCAGCGTAGCGCGCCAGCCGCGCCTCTTCCTGCACGTTCCCGGCGGCCACTTCGACCCGCAACACTTCGTGGGCAATGCCGAGTGCGGCACAGGTTTGCGCGACGAACTCGGCCTCGGCTTTGGCTTCAGGACGTAGCCCGTGATCGACCGTCGCCACTTCGAAACCGCCTGGCATGGCGGCCCGGGCGAGAAGGAGCATCGCCAGCGAATCCGGTCCGCCCGACACCGCCAGGCCGATCTTCCAGCCTTCGGGCCACAGCCTGCCGATGGCTGCGGCAAAGCGCGCCGATTGCGCCGCGCTTACCGCGTCAGCTGCATTTGACGGCTTTGCGGTTCCGGTCATACTGTTCCTGAAGACGCCCGGTGGCGAGCGCCGGGAAGTTTTCGCCGAACGTGGCCAGGGCCCGGCACGCGCGCGGAGTATCCTTCAGCGCGATCATCGAATCGGCAAGGAACAGCAGGCTGTCGGCCCCGCGCGCGCCGTCGGGGTGCTCGGTGTAGTTCTTGTAGAAGTACGTCGCCGCGGTGCGCGGCTGGCCGTCGTCGAGATAGGCGCGGCCGAGCAGGTTGAGGCCGAAGCTGATGCGCGAATGGTTCGGGTACTTGTCGACGAACAACTGCAGCTGCTGCGCCGCCTCGGGGTAGAACTTGGCGTCCCACAGGCGGAAGCCGTAGACGTATTCGTCGTCGCCCGGATCGTCGGTCATGGGCTTCTCGATCGCCTTGACCGCCGCGACCCGCGCTGCCGACGGGGCCGAAGCGGCCGGCGTCGGCTTCGGTGCGGGTGTCGGAGCGGGGGTCGGCTTCGGCGCGGGGGTCTGCTGGCTCGGACGCGAGGCGGTCGATGTCGCCGGTTGTGCGGCGACCAGCGTGGCACCCTCGGGCGCCGGGTTTGCGGCGACAGCAGTGGCCGGCCCCA
This sequence comes from Croceibacterium salegens, assembly GCF_009827435.1. GTDB lineage: Bacteria > Pseudomonadota > Alphaproteobacteria > Sphingomonadales > Sphingomonadaceae > Croceibacterium_B > Croceibacterium_B salegens. The sequence continues at coordinate 52,841 of NZ_WTYM01000058.1, read as the reverse complement.
TCGCATCGAGACGCGCCTGCAGTTCGGAGATCTTGTTGGCGTTCTCCTCGCTGCGCGCGGTCAGCCGCTGGAGCTGAGCTTCGAGCGCATCGAGACGGGCGAGGATATCGGTCACCGCGGTTTCGGACGGACTGCCGACCGCATTGTTCGCCGGTTGCGCTCCGTTCGGGGTAATGACTTCGGGCGTGAAGAAACGCCCGTCGCCGTTGGGGAACACGGTGCGCTGCAGGGCGCGCACTTCGGCCTCGATCTTGCGCAGGCGCGCTTCGTCGGTCGACTGCGCCGATGCAGGTGCAGAAAGCGCCAGCGCCCCGGCGAGGGCGACGCCCGCCAGCGCAATGCGCGAAACCGTGCAAAGGGTGGATTTCATCGGGATTGCTCCGTCCTTATGTTTTGCGCGGAAATGACCCGCCGCCCGCTATCCGCGGCAAATTATGCCCGCCGGTTGTGCCAAGGCGGGACTCGCTTGTCGAGTAAGGGAGGGCGCTCAGCCCGCCGGTGCGGCGGTGTTTTCCCCGGCCGGTTGGACCGGAGCGGGAGGCCGGGCCAATAGCGCCTCGGCGGTGACCGGCACGTCCTTCATGACCCGCTCACCCTCGGCCAGCTTGGGCACGGCGCGCCCGCCGATGGTGATGCCGAAGGCATCGGGACGTCCGGTCCAGACCTGCGGCCCGGTGGCGTCCTGCGGAACGGTGTAGGTTTCGCCCAGCGCCATCTGTTTCTGCATCAGCTGGCGGTTGTTGGCGTCGTAGAATTTGACCCAGATTCCTTCCTCGAGCGCCGTGAAGACGACGGCCCCGGACGGGTCGATCGCCGCGGGCTTTGCAGCAGCCTTCTGCTGCGGAGCCGGGGTGGCTTCCTTTTCGGCTACCAACGACGGCAGCTCACCGGCAGGGGTGAACATCGCGCGGAAGAAGAAGAACCCGCCGACGATCAGCAGGCCCAACGCGAAGATCGCGAACCAGCCGAGGCTGCGCGAGGGCACGCGCGCCGGATCGCCTGGCTCGAAGGTTTCCGGCGCACGAAAGTCGCGGTCGTAGTTCTGTTCGTCGAGTTCGGCCCGGACCTGCGAGACCAGGTCTTCGGGGTCGAGGTTGACCGTCTTGGCATAAGTCCGCGCGAAGCCGACCGCGTAGGTTCGGCCCGGCAGGTCGGAATACTCTCCGGCCTCGATAGTCTTCAGGTGCCGCTGCGGAATTCGCGTCTGCGCGGCGACCTGTTCGAGCGTCAAGCCCAAGGTCTCGCGCGCCGCGCGGAGCCGCGGCCCGGCCTTCTGCGGCAAATCCATTACCTCTCTCACGTCAGTATCGTCCATGTCCGCCCCTGTTGCGGTTCATGGTTCAATTGCGAACCCGTTATGCCGTAAAGAGACGGGTCCGCGCGGCACAAGTCAAGAGCGCTTCTCAGACGCATCGTCAATCCACATCGATTTCGTGGTCCGCCGCCCATAGCGCGAGCGTTTCGCGCATGTTCGGCGGCGGGCTGGCCAGCCAGCCCTGCATCGCCGCGCCGATTTCCGCGGTGTCGATGCGCCGCACCAGTTCCTTGATCGGACCGACCGAGGCCGGGGTGATCGAAAGGCGCCGGATGCCAAGGCCGATCAGAGCCAGCGCCTCGAGCCGCCGCCCGCCCATTTCGCCGCACACCCCCAGATCGATGGCGTGACCTTTCGTCCCCTGCACCACGCGGGCGAGGAAGCGCAGGATCGATGGGCTTATCCAGTCGTAGCGCTCCGCCAGCTTGGGATTGGCGCGGTCGGCCGCGAACAGGAACTGCGTCAGGTCGTTTGTGCCGATCGAGACGAACTTGAGCTTCGGGACCAGCACGTCGAGCATCTCGGCGATCGAGGGCACTTCGAGCATGACACCGTAGTTGATCGCCTCGGGCAGCGTGCGCTTGAGCCCGCGCAGGTATTCAAGCTGGCGGTCGAAGACGAGTTTGGCGGCGTCGAATTCCCACGGCTCGGAGACCATCGGGAACATGACATTGAGCGTCTTGCCGGCTGCCGCTTCGAGGAGCGCCCGGGCCTGGCCCATGAGCAGCCCTTCGCGTTCGAGCGCGAGGCGCAACGCGCGCCAGCCCATCGCCGGGTTCTCGTCCTCGTTGCCGCTATCGGTAACCGTGTAGGGCAGCGCCTTGTCGCCGCCGATGTCGACGGTTCGGAAGATGACGGGCCGCTCACCGGCCGCGTCTAGCACGTCCTTGTAGAGCCGCTTTTGCATGTCGCGCGAGGGCAGTTGTGCGGAGACGAGGAACTGGAACTCGGTGCGGAACAGCCCGATGCCGTCGGCGCCGGTCAGGTTGAGCATCGCGATGTCGTCGCGCAGGCCGGCGTTCATCATCACCTGCACGCGCTGCCCGTCGCGGGTGAACGGCTCGACGTCGCGCAGCTTGGCGTAGCCGGCCTGGCGCTCGCGGCTGCGCAGCAGGCGGCCTTCGAAGGCGTCGAGCACGCCCTGCGCCGGGCGAATCGTCAGCGTCGCCGCGTCGCCGTCGACGAGCAGGGTGTCGCCTTCGCGGATCAGACCTCGCGCGTTGCGCAGGCGGCCAATCACCGGTACGCCCATCGCCCGGGCGACAATCACCACATGCGCGGTGAGGCTGCCTTCCTCGAGGATAACGCCCTTAAGGCGGCGCTTGTCGTATTCGAGCAGCTCGGCAGGACCGAGGTTCTTGGCGATCAGGATGGAATCGTGGCGCAGCCCCTGGCTCGCCGCGGTGCCGAGCTGGCCGGATACGATGCGCAGCAGGCGATTGGCCAGGTCTTCAAGGTCGTGCATCCGGTCGGCGAGCAGCGGATCGTCGATCTCGCGCATGCGCATGCGGGTGCGTTGCTGGACGCGCTCGATCGCCGCCTCGGCGGTGAGCCCGGAATCGATCGCCTCATTGATGCGCCGGCTCCAGCCTTCGTCGTAGGCGAACATCTTGTAGGTCTGCAGGACCTCTTCCTGCTCGCCGCCGACGCCGAATTCGGCCTGCCCGGTCATGTGGTCGATCTGCTCGCGCATCTTGTCGAAGGCGAGGTAGACCCGCTGGCGTTCGGCCTCGGTGTCCTCGGCGACGGTCTGCTCGATGGTGATGCGCGGCTGGTGGAACACCGCCCGGCCGAGTGCGAGGCCCTTGACCAGTTGCAATCCGCGCAGGACTTCCTGCCCGGTCTGCGCGCCTGACGGCCCGCCGCTCGATTCCACATCGACCAGACCGGCGTTGTGCAGCAGTTCGGCCAGCACCATGGCGACCGTCTGCAGCGCCTCGATCTCGACATCCTCGTAGCGCCGCGGCTCGACATGCTGCACGGTGAGAACGCCGATTGCGCGTTCGCGCCGCACGATTGGCACGCCGGCGAAGCTATGGAACTTTTCCTCGCCAGTTTCGGGGCGGTACTGGAATTCCGGGTGGCTGGTCGCCTCGGCGAGGTTGAGCGTCTCGATGTTCGCGGCGATCGTGCCGGTGAGACCGGCGCCGACCGCGAGCTTGGTCACGTGGACCGCGCTCTGCTCGAGGCCGCGGGTGGCGAACAGCTCAAGCATTCCCTCGCGCAGGAGGTAGATCGAACAGACCTCGCTGTTGAGCGCCTCACCGATGATGTCGACCACCTGGTTGAGCTTGCCCTGCGCGGAAATCCGCGAGGCCATCAGCTCGTGCAGCTGGGTCAGGATCGAACGGGCGGCGGCGACAGCGGACATTACGCCGCGCCTATCGCATGGGACAGGTTTTGAACAGGTTTCCGCGGAGCCTACGCACCGCGGCGTCAATGCACTCCGACGATTTCCTGCTTGATGAGGAGCTTCTGCTTCTTGAGAGACTGTACAATCGCATCGTCGGGAGCCGGCCGACTGAGTTCATCGCGCAAGCGGCGATCGAGCCCCTGATGTTTCGCCTGAAGGGCGGCGACATGCGAATTGTCCATAGTGTTCTCCTGATCGAACAGGCGGGCCAGGAACCAAGCGGTTGGCTCGCCGGAAGGCGACTCAGGCTTTTTCGGCCGGAGCCGCGATTGTCATCAAAACACACAATCGTTAATTCGCCAAACCCAACCACGCCAAAACGGGCGGGAGGTTCGATACGTCGAGAAAGGCGCAGGGTGTGACTGGGGTAAGCGATGATGAGATGCGCCGGCGGCTGGCGTTGCTTCGCACTGAGCATCGCGACCTCGACGCTGCGATCTATGCCCTGACGGAAGCGGGCAGCCAGGACCAGTTGCAAATCGCCCGACTTAAGAAGCGCAAGCTCCTCCTCAAGGACCAGATCGCCGCGATCGAGGACCACCTGACGCCCGACATCATCGCCTGACGATTGATGTGCAAAGGCGGGACAATTACCATTGTACCCAAATTTCTATGGTTAAGGAACTGTTATCTTGGCGACGCGAGGAGTAGCCATGGGGCAGGATGTCAGAACCGGCCGATCTCAGTCCGACGATCATCGAAGCGCTCTACGACGAAGCGCTGGTGCTCGCCGACGAGGTGCGCTCGGCATTCGACCTATCCGGCCGGCTCGACCTTGCCGGGCGGAATGAGGACTTGGCACGGATCGTGCTGTCGTGCGAGGCGCTGCGCACCACCACGCGGATGATGCATGGCATCGCCTGGCTGCTAAACCAGCGGGCCTATTTCGCCGGCGAGCTAAGCGAATTCCAGTTGCGCCACCACGGCCGCCTGCCGCCGGGCCAGGCGACGGCCGACGAAGCTCAACTGGTGATGCTCGGTTCCGACCTCGTCGCGCTGATACGCCACACCGAGCGCTTCCATGCCCGCATTGCCCGGCTTGATGCCGCCTGGCGTGACCGTTTCGCGATGTATCCGAGCGCAATTCACCGGCTGCGCGACCGGCTCGGTAACGAGATGGCCGCACGCTAGAGCCTGGCCAGCGCCGCCCGCCAGTTGGCGAGGCGCGTGCTCCTGACACCTTCATCCATCGCCGGCTCGAACCTTTCGCCAGAGACGATCATCGCCGCAGCAGCGCTCTCCAGCGAGTGATGGAGTCCGGCTCCGACCGCAGCGAGCATCGCCGCGCCGAGCGCTGTCGTTTCGACGAAATCGGGCCGCACGACCGGCACTTGCAGCAGTCCAGCGAGGTCCTGCGCCAGCCAGTTGTTGGCGCTCATCCCACCGTCGATTTTCAGGCTGGTCCACGCCGCCCCGTCGGCGGCGAAGGCGGCGGCGAGGTCCTGCGTCTGGTGGCTGATCGCTTCGAGCGCCGCGCGCACGACATGGGCGCGGGTCGCGGCGAAGCTCAGGCCGGTGATCGCCGCACGCGCGTCGGCCCGCCAGTGCGGTGCGCCGAGGCCGGAAAGCGCAGGGATGACCACCACACCCGCGCTGTCCGGGACCGAACGCGCCAGCTCGTCGCTTTCCGCCGCGGTCACGATCATATTCAGTGAATCGCGTAACCACTGGAACAGGCTCCCGGCGACGAACACCGAACCTTCGAGCGCGTAGTGCCGCTTGCCACCAAGTTGGTGCAGCACGGTCCCGAGCAGCCGGTGCTCGGAACGCGGGACTTCCGCACCCATGTTGGCAAGTACGAAGGCTCCGGTCCCGAACGTCGCCTTGGTCTCTCCGGGAGAATTGCAGCCCTGCCCGATCGTCGCCGCTTGCTGGTCGCCGGCAATCCCGGTGACCGGGATCGGCGCGCCGAAGAGCGAGCTGGTGCCGAAGTCCCCGGCACTGTCGGTGACCCGCGGCAAAGCGGCGGTGGGGACGCCGAAAAGTTCGCACAGCCCCTCGTCCCAGCTTTCCCCTGCAAGCGGAAGCAGCAAGGTCCGGCTGGCGTTGCCCGCCTCGGTCAAAAGGTTGCCGGTCAGCTTGAAGGTCAACCAGGCATCGATGGTGCCAAACGCCAGTGTCCCGCGCTGCGCTGCGCCGCGCACGGCATCGTCGTTGTCGAGGAGCCAGCGCATCTTGGTAGCCGAAAAGTAGGGGTCGAGCAGCAACCCGGTCGCATCGCGCACCGCCGCCTCGTGACCGCCTGCACGCAGATCCCCGCAGAAACCTGCCGTGCGGCGATCCTGCCAGACGATGGCGCGGGCGAGCGGCTCGCCGCTGTTGCGGTCCCATGCCACCACGGTCTCACGCTGGTTGGTCACCCCAATGCATGCAATGCGGTCCGGACCGCTTGCCGCGGCGACCATCTCCTGAGCGCAAGCCAGGGTGCGGTCCCAAATTTCGCCAGCGTCGTGTTCCACCCAGCCGGGGCGCGGATAGTGCTGGTTCAGTTCGCGCTGGGCGGTCCCGCGCGGCACACCCGCGGCGTTGAACAGCATGGCGCGGGTCGAGGTCGTGCCTTCGTCCAGGATCAGGAACAGCGGCTCGGTCATTTCAATCCTCTCCCTAAGGGACCATATGCCGGGGATGGCGATACCTCCGCAACCCTGGCCGACCGGCAAAGTCGAACGGCTCGAGCCGCTGGTGCGCCGGGTGCTCGCCGCGAACGCCTCGCCGTTCACGTTTACCGGCACCCAAACCTACATTGTCGGCGGGGATGAAGGGCTGGCGGTGATCGACCCGGGACCGGTCGATGAGGACCACCTTGTCGCACTCGAACAGGCGATCGGCAATGCGCCGATTGTTGCCGTCATGTGCACTCACACCCACCGCGACCATTCACCCGGCGCCCGTCCGCTGGCGGAGCGAACCGGGGCGCCGATCGTCGGCTGCGCCCCGTTGGCGCTCGAAACGCTGGGCCCCCGCGCAGATGCGCCTTTCGACAAGGACTATGCCCCCGACCGTGTGCTGTCCGAAGGCGAGCAGGTCTCCGGCCCCGGCTGGACGCTGACCGCGCTCGCCACCCCCGGCCACACCTCGAACCACCTGTGCTTCGCGCTCGAAGGAACCGGCGCGCTGTTCACTGGCGACCATGTGATGGGCTGGTCGACCACCGTTGTTGCCCCGCCCGACGGCGACATGGCCGACTACATGGCGAGCCTCGACAAGCTGCAGGCGCGCGACGACCGCACCTATTACCCGGCGCACGGCCCGGCGATCGGCAACCCGAAGCAACTGGTGCGCGGAATGATCGGCCATCGCCGCCAGCGCGAGAAGCAGATCCTGCGCCTGCTCGGCAAGGCCGCGCAAGAGGTTGGAGAGCTCGTGCCACAGATGTACAAGGGCGTGCCGGAGTTTCTCTGGCCCGCGGCGGCCATGTCGGTGACCGCGCATTTGAACGATTTGGAACGCCGCGGCATCGTCGCTCGTTCGGGTGAGACATGGCAGACGACCAACTGAAGGAACGACCCGAACGTTCGCTTGCCGCGCAGCAAGCGGTGCCGTGGCTCGTCGTCATCGTCCTGCTCGCCGCGGTCGGCTTCCTGACGTGGAAGGCCTACTTTGAACATGAAGAAGGCGATCCGGTGGCCAGCGCCATGCTCGCCTTCGAGAAGCAGAACAGCCTGACAGTATTTTCCAGCCGCTTCGAGGTCCTTGCCGAAAGCACCGACGAGCGCGGGGTCATGGGTGTGCCGATCCTCAAGTCGCGCCAGGCGATGATTGTGCCCGCCACGGTCGAATACCGCGTCGACCTGAGCCGGGTCGGCCCGGACCGGATGCAGTGGGACGATGGCAAGGACACGCTGACCGTCGTCCTTCCGCCCTTGCAGACCAGCATCCCCAATCTCGACGAAAAGGACGCCCGCCTCTTCACCGACGGCAATTTCGTCATCGGCGCGGCGGCGGAGGATATGCTCAAGAACAATTCCGCGCAGGCCGAACGCAAGGCTTCCGAATTCGCCCGGACGCCGGAAATCCTCACCATGGCACGCAACGCGGCCAAGGCGGCGATTCGCCAGAACCTCGCCATCCCGCTGCAGATCGCCGGGTATGAGAACGCGAAGGTCGAAGTGCGCTTCGACGGAGAGCTGGCACCGAAAAAATAGCGCCGGGCTCGTCTCCGATTGACTCGGTTCGCGACCTGAGGCTCTTTGCCGCGGGAAGACGGGCTTATCGGGGGATCGAGCCTATGGCGACTCTAGTATCCGAGTACACTGGGATAGTGACGCGCGAGCGGCGGTGGTTCCTTTTCATGGCCCTGCTGCTGGTCGCCAACGCTGTCGTCGGCTTCGGCTATTTCAAGTACGCCGGCATCTCGACCTTCGCCTCGCCGTGGTGGGTTCACGTCCATGCGCTGACCATGGTCGGCTGGCTCGGCTTCTTCGTGCTGCAGAACACGCTGGTGGTGCGCGGTGACATCGCGGCGCACCGGCGGCTCGGCATGCTCGGCGCGCTCTATGCCTGCTGGATTGTCGCGGTCGGGATGTTCGTCGGCTGGTACGAAGTCGTCACGGAGCGAAACCGTCCGTTCGACCGGCCGGAATCGCTCGCACTCAACTGGATGAACATTCTCGCCTTCGCGGTGCTGTTCCTCGCTGCGTTCCGCCTGCGCAAGCGCAGCGACTGGCACAAGCGGCTGATGATGTGCGCGACGATCTGCCTCGCCGCGCCGGCTTATGGCCGCACGCTGATCATGTTCGGTGCGCGCACCAACACCACCTTCACGCTCTACATCATGGCCGTCATCGCGATTGCAATGACGGGCGATTACGCGATCCACCGGCGCGTCCATCCGGCCTGGCTCTTCGGTCTCGTCGCGGCGGCCCTGATGGGCTCCCTGATCGGCACGCTGCCACTTCTTGCCCCGTTCGCCGCTTTCGCGAACGGCCTTGCCCCGGCCCCCCGATAGACGGTCCGTTTCCCATGGCCACTGCAGCGATCGAGACCCCACCCATCCAGCGCGAGCGGGCGTTCTATTTCTACATGTCGCTGGCGATCCTGATGACCTGCGTGGCCGGGTTCGGGTTCTTCTTCGCCATCGGCGCTTCGAGCTTCGCCTCGCCGTGGTGGGTCCACGTCCATGCGGTCTCGATGTCGACCTGGGTCGCGCTCTACGTGGCGCAGAACTATCTCGTCTATCGCGGCGCCCTGGCCGGGCATCGCCAGCTCGGGGTGCTGGCCGCGGCGTGGAGCGTATGGATTGTCGTGGTCGGGCTGGTGGTGACGATCTGGGTCATCGCTGCGCACCGCCTGCCGCCGTTCTTCACCCCGAACTTTTTCCTGGTGATGGACTGGTTCAACATCGTTGCCTTCGCCGGCCTTGCGTGGAACGCGTTACGATTGCGCGCCCGGTCCGACTGGCACAAAAGGCTGATGTTCGGAGCGATGGTCCAGCTGATCGCGGTCGCCTGGGGCCGTCTGGTGCTGCCGATTCTGTTCGATCAGCGCGGCATGTGGCTGATTCTCGTCATCCTGCTGTGCTACATCGGCGCCGCCATGGCCTTCGACAAGCGCGTACACGGCAAGGTCCACCCGGCGCATTACTGGAGCGCGGGAACGCTGGTCGGGTGGGTCGTGCTGGCCTTCGCCGCCGCCAACCTTCCGCCCGTCGTCGCTTACGCCAACGCGCTTTCGGGTTGATTGCCGGCCTTCGCGGAGCCATCTGGGCCGCGGAAGGTTGGTAGAGTCATGAGCATCGAGACGAAGAACCCCACCGGCACCGAGCTGCGCGCCGAGATCGACCGGCTGCGCAAGGAGCGCAACGCCGTCATCCTGGCGCATTACTACCAGAAACCGGAGCTGCAGGACCTCGCCGATTTCGTCGGCGACAGTCTCGAACTGAGCCGGAAGGCGGCCGATACCGACGCCGATGTCATCGCCTTCTGCGGGGTCAAGTTCATGGCCGATACGGCGAAGATCCTCTCCCCAGAGAAGATCGTCGTGCTGCCCGACATGGACGCCGGCTGCAGCCTCGAGGACTCATGCCCGCCGCAGAAGTTCAAGGCCTTCCGCGAGGCGCATCCCGACCACGTCGCGCTGACCTACATCAACTGTTCGACCGAGGTGAAAGCCCTGTCGGATATCATCGTCACCAGCTCCAGCGCCGAGACGATCATCAGCCAGATTCCAAAAGACCAGCCGATCATTTTCGGCCCCGACCGTCACCTTGGCGGCTATCTCAACCGCAAGTTCGGGCGCGACATGCTGCTCTGGCCGGGCGTGTGCATCGTCCACGAGGCGTTCAGCGAGAAGGAGCTGCTCAAGCTCAAGGCGCAAAATCCAGGCGCTCCCGTGGCCGCGCACCCGGAATGCCCGCCGACGATCATCGACCACGCCGATTACGTCGGCTCGACCAGCGGCATCCTCAACTACGCCAAGACGATGCCCGGCGACACGCTGATCGTCGCGACCGAGCCTCACATCATCCACCAGATGGAAAAAGCGCTGCCGATGAAGCGCTTCATCGGGGCGCCCGGAGCGGACGGAAACTGCAATTGCAACATTTGTCCGTACATGGCGCTCAACACGATGGAGAAGCTCTACGCCTGCCTCCGCGACCTCGAACCGCGCATCGAAATCGAGGAGGGGCTGCGGCTGAAAGCCAAACAGAGCCTCGACCGGATGCTGGAAATGGCCAGCGGCACCGTCGGCAAGGGCGACCTGGGGCGGATTTGATCCATCGGCACCGTAAGTTGCTTCGATTACCGACGTCGAAACAAAAGGCACCGCCGAAGCATCGGCGGTGCCCTATATTCAAGCCGCGATCGTATCAGACGTAGATGTCGCCAAACGGCACACCCGCCAAGTTGGCGAAGGCGATGGACTGGTCGATCGAACCGTCCCCGTCGATAACGATGCCGAGGACATTCCCGGACACGTAAACGTCGGAGTCGACGTTGAACCCGAGGTATCTCAGGTCAACGATATCCACCCCCACATCGAAATCGGTGATCGTGTCGAAGCCGCCGTTCTCGAACGTCTCGGTCACGTAGTTGTGGCCGTCCTGGAAAATGAACACGTCCGCGCCGGCGTTGCCGGTCAGCACGTTGTCCTGCTCGTTGGTGACGATGATGTCGCGATAAGCAGAGCCGATCGCGTTCTCGATCTCGGCGCCGTAGGCAATCGAGATGTTGTTGTACTCGGTAGCGAGCACCCCGCCCCATCCGAAGTCGCCGCCGATCTTCGCGGCCGCATTGGCCTGGAAGGCGGCCAGCGTGGCGGTGATCGAAGCGTCGGTAGTCGGCGGTGCGTAAAGGCCGGTCCTGTCGTAAAGATCGACACGAGCCGCATTGACCTCGGCCGCGCTCGGCGCGCCCATTCCGCCCGACGAGAACTGGCCGTCGTTGAGGTTGATGACCGTGCCGCCGTAGAAGTCGGAGAAGTCGAGCGTGTCGTTTCCGCCCGCATCCCAGATGGTCACGTTTGGCCACTCGTTGAGGTCGAAGTGGAACACGTCGCGGTCGGCATTCGAGTTGAAGCCGTAGACCGTGTCGCCCGTGCGCGTGGTCAGGTCCGCACCGTACTTCTGCTGCGCCACGTACACGTCGTGCAGCATCGGGGTCTGCGCGTTGCCGTAGAACAGCAGGCCCCAGTTCAGCACGTTGGCGCCCGTCTCGGCCGGAGCCCAGTACGACATGATCGAATACTGCTCCGAATCCTGCGCGTATTCGGCCTGGCCCAGATAGGTTGTGGCAGCCGCGCCGTTGTAGGCGCCGGGGTGGCTCAGGCCGATCGTGTGGCCCAGTTCGTGGATTAGCGTGGTGGCGCCGTAGCCGTTGAATTCGAGCCATAGGTTCGAACCGTTGTAGGCCGGATCGGCGATCCACACGTCGCCCGAGATGCGCGCATACTGTTGCGAATACCCCGGGTAATAGGCCCAGGCCTGTGCCGGCCCCGTCGAGGTGTTGGCGAGCCAGATGTCGGCGGCATTCTGCCCCCACGTGCTCGCGCCGGGCCCGGGTTCGACTTCGACGAATGTCGGCGCAATCAGATCATCCCACTGGCCCACGCTGTCGCGGGCGGTGTCCTTCTGCGCCTCGCTGAACGGCGTGTAGCCAGCACCTTCGCCGAGGTGCGGATTGTTGTTCTGGCCGAGCGCATGGACATGATCGAAGAACGCGTAGGTGATTACGCCGTCGGAAACGTCCTGCGACGCGCCGCTGTCGATGTGGTCCACGACGCCGGCAAGGTCGGCGACTGGCTTGCCGCGATAGAAGTAGCCCAGTCCGCCATAGTCATCGAGATTGTAGTCGACCGGACCCACGCCGAAGTCGGTCGGGTCGGATAGGCTCAACTGCGGTCCGGGACGGACCACCTGCTTGCTATCCTCGATTGCTGAATCCACCTTCTTCGCCATGTGTGCCCCTTTGCAATTGGTGGCCGGAGCGGCTTTGCCAAACCCTCATTCAGTGGAACGAGGTGCCCCGGCGGGTTCCCAAGAAGCAAAGGGGTAACCGTGACTTGCCCCCGGTCAATGAGCCAAAGGGACTAGTCGGACAGGCTTTTTGAGACATGCCGCAATTTAATTTCAATTCTTACTATCTTCCCGGATTGGATCATGCGCGGCCTGTCGATGCGGTTCCGCTTAAGCCGCTGGTTGACGGTCCAACCCCAGGCGAATCCTTCTGATGTTCTGCGGCAGCGGCTTGTCCGTGATTCTCCTACTGCACCGGAATATCGAACAGTAGCGCCCGCGCGTACTTCACCGGAGGGGTGCCGAAGCTCAGCACGGCGTCGTGGTACTTGCGCTCGTCGTAGTTTGCGCCCCAGCGTTGCTTGGCCTCTTCGCGCAACGCCAGGTGTTCCTCGTAGCCGGTGAAGTAGCTCAGCAACTGGACCGAGGAGAGCTGCGCGCGGACCCATTTGCCGGCCGCCTCGCGCTCCTGCTGGAAGGCGCCTTCCATCATTAGCTTCATCGCCTCGTCGCGGTTCATGCCTTCGGTCTGGATGCCGATGTCGAGCAGCGTGTTGACGATCGTGCGGAGCCGCATCTTGAGCATCGTCAGCTCGAACAGCCGCCCCTCGACCGTGGCCCGCCCGCCGAGGTAGTCATGCTCGGCCATCAGGCGTTCGGTGTAGACCGCCCAGCCCTCTGCAAACGGGCTCGACTGCAGCACGGCGCGCAGGACGTCGGTGTTGCGCCCGGCGTGGTCGCCCTGCAGGTAATGACCCGGCACACCCTCGTGGATCGAGAGTTCGTGCAGCATGTAGGTGTTGTATTCCCTGAGGAAGCTGTCGGCCTGCTCGTCGGTCCAGTCGTCGGGGATCGGGCTGATGGCGTAGAAGTTGGGCTGGTCGCGCTCGAGCGCGCCGGGAGCGCTGTCGTAGGCCACCGACACGCCCTGCTCGAACTTGGGCATTGCGATGACCTTCACCGGTCCGGTTGGCATTCCGACGAGGCCTTTTTCGCGGGTGAATTCGGTCGCCGTGGCCAGCGTCTCGCGTGCCGCGTCGAACACCGCATCGCGCGCCGGGCGATTGGCATAGGTCTTGGCGAGAGCGCACTCAATCACCGCCTGCTGCGAGCCGGTCGCGCAGTCGGGGAAGGTCCGCGCGACGTCCTCCATCTGCGAGCGTGCCTCGCCATAGGCGGCCTGCGCCTTGGCCTTGAGCTCGGTGCGGGTCATGTCACTTTGCAGGCTGAACTTCATCTTCCGGTCGTAAAGATCAGGCCCGAGGCGGAAGTCGCCCTTGGCGTTCGGCACCAGCACGTCGTCGATCCACTTCTGCTGGTCGGCCACCGCCGTTTTCAGCGCGCCGAGCGCGGCGTCGAAGCGGCTGCGCGGAACGCCGCTGCGCTCGACTTCCGGCAGCAGCGCGGCATCGACGATATCGAGGATGCCCGAGTTCTGCCGCGACAGCGTTTCGGCGCTGATCTTCGAAACGCGCGATGGATCGATCTGGTCGCGCGATGCCCTGAGGTACGCCGGGATCTTCTCCATCCGCGAGACGATGTTGTCGAACCGCTCCGGCCACGGAGCGAAGTCGCGGGCGATCAGGAAGTAGATCGAGTTTGTCGCGGTGTCGTTGTAGCGGCGGGGGTCTGACGCCCAGGTCCGCAACACTTCGATCAGCCACAACTGGTATTCGAGCTCGTTCTTGAGCATCGCATAATCGACCTGGTTGTCGCGCGTCAGCCCGGCAGGGTCGATCCTCGCCAGGTCGGCAAGCAGTCCGCGATAGACCGACGCTTCGTAACTGCGCGCCTCGGGGCCGATCGCCGGCAATTCGGCATCGTGCGAGTGCTCGCCCAGCGCGGTGGCGGCGACCGGGTCGAGCGCGGCGTAGGCGTCGATGTAGCGCGTGCCGATTTCCGCGAAGGCGGCATTGGCATCGCTGGCGGTGGCAGTGGCGGCAACGTCCGGCGAGGCGCCGGGAACGGTGCTGCATCCGGCGAGGAGGGCGGCAGCGAAACCGGCGGCGAAGGTCGTGGATTTCATTCGGGATCTCCCTGATCCCCACGGACTACCAGCGCCGGCCTGTGCCGTCACCTCCCCCAGATGGCTAAACCGCGCCGGTCTTGCGCGGCGCGGTCTCGCGCAGGAACAGCGCAATCACGAAGCCGAGCACGAGGCTGGCGATCACGAACGGGAACACGTTCTGGATTCCGCTCGAACCGGCGATTTGTCCGGCGATTGCCGGGGCCACGCCGCCGCCGAACACTTCGCCCGCGCCAATCACCAGCCCGGCTACCGAAGCGATCATTCCAGCCGGGGCCGCTTCCGCCGCGACCGGCCCGGCGAGCGTCGCCAGCGCGGAGAAGTTGAACAATGCGGCGAAGAACAGCAACCAGAACAGCGTCGTCAGGTCGTCCGCCCCGGCCTGCGCGAACAGGTAGGTGAAGACCGCGGCGAGGATATAGGACAGCAGCGTCGAGAGCTTGCGGCCGATGAAGTCCGACACGGTGGGCATGGCGAACTGGCCAAGCGCGCCGCCGAAGCCGATCGCCGAGGTGACGAAGCCCATGTCCTGGATCGACAGCTTGAGGTAGTCGGTGAGGTAGCTGGGCATCATCGCGCCCATCACGAATATTCCGCCCATGGCGCACATCAGCGTGAGCATGGCGAGCGGCACGTTGCGGTGCCGGAACAGGTCGACGAAGCTCGGCCGCGCCACCAGAGGTGCGCCCTCCACGGCGACGGTGCACGCGGGCTCGCGAACGAGGAAATACATCACCGCGGCCATGATCAGGCCGGGAACGCCGACGAGCATGAACACCGCCCGCCAGTCGGTCACGAGGAGCAGTTGGGTGGCGATGATCGGACCGACGGCATTGCCCATTAGCGAGATCATGCACTGGAAGATGCCGTTGTTCATGCCGCGCCGCTTGGGGTGGCTGGCCTCGACTGCCACCGCGACGCCGATCGAGGCGACCGGTCCTTCCGCCAAACCCATGATCGCGCGGACCAGCAACAGGCTGACGAGCCCGCCGACCACGCCCGAAAGGGCGGACATGAGCGAAAAGACGATGACCGCAGGGATCAGCACCTTGCGCCGCCCGACCTTGTCGGAAAGGAAGCCCATGGCGAAGGCCGAAACGCCCCAGAACACCGCGAGGATGCCGACGAGGTTGCCGAGGTCGGCGTAGGTCAGGCCGAGCTCGTCCATGAAGGCGGGGAAGAGCACCGGCAGGATGAACCGGTCGAGCCCCACGAGGCCGAACGTCAGGCTAAGGACAAGGATGATCTTCCATTCGTAGCCGGTATCCCAGCCCGCGGACTTGGCGTCTTGGTGCATGATTTCCCCCCCATTGTCCGGGTACGACTATCGCCCGGATTCTCGCTCCTGGGCCGCCGATTTATCAGGCGCTTCGGACGGCGTCGATTCCCCTGCTGCACGGGCAACCGCGAGCGCCGCAGCCAGCAGTGCCATACCGAACACGTCGATCGGTGCCAGCGTCTCGCCGAAGGCCAGCCACCCGGCGAGGGCGGCCACCGCGGGCTGGGTCAACAGCGCCAGTCCGATGGCCAGTGGCGGGAAGTGCCGCAGCGAAAACACCAAGAGTCCCTGCCCGACGACCTGGCTCGAGATCGCCAGCGCGACCACCGGCCCCCAGTTGTGCGGCCAGACGGGCTCGCCGTGCAGCAGTGCGACCACGAGCAGCACCGGCGCGCTGGCCAGCGTCGAACGTGCGAGCAGCCGCCACGAACCCATTCCCTTGCGTGCATCCTGCAGCAGCAGCAGGTACCCGGCGTAGAGGATTCCGGCGATCAGGCAGAACAGGTCGCCGGTCAGCGTCTCGAGCGAAATCTCGAAGCTGCGCCCGAGCAGGATCGCCGTCCCGGTCAGGGCAGCGAGGATAGCCGACCACTCGCGCCCGGCGGGCCAGCGGCGGAACAGCACGAAACCCCAGACCATCAGGATCAGGCTGCCCGAATTGCCGAACAGCGCAGAGTTGCCGAGCCGCGTGAAGCCGATACCGATGTGCCAGCTGGCAATATCGAGCGCGAACAGGATACCGCCGAGCGCGATGGCCAGCGCGATTTTGCGCGGCACCGGCGGCGGCTTCGGCCCTTCCTGCACCCGGGCGAAAAGGAAGAGCAAGGGCAGCGCCAGCGTGACGCGCCAGAACCCGGCCGAGACCGGACCGGTATCGGCGAGACGCACGAAATAGGGGCCTAGCGCCAGCGCGGCATTGCCCGCGAGCAGCATGGCGAGAAGGAGCCAGGGGGCGGGTTTGCGCAGCGATTCCACGCGCCAGCTCTAGCGGCCCGTTGCGGCAACGCTATAGGATGACGGCAAAGGAGTGTGGACGATGGCGATGCGATCCTGGTTGTTCGTGCCCGGTGACAGTGAACACAAGCTGGCCAAGTCGGCCGACCTGGGCGCTGACGTCGTGATCGTGGACCTCGAGGATGCGGTTGCGCCGCAGGCCAAGTACTACGCCCGGCAGACCGCCGGAAGCTGGCTCGAAGAGCGCGCCGGGACCGCACAGCGTTGGGTGCGGATCAATGCCATCAGTAGCGGACTGTGGCGCGACGACCTTGCCGCGGTCATGCCCGCCGCTCCCGCCGGGATCATGCTGCCCAAGGCCGCGGGGCCGATCGAACTGCAGACGCTTGCCGCGGAACTCTACGAACTCGAAGGGCGCTACGGCGTGCCCCACGGATCGACGCGAATCCTACCACTGGTCAGCGAGACCCCCGCCGCCGCGCTCGGCATTCCCGGGTATGCCTCGGTCCAGCTGCCGCGCCTCGCCGGCCTGACATGGGGCGCGGAAGACCTTTCGGCTGCGCTTGGCGCGAGCCGCAAGCGCGACGCGCAGGGCCGCTGGACCGATACCTTCCGCATGGTCCGCTCGATGGTCCTGCTCGCTGCCCATGCCAGCAAGGTGCTGGCGATCGACACGCTGCACGCCGACTTCCGCGACCTCGACGGGCTCAGGCGGGTCGCGGGGGAAAGCCGTGCCGACGGGTTTGCCGGGATGCTGGCGATCCACCCTTCGCAGGTCGAGGTGATCAACGAAGCCTTCACCCCGAGCGACGAAGAGATCGCCGAAGCGCGGGCGATTGTCGCCGCTTTCGCCGCCAACCCCGAGGTCGGCGCCCTGCAGCTTGACGGGCGGATGATCGACCAGCCGCACCTCGAACAGGCGCGGCGCCTGCTCGCAAGCGCAGTTTAGAGCTTACTCTTCGGGAGTAGCCGCAGCTTCCGGAACGGGAGCGGCTTCTTCTTCGTCGGGCGCAGTCTCATCATCGCCTTCGGCGCTGCTTGCGCCCGAAACCGCTGCACTCGGCTCGGCGAGCGGGGCGCGCGACTGCAATTGTTCGAGCGGCAGCATGTCGTCGCTGATCGTGCCCTGGAGCACTTCGCCTGAGGCATCGCCTTCGGCCGGTTGTTCCTGCTCGCCCCCGCACGCGGTCAAGCTTGCGGCAAGGACGGCGGCGGAGGCGAGGTAACGGATCTTCAAGCGGCGCACTGCGAACTCCCTAGCGCGGCGAGGAATCCGTCCGCGTGGGCGAGCAATGCCCCATCCCACTCCTCCGGCGCAACCGCGATTCCGAGCCGTTCGAGGCTGGTAACGCCATACTCGGCGATGCCGCAGGGCACGATGCCGCCGAAGTGCGACAGGTCGGGCGCGAGGTTGACGGCGAAACCGTGCATCGTGACCCAACGGCGGATGCGCACGCCGATCGCGCCGATCTTCGCTTCGCTGCCGTCGATGTCGCGGGTCCAGATGCCGATGCGCCCCTCGGCGCGCCAAGCCTCGACCCCGAAGTCGGCTAGCGTGGCGATGACCCAGCCTTCGAGCGAGTGGACGAAGCAGCGCACGTCCTTCCCGCGCTTCGCAAGGTCGAGCAGGACATAGCCCACGCGCTGGCCCGGACCGTGATAGGTGTAGCGCCCGCCGCGGCCGGTCTCGACGACCTCGAAACGCGGGTCGATCAGCTCGGCCGCGTCGGCGCTGGTCCCGGCGGTGTAGACCGGCGGGTGTTCGAGCAGCCAGACCAGTTCGCGCGCCTCGCCGGCAGCGATGGCGGCATTGCGCGCTTCCTGCTCGACCAGCGCCTGGCGATAGGGCACCGGCCCATAGTTCCGGCGCAATTCGAATGCGGATGGGGAAGCGCTCGTCATCGGCGATTGCGTGGCGACGATTGCCGGGTTTATCAAGAGGCGAGAGGGGCATAGCACTAGTGAGGGGGAGCAGACCATGAAGCTTGAAATGAACCGGGCCTGGAACGATGCCATGGCGCTCGTCGGCGCGAACAAGGACGTCGTCTTCGTGGTGGCGGGGGTGTTCTTCTTCCTGCCCTATCTCGCCTTCATGCTGATGATGCCGGATCTGGCGACATCCATGACCGATCCGGCCGCAGACGAACAGGCTTTCGAGAAAATGGGCGAGTTCTATGGCCGGATGTGGTGGTTGATTATCCTTGTATCGCTCCTGCAGGGTATCGGTATGCTCGGCATCCTCGCACTGCTTACCGACCATCGCCGGCCAACCGTGGCCGATGCGCTCAAGATCGGTGTCAGGAAGGTGCTGTCGTATATCGCCGCGTACCTGATCGTCGGATGCGGCTTCGGCCTGCTGGCAGTCGTGCTTGTCGGATTGACCGCGGCGGCGTCAACGGCTCTCGCGACGATCGGCTTCGTCATCCTGATTCCACTGCTGTTCTACGCGTTCACGAAGTTCTCGCTGGTCCCGGCGGTGCTCGTGAAGGAAGATGTCGGCAACCCAATCACCGCCCTGTCACGCTCGTGGCAGCTGACCAAGGGCAATTCGTTTCGGCTGTTGGGGTTCTACTTCCTGCTGGGCCTCGCGCTGGTCGTGGTGATGATCGTCATTTCCCTGGTGGTGACGTTTGTGTTCGCGCTGCTTGGGCCCGAAGCCATGCTCTTCGGTAACGGCCTGATCTCGGCACTGATGAATGCGGTCTGGGCGACGGGGTTCCTCGCCGTGCTCTCGGCGGTGCACGACCAGTTCGCCGGTACCAGCGGCTCGAAAATCAGCGATACGTTTGAATAGGTGCGGTGGAGCTCAGCCCTCCTGCCAGCCAAAGGCAAGCAGGCAGGGCGGGATGTTCCACCATGTGAAACCGGTATCGACCCGCGCGAAGTGCCGAGCGGTCAGGTCGCGCGCGGTGGTGCTGAACTGATAGGTCAGGAACGCGCCGCCCTGGCGCACCACGCGGTGCGTGGCCGCGGCGATCGCCGGGCCGACGCCTTCGGGCAGGGTCGAGAAGGGTAGGCCTGACAGGACGTAGTCGGCCTTGTCGTGACCCAGCGCAGCGAGAATCGCTTCGACGTCCGCCGCCGATCCGAGCACCGGGTGGAAGCGGCTGTCCCCGATGGTGCGCTGGAGGTAGTCGATGAACAGCGGGTTGGTGTCGATTACCACCAGCACACCGTCACGCGGCAGGCGGTCGAGGACCGGGCGGCAGAAGGTACCCACGCCGGGGCCGTATTCGACGAAGACCTTGCACCTCTCCCAATCGACCGGGGCAAGCATCTTGCGGATCGTGTGTTCGGACGAAGGAATGATTGAGCCGACCATGCGCGGGTGCTCGAGGAAGCCCTGGAAGAACACACCGGCCGGCCCGAGCGCCCGGGTGATCCGCCGGGCCAGCTTCGAGCCGCGGCGTTCCGTTGCCAGTTCGCTTCCATCCATCGACTTCACGCACCCTCTGCGACCGGCTGCGCCCGGCCAGAATATGCTTCGCGGCCTCGCAGATAAGCCCGTCCGATGCAACCCGCGCGGGTTAACCGATCAGAGGATTTCGCCGATGACCTCAGGCGGGCGGCAAAGGCGGACCCCCTTTTCGGTTTCAACCAGTGGTCGCTCGATCAGCTTGGGATCGGTCGTCATGGCATCGAGCACGGTGTCGTCGTCGGCCTCGGTTAGGCCGCGCTCCTTCGCATCGGTGCCCTGCGTGCGGAGGCCCTCGCGCGGGGCGATGCCTGCGGTCATGTAGAGCTGGGCGAGCTTTTCACGGCTCGGCGGGTGCTTGAGGTACTGCACCACGGTCAGGTCGATGTCGTCGCGGCCCTGCAAGGTCTCGAGCGCGGCGCGAGATTTGCTGCAACCGGGATTGTGCCAGATCGTCGCCTTCATGTGCTGTTCCTCTCGGTTGCAACATAGGCCAGCCCTAGCGGTCGGAAAAAACTACGCCAACCCTGACTTTGTCAGTTGCAACTGCGAATGCTTCGCAATAGAGGCGTTGTTGCGAATCAATTGCAACATAACTCGACAGGGAGTTTTCGTGACCATTTCCACGTCTCTTCGCCGTGCCGCCCTTCTCTCCGCCACCGTCCTTGCTGGTACCGCTTCGCCGGCGCTGGCGGACATGGCGCCGGAGCGCGATTACCTGGGTTCGGAAATCGTCGTGACCGCGACTATCGGCGGATATGCCAGCGACGACGGCTCGACCGCGACGAAGACCCCGACTCCGCTGATCGACGTGCCGCAGACGGTGACCACGATCACCCAGGACCAGATCGAGGACCAGTCCCTGCGCGGGCTCAACGAGGCTCTGCGCTACGTCCCCGGCGTCTCACTCGACACCGGCGAGGGGCACCGCGACGCGGTCTACCTGCGCGGCCAGTCGACCACCGCGGATTTCTACATCGACGGGCTGCGCGACGACGCCCAGTACTACCGCCCGCTCTACAACATCGAGCGCATCGAGGTGCTCAAGGGTGCCAACGCACTGATCTTCGGCCGCGGCGGCGGTGGCGGGGCGATCAACCGGGTCAGCAAGTCGGCCGATACGATGCAGAACTTCGGCTCGCTATCCGCCTCCGTCGACCAGTTCAGTGCCTTCTCGCTGGGTGGCGACGTCAATGCCCCGCTCGGGCAGGGCTTCGCTGCCCGCCTTAACGCGACCTACGAGGAGTTCGACAGCAACCGCCAGTTCTACGAAGGCCGCTTCATCGGCGTGAGCCCGACGGTCACTGCCGAACTCGGCCCCGACACCCGGCTGACCGCGACCTATTCCTACGACGACGAGCGGCGCTTGACCGACCGAGGCATCCCCTCGCTCAATGGCGAGCCGCTGCGCGGATACGACGATACGCTGTTCGGCGATCCCGACTTTAACCACTCCGAAACCACCGCGCACATCGCCCGCGCCCGGCTGGTTCACGAGTTCTCCCAAGGCCTGAGCGCCAACGCCACGGTGCAGTACGCCAATTACGACCTGTTCTATTCGAACATCGTGCCCGCCGGTGCGACCGCCACGACGGCCACGCTGTCCGGCTACCAGAGCGGCACCGAGCGCGAGAACCTGATCGGCCAGGCCAACCTTGTTGCCCAGTTCGACACGGGCGGCGCGGGTCACACCGTGCTGCTCGGCGTGGAAGCGATGAGCCAGGAAAGTTCCTCGCTGCGCAACCAGGCGACTTTCGCCGGCGGCGCCTCGCGCGTCGACGTCCCGCTTGCCGAGACCATTTTCGTACCGGCCTTCACGGTCGCCCCGCAACGTGCGTCAATGTCGGACCTCTCGGTCTTCGCGGCATACGTCCAGGAACAGCTCGACCTTGGGATCGTGCAACTGGTCGGCGGCGTGCGGTATGAGCGCTTCGACCTGACCAGCGAGGACCTCGTCACCAATACTCCCGGGGCGCGCCTCGACGAACGCTGGAACCCGCGCCTCGGGGTGATCGTCAAGCCGAGCACGTCAATTTCGCTCTACGCCAGCTATTCGGAGAGCTTCCTGCCGCAGTCCGGCGACCAGTTCAGCCTTGTCGACCCGCAAGAGGAACTGCTCGATCCCGAGGTGTTCCGCAACTACGAGGTCGGACTCAAGTGGCTGCTGCAGCCCGAACTGTTCCTCACCGCGGCCGTGTTCCGCCTCGACCGCAGCAACACTCAGGCGGCCGACCCGCTCAATCCGGGCTTCATTGTCCTCACCGGATCGACCCGGGTCGAAGGTTTCGAGGCGAGCCTTGCCGGTTCGGTCCTGCCCGGCCTCGATGTCAGCCTGGGCTACACCTATCTCGACGGCGAAATTCGTGACGACACTACCCGCGCCGCCGCCGGTACCCGCTTGCAGCAGTTGCCGAAGCACCAGGCCAGCGCCTGGGCGCACTACGACCTGACGGAGCGTTTCTCGCTCGGCGCAGGGCTCGTCCACCAGTCGAGCCAGTTCGCCTCGCTAAGCCATACGGTGACGCTTCCGGCCTACACCCGGATCGACGCCGCGGCCTACTACAACCTGACCGACAACGTCGCGCTGCAGCTCAACATCGAGAACCTGTTCGACGCCGGCTATTTCGCCAGCGCGCATGGTGACAACAACATCCAACCGGGCAAGCCGTTCACTGCCCGGATAGGCGCGAAGGTCAGCTTCTAGTCGCCCGAGGGCGCCGGCGCAGGGCGCATCGCCGGGACGGCAACCGCGGCGTCCGCCGGGTCAATGCCCGGCGCGGGCGCGGCGCTGATCCGTTCCTGCCGCCGCGCCACTCGCCCGGCGCGCTGGATGGCCCTGACCAGTCGCGGATAGACCCCGCAGCGGCACAAGTTGGGAACCGCCTGCTTGATCTCGTCCTCGCTCGGCGCCGGGTTGCGCGCCAGCAACGAAGCAGCGGCGATGGCGATGCCCGGAGTGCAGTAGCCGCACTGGATCGCCTGCTCGGCGACGAGCGCCTGCTGCACCGGGTGGCTGCGGTCACGGCTCAGGCCCTCGATCGTGGTGATGTAGCGCCCCTCGGCCTCGGCCAGGGTGATGAGGCAGGAGCGTAGCGCTTCGCCGTCGACCAGCACCATGCAGGCGCCGCAATCGCCGACCCCGCAGCCGTACTTGGTGCCCGTCAGGTTGGCCGCGTCGCGCAGCGCCCAGAGCAGCGGCGTTTGCGGGTCGATCTCGATGCGTACGGGGCGTTCGTTGACGGTAAGCGCGGTCATGAATTGCAGTCTTTCACTGCCCCGGCCTGACTTGCAAGGAGCCCACACGTCTTGCAGCGGTACATCGACATGCCTTCGACAGCTCTCCCTTCAAGCTCCAGCCCGGTCCACATGTCCCTGCTTGCCCCTCCCTCAGTCCATTGAGCGGGGCAGTACCAGCCCACTGCGTCGGCGGTCAGCATGACACTGGCTACCGGTCTGCCGCACTTGGGGCAGGAGGTCCGGAGCGCCGCTGCTCTCAGTCGCGCCAGCTGCGGTCGATGGTGTCGATCTTGCGCTTCCACGCTTCGAAATCGAGCTTGCCGAAATCGGTGGTCAGCTGCTTGTCGCGGTCGCGCTGGTGGGTGTCGATGACCTCGGGCGGGACCACGATCGGCTTGCCGAGGCTGGCGGTCTTGACCTGCACTTCGCACGCGCGCTGCAGCATGTAGTACATCAGGAACATTTCCTGGATCGTGCGCCCCATGACCACTGGGCCGTGGTTGCGCAGCATCAGGATGAAGTGATTGCCGATATTCTTGACGAGCCGCTCGCCCTCTTCCGAGCGCACCGTGATGCCTTCGAAGTCGTGGTAGCCGATCGCGCCCTCGAAAAAGCACGAATAGAAGTTTGACGCCTCGAGCCCGCCTTCGGTCGAACACACCGCCATCGTATCGGGCGTGTGCGTGTGGACGATGGCGTGGGCGTAGGGCAGGCTCTTGTGGAACACGGAGTGCTGGGTGAATCCGGCGAGGTTGACCGGGTAAGGGTTGTCGCCGACCTTGTTGCCGTCGCCATCGATCTTGACGAGGTTCGATGCGGTGACTTCTTCCCACAGCAGGCCGTAAGGGTTGATGAGGAAGGCATTGTCCTCGCCCGGCACGCGCAAGGTGATGTGGTTGTAGATGCTTTCGCACCAGCCGAGGTGCGCGAAAATCCGGTAGCAGGCGGCGAGGTCCTGCCGCGCCTGCCATTCGGCTTCGCTGCATTTGACTTCGAACTTGAGCTGCGTCGCCATGGTATTCTCCAATCGGGGGAAGCCTTAGCGATTGACTCCGGTTCCGCCAATGGCGAGCGATGGGACGAGGGAGACGTTGCGATGGGACGAATGCTCGGATTCGGCCAGCCGACCGGGGCGATCATGCAGGTGGCCTATCTGGTCCCCGACCTGAAAAAGGCGATCGAGTTCTACACCCGCGACGGCGGTGCCGGGCCATTCTTCATCATCGAGCACGCCAAGGGACCCAATCGCACCTACCGCGGCCGCATCTCTCCTACGGAAACGAGCCTGGCCATGGGCTTTGCCGGGCACTTCCAGATCGAGCTCATCCAGCCGCATGATTCCGCGCCCTCGATCTTTACCGAGGCGATCCTCGAACACGGCTTCGGCTTCCATCACTTCGGCGTCGCTTACGACGACGTCGAGACGGCCCGCGCCGAGCACATTGCCCGCGGCTACGAGGAAGTGAGCCGAAACCCGGTGCCGACCGGCGGCGAGGTGGTGTTCCTCGGACCGAAGAACCCGGTCCACCCAGGCTATCTCGAACTGCTCCCGGCAACGCCGCAGATGGACGAGACCTTCACCCGCTTCTGGCAGGCGGCACAGGACTGGGACGGCAGCGATCCGATCCGCCCCTTCGCATGAGGTAAATGGCGCATGCGACGAGCAAGCCGATTGACTTTGTCCCGTTGATTGGCGAGCCATGGTGAATGACCGGCTAAGCCGGCGAGGGGAGAGGCAAATGGCAGACGAGCTTGGCTACGGCCAGCCAATGGGCGGGATCGCGCAGACCGCGTTCGTGGTCGAAGACCTCGAATCCGCCATCAGGCACTGGATCACCAACACCGGCGCGGGACCGTTCTTCGTGCTGCCGCACTTCCTCGTGCCCGGGCAAACCTATCGCGGCGAGGAATCGACCGCCGACATCGCCATCGCCATGGGCTTCGCCGGGCACATGCTGATGGAACTGATCCAGCCGCTCGACAACAATCCCAGCGTCTACCGCGAGACCATCGCCCACCGGGGCTACGGCTTCCATCACTTCGGCCTCGCCTGCGCCGACGTCGATGCCGACAGCCTAGCCTACCAGCAGCGCGGCTATGTCGAGGCATTTCGTGCCGCCGTGCCGACCGGTGGCGAGGTGGTCTACCTCGACGACGGCAACGGGCCGCAATGGGGCTTTCTCGAACTTTTGCCTGTGACCCCGGGCATGGACGAAACATTCACCCGCTTCTGGAAGGCATCGCAAGGTTGGGACGGTAGCGACCCCGTCCGCTCCTTCCTTTAGAAAGTCCCAAACGTCTGAAAGTCCCAAAAATATGGCAATGTCGTCCGCTACAATCGTTGATCGGCCAGAGGGCAACTGGCTGAAGAATTCCGCCGGATACCAGATGCTGCTGGTCTTCCTGCTCAGCCTCAACTTCGGAATCGTCTTTTTCGACCGCCAGGCGCTCAACGTGCTGATGCCCTCGGTCCAGCCCGAACTCGGGCTCACGCAGACCCAGATCGGCCTAATCGCGGGCGGCCTCAGCTTCACCTGGGCGATCGCAGCGTTCTTTTACGGGCGGCTGTCGGACTCGATGGGCAAGCGGAAGATCCTGCTAGTGATGGCGACACTCGCCTTCTCGCTCTGCTCGTTTCTCACCGGCCTCGCTTCGAGCTTCGCGCTGCTGCTCGGCGCGCGGCTGCTGATGGGCGCAGCCGAAGGCGGCGTCATGCCGATTAGCCACGCGATGGTGGCGAGCGAAGTCGACCCGCGACGCCGTGGCCTGGCGATGGGCGTGGCGCAGAACCTCGGCTCGAACCTGCTTGGCAGCTTCGCCGCTCCGGTCGTGCTGGTCGCCTTCGCCACCGCTTTCGGCTGGCGCGAGTCGTTCTACCTCGCCGGTGTCCCGGGGATCATCAGCGCGGTGCTGATCTGGTTCCTGCTCAAGGAGCCGGCCCCGGTCCGCAAGTCCGACAACGCCGCCGACCAGTCCATGACCATCGCCGAGGCCATGAAGGTCCGCAACATGTGGATCTGCGTCGTCGTCGGCGTGCTGATGGTCGCCCACTTCGTCATCACCTGGGCGTTCATGCCGCTCTACCTGGTGCAGACCAAGGGCTTCGACGAGATCACCGGCAGCTGGGTCATGGGCTCCCTCGGCATAGCCGCGGCGATCTACAGCTTTGGCATCTCGGGGCTGTCGGACTACATCGGGCGGAAGCCGGTGATGGTCTGGTTGCCGTTCCTTTCGGTCGTCGGTCCGCTGGCGGCGATGTACTTCGACGGCTCCCCGACGGTACTCGGCATGCTGTTCTTCGTCGGCTGGGCAGTCAACGGCGTGTTCCCGATCTTCATGGCGACGATCCCTTCGGAGAGCTTCCGCCCGCTGCATCACGCCACCGTGCTCGGCCTGGCGATGGGCAGCTGCGAGATCCTCGGCGGCGTGTTCGGCCCGCCGCTCGCCGGGTACCTCAACGACATGCTCGGGGTGAACTCGTTCCTGTGGATGCTGATGGTGCTCGCGGTGATCAGCGGATTCGTGTCGATGGGCCTTGTCGAAACCGCACCCAAGGCCCTCGCCCGCCGCGGGCTGACGCACGCCGCAGCCTGAACTTGCCCGCCCTGCGGGGCAGCGGCAGACTGGACCAACCGAGTCCCCGCTTCGGCGGGGACCGAAGGAGAGAGACGAATGCCCGAAGCACCGACCACCGAACCCTGGGCCGGCACTCCGCCTGTCCCGCACAGCCTGCGCCCCGGCGCCAAGCCCGAGGCCTACATGGCCAAGATCGCCGAGGGCGACGAGCGGCTGTGGGTGCCGATCGGCCGCCCGCAGGTGGAGGACGTCTATTCGAAGCCGGTGTGGATCAGCCCGACGCTCAACATGTGGGCCGACGTGCTGATGGCCAAGAAGCCGTGCATCGTGAACCGGCACTACCACCCCAAGCCGATCTGGGCCTACACCATTAGCGGCAAGTGGGCCTACCTCGAGCACGAATGGACCGCGACCGCGGGCGACTTCATCTTCGAGACCCCGGGCGAGAGCCACACGCTGGTCAGCTATGCCCACGAAGACCCGATGAAGGTGTTCTTCGTCGTCTCCGGCCCGCTGATGTGGCTCGACGAACATGGCAATTCGGTCGGCCACTACGACGTGTTCGACTACATGAAAGACGCGCGCGCCCATTACGAGAGCAACGGCATTGGCGGTGCCTACCTCGATTCCCTGATCCGCTAGGAAGGACCATCCCCCCATGGCCAGCAACAAGATGAAAGCCCCGGCATCCGACACCAAGGAAATCGTTGACGTGCCGTGGGCCTACCGTGACACCGTCGCGCGGCTCAGCCCCGGCGGGCGTTACATCGACATGGAGAGCGACGTCGATAGCCCGTGGGTCCCGTTCGGCGAAAGCGCGGCGATCAAGCACCTGATGTTCGACGTGCGCACCAACACCTATTCCAATATCCTCTGGATGAAGGGCCCGGGCACGATCGGCACCCACCTGCACCGCGGCAACGTGACCATGGTCACCATCACCGGCAGCGTGCGCTATCTCGAATACGACTGGCTCGGCACGCCGGGGGGCCTCATCCTCGAAGTTCCGGGCGAAGCGCACACGCTAGTCACCGAGCATCCCGAAGGCTGTAAGCTGTTCGGCTGGATGCAGGGCCCGATCGAGTTCTACGACAACCAGGGCAATTACGCCGACACGGTCGACGTGTGGTGGATGATCACCCACTACGAGACCTATTGCAAAGAGAACGGCATCCCGATCAACGCGAAGCTGTACCTGTGAGCGACCCCAGGACCCTCGACCAGTTCGACATTTCCGGCCGCTCGGCGCTCGTCACCGGCGCGGCTTCGGGCATCGGGCTCGCCTATGCCGAGTGCATGGCCGAAGCCGGGGCGAAGGTAACGCTGACCGACATCGACGTCGAGGGCGTGGCGCGCGAGGCCAAGCGGCTCAAGGAGCTGGGTCACGACGTGCGCTGGGCGGTGTGCGACGTGACCGACATCCTCGAAGTGTCGAGCGTGTTCGACGAGCACGTCGCGGCCTACGGCGGGTGCGACATTGCCTTCGCCAACGCCGGGCTCGACGTCGGCAACGGCTTCTGGAGCCCCGAGGACAAGCGCAATCCCGCCGGGCAGATCGACGTCTACGAGAAGGCGCGCTGGGATCGCTCGATCGACATCAACCTGACCGGCGTGTTCCACACCGTGCGCGAGGCGGCGCGGGTGATGAAGCGCAACGAGGGCCGGACCGGGCGGCGCGGCGGCAGCATCGTCATCACCAGCTCGAACGCGGCTGAGGTCAACGAAGCGATCGTCGGCGTGCCCTACATGGCGGCCAAGGCGGGTGTGAAGCACTTCATGCGCCACGCCGCCTACGAGCTTGCCGCCTACGGCATCCGCGTCAACGCCATTGCCCCGGGCCCCTTCGTGACCAACATCGGCGACGGCTGGGTCAAGAAGAACCCCGCCGCCAAGGCTGCTTGGGACAAGCTGGTGCCGGTCGGTCGCATGGCCGAAACCTACCAGATCAAGCCGCTCGCGCTGCTGCTGGCGAGCGACGCCGGCAGCTACATGACCGGGGCGCACGTGATGATCGACGGAGGGATGCAGCTGGGGCCGGTGAAGCCGCTGAACGATTGATCGCGCGGCTCAAATCACCGTGACGTTCGCCGAGTAGATCGCGTTGCGCGCGCCATCGGCGGGCTGCGTGTCGCCCGTTATTGCGGTTGCGCGGCACTGCAGCACATGATCGCCGCCAGAAGCTCGCCAATCGAACGTGAAGCCATGCCAGCCGCGCTCGTGACGCTTGCCGAGCTGCGCCTCGTGCCACGTCGCCCCGCCGTCCACACTGACCCCCACGGCGACAATCTCGTCGCTGCCCCAGGCCCGACCGCGAATTGTCACGCTGCCGGCATCGATCGTCGCGTCCGGCTCGGGCCAGTAGATTATGCTCTCCGGCGCGATCTCGCGCACCGGCCGGGTTCCGCCGCCCGCGACGGGATCGTTGTATAGCTCGGTGGTGAAGAGGCTTTCGGGACGGTGGTCGGCCAGCTCAAGTCGGCAGAGCCACTTGACGCTGTTGGTGCCGTAATAGCCCGGGACCACCAGTCGCACGGGAAATCCGTTCCGCACGGACAAGGGTTCGCCGTTGAGAGCATGCGCCAATATGACGTCGCCTTCATTGACCCGCTCAAGCGGAATGTCCTTGAGATAATGGACGAAGGACCGGCCGACGAAATTGCCGCCATCCAGACCCCAGGCCCACAGCAGTGCCGCCTCAGGCCGCACGCCTGTCAGCGCCAGCACATCGAGTAGGTCGACGCCTCGCCAGGTGACGTTCGCAACCTGGCGAGCCGGCACAGTCGGGTCTAGCGGGTTGCCCGCGCATTGGTGGACCGAGACAAGTTCTCGCTGCGGCAGGTCGAGCAGGTCGGCGAAGGTCAAGCTAATTGCCGTTTGGATGAGGCCGCAAACTTCCAGCGCCCATTCTGCCGCGGGGACATCCGGTACATCGCCGTGGGCAAGGACATGAAGATCGAGAGTGTTGGTACAGTCGTCGGCCAGCGTGGCCGGCGTAATCGGCAGGTGGATGACCGGACCCGCCTCCGCCATGGGCAAAGGGGCAGCTATCCGTTCCATCCGCGATCTCCTCCCGTTCGCACGAAACACTTTCCCCTACAGCACATCGCGATGACGCGATATGGCACGCCCCCATGAGAGCCGTAACTTTCCAGGCATTGCATGCCCCGCTTGCCTTCGAGACCCTGCCCGACCCCACGCCCGATGCCGGGCAGGTGGTGGTCAAGGTCGGCCGCTGCGGCATATGTGGCAGCGACCTGCACATGACCGAGGACGCCGCCTACGGCTGCAAGCACGGCGACGTACTGGGCCATGAATTCGCCGGCGAGGTGGTCGGCATGGGCAAGGACGTGACTGGTCTGAAGACCGGCGACCTCGTCTCGGTCATCCCGCTCAAGAGCTGCGGGCACTGCGAACATTGCCGCAAGGGCGAGGTGCGGTGGTGCGAGGGCTTCGGCCTGCAGGGCGGCGGCTATGCCGAATACGCCGTGACCCGGCCAAACCAGTGCGTGAAGCTCGGGACCGACCTCAGCCTCGCCGACGGGGCGATCATCGAACCGCTGGCGGTGGCGCTGCACGGGGTCAACCTTTCGGGCATCCAGCCGGGCGACAAGGTGCTGGTGCTCGGCGCCGGACCGATCGGGCTCGCGACCGCGTTCTGGTGCAAGCGGATGGGCGCATCTAAGGTCGCGGTGCAGGATATCGCCGACTTCCAGGAACAGCGAGCGCTGGACATGGGGGCGGACGTCTTCGTGGTCGATCCCACCGATCCGGTCGGCAGCGCCGAGCGCGGTCTCGGCAGCAAGGCCGATATCGTGTTCGAATGCGTCGGCGTGCCGGGCCTGATCGCGCAGGGGGTCGAACAGGTCCGCAACCGCGGGACGATCCTGCTGCTCGGCCTCTGCACCAAGCCCGACACGCTCAACACCTTCGTGATGCTGACCAAGGAGGTGAAGCTGGTGACCAGCGCCTTCTTCACCGTGTCCGAATACGAGGCCTCGCTCGAAGCGCTCGCTTCGGGGGCGATCGAGCCGCGGCTGCTGGTTACCGACACGATTTCGCTCGACGCGACGCCGGAGGTGTTCGAGAGCCTCAAGCACCGCACCAGCCAGTGCAAGGTGCTGATCGCGCCCTGATTTGAAACGGCTGGCGCGCTGGTTCGTTCGAACCGCATGACCGATACTGTGACCAAGGACCGACCCATGACTGCCACTCGCGGCAAGCTCGACGAACCCGACCTGCTGATCTCCAAGGCCCTCGTTGGCGGCAAGTGGATCGGCGGCGCCGGCAAGCCGGTCGAGGTCGACGATCCCTACACGCTCGAGGAAATCACCGAGGTGCCCGGTCTCGGCACCGAGGCGACCGGCAAGGCCATCGATGCGGCGAGCGACGCCTTCCCGAAATGGGCGGCGATGCCCGCCAAGGACCGCGGCGCAATCCTGCGCAAGTGGTTCGAGCTGATCGCGACGCACGGCGAGGACCTCGCCCGGATCATGGTTCGCGAGAACGGCAAGACGCTGGCCGACGCGCGCGGCGAAGTCGCCTACGCCAACGGCTTCATGCAGTTCTTCTCCGAGGAAGCGACGCGGGCGCGGGGCGAGATCATCCCGCCGCACGAGGCCGGTCGGGCGATCTACGCCACCCGCGAACCGGTCGGGGTCTGCGGGCTCATCACGCCGTGGAACTTCCCGCTCGCAATGCTGACCCGCAAGGTCGGACCGGCGCTGGCGGCGGGCTGCACCGTCGTCGCCAAGCCGGCTAGCGCCACCCCGCTGACCGCGCTGGCCTTCGCCAAGCTGGGCGAGGAGGCGGGTCTGCCAGCGGGCGTGCTCAACGTCGTCACCGGCAGTGCGCGGCTGATCGGCGAAGCGCTGACCTCGTCGAGCGTTGTGCGCAAACTCAGCTTCACTGGCTCGACCGAAGTCGGCGTCGAGCTCTACCGAGCCTGCGCGGCGACAATGAAAAGGATCTCGATGGAGCTCGGCGGCAACGCGCCGATGATTATCTTTGACGATGCAGATCTCGACATTGCGGTCGAGGCGGCGCGCGTCGCCAAGTTCCGCAATTCGGGCCAGACCTGCATCGCCGCCAACCGTTTCTACGTGCAGGCGGGGATCAGGGACGCCTTTCTCGAAGCCTTCGGCAAGGTCGTGGCGAACACGAAGCCGGGCGACGGCTTCGACGAAGGTTCCGCCATCGGCCCGATGATCGACGATGCGGGCAAGGACAAGGTGCTCGAACACCGCGAACAGGCGCTCAAGGCGGGCGCCCGGTTGGTGGCGGGTGGCGGCGACCTCGACGGACGCATGGTGGCGCCGACGCTGCTCGCAGACGTCCCGCAGGGAGCGCTGCTGACCACCGAGGAGACCTTCGGCCCGCTCGCCGGCGTGGTGACCTTCGACACCATCGAGGACGCGATCCGCATGGCCAACGACACTCCGTTCGGCCTCGCCGCCTATTTCTGCTCGCAGGACCCGAAGACCATCGCCCGCATGGGCCGCGCCATCGAGAGCGGCATGGTCGGTATCAACACCGGCCTGATCTCGACCCCTTACGCCCCGTTCGGCGGGGTCAAGATGTCGGGCCTCGGCCGCGAGGGTTCGCACCTCGGGATCGAGGAATACTTGAACGTGAAATACCTCAGCGAGGCGAACCTCTGATCGCGCGCTGCAGCCGCTCGTAGGCCTCGCCGCCCGCCGCGGTTTCGACCTGCTCTGCGAGCGCGAGATAGTCCGCCAGCGCCGCCCCGCCCGCCTCGGTCACCCGCGCCCCGGAGCCCGCCGTGCTTTCGACTAGCGCTGCATCGAAGCAGCGGTTCATGGTGTCGACCAGCAGCCAGGCTCGGCGATAGCTCATCCCGAGCGTGCGCCCGGCGGCGGAGATCGAACCGGTTTCGGCGATGGCCTGAAGCAGCTCCGCCTTGCCCGGCCCCATGGCGATCTCCTCACCGCAATAGAGCTGAAGCTTGAGTTTCAACCGGGCGATTTCGCCTCTCCCTCACGCTGGACCAATCTATATCCCCTTGTATATAGCTGTCCCGTGACCTTCCGACCAGCCGCTGTCCTGATCGCCACGCTTAGCGCCCTGCTCCTCGCCGCCTGCAGCAGCGAAGAAGATGCAGCACCTATCGTGCTTGCACCCTCCAGTATGCAGGAGGCGATCGGCGAAGCGGCCGATGCCTTTGCCCGCGGAGTCCACGCGCATCCGGTCGTCTCCTTCGCCGGAACACCCGCGCTAGCCCGGCAGGTCCTTGCCGGGTCGCCGGCCGACCTCTTCATTTCTGCCGACGAGGAGTGGATGGACCGGATCGAAGCGGCGGGAAAGATCGACACTACCAGCCGCGTCGACCTCGCCGGCAATCGGCTGGTGCTGGTTGAACCGATTGTGCGCGCCGAAACGCTCGTTCTGGACCGCACATCAGTGGCCAGGGCGTTGGGCAGCGGCCCGTTTGCAATGGCGGATCCGGCAAGCGTCCCCGCTGGCCGCTACGGCAAGGCCGCCCTCGAACACCTCGGCCTTTGGCCCCTTTCTGCCCCCGTCAGCGCCAGCGAAAATGTCCGCGCCGCACTCGCTCTCATCGAAAGAGAACAGGCTCCGCTCGGCCTCGTCTACGCCAGCGACGCCCACGCCTCGGCCAAGGTCGCGGTGGTCGCCAGCCTGCCACCCGAGAGCCACGCGCCGATCCGTTACCCGATGGCTCTCATTGCCGGATCGACCAACCCGGCGGCGCGGGAGTTCTACGCCTTTCTCAGGTCGGACGAAGGGCAGGCCATCCTGCGCGCCCACGGGTTTACCGCGCCGTGACGAGCTGGCCAACCGCGACCGAATGGGCGGTCGTCGCCCTGTCGCTCAAGGTCAGCGTGGTCGCCGTGCTGCTGACCCTGCCGGTGTCCTACGCCATCGCCTGGCTGCTCGCCCGGCGGCAGTTTCCGGGGCGCGTCCTGCTCGATGCGCTGGTCCACCTGCCGCTGGTGGTCCCACCGGTGGTGACGGGGTGGCTCCTGTTGCTCGCCTTCGGGCGGACGGGGCCCATCGGTCGGTTCCTCGAGAATACATTCGGTATGATCCTCGTCTTCCGCTGGACCGGTGCAGCGCTCGCCGCCGCGGTCATGGCCTTGCCGCTGATGGTGCGCGCAATGCGGCTGTCGATCGAGGGGGTCGACCAGCGTCTCGTCGGTGCGGCGCGCACGCTGGGTGCGACGCCTTGGCGTGCTTTCCTGACGATCACCCTCCCACTCAGCCTGCCCGGGGTGCTGGCCGGGACGATGCTCGGCTTCGCCCGTTCGCTCGGTGAGTTCGGCGCCACCATCACCTTCGCCAGCAACATCCCGGGCCAGACGCGCACCCTGCCGCTGGCGATCTATTCCGACCTGCAGGTACCCGGCGCCGAAGCGGCGGTCGCGCGGCTGGCGATCATCGCGGTGCTGCTGTCCATCGCCGCATTGCTGGCGAGCGAGATGCTGGTCCGCCGCAGCCATGGCAGGGGCGCGCATGTCCTTTGACCTCGACCTGACCTACCTCGCCGGCGAGCGTGAGCGCCATGTCCGCCTGGTGAGCGAGGCGCGTACGGTCGCGATCACCGGTCCATCGGGCAGCGGAAAGACCAGCCTGCTCGGCTGCATCGCCGGACTGCGTAGACCGCTTTCCGGCCATGTCCGCATCGGCGACGCGACGCAGTTCGATGCTGCCGCAGGCGTCGACCTGCCGCCTGAGGAGCGCCGTGCCGGTTACGTCTTTCAGGACCTGCGCCTGTTCCCGCACCGGACGGTGGCGGCGAACCTCACTTACGGACATCGCAGCGGCGCCGTCATGACCCCGGCGGAGGCGATGGACTTCCTCGGCATCGCCGCCCTCGCGAGCCGCATGCCGGCCACGCTCTCGGGCGGCGAGGCAAAACGCGTCGCAATCGGTCGCGCCCTCGTCAGCGCGCCGCGCTTCCTGCTGCTAGACGAGCCCCTCACTTCGCTCGACCCACAGCGCGCTGAAGAAGTCTTGTGGTTGCTCGAACGCATTGGTGCTGAACTCGGTTTACCCACTCTTCTGGTGAGCCATTCCCCAATCGAGGTCGAATGGCTGGCCGAAGTAGTCGTTGCTTTGGACTAACAGCGTCGATTGGCGAAACAAGGTAGCCTAACAGCATTTCACTGACGACTTCGGCCGTAACGTCTTTACTGTATTATCCAGTTACCGGATTGAAAAGGAGAAAGATTTGCGTGAAGAAAATGCGCGTGAAGTGGCTATGTTCGGCCATTCTTGTGCTTGGTTCTAACACCTTCACGACTGCTCTGCTCTGACCGATGACCAATTTGAGAGGGCCGAGTAGTACCGGCCGGATGCCAAATAAGTACTCAGCCAGCTCGAACAACTCGTCGCCCCGGTCGACCAGGCGGAGCGCAGTATTAGGACAACAACTAGGCAAGACGCCTTTATGAGCCGTTGGGTTGTCGAGGCAACTGCTTGTGAAGTGTAACAAATCGCTGCCGCTGATCGACGTGCAGCGGGCTAACATGTGATGAAAGACATGGTGATAGGAGGCAACAGTAACTAACGAGTGTTTCGTAATGTCAGCATCCCATCTTCCCGTTGATATGGCCCGACATTACCTGCTCGCGAGCGACCGGAATCGCTCTCATTACTTGGAAACGCCGCCGACAAAGCAATTGGGTTTGGCCGGATGGATGTACACTTTTGGGATTCAATCAATCATTGAGCACATTGCATCCAGAAACAAATTGTTGCACTTTGCACATCCTCTTCGAGAAACGGACAATTGAGCGAAACGGACATCTTTGTCTCATATAGTAAGGAGGATCGCGCGAAAGCGCGGCTTGTAGCTCACTGTCTGGAGCGCGAAGGGTTCCACGTCTGGTGGGACGTCGAATTGCAATCCGGAGAGAGCTTTGACCTCATCATAGAACGTCACTTGGCCGAGGCGAAAGCCGTCGTCGTATTGTGGTCGCCAAGGTCCGTTTCGTCTCGTTGGGTCCGGGCCGAAGCATCAAATGCCGACAGAGCCGGCAAACTTGCCCCCGTAATCATCGAACCATGCGTCAGGCCGATTATCTTCGAATTGCTGCACACGATCGACCTTAGCCACTGGGATGGTGACATCTCAGATCCCACATGGCAGAATTTTCTGCTCGACCTGCATCGGACTGTTCAAAAGGGTGCTAATGGGTCTGGTCAAGCTGACCAGACTTCGCATGCACCCGGCGTGCACCCATCTAGATCTGCGTTTCCTGCATTCTCAGATCCGCACAAGAACGCCGTCAGCGATCATAATGAAACGTGGGAAGCCACTCAGTTTTCAATTTTGCCGAAGGCAAAGCAAGAGTGCGTGCATTATCTCCAACTCATCGTAGATGGACGCGTCGAAAGACAATTCCCCGTCAATCCGCTAGGCAGCGATATCGGACGAATTACACCTGCGGACATTACGTTGTCAGACAAACAAGTCTCGCGACGCCATTGCAGGATCGAACAGAACGGTGATGAACTTCTCGTCGTTGACCTAGGCTCAACCAACGGGACTTTCATCGATGGCGTGAGAGTCAGCGATAAGACAACACTTCCGGTCGGATCCACACTCATGATCGGGGCGTGCCGCCTCGTCCATAAATTGCTCACGCCTGTCGACAGTTAATGGACAGCTGCACGGGCATGCACCCGCCCCGTCCGAGACTGACTCTCAACGTCGGTGTGACCGGGCATCGGGCTCAGGCGATTGACGAAAGCCTTATTGCGGAATTGCTTAACTATTTTGACAGCGTATTTTCCAACCTGGCTGTTGCCACGCACGCCACCTTCAATAAAGCAGGCGGACATTTTACACGCGAGCCGCCCCTGATGCGACTCCATACTGCACTTGCAACTGGAGCTGATCAATTGGCGGCGACCAGCGCACGCAAGCATGGCTACGAACTTCGCGCTATGCTTCCATTTCCACCCAAGGAATATGAGCGGGATTTTCCAATAGGGCAAGAGCATACGGATTACCGTCAGCATTTCGACAAAGTAGATGGATTCTTCGCGCTTCCCGGTACAAGGGAAGCGGAAGAAGATGCCTACGTACTGGTAGGTAAGGCTATCATTGCGGCCGCGGACATCGTTATAGCCGTTTGGGACGGAAAAGGTGCGAGGGGACCGGGTGGAACCGCTCATGTAGTAGATCTCGCGTTGAGGGGCGGCATCCCTGTTATTCACATACCATTGAACCGTGATCATGCGACTTTGGGAAAGATTCGCCTCTTAGCGGGAGGAGATGCAGTTGAACCGGTAATTGCGCCACTAGTAGATTCAATCGACCTAGAAGAGGTTGTTAGTCGTTTGCTCCTGCCGATCGATGTGATCGGCGTAGACGAACTGGATGTGTTCCTTGAAGAGAACTCTTCCTCCTTTAATCCAAGGATCGAATTTCCGCTAATGTTGGCGATGCTCG
The DNA here is from genome assembly GCF_009827435.1 of Croceibacterium salegens. Lineage (GTDB taxonomy): Bacteria > Pseudomonadota > Alphaproteobacteria > Sphingomonadales > Sphingomonadaceae > Croceibacterium_B > Croceibacterium_B salegens. Next base: position 15,739 of record NZ_WTYM01000058.1, on the reverse strand, counting down.
GTGTGAAGAGGGTTTCGACCCGTCCTTGGCGCCAACCTTCGTTGGCCGACGCGATTAAGAATCACGCAGCCGCCAACCACGTCAAATTCAAGACGCAGTCCCTAGCATATGAATGGGCAAACTTTCTGGCGATCCGCTACGCCCAATTGTTTCGTAGCAGTCATGTCACGAACTATCTTCTTTCAGCGCTTGCAGTTCTTATTGCTCTTGCCGGTCTGATGGTGCCGAGCCTTAAATTCTTTCTTGTATTGGGAGAACTGTGCATCCTTTCCTTACTATATATTAATACGCGGATCGGAAGCCAAGGCGCCTGGCATCGTAAGTGGCTGCAATACAGACATCTTGCGGAATCTTTGCGGTCGCTGTCTTACCTCAAACAAACAGGATTGATAGGCCCACCCTCTCGCCGGGAAAACGTATTCGCGGTTCGGGGCCGCGAGGCTGTGGGAGACTGGACACGATGGTACGCAGCGGCCATTTGGCGCGAAATGCCCAGCACTCGCGGCTTGCTTGACGAGCCCACTATTAGAGAGTTGGCAGAAGAGGTGCGCAACTGGCACATCAAAGATCAGATCTCTTACCACCGTAGCAATGCGGCACGGATGCATGACTTAGATCACCGCCTGCACCTGGTCGGCGAACTCATTATGACCTCGGTCATAATTGCTTGTTGCCTTTACCTACTACTAAGTGTGTTTGCACATGGTCTCGTTATCAGGCTCACACCTTTTTTTGTGTTTGTGACGGCGGGTTTCCCGGCTCTAGGCGCGGCAGTCTTCGGATTGCGGGGCCATGGCGAACATCTGCTCGCTTCGAGCAGGTCAGCGAGTACCGCCAAAGAACTTGCCGCCAACTCGGAAGAACTTGCTGTCGTGACGAACATCGAGGATCTTGCACGCGAATTGGAAAACACTGCACAGATCATGCTGTCGGATCTGAATGAGTGGACCGTCGCCTATAGCGAGCGCTCGTTGCAGGTTCCCGGTTAGGATCTACTTCAGGCTCAGCTGCGAGCGCTGGCGCAAATCGGTGAGATATGCGCGTGTCTGGTATGCCTTGGTAATTGATTGCTTGGCCTCGACTGCGCCCGTCGTCCCGCGCATCGACGCGTCGAGACTGTCAAGGTACCTTTGGTAGTCTTTCGCCGCTTCAGCGGCGCTGTGGCGAATGCTGTAGCTTGCCTTTTCTTCCTCACTTGCATTCGAACTGGGACGCTTGCGTCCAAGTTGAATGACTTCCCTAGCAACATCACGCGCGCCAGCCAGCACCGATGCGAATTCCCGTTTCTGTGCATCCGTCACATTCCCATCCGGAGCCGGGCTCGGGGCTGTCGTGCCAGCAGACGTGATAGTCTCGACTGTCGTTGCGACTACGACCGATCCCGGTTTCTCTACCTCGGAAGGTTTCGCCGCCCCCCGATTCGCAGCGGCCTTTGTATCGCTAAGTGCGCGCCGCAGGTCGCCGTAGTGGCCCACCAAATTCTGAGCTGACGCAATTGCGACCGGGAATTCGCTACTTTGATCAACAAGCAAGCTGTCTCGGCGTATCAACTCGAGCTTCGACCAGATTTCCTGTACTGGGCGAGGCGTACGTTTCGCGCCGACCTCGTTGTCTGCTGCGGCGAATGCCGCTTTCGCGAATCTGCCTAGACGCCGGAGTGGATTGGTCGAGTTGCCGCCCGCATCGTTGAGAAGACTCACGACGGTGGCAGGGATACCTGCTGCTCCCGCTGCATCAGCAAGTCCGTCCAAGTCTTTTTCGTAAGCATTAATAGCATCTTGCGAGCTCGACGAAACGTTGGATTCGTCCACCAACAGAGCAGGGTCGGGCTTCGCGCCGATTTCATTAAAGCTTGCCCACACACTAATGATTGCGACTACTAACGCAGCCACGCCCCCAAAAAGCAGAGCCTTCTTGGGCTCTCCCTTCAAAACGCCCGACTTCTTGTTTTCGCTATTCGACATCGCTGTGCCGCCATATTCATTCGCTGCGTTGTTGCCTCCCTGGAGGAATTCGACCTTGGCGGCCTGACTGACACGGCCTTCGGACCTGCCGCACCCATTCTCACCATCGTTGTCTTTCCTAAAGATAGTGGAGGGGGAAGGAGCCACAGGCGCAGCATCTGACTTAGCTGCGAGCGGCAACTCCGCCTTAGCCTCCTGCTTGTCTCGAGTATCGGTCGTTGCCCTCGCGTCAGACTCCTCACCTTCACTATAAACTTCCTCGCTGAGAAACGTCGCATCGCTCGGGGACTTGGGCACGCCCGTTTCAATAATCATATCTAGTCCGCCGAACGCCATCCTGGGCGAAGAGACGGGGACGATGTCGGGCGTTTCAGTGTCCCAGCCGCCCAGCCTCGTCCTGTCTTCATCCTCGACGCGAGCTTCGGCCAAGTCCTTTTCATCGAGCATATTGAGCCATTCGGAAATGGACTGCGGACGATCCTCGGGCTTGATTAGCATCGCCGTATCGATTGCCTTCAGGAAGCCCAGGCTGAAGCCGGGAAGGTTGCGATGAGCCAGTGGGACTCCGGCGTTCCCGTGAATCCGCTCGAGTGCTTCGGCCGGCTTTTCTCCTATGATGCAGATGTAGAGGACGACGCCGAGGGCGTAGATGTCCGTCCACGGACCTTGCGGAAAGGTCCTCACGTACTGCTCGACCGCCGCGTATGGCGGAGTATGGAAGGTGACCTTTGTGCTCGTCGCTTCTCCTGATTCAAAACGGGCGGAGCCGAAATCGATCAGAACGGAATGGCCGTCGTCGTTCAGAATGATGTTGGGCGGTTTGATGTCGCGGTGAAGCACGCCGACCCGGTGCGCCAGCTCAAGCCCCTGTGCAATTGGAAGGATCATCGCCCGAAGGCTGGACTCGTTGAATTTCCGTCCTTTCTTAAGAGCTTTGGACAGCGGAGTGCCGTCCTCGAAGTCCATGACCATGTAGGCCGTGCCGTGAATCTCGAATAGGCTACGAACACTGACAATGTTTGGATGGCGTGTCGGCGTGGAAAGATTCCATAGCAACTTTGCTTCTTCGACGAACTTCTTGAGACCCAGGGCGTGAACTTCCTCGGCATGGGAATCGATGGGAACAACCGTATCGTCGTCATCCCGCTCACTGATCGAGGAGGGGAAGTATTCTTTAATTGCAACCAGTTCGTTGAAATAGATTCCGCGCGCCTTGTAGACAATGCCGAAACCTCCGACGCCCAGTACCTCTTCGAGTCTCCATTCTCGAAGCACAGTTCCTGCCGGCAATGCCCTGTTACTGTACGCCTTGGTCAAAATTCCAAGCCCCCTGTGCCTTCAAGAATCCGATTGCGATGTTAACCGCGATGCCATCTACTCTGCCAGTCGTTTTTGGAAGGGGACCGTGATGTATTTTTCGAGCGCCTCAGCATGCGACTTGGGGAAGAAGCGAATTTCCAACGAAGACGCGCTACTCGACCGAACCGACCTTGCCATCTGGGCGGTGGCCGACGGAATGGGCGGTCATGAAGCCGGCGAAGTTGCATCAGCTCGGATTGTCGAGGCTCTTGCGGAGTTGGGCTCGGAAGGGACTCTAGAAAGCGTTGCGGCCGAAACCGACCGCTTGCTTCACGAAGTCAACGGCGAACTGCTGGAAATGGCCTGGGGATGCGGCCGGCCCAGCACGATCGGCAGCACAGTCGTAATGCTCGCCATAAGAAACGGAAGATACGTCTGTCTCTGGGCCGGCGATAGTCGTTGCTACCTGATCCGCGGGCATTCAATCACCCAAGTTACGCAGGATCACAGCCTTGTCTGGGATCTCGTGCGTTCAGGGATGCTGGATGAAGCCGAAGCAGCCACCCATCCCGACGCAAACGTGATCACAAGGGCGATCGGCGCGAAAAGGGACCTCAAGATTGACGTGACGTCCGGAAGCACCGAGGCAGGCGACCACTTTCTGCTCGTCACCGACGGGGTTTCGCGAATGCTGAGCGATGATGAACTTTGTCGGATCATTGCCTCGAGAAATCCGGGGCAAGCCGTCGACGAAATCACCGAGACGGTTCTCGCTCGGGGCGCTCCTGACAACCTGAGCACTATCGTCGTGAGAGTGTATTAAACGTTCGGAAGAAGCGTCATGTCGGAACGGCATGTGCTGAAAATCATGCTCGCCCACTCCAGTCTCGTCACCTATGAGGATTCCTTGCTCGGCCGCCCGTGCGTCGCAACTCTCGTAACAAATCCGTGGTCTCCGACAACGAGTCCTCGAAGTTGGAACGCTACGCCGTACGCGCCGAACAAGTCCCACCTAAGGAATCATAGCTATTTTCGAATTTTCGCGCCAAATCCCGCCCGTCAAACCTAGTTCGGGCACCCAAAACCAAAGGATTGCGCGAGTTTCCCGTCTATCAGCAGAGCGATTGAGACTCGTAATAACGGGGAGCCGTTTGGGCGACAACAAGGAAAGAGAGGGGAAACTGCAAAGGGCCCTTTCCGGTCCGTCGGTGACTTAACTGTTGTTCTTGACCCGGCCTTATTCCGTCCTAGGTCGACGCGGCCATGAGTCTGGCGGCCGACAACCGCTCTCGTCCAGTGCGTCTTAGCCAAGGATCGCATGGATAAACGGGGCGGTGTGGAGAACCGCACAGACGCAACGTCGATTGCACTCACCTTAGTGCCCTTAGCACTGAGATTTGCGACGAGGGACAGCAGCACAGTCCTCTTTTCCATTAGACCAGCTGAAGTGCAGACAGTAAACCATTGGCCGCTTACGATCGGCTTCATACTCGGGCGTTGCAATCCCTGCAGTGGTCTTCTTTTGAAGCAGTTCAAGCCTCCTTGAGACTATCCTGCGGTCTAGTGGTGGCAGATCTTTACCTGCCGGCCTTGGACGATCGAACAAAATAGCTTCCAGCCCGTTCTCATTCGCCTAACGCGATCACCACCACCGACTTGGCAGGCAAAATCATGCTGACTTTGCCGCTATTGAGGATTCCCGCGATCGGCTTCGGCACGACCGTGTTCGGCGCGTCGAACGTGTTGATCGAACTTACGTTGGCGGCGGTCAGGACTTCGCCTGTCGCACTTTTGGCCTTTAGGCCTTCGATGGCGATAGTGCGCGACTTGTGCGGGTCGAGATTGACCAGCGAGAGCCACAGCTTGCCGTCCTTCGCCCGCATCGCTACCGCATCGACCGCCGGCATGGCGATAGCGCCGCGGGTATAAGTGCCCGCGTCGAAGCTCACCGGGACAAAGGTTGCGTCCTGCATCGGCAGGTACATCTGGTGCACCCAATAGGTCGGGGTGCGGACCATTTTCGGCCCGTCAGTCAGGATCAGCGCCTGCAGCACATTCACCATCTGCGCGATATTGGCCATCCGCACCCGGTCGGCATGGCGCGCGAAGATGTTGAAGTTGAGCGCGGCAAGGATCCCGTCGCGAAGCGAGTTCTGCTGCTGCAGGAAGCCCGACGGCGTGCCCGGCGTTTCGCGCAGCCACACGCCCCATTCGTCGACCGCCAGCGGCACCACCTTCTCGGGATCGTATCTGTCCATGATCGCCGCATGCTTCGCGATCCGTGCGTCCATCTTGAGCGTGGTCGCCAGGATAAGCGCGTAATCATCCTCGCCGAATTCGGTGCTCGGCAGCGAGGGCGGCCATTGCGGCACGGTGTAGCTGTGCAGCGAGAGCCCCTCGATCGACCAGCTCCAGTCGCGCTCGGCCCAGGCCTTCATCACCCCTTCGGTATAGGCAGTGTCGTCATCGGTCGGCCCGACCGCGATCCGCTGCATGGTATCCGGGTTACCTTCACCCTGCTGGGCGGGATTGTAGTTGCGGCTAAAGCGGGCGTAGCGTTTGAGCAGGTCGGTATAATATTCGGGGCGCATGTTGCCGCCGCAGCCCCAGCTCTCATTGCCAATCCCGAGATATTTGACCCTGTAGGGCGCGGCATGGCCGTTCTTCGCCCGGTCCGCCCCGGCGGCGCTACGCTGGTCGGCGGTCATATAGGCCATCCATTCGGACGCTTCCTCGAGCGTGCCCGAACCGACATTGACCGAGACATAGGCCTCCGAGCCGATCTGGCCGATGAAGTCGAAGAACTCGTCGGTCCCGAAGCTGTTGGGCTCGATCGCCCCGCCCCAGTTCGCATTGACCGTCGCCCGCCGTGCCGAGGCCGCGCCAATCCCGTTCTTCCAGTGGTACTCGTCGGCGAAGCAGCCGCCCGGCCAGCGGACGTTGGGGACCTTGATCGCCTTCAGCGCGGCAACCACGTCGCTGCGGATGCCGCGGACATTGGGGATCTCCGAAGCCGGTCCGACCCACACCCCGCCATAGATGCCGGTGCCGAGATGCTCGGCGAACTGACCGAAGATGTTGCGGTCGATCGTCGCACCCGGATGGGCGGTGTCGATCGTCACCACCGTATCCTGCGCCTGTGCGGCCAGCGGCAGCATGGCCAATGCAAGTGCCGCAGCCGAAGTGAAGTACCGATTCATCGCATGTCCTTTCCCGTATCAGCCGGCCAGTGCGGCGACGATTTGTTCCGCTCGCTCGCGAACCTCGGCCGCGCTGTGGCCGGGGCGGTAGAGCGAACTGCCCAGCGCAACGCCTTCGGCGCCTGCAGCCGGCCACTCCCGGATATTGCCCGCGTCCACCCCGCCCACGGCCCAGACGCCGACTTCGGGCGGCAGCACGTCACGGATCGCTCCCACGTATGCAGGCCCGAGCGTGAAGGCGGGGAACAGCTTGAGCCGCCGGGCCCCCGCCGCAATTGCGGCGAACGCCTCGCTCGGGGTCATGAAGCCGGGCATCAAATCGAGCCCGCGCTGGGCGCCGCGGGCGATCACCTGCGGATCGGTGTTCGGGGCCACCAACAGCCCGGCGCCTGTGTCGGCGAGCCGATCGACCGAGGGAACATCCAAAACGGTCCCGGCGCCGGTCAGGGCGCGGTCACCAAAGGCGTCCTGCAGCGCGGCGATCGAGGCGAAGGGTTCGGGCGAATTGAGCGGGACCTCGATCATGCGAATGCCGGCTGCGATCAGCGCCGCGCCGATCGCGGTTACTTCACCCGGTCGCACGCCGCGCAGGATCGCGACCACCGGCGGTGCGCCGCCTGCGAGCAATTGGTCAATCGTCATCGAGCAACTCCAGTCCGGCCATCGCGCAAAGCTCCCCATCCAGGGTACGGGACTCGATCCCGAAATAGGCCAGTGCAGCGGAATAGCGTGTGGCGAGCTCGGGCTCGCCGACAATCACCACCTGTCGCTGCGCAGGGGCCAGTTCACGCACTTCGCCGCCGATCAGCAGGCCCGAGAGAAAGCCGCGTGCCCAGCCGGCGGTCCTGCCGTCGCAAAATTGCGCGGCGCGGGCCTCGAACAGGCTCGACATCGCGCTTGCCATGTCTGCCGCGCGCGCCAGTCCGGCGGCGAAGCCTTCCGCTTCGCCGGCCGGGTCCTTGCCGGCGGAAAGCAGGCTCGATCCTGCAAGCAGCGCAAACATCTCGCCCGTGATGAAAGTGCGGAATGACGCGATCCGGCCGTCCTTGACTTTGGCCCACTTGCTGTGGGTGCCGGGCAGGACGAAGAGAGGCTCGCCCCTCGCCAGGTCCGGATCGAAACCGAGCGCGCCGAAGACCTGCGTCTCCTCGCCGCGCATGACGTCCGGTCGCCCCTTCTCGTCGCGGCAGCAAACGCCGGGCGCAATCGCGACCGACAGGCCTGCCAGCTGTATCTCGACCAGGCCGGCCTTCCAGGCCTCGGACGTCGCGGGGCATTCGAGATAGGGCACCTCCCGCAAGCCGGCGCGCGACCCGGCCATACCGCAAAGGACAATTCTGGCGGCGTCCCATCCTTCGACCGCTTCAACCAAGGCGAGTTCGCTGTCCGCCAGCCCGGCAATTCCAGGCCCGTCACGCCGCTCGACAACCTTGCCGCCCGCGCGCAGCCAGAGCCGCAAATGACTACCGCCCCAATCGCCAAGGATGGTTTCCCCGCTCACTCCGGGGCCGGCTGCAGCTCTTCGGGCGGCAGGGCATTGGTCGGCTTCGATCCCCACAGCGCGAAGAACAGCACGTAGAGGCAGCAGGCGGCGGTGATCAGGAAGCCCCAGTTGAGGCCATAGCTGTCCGCCACCCGGCCCTGGATGAACACCAGCGCACCGCCGGCAATCGCCATAATCAGCAGGCCCGATCCTTCCTCGGTCAGCGGGCCGAGCCCGCGGATCGAGAGTGCGAAGATGGTCGGAAACATGATCGAGATGAACAGGCCGATCGCCATCAGCGCATACATTGCGACCGGTCCGCTGGCGAAGACGGCGACCAGCGCACATAGCGCGGCCCCCAGCGCGAATGCCGCCAGCACCTTTTCCGGCGCTATGCCGCGCATCAGGAAGGCCCCGGCGAAGCGCCCGACCATCATCCCGCCCCAGAAGAAGGCAAGGTAGAAGGCGGCATCCTCATGGGTGATATTGGCGACGTCGGGCTGAGAGGCGAAATTGATGAACAGGCTCGAGACCCCGATCTCGGCATAGACGCACAGCGCGATCGCGCCGCAGCCGAACACCAGATTGCGATGGCTCCACAGCGAGTGCTTCTTGCGTTCCTCGGCATTGTGGCGGAGGGTGGCATCGCTCAGCGCGGGGAGGTTGGCGCGCGCGATCATCACCGCCAGCACGGCGAGGACGCCCGCGACAATCAGGTATGGCAATTGGGTCGCCTGTGCGTCGGCCATCCGTTCGGCATAGGTCAGCTGGGTGCCTTCGAGCGTGGTCCCGCCGGTTGTGCGGCTGAGGATCAAATATTTGCCGAAAACAATCGCCAGCACGTCCCCGGTGGTATTGAAGGCCTGAACGAGCGTGAGCCGGGATTCGGAGCTTTCGGGCGGGCCGATCACCGCGACATAGGGATTGGCGGCGACCTGCAGCAACGCGATCCCGCAGGCGACGGTGAACAGCGCGACCAGCGTGATCTCGTAAGAAGGGAGGCGCGCCGCCGGAACCATCATCAATGATCCCAGGGTCATGACCGCCAGCCCGGTCACGAGCGCGCGCTGGTAACCGATCTTTTCGATCAGCTTCGCCGCCGGGATGGAGGCGACGAGATAACCGATGAACCAGGTCGATTCGATCAGTGTGGTCTGGAAGTAGCTGAGCTCGAACACGCTCCGCAGGTGCGGCAGCAGCGTGTTGTTGATGACCGTGATGAAGCCCCACATGAAGAACAGGCTGGCGAGCAGCGCGAGCGCCCTGCCGTATGGTGCCGGTGCGGCCGATCCCGATTGCGTCACGCGCTTCCCCTCCACGGTTGCCTATCTTTTTGTATGAGTATATCTGAGCTCATATGCCGTCAACACCGGACAGGAAACTGCGCTCCACCGCCTGGTTCGATAACCCGGCGAATGTCGACATGACCGCGCTCTATCTCGAGCGGTACCTCAATTTCGGCATCAGCCTGGAAGAACTGCGCTCGGGCCGGCCGGTGATCGGGATCGCCCAGACCGGCAGCGATTTGTCGCCCTGCAACCGCCACCACCTCGTGCTGGCCGAGCGGCTGCGCGAGGGGATTCGCGAAGCGGGCGGGGTGGCGCTCGAATTCCCGGTCCACCCGATCCAGGAAACCGGCAAGCGCCCGACCGCGGCGCTCGACCGCAACCTTGCCTTCCTCGCGCTGGTCGAAGTGCTTTACGGCTATCCGATCGACGGGACGGTGCTCACCATCGGCTGCGACAAGACCACGCCCGCCTGCCTGATGGCGGCGGCGGCAGTGAACATCCCCGCCATCGCGCTCTCGGTCGGGCCGATGCTCAACGGCTGGCACAAGGGCGAGCGGACCGGATCGGGCACGATCGTGTGGAAGGCGCGCGAGATGCTCAGCCGGGGCGAGATCGACGAGACCGGCTTCATCAAGCTGGTCGCCAGCTCTGCGCCTTCGACCGGCTATTGCAACACCATGGGCACGGCGACGACGATGAACAGCCTGACCGAGGCGCTCGGCATGTCGCTGCCCGGCTCGGCGGCGATCCCGGCGCCCTATCGCGACCGGCAGGAATGTGCCTATCACACCGGCAGGCGGATCGTGGAAATGGTGCGCGAGGACCTCAAGCCCTCGGATATCATGACCCGCGAGTCATTCCTCAATGCGATTGCGGTGAATTCGGCGATCGGCGGTTCGACCAATGCTCCGATCCATCTTTCGGCGATTGCCCGCCACATGGGCGTCGAACTCGATATTCGCGACTGGCAGACGCATGGCCACAAGGTTCCCTTGCTGGTCAATCTCCAGCCCGCCGGCGAGTATCTGGGCGAGGATTACTATCATGCCGGCGGCGTTCCCGCCGTGGTCGCGCAGCTGATGGGCGCAGGGCTGATCCACGAGGATGCGCTGACCGTGACGGGCACCTGCCTGGGCGAGAATTGCCGCGGCGCGACGATCGAGGACGACAAGGTCATCCGGCCCTTCGAAGACCCGCTCAAGCCCGATGCGGGCTTCATCGTCCTGTCCGGCAATCTGTTCGACAGCGCCGTGATGAAGACCAGCGTGATCTCCGAGGCCTTTCGCGCGCGCTATCTCTCTGATCCCGACGATCCCGAGGCCTTCGAGGGACGGGTCGTGGTGTTCGACGGACCGGAAGACTATCACGCAAGGATCGACGATCCCGCGCTTGGCATTGACGAGCGGACCCTGCTGGTGATGCGCGGGGCGGGGCCGGTCGGCTATCCCGGCGGGGCCGAAGTGGTGAACATGCGCGCGCCGGCTTATCTGTTGCGCGAAGGCGTGCGCGAGCTGCCCTGCCTCGGCGACGGGCGGCAGTCGGGCACTTCGGGCAGCCCCTCGATCCTCAACATCTCGCCCGAAGCCGCGGTCGGCGGCGGGCTGGCGCTGCTCAAGACCGGCGACCGGCTGCGGATCGATCTCGGCAAGGGGACGGTCGACGCACTGATGGATGACGCAGAACTGGAACGCCGCCGGGCCGAACTCGAAGCGGCAGGCGGCTATGCCTATCCCGAGGCGCAGACACCCTGGCAGGCGATCCAGCGCGGGCTGACCGGCCAGCTCGGCACCGGCGGCATTCTCGAAGGCAGCGAGGCGTTCCAGCGCATCGCGCAGACGCGCGGGCTGCCGCGCGACAATCACTGAGGCGGAAATGGCAGCGGACATGGTTTCACTGGTACAGTTCGAACGCGGCGGTGTGCGCGGACTGGCTGCGCTCGATGCCGAGGGCACTGCGCGCGCAGTAGGCGGGGCAGAGACGACGCTTGAATTGGCACAGCAGGCGCTGGCGGAGGGGACGGCACTCGCTGCACTCGCCGGGGAGCGTGCGGGTGAGGCGGTCGATCTCGCGGCTGTCAGCCTGCTGCTTCCGGTCGACCATCCCGATCCCGCCCATGTCACCGTCAGCGGAACCGGGCTGACCCATCTCGGATCGGCTGAAGGCCGCGACCGGATGCACAAGGCCGCCGCCGCCGGGCAGGCGACCGATTCCATGCGGATGTTCCTGATGGGCGAGGCGGGCGGCAAGCCCGCGCCGGGCGAAGCCGGGGTCCAGCCCGAATGGTTCTACAAGGGCGACGGCAGCATTCTCGCTGCGGCAGGCGAAGAGCTCGCCATGCCCGCCTTTGCGCAGGATGGCGGCGAGGAGCCCGAAGTCGCCGGAATCTACTGGATCGCGGATGACGGCGCGGTGCTGCGGCTCGGCTATGCGCTCGGCAATGAATTCTCCGATCATGTCATCGAGCGCGAGAATTATCTCTGGTTGGCCCATTCGAAGCTGCGCCGCGCGGCGCTGGGCGCTGAATTGCTGCTTGGCGAATTGCCGGCCGATGTGCGCGGCACCAGCCGCATCCTGCGCGGGGGCGCGGTGCTGTGGGAGAAGCCCTTCGCCACCGGCGAGGCGAACATGACCCACAGCCTTGCCAATCTCGAACACCACCATTTCAAATATGCCCGCTTCCGCCGTCCGGGCGACGTCCATGTCCATTTCTTCGGCACGGCGACCGCCAGCTTCGCCGACGGGATCGAAACCCGGCCGGGTGACGAGTTCGAGATTGCCGCCAACTGCTTCCGCCTGCCGCTGCGCAACCGGTTGGCGCAGAAGGCTGGGACGGGCCTCGTGGAGGTGCGCGCGCTGTGAACGAGATCGCGCTCGGGATCGTCGGATTCGGCAAGATCGCGCACGACCAGCATGTCGCCGCGATCGCCGCGACGGAGGGCCTGGCGCTTGCTGCCGTGGCCGATCCGGTTGCACAGGCAGAGGGCCTGCCCTGCTATCCCGATCTTGCCGCAATGCTTGCCGCGCAGCCGAACATTGCCGCCGTCGCGCTCTGCATGCCACCGCGATACCGCGCTGCGGCCGCGCGCGAAGCCATTGCCGCCGGGCGCCATATCCTGCTCGAAAAGCCGCCCTGCGCCAACCTCGCCGAGGCGGAGGAACTGGTGCAGTTGGCCTGGCAGGCGGGCATCACCCTGTTCACCGCCTGGCATTCGCAGGAGGCTGCGGGCGTAGCCGCCGCGCGCGACTGGCTGCGCGGCAAGGCGATCAGCTCGATCACGGTGACATGGAAAGAAGACGTTTGCGTCTGGCACCCGGGGCAGGAGTGGATCTGGCGGGAGGGCGGCTTCGGCGTGTTCGATCCGGCGATCAATGCGCTCTCGATCCTGACCGCGATCCTGCCGGGCCCGCTTGCGGTTACCGAGGCCGAACTTTCCGTTCCCGCCAATTGCGCCACGCCGATCGCTGCGATCCTGCGGCTGGAGGGGCGGGCTGGCCTGCCGATCGCCGCCGAATTCGACTTCCGCCAGACCGGCCCGCAAAGCTGGGATATAGCGATCGAAACGGACCAGGGCAGCATACTGCTCTCGCATGGCGGCAACCGGCTGGCGCTTGACGGAAAGCCGGTCGAACTGCCGCCAGAGGCCGAATATCGCGCGCTCTATGCCCGTTTCGCCGAGCTGATTCACGCCGGGGAGAGCGAGATCGACCTGACCCCGCTGCAACTGGTCGAACAGGCACTGACGCTGGGCCAGGTCGTGCCGGTCGAGCAGTTCGAGGAAACGGCGTGAAGTTGGGCGCGGGCGCAACGGCCGGGAAGGGCCGGAACCTGCGCATCCACCAGGCGCTCGCCCGGCAAATCGGAATCGCGATCCTTTCGGGCGAGCATGAGCCCGGCGAGGCCTTCGGCGGGGAGATCGAGCAGTCGGAGGCCCTCGGCGTCTCGCGCACCGCCTATCGCGAGGCCATGCGCATCCTCACCGCCAAGGGCCTGCTCGAAAGCCGGCCCAAGGCGGGCACGCATGTCACGCCCAGGCGGCGCTGGAACCTGCTCGACCCCGACATGCTCGAATGGATGTTCTCCGGCACGCCGGACGAGCGCTTCATTCGCGACCTGTTCGAACTGCGCGGGGTGATCGAACCGGCCGCCGCCGAACTCGCCGCCACTCGCCACTATGCGGATGACCTCGCACGGATGGACGAGGGGCTCTCCGGCATGCGCCGCCACGGCCTCGCCAGCGCCGAGGGGCAGGCGGCCGACCACGATTTCCACACCGCACTGCTCGATGCGACCCGCAACGAGGCGCTCGCCTCGCTGGCCACTTCGGTCGCGGCGGCGGTGCAATGGACCACGCGCTTCAAGCAGCGTTTCCATAAACAGCCGCGCGATCCGCTGCCCGAGCATGAGGCGCTGCGCGACGCGATCGCGAGCCGCAAACCCGCGCGTGCGCGCAAGGCAATGGAAGAACTGCTGCGGCTCGCCCTGGCAGACATGCCCAATATAAACATGGAGGATCCCAGATCATGAGAGGCCCGATTACACTTGTCGCCCTGCTGGCGGCCTGCGCTACCCCCGCATTCGCCGCCGAGGCGAGCCGCGAGACTTTCGGCACCCTGCCCGACGGGACGGCGGTCGAGGCGGTCGTGCTGACCAATGGCAGCGGGATGAAGCTGAGAGTGATTGCCTGGGGCGCAATCCTGCAGCAGCTCGACGCTCCGGGGAGGGACGGCGTGGCCGATGTCGTGCTCGGCTATGACGGGATCGAGGGCTATCTCGAAGCGCCGAACTATTTCGGGGCCTCGGTCGGCCGCTATGCCAACCGCATCGCCGAAGGCCGCTTCACCCTGGACGGCGAGACCTACCAGCTCGCTCTCAATGACGGGCCCAACGCGCTCCACGGCGGGCTTGAGGGCTTCGACAAGCGGCTGTGGACGATCGCGGAGGTGAGCGGCGGCGCGGACATGGCGAGCGTGACCCTGACCTATGTCAGCGCCGACGGGGAAGAGGGCTATCCCGGCGCGCTGTCGGTGAGTGCGACCTATGCGCTGACCGAGACCAACGAGGTCCGCATCACCTATCGCGCGACCACCAGCAAGCCGACCATCGTCAACCTGACCAACCATTCCTATTTCAATCTCGCCGGCGCCGCCTCGGGCGTGTCGATCCTCGACCAGGTGCTGACCATCCCGGCAGACAGCTACACGCCGGTCGACGCGAACCTCATCCCGACCGGGGAGTTCCGTTCCGTTTCCGGCACGCCGTTCGACTTCCGCGCGCCGATGCGGATCGGCAACCGTATCCGCGACGGCAAGGACGAGCAGATGCGCTTCGGCCGCGGCTACGATCACAACTGGGTGGTCAGCCGCGCCCCGGTGCCGGGCGAACAGTTGCTGGCGCGAATGGAAGACCCTGACAGCGGGCGGGTCATGGAAGTGCTTTCCAACCAGCCCGGTGTGCAGTTCTATACCGGCAATTTCCTCGACGGCACGGTGACGGGCAAGGGCGGCACGATTTACCGCATGGGTGACGCTCTGTGCCTCGAACCGCAAGTCTTTCCCGACACGCCCAACAAGCCGAACTTCGGCTCGGCTCGGCTCGATCCCGGCGAGAGCTACGAGAACAGGATCGTCTATCGCTTCTGGGTTACACTTTAGCGAATGGAGAATGTCCAGCTTAGGAAAGGGGCGATCGCTCGTCCGACGATATGCATTCGAGTTCCGCCGCAAATGAAGCATTTGTGCGTACGTTGAATCGCGGATGATAGCACAGGTGGCGCCTGGACCGTATGAGCCGAGGGGGTTTTGGGTGATGGTGTTCCAGTCCACGAGACTCTCCATGACCGAACGAACTTCGGAAGAGTCCAAGGAGGCTGTCAGTTTGATCGCAACTCGTCTCCGATTGGCAGATCTCTCCTCTGCTCCAACAAGCCTTAGCCATGGGGCTCTGCTACTCGGCCAGTGCGGCCGAGCAGCGGGTCTTGTAAGTCTGTCTGTCGACGAGGTGGTGTTCTGCGTTGAAGTGGTTGTGGACGTTGGCGTGGAGTGAGACGAACTTCTGCAGGCTCTTCATTCGCCTGAACCGCAGCATGGCTCCTTCCCGACTTCGGAACGACAAGTGCGAGTTCTCGATCCGGTTATTTGCCCAGCAGCCGACCTCCTGCTTGTCGGCATTGCCGCAATCGCTCATCGCCGCCTTGTACGAACGCAGACCATCGGTGGTGATCGCCTCGGGTGAGCCGTGGCGCTTCAGCGCCTTCTTCATGAAGGTCAGCAATGCGGACTTGTCTCTTGTCTTGGTGACGTAACTCTCTGGGGGATTTCACCTTGCTGGTCGACCGCCTGCCGCAGGTAGACCATCTCGCCTCCCAGCTTCACGTACATCTCATCGAGCTGCCAGCGCCACTGGCGGAAGCCTCGCATCCGACTGACCCGCTAATGGCGGATGTCGGCAGCGAATAGCGGACCGAACCTGTTCCACTAGTGCCGCTCGGTCTCATGGCAAATGTC
>NZ_WTYM01000057.1 GCF_009827435.1 Croceibacterium salegens | reverse complement strand
TACATCCGGAACACGCCGAACTTCGGCTGTTCGGGGATCGGGGCTTCAAGCGTCGCGGAAAGGGCGAGGCCGAGGACGTCGCGGGTCTGGACCGGGTCGATCACGCCGTCGTCCCACAGGCGGGCGGTGGCGTAGTAGGGATTGCCCTCGCTCTCGTACTTGTCGCGGATCGGGGCCTTGAAGGCCTCCTCTTCCTCCTTGCTCCGCTTGTCGGCGTCGCGGTGGACGGTGGCGAGGACGCTGGCGGCCTGTTCGCCGCCCATCACGCTGATCCGCGCATTGGGCCAGGTGAACAGGAAGCGCGGGCCATAGGCGCGGCCGCACATGCCGTAGTTGCCGGCCCCGAAGCTGCCGCCGATGACCACGGTGATCTTGGGCACCTGAGCGGTGGCGACCGCGGTGACCAGCTTGGCGCCGTGCTTGGCGATGCCTTCGGCCTCGTATTTGCCGCCGACCATGAAGCCCGAGATGTTCTGCAGGAACAGCAGCGGGATGCCGCGCTGGCAGGCGAGCTCGATGAAGTGCGCGCCCTTCACCGCGCTTTCCGAGAACAGCACGCCGTTGTTGGCGAGGATCGCCACCGGCATGCCCCAGATGTGGGCGAAGCCGCAGACCAGCGTGGAGCCGTAGTGCGCCTTGAACTCGTGGAACTCGCTGCCGTCGACCAGCCGGGCGATGACCTCGTGCACGTCGTAGGGTGCGCGGACATCCTCGGGAATGATCGAATAGAGGTCTTCGGCGTCGAACTTCGGCGGGCGCGATTCCTTGAGGTCGAGGCTCGCGCCCTCGTTCGCGCCGAGATGGCTGACGATATCGCGCACGATGGTCAGCGCATGCTCGTCGTTCTCGGCGAGGTGGTCGACCACGCCCGATTTCTTCGCATGAAGGTCGCCGCCGCCGAGGTCCTCGGCGCTGATTTCTTCGCCCGTCGCGGCCTTCACCAGCGGCGGGCCGGCGAGGAAGATCGTGCCCTGGTCGCGCACGATCACGCTCTCGTCGCTCATCGCCGGGACGTAGGCGCCGCCCGCGGTGCATGAGCCCATCACGCAGGCAATCTGCGGGATGCGCTCGGCGCTCATCTGCGCCTGGTTGTAGAAGATCCGCCCGAAGTGCTCGCGATCGGGAAAGACCTCGGCCTGGTAGGGCAGGTTCGCCCCGCCGCTGTCGACGAGGTAGATGCACGGCAGGCGGTTCTCGCGGGCGATCTCCTGTGCGCGCAGATGCTTCTTGACCGTCATCGGGTAGTAGCTGCCGCCCTTCACGGTCGCATCGTTGGCGGCGATCATCACCTGCCGGCCCGAGACGCGGCCGATCCCGGCGATGATCGAGGCGCCCGAGACGTCGCCTTCGTACATGCCGTTGGCGGCAAGCTGGCCGATCTCGAGGAACGGGCTGCCGGGATCGAGCAGCCGCTCGATCCGCTCGCGCGGCAGCAGCTTGCCGCGGCTGGTGTGCCGCTCGCGCGCCTTCTCGCTCCCGCCAAGCGCGGCCTCGGCGACCTTGGCCCGAAGTTCCTCGGCGAGCGCGCGGTTATGCGCCGCGCGCGCCTGCGCGTCGGGGCTGGCGAGGTCGAGCTTGCTCTCGAGTGTCGGTGCGCTCACGCGGTCCTTCCCAATTCGTTTCAGGCGTGACTAGGCTGCCGGCCCGCGACTGGCAACGTTCGTGACGCCGAGGTCGCCGAGGACGCCAACTTGTGCTAACCAACGCGCAATGGTCGACTGAACTGCAAGGAGAAGTCGCATGACGTACTGGGTTCTCAAGGGTCGCGAGCTGGCCAATTGCAACTGCGAGTACGGCTGCAACTGCCAGTTCGGCGGATTGCCCGACAAGGGCGGCTGCCAGGCGGTTTTCGCGATGGATATCGACGAGGGCCACCACGGCGACACCGACCTGTCGGGGCTTAAGATCGCCGCGGTGTTCCACTGGCCCGGACCGATCCACGAAGGCCATGGCGAGGCCGTCGCCTTCGTCGACGAACGCGCCACCGAGGCCCAGCGCAACGCCCTGCTGACGATCATGACCGGCGGCGATACCGACCCGTTCGCGACCGTGTTCGCGGTCTTCGCCTCGACCGTCGAAAAGATGCACGAGCCGCTGTTCGTTCCGATCGAATTCACGGTCGATGTCGAGGAGCGGACCGGCCGCCTGCACATCGCCGGGCATGTCGACATGGAGGGAACCCCGATCAAGAACGCAGTCAGCGGCGCTCCGGTGCGGGCGCAGATCTGGCTGCCCGATGGGTTCGAGTATGAAGTCGCCGACGTCGGTTCGGGCACCAGCAAGTCGACCGCGCCGATGCAGATCGAGCATTCCGACAGCTACGCCCAGTTCGCTCACCTGCACCTCGACAGCCACGGAGTCGTTCGCGCCGCATGACCTCGCCGGTCGAGGCGCTGCTACGGCGCCATCGGATAGTTACCATCGCGGCGCTGGCCGTGCTCACGCTCATCGCCTGGGCGTGGCTGTGGGCGGGTGCAGGGATGGGCATGACCCCGCGTTTCGACTTCGATTTCTCGCCCGCTCCCCCTGCACCGCCGGCCATGCCCGGCATGGACATGAAGCCTGCCGTCGACCCGGCGCTGGCGCGCGTCCCGCTGGTGTTCTCGATGTGGTGGGTGATGATGGTGGCGATGATGCTGCCGGCCGCCGCGCCGGTCATCCTGATTTACGCCACGGTGAGCCGGAACATGATGCCGGGCGCACCGGTTGCAACCGGCTCGTTCCTGGCGGGCTACCTGACGATCTGGGCCTTCTTTTCAATTGTCGCGGCCCTTGCGCAGGTCTGGCTCGAGGATTCGAGCCTGCTCGAACCGATGCGCATGGCGCCGGTCGGCCACTGGTTGCCGGCGGCCCTGCTTTTTGTAGCGGGCCTCTACCAGCTCAGCCCGTTCAAGGAGGTCTGCCTCGAGCATTGCCGCAACCCGGCGTCGTTCCTTTCGCGGCACCTGCGACCGGGCAGGGCCGGCACCTTCCGGACCGGCGCGGTCCACGGCGCGTACTGCCTCGGCTGTTGCTGGCTGCTGATGGCACTGCTGTTCGTCGGCGGGGTGATGAACCTTGCGTGGATTGCCCTGCTGACCCTGCTTGTGGCCGGCGAGAAGCTGCTGCCGCGCGGCCGCCTGCTGTCGCTGGCGGCCGGCGCGGGCTTCATCGTCTGGGGCGGAGCGCTCGCGCTCGCCTGATCACTTCATCTGCAGGTGCTTGGCGAAGTACGGCAGCACCAGGCTGGAGAAGCGCTCGCCGATCTTGTCGGTGTGGGTGCCGGGATAGATCTCGAACGCATTGGCGATGCCGAAGGCGGCGATTTCCTCGCTGAGCGCCTTGTCCTGCGCGTTGAGGCCGTCCTTGTCGCCGACGTCCGAGGCGATGGCGTCGTAGCTCCTCAGCGCATCGACATGGCCCGGGACCATCGCCAGCGGCGAGTTGGCGGACCACTTGGCGATCACCAGTTCGTCGACCTTGCCGTCTGCTCCCAGCGGGAAGTCGGCGTAGAACGGCGGGTTCTTCGGGTTCGGCGACCACGCGGTCATCGAGGCGAGGCCCGCGCGCATGCCGAAGCCCGAAGCATCGACACCGTCGATCGGTACCGCACCCATGGCCGTCGCGCTCTCGACCGTCTCACCGCGAGGGGTCACGCAGCAGGCACTCTGCGCCCAGATCGAATCGAACACGCCGGGATAGCTCATCGCCGTGACCCAGGTGCCGTATCCGCCCATCGAATGCCCGGCGAGCCCGCGGCCGTCCTTGGAGGCGATCGTACGATAATGCGCGTCGATATAGGCGACGAGGTCCTTCGCGACGAACTCGCGGAAGTTCCCGGTCGTGACCGAGTCCGAGTACATCGAGCCGCCCATCCTGGTCAGCGTGTCGGGCACCACGACGATGAACTCGTTGCCCTGTGCGGCGTTGTCGGCGACCGCCTTGGGCACGTTCATGTAGTTGTAGAAGTTGCGCCCATCGATGGCGAAGCCGTGGAGGTAATAGACCACCGGATAGCGCCGGTTCGGCTCCTTGCCGTAGCTCGGCGGCAGCACGACCATGACCTCGCGGTCGGGGCTGTTGCCTTCGAGATTGCCCTCCAGCGAAGCGCCGTGGACCTTCGGGCTCTCGACCGTGATGCCTTCCGGAATCGTCGGGGCGGGCGCGGTGATGTTCACGAAGGCGGGCCGGCCCGGGGGCGGACCGGCGTTCTGCGCGGCAAGCGGGGCGGCGAGGACGAGCGCGAGCGTCGCGGCCGGGATACGCATCAGCGGGCTTTCTCCAGGTGCTTGGCGAAGAACGGCAGCAGCTCGCTGCGTATGCGCGCGGCAATGCGGTTGCCGTGGTCGCCGTCATAGTTGGTCCACGAATGCTCGACGCCATAGTGGGTGAGCTGTTCGTGCAATTGCTGGTTCTGGGCGAGCAGGAAGTCCTTGTCGCCGATGTCGAGCGCGATGGCGTCGAAGCTCTTCAGCGCCTGCAGGTGGCTCGGCACCCAGGCGAGCATCGCGTTGGCGGCGAGCTTGGCGTTGACCAGCGGGTCGACCTTGCCGTCATCGGTCATCGAGGTGTCGATGTAGAGCGGCGGGTTCTGCGGATCGGGCGCCCATGTCGCGAGCGTCGAGACCCCGGCCAGCCCGCCGAAGTCGGCCTTGGCGGCATCTTCGTCGGTCATCGCCGCGGCCTTCTGCATCGCTTCGGGCGTGACGCTCATCGGCGAAAGGCAGCAGGCGCTCATGGCGAACAGGCTGTCGAAGGTCTCGGGGTAGGTCATGCCGATGCGCAGCGTGCCGTAACCGCCCATCGAATGGCCCGACAGCCCGCGCCCGGCGCGCGTCGCGATGGTGCGGTAGTGCGAGTCGACCCAGGCGACGAGGTCCTTGCCGACCATGTCCTGGTAGTTCCCGACCGTCGGCGAGTTCGAGTAGAACCCGCCCTTCAGCTTGGAATGGCCGTCGGGCATGACGAGGATCACCTCGTTGCCCGCTTCGGCGGCACCCTGCACTGCCTCCTCGAACTTGGCCATGTCCTCGTACATCTGCGGCGTCGCCCAGTAGCCGTGGAGGAAATAGACCACCGGATAGCGCTTGTTCGGATGCTCGTCGTAGCCGGGCGGGGTCACGACCAGCACGGTGCGGTTCGCCGAGTTGCCCTCGACGTTTCCTTCCATCGCCGGGCTGTGCATCGTCTGCCAGCTGAGCCGCGCCTTGTCCTGCGCCGCGGCCGGTGCAGCAGCCAGCGCCAGCGCCCCCGCAAGCGTTGCGATCAAAGCTTTCATCTGTGTTCCCCTCCAACAAGACCAGGCGCCGACCGGTTCATTCCCGGTCGGCTTTGCGCCTAATCTCATTACTTCCGGCCGCGATGTCGAGTAATATTCTGTCGCACAAATCGCGCTGGCGAGAAGGCAAGGGTCCTATTTGCGCGCTTCCTCACGCCCCATGACGGTCGGCAGCGGAACCGCACGTTCTCCGCGCTTGTCCCGTTTGCGGTACTTGCTCTGGTATTCGCGCCGCAGCTTGGTGACCTCGTAGAGCACGATGCCGGACGAAGTACCGAGATTGAGGCTTTCGATCATACCGAACATGGGAATGGCCACGCAGCCGTCGCTGCGCTCGATCGCACGGTCGCTTATGCCTCGAGACTCGTTGCCAAACCAGACGGCCAACTTGGTATGTTCGGTGTAGTCGCCTTCGTGCAGGTAAACGTTTTCCTTGCCCTTCACGTGCGGCGAAGTGACCAGCGAGCGGAAGTTCTTCTTTTCGAGATGGTCGAAGCAGTCATCCGTGCTGTCGAACCGCTTCACGAAGCTCCACTTCACCGCCGACACCGAGGTGCCTGAGAGTGAGGGCCTTTCGCGCATATCCTGCCAGTCTTCGGGCAGCGTCTTGCGCGGATCGACGACGTAGACCTTCTCGACTCCGAGCGCGTTCACGTTGCGGATCACCGTCCCGATATTCTTGATGTCCATCGGGTTTTCGATGACCGCAATCAGGTTCCTGCACACGAACGGCTTGATCGCGTTTGCCCGGGCGCGGACGGACGGCTTGGACTTCTTCTGCTCAGGCTCTTCGCCTTCCACCACTGGCAACGCGACCCTCCTCAAGCCCCGATCAGCTCGCGGCCGATCAGCATGCGCCTGATTTCATTCGTTCCCGCCCCGATGTCGAGCAGTTTCGCATCGCGAAGGTAGCGTTCCACGGGCCAGTCGGTGGTGTAACCGGCCCCGCCGAGCGCCTGGATCGCCTCTCCGGCGACACGGAAGGCGTTCTCCGAAGCGAGCAGGATAGCGCCCGCGGCGTCGAAGCGCGTGGTCTTGCCGGCATCGCAGGCCCGGGCGACGGCGTAGGTGTAGGCGCGGGCCGATTGCAGCGCGACATACATGTCGGCGACCTTGGCCTGCATCAGCTGGAAGTGGCCGATCGCCTTGCCGAACTGGTGCCGCTCGCGGACGTAGGGGATCACCGTGTCGAGGCAGGCCTGCATGATGCCGAGCTGGACCCCGGCAAGCACCGCGCGCTCGTAGTCGAGGCCGCTCATCAGCACTCGCACGCCCTGCCCGACTTCGCCGAGCACGTTGGCTTCGGGCACGTGGCAGTCCTCGAACACCAGCTCGCTGGTCGGCGATCCGCGCATGCCGAGCTTGCCGATCTTCTGCCCTGGCGAGAAACCCTCGAAATCCTTCTCGATCAGGAAGGCGGTGATGCCCTTGCTGCCGGCCGCCGGGTCGGTCTTGCCGTAGACAACAATGGTGTCGGCGTAATGGCCGTTGGTAATCCAGAACTTGGTTCCGTTGAGGACGTAGCCGCCCTGCACCGCCTCGGCCTTGAGCTTCATCGAGACGACGTCCGAACCTGCGCCCGGCTCGCTCATCGCCAGCGCGCCGACGTGTTCGCCGTTGATCAGCTGCGGCAGGTACTTCGCCTTCTGCTCCGCCGTGCCCCAACGCGCGATCTGGTTGACGCACAGGTTGGAATGCGCGCCGTAGCTGAGGCCGACCGAGGCGCTCGCCCGGCTCACTTCCTCGATCGCAACGACGTGTTCGAGATAGCCGAGCCCCAGCCCGCCATCGGCTTCCGCGACGGTGATTCCGTGCAGGCCAAGTTCGCCCATCGCTTCCCACAACTGTTCGGGAAAGCGATCCTCGCGATCGATCGACTCGGCCAGCGGCGCGATCTGCTCGTCGGCAAACCGGGCCACGGTCTCGCGGATCATTTCGGCGTTTTCGCCAAGGGCGAAGTCGAAGTCGGGAGTAGCGCGCATAATTGTCCTCTTCGCTCCGGCCCATAGCAAGGGCGTGCCACCTCGCAAACCGGTTTCAATCGCAACCGTCTTGCGGCTGTTTATATCGGATTCACTTTGACTGAGCGCATAGCATGCTATGAATGCCACCGAGGGCTCCGCATTGGAAACGATCGATCTTCGACCGTGGTCTACTGGACCGGCAGCCGCACGTGCGAACGCGGTAACGGGCGAACGCGCCTGGTTGCTGGCGGCCTATGGCCTTGACTCGCTCGAGGACGATCCGGAACTCGAGTCCATAGTCAAATTCGCAGCCGGGCTGTGCGAGACCAAGTCTTCGCTCATCACCCTGGTCAGCGACGACAGCCAGCGCTTCATCGCCCGCAAGGGCATCAGCGGCCGCGAAGGCCCGCGCAACAGCTCGATGTGCGCCGAAGCGATGCTGGTCGACGGGGTGATGGAAGTGCTCGACGCGGCCGCGGACGAGCGCTTCGCCGACAATCCGCTGGTCACCAGCGCGCCGCACGTGCGCTTCTATGCCGGCCATTCGCTTGTCGACGACGATGGCAACCGCCTCGGCGCACTCTGCGTGGTCGATACCGAAACCCGGCCGCAGGGCCTGACACAATTGCAGAAGCAGGGACTGGCCGTGCTGGCGTCGGCAGTCATTCGGCGCCTGCATCACCGCAAGGAAGAGCTGGTGGTCGCGTCGGAGACCGGGCACCGCGAAGCGCTGCTGCGCGGCCTGGCGGATTCGATGCCGGCGATCGTCTGGTCGTCCGACGCCGACGGGAAGTTCGATTACTTCAATCGCTACCTCGAGGAATTCACCGGCAATCCGGACTGCTACGACGGTGAAAACGTCCACCCTGACGACCTCGGGCCCTGCACCGAAAAGTGGGTCCACTCGCTGCGCACCGGCGAGCCGTACGAGGTAGAGCACCGCATCCGCCGGCGGGACGGAATGTACCGCTGGATGATGGCGCGCGCTGCGCCGGTGAGGGACGAGGACGGCAAGATAATTCGCTGGTTCGGGACCGCGGTCGACATTCACGACGTGCACGAGATCTCCGCCAGCCGCGACCTGCTGGCACGCGAGCTGTCGCACCGGATCAAGAACATCTTCGCGGTCGTCTCCGGGCTGGTCTCGCTGAAGGCGCGCAAGTCGCCCGAGAACCGTGAATTCGCCGACGAGCTGATCGGCACCATCGTGGCGCTCGGCAGGGCTCACGATTACGTCCGCCCGACCGGGACGCTGGTTGAGGACAACCTGCACGGCCTGCTTGGCGAACTCTTTGCGCCCTACGACACCGGTTCCATGGCGCGGGTCCGGGTCAGCGGCGACGATTGCGCCATCTCCGGCCGCGCGGCGACCCCGCTGGCGCTGGTGTTCCATGAACTGGCGACAAACTCGGCCAAGTACGGAGCGCTGGCCGCCGCGAGCGGGCACGTCGAACTCGAAGTTCGCGACACGGGCGACGACCTGCGGCTGACCTGGTCCGAACACGGCGGCGCCCAGCCCAAGCAGGCCCCGGCGGAAGGGTTCGGCTCGCGCCTCGTCGAAATGAGCGTGACCGGCCAGCTGGGCGGGTCGTGGCAACGCGACTTCGAACCCGATGGGCTGGTGGTCGAGTTCGAAATCCCGAAAGAATCGATCGCCAACTAGGCCGCGTGCGCCGGCGCGGTCTCGCGCATCGTCACGAAGACCGGCAGCGCGGCGACCGCGACCACCGCGATCATGATCCCGGGCACTTGCGGTGCGCCGGTGCGCTCGACCAGCAGTTGCGCCATCCACGGCGTCAGCCCCCCGAACACCGCGGTCGCCAGGGTGTAGCCGAGCCCGAGCCCGCTGGCCCGGCTCTCCTCGCTGAACTGTTCGCCGCAGGCGATTGCGCCGACCGCGCTCATCCCGCCCGCGACCAGCGCCAGCACCAGCGCACCGGCCAAGGCCTCGTTCACGGTTCCACCGGCCATCAGCGTGAACAGCGATATCGGCAGCACAGCGCTGAGCACGGCGATGACGACAAGCGCGGGCTTGCGCCCGAAGCGGTCCGCCAGCAGACCGACCAGCGGGGTGACGAGGATCACCGCCACCGCCGCGGCTGTCGAGAGCCACAGCGCCCGCTCCTCTCCCAGCGTGCCGGTCGTTTCGAGGAAGGCGGGGACGTAAGTGATGCCGACATAGAAGGTAATCGAGCCGAGAGCGGAGATGGCGAAGGCGCGAAGCAGCGCCGAACGCTGCCGGGTGATTGCGTGGCGTATCGGGTTGGCATGAAGCGCTTCATTCGCGTGCAGTTCGAGCCAGTCGGGCGATTCCTCCATCGATTGCCGCGCGAACCACACCCCGCCCGCCAGCGCCGCACCGACGAGGAACGGGACGCGCCAGCCCCAGCTCGCCAGTTGCGCTTCGCTGGTCAGGCTGACGGTCAGCGCCGCGACCCCGACGGCGAGCAGGGCGCCGACTTCGCTCGATGCCGCGGCAAGGCTGGCGATGAGCCCGCGGCGGCGCGGGTCGGCCCCTTCGAGCAGGTAGGCGATCACCCCGGTGTACTCGCCGCCGACCGAGAACCCCATCACGCAGCGCAGGCCGAACAGGAGCCATGCAGCGGCAATCCCGACTTGCCCGTAGGTCGGCAGCAGCGCGGTGAGCAGCATCGCCAGCGACATCACCGCCATCGAAATGAGCAGCATCGGCCGCCGCCCGTGCCGGTCGCCGATATGCCCGAACACCGCCGCGCCGACCGGGCGCATCAGGTAGGCCAGCGCAAAGCCCATCAGCGTGGTGACCAGCGCCGCTTCCCCGCCGCCGAAGAACACTCGCGCCAGCACGGTCGAGAAGTAGAGGTAGAGCGTGAAGTCGTACCACTCGACCACGGTCGAGAACGCAGCGACGGCGAGCGAAGTGTGAGAGACCCGGTGGCTTGTGGCCATCCGCGGACCCTAGCCGTACCCTACGCCGTCCGGCCACCCCGGCGCGGCAAGTCCCATGACCTTGAACAGTTCGCCCATCTGGTCCCGGTCGACCAGCCGGTGCATCGCCGAATGGAGCGCTTCCCGGTGCTGCGGAGCGTATTCGCTGAGCGCTTCGGCGCGGCCCTCGATGCCAAGCGCCTTGAGCCACGCGCCCTGTTCGACCGTGCCGAGCCAGCGCGCCTCGCGCGATTCCGCGACCCGGGCGAGGGCGTGAAAATCGACGTGCGCCGTCAGGTCCGCCTCGCCGGGGTTGGCGAAGGCATCGACCTTGCGATGCCCCTTCACCGCCTGGAAGGTCGAGCCGGTGCGTTCCTCGGCGTGGCCGTAGTCGATCAGCAGCGCGGCGCCGCCCTGATGCACCAGCCGCCCGGCGATCTCGTAGACGATCGCCGCCGCCGCGGGGCAGGTTTCGAGCAGCGTGCCTTCGGGCAGGCCGCGGCGCGCCTCGGGCACGGCGGCGTCCATCGGGCGCGGTCCGGGAGCGCAGGCGAATTTCTCGCCCTCGGGCACCACGACAAGCTCGCGCCAGCCCGCTTCGGTCTTGAGCAGCTGGCTGATCGGCAGGGCATCGAGGAACTCGTTGGCGACCAGCAGCATCGGCCCGTCCATCGGCACGCGCGACAGGTCGGCGTGGAACTGGGCGTCGGGCACCGCCGCGAGCTGCAGCTCCTTGAGCGGGGTCGAGGTCTCGACGAAATGCACCTCGGGCTCGAGGCCGTAGCGCTTCATCGCCCGCAGCGCATCGCGCGCCAGCGTGCCGCGGCCCGGCCCGAGTTCGACGTACATCACCGGCCATTCGCGCCCGGCGCGGATCCACATGTCGGCCAGCCACAGGCCGATCAGCTCGCCGAACATCTGGCTGATCTCGGGCGCGGTGATGAAGTCGCCCTCTTCGCCGAGCGGGTCGGCGCTGGTGTAGTAGCGCGCGTTGGCCTCGGCCATGTACTGGGTCAGGCTGATCGGGCCCGTCGCGGCGATGAGCCGGCGAAAGACGTCCCCAAGCGGCTGTTCGTTCATCACCCGGCCGCTGCGGCCCCCGCTCCGGAGGCGAGCGGCGGACGGCGCAGCGCCCAGACGATCACCGCGATGCTGGCAAGGATCAGCGGGATCGACAGCCACTGGCCCATGCTGAGCCCGGTGCGCATGGCGAAGTCGGTGAGCTGCTCGTCTGGCTGGCGGAAGAATTCGACGATGAAGCGCGCGCTGGCAATCAAGGCCGTAAAGGTGCCGACGAGGATGCCGGGGCGGAAGCGCGCGCGAGTCTTCCAGAACAGCGGCAGCATGATCGCGACGACCAGCGCGCCTTCGAGCAGCGCTTCGTAGAGCTGGCTGGGATGGCGGGCGACTGCTCCGCCGCCGGGGAAGACCATCGCCCACGGCACCGCGCTTTCGACCGGGCGACCCCACAACTCGCCGTTCACGAAGTTTGCCAGCCGTCCGAAGAACATGCCGAAGCCGACGTTGACCGAGATGTAGTCAGCGATACGGATGAAGGAGAGCTTGTTGCGCCAGCTGACCCAGGCGATCGCCACCAGCACGCCTATTACGCCGCCGTGGAAGCTCATCCCCCCGTCCCACAGGCGCAGCAGGTCCCAGCTGACGAATTCTTCCGGGGTGAAGTGGGTGAACAGGCTCGGCTTGCCGGTCTCGCCGCCGGTGTAGAACAGCGCATAACCGAGCCGCCCGCCAAGGATCACGCCCAGCGTGCAGTAGAAGAACAGGTCGTCGACATGGCGCTGCGCCATCGGCGCGCCGGGCGCCTTGATCATCTTCGAGACGTGCCAGTAGGCGAGCAGTAACCCCGCAAGGTAGGCCAGCGAATAGAAGCGCAGCGTTAAGGGACCGATCGGGATACCCGGACGCAGGCCGAGGTCGGCCCAGTGGATTGCGTCGCTGGCGGTGACGGCAAGAATGTCGAACATCGATCGTGGAATTCCCTCGGTTCGCAGGCCCCTTGCCACATGGCGGCGGGGGGCGAAAGGGGCGCTCGCATTGCAAGCGGCGCGGCATTCTCTATGTCGAGGGCATGAGTGCGATAGCCAACCAGCGGGCCATCATCGACCGCCGTGCGCTTGCCGGGGCCATATCAGCGGCCGTGGCCGAGCACGGCATGCCCAAGGCGCGGCAGAAAGTGATCGAGCTGCTGCGCAACGCGCTGCACGACGGCCGCGCCGAAGTCGCCCGCCGCCTGGCCGAACATCCCAGCGCCGGGCACGAGGTCGCCTATAGCCAGTCGTTCCTCATCGACCAGCTGATCCGGGTCATGCACGACCACGTGATCGAGGACGTCTATCCGGCGGGCAACCGCTCTTCCGGCGAGCGGCTCGTGCTGATCGCGGTCGGCGGATACGGCCGCGGCGAGATGGCGCCGCATTCGGACATCGACATCGCCTTCATCACCCCGGGCAAGACCACGGCCTGGTGCGAACAGGTGATCGAGGCGATGCTCTATTACCTCTGGGACCTCGGCCTGAAGGTCGGCCATTCGAGCCGTTCGCTCGACGAGATGGTGCGCATGGCCAAGAGCGACCTGACGATCCGCACCGCGCTGCTCGAAGGGCGCTATCTGTGGGGCGACCAGGAGCTCTACGACGAGGCGAGCCGGCGCTTCTGGGCCGACGTCGTGCCCGGCAGCCAGGCGCAGTTCGTGTCCGAGAAGCTGTCCGAACGCAACGCCCGGCACAAGCGCATGGGCGACAGCCGCTACGTCGTCGAACCCAACGTCAAGGACGGCAAGGGAGGCTTGCGCGACCTCCAGACGCTGTACTGGATCGGCAAGTACCTGCACCGCGTGAAGAGCGCCGCCGAGCTGGTCGACGCCGGACTGTTCACCCGCAAGGAATACCGCACCTTCCGCCGCGCCGAGGGCTTCCTGCTGGCGGTGCGCTGCCACCTGCACGTCATCACCCGGCGCGCCGAGGACCGTCTCACCTTCGACCTGCAGCGCGAAGTCGCGCGGCGGATGAATTTCGCCGACCGCCCGGGCAAGAGCGCGGTCGAACGCTTCATGCAGTACTACTTCTTGCAGGCGCGGCAGGTCGGCAGCCTGACCGGCGTGTTCCTCGCCCACATCGACGAGGAAATGGCGAGCAAGCGGCGCGCGCGCGGGCTGCTCGCCGGGTTCCGCCAGCGCTCCCGCATGCTCAAGGGCTACAGGGTCTTCGGCGGGCGCATCGCGGCGCCGTCGGACGACTGGTTCGTCAAGGACCCGGTGCGGCTGATCGAGGTCTTCCAGCTCGCCGAGGAGCATTCGCTGGAAGTTCACTCCGAGACCATGCGCATGGCGACGCGCGACGTGAAGTGCATCGACCAGGCGGTGCGCGAGGACCCGCGCGCCAACGAGCTGTTCATCAAGCTGCTGACCGGCCGCAACGACCCGGAAACGGTGCTGCGCTGGATGAACGAGGCCGGGGTGTTCGGCCGCTTCGTGCCCGACTTCGGTAAGGTCGGCGCGCAGATGCAGTTCGACATGTACCACCACTACACGGTCGACGAGCACACCATCCGCGCGATCGGCCTGCTCGCGGCGATCGAGAAGGGCGAGCACCGCGTCGACCACCCGCTGGCGAGCGAGATCATCCCGCAGCTCGGCAATCGCCGGGTGCTCTACGTCGCCACGCTGCTGCACGACATCGCCAAGGGCCGGGGCGGCGACCATTCGGTGCTCGGCGCCGAGGTCGCGCTGCACCTGTGCCCGCGTTTCGGGCTCGACGAGGGCGAGACCGAACTGGTCAGCTGGCTGGTGCGCTGGCACCTCTTGATGAGCGCCACCGCGTTCAAGCGCGACCTCGCCGATCCCAAGACCATCCTCGACTTCGTCACCCAGGTCGAAAGCGTCGAGCGATTGCGCCAGTTGCTGGTGCTGACCGTGGTCGATATCCGCGCCGTCGGGCCGGGCATCTGGAATTCGTGGAAACGCCAGCTTCTCGGCGATCTCTACGAACTGGCGCTAGAACAGCTTCGCCTCGGCTACAAGTCGACCCGCCGGGCGGAACAGATCGCCGCCAAGAAGGAGCACGTCGGCGAACTGCTCGGCGTCAACGCGGACCTGATCGACAAGCTGGCGAGCCGCTTCGACGACGCCTACTGGATCGCCGAGCCCGAAGACATCATCGCGCTCAACCTCGTGCACTATGCCGCGGCCAAGGAGCTCGAGCACAAGCTGTCGATCCACACCGAATACTACGCCGCGCGCGGCGCGACGCTGGTGACGGTTATCGGCGACGACCACCCCGGCCTGTTCTTCCGCGTCGCCGGGGCGATCCACCTTGCCGGCGGCAACATCATCGACGCGCGGATCCACACCAACCGGGCCGGCAAGGCGGTCGACAACTTCCTCGTCCAGGACCCGCTCGGCAATCCGTTCAAGGAGCAGGAGCAGCTCGATCGGCTGCAGAAGTCGATCGAGGACGCGCTGGCCGGCAAGATCGAGCTCGTGCCGCAGCTGGCCAAGCGGCCGCTCGCGCGCAACCGCGCCGACAGTTTCGAAGTGCGCCCCCGGGTCGATTTCGACAACACCGCTTCGGGCCGATTCACGGTCATCGAGGTTTCGGCGCGCGACCGCCCGGCGCTGCTCAACCGCCTCGCCCGGTCGCTGTTCGAGAGCAAGCTGATGGTCAATTCGGCGCACATCACCAACTATGGCGAGCGCGCCGCGGACACCTTCTACGTCACCGACCTGCTCGGCGGGAAGGTGACGACCAAGGACCGACTCAAGGGCATCGAGGCCGCCCTGCTCGACGCCGCGAGCGACGAACGCCAGCGCGAAAGCGAAGCCGCCTGAACTTGTTGCCCTATCGCTTCGCTGCTTGAGGGCGAGGGTCCCGCTCGATTCAACCAATTCACCGCACCGCACATCGCTTTGTGGCGATCCGGTCAATCTGGTTAATATGCGCGACAGGTTTGCTCGCTGATCGCCGTCCCGAGCGCATGGGCGCATGGGGAAAGGCGAATCACCGCAATGTCATTAATGGGTTTTTTCCCGTTCCGGGCGGCCGATCTGGCGATCGACCTCGGGACGGCCAATACTGTTGTCTACCTCAAGGAACACGGGATCGTGCTGGCCGAACCGTCGGTCGTCACGCTCGAGACGATCAACGGCATACGCCGCGTGCGCGCCGTCGGTGACGACGCCAAGCTGATGATGGGCAAGACGCCCGACAACGTCGAGACGATCCGGCCGCTGCGCCACGGGGTCATCGCCGACCTCGAAGTGGCCGAGGAAATGATCCGCCACTTCGTCGCCAAGGCCAAGGCCAACGCCGGTGTCCGCCTGCGTGGCAGCCCCGAAATAGTGCTGTGCGTGCCGGCCAATTCGACCAGCGTCGAACGCCGCGCGATCCGCGATGCGGCAAGCAACGCCGGGGCGCGGCAGGTCTCGCTGATCGACGAGGCGATGGCCGCGGCGATCGGCGCCGACCTTCCGGTGACCGAGCCCTACGGCTCGATGGTCGTCGACATCGGCGGCGGCTCGACCGAAGTCGGGGTGCTTTCGGTCGGCGGGCTCGCGGTCACGCTTTCGACCCGCATCGGCGGCGACCAGATGGACGAAGCCATTTCGGGCTGGGTGCGGCGCAATCACAACCTCATCATCGGCGAGGCGACCTCGGAGCGCATCAAGATGGAGATCGGCGCCGCGACCATCGCCGGTGCGCTGCGCGAGATGGCCATTCGCGGCCGCGACGTGGTGCGCGGCGTGCCGACCGAGACGACGATCTCGCAGGAGGAAGTCGTCGAGGCTTTGCGCGAGACGGTCGGCCAGGTGGTCGAGACCGTGCGCCAGGCGCTCGAGATCACTCCCCCGGAAATCGCCGCGGACATCATCGAGGGCGGCATCGTCATGACCGGCGGCGGCGCGCTGCTCGAAGGAATCGACACGGTAATCTCGGAGGCCACCGGCCTGCCCGTCACCATCGCCGAGGATCCGCTGATGTGCGTCGCCCGCGGCGCCGGACGGGCGCTCGAGGACGTGCCGTACCGCGGAGTTCTGCACGCCGTGTAACGAACCCCTGTCGGGTTTTGTGCAGCGCTGCTATATCGCTGCAATGGGGCGTGCGGATTTTGTGTTGGAAGAACAGCGGGCAGCGCATGCGGCAGAGCTCTATGCGCTGCTCACCGAGTCTGCACTGCACGAGTTCACCGACAGCGATCCGCCATCGAGCGCGGAGTGGCTCGAAGCGCGCTTCCGTCGCCTCGAAAACCGCTGTTCGCCCGACGGAACGCAGCAGTGGCTCAACTGGGTCATCCGCACGGCCGAGGGCAAGGCGGCGGGGTACGTGCAGGCGACGGTCAACGCCGAAGGCAGCGCCGAAATCGCCTTCGTGCTTGGGCTGCCCTACTGGGGACGGGGCCTGGCCGAAATGGCCAGTGCGCAGATGATGGACATCCTCGTCCGCAGGCACGGCGTGACCCGCTTCACCGCGACGGCGGACACCCGCAATGCGCGGTCGGTCAGGCTGCTCGAACGGCTCGGCTTCAAGCGGGTCGGGAGCGGAGATTCAAGGGACGCATCGTTCGAGTGTCGGGCGGCGGCTATTCGCGCTCCCCGAAAAGCGCCGTCCCCACCCGAACGTGAGTCGCGCCAAGCATGATCGCGGTCTCGTAGTCGCCGCTCATTCCCATGCTGAGCTTGCCGAGGCCGTTATCGCGGGCGAGCTTGTCGAGAAAGGCGAAAAACGGGGCGGGCTCGATGCCGAGCGGGGGCACGCACATCAGGCCGACCACCGGGATCCCCGCCTCGCGCGCGCTGGCAATGAGCGCGGGCACCTCGCCGATCGGACAGCCGCCCTTCTGCTCTTCCTCGCCGACATCGACCTGGACGAAACACGGAACCTGCCGCCCGGCCCTGGCCATCGCCTTGCCGAGCGCGGCGACGAGGCTCGGCCGGTCGAGCGAATGGATGCAGTCGAACAACGCGACCGCATCCTCGGCCTTGTTGGATTGCAGCTGGCCGACGAGGTGCAGCTCGATATCGGGATAGCTCTCGCGCAGTGCCGGCCATTTGGCCTGCGCTTCCTGAACGCGGTTCTCGCCGAACACACGCTGTCCCGCTTCGATCAAGCGCTTGATCGACACCGAATCGTGCATCTTGCTGACCGCTACGAGCGTCACTTCGCCCACCTCGCGCCCCGCGACCTTGCAGGCGTGGGCGATGCCTTCGTGGACGGCTTCGAGGCGGGAGGCAGCGGATTGGGTATGGGTTTCGGCCATGAGGCGGCGCTATAGCGCAGCGATGCCCGGTTTCCAGCGCTTCCCTGACCTGTGGCTGCTCTCCGACGAGCGCAACGACAGCGGTCTCGAGGCGGCGCTCACCCGCCTTCCGCGTGGTTCGGGGTTCATCTACCGCCATTACCACCTGCCCCCGGCCGAGCGCGTGGCGCGCTGGTACACGCTCCTCCGCCTGGCCCGCGCCCGCGGCCACGTGGCGATCCTCGCCGACAGCACGATGACCGCGCGCGAATGGGGCGCCGACGGTGCTTACGGCGCGCCGCTCGCGCTCTACCCGACCCGCGACCTGCTCACGCTCGCCACCGCACACAACCTCGCCGAAATCGCCCAGGCCAACCGGGCGCAGGCCGACGCGGTCCTGCTCTCGCCCGCGTTCCCGACCCGCTCGCATCCCGATGCTCCCTCACTCGGCCCGCTGCGATTCCGGTTGCTTGCGGCGCAGGCGCGGATGCCGGTGATAGCGCTCGGAGGCATGACGGCGCACACCGCCCACCGCCTCGACTGGCCCCGCTGGGCGGCAATCGACGGGTTGAGCTAAGGTTCACCTCGGGCCGCAGGCCCGCAAGCGCGAACGCGCGCCCGCAGCGAGGGCAGCTTGCCTGCCCAGAAGCGAGGAAAGCCAAGGGGCCGGACGGCCCCGCCGGCGTTTGAGGCCGAACATATTGACCCCGAGTCCCCGGTCTGCGATTCTCCGTCGGAAAGGGATCGAGACATGGCGACACGGGCAAAGGCACAGCCGGTGGACTGGCGCGCGGCATTTCGCCGTGCGGCGGCGCGCGCCTTGCAGATGACGGGCAGCGTGCTGCTCTACGCCTTCACCGTGTTCCTGCTGCTGGCGCTGTTCTCCTACGAGCAGACCGATCCCTCGTTCTCGACCGCCGCTGGCGAGCCGGTGGCCAACTGGATGGGCCGCACCGGGGCCTGGGTGGCCGACATGGCCTACCTCGTCTTCGGCATGGTCGCCTACCTGCTGCTGCCGCTGAGCTACGTCTTCGCCCGCAAGCTGTGGAGCGACGCCGAGGAGGAAGAGACGCCGCACGGTTTCCGCTGGTGGCGCACGGTCATCATGATGCTGGTCGGCATGGCGCTGCTCGGCACGGTGCTGGCGCTGGTGACCGATCCGCAGAAGTGGGACCGGCCGGCCGGGTACGGCGGGCTGACGGGGCTGCTCGGCGCGGGCGCGATTGAGGCGGTCGCCGGGCGCGTGCCCGAAGCGGCGCGGTTCTGGACCATTCTCGGCAGCGGCCTCGCCGCGCTCGGGATCGGCGCGTTCCTGGTCGGGCGGGTCTTCGCCTTCGACTGGGCGCAACTGCTGGCCCTGCCGAACGCATTGCGGCGCATGCCCTCGCTGCCGCGCTCGGAAAACCCGTTCAAGCCGCAGAAGAAGGACCGCCCCGCGCGCGAGCCCCGGCCCGACGCGCTGGCCGAAGTCGCCAACCGCAGGCCGCCCGAAATCACCGACCCGAAGAGCGCCGCCAAGCCCGCCCGGATCGGCAAGAAGGGCACGCAGAAGGACCTCTTCGCCGACTACGAGCTGCCGAGCCTCGACCTCCTCGCCGACCCGCCGCCCGAAAAGGGCCCGAAGCTCGACAAGCTGGCACTCGAACGCAACGCCCGCCTGCTCGAAACCGTGCTCGACGACTTCAACGTCAAGGGCGAGATCACCGCGGTCCGCACCGGCCCGGTGGTGACGATGTACGAGCTCGAACCCGCGCCGGGCATCAAGGCCAGCCGCGTGGTTGGCCTCGCCGAAGACATCGCTCGCAACATGAGCGCGATCAGCGCCCGCGTTTCGCCGATCCCGGGCAAGACCGTGATGGGCATCGAGCTGCCCAACGCCGACCGCCAGACGGTCAGCTTCAAGGAACTCGCCGCCTCCGAGGCGTTCCAGGAGCACAACGGCGCGCTGCCGATCATCCTCGGCAAGGACATCGCCGGCGAGCCGATCGTCGCCGACCTCGCCGCCATGCCGCACCTGCTGGTCGCCGGCACCACCGGCTCGGGCAAGTCGGTCGGGCTAAACGCCATCCTGCTCTCGCTGCTCTACCGCTTCACGCCCAACGAATGCCGGCTGATCCTGGTCGATCCCAAGGTGCTCGAGCTCAAGAGCTACGACGACATCCCGCATCTCCTCAGCCCCGTGGTGACCGAGCCGCACAAGTCGGTCCGCGCGCTCAAGTGGGCGGTCGAGGAGATGGAGAAGCGCTACCGCATGATGAGCGACATCGGCGCGCGCAATATCGGCGGCTTCAACGAACGCATCAAGACCGCCATCGCCAAGGGCAAGCCGCTCGGCCGCCGGGTGCAGACCGGCTTCGATCCCGAAACCGGCGAGGAGATCTACGAGGAAGAGCAGCTCGATTACGAGGTGCTGCCGCAGATCGTGCTGATCGTCGACGAGCTGGCCGACCTCATGGTCACGGTCGGCAAGGAAATCGAGGTTCTGATCCAGCGCCTCAGCCAGAAATCGCGCGCCGCCGGCATCCACCTCATCATGGCGACGCAGCGCCCCTCGGTCGACGTCATCACCGGCGTCATCAAGGCGAACCTGCCGACCCGCATCAGCTTCAACGTCACCAGTCGCATCGACAGCCGCACGATCCTCGGCGAACAGGGCGCCGAACAGCTGCTCGGCAAGGGCGACATGCTCTACAAGCCGAGTTCGGGCGCGCTGACCCGCGTGCACGGCCCGTTCGTGTCCGACGAGGAAGTCGAGCAGGTCGCCGAGCACTGGCGCGGCCAGGGCGAGCCCGACTACGTCGACAGCGTCACCGAGGAACCCGAGGACGGCGGCTTCGCCTTCGAGGACGAATTCACCGCCTCCGACAATCCGGACGAGCGCCGCTATCGCCAGGCCTGCCAGATCGTGTGGGAGAACCAGAAGGCGTCCGGCTCGTGGCTCCAGCGCCAGCTCGGCGTCGGCTACAACACCGCCGCCAAGCTGATCGAGCGGATGGAGGAAGACGGCATCGTCGGCCCCGCCAACCACGTCGGCCGCCGCGACATCTACCGCGACCGGGATGGCAATCCGCTCTAGCCGCACATGAAGCCGAAGCTGCTCACGACCCTTGTCGGGTACGATCGGGAGCAGTTCCTGCGCGATTCCATCGCCGGCGGAACGGTAGCGCTGGTGGCGCTGCCGCTGTCGATTGCCATCGCCATTGCCTCGGGCGCGCCTCCCGCGGCAGGGTTAGTGACCGCGGTTGTCGGCGGCTTCCTGATTTCGGCGCTTGGCGGCAGCCGGGTGCAGATCGGCGGACCGACCGGGGCCTTCATCGTCGTGGTCTATTCGATCATCGCCAGGCACGGGCTCGACGGCCTTCTGCTGGCGACGCTCATGGCGGGCGGACTGCTGGTGCTCGGCGGGTTGCTGCGCGCCGGGCGGCTGATCCGGCTGATCCCCGAAGCCGTGATCGAAGGCTTCACCATCGGCATCGCGGTGGTCATCGCCGTGAGCCAGGTCAAGGACCTCGCCGGGCTGGTGACCGGGGCCATGCCGGCCGAATTCGGTCCCAAGCTCGCCGGGCTGTGGGCGGCGCGCGCGACCGTCGACTGGGCCGCGCTCGCTCTCGGCCTCGCCACCGTCGCGGGCATCGCACTGGTCCGGCGCTTCGCCCCGCAATTCCGCGCTCGCGCAGTCGTCGTGCTGGTGTTCAGCGCGCTCGCCTTCGTCGCCCTGCCCTCGGTCGATACCGTCACCAGCCGCTTCGGCGAGCTGCCGCACGGGCTGCCCTGGCCCTCGCTTCCACCGGTCTCCTGGCCGCTGGTCGTCGAACTCGCCCCGGCGGCGCTGACCATCGCGCTGCTCGCAGGCATCGAATCGCTGCTTTCCGCGCTGGTTGCCGACCGGATGATCGGCGGCGCGCACCGGTCCTCCGCCGAACTGCTGGCGCAGGGCGCCGCCAACCTTGCCGCGCCGCTGTTCGGCGGCTTGCCGGCGACCGGCGCGATCGCCCGTACCGCGACCAACGTCGATGCCGGGGGCCGTACCCCGGTCGCGGGCATGGTCCACGCGCTGCTGATCCTGCTGGCGATGGTGCTGTTCGCCCCGCTAGCGGGCGCGTTGGCGCTGCCCGCGCTCGCCGGGCTGCTCGTGGTGACCGCGTGGAACATGTCCGAGCCGCACCGCTGGCCCGAGCGGCTGGCGATGCCGAAGTGGGAGCTTGGCCTGCTGCTGCTGACCGCCGTCCTGACCGTGATGGTGGACCTGACGATTGCCATCGCCACCGGCACGGCGGCGGGCCTGGCGATACAAGCCTGGCAGCGGCGTGGTAACAGCGAGCCGGCCGCGCACTGACGCGGGCGCAAGGGGAGGGGCTGGAGTGAACATGCATCGCATCGCCATCGCCATCGCCGCCGCGCTTGCGCTGGCAGCCTGCTCTCAGCCCGGCAGCGAAGCCGCCGACCGCGCCGCGATCCACGACCTGCTGATGGATTACGGCAAGACCATCGACGCCCGCGACTTCGACGGTTTCGCCGCGCTGTTCGCCAGTGACGGGGTCTACGTCGGCGGAGCCGGGGGCGAGACCAGGGGCACGGAAGCGGGCGCGGCGATGAAGCAGACCTTCGCCGAGAACGCGCTCGGCTTCGGCGAGCTCAACTTCCACGTCTTCTTCAACGAGCAGGTCGAACTGACCGGCCCCGACAGCGCCACCGCCACCTCGAAGTCGTTCTTCATGGTCCCCGGCGAAGACGGCGCGCCGAAGCCCGCGCTGATGGCGGAATACCACGACACCATCGTGCGCCAGGACGGCAAGTGGAAGTTCTCCCGCCGCGAAGTGCATGGCCTGCTCCCCGCCCCTGCAAGACGCTAAGAGGTCTTCACTGGCCTAGTGGTGCAATCTCGCTCGACCCACGACGTCCTCAAACGGGTGAAACGCGGCTAACAGTGAGACCCCTTCCTCCAAAAAACGCATTCTTTGATTGGCTGGCGCCGAGAGCCATGATGGCTAAATCGGCTTCCAGTGTATATGGCTCGGTAGCGATCCAAGAATCGAAGCTATGCCCCTCCATTATTCAGGCGGTTGCACGCATCATCCGGTCAGCGTTTCGGCCGAGCCCATCGACAATCACGAGTGCCATTGCAATGTCTGCAAGAAGGTCACCGGCGAGCATACGACCCATGACGCCTTCTTTAATCACCTTGACGTTTCGACTGACAACGAAGCCGCGATGAAACGCGTGCCTTTCAACGCCGATAATCCAGACGGGCCTGTGGAGATTTGCCTCTGCGAGGAATGCAACACGGTGCTGATGCTCAATGACAGAAACAAGCGAATCCGCGTCGTGGTACCGAACGTGATGGGTTATGACGACGCGAGTTTTCCCAAAGCGACCTATCACGCATTCTGGGATGAGACGAAAGGCTACGCCCAGTCCGATGACGGACGCCCTGTGTACGGCGGCTTACGACCGGATTTCGTCTGGCCGGAAGGGCATGATTCCCACTCGTTTCGAAACTGCGCGAGCACTGAAATTGCGAATTCCGTGGAGGGGTGACGGTTGCTGCAATTGAGACCCGACAAGCGGGATTCCCGCTCTCGCGGGAATTACGATGGTTCTGGGATTGGAATGCCCGCTCTTGGATCGTTAGCCGACCGGCAGAATTCGGTGAATTCTGCCGGTTCCCAACAGGTTATCAGATCCTGACGTCGGTCAGAACCGCCGCGCGTAGTTCGTCAATGCCCAGCTTGGACTCCGAACTGGTCACGTGGATCTGCGGGTATGCTGCCGGGTGTTTCCTCGCTTCGGCCTCGACCTTAGCCAGCGTCGCGGCGAGGTCGCTGGCCTTGACCTTATCGGCCTTGGTCAGCACCAGCCGGTAGCTCACCGCCGTCTCGTCGAGCATGGTCATCATCTCGGCGTCGACCGGCTTCACGCCGTGGCGCGCGTCGATCAGGACCAGCGTGCGCTTGAGCACCGGGCGGCCGCGCAGGTAGGTGCGGACGAGCTGCTTCCACTTTTCGACCACCTTCACCGGGGCCTTGGCGAAGCCGTAGCCCGGCATGTCGACCAGCCGGAACTGCGTCGGTTCGCCGACCTCGAAGAAGTTGAGTTCCTGCGTGCGTCCCGGCGTGACCGACGTGCGTGCGATCGCCCGCCGCCCGGTCAGCGCGTTGAGCAGCGAGGACTTGCCGACGTTCGAGCGGCCGCAGAAGGCAACTTCGGGAACGTCGCCCTCGGGCAGGAACTTGAGCTGCGGGGCGGACAGCAGGAACTCGACCCGGCCGGAGAACAGCCGGGCGGCTTCTGCGGAAAGGTCTTCGCTCACGTCACTTCCTGTCGTCATTGCGAGCGACCACAGGTCGCGCCGCAATCGAGGGCTGATGCGTGCCGCCCTGGATTGCTTCGAGGCTTTGCCCCTCGCAATGACGAATGAGCAAGATCACCCCTCCAGCTTCCCGCGTTCCGCAGCCCTCGCCTTGTCGGCCTTGTCCTTATCTGCCTGCGCCTTCAACTGCGGGTGCTTCGAATAGAGGTACTGCTGCTGCGCCACCGAGAGTACGTTCGAGGTGATCCAGTAGAGCAGCAGGCCGGCCGCGAACGGCGCCATGACGAACATCATCACCCACGGCATGATCGAAAAGATCTGCTGCTGCACCGGGTCCATCGCCGACGGGTTGAGGCGGAAGGTCAGCCACATGGTCACGCCCAGCAGCAAGGCCAGCGGGCCGATCGCCAGGAAGCCCGGCACCGTGAAGTCGAGCAGGCCGAACAGGTTCAGCAGGTGCGCCGGGTCGGGAGCCGAAAGGTCCTTGATCCACAGCACGAATGGCTGGTGACGCATCTCGATCGACAGCAGCAGCGTCTTGTAGAGCGCGAAGAACACCGGAATCTGCACGAAGATCGGCAGGCAGCCCGACAGCGGATTGATCTTCTCGTCCCGGTAGAGCTTGCTCATCTCTTCCTGGAGCTTGACCTTGTCATCCTTGTAGCGATCCTGAAGCGCCTTCATCTTGGGCTGCACGGCGCGCATCTGTGCCATGCTGGCGAAGCCCTTCTGCGCCACCGGGAACATCAGGCCGCGAATGATGACGGTCAGCAGCATGATCGCCACACCGAAATTGCCGACGAGGTGGAAGAGCTCCTTGAGCAGCCAGAAGATCGGTTTCTCGAACCAGCGGAACCAGCCCCAGTCGATGGACAGGCCGAAGTTGCCTATGCCCTGGTCCTCGTAGGCGTCGAGCACGTCGCTTTCCTTGGCCCCGGCGAAGAGCCGCGTGGTGCGCGTCACCTGCTTGCCGGCGGCGACGGTGACCGGTTCGTAGATCATGTCGGCGCGGTAGTCCTGCTTGCCGA
The DNA here is from genome assembly GCF_009827435.1 of Croceibacterium salegens. Taxonomy (GTDB): domain Bacteria; phylum Pseudomonadota; class Alphaproteobacteria; order Sphingomonadales; family Sphingomonadaceae; genus Croceibacterium_B; species Croceibacterium_B salegens. Next base: position 122,933 of record NZ_WTYM01000057.1, on the reverse strand, counting down.
GCGCGCGGAAGTCGGTGGTCGTCGCCACGCCGACTTGCGGCACCAGCGCGGAGAGCCAGTAGATGTCGGTGAAGCCGATCCAGCCGGCCTTCCCCTCGGGCGTAACCTGCCGTGACTCGTCGAGATCATCGTAGTCGTAGCTGAAATTGACCGAGCCGCCGAACTGGCCGATCGGGCCCGACTGGACGTTCCAGGTGTCCTGGCTGGCGGTCTTGCTGGTGCGGTTGAGGAAGGCATAGGGCTGCGCGACCACCGGCGCGGACGAGGTGTTGGCCATCGTCTGTTCGGCGGTGAACATGTAGCGATCGTCGATCGAGAACACGGTGCGGAAGGTCTGCCCCTCGCCGTTGTCCCAGGTCAGCGTGACCGGGCTGCCGGGCGCAAGCGGGCCACCCGAGGTCTGCCACGGAGTCTTTGCGTCGGGCAGCTTGATGCCCTCACCCACCCAGCCGAACTGGGCGAACTGCTGCGCCGGAGTGCCCGCGGGCGAGAACAACTGGACCGGACCGGAATTCTTCTCAACCGACTGGCGGTGAGTCTTGAGCGTCACGTCGTCGATGCGCGCGCCGACCGGGTTGATCGAACCCGCCACTTCGGGAGCGTCGATCTTCACGCGGTCGGGAGCCTTGAGTTCGACCGCAAGGTCTTTCGCCTCGAGCGCGATGTCATCGGCGTTGGTGAGACCGCCATCGCGGCTACGGGCGCGCGAATTGATCGCGGGATCCGCATCGTCCGCGGGAATTTCCGCGCCGGCAGTGGCAACGGGTGCGTCGAGAGTTTTGTCCGGCTGCGGATAGAGCCGGTTCATGGCGAAATCCCAGCCGAAAAGCAGTGCCGCGCTCAGCACGACGGCGAGGATAAGGTTGCGCTGGTTGTCCACGAAAGATCCCTAGTTACGAACTCATGCGACCCACTCAAGGCACCGGGTCGTGCCCGTGTCCCCCCCAAGGGTGGCAGCGCAATATACGCTTGATCGCCATCCATCCACCCTTGATCGCCCCGTATTTCTGCAATGCGTCGATAGCGTACTGCGAACACGATGGCTGGTAACGGCACGAAGGCGGCAGGACGCGGCTCGGACCCAGCTGCCACGCGCGCGCGACGAAGATCAATGCCTGTTTCACCGCTTGCGCCTGCGGGCCGGGTCGCCCTTGCCCTCGCGCGCCCGGGCGAGCGCCTGCGAAAGTTCGTCGCGCATCTTTGCGAAATCGCGCTCGACCCCGCCTTCGCGGCCGATCAGCACGTGGTCGGTATCGGCCAGCCCCTCGCCCGGCAACGCCGCGCGCAGCAGCTCGCGAAAGCGCCGCTTCATACGGTTGCGGACGACGGAATTGCCGATCTTCTTGGTGACGGTGACCCCGAAGCGCTTGCCCTGCCCCTCGTTGCCGCGAGTCAGCAGCACGAAACCAGCACGTGCGTTGCGCAGCCCCCGGTTGGCGGCAAGAAAGTCCGCGCGTTTGCGGATGGTGTGGAGCGGCTCGCTCATTGTGGGGGCTAGATAGGGAGCGATTCGCGCGAGGGGGAATCTTTTGTTTCGTGCCCGCCCATCCGGGCGGGCGTCCTCGGTGCTGTTCCCTTCGCTACGCTCCGGGGCACCTGCGGGCGGCCAGTCGGCCTTGCGGTCCGCTGGTCGCGGACCGTTTCATCGCCAATCAGCTATGATTCGTTCTTGGTTGCGGCAGCCAAAGCGCGAACGCACGTCCGCAGCGGGGACAGCTTGCTGCCCGCCTAGCGAGGACGAACGCCCGGATGGGCGTTCGAAATACAAATCAGGCGCAGAGCTTCTTGCGGCCGCGGGCGCGACGGGCGCGCAGGACCTTGCGGCCACCGACAGTGGCCTTGCGGGCGCGGAAACCGTGGCGGCGCTTGCGCACGAGATTGCTCGGCTGGAAAGTGCGCTTCATGGGGTATGTCCTCGAATGCAATAAAAACGGCCGCCGGCTAAGGCGGCCTCAACTGTGGGCGCGCGGTTAGTTGAGCAAGAGCCCCAAGTCAAGATAGGCGAGCTTTGGCGCGCTGGCCCGTGCGTCCTGACCGATCCACTGCCGCATCTCGCCTGCGTCGATCCAGCGGGCCTGCTCGAACGGCACCGAATTGGTCATCGCGTAGAAGGCCCGGGCCTGCTCGGCGCTCATACCCATTTCCCGGTAATAGACGAGATACTTGGCATTTTCCGACGCGCTTTCCGAATAGTCGGAAGCCTGCAAGCCGTCCTCGTCCTGCCAGGCATGGACCGCGAACTCGGCGCCGTCGTCGACCTCGCGATTCGCACCGGCAAGGAACAGTTCGACCCCGCCCGAACGGACCGAACCGCCGTCGGGAACACGGGTCATAAGCCCCGCGGCGCGAATCATCCGGCCGAGCTGCAGGTTCGAACGGTCGTCGGCAGTCCCAGCGCATTCGATCATGTCGAGCCGTACGATGCCGGGAAAATCGCGCATCATCGCCGCGAACAGGCCCGGGGTACGCGCGTCGGTCGATCCGACCAGCGCAGCGGTACGATCGTCGAGCACGCGGAACGGTCCGTAGGCGGCGATGGCCCGTTCGTCGGCCTGCACCGCGGGCGGCATGACGAAGCGGGTGGCCGAATTGCCGACCTCGACCCACTCTTCGACATAGACCACCGTGCGCGATTGCGCCTGCGCCGGAGCGGCGGCGAAAGCGGCAAGAGCCAGGACGAAGGATCCGATCCAGCGCATCGCCCGATCCTCGGCCCGCGCCCGTCACGCAGCGGTAAAGGCAAAGGGTTGCCGGCGGATTCACCATATCGGGAGGAACTCTCGCTCCCTTTCCTTCGTCATTGCGTGCCGCCGAAGGCGGCGCGGCAATCCAGCGCGGCACAGTGCCGCCCTGGATTGCTTCCCCCGGCACAGGGCCGGGGTCGCAAGGACGAACCTGAAGATCGTCCCTCGTCGCCCCTCGACATCCCCGGTCCTGCCGCTATCACATTCAGAAATCAGGGGGATTACGTGGTCGCATTGGTATCGACGGTTGCCTATCTCGGGCTGGAGGCGCGCGCCGTCGAGGTGCAGTGCCAGATCGCTCGGGGCCTGCCGCGCTTCAACGTGGTCGGCCTGCCCGACAAGGCGGTGGGCGAAAGCCGCGAGCGGGTCCAGGCCGCGCTCGCCGCGATGGGGCTGGCGCTACCGCCCAAGCGCATCACCATCAACCTCTCGCCGGCCGACCTGCCCAAGGAAGGCAGCCATTACGACCTGCCGATCGCCCTCGCCCTGCTCGCGGCGATGGGCGTGACCGACGCCGAACAGCTCGGCGACTGAATCGCGGTCGGCGAAATGGCGCTCGACGGACGAGTCGTGCCAAGTCCCGGCGTACTGCTCGCCGCACTCCATGCCAGCGCCTGCGACAAGGGGCTGATCTGCCCAGCAGGGCAAGGGGCCGAGGCGCGCTGGGCCAGCGGCATCCCCGTCTGCGCCGCCCCCGACCTCGTCAGCCTTCTCGACCATCTCAAGGGCGTGCAGTCCCTGCCCGAGCCGCAGCCGGGCGAGGCGGAGGAACCCGAGGGCGGTCCCGACCTTCGGCAGGTCAAGGGACAGGAAACCGCCAAGCGGGCACTCGAGATTGCCGCGGCGGGCGGACACAACCTGCTCCTGTTGTGTTGTAAAGACCCACACAGGAACGGCGACTATCGGGTGTTACATAGTCAGCCCCCGAAGTCAGCTAATGGGTGGAAAGAGGACACTACCTCGCGTTTATCAAACTCGCGTCAAACCACACATCTTCGTGGTCAGGCGCGATTTGGAAACGCCATCCAGGTGCTAGTCCCAGATAGGGGACTATCCTTGGCAAAATTTCATTGAGATGGTCGGCGTGAACCGACTGGAAAAAATCCGCTGCGGTCGAGAGCTTCTCTCCTGCCCAGACATACCAGCCGGTCGTATCGCCCGTCGGAGGATGACGAAGGCCGTTTATGGGTTCTCGGCCCAAGGTCGCCAAGGCCAACCCCAGCTTCAAGTTGGGGTGGGCTGGATGAAACTCCGCGCCAAAGCGGTCGCACACACCGGCTTGTCCATTGTCCATGAGGACGACATTAGGACAGGTGCGTCAACGTCCGCAATTGGGTCGTTAGCGGACAGGCCGCTTTTGGGGGCCTGAACCTGCTCCTGTTGTGTTGTAAAGACCCACACAGGAACGGCGACTATCGGGTGTTACATAGTCAGCCCCCGAAGTCAGCTAATGGGTGGAAAGCAGTCATTCAAGCAAGGATGGAGGAGCCTCATCCTTTAGCTGATATGCGCGGCGAGATGAAACTATGCGGACGACTAGGCTTATGATCAGGGGTGCGATCAATCCCACCAGTCCCAACAATATCATTTGGTTGGCCGCGTAGACGAAAGCATCGCATGATGACGGGACGTCGAAGCCGAAGGGGGGCGCGTCTGCGTCAGAGATACCGAGAAGCGGGCATACGAACGTTAGTCCGTCGGGCCACTGAACGAAGATGAAGTACAAAGTTATTGTCAGATATGCGGCAACGCAAAAGGCCAGGATGCTATTGGCAGCCTTGGCCCTTAGAATTTGTTCTTTTCCGAGCGCCGCCGTTATCACCCAGTAAATGGCAAATAATATTGCCACTATACCGTGCTGCGCAAACCAATCCCTTCGCAAGAACGAAACCGCCAGAGCTCGATCGTTACTGTCCAGTCCTTCCATAGCCGCGACGATCTGCGGCATAAAAGTTAGGTGCGCAGTTGCAACGATAGCTAACGGCGCAACCGTAATACCAAAGCCCAATGTCGCTGCCTTGAGCCGGATTGTAAGCGCGGCCATAATCTCCCCTTGGTGCGAACAGTTCGTCGAGCAAATGGAGCAGTTTCAGAAAGCGTCCGCAATTGGGTCGTTAGCGGACAGGCCGCTTTTGGGGGCCTGAACCTGCTGATGATCGGGCCGCCGGGCGCGGGCAAGTCGCTGCTCGCTTCGTGCCTGCCGGGGATCCTGCCGCCGATGACGCCGGGCGAGGCGCTCGAAGCCTCGATGGTGCAGTCGGTCGCCGGAACGCTCGAGGGTGGGCGCATCAGCCGCCGCCGGCCCTACCGCGACCCGCACCACTCGGCCTCGATCGCCGCGCTCACCGGCGGCGGGCTGCGGGTGAAGCCGGGAGAGGTCAGCCTCGCGCACCTCGGCGTGCTCTTCCTCGACGAACTGCCCGAGTTCCAGCGCGCGGTGCTCGATTCGCTGCGCCAGCCGCTCGAGACCGGCGAGGTCAGCGTGGCGCGGGCCAATGCCCATGTGACCTACCCCGCGCGCGTCCAGCTCATCGCGGCGATGAACCCGTGCCGCTGCGGGCACCTCGGCGATGCCGCGCTCGCCTGCAGCCGCGCCCCGCGCTGCGCCGCCGACTACCAGAGCAAGGTTTCCGGCCCGCTGCTCGACCGCATCGACCTCCACGTCGAGGTCGACCCGGTCAGTGCCGCCGACCTCGCCCTGCCCCCGCCCGCCGAAGGCAGCGCCGAAGTCGCCGCGCGGGTCGCCGCGTCTCGCGCCGTCCAGACCGCGCGCAAGGACCGGACGGGCGCCCGCACCAACGCCGACCTCGACGGCGAGGGGCTGGAATCCTTCGTCACGCCCGACGACGCGGGCTGCAAGCTCCTCATGCAGGCCGCCGAGGCGATGCGCCTCTCAGCGCGCGGCTACACCCGCATCCTGAGGGTGGCGCGCACGATTGCCGACTTGTCTGGGTCAGAAAGCGTCGGCCGCATCCACGTCGCGGAGGCGCTCAGCTATCGCAGGCAGCCACCGCGTGCTTGACGGCTACTTGGTCTGCTCTTGCGTGGAAAGCTGTCATTCCTGACCGGGCTTTCTTAATCCCAAAAACAAAAGCGTAGACGTCTGCAATTCCTAATATTGCCTTGAACACAATGTACAACCAGAATGCGCTAGGATGTTCCGCCATCTTGACTGGCGTTCCGTCGTTATTATTTTGCCCCACCCAATATTGTGCATTTCGCTTGTCAACAAAACGATACCCACAACGCCAAATAGCGCTCGGGCTCCACCTGACATCACAAATCTTCTCCGCTTCATGCGGTAATCATGCAGCCAACAATCAATGCCCGCAATCGCGGTCATTAGCGGTTGGTCCGCTCGAGGCAATGACCAGCCTTGTCGATAAAGTCACGAAAAGGGTGGAAGAGAGACACCACCGCGGCATTTATGATTTGCCTAATCTGGTCGACGACATGTCAGCGTAGAAAGGAGAATCTATATGGTTGAAATTGATTCATGTCCTACTAAGCTCAAAGCGACGAGCGGGGCTGAGATGAGCCAAACCGACGAAGTTCAACCAAACAGACGATCGAGTTCTCGACGTGAAACGCACGTTGAGACAATCATGAAAGATGCGAAAGGCTCGTTTTGCCGGGGCACAATCGATGATATTTCCGAGGAAGGCTGTGCAATCACAATAAGACACGGTCACCCGGTCTTGGAAAGAATTTACTCGATAAAGTTTGCCAATTTGGAAATACAAGCAGGATTCGTCGCTTGGACTCAGGATGGTAAAGCCGGAATGGGGTTCCTCGCCCCGCTTCATCCCTCTGTCGTGGACAGTATCGTGGCGCGCTTTCCGCCGGTTGAAGATACTATCACTCACCCTACGCCGAGGTAGCAACGCAATGATTTTGGCCTTTCAGAAATCGAGAGCGTCCAAAATTAGTTCGCTAGCCGACAGTCCGCTGCCGGCATCCCATTCCTTGGTTGCATTGCGCTCGCGCGAGTCAGGTGCCGAATAAGCGCAAGACCTGCGCTTCAGCTTCGGGCTCGCTTCTCACCAATTCTGACAAGTGCAGCAAGTCGCCCTGTTCAAGCGGTTGGTCAAAGCACAGGCCTACGCCATGGCTGCCTGACCAGCACACCTCGCCGGCAATTCGGCCATGCCCCTCTATCCAGAAGTTCACCTGGTCGCCCTTGCAGAACTCTGACTCTTCGAGGCTTCCTACCCTGCACCCACCGAGGGATTGCTGGATCAGTAGTCCGACACCTGCGCAGGTGCGATTCTTGCGGAGGAAGACTCTCCGATAGACGCCAAAACGCTCATGCGCGCGTATGGCAAGTACGGACATTTTGCCCTCTCCGCTTTTGTCTACATTTTGGGAGTCTTGCCCAAGACGGTTAATTTCGACCTTGGGGAGATGATCACCCTGACGATTACGCTACCGCGCCTGTCGATCCCGGCAGGGCAGTCACGATCCGCATCCCCAGAACAGAACAGACAGCGGATCGGGCCCTTCAAGCACAAAGGGAGTGCAGGACAGCGTAAATTTCGGCCCGCAGAGTTTTGGCCCAGGACACTGTCAGATGTGTCAAGCGGGCGTAAACTCCACGGACCGGACGTTTTCACCGCTGGACCGTGAAACACCCGGTCCGTGCCAGTCACCTCAGGCGCTTTCTCCCGCGCCCTCCATGTGCCATCAATGCCGCGAAGGAGAGGAACCCACATGGCATCGAAATACGAAGCCGAGGTCTATCGCTGCATGGACCCGTCGATCGAACTGCACAACAAGGTCACCGACCCGCTGCACAAGGCGATCCTGAAGAACTACTGCCGCCACGTGCACCTCGAAGGCGCGAGCATGTTCGAGGAGATCACCGCGCCCGACATGATGGCGCCCGATCCGGTCTACCACATCACCTGGGGCGCGACGCCGTTCCAGGTCCACGGCACCAAGGGGGTGTTCGATTTCTACTCGGGCATCGGCGAGATCGTGCTGTGGAACTCGGGCGACAAGGTCGCGGTGGCCGACTGGGGCATTGCCGACGAGATGTGGTTCCACCAGATGTCGACCGGCGCCGAGCTGGCAAAGGTCGGGCACGAGGGACTCAAGGACGACGGGCTCTACCTCGTCCATTCGCTGCAGGCCTTCATCTGGCCCTACGACGAGAAGGCGCTGCTCAAGGGCGAGCACCTCTACGAGGACAAGTCAACGCTCAAGATCGAGGAAATCGACCCGGCAGAATTCATGCCCGCCGCCCGCGTGCGCGAAATCCACGTCGAGTGCCTCGCCGAACTCGAGGAGCGCTGGGGGCCGGAGTACTGGGTTTACAAGGGCTAAGTTACTTGCCGAATTGAGATTTTTGGGAGGGCTTTTTCAATGCGAATTACGAAACTCAGCCTTGCTGGCGCCGCCGCAATGCTGGCCGTGGCCACCTCGCCGGCCGACGCCAAGTGGGTGGCCAGCTGGACCGCCGCGCCGCACGCGCCGTTGTCCACCGAAGGGCCGTTCGCCGCGGCGAGCTACGACAACGTCACGATCACGCAGGTCGTCCGCGTGAGCGAAGGCGGATCGAAGCTGCGGGTGACCTTCTCCAACCGCTATGGCCCCCACCCGCTCAAGATCGGCGCGGCGCGGATCGCGCAGATCGACGATGCCGGCAAGGAAGTGCCGGGCACCGGCCGCACGCTGACCTTCGGCGGCGAGGCCGGGGCGGTGATCCCGCGCGGTTCGCCGTTCGTCTCCGATGTCGTCGACGTCGACCTGCCCGACCTCGCGCGGATGAAGGTCGAAATGTACCTGCCCGAGGACACCGGCGCCTGCACCTGCCACCTGACCGGCACGGACGAGCTTGCCGTCAGCCCGCCGGGCAACTTCGTCGGCAAGAGCTTCGAGCCGGCCGACAGGAAGCAGTTCCGTGCTTTCCTGTCGGGCGTCGAGGTGGATTCGCCCGACGCGCTCGGCACCATCGTCGCCTATGGCGATTCGATCACCGACGGGGTCGGCTCGACCCCCGGCGCCAACCGCCGCTGGCCCGATATCCTCGCCAACCGGCTGCAGGCCGCGGGCAAGGAATGGGCGGTCGCCAACCAGGCGATCAGCGGCAACCGCGTGCTCAGCCCGGGCATGGGCGAGTCCGCGCTGAGCAGGTTCGACGAGGACGTGCTGAGCCTGCCGAACGTGAAGTACATGATCGTGTTCGAGGGCGTGAACGACATCGGCAACCGCTATGGCCCGCAGCGCGGTGGTCCGGGCGGGGCCGCCTTCACGCTCGACCAGCCGCAGATCGACGTCGACCAGATGATCGCCGGCTACAAGCAGCTCATCGCCCGCGCGCATGAGGCCGGTATCAAGGTGATCGGCGCACCGATCGGCCCGTACAAGGGTGCGAGCTACTGGTCGGAAGAGGGCGAAAAGGCCCGGCAGGCGATCAACGACTGGATCGTCAACGGCGGCGCGTTCGACGCCGTGACGCGGATCGACCTCGCCTTCGCCGACCCGGCCGATACCGAGCAGATGCGCGACGGCTACCACATGGGCGACCACCTGCACGGCTCCGACGCCGGGCTCAAGGCAGTCGGGGATTCGATCGACCTGTCGCTGTTCAACTAAACCGGAAGCCGGTCGGCGGCGCGGACCAAAGGGATACTGTCCGCGCCGCCTCCGGGTACACCGAAGACCTTACTTGAGGTCGTCGGCGGTAAGGGTGGTGCCGTTGGCAATCGTCGCGGCGCTCTTGGCGAGAACGTCGTCAGGCGCGGCGACGAGGCCGATCTTGGCCAGCGGGCCGCCTTTGGCCCACTGCGAAGTCCACTCGTTGAGGAACTCCTTGAGGCCCGGAATGGCATCGAGGTGCGCCTTCTTGACGTAGATGTAGAGCGGGCGGGCGCCGGGGTACTTGAAGCTCGAGATGTTCTCGTAGGTCGCCGGGACGCCGTTCATCGGCAGGTCCTGCAGCTTGTCGGAGTTCTCCTCGAGGTACGAGTAGCCGAACACGCCCACGGCCCTGGTGTTGCTCTCGATCTTCTGCACGATCAGGTTGTCCTGCTCGCCCTGGTCAACATAGGCGCCGTCGGAACGGACTTCGGTGCAGGTCTGGTCGAACTGGTCCTTGTCCGCTTCCTTGAGCGCTTCCATCGCCGGATCGGCGGTGCAGCCCTTTTCGAGGATCAGTTCCTTGAGCGCGTCGCGCGTGCCCGAGGTGGTCGGCGGGCCGTAAACGAGGATCGGGTCGTTGGGCAGCGAGGGATCGACGTCGCGCCAGGTCTTGGCAGTCTGTTCCTTGCCATAGGGCCTGGCGGCCAGCGCCTTGTAGACGATCGCCGGGGTCAGGTTCATCGTGATGCCGTCCTTCGCCGAAGCGAAGGCGATGCCGTCGAGGCCGACCTGGATCTCCATGATGTCGGTCACGCCGTTGGCCTGGCAGTCGGCGAATTCGCTCGCCTTCATGCGGCGGCTGGCATCGGCGATGTCGGGCGTTTCCGCACCGACGCCGGCGCAGAACAGCTTCATGCCGCCACCGGTGCCGGTGGATTCGATCAGCGGCGACTTGAAGTCGGGGTTGGAGCGGGCGAAGGCTTCCGAAACGGCCTTGGCGAACGGATAGACGGTCGAGGAGCCGACGGCGTGGATCGAGTCGCGCGCGCCGCCGCCACCGCTATTGCTGCCGCAGGCGGTCAGAGCGAGGGCCGAGAGGGTAGCGAAGGCAATCGTTTTCGAGAGTTTCATGGGAGGTTCCTGCTTGGTTTTCTGGGGCTCGTTATGCTTGCTGTGTGACAGAGGGGTGACAAATGCCGGTCAGAAGCGGAACTGGCCGTAAAGTCCTACCTCGTCGCGCTTTTCCTGGCCCGATCCGAGGTTGCCGATCTTGAGTCCGCCGTCGGCATTGTCGCGCTTGTAGACCAGCGCGAAGTCGACGATCGTCGCCGGGCTGAACTGCACGCCGAACATCATGAAATCGTCCTGCATGAGCGGGGCGGAGTTCTTGAACGGCTCGATGTGGTCGAGGCGGCCGAAGACGCTCCATTGCTCGACGGGCGCGATGGAGGCAAACAGGGAGTATCCTTCGGCCTTGTCCTTCGGCGCAGCCTGCAGGACCTTCCAGTTCTTCGCCGTGAAGTATTCGCCGCCGATCGTTACCGGCATGCCGGCGATCTCGTCCTTGTAGGCCAGCATCGCGTTGAAGCGCGTGGCGGTGCGATAGGGCGCCGCGCCGGTCACGTCCTTGCCGAGCTCGCCGGTGTATCCGCCGACGGCGACGTTGAACCCGCCGAACTTGGCCGAGATTCGGCCTTCGAAATCGATGGTCTCGGTGAACTTCGGCTCGCGGTAACCGGCACCGTCAACGGCCGATACCTGGTAGCTGACCACGCCATCGGCCAAATCGCCCGAGGCATGGACGCCCCAGTCGGCCGAGGTGCCGAAGCTGTCGAGGTCGGTCAGGGTCTTCTCGATGTGGCGATAGCCGTAGACGCCCTCGACGTAGGGGATCCACGGCATGTCCGCCGAGCCGAGCCGAAGCTTGAGTTCCTTGGCCAGCTTGGCTTCGAGGTACGCCTTCTTGATGTAGAAGCCGTAGCCGACGGCTTTGCCGCCGTTGTCGACCGGGCTGACGTCCATCGTGACGTTTCCGGCGAAGGTATCGTCGAATTTGTGGTCCACGCCGAGGTAGAAGCGCTTGAGCTCGAAACCGCCGTCGCTCTCGACCTTGTTGCCGGCCGCGTCCTTCGCGTTGACCGAACTGACGTTGTAATACATCCGGCCCGAAATCTTGGTGTCGGCGGCCCACTTGGCGGCTTTGGCGAAAGCACCGGTGGTGTCGCTCTCGGCCTTGGCGTCGGCGGCGGTCGCCGCCGCGACTTGCGCGGTCTGGGCGGCATCGTTGGCCGCGTCTTCGGCGGCCTCGGCCTTGGCCTGCGCTGAGTCGAGGCGGCTCTGCATGGCGTTCATCTGCTCCGCCATCGCCGCCATTTGCGCGCGCATTTCGGAGAGCTGCTGCCGGAGCGCGGCCGTATCGGCATCTTCGGCCTGCGCCGGGACCGCCCAGGCGCATGCTGCTGCCAACGCGAGCACCGAAGTCTGCATTTTTCTTGCAGTCATATGACTTTATCCTGACTTTCGTATGTCCATGATGTGACGTTCCGGCCCGCTAGGCGCGAGATGTTACAGCGGCGTGACAGCGATTGTTTCCCGGCGGGATAACTTGTGGACAAGCTACGTTGATGAGGCGGCTGCCGGCGTCCCATTGCGTGCAACCGGTTTCACTTGTAACGGCCTCTCGCATACGAGGAGATTGCCATGCGCATCGGTTGCCCCAGGGAAATCAAGAACCGCGAATACCGCGTCGGCCTGACACCCGAGAGTGCCAAGGAACTGGTGACGCACGGTCATGAGGTGTGGATCGAAAGCGGCGCGGGACTCGGCATCGGGGCAAGCGATTCCGAGTACATTGCCGCCGGCGCGACCATCAAGGACGGGCCGGAGTTGCTGTTCGCCGAGTGCGAGATGATCGTCAAGGTGAAGGAGCCGCAGGCTGGCGAGCGGGCAATGCTTCGCGAAGGGCAGATCCTCTACACCTACCTCCACCTCGCCCCCGACCCCGAACAGACCGCCGATCTCGTCCAGTCGGGCGTCACCGCCATTGCCTACGAAACGGTGACCGGCCGGGGTGGCGGTCTCCCGCTGCTCAAGCCGATGAGCCAGGTCGCGGGCCGCATGAGCATCCAGGCCGGGGCCACCGCGCTGGAGAAGGCCCACGGCGGTCGCGGCGTGTTGCTCGGCGGCGTGCCGGGCGTCATGCCGGGCAAGGTCATCGTTATCGGCGGCGGCGTGGTCGGCTTCAACGCGGCGCAGATGGCCGCGGGTTTGGGCGCGGACGTCACCATCATGGACCGCGATCCCGAAGTTCTGGAGCGGGTCGGCACCCATTTCGAGGCGCGGGCGAAGACCCGTTTTTCCAACCAGGCCAACCTCGAGGAAGCGGTTTGCGAGGCCGACCTGATCATCGGCGCGGTGCTGATCCCCGGAGCGGCGGCACCAAAGCTCGTCACGCGCGACATGCTCAAGTGCATGAAGCCCGGCTCGGTGCTGGTCGATGTCGCGATCGACCAGGGCGGCTGCTTCGAGACAAGCCACGCGACCACGCACGACGATCCGACCTACTTGATCGACGAGATCGTGCACTACTGCGTCGCTAACATGCCCGGCGCTGTCAGCCGCACCAGTACCTACGCGCTCAACAACGTGACCCTGCCGCATGCGCTGCGGATCGCGGACCTCGGCTGGAAGGAAGCCATGCGGACAGACCCGCACCTGGCCGAAGGGCTGAACGTCCACGCGGGGCAGGTAACTTATCCGGCGGTGGCTGCAGAGCTGGGATACGAGCTGAAGCCGGTCGCGGAACTGCTCGCTTAGGGGTATTTGTCGCCCTCGGCTTAACTGCCCGATAACCAACGGTATTTAGGGTCCCATCCATGTGGATCGGGGCGATATTCAGGGTGCTTCTCGTGCCCGCGGCCGTGCTGTGGGCGCTTTTCGCCGCCACACCTGCTCGCCCCGCTCCTCCTCCCGATTCCCTCGCCACCCGCGATTACTGCGTCGCGACTTCCGACCTCGCAGAGCCAATCGCCAGTGTCGTCGCAGATCCTAACCGCTGGAACTGCCGCGACAGGAAGGTTTCGCTTGAGCCGGAACGGACGCTGCTGCGGTTCGGAATTGACCGCAGCAAGCCATTGCCGCGCTTTCTCGTCACGCGACGCAGTCCGCTCGAAAATGTGCGTCTCCTGGCAATCGATGCAGACGGAGCCGTGCGCTCGGCCATTTATGCAAACGAGCAGCTCCTGCCCGCCCAGACAGGCGGTTTCGTCAAGGCTCCGCTGCCAACCATCGGCCCGGACACGCGCGAGGTAGTGGCCGCGTTCGACCTGGCGACTCACCAGGTGGCCTTGCATGACGCCCACATTGCGCCGAACGACCCGGGCGACCATCCGGGCGGGAGAAGACTGCTGCTGCTGCTGTCCGCGCTGTGCGGCATGCTGGTGCTGCCGCTGATCTTCAACGCCGTCTTCTACCGCATCCTGCGCGAGCGCTTCGTGCTGTGGCACAGCGCCCTGGCGCTCTCGCTGCTGCTGACGATCCTCGTCAATTCCGGGCTTTCGACCTACATCGTCGACCTTGCGGTCCCGACGCTGAGCAAGCTCACCTCGCTGGCCTTCGGGCTGGCGGTCGTGGCCGGGGCGATGTTCGCCTACAGCTTCATCGAACCCGGCAAGCTGCACCCTGTCCTTCGCCGATCGTTGCCCTGGGCGGCATGTTGGGCGCTGGCCATCAGCGCGGGACATGCCTTCTTCCCGTTCGTCGCCCGCGAAGTGCAGACCGATCTCTACTATGCAGGATACCTGCCGATCCTCGCGCTGCTGTTCTGGATGGTGGTCGATGCCCTGCGGCGGGGAAGCCGCGCCGCCAAGTTCCAGTTGATCGGCTGGCTACCGATGCTGGCTGTGGGAGTGATCCGCGAGCTCGGCCAGCTTACGCTGCTGCTCCAGCCGACCGAGGCAATGATGCTGTTCTACTTCGGCTGCGTGTTCGACATCATTGCCACCACGCTGGGTGTGGCCGACCGCTTCATGGCGCTCAAGAACCAGCGCGACGAGGCCCAGACCGAGGCGCGGCTGCTGGAACGGCTGTCCGAGCGGGATTCGCTCACCGGACTGCTCAACCGCCGCCTGATCGAGGAGCGATGGGATGTCCTGCGCTCGGAAGGGTTCAGCACGCTCGCCATCGTCGATCTCGATCGCTTCAAGCAGATCAACGACACCCACGGCCATGCTCGCGGCGACGAGGTGTTGCGCGCCGTGGCAATCGCCCTCGCGCCCGACCGGAATACCCTCGCCTTCCGCATGGGCGGCGAGGAGTTCATGCTCCTCCTTCGCGGAGCCGATACCGCAGGGCGCGCCGAGCGGCGGCGGCAGGCAATCCCCACGCAGGTCGCCGCCAAGGTCGGCGGGCTGGACCGGATGATCACCGCCAGCATGGGCATGGTCGAACTTCCCGCCGATGCGAAGATGGAAGGCAGTTTCCAGTCGATCTACGAGCGCGCCGACCAGCTGCTCTACGAAGCCAAGCAGAACGGGCGCAATCGCACTGTCGGCGAGAAGCTCACGCTCTTCGTGCCGCGCGCGCGGGAACGCCGGCGCAGGAAGCAGGCTGCCGGCTAGTCGCTGCCAGCCAGGAACGGGGCCGAAACTTCCTTCGGCACGCGCATCAGCCGCCAGGTCGCCCGTTCGACCATCGCCCAGGTCGTCTTCGCCCTGACGAGCACCTTGCCGGCGGAATCGGTGAAGGTGAAATGCCGGTCGAACCGCGCGCCGCTTGGCCCTTCGCGAATCTCGGTCGTGGCGATCACCTCGTCCCCCTCGCTGACGTTGCCGCGATAGTCGATCTCGTGTCGGGTCACGACCCAGGCATAGGCCGCCACATGCTCCGGCGCGGCATCCGCCATCCAGTGAGCCGTGGCTATATCCTCCATCCATCGGACCCACACCGCATTGTTGACGTGCCCGATCTCGTCGATGTGCTCGGGCAAGGCGATGAAGGTCATAGTGTAGGTGTTGGCCATTCTCAGCCCTCGACGCCCATCTGCCACAGGATGAAGGCGAATTCCTCGGCCGTTTCGTGCAGGCTCTGGAACCGCCCGGACTTTCCGCCGTGGCCCGCGCCCATGTTGGTCTTCAAGAGCAGTTCGTTGCCGTCCGTCTTCATCTCGCGCAGGCGGGCGACCCATTTGGCCGGCTCCCAGTAGGTCACGCGCGGATCGTTGAGCCCGGCGGTGACGAGCAGCGGCGGATAGTCCTGCGCGCGCACGTTGTCGTAGGGGCTGTACGAGCGGATCAGCTCGAACGCCGCCTGGTCCTCGATCGGGTTGCCCCATTCGGGCCATTCGCCCGGCGTCAGCGGCAGCGAGGCGTCGAGCATCGTCGCCAGCACGTCGACGAAGGGGACGTGCGCCACGACCGCGCCCCACAGCTCGGGGTTCGAATTGACCACCGCGCCCATCAGTTCGCCGCCAGCCGAGCCGCCCGAGATCGAAATGCGCCCCGCCTCGGTCAGCCCGCGGTCGATCAGGCCGCGCGCCACGTCGACGAAATCGGTGAAGGTGTTGACCCGGCTTTCGAGCTTGCCCGCCTTGTACCAGGCGCGCCCCAAGTCGTCCCCGCCGCGGATGTGGGCGATGGCATAGGCGAAGCCGCGGTCGACGAGGCTGAGCCGCGTGGTCGAAAAGCCCGGCGGGATGGCGATGCCATAGGCGCCGTAGCCGTAGAGGTGCAGCGGTCCGGGGCTCTTGCGGTCCTTGCGGTACATCACGCTGACCGGGATCGGTGTGCCGTCGCGGGCGGCGATCTCGAGCCGTTCGGTGGCATAGAGGTCTCGGTCGTAGCCCGAGGGGATCTCCTGCCGCTTGAGCAGCGTCAGCTCGCGCGTGGCCACGTCGTAATCGTAGGTGCTCGCCGGGCTGATCATGCTCTCGTAGGACATGCGCAGTACGGTCTGCTCGTATTCGGGGTTGCTCCCGGTCCCGGCGCTGTAGCTCGCCTCGGGAAACTCGACCGGCTCGATGCGGGCGGGGTCGTCGTAGTAGCGGATCTCGATCCGATCGAGCCCGCCGAGCCGCCCTTCGATGACGTAGAAGTCGCGGAACAGCTCGAAGCCGGTGAGATAGAGCTGATCCGTCCCCTCGATCAGCGTTTCCCACTTGTCCGGCGTGTCGAACGGCGCGGTGGCGACGCGGAAATTCTCGTGGGTGTCGTTGGCATGGACCCAGACGGTGCCGTCGCGCACGTCGACGTCGTATTCGACGCCCTTCTGTCGCGCCTTGACCAGCCGGGGCTTGGCGGTGGGATCCGCGGCGGGCACCAGCCAGCATTCGCTCGTCTCGTGATCGCCCGCGGCCATGACGATCCAGTCTTCCTGCGCCGAGAGCGAAGCGCCGACGCGGAAGCCTTCGTCGTCCTCGTGGTAGAGCTCGATATCGGTGTCGATCGGCTTGCCGAGCCAGTGCAGGCGGACGTTGTCGGTGCGCCAGTTCTCGTTGGCAAGCGAGTAGACCAGGCCGGTGTCGCCCGCGACCCAGACCAGCGAGGACAGCGTGCCGGGGATTTCGTCGGCGAGGTGTTCGCCGGTGGCGAGGTCCTTGATCTTCGCGGTGAAGCGTTCCGAGCCGTTGTCGTCGACCGAATAGGCGAGCAGCTTGCCGTCATTGGAAACCGACAGCGCCCCGAGGCGGAAGTAGTCCTTGCCCTCCGCCAGCGCGACTTCGTCGAGGATCAGCTCGTCATCCCCGCCGGCGACCGGTTTGCGCCACCACTTCTTGTATTCGGCGCCTTCCTCGAACTCGATCCAGTAGAGCCAGTCGCCGTCCTTCTGCGGCACCGACTTGTCGGCCTCCTTGATACGCGCGCGCATTTCCTTGAACAGCGCCTCGACGGTCTCCTCGTGCGGCTTCATCCGCGCTTCGAACCAGGCGTTTTCGGCGGCGAGGTGGGCGAGCACCTCCGCATCCTCGACCTTGGGATATCCGGCATCGCGCAACCAGGCGTAATCGTCGCTGACGGTGATGCCGTGGTGAGTGACGGCAGAGGGCTTCTTCGCGGCAACCGGCGGCGCGAGCGGGATGGTATCGTTCATGGCCGCCCATGTAGCCGCTTCGCCGCGCGATGGAAGGACCACTGCACTGGAACCAAGCGCCCGATGCGATTACAGCCCGGACATGCTTACATTCGAAACCGGAGTCGTCCCGCAATGCTGATGCAAACCCACGAAGCCCGTCTCGACGCGCTGCGCAAGGAGCTTGGCCGGCGCGGGCTCGACGGCTTCGTCGTCCCGATTTCCGACGAGCACATGAGCGAATACGTCGGCGGCTACGCCCAGCGCCTCGCCTGGCTGACCGGCTTCGGCGGCAGCGCCGGGACCGCCGTGGTGCTCAAAGACAAGGCCGCCATGTTCGTCGATGGCCGCTACACCGTGCAGGTCCGCGAACAGGTCGACGGCAAGCTCTACGAATACCAGTCGAGCATGGAGACGAGCCCGGCCGAGTGGCTCAAGGCCAATGCGCCCGAAGGCGCGAAGATCGGCTTCGATGCCTGGCTGCACTCGCGCGGCTGGGCTCAGGGCACGGCCAGCGCGCTCAAGAAGATCGGCGGCGAGCTTGTCGCGGTCGAGAGCAACCCGATCGATGCCGTCTGGGCCGACCGGCCCGAACCCTCGGCGGCGGTCGCGGTGGTCCACACCAACGCCAACGCCGGGCGCGCCAGCGCCGAGAAGCGCGCCGAGGTCGCCGACTGGATGAAATCGCAGGGCGTCGATGCGACCGTCATCAGCGCGCTCGATTCGATCGCCTGGCTGCTCAACATCCGCGGCTCGGACGTCGAGCGCACGCCGGTCGCGCTATCCTATGTGATCGCGCATGACGACGGCACCGCCGAACTGTTCATCGCGCCCGAAAAGGTCACCCCGGAACTGGCCAAGCACCTCGGCAACGCGGTGACGATCCGTCCGCGCCTCGACTTCGAGAAGGCGCTCGGCGAACTCGGCGGAAAGAAGGTCGCGGTCGATCCCAATTTCGGCGTCGCGGCGATCTTCCAGGCGCTCGAAGTCGCCGGTGCGACCGCTATTGCGGTGCGCGACCCGACGATCCT
Source organism: Croceibacterium salegens (assembly GCF_009827435.1). GTDB lineage: Bacteria > Pseudomonadota > Alphaproteobacteria > Sphingomonadales > Sphingomonadaceae > Croceibacterium_B > Croceibacterium_B salegens. Next base: position 104,512 of record NZ_WTYM01000057.1, on the reverse strand, counting down.
GCCCAAGGCGATCAAGAACCCGGTCGAACAGCAGGGCCAACGCGATGCGCAGGCCCGCGACGGCGCGGCGGTGACGCGGTTCCTCCGCTGGCTCGAAAATGAAGCGCCCAAGGGCGGCGAAACCGAGCTCAGCGCCGCGGCGCAATTGCAGGCCTTCCGCGAAGAGACCGGGCTGCTCAGGGACCTCTCGTTCGACACCATCTCCGCCGCCGGCCCGCATGCCGCGATCCCGCACTACAAGGTCGACGAGGAAAGCGACCTGCCGATCGATCCCGGCAGCGTATTCCTGGTCGATTCGGGCGGCCAGTACAGCGACGGCACGACCGACATCACCCGCACGGTGTGGATCGGTCCTGGAGAACCCACGGCCGAACACAAGGACCGCTACACCCGCGTGCTCAAGGGCCACATCGCGCTGGCGCTGCAGACCTTCCCGCAAGGCACCAGCGGCGCCCAGCTCGACACCCTGGCGCGACAGTTCCTGTGGGCAGCGGGCGTCGACTATGCGCACGGCACGGGCCACGGCGTCGGCAGCTTCCTCAGCGTCCACGAGGGGCCGCAGCGCATCGCCAAGCCGCGCGGCGGGCAGGCCGGGACCGACCAGGAACTGATGGCCGGAATGATCCTCTCGAACGAGCCGGGCTATTACAAGGCCGGCCATTTCGGCATCCGCATCGAGAACCTGGTGCTGGTCGAGAAGCGCGAGATTGCCGCCATGGAGGGCGAGTGGCTCGGCTTCGAAACGCTGACGCTGGTGCCGATCGACCGCACGCTGGTCGATCTCGACATGCTGTCGGGGGAAGACGTGGCGTGGTGGAACGGCTATCACGCGCGCGTGCTCGAGGTGCTGGCACCGCAGCTCAGCGGCGAGGACCTCGCCTGGCTCGAAGCGGCCTGCGCGCCGATCTGACGCGGGGCAAGGGGAGAAGACGATGCTCGGCTATGCGACCATGGGGACCAACGACCTCGAAAGGGCGGGGAAGTTCTATGATGTAATCGCCGGGATCGTCGGGGCGCAACGCGCCTTCGAAACCGACCGGGTGATCACCTGGAGCACGCCCGACAAGGGCGCGATGATCGGTGTGATCAAACCGCTCAATGGCGAGCCCGCGACCGGCGGCAACGGTTCGATGTTCGGCATTCCCGTCGACAGCACGGACAAGGTCCACCAGATCTACGACCACGCCCTCGCCAACGGCGGCAGCGACGAGGGGCCACCCGGGCCGCGCGGCGAGGCGTTCTACGCCGCCTATTTCCGCGACCCGGACGGCAACAAGCTGGTCGCCTTCTTCATGCCCCCGCAGGAGCAGTAGCGATGCCGCGGCTCGACACCTATCCGATCCACCTCGGTCTCGGTGCCACCGCCATCGAGCAGCCCGAGTTCCCGCGCGATGAGCGGGCGATGCAGTGGTACGCCGATTACGCCGAGCGCCATGCCGCCGACGGCAACGAGGCGCGGGTCATGGCGATGTACACCTTCACCGAGAGCTGGCCGATGTGGGAAATGCACCCGGCGGGCGGCGAAGTGGTGCTGTGCACCGCGGGCAGCATGACGCTGCACCAGGAGTTTCCCGACGGGGAAGCCGCCGAGGTGACGATCGGTCCGGGCGAATACGTCATCAACCCGCCGGGCACCTGGCACACCGCCGATATCGACGGCGAGGCCAGCGCGGTCTTCGTTACCGCCGGCATGGGAACCCAGCACCGCCCGCGTTGAGCCGTGCGACTTGCGGGCGCATGAACGCCGCGTCCGCCGGCGGACAATTTGCGACACTTTTGCCCGCTTCCGGCAAATCCCTGCGACATTGGCAGCCTAGAACCGGCATCAAGAGTGACGGGGCTGCCGCGGACCTCCCCCCCTTAAGCGGGGTGCCCCGTTGCTCAACCCGATCCGATGACGGAGACCGACCATGCGTAAACTGACCCTCGCGCTGCTCGCCGGCGCCATCGCCCTGACCGGTTCGACCGCGGTCCTCGCCCAGCAGGAAGGCCTGCCCGGACCCGGCCCGCAGGGCGACCTGACCCGCGCCGCCGTCGAACAGCGCACCACGCAGGAATTCCAGCGCCTCGATGCGAACGGCGACGGCAAGCTCGACAAGGCCGACCGCGAAGCGCGCGAAAGGCAGGCCTTCGACCGCCTCGACACCGATCACAACGGCTCGATCAGCTTTGCCGAATTCGACGCACGGCGCGACCAGCGCGGCGAGGCGCGGACCGACCGCCGCGGCCCCGGCCCGGACGGTGACGCCTCGCGGATGGCCATGCGCAGCAAGCACGGCGGTCCCGGCATGCGCGGCCTGATCCGCGGTGCCGATGCGAACAACGACGGCGCGATTACGCTGGCCGAATTCGAAACCGCCGCCCTGACTCGCTTCGATGCGGCCGACACCGACAAGAACGGTGTCGTCACAGCTGCCGAGCGCAAGGCCAGACGCGACAACATGCGTGACAAATGGCGTGAGCGCCGTACACAACGCGCCGGCTAACGGGCCGAGAGGGGGCATTGAGATCGTGAGCACGGAGTCGGCACCAACGCGCCTGCTGCTCGTCGACGACGAACCGAGCTTGCGTGAACCCCTGGCGGACTACCTGACCCGCCAGGGGTTCGTCGTGCGCCAGGCCGAGGACGCGGCCAAGGCTCGATCGGCCCTGCTCGAGGAAACCCCCGACCTCGTCCTGCTCGACATCATGATGCCGGGCGAAGACGGCCTGTCGCTGTGCCGCCACCTGACCGAATCGAAGAACCTCCCGGTCATCCTGCTGACCGCCAAGGGCGAGGCGATGGACCGCATCGTCGGGCTCGAGATCGGCGCCGACGACTACGTCCCCAAGCCGTTCGAGCCGCGTGAGCTCGTCGCCCGCATCCGCTCGGTCCTGCGCCGGATCTCGAAGGGCGGACCGCCGCCCGAAGAGGACGCGCTCTATGAATTCGACGGCTGGATGCTCGACCCGCTCAAGCGCAAGCTGACCGATCCGCACGGCGCGGTGGTGCCGATTTCCTCGGCCGAATTCCGCCTGCTCGTCGCCTTCGTCAGCCACCCGCGCCAGGTCCTCGACCGCGACCGCCTGCTCGACATGGTGCAGGGCCGCGAGGCTCACCTGTTCGACCGCGCGGTGGACAACCAGGTCAGCCGCCTGCGTCGCAAGATGGAAACCGACAGCCGCGATCCCAAGCTCATCCAGACGGTCTGGGGCGGAGGCTATCGCCTCGCTGCCGATGTCCGCCGGGTTGCCTCGGACCGCGACTAATGCGCCGTTTCCTGCCGAAGAGCCTGCACGGCCAGATGCTGCTCGCGGTCGCCGTCGCGCTGCTGGTGGCGCAGGCCATTTCCGCCGTACTGATCTACCGCGCACAGGAAGCGCGGCGCGAATTCGGCGCCGCCAACGGCCTCGCCTTCCAGCTCGTGGCCCAACCTCGCATCGACTACCGCTCATCCGACGTGCCCGGACCGCTCGGCGAGCGTGGCCGGATGTGGCGCCGCCTGCGGCTGGAGGACACGACCTCCTCCCCGTTGCACGCGGGCGAACAGCGCAGCAAACAGCGCGAGGACCTGCTGCGGCAGATCCTCGAGGAACAGGGCGTTGCGATCGGCGAACTCGTCGTGACCAGCCGGCCCGTCCATTCCGATCCCTTCGTCGTTGCCCGCTTGCAGGAGCGTTCGCGCTGGCGCAGCGACGAGGACTGGAAGAACGGCGACCTCATCGTCGCGGGCCTGCGCAAGCCGGGCGACAACCACTGGCTCGTCGCGCGCGTGCCCGTGCCCAGGCCCGATCCGCGCGGCATCGGCTCGGTCATCATGCAGACCCTGCTGCTCTACGTCGTCCTCGTGGGCGGGCTGGGCATCCTGCTGCGCCGGATCACCAGGCCGCTTGCCGCACTTACCCGGAGGCTCGAAACTTTCGCCGAAAGGCGCGAGACCGACGGCCAGCTCGAACCGAGCGGTCCGGAGGACACGCGCAGGCTGATCGCCGCGCACAATGCCATGGAAGCAAGCATCGCCGCGCTGCTCGACGAGAAGGACGTCATGCTCGGGGCTATCGGCCACGACCTCAAGACGCCGCTCGCCGCCCTGCGCGTGCGCATCGAATCGGTGCCCGACGAAGCCGAGCGCGACCGCATGGCGCGCACCATCGAGGACATCACCGGGACACTCGACGATATTCTCTCGCTTGCCCGTGTCGGACGGCCGAGCGATCCGCTCGAACAGACCGATCTCGGCGCCCTCGCCGCCGACGTGGTCGGCGAGTTCGAGGACATGGACGAACCGGTCGAACTGGTCGACGGACCGCGCGTCGCCGCGCCGGTGCGCGCGACATGGCTGCGCCGCGCCATGCGCAATCTTATCGGCAATGCCGTGCGTTACGGTGAAAAGGCCAAAGTCTCGCTGATGCAAAACGGCGATATCGCGGTCATCCGCATCGACGATGTCGGACCCGGGATACCCGCCGACGAGATCGCTTCGATGCTCGAACCGTTCAAGCGCGGCGAGGCTTCGCGCAACCGTACGACGGGCGGCGCCGGGCTCGGGCTGACGATTGCCCGGGCGATCGCCGAGCAGCATGGCGGCCAGCTTGTCCTCAAGAACCGCCCCACCGGGGGCCTCAGGGCGGAACTACGGCTGCCGACGAAACGTTGAGTCGAATCGACCAACGACTTCGCTAGCCGCGAGCCGGCTTGGTAAGCGCCGCCGGTTACACAAGAAATCACTTCGGGACATCGCATGCGTTTTATTACCGCCGTCAGTGCCGCCGCCTTGCTTGCAGGCTGCGCCACGGTTCCTTCTGCCCAGGCGGCCCCGACCGGGCCCTCGCTGGCACCGCTTCCGTCCTCCATTACCAGCGAACTCCCGCGCAACGCCCGCCCGTCGCACTACGCGATCGAAGTCGTTCCCGACGCCGAGAACCTGACCTTCACCGGGACCGTGGTGATCGACCTCGCGGTGTTCGAACCGAGCAAGACGATCACCCTCAACTCGGTCGGCCTGACCGTTTCCGGCGCGACCATCGTGCCCCAGGCCGGCGGGAAGGCGATCGCGCTGCAGGTCTCCTACGACGAAGCCAAGGAAACAGCGATCTTCACCGCGCCCGAAGCCATCGGCGCGGGCGATTACCGGATGACGGTGGCCTACAGCGGGCCGATCGGCCGCAAGCCCAGCGGCTTCTTCGCGCTCGACTACCCCGACAAGAAAACGGGCGAATCCAAGCGCGCGCTCGGCACGCAGTTCGAGATTCCCGACGCCCGCGAATTCGCGCCGATGTTCGACGAGCCCTCGTACAAGGCGACCTTCGACGTTTCCGCCGTTGTCCCCGCGGACCAGATGGCGCTGAGCAACATGCCGGTGACCAGCGAGACCGACCTGGGTGACGGCACCAAGCGGGTGGTCTTCGCCACCACGCCGAAGATGTCGAGCTACCTGCTGTTCTTCGGCGTCGGCGATTTCGAACGCCTCGCGCAGACGGTCGACGGCACCAGCGTCGGCATCGTCTCGCCGACCGGCAGCGGCGAAACGGCGCGCTACGCGCTCGACGAAGCGGTGGAAGTCCTGCCGTACTACAACGACTATTTCGGCGTGAAGTACCCGCTCCCCAAGCTCGACAACATCGGCATGCCGGGCAGCTCGCAGCAGTTCGGCGCGATGGAGAACTGGGGCGCGATCTTCACCTTCGAGGACAACCTGCTGGTCGACCCGCGCACCACCAGCCCCGACAAGCTCAAGTACATCCACACCGCGCTGGCCCACGAAATGGCGCACCAGTGGTTCGGCGACCTCGTCACCATGGCGTGGTGGGACGACCTCTGGCTCAACGAGGGCTTTGCCAGCTGGATGGAATCCAAGGCGACGGCCAAGTTCCGTCCCGACTGGAACACCCAGGTGGGCAAGATCAATTCGCGCGAAGCCGCCATGGGGGCGGACGCGATGCGCACCACGCACCCGATCGTGCTCACCTCCGAGACCGCCAGCGAAGCCGACGAGCAGTTCGATTCGATCGCCTATTCGAAGGGCGAGACGATCCTCACCATGTTCGAGGACTTCGTCGGCGAGGACACCTGGCGCAACGGCATTCGCGGCTACATGAAGGCCCACGCCTACGGCAACACGACGACCGACGATCTGTGGCGCGCGGTCGAGCAGGCCGGCGCGAAGGGCCTGGTCGACATCGCCAAGGGCTATACGCTCCAGTCCGGCGTTCCGCTGGTGACCGCCTCGGTCACCTGCGCCAACGGCCGCACCAGCCTGACTTTCAAGCAGGGCCAGTTCAGCCGCGACCAGCAGGCCGAGGTGGCAGCCAAGCCCAATCACTGGCTCGTCCCGATGACGATCATCGCCGCGGACGGTTCGAAGCATCCGCTGGTGCTCGACGGCACCACGACCATCGACCTGCCCGGCTGCGGCGCGGTCAACGTCAACGGCGGCCAGCTGAGCTATTTCCGCACGCTCTATTCGCACGACATGCTCATGCAGCTGACCGCCGCCCTGCCGTCGATGGCGCCGCGCGACCAGCTCGGGCTGGTGCGCGACAACCTCGCGCTCGCGGCGGCCTCCTACCAGGACTACGACCCGGCGCTCGACATGCTGCTGGCGGTCCCCGGCAATGCCAACCCGATGGTCGTGGAAACGTCGGTTTCGCAGTGGTCCTCGCTCTACGACGTGCTCAACGACGAAGGCCGCAAGGCGACGCTGGCGAAGCTGGTCCACGACACCTACTCGCCTCGCCTCGCCGCGCTCGGCTTCGATTCGCGCCCCGGCGAATCGCTGTCGGACGCGAGCCTGCGCGCCGAGCTGATCGGCGACCTCGGCAAGATGGGCGATCCGGCCGTCGTGGCCGAGGCCCGGCGACGCTTTGCGCTCCTCGCCAAGGACCGCACCGCGCTCGACGGCGAGCTCAAGGGCACCTGGCTCTCGATCGTCGCGCGCAACGCGACGGCCGAGGACTGGGAATTCCTGCGCCGCTATGCGCTGGCCTCGACCGACAGCGTCGAGCGCAAGCTGCTGGTCCCGTACATCGGCGCACCGAAGGACGATGCGCTGGCGATGAAGGCGCTCGAACTAGCCCTGAGCAAGGACGTCCAGCCCGACGAAGGCCTGCGGATCCTGACCCGCGTCGCGGCAAACCATGCCGACATGGCGTACGAGTTCGCGCTTGCGCACAAGGCCCAGATCGACCCGATGCTCGACGATTCGTCGCGTTCGGGCTTCTACCCGCGCCTCGGGGCGAGCAGCGACGATCCGGCGATGCTCGAGAAGGTCAAGGCGCTGCGCGACAGCTACCCGGCCAACGAACGCGTTTCGGTCAACCGGACTATCGCCGGGATGGAAAACCGCTTCGCCACCTACCCGCGGATCCGCGAGCAGCTCGGCGCCTGGCTGGCTTCACGCTGATGCTTCGGCGGGCGATGCGCGGCTAGCGCATCAGCCCGCCGACAAGGTTGCGCACGAAGCGCCCGGCAAGGCCGCCGCCGAATTCGGTGGCGATCGTGCCGGCGACCGAGGTCGCGGCGGACTTCATCGGGTTGGCCCGCGACTTCTTGCCGAGGATCGCGGCGGCGGCGATGGAGGCGGCCGAACCGGCGGCTGCGCTCATCCCGCGCTGGGTCGCCTTCTCCCACAGCGAGGTCGACTTGCGTTCGCGCTTGCCGACTTCCTCGCGGCCCTTCTCGGCCACTTCCTCCGCCGTAGCGGCGGCGTCCTGTGCCTTCTGGGCCAGCACCTCTTCGGCGCTCTCGCGGTCGATCCGCTCGTCGTACTTTCCCGCATACGGGCTGATCGACTGGATGATCGCCCGCTCCTTGGCGTCGATGGGCCCCAGCCGGCTACGCGGCGGCTTGATCAGCGTGCGCTGCACCACCGAGGGCGCGCCGTCCTCCATCAACGTCGAGACCAGCGCTTCGCCGACCCGCAGTTCGGTGATGGCCTTCTCGACGTCGAGGTCGGGATTGATGCGGAACGTCTCTGCCGCCGCTCTGATCGCCCGCTGGTCGCGCGGGGTGAAGGCGCGCAGGGCGTGCTGCACCCGGTTGCCGAGCTGGCCGGCGACCTTTTCCGGCACGTCGATCGGGTTCTGCGAGCAGAAGTAGACGCCCACGCCCTTCGAGCGGATCAGGCGGACGACCTGCTCGATCTTGTCCTGCAGCGCGTTGGGGGCATCGTCGAACAGGAGGTGCGCCTCGTCGAAGAAGAACACCAGCCTGGGCTTGTCCGGGTCGCCGACCTCGGGAAGCACCTCGAACAGTTCGGCGAGCAGCCAGAACAGGAAGGTGCCGTAGAGCTTGGGGCTGCGCATCAGCTTGTCGGCGGCGAGCACGTTGATCACGCCCCGGCCCTTCTCGTCGGTGCGGATGAAGTCGGTGATCTCCAGCGCCGGCTCGCCGAAGAACATCGCCGCGCCCTGGCTGTCGAGGCTGAGCAACTGGCGCTGGATCACCCCGATGGTCGCCCTGGTGACGTTGCCGTACTTCGCCGAAAGCTCGTCGGCGCGCGACGCGCAGTCGGCGAGCATGGCCTGCATGTCTTCGAGGTCGAGCAGCAGAAGGCCCTGCTCGTCGGCCGAGCGGAAGACGACGTTGAGCGCGCCTTCCTGCGTCTCGTTGAGGTCGAGCAGGCGGGCGAGCAGCAGCGGGCCCATTTCGGAAATCGTCGTGCGGATCGGGTGGCCCTGTTCGCCGAACAGGTCCCAGAACACCGCGGGGTTATCCGAATAGGCATAGTCGTCCATGCCCAGTTCCCTGGCCCGGCTTTCCAGCGCATCGGCGTGCTTGAAGGTGGGCGAACCGGGCATGGAAATGCCCGAGAGATCGCCCTTCACGTCGGCGACGAAGACCGGAACGCCCTCGGCGGAGAAGCTCTCGGCGAGGCCCTGCAGGGTCACCGTCTTGCCGGTCCCGGTCGCCCCGGCGATCAGTCCATGGCGGTTGGCGCGGCTCAGTTCGAGCGACTCGCGCTCCCCGTTCTCCGCCAATCCGAGGAAAATCGCGGCCATATCAGTTCCCTTCGCCCTGCCTTGTCCAAGGTGTGGCGCAGCGCGCCGCGCACGGTCAAGCGATAGACATTACGGTTACAGAAGCTAGAGCGGGCCGATGCCGTCCGGCGAACCGTTCATCTTGCTCGACGATGCCCGCAGTGAAAGCGCGGTAGACGCCCACCTGTTCGAGCATCCGACCGAAATCTTCGTGGCCCGCCGCGCGGAGGATGTTGCGCGCGTGCTGACCGAGGCCGAGGCGACCCGGGCGATGACCGGCGGCCACCTCGCCGGCTACATCGCCTACGAAGCGGGCCTGGCGCTCGAAGAACGCCTGATGCCGCTTGTGACGGACCGCACCGGGGCGAACGGGCCGCTGGTGTGGCTGGCGCTGTTCGACCAGGAGAAGACCATCCCGGCGACCGACGTACCCGCATGGCTCGACCAGCGCGCCGGAACGGGCAGCGGCCGCACCTCGATCGGTCCGCTCGAACCGCAGGTCTCGACCGGCGCCTATCTCGCCGCTTTCGACACCTTGCAGGAAGCGATCCGGGCCGGCGACATCTACCAGGCCAACCTGACCTTCCCGCTCGCCGGGGCCGCGCGCGGCGACCCGGTGGCCCTGTACAAGGCGATCCGCCCGGCGGCCAACGCCGGTTATGGCGGGCTCATCTTCGACGGCGATCACTGGCTGCTTTCGTTCAGCCCCGAACTGTTCTTTTCGCTCAAGGGCGGGAGGGCCAAGGTCAAGCCGATGAAGGGCACGCGCCCGCGCGGGACGACCGAAGCCGAAGACCGCGAATTCGCCGCCGAACTGGCCGCTTCGGTCAAGGACAAGGCCGAGAACCTGATGATCGTCGACCTGATGCGCAACGACCTGAGCCGCGTGGCCAGGGCCGGCAGCGTGCGCGTCGAGCACCCCTTCGCGGTCGAGACTTATCCGACTCTCCACACCATGACCTCGACCGTGCATGCCGACCTGCAGGAAGGACGCGGGACGATGGACATGGTCCGCGCGCTGTTCCCCTGCGGATCGATCACCGGCACGCCGAAGATCCGCGCGATGGAGCTGATCGACAAGGTCGAGCGCGACCCGCGCGGGCCCTATTGCGGGGCTATCGGACGCATCTCCGCCAATGGCGACGCCGCCTTCAACGTCGGCATCCGCACCATCCGCCTGACCCCCGGCGAGAACGCCAAGCACCACGTCGTCCTCGGCGTCGGCGGGGCGATCGTCGCCGACAGCGACGGGATGGAGGAATGGCGCGAATGCCTGGTCAAGGGCGGCTTCGTGCGCGGGCAGGCGGGCGGCCACGACCTGATCGAAACGATGAAGTTCGACCCCGAGAAAGGCATCGAACTGCTCGAACTGCACCTCGAACGGATGAAGGCGAGCGCCAACGAGCTCGGATTCTCGTTCGACCGCCACGATGCCCGCAACCGCATCCAGGCGCTGTGCTTCGCCATCGAAACGCCCTCCAAGGTGCGCCTGCTGCTCTCACGCGACGGCGAGACCGCGCTCGAAGCTGCCCCGCTGCCCGAACTCTCCGCCGGCCCGGTGCCGTGCATCGCGCTGCCGCTTCCGGTGGTGCCGGGCGACTGGCGGCTGCGCCACAAGACCACCGACCGCAGCTTCTACGAAGCGGCCATGGCAGTCGCCAAGGACCATGGCGCGGGCGAGGCGCTGCTGGTGCGCGACGACGGGCTCGTCACCGAGGGCACGATCAGCAACGTCTTCGTCGAGCGCGGCGGCAAGCTGCTGACCCCGCGCGCCTCGCTCGGGCTGCTACCCGGTGTGCTGCGCCGCATCCTGATCGAGGACGGCCGCGCCGAGGAGGCCGAGCTGACGCTCGACGACCTTGCCGGCGGGTTCTTCATCGGCAACGCCACGCGCGGGCTGCTTGCCGCGAGGCTGCTGGCATGAGCCAGCCGCACCTTTCCGCCGCGATCCAGCGCATCGAGGCCTCGCCGACAACGGCGATGACCGACCGCGCGACCGAACTGCGCGAACAGGGCCGCGACGTCATCTCGCTCTCGGTCGGCGAGCCCGATTTCGCCACCCCGGCGCATGTCATCGAGGCGGCCAAGGCGGCGCTCGACGCGGGCGACACCAAGTACACGCCGGTCACCGGTACTATGCGGCTCAAGAAGGCCGCGGCGCTGCATTTCGAGCGCGATCTCGGCATCAAGACCGACCCGGCCAACGTCATCGTCAGCGCGGGCGGCAAGCAGGCGATCTTCGAGGCGCTGGCGGCAACGCTGAGCGAAGGCGACGAGGTCATCATCCCCTCGCCGTGGTGGGTCAGCTACCCGCAGATGGTGCGCTTCTGCGGCGGCAAGGTCGTGCCGCTGCGCACCCACCCGCACCACGGCTTCCGCTTCGACCCCGGCGAAGTCGAATCGCTCATCGGCCCGCGCACCCAGTGGCTGATGCTCAACAGCCCCGGCAACCCGACCGGAGCGGTCTTCCCGGCGGAGATGCTCAAGGGCATCGGCGAAGTGCTGCGCCACCACCCGCAGGTGCTGGTGCTGAGCGACGACATCTATTCCCCGCTGATCTACACCGGCCAGCCGCACGCCACGCTGGCCAACCTGTGCCCCGACCTCGCCGACCGCATCTGCACCGTCTCGGGCGTGTCCAAGAGCCACGCCATGACCGGCTTCCGCATCGGGGTCGCCACCGGGCCGTCGTGGCTCATTTCGGCGATGGGCAAGCTGCAGAGCAATTCGAGCGGCAACCCGGCCTCGATCAGCCAGGCCGGAGCCGTGGCCGCGTTCGAGGGCCCGCAGGACTTCCTCGACGAGTGGCGCGAACGGTTCCGCAAGCGGCGCGACATGGTCGTGGTGGCGGTTAACGCCATTCCCGGCCTGTCCTGCCCCGTTCCGGACGGAGCGTTCTACGTTTTCGTCGATGCTACACCGTTGATGAAGCGCTTCATTGACGACTCCAGGCTGGCCCTGCACCTGCTCGACCACGGCGTCGCGGTCGTCGCCGCGAGCGCCTTCGGCGGCAAGAACGGCTTCCGCATCAGCTTCGCCGCCGACGATGCAGTGCTCGAAGAAGCCATGAAGCGCATCGCCGGGGCGCTCGCGTGACGCCCGGACGGATATTCTGGGGCAGCCTGATCGCGTTGTCGGTGGGCTTGCCCCTGCTCGCTTCGCGGTTTCCGCGGGTGCGCTGGCGCTACAAGGCTCCGCTATGCCTGCTGCTCGCATACATCCTGTCGCTCGCTGCCATTCTCGGTCCGACCCACGGCAGGATCGGGCCAACAGGTTTGTTGCTCGTCATGTTCTTTGGCCTCGCAGTCAGTGGCGTCGTGGTTCTGGCGGAAACCCTCATCTTCAAAGGCTACCTTGAGCAATGACCATCCCGATCCTCTACGAGGACGGCGAAGCGCTGGTCATCGACAAGCCGGGGGGGCTGCCGATCGAGAAGCCGCGCGCGGGCGGCAAGTCGCTCGAAGACCATCTCGACGAACTCAAGCTCGGCTTCCAGCGCGCGCCGATTGCGGTGCACCGGATCGATACCGACACCTCGGGCTGCCTGCTGCTGGCGCGCAATTCCAAGGCGCTGAAGCGCTTCGCCCGCGCCTTCGAGGAGCGGCAGGTGGGAAAACGCTACCTCGGCGTGCTCGCCGGGGTGCCGGAGGACAAGGAAGGCACGGTCGAACTCGCGCTCAGCAAGATCAGCAGCGCCGAGAAGGGCTGGCGGATGATCCCGGCGAAGAAGGGCAAGCCCTCGCTGACCCATTGGAAAGTGCTGGCCGAATCGGGTGGCCGGACGCTGGTCGAATTCCGGCCCGAGACCGGCCGCACCCACCAGATCCGCGTCCATGCCGCGAGCGGGATCGGCATCCCGCTACTCGGCGACCCGGTCTATGGCGACGGGAAGGGCGCGGCGCGCACGATGCTCCACGCCGCCGGTCTCGAAGTGCCGCGCGAGGGCAAGCCCCCGATCGTCGCCACCGCGCCGTTGCCCGCCGACTTCGCCGCGCTGGGCTTCGGCGATGAATAAGGACGAGGCCGTGGCCCGCGCGCTCGCGCTGGCCGAAGAGAGCTTCATCGCCGCTTCCGGCCCCGGCGGGCAAAACGTCAACAAGGTGGCGACCGCGGTGCAGGTCCGCCTCGACGCCACGGCCATCGGCCTGCAGCCGCAGGTCTACGCCCGGCTCAAGCGGCTCGCGGGCAGCCGAATGACCAACGCCGGCGAGATCGTCCTCACCGCGCGCAGCTTCCGTACGCAGGAGGCCAATCGCGAGGATGCCCGCGACCGGCTCGCCGCACTGGTAGAGCAGGCCCACGTCGCGCCCAAGCCGCGCGCCAAGTCGCGGCTCAACCGGGTCGGCAAGGAACAGCGCATCAAGTCGAAGAAGGCGCGCGGCACCGTGAAGGCCAATCGCGGCAAGGTGGAGTGGTAGGTCCTTCGAGACGCGTCTTCGGGACGGCGGCCACGTCGCCTCCTCAGCCGCTCCTCAGGATGAGCGGGGTTCTGTTCAGTTCCGCTCATCCTGAGGAGGGACTGAGCCCCTGAGCTTGTCGAAGGGTCGAAGGCCCGTCTCGAAGGACCGGTTTGCCTTGACTTTTGCCCTCGCCTGACGCAATGGCGCGCCCGGATGGGCGGCCATGCGTGCCGCCCTTGGTATTTCGGGGCTCGCTGCCCTCACGACAGATTTGGGAATAGAACGATGGCGAAGCCCGCAACCATCAAGATCCGGCTCAACTCGACGGCCGACACCGGTTTCTTCTACGTGACGAAGAAGAACCCGCGCAACCAGACCGAGAAGATGTCCTTCCGCAAGTACGACCCGGTTGCGAAGAAGCACGTCGAGTTCAAGGAAGCCAAGATCAAGTGATCCTGAACGGCGGGAACCCCAAGGGTTCACAGCCGGTTCAATGCCCCGTATCGATATTCGGGAGCATGACACACTTGACCTATTTCACCCGTAAGCCGCTGCACGCCGCGATTGCCGGCGTGCTTGCCGTTGCCCTGCCTGCCACCGCGCTGCTCGCCCCGGCGATGCCTGCCGTTGCCGCGGACGATTCGACGCAGCTCGACCAGGTCGTCGCCGCGCTGCGCGGGATTTCGACGCTCAAGGCCGATTTCACCCAAACTGACCGGTCGGGCCGGACCCTGCGCGGCGAACTGACGCTCAAGAACCCGGGCAAGATCCGCTTCGAATACGCCAAGGGCACGAACATGCTCGTAGTGTCGGACGGCAGCTCGTTGACCTTCGTCGACTACGAGGTCAACCAGGTCCAGCGCTACCCGATCAAGAACTCGCCGCTTGGCGCGCTGCTCGACCCGAGCCGCGACGTGAAGAAGTACGGCAAGCTGATTCCGACCGGCAATCCCAACGTGTTCAGCGTCGAGGTCAAGGATCCGAAAAAGCCGGAATACGGCATTTTCACCGCGATCATGATCAAGAACGCCGCGGCCCCGGGCGGACTGGAACTGGCCAACTGGGTCCAGATCGACGCGCAGAACCAGCGCACCGTCGTGCGGCTGACGAACCAGAAATACGGCGTCGCGGTGCCGGATTCCGCGTTCAAGTTTCGCGACCCACGACGCTCGTCTCGTCGCCCGGGCTGAACGGTTCGGCGGCATTTGGCTCCGTCGTGCGACAAACTGCGACGGGCCATTCATGAGGCAGCAAGCCATTCGGGCTTAGGGTTAACCCATCAAGTCGGTGGAGGCGGGTTTCCCCCCTGTTGCCCCAGCCTCGAAAACGCCGGCTTGTGTAAGCGTGACGAACGCTCAAAACGAACCCCCACCGCAATGCCCCCGCGGTGGGGGTTTTTTATTGTGGGACTGCGCCTTGCCGCCCCGCGCCGCGCTCCCTAATCCAGCGCCATGATTTCGATAGCCAGCTGGAACATCAACTCGGTTCGCCTCAGGATCGACCAGGTCGTCAAATTTGCCGAGCAGGAGCAGCCCGACGTGCTGTGCCTGCAGGAGATCAAGTGCCAGGCGCACCAGTTCCCGGCGAAGGCGCTGGCCGACATCGGCTACACCCACCAGGCGATCCACGGGCAGAAGGGCTACCACGGCGTCGCCACGGTCAGCAAAGTGCCCTTCACCGAGTTCTCGCGCCACGACTGGCAGGACAACGGCGAAGCGCGCCATGTCGGTGTCGAGCTGCAGGGCGCCGGCAAGGGGCTGGTGCTCGAGAACGTCTACATCCCCGCCGGCGGCGACATTGCCGACCGCGAGGCCAATCCCAAGTTCGGCCAGAAGCTCGACTTTCTCGAACGCATGACCCGCTGGTCGGAGAAGGTCGACTACCCGGCGCTGCTGGTCGGCGACTTCAACATCGCCCCGCTCGAATGCGACGTCTACGACCACAAGGCGCTGCTCAAGGTCGTCAGCCACACGCCGGTCGAAGTCGAGACGCTGGGCACGCTGCAGGCGGCGCACGACTGGCAGGACATCGGCCGGACCTTCATCCCCGCGCCGGAGCGCAATTATTCGTGGTGGTCGTACCGCAGCTACTGGCGGCAGAAGGACCAGGGGCGGCGGCTCGACCACATCTGGGCCAGCCCAGACCTTGCGCCGCAGGCGAAGAGCTACCGCTTCGTCGAGGAAACCCGGCGCTGGGAACAGCCGAGCGACCATGTGCCGATCGTGACGGAGCTCGACCTCTGAGCCAGCTGGCGCCCTCCCGGCGCGCGGCGCAGGCGATCGACGCTTTGCGCCATGGCTGGCCGTTGCAGGTCGGCACGGGACCGGTGCTGCTGCCGGTCGAGACGGCGCTTCCCGCTGCGGCGCAGTCGAACCTCGCACTCATATCCGCGGCCCGCGCCGCCACGCTCAAGCTTGCCAACCAGCGCGAGGCGGCCGACCCGCACGCCCCGGTGCTGATTCGCGCCGCCGATCCGATCGATCTCGCCGCCGCACGCCCGATCGCCGACCCGGCGCTCGATCTCGATGCCCCGCTCAAGGGCCCGTTCCGCGCCGAGGCGCTGGCGTGGCGCGAAGAGGCCGAAGCGGCGATGGAACTGGCGCTTCTCGCCGGGATCCTTCCCGCCTTCCTCGTCGCACCCGAACCCGCCGAAGCCGCCGTCGCGGTGTCGGTCGAGGACCTCGCCGCATGGCGCGACACTTCGCGGCTCGCCATCGCAACGCGTGCGAAGCTTCCCGCCTTCGCCAGCGAGGAAAGCGAGGTCGTCGCCTTCCGCAGTCCCGACGACATGCGCGAGCACGTCGCGCTGGTTATCGGCAAACGCAGCGCCGAGCGCCTGCCGCTGGTCCGCCTGCATTCGGAATGCCTGACCGGCGACGTGTTCGGCAGCCTCAAGTGCGACTGCGGCCCGCAGCTCGACGCCGCGCTGGCGGCCATGGCCGAGGAGGCCGCGAACGGCGGCTGGGGCGTGCTGCTCTACCTGCGCCAGGAAGGGCGGGGCATCGGCCTCGTCAACAAGCTGCGTGCCTATCGCCTGCAAGACCAGGGCTTCGACACGCTCGAGGCCAACCGCCGCCTCGGCCTTCCGGAAGAGGCGCGCGATTTCCCGGTCGCCGCACGGATGCTCGATCTGCTCGGCGTTCGCACGATCCGGCTGATGACCAACAACCCGGCCAAGGTCGCCGCGTTCGAGGCGGCGGGGGTGACGGTGGCGGAACGCGTGCCGCATGCGCTGCCGGCCAATCCGCACAACGCGCGTTACCTCACCACCAAGCGCGACGAGGCAGGGCACCTGCTGTGAAGGGCATCACGATCCGCGGCGAACAGGGGATGGACCAGTTGCGCATCCCGCGCATCATCTCGGGCGCCTTCGCCGACGCACCGCATGCCAGCGGCCGCGAGGCGGCAATCTACGGCAAGCTGGTGGCAGCGCGCGAGACCGAGGCCTCGTTGGTTGCAGTGGCGAGCTTCAAGCGCATCGTCGGGCATGTCCTGTTCAGCGAAGTGCGGATCGATGGCGAGCACCGCCGGTGGCTCGGGCTCGGGCCGCTGTCCGTGCTCCCGAAATGGCGCCGCCAGGGCATCGGCGGCGCGCTCGTCGCGCACGGGCTGGAAGCCGTCAGGCGCGACTGGGACGGCTGCGTCGTGCTTGGCGATCCTGCGTTCTATGGCCGCTTCGGCTTCGAACACGACCCTGCGCTGGTTTATCCCGGCCCGCCGCCCGAATTCTTCCAGCGCATCGTGTTCAGGGGACCGGCGCCGCAAGGCACGGTCACTTACCCCAGCGCCTTCGGCTGATCGCCGGCCCTTCTGTGACAGACGGTTTCACGGAAGCTTCATCGGCCTGACCCACCACCACGTCACAACCTGCCTGTCCGGCCGAATCGTTCGGCCGGCCGAGTCCAGGAGTTACGTTACATGGAACTTTACGGCAGGATCGACGAGGACGGGAAATTCCTCCTTCTCCTCGAAGGCGGCGGCGAAGAGCAGTGCCTGCTGTTCACAACCGAAGAGGACGACACCGAGAACGAGGTCGAGGAATTCGACACTTCGGACCTCGATCCGGGCCCCGTCGTGGTAACCTGCAGCGGCTTCGACGGCGACAATGCCTGGGGCGTTACCGAGGTCGCCGCCGACGATGAAGGCGATGATCCGGAAGACGATGCCGACGAGGAGGAATCCGAACACAACGACGAGGACGCCTCGGCCTGAGAGGTATTAAGCCGCGTGTGCTTCTGCGGAACTCCGGCCGTCTAGCGCTTTTCGAAGCTGGCGAGGCCCGGGCCGAGCGCGTTTGCGCCGAGGTTGAGCTTGTCGCCCGACCAGTCGGCGACGAAGGCGGTGCTGCGCTGGATGCCCGGCGCGAGGCGGGCGTCGTTGCCGACGATATACAGCCCGGCGCTGGTCTGCTCGCGGCCTTCAGCGGCGACCGCGATGAACGCCGACCAGTTTTCCTTGTCCTTGCCCTGCACGAACCAGTTGTTGCTGATCTGGCCGGTAGCCCCGTTGGGCAGGTCGATCATGTAGTTGGTGCCGTGGCCGCGGGCATCGTCGAAGCTCGAACTCGCCACGTCGACGCGCTTGGCGCGGCTCTTCAGGTAATGCCCGCCGCTGCCTTCCTCGAAGCGGCTGCGGGTGACGCGGAGCTGGGCGATTTCGCCGGTGTAGATCGAGTGCGCGCAGCCTGACGAATCCTCGCAGTTGCCGAGGCGGGTGAAGGTCGAGCTGTCGATCACCAGCCGGCTCTGCGGGTTGGCCCCGGTGAGGATGCCCTGCTGGCTGTCGTGGAACCAGCTCTGTGCGACCGTCAGGTTCCCGGCTTCGAGGCGGATGCCGGCGCCGTTGTAATCGGGCACGGCCATGTTCTGGAACACGAGGCCGGCGACGTCGGCCGAACGGCCGCGCAGCACGAGCGCCGCCTTGCCTTCGCAGGTCACGCCGTCGAACACCGACTTGCCGGGATCGACCGCGAGGTAGGAAATGTCTCCACCGCTCTGGACCGCGCACTGGCGGATCGTGCCGGGCACGATGGCGATCGAGCCCTTGCCGTTGCCGATCGCGTCGACCGCGTCCTGCAGGCGGGCGAAGCCCTGGCCGGTCTCGACGACGGTGAAGGGAGCGGTGGCGGGAGCGGATTGCGCGAACAGCGCGCTCAGCGGGATCGCGGCCACAGCCAGCACGGCAACCGCGCCCAGCAAGAGCAACGAAGGCCGGTGAAGCGGAGGCTGGGCGGCGAGTTCCATGCGCCCGCGATATCGAAAGAGGGTTAACGCATCGCGAAGATTTGGTGCGCACCGTTCACAGCGAGGCGGCGATCAGTCCCAGTCCGATCACCAGCACGATGGCCGAAAGGATCGTCAGCACGAAGTGCGGCTGGTCGCCTTCGCCCGGCTTCTTCGCCTTGGCTTCGGCCTGTGCGGCCACCGTCGGTACGACAATCATCGTCTTACTCCTCGTCATTCTTGGGAGGCCTCCCGCGCCGTGGCGGGTCCGGCCGTGGAACCTTTACCCCGCGCCGCTCCAGCGCCTCGCGCAGCAGGACTTCCAGCTCGGCGTTGACCGATCGGAAATCCTGTGCCGCCAGCCGCTCGATCGCCGCGTGGAGCGCGGGATCGAGCCGCAGGGGAAAGGCCTTCTTGTCGCGCGGCACCGGCTCGTCCTCAGGTGTAGAGCGAGCCTGCGTTGACCACCGGGTTCACGTCGCGCTCGCCGCACAGCACGACCATCAGGTTCGAGACCATGCTGGCGCGACGCTCGTCGTCGAGGTGGACGATGTCGTCCTCGCTCAGCTTGTCGAGCGCCATCTGCACCATCGAGACCGCACCCATGACCAGCTTGGCGCGCGCGGCGATGACCGCTTCGGCCTGCTGGCGGCGGAGCATGGCCCCGGCGATTTCCGGGGCGTAGGCGAGGTGGGTCAGGCCCGCCTCGTCGACCTCGATCCCGGCGACGTGAAGCCGTTCGTTGAGTTCGGCGCGCAGTTCGCTTGCGACGACCTCGGCGCTGCCGCGCAAGGTTGTCAGGTCATCCTCGCTCATGTCGTCGTAAGGATGGCGCGCGCCGACAGTGCGCAGTCCCGCTTCGATCTGGATTTCGACGAACGCCTTGTAGTCGTCGACGTCGAACACCGCCTGCGCGGTATCGGCGACGCGCCACACGACGTTGCAGGCGACGTCGATCGGGTTGCCGCGCAGGTCGTTGATCTTGACCCGGTCGGAATGGACGTTGTGCGCGCGGACCGAAAGCTTGCGCTTGCCCATCCACGGCCAGATCCAGCGCAGTCCCTGGGTGCGGTCGGTGCCCTTGTAGGACCCGAACAGCGTGATCACCGCCGCCTGGTTGGGCTGGATCATGTAGAATCCGGCGAGCACCAGGCCGACAATTCCGATCGACCCGAGGATCGTGCCGGCGAAGGCCAGCTTGGCTGCCTTGGTGGCGTACTCGCCCGGCACCGCGCTCCTGATGAGGAACCACGCGAGCACCACCGCCACCAGCAAGACGAGCAGTATGAGGTATCCGCTGAAGGTACTGGCCGCGCCTTCCTGGCTCCTGGTCATGCCCCTGCTTTCGTTTGTCACGACGAATCTCCTTTTAAAGATGATATCATATTTATATCACCTTGGGCGGAGTTCAAGCGGAATCGGGGCCCGCCGACGGTTCGACTTTCCTACACGCTCCTGTTCTGCTTATGTTCGCCACATGCTTCTCCCGCTCATCCATCTGCCGCGCCAATCCCCGCGTCCACGCGCTCCGGGAGAACCGCGCTTTTTTTCGAAAGCAGCCAGGTGTGAACCTGCGCCATTTCCTCATTATGCGGTATTATCAATCATTTATAGGGGCGGCCCCAGGGTCACAGGTGAGAACCTTGAGACCTTGTCTGCGCGTCGCATTCTCGTCGGCGCCGAGCCTCAGAAGCGCCGGATCGCCGCGAGGAAGGCGTCTCCATACGCTTCGAGCTTCTTCGATCCCACGCCGGAGAGCGTCCCCAGTTCGGCAAGGCTGTCCGGTCGCGTCGCCGCCATCTCGCGCAGCGTGGCGTCGTGGAAGATCACGTAAGGCGGAACCTGCGCCTCGGCGGCGAGCTCGCGGCGCAATTCGCGCAACGCCTCGAACAGCGGGTCGCCGACCGGGTTTGCGGCCTGGTTGCGACCTCGCCGCCCGCCGCGTTCGGGCTTCTGCGGACGGACGATGACGAGGTCCTGCTCGCCCTTGAGGATCGCCCGCGCATCGCCCGCCAGCATCAGCCCGCCGTGCTCGGTCGCGACCAAACTGCCGCGCGCCTGCAGGGCCCGGCTGACCGGCTGCAGCAGCCGCGCCTCGTCCTCGCCGACGATGCCGAACACGCTGAGCCTGTCGTGCCCACGCTGCCGCACCCGCTCATCCTCGGCCCCGGTCAGGACCTTCTGCACGTGCCCGAATCCGAAGCTCTGCCCGGTGCGGTAGACCGCGCTGAGCAACTTGCGGGCGATCTCGGTCGCGTCGACCACGTCGGGCGCTTCGAGGCAGTTGTCGCAGTTGCCGCAGCGTTCGGGCGGATCCTCCCCGAAGTGGCGCAACAGGATCGCGCGGCGGCAGCCCGGCGTCTCGACCAGCGCCGCCAGCGCATCGAGCCGCGCGCGTTCGCCTTGCTGGCGGCCCTCGTCCACCTCAACCAGCCGCTGGCGGGCCTGCGAGAAGTCGCCCGCGGCCCAGAACATGACCGCCTGCGCCGGATCGCCGTCGCGCCCGGCACGCCCGGTTTCCTGGTAATAGGCCTCGATCGACTTGGGGATCCCGGCATGGGCGACGAAACGCACGTCGGGCTTGTCGATGCCCATGCCGAAGGCGATCGTGGCGACGATGACCGTGTCCTCGCTGGCCACGAACGCGGCCTGGTTGCCAGCCCGGACCTGCGGCTCGAGCCCTGCATGGTAGGGCAGCACGGTGCGCCCGGTCGCCTGCGCCAGTTGCGCCGCCAGCGTTTCGACCTTGGCCCGCGTCGGGGCATAGACGATGCCCGGCCCCGGCACGCTGCGCATCAACGAGGCGAGCTGGCCCGCGACGCCCTGCCGATGGCGAATGTCATAGCGGATGTTGGGCCGGTCGAACCCGGCGACGATCAGTCCCGCGGCCGGGATGCCGAGCTGGTCGAGAACGTCGGCCCGGGTGCGGTGGTCGGCGGTTGCGGTCAGCGCGAGGCGCGGCACATCCGGAAAGGAGTCGAGCAGGGGACGGAGCTGGCGATAGTCGGGGCGGAAGTCGTGCCCCCACTCGGAGACGCAATGCGCCTCGTCGATCGCGAACAGGCACAGCGGCGCGCTGGCCAGCAGGTCGCGGAAGGCCGGCTGGCTGGCCCTTTCGGGCGCGACGTAGAGCAGGTCGAGCTCGCCGGCGCGGAAGGCGTCCTGCGTCTCGCGCCAGTCGGCATCGGCACTGGTCAGCGTGGCGGCGCGGATGCCGTTGGTCCTCGCCGCGCGGAGCTGGTCGTGCATCAGCGCGATGAGCGGCGATATCACCACGCAGGTACCCGGGAGGATGGTCGCGGGCAGCTGGTAGGTAAGCGATTTGCCCGCGCCAGTCGGCATGATCGCCAGCGTCGGCTGGCTAGCAAGGACCCGGCCGACGACCTCGTCCTGCACACCGCGGAAATGCTCGAAACCGAACACCGTGCGCAGGGCTTCCCTCGCCCGGTCCAGGTTCGCGCCGCTGTCTGCCATGCCAAATGCTGTGGCAGATCGGCAGCTTGGGCGAAACCGGCGACAAGCCGCATTTTGGACGTTTTCCAACGCCGCCGCGTCCGCTAGCTTCGCGCTCCTTGCACGGTGCACTGTCCCCTGCGAATTCGAGAGGTACCACTATCATGAAAAAGTTCGCGATCTCCGCCATTGCTTCCGCCGCGTTCCTCGCGCTCGCCGCCTGTGGCAGCGCCGACGACGCGTCCGAGGATGCGATGGCAGACAACGTCGAAATGCCGGCCGACGAGGCGTTGAGCGAAGTCCCCGCCCCGGTCGCCGACGAGACCGCCGCCGTGGAAGACGCCTCGAGCGACGTCGCGGACACGACCTCCGCGGTGGGTGACGCCGCCGAAGCCGCGGCGAACGATGCCGTGGCCGCCGCCGCATCGGCCGCCTCGGCCGCCAACTGAGACACGCGATGATACCGGCGGGCGGGGCGCGGGCCCCGTCCGCCGGTTCGTCATCGGCTCGGTAACATGACCCGCCTCACCTCCGCGTTTCTGCTTCTGCTCGCCGCCTGTGGGTCGGGCGACAACGACCCCGGTCCGGGCGGCGTAAGCGTCGGCGAGGCCAAGGCGCTCGACGAAGCGGCCGAGATGCTCGAACAGCAGCGCTTGCAGCCGCAGGACGTCCCGCAACCCGAAGCAAGCTCTCCGGCAAGTCCTTCACCCAAACCATCCAGCTGAGAGAGCGCGGCGAATTGCCGGGAATTCAGCGGCGTGCTAGACGTTTCAACTGAAACCATGGTCACGATCGTCGAACCCGACAGCGAATTCTCAGCGATTCCCACGGTACCCGAGGGAGTCTTTACCGCGCCCCTGCGGCGCCCGCCGCATATCGGCGAAGACTGGCTCGAGCCGCAGCAGCGGGCCTACACTTCCGACGACGATGCGATCTGGAACGACCTGTTCGCGCGGCAGATGGACATCCTTCCGGGCCGGGCCTGCAGCTCGTTCATGGCGGGGCTGCAGAAGCTGCACCTCAACCGCGGCGGGGTGCCCGATTTCGGCGACCTGTCCGAAGAACTCGGCAAGCTCACCGGATGGAGCGTGGTTCCGGTGCCGATGCTGATCCCGGACCACGTGTTCTTCTGGCATCTCGCCAACCGGCGCTTCCCGGCGGGCAATTTCATCCGCACCCGCGAGACCTTCGACTACATCCAGGAACCCGACGTCTTCCACGACGTGTTCGGCCACGTCCCGCTGCTGACCGACCCGGTGTTCGCCGACTACATGCAGGAATACGGCAAGGCCGGGTGGAAGGCGATGCGCTACAACCGGCTCAAGGCGCTGGGCGCGCTTTACTGGTACACCGTCGAGTTCGGGCTGATCCTCGAACACGGCGAGCCGCGCATCTATGGCGCCGGTATCCTCTCGGGCCCGCGCGAGGCGGTGTTCGCGCTCGAAGCACAGTCACCCAATCGCATCATGCTCAACGTCGACCGGGTCATGCGCACCGATTACGTGATCAGCGACCTGCAGCCGACCTACTTCGTGATCGAAAGCTTCGAGGACCTCTACCGGCAGACGGTCGAACGCGATTTCGACCGGCTTTACCGCAACCTGCACCCGGGCTTCACCTACGCCAATGCCGCGGTGATCGACATCGACGACGTGCTCCAGCGCGGCACGCAGGAATACCACCTGCGCGGCGGCCGCGGTTCCGACGCCGACCCGGTCTGAGGGCTATCCAGCAAGACCAAAGGAAAACCGGCCCGGGGCGAACCCCGAGCCGGTCTCCTGCGTGATCCGTTGTGGATCGATCAGTTTCCGGAAGCTTCGTCCATCGCCTCGCCCTGTTCTTCCATGGCGTCCGCCTTGTCCTCGGCGGCGTCGGTCATGGCGTCGGCCTGTTCGTCGGTGATCTGGCCGGCGTCTTCCATCGCCTCGGCCTGTTCGTTGACAACCTCCGCCTGCTGTTCACCGGCGTCTTCCATGGCGTTCTCGTTGGCGCCGTCGCACGCGGCAACGCCGAGTCCGAGGGCAGTGGCGGCAGCGACCGCAATAAACTTCTTCATTCCGTATTCCCCTTGGTTTCAGGACCGGAATGCCCGGCCCCATAAGAGCGGTGTCATGCCTCCGGTCCCGTGCCTCCACGCGCGAAATCCGGACCCAGCATGTTCAGTGCGGCGACCCCAGCCGTCGCACCTACCAGCGTCAACAACACAGCAGCCATGCGGTAGGTTCCGGCAAGCAGGTTTCCGACGTCCACCAGCGAGGCAACCAGCGGCCCGCCGACCAGCGCCCCGGCGAGGCCTGCGGACAGCTGGATCACTATGCCGCGAGTGCGATAGATCCGCCTGACGACGACCGAGAGCCAGCCGATGGCGAGCCCGGCCACGATGATGCATGGCAAGCCCGTTTTGGCGCTGGCGGGTCCTCCTTTCGGAAGAATCAATCGCCCGTACCGGCTATCGTTCCGAAGGGTGCGGTAAGCCTAGCGCAGGCCCAGCCAAGCGATCGCGGCGAGACCGACAACGATGCGATACCAGGCAAAGGGCGCAAACCCGTGCCGGCTGACGTAGGCGACGAAGGCGCGGATCACGGCCAGCGCGACGATGAAGCTGACCACAAAGCCGATGGCGATTTCGCCCCAGCCGACCGTCATCTGGCCAGCGGTAAGCTGTTCACCCTTCTGGATCAGTTCCAGCGTAGTCGCCCCGATCATCGTCGGCACGGCGAGGAAGAAGGAGAATTCCGCCGCGGTCTTTCGATTCACGCCCATCGCCAGCGCGCCCATTATCGTGGCGCCCGAACGGCTGACGCCTGGCACCATGGCCAGGCACTGGGCGAGACCGATGCCGATGACCTGCCGCAGGGGAAGCTCGGACACGGTGTGCTCCATGTCCGGCTTGGCAAGCTTTTCGATACCCAGGATGGCGATGCCGCCGATGAGCAGGGTCCAGCCGACCAGCATCGGACTGCCAAGCATGATGTCGATGTAGTCCTTGAAGGCGAGGCCGAGGATCGCGCTCGGCACGAAGGCGAGAAGGATATTTCGCGCGAACAGCAGGCCGTCACGCTCGAGCCGCAGCACGCCAATTCCTGCTTTCCAGAACGTCGGCCAGTACTGGTAGACGACCGCGAGGATCGCACCCAACTGGATGACGACATTGAACATCGCCCACTCGTCGGCGTCGTAGCCGAACAGTTCGGTGGCAAGGATAAGGTGGCCGGTCGAGGAGACTGGCACGAACTCGGTCAGGCCCTCGACGATTCCGAGCAGGATTGCGGTGAGGGTCAGTCCCATGTGCCGCCGCTCAAGAAGAAAGGGCGGCGCAAGTCAACCCGACTTGCGTCGCCTCGCCAGATTATTGGGCGCCAGGGTTCCGCGGCCAGATGATCGCGGAAAGAAGGCTTCAGGCCGCGGCCTCGTCGAACTGTAGCGCGGCGAGGCGCGCGTAGAGGCCGCCTGCGGATTGCAACTGCGCATGCGTGCCCTGTTCGACGATGCGACCGTTGTCCATTACCACGATCCGGTCCGCCGCACGCACGGTGGCGAGGCGGTGGGCGATGACCAGGGTTGTGCGGTTGGTCATCAGCCGTTCGAGCGCTTGCTGCACCAGCCGTTCGCTTTCGGCGTCGAGCGCGCTGGTCGCTTCGTCGAGGAGCAGGATCGGGGCGTCGCGCAGCAAGGCGCGGGCAATGGCGACGCGCTGGCGCTGGCCGCCGGAAAGCCGTGCCCCGCCCTCGCCGAGGAAGGTGTCGAGCCCCTGCGGCAAGGCCTTGAGAAAATCCTCGGCATTGGCGGCGCGGGCGGCGTCCCAGATCGCCTCTTCGCTGGCCTCCCAAGCGCCATAGCGCAGATTGTCGCGCGCGCTGGCGGCGAACAGGGTACCTTCCTGCGGGACCAGCGCGAAGCGGCGGCGGACGTCGGCCGGGTCGGCCCCGGTGAGCGGGACGCCATCGACGCGGATAGTGCCGAGCTGCGGGTCGTAGAAGCGCTCGGCGAGCTGGAAAATGGTCGACTTGCCCGCGCCGGAAGGGCCGACGACGGCGACAGTCTCGCCGGGCTCGATATTGAGCGTGAAGTCGGAAATCGCCGCGACTTCGGGCCGGGTCGGGTAACGGAACGTGACATGGTCGAATGCGAGGCTGCCGCGTGGCGGCTCGGGCAGTGCCTGCGGACGTGTCGGCGGCGCGATCTCGGGCCTGACGTTGAGCAGTTCGTTGAGCCGGCTCGCCGCGCCTGCCCCGCGCAGCAGGTCGCCGTATACTTCGGTCAGAGAACCGAAAGCCCCCGCCACCAGCATGCCGGTGAGGACGAAAGCTGCGATCGTGCCGCCCGAAAGAGTGCCCTCGACCACCTGGATCGCCCCGCGCCACATCAGCAGCGTGATCGCGCCGAAGACGAAAGCGATGACCGTCACGGTCATCAGCGAGCGCAGGATAATGCGCCGTCGGGCGGTGCCGAAGGTGCTTTCGACCGCAGCGGCAAATCGCGCCTGCTCGCGGCCTTCCTGGTTGAAGCCCTGGACGATCTTCATTGCCCCTAGCACTTCCGAAGTCATCGACCCGACATCGGCGATGCGGTCCTGGCTCTCACGCGAAACCGAGCGCACCCGGCGCCCGAAGATGGCCATCAGCGGGATTACAACCACGACGACAGCGACCAGCGCGCCGGTCATCAACGGCGAGAGGTAGAGCAGGTACGCAGTCCCGCCGAGCACCGTGATCGCATTGCGCAGCGCCACCGAGACGGTCGTGCCCACCACCTGGTCGATCTGCGCGGTGTCGGCGGTCATGCGCGAGGAAATCTCGCTCGGGCTGTTCTCCTCGAAGAAGCCCGGCGACTGGCGCAGCAGGTTGCGCTGCACGGCCAGGCGGATGTCGGCCACCACGCGCTCGCCGAGCGTCGAGACGAAATAGAAACGGCTGCCGGTGCCGACCGCGAGGACCATGACGATCATCAGCAGGTAGCGGAACCAGCGGCCGATTTCGGCCGGATCGCTGCCGGCGGCGAACCCGCGATCGATAATAAGCCGAAATCCGGAGGGGATCGCCAGCGTCGCCGCCGCCGTGACCAGGAGCGAAACGAGGGCAAGCGCAACATGCCGCGGATACTGCGCCGCTGCCTTGGCAATCATGGTCAGCGGGCCGAGGTTGTCGGCGGGCTCGACGTCTGGACGCTGGGGGCGGCGGGCCATGGCGGCGCGCCTAGCCGATTGTGGTGCGAGATAGAAGCGGAATGACCGGCGCTGTCCCCGAAGGGCAAATGCCGCATTGCAACATTGGCCGTTTGGTTGCACGGTAAAGCGTGAAATTTTCGCCGATCGGAAGACCGACGGCGAGCAGGGGAACGCTACATTGCTTTATAACACTTACGAGATGCAGCGCACGATGCTGGCCGGGGCCAGCAACTGGGCTGCTATCAGCGCGAAGATATTGAACAATCCCGCGCTGCCGCTGGGCTACTTCGGAATGGGCCCGATTGTGGCCAGCGCACTCGAAGTCTTCGCCCATCTCTACGAGGATCGCAGCAAGCCCGAATTCGGAATCGACGCAGTCGAAGTCGACGGCAAGAGCCACAAGGTCAGCGAAGCGGTGGTGCTTGAAAAGCCGTTCGGCAGCCTGCGCCATTTCCGCCGCGTCGGCCTGCCCAAGGGCGCGCCCAAGCTGCTCGTCGTCGCACCGATGAGCGGCCACTACGCCACTCTGCTGCGCGGCACCGTCAAGAAGATGGCAGAGAAGCACGAGGTCTGGATCACCGACTGGGCCGACGCCAAGATGGTACCGTTGTCGGAAGGTCATTTCGACCTCGACGACTACATCGATTACCTGATCGAGTTCCTGCAATTCATTGGCCAAGGCACGCACGTACTCGCCGTGTGCCAGCCTTCGGTCCCGGCCTTTGCGGCGACTGCGATCATGGGCGCGGACAAGGATCCTTGCCGCCCCGCCTCGCTGACGATGATGGGCGGCCCGGTCGATACCCGTGCCAGCCCGACAAGCGTGAACAACCTGGCGATGGAAAAACCGCTATCGTGGTTCGAATCCAACGTCATCGCGACCGTGCCGATCAACTACCCGGGGGCCGGCCGCAAGGTCTATCCCGGCTTCCTGCAACTCGCCGGTTTCATAACGATGAACCTGCAGTCGCACATGATGAGCCACTATGAGATGTTCAAACACCTGACGCTCGGCGACACCGAGAGCGCGGCCTCGACCAAGCGGTTCTACGACGAATATCTCTCAGTCTGCGACATGACGGCGGAATTCTACCTCGAGACGATTGAGGAAGTGTTCCAGGCTCATTCGCTGCCGCGCGGCAAGTTCGTCCATCGCGGCAAGCCCATCGATCCCGATGCGATCCGCGATACAGCGCTGCTGGCGATCGAGGGCGAGAACGACGACATTTCAGGCGTCGGCCAGACCCGCGCAGCGCTGGATCTGGCCGAACACCTGCCGCCGGCGAAGAAGAAGTACCTCCTTGCCCGCGATGTCGGACACTACGGGATATTCAACGGCAGCAAGTGGCGCACCCGCATCGCACCGGTCGTCGAGGAATGGATCGCCGCGAACAACGGGCCGTCCTGACGCATCAGGCCAACCCGAGGTTCTCGGTAGGCATCCGTGCCGCCATGCCCAGCGTGATGCCGCTCGCCCCGGTATTGGTGACGTCGAAAGTTAGCACCCGCGTTGCCGCGTTGTAGGCGACGTTGGTCAGGGTCAGCGAAGGCGCCGTGCCGTTGGCATAGGTGGCGGTAAAGACCCCGTCCTTCGAACCGCTATCCGAAGGGTTCACTATCGGGACCAGGAACTTGCCGGCAGCCCGGTTGGTGGCCGAACCGCGCGCGAGCCATTCGCCCCCGATCATGGCGAAGCGCGAACCGTGGGTACTGTTGATCTCAGGGCTGAGCCACATCTTGGCCGAAAAGCCGGCCCCGGCGGCGATCGAGGTCGTCTGGTCGCTACGCCACAACAGGCCCTCGTTGTCGTACTTCGACAGTGTGCCGTGACAATCGATGACCTTGTTCGCCTGCATGCTGTCGCGCTGCCCGGCGTTCTTGGCGATCACGACATCGGCGGTATCGAAGTTTTCGAAACGATTCTCGATCGAACGCAACGTGTCGTCGGCGCTGTCGGCAAAATTGACGAAGTAGTGCCCGCCGCGGTCGATCGTGGTGGTGGTGTTCTGCACCGCGATGTAACCGCCCCGCAGCACGTTGTGGCGCGAATTGGTGAAGCTGAAATAGTTGCAGTCATAGTCCGGCGTGGTGCCTGACCCGATCGACGCGCCACCGTCAAAGGAGCGGTTTTCGCCCATCTTGGTGAAATAGATCGAGTTGATTATCGCGCCGTTGGTCTGCTTGAGGTTGATGCCGGCCCTGGCCGGCGTGTCGATGAACACGCCATCGAGCATCACCGGGACCTGGTTGAAAAGCGAAAGCGCCGCCTGCCCCGAACGGACCATGTGCAGGTTGTTGCCTTCCAGCCCGCACTCGGAATGGATGCCGTAATTCACGCTGTCCTTGGCGGTCACGTTGTTGAGGTAGTTGTCGAAGTTCTCGACGTAGTATCCGTCAAAGTTGCTGTCTGCATGGCACCCGCGCAATTTGCCTTCGAGCGCACCGAGCGAGAAGCCGCGTCGCCCCCCAACCGCGCGACAATCGACGAGATACTGGTGATAGACCGACCCCGTCGTGACGAAACAGTCGATCGGCGTACCTACCTGCGTGGCGGGATCGTACACTTCGGACAGTACCCACGCGACCACGCCGCGGGCATAGCAACGTGATTCATGCAGCCTCACGACAGCGTCCCCGTTGAAGCCGGCGATGGCGAAGACCTGCGCCGTCTCGGCCCCGGCCGTGACCAGGCAATCGCCGACGTTGAAGAGTTCGATCGGCGACAGAGCGCAGTAGTCGCCGGCCAGGAAGGCGCCCCCAGTCAGCGCGATGCAGGCGTTGATCGCCGGGGCGGAGTCGGTTCCGCTTTCCGTATCCCAGTCGAAATCGGCCACTGCTCCGAACCATTCCGGGCGGGCCGTTCCGTCGTAGATGCGGCTCCACGCACCGTTCGCTCCCGAAGGATCGCCATCCGGCACGAGGTAGAGGCCTTCGAGAGTGTCGGCAACGATACGCTCCTGCGGAACCGCGGAACGGAAGACGAAAGCGCCCTCGCGGCCCGCTTCGACGAGGTATGCACGGGCGCCCTCGGACGCTGACAACGCCTTGATTTCGGCCCTTGTAACGTACCCGTCGAGCGCCTGCTGGACAGTCGCGTCGGGGCCGGAAGTGACAATGTTGTTCGCTGCCAGTCCGCGGGCGGCGAGACCGCGGGCGACGACGTCGACCGCGCTCATTGCGACACCCGGTAGGCAAGCGTGCCCGAGGTGAGTTCGATGTCGAGATAAAAGGTCGCGCCGTCCTCGGTCTCGAGCCAGGCCTGTTCGCAGCCCGACGCCGAATAGGTGGCCCATTGCTGGCCAGCGACGCGAAGCACCTGCCTGGTCGCAACGCCATCGTTGGAGCGCTGGAGCGTGGCGGTTCCGTACCACGTCCCGCCGAGCGATACGCTGATCGCCCGGCCGGCGATCGCGGCGAACGGTCCCGCGACCTGCGAGGCCGCGGCCTGACCTTCAAATGGCGGAGGGGGTGGGGCGGCGACGGCGACTGGCAGGCGCTCGCCGTCGCTCACCAGGGCAAAGGCACTGTCCGAGCCGGAATAGCCAAGGGCGAAGGCGGGAGCATAGCCTGCGGGAGTGTGGATCGGGGTGGGATCGGGCATTGTTGGACCTCTTGCGAATCGGGAAGGTCCAAACCGATTAGGGACGTCAAACCTCTGTAGGAAAGTGAAAAATTTCCAACACTTGCCGATCAGGCGGGACCAGGCTCGGTTTCGCCCGGGCGCTGGAACCGCGCCTTGTCGGGCTGCCGGGTCGTGCGCCGGACATAGCTCCACAGGCCGCATTGCAGGCCCACGAGCATATAGATGAACGGCTGGAAGGCGATGCCGACGAACAGCGATCCGATCAGGTAGACTATCTGCGCCTGTTGCAGCGCCGTGGCCATGCCGCGCTGCCAGCAATCCTTCCCGTCCTCGCCGCGGCGGAACATCCAGCGGATCCGCTCCATGTGCCACACACCGAGCAGTTGCAACCAGAGCCACAGACCAAGACCGAGCCATCCCTGTTCGCCGAGCATCTCGAAGTACGACGAATGGTACGCGCGGCCTTGGTCGGTGACCTGGTCGTAGACGACGCGCACGTTCGGTGGCGTGCCCTCGCGCTTGGCGGTCCAGTAGGTGAAGCTGTTCTGACGATAGGCATCGAAGCCGCCGCCCCACGGGTTCTTCTCCACGTAGTCGAGCGTCCATTGCCACACCTGCACGCGGGTCGAGGCGCTTTCGTCGCCCTGCGTATTGGACAGGGTCTGCATCCGTTCGAGATAGCTTTGCGGCAGGAACGGAAGTGCCGCGACCAGCATCAGCGCTCCGCCGCCGGCGAGAAGGAACTTGTGCTTTGCCGTTCGCAGCATGAGCACACCGAGCACCGCGGCGCAAACGAGCCCGGTGCGCGCCGCCGTGCCGACCGGGATCAGCAGGCACGAGAGGATCAGCCCGGCCACGAAGGCCCAAACCCGCCAGTCCGGCTTGAAGATCGTGCCATGGCGGGCAAGCCACAGCGCCAGCGGAACTGTCGCGACGGCGGCCGTCGAGAGGATCGAGCCCTCGTAGAGCCCGGCGTCTTCGCGCACCAGCAGTGCCAGGGTGCCGTAGCCGCCACCTCCGAACACCGTTTTGATCCCGCCGTTGATAACAATTGTGCCGAGCGACAGGACCATGATCAGCGCGGCGGCTTCGAGCCGCAACTTGGTGCGCAGGGTCAGCGGCAGGAAGGCGGCGAAGACCAGCGCCTTCCACACCCAATCCCATTTCACCTGCGCCTCGACCGGGAAATCGGCGGCTTGCGTGGTGATGTAGCAATAAACCAGCAGCGCTACGATCAGGCCCTGTCGCAGGGTGAACCGGCTGCCTTTCTTGCTGTCGAGGAAGAGCCAGCCGCCGAAGCACGCGGCGAAGGCGATCAGCGATAACGGTATCGACTGGATGATCGTCCAACCGACTTTCTGCGGGGCGACCACGTCGATGTAGATATAGACCAGCACCCAGAAGAAGGGGCGCTTGAACCCCAGCGCGAGAAACACGCCGACGAAGGCGAGGAGGAAGAAGTCGAGCATGTTACTCGGCGCCGTCTTCGGCGGGCTCCAGCCAGGGCTTGCGCTTGAGCGGTGCATCGTCCTCACGATCGAGGTCGTTGCGCGACATCAGGCGCAGCAGCGCGACCAGCATCAGGCCGTGCGTCAGCACAAGTGTGGCCAGGTCGATCAAGACGCATCCCCGAACGCGAGCGGAGCCATGGCCGCACGCTACCCAGTCGCCTTACCTGTCCCGGGTTGACGCGCCGTTAAGCTTGTCGTGGCACAGCGTTCGGAGATGACCCGCGTCCTCCACGTCCTCGACCATTCCTTGCCGCTACACAGCGGCTACACCTTCCGCACGCGCGCCATCCTCAAGGCACAGCAGGCGGCGGGGATCGAGGTGCGCGGCGTCACCGGAATGCGCCACGCCGCAGAGGGGCCCGCCAGCGAGGACATCGACGGCCTCGCCTTCCGCCGCACGCCCGGCGCGGCCAGCGGCCCGGTGGGCCTGCGCGAGTGGCGCGAGATCGGCGCCCTGGCTCGCACCGTCGAGCAAATCGCGCGGGAGTGGCGGCCCGACGTAATCCACGCCCATTCCCCGGCGCTGTGCGGAATGGCCGCGGCCCGCGCCGCGCGGGCGCTCGACCTGCCGCTGGTCTACGAGATCCGCGCCTTCTGGGAGGATGCCGCGGTCGGTAACGGCACCTCGCGCGACGGTTCGGTCAAGTATCGTCTGACGCGCGAGCTCGAGAACCGCGCCATCGCCGCTTCCGATGCGGTTGTAACGATCTGCCAGGGCCTGCGCGGCGACCTGATGACGCGCGGGGTCGCGGCGGAAAAGATCACGGTCATGCCCAACGGCGTCGACCTGACGCTGTTCGGCGCCCCGCCGCCGCGCGACGAGGGGCTCGCCCGCGATTTGGACATCGGCGAGGGGCCAGTGATCGGCTTCATCGGCAGCTTCTACGACTACGAAGGGCTCGACGACCTGATCGACGCCATGCCCGCCCTTGTCCGGAGCCACCCTGAGGCGCGCCTGCTGCTGGTCGGCGGCGGCCCGATGGAAGCTGCGCTGAAGGCGCGCAGCGAGGCCTCGAGCGCCGCCCACGCGATCCGCTTCACGGGCCGGGTCCCGCACTCCGAGGTCGAGCGTTACTACTCTCTGTGCCAGGTCATGGCCTACCCGCGC
The DNA here is from genome assembly GCF_009827435.1 of Croceibacterium salegens. GTDB lineage: Bacteria > Pseudomonadota > Alphaproteobacteria > Sphingomonadales > Sphingomonadaceae > Croceibacterium_B > Croceibacterium_B salegens. The sequence goes on along the minus strand of NZ_WTYM01000057.1, from coordinate 71,110 downwards.
AAGCGCAGCCGGCTGACCGACCTAGTCACGCCACTCAAGCCGCTCGAGGCGATGGTGCAGGGGCGCATCGTCGCCGCTTCCGATGTCGGCGGTCACCGCGAGCTTGTCACGGATGGGCTGACCGGCGTGCTGTTCCCCGCCGACGACCCGGTCGCCTGCGCCGCCAGGCTTGCCGCGCTGCTCGATTCTCGCGCCTACTGGGACGCCATGCGACAGGCCGGACAAGCCCACGTCGCAGCGTATCACGACTGGGCCCGCAACATTCATCGTTATCAAGACATTTACCAAGTCTTGGTAGGTGCGGCTCACCGGGGCCGTACTAGGGCGGCGGCGTGATGCCGCCTCAAACTGTAACAGGGATTGAGAGTGGCAACGAAGTCTGCCGACATGAAGCGAATGGGGAAGGGCGCCGGGTCGGCACCGGTGAGCGCGCATCCCGCGTTCCCGGCGATCGTCGCGCTCTGGTTCGCTGCTCTGCTTGGCCTTGGAAGCCTGATCCTGCCCGTGGTCCTGCTCGAACGCCTCACCGTCACCACCGGGATCGCCTCGCTGGTTCCCTCCGCCGCCCCGCCGCTCGGATTCTCCACGCGCGCCACGCTGGCGCTGGCCGCGGCGGTGATCGGCGCACTGATGGGCATCACGCTGGCGCGCAAGGTAGCACAAAGCCACGCGCTCCGGCCGAGCGAGCGCTTCGGCGACGAGGAGCCGGCCCGCCGGCCGATCTCGGCGCACGACGAGCTTGGCGAGGAAGGCCTCGGCAAATCGGACGAGGGCGGCTTCGGCAAGGCGCGGCCGCGCACTCCAGTGGTGCAGAAGCGCCGCGCACTGGCCATCGCGGACGAAGGAACGCGGAGCGAGTACCTCCTGTCGGTGTCGCTGCCGGGCCATGGCGGGCATGACGATGATTCTGCTGATGCCCCTGACGACGACGCACTTGAACTCGGCGACTTTGCCGGCCCGGGCGACGAAGCCGGCGAACAGGACTTTGCCATGACCGGCGGCAGCTTCGACGAGCCCGAAGACATCTTCGACGAGGAAGAGGTCGATTTCGCCGCCCCCGGCGAACGCCAGGAATTCAGGCCCGCGGCCCCCGCCGCGGCCGGGACGCCGGCCGTTGCCGATCCGCTCGCCGGATTCGACGACGAGCCGGACGCCGAAGAAGAAGAAGTGGAAGCGGCCGACGCCCTGCCGTTCTCCGCGCCCTCGCTGCGGCGCAAGGCACCGGTGCTTGAACTGTCGACCGAAGAAGACGATCATGTGGAAGACGACATGCCCGATTTCTCGATGCTGCAGCGCCGGGAATTCGCCCCCGAACCCGCGGCCGCGCCCGTCCCGCAGACCTTCGAGGCGGCGCCGAAACTCTCCGTCGTCGAACCCCTTGCAGCAGCGTTGGATCCCGGCGTGGACGACCGTTCGCTCGACGATCTCGGCCTGGTCCAGCTCGCCGCCCGCCTCGGCGCCTCGCTCGAGCGGCGCCGCGCCCAACGCGTCCCGCAGGGTTATGCCGTTCCCGCGCCGTGCCCGATCTTCACCGAGAAGACCGAGGACTTCTGCGCCGCTGCGGCGGACGAGGCCGCTCTCGCGCGGGCCGACTTCTTTGGCGGTAAGAAGACCGCGCACCACGACAACTTCGACGAGCCCGAATTCGGACCCGAGCCGACCACCAATCCGTTTGCCGCCCGGGCCACCATGCAGCGGGCTCTCGCCGCGCCGGAACGTGAGCCCGAACCCGAGCCCGAGCCCGAGCCTTCCAGGCTGTCGAGCTTCCGCTACGACGACGAAGCGCGGTCGGAAGACGACGAGGACGGTTCGGATTCCGAGGAAGAATACAGCTCGCTCCTCGAGATGAAGAACCCGTTCCAGCGCCAGCAGCCCGAGTTTGTCCGCATCGAGGAACCAGAGCTGGGCGATGGCGATTTCGAGGCCACCGTGACCTTCCCTGCCCGCAAGCCTGTTGCCGAAGCGGAAGAAGCGCCTGCCGGCGAAGCAGCGCGGCCCTTCGATCCCCCTCCGGGGGTCAAGCCCAAGGGTGCGCCGCGCAACCACGACGACGCCGAACGCGAGCTTCGCGCCGCGCTCGAAACGCTTCAGCGCATGAGCGGCGCCGCCTGAAATCCCCCACCTTCCGGCGTGCCCGGCAGCTAACCCATTGAACACCCGTCCCGGAGCGCCGGAACGGGCGTTCACGCTTGCAAAAGCAGCTTCATGTCGCCAAGGGAGAACTTCGCGACATTTTCGGAAGCAGTCGGTATGAGAGGATCGGCCTTCGTTGCGGCGCTCGCCGCCTCGAAGTTCGCTTCGCTGACTGAAAAAGACTGAAGAAAGAGGAATGACGAGTTTGGTTGAGTTTCCCGCGCCCCAGGGCCTATACGATCCGCGCAACGAGCATGATTCCTGCGGAGTGGGCTTTGTCGCCCACATCAAGGGACAGAAATCGCACGCGATCGTCAGCCAGGCGCTGGAGATTCTCGCCAACCTCGATCACCGGGGCGCCGTCGGCGCCGACCCGTTGCTGGGCGACGGCGCCGGCATCCTCATGCAGATCCCCGATCCGCTCTATCGCCGCTGGGCCGAGGGCGAGGGGCTGACCCTTCCGCCGGAAGGCGATTACGCCGTGGCGATGTGCTTCTTGCCGCAGGACGACGATGCACGCGAATTCATCTGCGGTCAGTTCGAAAAGTTCGTCGCCAAGGAAGGCCAGCACCTGATCGGCTGGCGCGACGTCCCGACGACCGAGGACGGGCTCGGCAAGGCGGTGCTCGCCTCGATGCCAATGATCCGTCAGTGTTTCATCGGCCGCGGCGACAACTGCGAGGACCAGGACGCCTTCGAGCGCAAGCTCATCGTCATCCGCAAGCAGACCCAGAACCCGCTCAAGGAACTGGCCACGAAGAAGGGCATGCCGGCGATCGAGAAGCTCTACATGCCGAGCTTCTCCAGCCGCACCGTCGTCTACAAGGGCCTGCTGCTGGCGACCCAGGTCGGCAGTTTCTACGACGACCTCCGCGATCCCGACTGCGTCTCGGCGCTCGGCCTCGTGCACCAGCGCTTCTCGACCAACACTTTCCCGAGCTGGAGGCTGGCGCAGCCGTTCCGGCTGATCGCGCACAACGGCGAGATCAACACCGTGCGCGGCAACGTCAACTGGATGAACGCTCGCCGCCGGACGATGGAATCCGAGCTGCTCGGGCCGGACCTCGACAAGCTCTGGCCGATCGTGCCGCACGGGCAATCGGACACCGCGTGCCTCGACAACGCGCTCGAGCTGCTGCTGCTTGGCGGATACTCGCTCGCCCACGCGATGATGATGCTCATCCCGGAAGCCTGGGCGCGCAACCCGCTGATGGATCCGGCACGCAAGGCGTTCTACGAATACCACGCCGCGCTGATGGAGCCGTGGGACGGCCCCGCCGCAGTGGCCTTCACCGATGGCCGCCAGATCGCCGCGACGCTCGACCGCAACGGCCTTCGGCCCGCGCGCTTCTGCGTCACCCGCGACGACCTGTGCATCCTCGCCTCCGAATCCGGCGTCCTGCCGGTGCGCGAGGCCGACATCGTGCGAAAGTGGCGCCTGCAACCGGGCCGCATGCTGCTGATCGACCTCGAGGAAGGCCGCATCATCGAGGACGAGGAGCTCAAGGCCGAGCTCGCCAACGCCGAGCCCTACGCCAAGTGGCTCGCGCAGGCGCAGTACAAACTCAAGGACCTCGAAGCGATCGAGACCGACCACGAGGCCGTTCGCGAGCACGAGGTCAGCCTGCTCGATAGGCAGCAGGCCTTCGGTTACACGCAAGAGGACCTGACCAAGTTCCTCGAACCGATGGCGCAGGACGGCGACGACCCGATCGGATCGATGGGCACCGACACGCCGCTCGCCGTGCTGTCCGACCGCAGCCGCCTGCTCTACGACTACTTCAAGCAGAACTTCGCGCAGGTCACCAACCCGCCGATCGACCCGATCCGCGAGGAGCTGGTGATGAGCCTGCTGTCGATGATCGGGCCGCGCCCGAACCTTCTCGGGCACGAGGCAGGGACGCACAAGCGGCTCGAGGTCGAGCAGCCGATCCTGACCAATACCGACATGGAGAAGATCCGCTCAGTCGAAAGCTCGCTCGACGGCGCCTTCCGGACCGAGACGATCGACATGACCTGGGACGCCGCGAGCGGGGCCGAAGGCCTCGAAATGGCGATCAAGGAGATGTGCTGGACGGCTACCGAGGCGGTGCTGCAGGACAAGAACATCCTGATCCTGTCCGACCGCGCGCAAGGTCCCGATCGCATCCCGATGCCGGCGCTGCTGGCGACCGCGGCGGTGCACCACCACCTCGTCCGCCAGGGCCTGCGCATGCAGACCGGGCTCGTCGTCGAAACCGGTGAAGCGCGCGAAGTGCACCACTTCTGCGTGCTCGCGGGCTACGGCGCCGAGGCTATCAACCCCTATCTCGCGTTCGAGACCATAGAGCACCTCAGGGCCGAGAAGTTCCCCCAGATCGACGCCAAGGTGGTCGCCAAGAACTACATCAAGGCGGTTGGCAAGGGCATCCAGAAGGTCATGTCCAAGATGGGCATCTCGACCTACCAGTCGTACTGCGGGGCGCAGATTTTTGATGCGGTCGGACTGTCGAGTGCCTTCGTCGAGAAGTACTTCACCGGCACAGCGACGACCATCGAGGGCGCAGGTCTCAAGGAGATCGCCGAGGAAACCGTGCGCCGCCATGCCGCGGCGTTCGGCGACAACCCGATCTACGAAAACATGCTCGATGTCGGCGGCATCTACCAGTTCCGCCTGCGTGGCGAGGACCATGCATGGACCCCGACCAGCGTCGCCAGCCTTCAGCACGCGGTCCGCGGCAACCGCTTCAAGGACTACCAGGAGTTCGCGAAGTCGATCAACGAGCAGTCCGAACGGCTGCTGACCATCCGCGGGCTGATGGAGCTCAAGAAGGCTGATAAGCCGCTCGACATCTCCGAGGTCGAATCCGCCGAGGATATCGTCAAGCGCTTCAGCACCGGGGCGATGAGCTTCGGGTCGATCAGCCGCGAGGCGCATACCACGCTGGCCATCGCCATGAACCGCATCGGCGGCCGCTCGAACACCGGCGAAGGCGGCGAGGAACCCGACCGCTTCGAACCGCTGCCCAACGGCGATTCGATGCGCAGCCGGATCAAGCAGGTCGCTTCGGGCCGGTTCGGCGTGACCACCGAATACCTCGTCAATTCGGACGACATCCAGATCAAGATGGCGCAGGGCGCGAAGCCCGGCGAAGGCGGCCAGCTGCCCGGCCACAAGGTCGACAAGGTGATCGGCAAGGTCCGGCACTCGACCCCCGGCGTGGGCCTGATCTCGCCGCCGCCGCACCACGACATCTATTCGATCGAGGATCTCGCGCAGCTCATTCACGACCTCAAGAACGTGAACCCGGTGGCGCGCATCTCGGTCAAGCTGGTGTCCGAAGTCGGCGTCGGCACGGTTGCCGCAGGCGTCTCCAAGGCGCGCGCCGATCACGTCACGATCTCCGGCTACGAGGGTGGCACCGGCGCTTCGCCGCTGACCTCGCTGACCCATGCGGGTAGCCCGTGGGAAATCGGCTTGGCCGAAACCCAGCAGACGCTGCTGCTCAACGACCTGCGCAGCCGCATCGCGGTGCAAGTCGACGGCGGCATCCGCACCGGGCGCGACGTCGCCATCGGCGCGCTGCTCGGGGCCGACGAGTTCGGCTTTGCCACCGCTCCGCTGATCGCCGCTGGCTGCATCATGATGCGCAAGTGCCACCTCAACACCTGCCCGGTGGGCGTGGCGACTCAAAACCCGGAGCTGCGCAAGCGCTTCACCGGCCAGCCCGAGCACGTCATCAACTACTTCTTCTTCGTCGCGGAAGAACTGCGCCAGGTCATGGCCGAGATGGGCTTCCGCACCGTCGAGGAGATGATCGGCCGGGTCGACCGGATCGACATGCGCCACGCGATCAAGCAGTGGAAGGCGCGCGGGGTCGATCTGTCGCGCATTCTCGCGCAGGTCGAGATCCCCGCCGGAAAGGCGCTGTTCCACACCGAGGAGCAGGACCACGGCCTCGCCGCAGCGCTCGACAACGACTTGATCGAAGCGGCCGCACCGGCGATCGATAACGGCGAGGCGCTGGTGCTCGAACGCGAGATCCGCAACGTCAACCGCACCGTCGGCGCCATGCTCTCGGGCGAGATCGCCAAGAAGTACGGCCACGCCGGTCTCAAGCCGGACACGCTGCGCATCAACTTCACCGGAGTCGCCGGTCAGAGCTTTGGCGCCTGGCTCGCTCACGGCGTCACGCTCGACCTGACCGGCGATGCCAACGACTACGTCGGCAAGGGCCTCTCGGGCGGCCGCATCGTCGTGCGCCAGCCCGCCGGGATCGACCGCGAGGCGACCGAAAACATCATCGTCGGCAACACCGTGCTCTACGGCGCGATTTCCGGCGAGGCCTTCCTCGGCGGCGTCGCCGGCGAACGCTTCGCCGTCCGCAACTCGGGCGCCGTCGCGGTGGTCGAGGGCACTGGAGACCACGGATGCGAATACATGACCGGCGGCGTCGTCTGCGTTCTCGGCAAGACCGGCCGCAACTTCGCCGCGGGCATGAGCGGGGGCGTCGCTTACGTCTACGACGGGGACGGCCAGTTCAATCAATTGTGCAACCTCTCGCAGGTCGACTTGGAGCCGATTTCGGCCGAGCCCGACGAAGATGAAGGCACCGGCCGCCCGCAGCAACGCAGCCGCAGCGTCGAGGACATGGGCATGGGCGACATGCTCCGCCACGACGCCGAGCGCCTGCGCATCCTGATCGAGCGCCACAAGCTGCACACCGGCTCCAAGCGCGCCGCCGCCCTGCTCAACGACTGGGAGAACACACTGAAAAAGTTCGTGAAAGTTATGCCGCGCGATTACGCCAAGGCACTCAAGCAACTCGAGGCCGAGCGCGACGAAGCCGCCTCGGTCGCGGCTGAGTAGGAGCGCGAGCGATGGGCAAGGAAACCGGCTTTCTCGAACTCGACCGCAAGGATCGCACCTACGCCGATCCCAAGGAGCGGATCAGCCACTACAAGGAATTCGTGATTCCGCATGCGGATGAAGCGCTTCAAAAGCAGGCTTCACGGTGCATGAACTGTGGAATCCCGTACTGTCACAACGGCTGTCCGGTGAACAACATCATCCCGGACTGGAACCACCTCGTCTACGAGGGCGACTGGAAGAACGCGCTCGAAGTCCTGCATTCGACCAACAACTTTCCCGAATTCACCGGCCGCATCTGCCCCGCCCCGTGCGAGGCGAGCTGCACCTTGAACATCATCGACCAGCCGGTGACCATCAAGTCGATCGAGTGCGCCATCGTCGACCGCGGCTGGAAGGAAGGCTGGATCAAGCCCGACGTGCCCGCGGAAAAGACCGGCAAGCGCGTTGCCGTGGTCGGCAGCGGTCCGGCGGGCCTTGCCTGCGCCCAGCAGCTTGCCCGCGCCGGCCATTCGGTGACGGTGTTCGAGAAGAGCGACCGCGTCGGCGGCCTGCTCCGCTACGGCATTCCCGACTTCAAGATGGAAAAGCACCTCATCAACCGCCGTGCCGTGCAGATGGAAGCCGAAGGCGTGACCTTCCGCACCAGCACCGAAGTCGGGGTCGATGTCTCGCTCAAGTCGCTCAAGGAAAACTTCGACGCGCTGGTCCTGGCCGGTGGCGCCGAAGAGGCCCGCCCGCTCGACATTCCCGGAGCCGAGCTGCCCGGAGTGCGGCTGGCGATGGAGTTCCTCACCCAGCAGAACAAGCGCAATGCCGGCGACGACGAAGTCCGCGCCGCGCCGCGCGGCTCGCTCACCGCGACGGGCAAGGACGTGATCGTGATTGGCGGCGGCGACACCGGCAGCGACTGCGTGGGCACCTCCAACCGCCAGGGCGCGAAATCGGTCACCCAGATCGAGATCATGCCCAAGCCGCCCGAGATGGAAGACAAGATGCTCACCTGGCCGGACTGGCCGATGAAGCTGCGCACCTCGTCGAGCCACGAAGAGGGCGTCGAGCGCGACTGGGCGGTCCTGACCAAGGAAGTGATCGGCGAGAACGGCAAGGTCACCGGCCTCAAGTGCGTCCGCGCCGACTGGTCGAAGGGCAAGCTGGAAGAGGTTCCGGGCAGCGAATTCGTCCTCCCGGCGGACCTGATCCTGCTGGCAATGGGCTTCATCGGTCCGAAAAAGACCGGGATGATCGACCAGACCAACGTCAAGCTGACCGAGCGCGGTAACGTCGATGCGAATACCGACGACTATCGGACGAGCGAGGACATGCTCTTCGCCTGCGGCGACATGCGGCGCGGCCAGAGCCTCGTGGTCTGGGCGATCCGCGAAGGCCGCCAGTGCGCGCGTTCGGTAGACGAAGCGCTGATGGGAACGACCCAACTGCCGCGCTAGGCCAGACGAATTGCGGATGAGAGTGCGACGCGGAAGGTTCGAAGAGAACCTTCCGTCAAACCGGGCTTTCCTGCGCGGATTTGAGTCTTTCCGGCCCCTTCTACTTGGCAAAACGGCCCGTCCGATGCAGAATTTCGGACAAAGCCGATAAGCGGGACTCAAAAGTCCCGGTGGAGGGGAAACTTGATGCGCAAGCATAGCCTGTACCATTTCGCCCTGGCCGCTGCCGCGACCCTGATGCTCGCCGCACCTTCCAGTGCCTCTGCACAATCGCTGTGGTCCGATCCGGGCACATGGCCTTCGGGCAAGGTCCCGAAGGCAGGCGACGCTGTCGAGATCGCCCGCGACATGGATGTCGTGCTCGACGTCGATGCCCCGGCGCTGCGCAGCCTGACCATCCAGGGCAAGCTGAGCTTTTCCGACAAGCGCGACATCAGCCTCGAATCCGAATGGATCTATGTCCCCGGCGGCGAGCTGCAGATCGGCACAGAGGCCAAGCCCTACACCCACCAGGCCTCGATCACGCTGACCGACAACGTGCCGGGTGAAGACATCAACACGATGGGCGATCGCGGCATCCTGCTCATGCGCGGCACGCTCAACCTCCACGGCGATCGCGACCACACGTGGACCAAGCTTGCGAAGACCGCCAAGGCGGGCAGCACGAGCATCAAGGTCCTCGACGCCGGCGAGTGGCGCAAGGGCGACGAGATCGTCCTAGCCTCGACCGACTTCGATCCGCGCCAGGCCGAGCGCCGGACGATCACCGCCGTCAACGGCAATGCGCTCACCCTCGACCGGCCTCTGCAATACATGCACTTCGGCGAGATCACCTTCGGCGTCGACGAGCGCGGCGAGGTCGGCATGCTGACCCGGAACATCCGCATCCAGGCCTCGAGGGATTCGGAGCAGACCTACTTCGGCGGACACATCATGGCGATGGCCGGAGCCAAGCTCTACGTCGACAGCGTCGAGCTCTCGCGCATGGGCCAGCACCTGCACCTTGCGCGCTATCCGCTCCACTTCCACGTGCTGGGGGAGGGTGCGGGCATGTATGTCCGCAATGCGGCGATCCATGACACCTTCAGCCGCTGCGTGACCGTCCACGGCACCAACAATCTCGAGATCGAGAATAACGTCACCTTCAACACCGTGGGTCACTGCTTCTTCATGGAAGACGGGATCGAGCACGGTAACCAGTTCGTCCACAACCTCGCCATGCAGACCAAGTGCCATCCGACCCTGCCGTGCCAGCCGACCAACCTCGGAATACCGAGCGAACGCGTGGCGAACGGCCAGGATTCCAAGGACATCCTGATCCCTTCGGACAACACGGCGGCAAGCTTCTGGATCACCAATCCGGCAAACGACTACATCGACAACGTCGCCGCGGGTTCGGACTCGAACGGCTTCTGGATGTCGTTGCCCGAGCATCCGACGGGCGCGTTCGAAGGCTCGGAAGTCAGCAAGGCGACCTGGCCGCGCCGCACTCCGATGGGACAGTTCAGGGGCAATGTCGCCCACTCGAACTACGACGGGTTCATGTTCGATCGCAACGTCGCGCCCGACGGCAAGTTCGGCGTGACCGGCACCGTCTATATCCCGCGCAAGGATCCCAACGATCCGACCAGCACGCCGCTGATCAATCTCTACGCGGACCTGACCGCCTACAAGAACCGCAATGGCGGGCTGTGGATGCGCGGCGAGGAAACCATCTTTCATAACCTGCACGCGGCCGACAACGCGATCGGCATGACCTTCGCCTCGGGTCTCGGCGGCGGTTCCACCTTCACCTCTAAGACGATCGATTCGCTGTTCGTGGGCGAAACCGATAATATCGGAAATCCCCGGACGGAGGCGGAGAAAGCCTATGGCCGCAGCCTGCCCAAGCCGCAGGTCCCCGACTATCCCATCCGCGGCTACGAATATTACGACAACATCCACGAGCTGGCGAACACCACGTTCGTCAACTTCACCGACAACGACCTGCGAAAGACCGGGGCGCTTTCGTACCTGCTCTTCACCAGCTTCGGGATGAGCGTCGAAAACTCGGCGCGGGGCCTGAAGTTCGTCGACGCCAAGCCGGTCTACTTCCCCCCGCGGACGGAGAGATGGGCCAGCGACTACGGCACCAGCGCCGCCTTCCTGACTGCGGCCATCCACGACCTCGACGGCTCGACCAGCGGCGTCCCCGACACCTACATCGTCATCGACAACGGCATCGCCAACGACGACGAGGCATGCGAGGCGCGGCCGACCTGGGGCGCGGCGGTGTGCAAGGGCGATTATGGCCGGCTCACTCTCGGCGGCGGTTTCAACTTCGGCGGCGGTCCGGCTGAAGACCCGGTTACGCTGAGCCGCAACGGCCGGACCTTCGATTACCGCGGACAGACCACGATCCGCAGCGGGGTGGAGCTGACCGTCGACACCGCCAAGGAATCGCTGCCGCTGCGGCTTTCGTCGATGGACGAGGATTCGTGGGTGCTGCTCAAGCTGAACGGCTTCACCAGCGCCGACGCGGGCAAGCAGCAGCCAAACATGGCCGCCCTGCGCGCGGCCAGGGAGATGTCGTACTTCAAGGACGGCGAAGCGCTGTGGATCAAGCTGTTCGAAGCCGGCCCGCCGCCCGCCGGCAGCACGCCCTTCAACATCCCGCCCACGGTGACCGTGAGCAAGACGGGCCTAGGCGGCTGAGGCCAACCGGGCCGCTGGCGGGGAAGAACACAGGCTGGGTGTGGAGCGGCCTTGCCGCCGGCTGTCTGAAGCCCCGCAGTGACTGCCGCTATGCGACAATTTCGCGCAGCGCCTCGAAGCCGCGCGGGTCGATCGCCGTGCCGACTTCGCGCTCCATGATCGCCAGCGCCTCGGCCGGCGCCATCGCCTCGCGGTAGGGCCGCTCGGCAGAGAGCGCGTCATAGAAGTCGCACAAGGTGATGATGCGCGTCTCATGGCTGATCGTCTGTTCGTCGAGCCCGAGCGGGTAGCCGAACCCGTCGAGCCGCTCGTGGTGTGCCGCCGCGATCGGGGCCAGGTCGGCGAAGGCGCCGATCCGCCCGAGGATCGCCTGCGTATGGACCGCATGGCTGCGCATCACTTCCCACTCGGCGTCGTCGAGCTTGCCGGGCTTTTCGAGGATCGCGCTCGACACACCAAGCTTGCCGACGTCGTGCAGCGTGGCCGCGCGCTTGAGCCGACGCAACCGCCCCGGCAGCACGCCGAGTCGTTGGCCGAGTTGCTCGGAATAGGCGGCAACGCGCTGCGAGTGCCCGGCCGTGTAAGGGCTCTTGGCGTCGACCACCTTGCCGAACGCGGCGGTGATCGCGTCGAGATAGTCTTCGTCGACCTCCTCTTCGAGATCGGGCGCCATGGCAGCGACCTGCATTTCGAGACTGGCGGATTCGAGCCGCGCCCAGAAGCGCGGGGTGCCGGCGAGTCGGGCGAAGGAGCGACAAAGCTCGGGGTCGAGCCATGTGCCGGAACGCAGCGCCACTTCCGTGCAGGCGGCGATTGGGCCGGCCGCGGTGTGGAACACGTCGGCAATCTGCGCCAGCAGCGCGCAGCGCGAGGCGAGGGGGATGGCATCGCCTCTCAGGTGCCCCGGCCGGCCCGATCCGTCCCAGCGCTCGTCGAGGTGGTAGATGCCCTGCGCCACGTCTTCGCCGAATCGCAGTTCGCGGGCGATATCGGCACCGCGCGTGCAGCGCGTCTCGATCATTTCCTGGGCGATGGCCTCGCCGTTCCGGAGGATGTGAGCGATCGCCTTGACCCGCGCCCTGAGCGGGGCGCCGCGCGCGGTGTTCTCGAACACGAACTCGAGCGTCGACTTGAGGCCCGGCGCGACCGTCTTCCACCGGTTCTTGAAGGCGAGATCGTCGGCCCGATAGAGTTCGTGAATCCGCGCCGCGTTGCTGCTGCAGCCGAGGTCCTTGAGCAGGGTGGCATAGTAGACCGTCGCCCAGTCGTCGCCCGACAGCCCGATTTCGCGCGCCAGTTCGCCGGCGATGTAGCAGGCGCGGATCGAGAGGCCCTGCGGCTGGCCTTCGGTGAGGTCGAGCGCATAGCTGAAGGCCGCAACGACCTCCGATCGGCAAACCGTGGCAACGCGCCGTTCAAGCATCAATTCGTGCCGCATGCGGCAAGGCTATCGGAAAACCCTTGCGGCCACGCGCAGACACGCGGTTAAATTGGGGTTTCCGCGGGGACGGATGCTTTCCTCGCGAAGACAATCGCGGCTATGCCTGCCGTGAGACTGGGGAGAGGAAATTCAATGCAAGTCAGCCCCTTGCACCCGCTGTTCGCCGCCGAACTCGTCGGCGCCGATCTCTCGTTGCCCCCTGACGCGGAACTGGTCCGAACGGTCGAGGATGCGATGGCGCGCTACGGCGTGCTGGCGATCCGCGACGCCGAGATTTCCGACGAGCAACAGAAGGACTTCAGCCGCGCGTTCGGCCCGCTGGAACTGCCCAGCCGCGTGAAGGGCGCGTCGCGTCCCGTCGGCACCCGCCACTACACGCCCGGCATCTTCCATGCCGGCAACCTCGACCACAACGACGAGGTCATCCCCTACGGCTCGGACCCGAAAAGCCTCGCCAAGGGCGCCGAGCGGTTCCACACCGATTCGAGCTTTCACACCATGCCGACCAAGTGGTCGCTGCTGCACGGAGTCGAGACCCCGCCGCCGAGCGTGGGCGGCGATACCTGGTTCGTCGACGCGCGCGCCGCCTACGACGACCTGTCCGAGACCATGAAGGCAAGGATCGAAAACCTCGTCGGTCTTCACGACTTCTGGGAGGGTCGCAAGCTCGCCGGATTCAAGGCCGAGATCACGCCGGATATGCGGCTGGTCATCCCCTTCCCGACGGTCCGGCACCCGCTGGTCCGGACCATGCCCTACGGGCGCAAGGCGTTGTATATCGGCGGACATTGTTTCGGGATCGAGGGCATGGACCTGGACGAAGGGCTGGCGCTGGTCGAGGAGCTCTACGCCCATGCTACGCAGGAGAAGTACATATACCGGCACCAATGGCGGCGGTGGGACCTGGTGATCTGGGACAACCGCTCCACCATGCACGCCGCCACGCCGCTGCTCTCCGACGAGTATCGCCGCGACATGCGCCGCACGACGATCAACGAGAGCGGGCCGGAAACCAGCGCCTACGAATGGATGGGTCTCGGCGAAGCGGCCTGACGCCTACCAGTCGATCGCGCCGCGACCGTTGGCTTCGAGGAAGGCGTTGGCCTGGCTGAAAGGCTTCGACCCGAAGAAGCCCGAATGCGCCGAGAGCGGGCTCGGGTGCGCGCTGGTCAGCACCAGATGCCGTCCGCCCGCAGCGAGGTCGGGCAGTTTCTGCGCCTTCTTGCGCGCGTGGTTGCCCCACAGGATGAACACGCTCGGCACCTCGCGCGCGGCAACGGCGGCTACCGCCGCATCGGTAATCGCGTCCCAGCCGCGCCCGGCATGGCTGCCGGCCTGCCCGGCCTCGACGGTCAGCGAGTTGTTGAGCAGCAGCACGCCCTGCCGCGCCCAGTGTTCGAGATTGCCGTCGGGCCTCGGCGCGATGCCGAGGTCGCTGTTCAGTTCCTTGTAGATGTTGACCAGCGACGGCGGGATCCGCACGCCGTCGGGGACCGAAAACGACAACCCATGCGCCTGACCCGGCCCGTGGTACGGATCCTGCCCAAGGATGACGACCTTGACCTTTTCGAGCGGAGTCAGCTCGAGCGCCCGCAGGCGCATCCCGCGGGGCGGGTAGATAGTCTTGCCGGCCGCCTCCTGCTCCCGCAGCCAGCCGCCGAGCCGCCGGCTCTCGGGCAGGGCCAGCACCGGGTCGAGTGCGCCGCGCCAGGAATCTGGGACTGTATCCGCCATGCACCGGCCATAGCCTGCCCGGCGCGCCCGCTCCACGCGGTGCTTTCCCTCTTTCCCCAATCCGCCTAAGGCTTTCGCTTATGGCCGTATATTTCCACGAAGAAGACCTGCCCGAAGGCGTGCTCGCCGCAGGTCCCGTCGCCGTCGATACCGAAACCATGGGCCTCGTCACAACGCGTGACCGGCTTTGCGTGCTGCAGATCAGCGACGGCAAGGGCGACGAGCATCTCGTACGCTTCGGCGTGGGCAGCGCCTACGATGCGCCGAACCTCAAGGCGGTGCTGGCCGATCCGGCCCGGCTCAAGCTTTACCACTTCGCGCGCTTCGACCTTGCCGCCATCGAGTACTATCTCGGCGTGGTCGCGGCGCCGGTGTTCTGCACCAAGATCGCCAGCAAGCTGGTCCGCACCTACACCGACCGGCACGGCCTCAAGAACCTGATCGAGGAACTGCTCGGCGAGAGCATCTCCAAGCAGCAGCAGTCGAGCGACTGGGGCGCAGCGGAGTTGAGCGAGGCGCAGCGCGAATATGCCGCGTCCGATGTCCGCCACCTGCACCGCCTGCGCGAAGCCCTTGTCCCCCGGCTTGAGCGCGAGGGACGGATGGCACTGGCCCAGGCCTGCTTCGACTTCCTGCCCGCCCGCGCGCGGCTCGATGTCGCCGGCTGGGCCGACAAAGACATCTTCAGCCACGAATAGGCACCCGTTGCCGGCTAACGAGCGATGACAGTCGAAGCAGACCTGATGAGAGATCGCCGCCGCGCCATTGCGGCGCCCGGCGGTTCGCTCGACCGTATCGTGCGCTGGCTCGCGGTCGGCCTGCCGGCGGCCGTCGGGGTGGTCACAGCCCTGATGATCATCACGCCGCTCGGGCCGCGGGGCGAGGTCAGCTTCTTGCTCGACCGCAACAAGGTCGCGCTCGCCGACGACCGGCTGCGCGTCGATAACGCGATCTATCGCGGCGAGGACAAGGATGGACGCCCATTTTCACTCTCGGCAGGCGAAGCCGTCCAGAAGGGCATGAGCGAGCCGATCGTCCGGATGCACGACCTGACCGCGCGCATACTGCTGCCGCAAGGACCGGCCGTCCTTTCCGCCAGTGCGGGACGTTACGACTTCGACGCGGAGACCGTCGCCATCGACAGCGAACTCAGCTTCAGGGCCGCCGACGGCTACACCATGACCGCGCGGGGCGTGGCCATCGACCTCAACAGCAAGACGCTGGTCGGCAGCGACGGAGTCGAGGGAACGGTGCCCGCCGGCACGTTTTCCGCCAATGCCCTGCAAGCCAACCTGGCAGACAGGACCGTGGCCCTGGTCGGCAACGCGCGCTTGCGGATGATTCCCAATCGCCTGAAGATGCCGCAATGACGGCTTCACGCGCCCCGCAACTGGCCCTAGGAGCAGTTCCCATGGACCGTCGCCCGATCTCCCGTCTTGTCCTGCGCGGTCTCGCCGGTGGGCTGCTCGCGGGCACCGTCGCCGCGCTGGCGTTCGGCAACATTGCCGGAGCGCAGGCGATCGCCGGGTTCAATTCCGACCAGCCGGTCAACTATGCGGCCGATCGAATCGAACTTCAGGACAAGCAGAACCGTGTCGTCCTGTCGGGAAGCGTCGTGATCGACCAGGGCGACCTGCGGATGACTGCCGCGCGGACGACCGTGGCCTACACAAATGAAGGCGCGCTCAAGATCCAGCGGATCGATGCGACTGGCGGCGTAACCGTCACCCGTGGCAACGAACGGGCGAGTGGTTCGGCCGGCGTCTACGACTTCAACCGCCGTGTCATCGTGCTGTCCGGCGGGGTAGCGCTGCGTCGGGGTGGCGATACGCTCAACGGCGGCAGGCTGACGATCGACCTCAACAGCGGACTGTCGAGCGTCGACGGCAGGGCCACCAATTCACAGGGCAATAGGAGGGTTAGCGGATCTTTCTCGGTGCCGTCTGAAAACTAGCGAGTTCGATGACGAACCTGAACTTGCCAACGGGTGCGGGTCAATTCGAGTTGCGAAAACCAGCAAGTTACGATGTGATGGAACCAAATCGATTTCTCCAACCGGGCTAGCCCCCCCAATGAGCCTGCAACATTTCTGAATGCGAAGGATGATTGGACCGCCTCTCATTGGTGTTTGTCAATGAAACTGAAGCGCCTTTATAACATCACGATGGTCTGTAGGCTTTTGGCTAAGTTTGTAGCTTTGCTGCTTTTGACTGGATGCCAAAGTACAAATCCAGCGTCAATTTATGTAGACACCAAGGTAGAGCATCAAAACATTGTCGCGTGGGGGGCAGTGTCTCGTCTTTGGGAATTTGATAAAAGCGCGAATAAATTTAACGGAAGTTGGCTGAAGAACCGCGACGCCATACTGGAAAAGTTGATCGTCGAGGGCGGCATTACCCAGCTTCGCCTCGAAATTCGTAGCGGGGCCGAAAACCCAATCGATTACTGGCCTGCATTCCACGCCGGAAAGCTATCATATGAAGAATTCAAAGATCACTTTTACGAAAAGATCAATGACAACGACGATCCGCTCCATGTCAATCAAACGGGATTTCAGTTTTCTGAGCTGGACTACCGAATAGAAAATTTAGTTCTTCCTGCGATGATGATCGCCAAGCGGCACGGCATCAGATTGGCACTGAACCTAAACTACGTCGATTTTCGTTGGACAAGGAAGCAAGGCACGCTCTCCCATGCCAACAATCCCGATGAATACGCGGAGCTCATTGCCACCGCCTTCGCACATATGAAGGAGAAGTACGGTCTAGTACCAGATGAGCTTGAGGTTATTCTTGAGCCTGACAACACTGCTGACTGGAGAGGCCCTCAGATTGGGCGTGCGATGGTGGCAACGGCGAAGCGCTTTCGCTCCGACCGCGTCGTGTTGCCGTCGATGATCGCGCCCTCGACCGCCCGTGCGTCATTAGCTCTACGGTATTTGGACGGAATAGCTACAGTGCCAGGTGCTCTTCCTTTGGTGCAGACAATATCATATCACCGCTACGACCAGCAGCTGAGCGAGAACACGATCCGTAAAATCGGTGAGCGTGGCCGCTCGCTAGGCAAGCAGACCGCAATGCTTGAGCATGTCGAGGGAACGGCTGACGAGTTGATTGAGGATCTAACCGAAGGAAATGTCTCAAGTTGGTTGCTCTGGGCCATCGCGTGGAACGGAGCGAAGGATGGTTACCCTGTGATTGTCGATGAAAAGGTCGTTGGATCGCCGCAAGTCCGGCTCTCGACGGTCGGAAGGCAGCTTGCATTAGTTTTTCGAAGCGTGCGCCCAGGAGACCAGAGGATTGGCGCTAATGCCAGCAACCCAAATTTGCGGAGCGCTGCCTTTCGTAGAGCAAATGGCACGTTGGCGTTGGTGGTCAGCGCATCGCACAACGTAGGTCAAGGTCTCTTTGGACGGATTTTGAAGAAATTGGGCCCCAAAAGACACTTTCGTTTGACAATTACTGGAATGGGAAATCGGCAATATCTCGTCCGCTCAGTTGATGCCGAAGGACGGGAAGGCAGTTGCATTGCGGGGGCGAATGACCTGATAGGGATTTCCACCGGCACGGTGATGATTGTTATCCCGTTGCCGGTGGGAACTATGGCCCCAGCGTGCAATGAAGGCTGAACGGACATTAGTTTTCATGCAATCTATTGCGCGCGCCTGCGAGTTGCTTGACGTCAGCGAGGAGCTGCCGATCGATGACGGGCGCCAGACACAGCGCCAGCCCAAGCAGCCCGGCTCGGATTGCAAATCTATCGCCGATAGCCTGCGAGATTCCGATAACGACGCCCGCCATCAAGACCGGCCGGATCAGGATCAGCGGCGAGGGCGGCGCGCAGTCATGTCTGGCCGCCAGTACATGTGAGACGGCCCAGACCGCGATGAATCCGGTGACGGAGGCAATGGCGTAGCCGGTAAGGCCGAAAAGAGGTGGCAGCAGTACCAGCGCGATGAAGGTCACCACCACGCCGCTTACCTGCGATGCGAGCACGCTCGATTGCTGACCGGCTGCCGCGAGGCTCCAGCGCGCATGGCCGGAAACCAGCGCCAGCGGCAGCATCCAGGCCATGACCCCGAGCAGCGGCGCGGCGGGCAGCAGCTTTTCGCCCAGCGCGGCATGGACCAGCGGCTTGTCGAGCACGGTCAGCGCAGTGGCACCGCCCAGTCCGCCCCAGCCCACGACCCGGGCCGAACGCTTCAACAGGGCCGCCAGCGCGTCCCCTCCCTTCGCGCGTGCCTGCGCGACCGAGGGATACATGTTGAAATGGTAGAGATTGCTGAACTGGATCAGCGAGACCACGATCCGCGAGGCGCCTGCGAACCACGCAAGCGACACCGCCCCCATCTGCGAGCCGATAACGAATAGCGGGAGATACTGGTTGAGCGCCCAGACGAGATTGGTCGAGCCGATCACCAGGCCTTCGCGCACGAGCCCACCAAAGCCCGCCATCGACCCGCTGACCCGCAACGGCGTGACATGGCGGTGCTGCATATAGACCGAATAGAGCGTGACCGCGGCCACGCTGATAACTTCCGCATAGGCCACCCGCAGGATGTCCGGCCGGCCGAGCAGCAGCACCCAAACGGCGATCGCGAACACCGCCATCCGCACCACATCACCCCAGGCGGCGAGGCTCATCCGCTCGCTAGCCTGGAACAGCCATTGCTGGCGGAATGGTGCAGCGATCACGCTTGCGGCGAACAGCCAGATCAGCGCGGCCGGCGCCTGCGTATCAAGCGCCTGTGTGGCCATCAGCGCCATCACGGGCAGCCCGACCGCGACGATCAGCAATCGCGCAATCGGGATCTGGTAAGCCAGCAGCGGCAGCTCGTCAGGTTGGTGCGCCGCCCGGCGCGTGCCGAGGACACCGAGCCCGCCATCGGCCAGCGTGGCGAAGAAGATCGACAGACCGACCACATATTCGACCGCCCCATAATCGCTCGGCTCCAGCCGACGCGCGATCCAGGCGAAGGCCAGGAAGCCCAGCACGCGGCTGACCAGCTGGCCGGCCGTTAGTAGGCCGAAATCCTGGAAAAAACGCATATCCTGATCGACCTTGCGGCGCAGACGTCTGATCAGTGGTAGCGCCACTGTGCAGCGTCCTCAGTTGCCGGTGCGCTTGAGCATGTCGGCCAAGCGAATACTCAGCGCGAGGAGCGTCGCGGTCGGGTTGACGAAGCTCGAGGTCGGAAACAACGAACTGCCCGCAATGTAGAGATTGTCCACCTCGTGACAGCGGCAATCGCCCCGCACGACGCCGTCCGCCGGATCGGCGGACATGCGAGTTGTACCCATATGATGATGGCCGCCGACCATGTCGCTGCCGAAGGTCAGATCGTCGGATTCCAGCCAGGGCTCGAACGCGATCTCGCCTAGGCCCAGCCGGCGCAGTTCCGCGTCCACCGCATGGGCGAGCGTACGCATCGTGTGCTTGTCCCGCTCGGTGAGCGCCCAGTGCAGATGTGCGCGGGGCTGGCCATGCGCGTCTAGCTCGGTTCCCAGCGTGACCCGGCTTTCGGGATTGGGATCCTGTTCCGTCCGCAATTCGAGATAGACGGAATCGACATCGAAGCGCTTCGGCTTGCCCAGCGCATGGCGGATGACATTGCCCACGATCGAGAACGGATTGCGCAGGATGATGCCGAGCCGCTCGGTCAGATATTTGTTCTTCTGATACCAGCTCAGATTATGCGGCAAGCGGCGATGGGCAAGGTTGCGAAGCAATTCGCGTAGCGCCTGGGTCGGGTCCTTTGACAGGACCACCGCCGCACGGGCGATCGCATTGAGGCTTTGCGTCGCGCGCTGCTGTTCGGGCGACAAAGCGACACCCACCTCGACCAGGCGACCGGCGATCAGGCCCGGCGAGAAGATATCGATCAGCTTCTGGTTGTTGGACGAGGTAATCGTACCCGCCGAAACGGTGGGATGCTCCATGAAGAAGCGGCCGACAGTATCGCTGCCATTGGCCAGGCCGCGCCCGTCGCGGCCCTTGGACAGCAGTAGCATCCGGGCATTTTCGATCCCGCCGGAAGCAAGGATGTAAGTCTTGGCCCGCAGCGTGCAGCGCCCGCCGCTCAGCGCGGCGACTTTCAGATGATCGACATGGGCGCCCTCGCCACCCGTGTCGATCTCCAGTACCTGCGCGCCGAGCAGCACTTCGACATTCGGTGCCTGGCGCAACTCGTCCCCGAAACGGGCGTTGAACAGCAGGTTCCGGCCGAACTGGAACGCATGATATTCGAGCTGCGCCTCGTCGAAGGCAACCGGCTTGGTCGCGACAAATTCCCACACCCCCTTGTCGAAGGCGAAAGGCGTCTTGACCGCGACCATCTGGAATACGCGGTCATAGAAGGGTGTGATCTCGTCGAGCGGGATCGGCCAGCCCTTGGTTTTATCGATCCATGGCCGCTCCGAAAAATCATGCGGCTTGAACGGCGCGGTGCGCGCACCCCAGCGGAAGGTCGACCCGCCCAGCATACGGTAACGCGATTCATGGAGCGCGAAATAGGGCGCGCCGGATGCGCTGCCCTTGGTAAAATCCTGATATTGCTCGTCGAAATCGGCATCTCCGGCTTCAAGCACGATCACCCGTTCGCTGCGGCCCGCAAATTCGCGCGCAATGGCGATGCCGGCCGCGCCAGCACCGATCACCACGATGTCGCAGGCAAGCTTCGTGCCGTCCGGCCGGTCGGATAGATTGCTGATCATGATCCCGTCGTGACTGGCTGGCGTTGTGGCTTACTTGATCGCCAGGAAGCCCTCGAAGCAAACATATTTCGCGATCGTCGTCACGTCCTTGAACCCGGCGCGTTCGAACAGGTCGAGATTGCCCTGGGTCGAGAACGGCTCCAGCACGCCCTTGAGGCTGCGGGTCTTGGTGACGATTTCCTCGCAATTGAAGCCGTTGGCCAGCTTGAACTCGTTATAAAGGCTGACGGCGATGTCCTGGAACCGTGCATCGGGTGCGCGGACCTTCTCGAACATGATCAGCGCCCCGCCCCAGTGCAGCGCGTCATACAGCTTGTTGAACAACTCCTGCCGGTCGCGGGGCGGGATGAACTGCATCGTGTAATAGGAAAGGATGAGGTCCGACTTCTCGAAATGATAAGTCCGGGCATCGTCATCCAGGATCTCGATATTCGGAACGTCGGCCGTGTGCTTGCGCGCCTTGGCCGTCATTGCCTCCTCGACATCCATTCCGATGAAATTGGTGCCCGTGCGATGCTGGTTGCGCAGGGCCACCTTCTTGAGCAATTCCCCGGTCGAAACGCCGATCTCGTACACCGTGCTGTTATTGGCGACGAAATAGTCGCTCAGCTGGCAGATGAGGTCGTGGCCCTCGGCATAGAGCGGCACGGAATGGCGGATGTGATCCACGAAATGATCGGGCACATTGCCGCCGAAATTCCAGGCCGCATTGGCCGTTTCTATGTTCTGTCCAACTTTGGTTACCATGACTTCCCCCTTTTCCCCTACGCTGCGAGGGGCAGCGCGGCCAGCCGATCGACCAGATCCTGGCGGCGCTTCTTGATTGCGGTTTGCCTGATGAGTTCGAAATAATCGTGAATTGCGGTGGCTTCGCTCCACCGGGTGGCGACCGCCTGGCGGCCATTGGCGCCCAGCTTCGCCCGCATTTGCTGGTCGGACGCGATGGTCCGGAGCGCATCGCCGAGCGAAACGGCATCTTCGAACAGCAGCCCGGCTTCGCTTTCCTGCACGATCTGCGGATAGGGGCCAAGATCGCGCGCCACGATTGGCGTGCCTTCCCGGAAGGCCTCCAACGCGACCATCGGAAAAACCTCGTAGCAAATGGAGGGTGTAATCAGCGCCAGGCTGTTGCGGTAAAGCTCCGGCAGTGCGCCCGGATCGACCTTGCCGAGGAAGCGAACGTGAGGCTTACCCTCCGCGAGCGCCCGAAGCTCGGGCTCGAAAGGGCCGGAGCCGGCGATCAGGAGGTCCGCGGGAGCATCCTCGCCGAACCGTGGGATCACATCCTGCATGCCCTTGATCACTTCCAGGCGACCGACCATCAGGAAATAGGGCCGCGGATGGGCGGGCGCGGGCACGCTCGCCGCCGCTTCCTCGTCCGGCATGAAGGATGCCATCAGCGTCATCTCCGGCTTGAAGCCGAAACTCTTGTGATTGGCCGCAACCGACTCGCTGAGGGCGATGAACGTGTCGACATGGCTTGCCGCACGATCCAGCAGCCCGGTGGCGCGCCACAATTGCGGCGGACGGCGATGCGCGATCGAGCAGCGGACGCATTCGCGGCCGTCGCACAGCTCGCGTCCGTGGCGCCACAGCACGTGATTGGGGCATACGAGCCAATGCTCATGCGCGGTGTAGAACTTGATCGCGTCACCCAGCTCCAGCGCGCCCGGCCCGCCGATTAGCGACACGTTGTGATAATGGATCACGTCGAAATCGTTGGAAAGCGCCGCTTCCAGCCGGCGCCGCCGGCCGGCAGGCGTGCCCAGTTGCTGGTTCAGCAGCGTTGCCATGAACGGCTTGTCGCTGGAGAGGTTGCGGATCTTGATGCCCGGCTCGTCGGGCGCGGTTTCAGGCGAGGTCTTCTGTCCGCTCAGCACTCGCCAGCCATCATCCGAATAGATCACCTCGACCTCGCAGCCATGGCGCGCAAGCGCCCGCGCGAAGCTCTGGACGTACCGCCCGTCCCCACCGAAATTATGCGGCGGGTAGAAGGTCGTGACCAGCGCCACCCGCAGCGGCCGATCGGCAAGGCGAGCCCGTTCAGCCATCCGCCAGCGCTGCTTCCTCCACCGGTGCTGCGCCGCGCTTGCCCGGGAGAACGATTTGCCCGTCGCGTTCGATCACTTCCAGCTTGCGCAGATGCAACGCGGCGCAGGTCGACTTACCGTCGCTGAGCGAGAAGGCGATGCCGTGGCCGGGGCAGAAGGCTTCCTGTCCGTCGACATGGCCGTCCGCCAGATCGATCCCGCGATGGGGGCAGAGGCGGTTGAAGGCCCGGATGCAATTCTCGTCCTTGACCAGCAGCAGCTTGCGCTTGCCCAGATCGACCGCGACCTGCCCGGCCTGGTCGAGTTCGGCCGCGCTGCACAGCACGGTGTCGCCGCTTTCGGCATTCTCGACCGTCACGCGCGGCAGCGTACCGGGCGGCACCGCTTCCTGCGCGATCGAGGGATCGCCCTGATACTCATTGGCCGGGAACACCGACACATGGGTGTAGCGGCGCTTGGCGAGATCGGTCGACGCATACCAGTGTTCGGCATTGAACGGCGCATCGTCGTTGAAACGCGGCACTTTCGGATTGATTCGGACAGTCAGCGCGACGCGGGTCTCATCCGAGATGTTGACCTGCGTGCCGTGCAGCATTTCCGGATTGAACAGCAGCAGCTGGCCCGGCTTTAGATCGACCTTGGTCGGTTTTGGGATCTTGGTGCCTTCGGCCAAATACATGCTGCGCGGATCGTAATCGACGCGGTGGCCGAAGAGCTCTGGATACAGGATCACCGTATTATCGGTGTTCACCCCATCGATCGATAGCCAGACATTGAAGCCGTCGAAGCTGTGGCCGTACCACGTATCGATATGCGCGCCATGGGCGCGCGCCAGGGTCGGCAATTCGCCGTGATAGGATTTGGGATCATATGCGATCTTGTGCTCGGCGATCTTGCCGCGCTTGCGGATGCGGCGCGAAACCTGGTTGGCCAGAATCTTGGGATTGCGCAGCGCCGCAATGCCGAGCCGGATGCGCTCTTCCCAGTCATAGGGCGGCTCTTCCGGAACCTCGCTTTCGCGCGCGACCAGGAACGGATAG
Organism: Croceibacterium salegens; assembly: GCF_009827435.1. Taxonomy (GTDB): domain Bacteria; phylum Pseudomonadota; class Alphaproteobacteria; order Sphingomonadales; family Sphingomonadaceae; genus Croceibacterium_B; species Croceibacterium_B salegens. The sequence continues at coordinate 47,007 of NZ_WTYM01000057.1, read as the reverse complement.
TGGATTCGCAGCACGATCAGCATGTCGACATAGAACGGATCTTCGAGACCGATCGTCTCGCGGCCGACCTGCTGCGCCCAGAAATAGAGATCGTCGCGCATCTGCGTGCGGACCATCGCTTCCAGCTTGGCGACCTTGTGCGGCGGGAAATGCTTGTGGAGCGAACGCAGGCCTTCAGCGGCCACCGCGGCTCGCGCGGCCTTGCTTTCCAGCTTTTCGACTGCATCGAGGAAAGTACTGGTCAACTTTTCAAGCAGCGCGTCGCGCCCGGCATACTCATCGAGTATGTCGACCTTGCCGTTATAGACGATGGCACGCCAATCGATCTTCTGTTCAGCCACAACCGTCATCCGTCCTGTTGCCGCAAACTGCTTGTGCAGCGTCGGCCTGTCTGGCCCCCTTGCCCCGTAAACGGAACATCCGGACTTCACCTCCGCCCAGCGTTCCATCGAATTCAATTACTGCCTTGGCGCGTTGCTCAATGACAGCGAGGAGTTGTTCCTGTCCCGTTTCGACATGGTTGTCGAACGCAGTGATAACAAAGATATTCGGGGTCTCTGCGAGCAGCCGTTGCAGATCTGCGTCACTTTCGATCACCGCCACCTCGGGCGCAAAATAGCTCTTTAGCGGCTCGGCGGCGAGACTGATTGCGGCGAGCCGATCGCCCGGCCGCCGCTCTGCCTCGAACCGGGCGACCGCGCCGGCGAAATCCTGCTTGGGGTGAAGATAGTTCTTCGGCAGCAACACCAGCGAGACCACCACCATCGCGAGTGCGGCGGCTGCGAATAGCGGTGCCCCCGCCCGCTCCCCGAACCAGCGCTTCAGCCAATTGGTGAAGACGCTGCAGCCCAGGGCGGCGAACACGAAGATGATGTTGATATCCACGAAGAAATAGCGCGGCCAGATACGGAAGGACAAGACCATCAGCATGACGAGCGCGATCGGGATCGACAGGACATAGATCGCCGTCAGCACCGGGGCGCCGCGCCACAAGCGAATGGCGCCGAGCACGATCACCAACAGCGCGCCCGCGATCAGCAACGGCGCGATCGGGCCGAGCGGCCCGAAGCTCGCGCCGATTTCGCCCAGCATGCGCAACGGATTGGTCCATTCGGCCATGGTCGAACTGGTCTTGCCGTCCGACACCTGGTTCATCGCCGGGATCACCTGCGGGATCACCGGCGCATAGAGCAGCACGGTAAGCACCGCGCCCATCACCCCGCCATAGGCCAGCTGCATCCCCGCCTGCCGGCGGAGCAGCAGGTAGATCCCCACCACGCCGTGCGACGCGATGAAGAACCCCGCAGAAAGATGCGTGTACATCGCGAGCGCGAGTGCGACGGCGTAGCAGATACACAAGCCCCAGCTAGGGCGGGCCACGGCGCGCACGAAGATCAGCGTCGCCAGGCTGGTGAAGAACAACAGCTCCGTATAGCCGCGCGCATTTTGCGAGAACCAGATGTGGTGATAGGAAATCGCGGCGAGGCCCATGGCGACGAGCGTGGGCCCGCGCCCGGCGGCCTGGCGCACCATCGGCCAGATCAGCGCGATGCTGCCCACGCCGAACAGCACCGCGGGCAGCCGCATCGCAAATGCGCTTTCGCCCAGCAGGCCGACTGCCAGTTTCGCTTCCACACTGTAGGCCATGTGATTGTTAAGCGAAGAAAAGTCGCTCAGCAGATTCGGCCAGGGGAGCCGCACGAAATTTGTGAGGGTTAGCACCTCGTCATACCAAAGCGGCGCATCGAGCCGATAGAGGCGGAGTGCCAGTGCCAAGAGCAGTATCGCGGCGATCGCGAACGTGTCCCAGCGGTCAGTCTCCTGCGGCCGGTCCATGGATCGTCCTTGCAAGTGCCGCTTTCCAAGCAGCGATATCTCCCAGCGGCGGCCTTACCGCGATTTCCAGCGGCCCGGCAATCATTGCCTCAAGCCTTTCAAAATTGGTCCGCGCAACGATGGGGAGCGCAAAATCGCGACCCATTTCCTGCGCGCGGTTGTCAATTGCCACGATTATTGCACGTCGCCCCTTCTGCATCGCACGAATCCCGCCGTGCAGTCGGTTCCCAACATAATCGAGATCGCGCGCGCTAGTCAGCAGTTCGTCATAGGCCGCCAGACTTGGCTCGATGATCTCGATGCCTTGGGCCAGTTCGCGTAGATATGCGCCGTCCTCAGCGGTCTGGATCCACGCATAGACAGTGCCGTAGCGGGCTTTCAGAATTTCCAGCATCCGCCGATCAGCCGCCGGATCTTTGATGTAGGTGTTGACCGTAGTCACCACCTCGGCAGCCTTGCAGGTCGGTAGCGGTGGGCGTGCCGGATTGGCGAGATCCCACAAAGTCGGGCAGCCGGTGTTGACGACATTGACGATCCCGATTCCTGCCAGCATCGCCTTTGCATGGCTGTCGCGCACCGAATGGAGCGCCGTCGGGTGCAGCACCCGCCGCAGCAGCCAGCGCGAGTATGGATCGGGCTTGTTCTGGAACTGGTACCAACCGATGCCCATGAGCACTGTGTTCATGCTCAGGAATGCGTCGCGCAGGCCAAGCTTCCAGACAGAGCGAAACCACATGCGAGAGCTGATTAGGTTCGAACCGCCGGCAATCGCAACGTCGGCATTGCGGATCAGCGCGCGCCCCTTCGGCCCGAGCCGGTCATGGCTCGCTACCGAGGTGACGAAGGTGCCAGCCAGCACATCCCGCAAGCCTGCCCGTACCGCTTCCATGATGATCTGGTCACCCAGATTGGTCGAAGCCACTGCCGTATCGAGCAGCGTTACGCGGCGAGCCGCAGCCAAAGCTGGGTCGCAAGCGTTCATCGCGGTATCACCCTCGCTGCGATGATCACCTCGAAATCCTCATCAACATAATCAAGCTCGAAAGGCTCCAGTTCGTCGCTCGCTAGGCCTTGCAGAAACGCACAGGCAGAAAGGACATTGCCGTAGTTGACCACATCCGCATCAGCGCCGGGAAAGAATTCCTTCACCTGTGCTTCCAGCCCCTGCGCCGTATGCCGCCAATATTCGCCCCAGTCATCGCGGCCGAGGCGGCGACCAACCTTGGCGATGCCGGCCGTAGTGATGAGCACGCTTCCGCCCGGCTTCGTGATCCGGTTCAGGGTGCGTAACGTCGCGCCCATATCGTAGATCATTTGCAGAGTCTGGGTGAAGATGATGCAGTCGAAGCTGTCGTCGGGGATATGCGGCGCGTCGCCAAGATCGGCGATGATCGTCGCCGCCGGATTTCCGGCGACGACATGCAGGACGTCGGACTGCGTCACCCGGTCTCCGCCGAATTTCTGCGTATAACAGGGATCGCCGAGTTCGAGCACGCGTCCGGCAATCCGCGCGCTGTTCGCGGCAAGGAATGCCTCGATGTAATAGCGGTCGATCGCCTGGCCGCGATCCAAGCCAAAGCTCTTGCTAATCGGCGACACGCAACGCAGGTCGCCGAAGCTCACGCTGCCACGGCGCGGCCAGTGCAGGTCGTATTTGCGACGGAAGGCGCCGATGCGCGCGCGCGTTGCGGGCGAGAGCAGATACCTCAGGCTACTCATGCAGCAAGCTTCCGCGCTGCGCCGCGCACGGCGCGCAGGGCCCGCCGCACCGTGAAATAACCGCGATCCCCTGCGAGGAAGCCGCGCCAGGTGGCTTCGCTGCGGAAATAGTGCATGTCGAGCCGCGGAATATCGTGCCTCGCTTCCTCCCGACGGCTGACATCAAACCGCGTGCCAAAGGCGATCGGATAATGTCGGGCGATCAGAGCCACCGTCTCCGCATCCACCGCCCCATAGGGCGCAGCGAAGGCCTCGGCGGGACGGCCTGTCGCAGCACTCAGTTCGGCGGCGCTATCAGCGATCTCACACTCACGCTCTTGCTGCGGGAGCTTCGGCAGATAGGCGTGGGTGCGACTGTGCGAACCGAACTCGAAGCCTTCGGCTTGGAGCGCGCGGATCGCGTCCCAGTCCAACAGCTTGCGCGCGGGACTGTTCGCTCCGGCCCAGGCCTCGGGCGATCCCACCAGCGCGGTCGGCACGAACACGGTCGCGGCGAAGCCATGTCGCCGCATGATCGGCGCGGCCGCCTCGGCGAAATCACAAAAGGCATCATCGAAGGTGATCAGTAAGCGCCGTTCGCCGTTCCCCTGTCCAGCATGCCACGCCGCATATTCGGCCATCGTGCAGCTCGTAAAGCCCGCATCGGCAAGTGCCTGCATCTGCATCGCGAATGTGCCAGGCGGAATGCTCGTCGGCCCCGCCGCCTCCGAGATCGAATGAAAGGTCAGCACCGGAAGGCGCTCGGCGTCAACCATCTCAATCCTCCACCACGTGATGCTCGAAGACGGCGCGGTATTCGGCCCATTTTGCATGGTCGAAGCTGCCGTCCGGGCGCAGGCAGTCGACCGCGCCTTCGGCCATGGCCATTGCGTGGTGGGTGTTATCGTGCGCGAACAGGCCCTGCCGTCCGAAGGTCAGCAGGCCTTCGATGCCGCCGATCCAGTCGTCGATCAGCTTGAAGTGCCTTTCGAAGTCGCGGTCATAGACCGGATAGGCCTGCCCCAGCCGCCGTGTGACCGTGCGCTTGACCTTCGTGGTCATCGGCAGGCCCGCCGCGCTCAGCCACTCGACTAGCCTGGCGCCCAACGCATCATCATCCAGCGCCCACAAATCCTCGGCCGGATCGCAGGGCAGTTCCGCGCAAAGCACGGTCAGCCCTTTGGGTTCGCTCGTCGCCGAATAGTTTTTCGGCTCGGACAGGCGTGAGATCGGTACCGAAAGCTCGGGGAAATAATGCGCGTCATATTCGGTGAACTGGTCTTGCTCAAGCACCAGATAAATCAGGATCATGCCGCGATAGCGGATCGCGTCGCAGGCCTGCAGCACTTTGGCAGGCGCAGCGGGCTGCATCATCCGCGCGAGATGCGTGATCGGCAGCGTTGACCAGATCACATCGGCCTCTTCGCGCAATTCAATGCCGTCCCTCGCATGGCGCACCGCGATTACCCGACCACCTTCGTGTTCGATTGCGTTCACCGAGGTTTCGAGCTCGTATTTCGCGCCGCGCGACTCGGCCTTCGCCTTCAGCGCCTCGCAAATCTGGCCAAATCCCTTACGCGGATAATAGAACCCGCCCGCGGTCGGCTTCTTCAGACCCGGGATCTGACCGAGAACCTTGCCAATTATCTTGCCGATCGAACTGCCCGAAATTCGCCTTTTGGCGAGCGTGACCGCCAGATCCTTTGGATCGAGCGCCCACAACTTCTTCATGTAGGGATAATAGAACCCTTCGCACAGAGTCGGGCCGAGCCCCTTGTGCAGCACTGAGGCAAAGGTTTCGGGCTTCGCCTCCTTGCGCAGCGGCTTGGCGCCCATGTCGAACAGCAGCCGCGCGGCAAAAGTCTTGGGCATGCGTAGCAACAGGTCGAGGGGCTTGAGCGGGAAATGGATCCACGCGCCCTTCAGCAAGATGCGGCCATGGCGTGGGCGCCAGAGCAAATCATCGCCCACCGCATCTTTGATCATCGCCAGGATCTGCGGGTCGCTCGCCGGGTGCAGCCGATGGCTGCCGAAATCGCAATGCACGCCTTCGAGCAGGAAGCTGCTCGAATTTCCTCCTACGCGGTCGGCGCGTTCAAGAACTTTCACGCTCGCCTTGCCGCTTTCGCACAGCATCGCGGCAGCACCGACACCTGCAGGGCCTGCGCCGAGAATCAGCGCCCTGGGCTTTCCGGTTGCAACCATCATGCAGGCTCCTGGGGCGCCGGCTCGGCTGCGGCGGCGGGGCGCTCGGCTAGCGTCTGGACCAACAGGCCGAGAACGCCGCTCGCATAGAGGATCGTCTGCCAAAGGAGCCCCGTGGCGACGACTCCCCGCGGCGATCCGCCATGCGGCTGCAGCATCATCGCCATCGTCCCCTCGCGCACTCCGAGCCCGCCGAGGCTGATCGGCAGGATCGCAACGATCTTCGCTCCGGCCCAGGCATAGGCCCAGCCGGCAAACGCGATCTGCAAGTCGAGATAGCCCGCGATCTGCGCATTGATCGCCACGAAAAGCGTCTGGACCGCGAGCGATATCGCCAGACAGGCGACGAGCCGCCACGGCTCTGCTGCCAGCTGAGCGCAGGCATTGGCGAGCTTGGCGGCGAGGCGGATCGGCCTGGACCGGTATTCGGCGAAATGGCGCGGCCAGAATCGCTCGAACCGCGCGGTAGCGAGCAATAACGCCCCCACGGGGAGTGCGATCGCAGCGAGTCGCCACGCGACAGCAATGAAGCTAACCGCTCCTCCCCACAGCGCCCAAGCCCCGGCAAGCGTGATCAACAGCAGCGCGAGGGTGTCGATCAGCCTGTCGGCTAAGGAACCCGCCGCGAGCCGGCCCTTTTCGGGCACCAAATTGTAGACAAGCCCAGCACGCACGACATCTCCGCCCGCGACGCCTGGCAGCGCCAGATTTGCCGCCAACCCCGCCAGATGCGCGCGAAAGATCCTCCCGAAGGGCAGGCGTGCGTCGATTAGCAGGGCCCATTTGGCGGCGGACAGCGCATGGCCCGCAAGGAACAGCACCAACGCCGCCAGCCAGACTGGCAGCGGGAGCCGCCGGAACCCCTCCCACACATCGCCCATGGATACGAAATTGAAGATGAGGAACAACGCCAAAGCGCTGCCAAGCACCCGCACCCCGCGGGATAGAAAGGCCCGGTTGCGCATTCCACTGAATACCGTCATATTACCTGCCGCGCCGGTCCGGGCCCAATTGCATCCGGGCGATCATATCGGCGATCATACCAAGCGACCATACCATGATGCCGCCGAGCACGCCTAGCACCGCCGTCTCCGACAGATTGTCGAGAAAGATGTCGTAAATGCCCTTTCCGATCCCGATCGCGAACAGCAGCATCGCTACCGGCATGAACACCCTCAGCGGCTGGAAGTAGACAGTCAGGCGGAATACCAGCGTCATGAAGCGGAAGAAATCGGTCGCGCGAATCTTCGAGGTGCCGATCCGCTTGGCGTAAACGATGGGCAGATAGGCCACCCGGTGTCCCGAGGCGAGCATGCACATTGTAATCGTGGTCGTGAACGAAAAGCCATTCGGGAGCAAATATAGAAATCTTTCAAGTGCCGGGCGCTGAAATACTCGCAGCCCAGAATTTAGGTCCGAAATTCGGTGGCCTGCTAATAGGCTGGCAACATTGTTAAGCATAAACTTAGCCGGCCGGCGAAGAAGCGGCACGCCCTGCATGGCTACACCCCGATCACCCACAACCATATCATTATAGCGAGAAAGCTCGACCATTGCTGGAAGCCTTTCAGCCGGATAGGTTCCGTCTGCATCGATAATGGCAAGTAGTGCGCCCTCGCTAACTGCGATACCCGCCTTCAAAGCGCGGCCATAGCCGCCGTTCTGCGGCATGCGAACAACGTTCGCCCCTGCCGATTGCGCGCAAGTGCAAGTCTCGTCCGTCGAACCATCATCAATTACGACAATCTCATGGGCGATACCCGCGTTGGCGAGGCAATCGCGAAGTTGGACTATAGTTGCACCTACAGCTCTTTCCTCATTGAATGCTGGAATAACAACCGAAAGCAGCGGATGCTGCCCACCACCCTCCTCACGCCCCCCATGGCCTTTTGTGGTATTTTCGCTGATAATATTCACGAATTCACCCCTCATTTCGGCTTGGATGCTAATTGCATTTAGTAACCTCAACCAATTCAATGGCAATCTCTTTTGAATAGCAATCAGAACTCTTTTGTTCTGAGAGTATTTCCAGCAACGATTTTTTTGGGCGCGATTGCGTGGCATTCCCAGACATGTGATCATCGACGCTGCGTGCCCACGATGTCCTATTGGCAAAAAATCGCAAGAAGGACTTTAATAACCCATATTTGAAGTGACCAAATGCGGTCAATTGATACTGCATAGATGGCTATCATCCAGATAGCACTGGGTCTTCAACTGGTCAGACGCTGTCCCGTATTGGCACGCGAGCAGCGGTCGGGCCCTCGATCGCTTGTACCGATTGACCGCCCCATTTAAATAATCAGGTTAAGGAAGGCACATGATTCGCAATTGAAGAACGACTTCCTGGTCGCGGAATAGAGGACCTAAGTCACCAACGATGATTAGGTGTAATGGTTACTCGCGGTACCAACCATTTTCTCAGGGGGCATAAATGCGGATCTTGGTAGCAGGCGGGGCTGGGTTTCTGGGATCGCACCTTGTCGATGCCTTGCTGAAGAATGGTGACCAAGTCTGGTGCTTGGACAATCTCCAGACTGGCTCACGTTCTAATCTCGGCCACGCGCGCGGCTTCCCCGGATACCAATTTATTGAAGGTGATGTTCGCGAAGCGCTTCCAGAATTGGCAGAATTGGAGTTCGACCAAATCTATAATCTGGCATGCCCGGCGACGCCCAAGTGCTACCAAATGGACCCAATAGGGACGCTGCGCACCAACATCATTGGTACTCTCAATCTTCTCGAATACTGTGTATCGCAGAACGCTCGCCTACTCCAGGCTTCGACGAGCAGGGTATATGGTGACCCTTTAGTCCATCCACAGCCCGAAAGTTATGTTGGTTCGGTAAGCTGCATCGGTCCACGCTCTTGCTATGACGAAGGCAAGCGCGCAGCAGAAACCGCATGCTACGACTATCGGTTGGTCCACGGCGTGGATGTGCGGATTGCTCGAATCTTCAACACCTATGGCCCCCGAATGGCCATAGATGATGGGCGTGTGATACCAAGATTCATTACCCAGGCGCTCGTTGGCGATCCGCTAACCATTCACGGCACCGGATCACAAACTCGCTCATTTTGCTTCGTTTCAGACACCGTTGAAGCTCTGATGCGGCTGATGAACTGTGAAACGGCGGGTATTGGACCGGTGAACGTGGGCAATCCAACAGAACTGACTGTTGAGGAGTTGGCCGAGCTGGTCGTTGGGATTACGGACTCACCCTCGCGTTTCATTCACGAGGACGCTCGAAATGACGATTCTAGGCTGCGGCGACCTGACATCTCCTGCGCCCGCAAATTGCTTGGTTGGGATCCAAAGGTTGCGCCTGCTGTGGGGCTCGCCGACACCGTTTCATGGTTTCGTGGGCGCATGCGCAATGTACGCGGCATCTCCAAGACGCTGGCAGATCCGCACCAAGAAACCGTCGCGATAATTGGCGGTGGTCCAGCGGGCCTTACTGCTGCTTATAGTCTACTAAAATACAGCAACAATCACCATCCGATCGTTTTTGAAGCGTCGAGCAAAGTCGGCGGGATCGCTCGAACGGAAGAATATAAAGGTTACCGTTTCGACATCGGCGGTCATCGCTTCTTTACCAAGGTCAAGCCTGTAGAAGCTCTGTGGCGTGAAGTTCTAACCGAGGGATTCCTCAAACGCCCACGGCAAAGTCGGATCTTTTATAACGGTAAATTCTACGCATACCCGCTCAAGGTGTTTAATGCGCTCAGTAATATTGGAGTATATGAATCTTTTCGCATCCTATTGAGTTACCTAAAATGGAAATACCGCCCTTACTCAGTAGAAGATAACTTTCAACAGTGGGTGACAAATCGTTTCGGCAGCCGCTTGTTCATGCACTTCTTTAAATCATACACAGAGAAAGTGTGGGGCATGCCATGCACTGACATCCGAGCGGACTGGGCGGCTCAGCGGATCAAGAATCTTTCGCTTCGCAAGGCAGTCTTGAATGCATTCACGGGCGCCAACGACACGACGAGTTTGATCGAAGAGTTTGACTATCCGCGCCTAGGTCCTGGAATGATGTGGGAAGCCTTCCGCGACGCGGTGATCAGCAAGGGTGGCGAAGTGCGAATGAACGCCGAAGTGCATCGGATCATTCGAGACGGGCATCGCGTGAAGGCCATTGAGATCATACAGGCAGACGACCCACAGCATGCTACTTATCGGATTGAAGCGGACCAATTTATCTCGTCAATGCCTATCACCGATTTGATACTCAACATGGTTCCGCCCGCGCCTTCCGCCATCCAGGAAGCCGCGAGAAAGCTGCGCTATCGCGACTTCCTGATCGTGACTCTAATTATTGATGGTAAGGACTTATTCTCGGACAATTGGATTTACATCCACAGTCCTGATGTACAGGTTGGTCGCATTCAGAATTTCCGTTCATGGTCCGAAGCGATGGTCCCGGATCCAACTAAAGCCAGCATTGGCATGGAGTATTTCTGCCAAGAGGGCGATAGCCTTTGGGTGAAGAGCCGCGAGGAATTGATCGAACAGGCTACTCGTGAACTCGAATATCTGGGCCTCGTCAAACCTGGACAGGTTGTGGATGGCACAATCATCCGCCAACCCAAGGCCTATCCCGTCTATGATGAAGAGTACCAAGAAGCGCTCGGCATGATCCGCGGCTGGCTAGCCGAGATCCCGAATCTGCAAGTGGTCGGCCGCAACGGAATGCACAGATATAACAATCAGGATCATTCGATGATGACAGCGATGCTTGCTGCCGACAATATTCTCGGCGGGAGCAACGACCTTTGGGCCGTGAATGTCGACAAGGAATACCATGAGGAAGCCGTTTCTTCTGAGAAGGAACGGAACCCCAAAGTATTGGCCGATGCGGCATAAACAGATCATGTCTGGAGGCGCATAGAGTATGACCAGTGTCACGATTGTAATTCCAGCCTACAATGCCGAAGCGACTTTGCCTGCTTGTTTGGACGGAATTTCTTCACTCACCTATCCGGTCGAAGAAGTGATCCTATTCAGCGATGGTGCGACTGACAGTACCGAGGAGATCGCTGAGAAATATGGCGCAACGATCATTCGCAACCGAGGGCGTCCGCTTGGGCCAGCCAACGGCCGCAATGAAGCAGTAAAGGTTGCGCGGACCGAATTCATACTATTCGTCGATGCCGATGTAATTGTTTCCCCGACTTGCCTAGAGCTGCTGATTGCAGACCTCGAAGCCAACGGCGCCGCCGCAGCTTTTGGCTCCTATGACGATTCGCCATCATCGCAACGGGTAACCAGCCTCTACGCCAATCTTCGCCATCACTATGTGCACCAGCATAGTTTGCGTGACGCTACTACGTTCTGGTCGGGGCTCGGCCTAATTCGCCGAGATATCTTCTTGGCCTGTGGTGGATTTGACGCCGAGAAGTTCGTGTACCCCAGCGTTGAGGATATCGAACTCGGAGTTAGAATCATCAACGCAGGACACAGAATTCGCCTTGTTCCTGAAGCATTGGCTAAACATTACAAGGACTGGAGCCTTTGGCGTGTTTGGCATACCGATGTGGCGCGCCGAGCTCTTCCTTGGGCGAGAATCATTGTATCCGAGAAGACTACATGCTCGAATCTAAATGTTAGTCTCACGGAAAGAGTCAGGGCCGGAATCGCTGTCCTTCTGATCATCCAGCTTTTAATTAGTCTATTTCAACCATTATTTGCGATCCCTACAATCGCATTGACGACTTTGTATCTCGTTCTGAATTCCGGTTTCTTTGGCCTTCTGGTACGACGAATTTCGTTCGGACGCGCGATCGGAGCCATTGCCATGCATTTGTGCTACCATGTTTATTCGTGTTCGACATTTGTATTGGTATTGGCATTCGACAAGTTGGAGCTGTTCCGCAGGCCGACGCGCGCATGAACTTCCGATAGCCAATCGCGACATCATACCCAATCTTCAAACTCAATTTGGTGCTCCTACCCGATGTGGCAATGCGAATGAGGGAACTGGTTGGGGCTGGCCTTCTTAGGCGCCTTAATTTTCTTCTCTATGCCGTTACTCCGGACAGATCTTGTGCACCAATATTCGACTTCTTAGGCGAGATGTTATCATGGAATTTGTGTCGCATTGATTGAAAGTCCAAACTTGGTGATACGCTTATCAGGGACAACTGGTGGTCTCGAGATGGCATTGCATCGCAATTGATTGCCTGCGGCGTCCTTTTTCAATTACACTGTATGTGTTTCGAATGACCAAGGGATTAGTTTCCTATGCGGAACCCTAGCGCAATAATGGACCAAGCACGTTCGACGAATCATGCCAATACTGTAAAGGCACCAATGCAGTGGCGCCTCAGACAAGCAACAATTGACTTGGTCACATTTCTAATGTTGCTATGGCCTTTGATCTTAAATGGATCACCGTTTTATTCTGCTGATAGTGGCAGTTACCTGCGTGGCGGTGAATTTGGATTCAACACCGGTCTCGACGTCTTTTGGCATTGGTGGGACACGACTTTTGTCGGATCGCCCCTTACGCAAGCCAATGATACACCAGGTGTAGGCGCAGTTCCAAACGGCGCGCAGGAAATTGTGCAGAATGCCGTCGCCAAATCGGGCGGCATACGCTCGGTCATCTACAGTTTGGTGGCATATTTCTTGCGCTATCCGGGAAGCAGTCTGCTCGCGCTAACCATTTGCCAAGCAGGCGCCGTTACATTCGTGATTTCTTGTTTCCGCCGACTGATCTTTCCCAATGGTCATGTATGGATCGGTGTGGCTGGTGGAGTGGGTTTGTCCTTCCTGACTACCGCTCCGTGGTATGCAGCCTATGCCATGCCGGATATATGCGCAGGTCTTACAATCGGTGGTGCGATTATTCTCACTATATTCTTTGTCCGCTTGAGCATTGTTAGCAGAGGTTTGGCAGTTTTGCTTGTGACGTTCGGCGCTATTACGCACGATAGTCATCTCCCAGTGGCGTTCATAACTATTGCCGCCGGCGCTCTGTTGCATTTTGTGTTTCAGCCTCTTTCGATCGGCGAAGCCCTAAGACGCGCAATCTGGTTCGGCAGCCCACTAATACTCGCAGTTTCGATACTGTTTGCGACTTCAATGGCAGCCTTTTCGCAGGCGAGCCTTTCACCTAAACATTATCCCATTCCGCTTGCGCGTTCTGTCGCAGATGGCCCTGGTTATTGGTATTTGCACGAGCATTGTGCGACCGAGGGATACGCGATTTGCGAGGTTCTTGGCTCTAATCCGCCTCGAAACGTCGGCAGGTTTCTATGGGGTGCGGATGGCGTTCGCCATAAGGCTACTCCTGAACAAATGGAGCGCATACGAGCTGAAGAACCAATTATCATTCAGCGGGCTACAATGGCCTACCCAATGATGCAGTTTAGCGCTTCATTGCGGAACACAGCTAGGCAGTTTCTTAAATTCGGAGTAGGCGAATTGCAATTCGGCCAATCTATTAATGTGAATGGCAATCCCTCTCTTCTTCGGCGACAACCCGATATTCCAGTTATTCGGACAATTTCCGAATGGCTGATTTACCTCGGATTCTGCGTAAGTATTTTGTCAATACTGGTGTTTTGGCGGAAATTTGAGCGTCTGGAACATGCGGCAATTGGCGTGGCAATTGTAGGTATGCTGGCTAACGCTGCAGTATGCGGAGTACTTTCGGCCGTTACGGACCGATACCAAGGTCGTGTGGCCTGGATCTTGCCCTGCCTCGTCCTGTTCATTGTTCTCAGGATTTTGAGCTCGGGCGGAGTAAGTGACGCCACTTGGCGCCGTAGAACTGATTGAACTCAACAAAAGTCGGCGTGGCACGTCGGAAATTTGGGAGCATGCCGCTGTCTTCATTAAACTCGGGATTGTCTGCACGGTGATACTATTGGTTGTAATACGTACCAATAATTGGCCCCCCGACTTGCACGCTCGGGTAGGATAAACACCGACCCAATGACTGAACCGCCGCATGGTCGCTAACTGATAGGGGCAATAAAGAATTTGGCACCAAGCCAGACGACGATTTGGCTGGATTTCAGACATGTACCGAACATTATATGGTTCTCGTCCATTGGACTGGACCTGATCGGCGATTCAAAGAGGTAAAATCTTCGGAATTCGGCAAACTTTTTCGTCGTATCAATACGGCAAATGTCATCGGAACAATCCGCATGATTGGTCATTGATGATGCGATACCTCGAACGTGATCTCAAGACCAAATTACCTTCTTCATAGATAGATCATTTGGTCCCAACGTATGTTGGTACGCACGTTGAGAATTTAGGCCTGCAGTTTAGGCGCGTGGCCCGCGGCCAATCCATCGAAGCGCAATGCCTCCGGAGCAGCAGTCGCAAAAAGGCGGGACACCCGATCCTCAGGTGCCCCGCTTTCCTGACATTTCATAGAAACATTTAAGAGTAAGAAAGTCGAATGCGACGATCGGACTGCCCAACTCTACGTCGCCGCATCGCAAAGCCAATCGCACCGAACCCCAGGAGCATCAGCGCCCAAGTAGCTGGCTCAGGTACTGCCTGAGAAAATGTCAGCGTCCCGGCAAACGTACCGGACCCCCCAGTATAACCAGTAATGTTCAAGGTATTCAGCAATTGCATCGTAATAGGTGCGAGCGAGCCGAATTCTGTGACCCCACCGTCGGGGCTGAACAAGTTGAATGCGACACCGTTCAACGAGGCCGAGTAGAAGTCGATGTTATTTGTCGGATCAGCCGAAGGCCCAGTTGTTAGAGTAGCGCCAACAAGTCGCCACCCCGGATTGGCCGAGAATGAACCAGTCGCAGTAAACGATCCCGCACATCCTGCCGGGCCGACATCACAGCTAACCAAATTCGCCGGGCCAAAACCCGATTGATAGGTGCCAGAGGTAGCCCCCGGAGAGACACTAAACGAAATGACCGTGCCAGCATGTGCGGCAGAACCGAATGAGAGCGCCGCCGCAGTGGCTGTGATCCATGCCAACTTTTTCATAACAACTCCTCGAAATTTCTTGTGCTACGCCACGAACGGGGTCGAACATCGAACGAAAACCGGGCAAGCCATCGCAAATATGTTTAAGGCAAACTCGAGCGGACTGTAAAGGGTCGCCCTTCGTCAATTTTGGACCCGTCCCAATTCGAGACTCGAAATTCAATTGCGCCCCTCCCGATACAGTGCAATCCACCCTTCGTGCCTCCTCAAAACTTTGAGAAGTCCTCCGGCATATTGCTAAGGCGCCCGCGTCAAAGCTGCAGATTTCCGCGTTGAACTGTCCGCGTTGAGCGAATCGGTCTATTGCAGGCTAACTTATTTGTGATCCTCTAGTAAGCGGAAATTGACTGCGCCTTGTGACTCTAATTTGCTGGTCACAGGTGATGGATCGCGTGCACACTCGAGCAAGATCGAAGCGCGAGAACGGAATTTTTTTGCCTTATCGAATAGACAGTGGGATGACACAGTGCGGTAGGCCAAACTCCCGTGATGAATAGCGCCTTCTCAAACATTTGCGACAAATCGAGAGATTAGAACTTCACGTGTCGATTGTTGAGGGCCTCAAATTTGGAGAGTTCGTTTACCGAGTGAAATGCAAATGGGCGAGGAGGCGACTTTGGAAACATTCTGGGACTGGTTCACAATCTTCTGTTTCGCGGGCCTGGTGACACTTCTGCTCCAACGCTCTTCGGAAGAAGCGCCACGCGACAAACTTTGGCAGTATGCCCCGCCTGCGATCGGACTAGCTGTGGCAAATTACTTTGGTAATGAGGGAAATGATTGGCTGGCGGTGCTGCTTACGACTGCCGCGGCTGCGTATGTGGCACTCGTCCTCAAGCCGCGGATTTGGAAGCGATAGCGTGTATGGGTTAGAGCGCCGGAGTGTTTACCAAACTAGACATTGCGCTGGCCGAATGTTCTCCTGTCGACCCTCGGTCATTGGTGCAAATTTGGCTTTTCGTCGCACGTCCTGATGTATCAAGCTTCGGTGCCAATGTCCCGCAATGGCACCGATCGGGTATTTTCGGCGCAGATAGCTGATTTTCGTTTATCATTGGAAGCGTCGAAGCAACATCATTGCCGAGGATACATTGGTCCCCCGAATCGACCTTCCAACTCCAAGCAGAGTTACCGCGGAGCGCGGCAAGCAGCGCGGGTGGTACGCCCGTGACAAGCGAGCTATGCTTTATTCACTTTCTTTGGTTCTTGACTGCCTTGCATTGGTTGCTGGTTACCTAGTTGCGAGATTTGTCGTGCCTGGCGGTTCGGTCGATCCCGATAGCGCCCTCTTGCAGTTAGTCGCCCTACCTATCTTTCTGATGCTTTCGATTGCGCGCGAGGCGCAGTCAGTGGAAGCACTAGAGAGTCGGACAATTGCGGTACGGCGAGCAATAGGCGCACTAGGAGGCGCTGCTTTCGCTCTCTTGGCGATTTCGTTCCTACTTGAAATCGGAGACGTATCGCGCCTTGGTTTCGCAGCATCGTTCGCGGTTGCCAGCATATTAATTGTTCTCAATAAGGTGCTTCTTGATGTTTTGTTTTGCCGTTGGATGAATGGATCAGCCAAGTCGAGCCTTCTCCTGCTCGACGGACTACCCGTGGAACCAGAACGGCAAATGGATGTGGTCAATTTGAATGCAATAGATCTACATCTCGATCTCCTCAACCCGGAAATAATGGACGCACTGTCCCGCATTATTGCGCCATACGATCGAGTTGTTGTGGCCTGCCGCTTTGAAGATCGGGCTTCTTGGTCGATCTTTCTGAAGGGGCATGAGGTCGGTGGCGAAATATTGCTGGATCGTGATCTTCTGCAAAATGCAGTCGCAATCGGTCAACATGGTGCCCACGACACTTTGGTGCTCTCTCGGGGGCCGCTAAGTCTTGCCAGCAGGATACAGAAGCGTTCGCTCGATTTGATCGTTGGCGTGACAGCGTTGCTCATACTAGCTCCTCTAATGATTTTGGTCGCAATAGTTATCAAAATCGAGAGCCCGGGATCCGCACTCTTCCGTCAGGTCCGTGTCGGGCAGGGAAATCGGCAATTCACGTTGCTAAAGTTTCGGTCGATGCGAACGGACTGCGCGGACAATAATGGAACAATTTCAGTCGGGCGTGACGATCATCGGGTTACCCGAATTGGCAAGTTCATTCGGCGAACAAGCATAGACGAGTTGCCGCAACTTTTTAACGTTCTTCGAGGTGAGATGAGCATCGTTGGGCCTCGCCCACACGCATTGGGCTCTTTGGCGGGCACAAATCTCTTTTGGGAAGCGAGCGAAAACTACTGGATTAGACATGCCCTGAAGCCTGGCATTACGGGACTTGCTCAGATCAGAGGCTACCGAGGATCAACCGAGTCAGTGGAAGATCTGAAGAGGCGAGTGCGCGCCGATCTCGAGTATCTTGCGCATTGGTCGATGGCGAACGATTTGTTGATAATGTTGCGCACTATTCGAGTGGTAATTCACAAAAACGCCTACTAAGGATAACATGCGCGAGTATCAATGTGGCGACATTTTGACAGGTAGAGCTATGAATGGCCCTTCGCTACTGTTCGAGGATTTCCGAAAGCTGTCATAGTGAGAGATGTTATTTTGGCCTCCTAACGCTTATTCTTTGTTCTTAGAGTTTGCACGAATGGCCTATCAAAGCCTTGCTGTGCTGAAGGGGATCGTGCCATGGCTAAAGACTGAAGTCGGCTCCATCTGTTAATCCGAAGGAGCAGTTTGCTGCCGGCCAAATGGTTTCGCCATAGGTGGGCGGGCCGCGTCTTGGACTTGACATCTGCATTTGGTAATTGCGGTGGCGGGTCGCGCCGAGCAAATGGCTTATATTTTGTTTCGTATAGGGTAGCATCACAATAGCAAATGAGATTGTATTGTTCTAATGGCGCGCTATCCAGACTTCCTCATATTCGGTGCCGCGAAATCAGGAACGACGACGCTATTCGATTTCCTGCGAAGGCATCCCCAAGTTTTTTTGCCCGAAATCAAAGAGCCAGAGTTCTATTCGATCGACGAGAAGTTTTTGACTGCACGTGCTTGGTATGAGGGATTGTTCGCGCAGGCCCGAATTGATCAGGTGGTAGGCGAAGGCTCGCAGACCTACAGCATGTGGCCACATTTCGCCAAGGCTCCCGAGCGGATCGCAACCGAGTTACCAAACGTCAAGCTCGTTTATATCATGCGCGACCCGATCGAACGAGCTTACTCGTTTTACCTGCAGCTCGTAAAAATGGGTCAAATCACCCGACAGAACTTTCGTATAAGCCGAACGTTTGAAGAATGTTTGTTTCCCGACATGTATCCTGACCGGTGTAGCCATGAGACGTTCATGGGGTCGCTGGCTGGGATCTTTCCCGACGATCCTGGACTGTTCCTCGATCCGAGCGATTATGCGTTGCAGATCGAACGATATTCAAAGTTCTATTCGCGTGACCGCTTTCATCTGATGGTATTTGAGGAGATTATTGCCGATTGTGCCCACCAAATTGAGAGCCTCTTTCGATTCCTCGGACTTACTGAATTAGGCGGGATGCATTCGATAAGCTCGGCTAAGACCAATGTATCGAGTGATTATTTCGCAACAGCTCAAGCTATGGACGCGATGATGAGGGCAAAGCGCAATACAACTTTGACGCGGATCGCATCTATTACGCCTAATCCCATAAAGGCTCTGACAAAACGTGCTTTGCTGCTTTACTCCGCACGTGAGAAATCAATCTCCCTGAGTAGACCTGCACCAATGCAACCTCAGACACGGGTATGGTTGCAAGAATATTTCGCGCCGCGGCTCAAGAGGCTTGCCGAACTCACAGATCTTGACGTTTCAATTTGGACATCGCGCTGGAATTCGCCAGAGAATGGCCAACCAAACCGCTCCGATGCCTCGGCGAACACTCAGATTATTTGAAGCAATTTTCCTGTCGCCTCGATGTCTACGTCGATGACTTGACCTTTGGCTTCATTCAGGGGTTTCAATCATGCAATGACCGGAACAAATCGGAGCAACCTTCCTAGACATCATCAAGTTCGCATCAAAGTGACAAGCGAATCGGATGTCCTTGCCAAGATCCGTGCCGAATGGTTCCAAGTCATGATCTTAAATCCGCAGCGATACCCGTTAGCAAGTTGCAATCCACCGCATCCATCCTCCCGTCGCAGTCAATTTGAAGGCACTCTTCGATGGTCTTCGCGGATAGCGGTGAGGGATGCTCCAGAGATCCGAACTTTGCCGGACATTTCCTTATGTCGATTCCATGCAACCAACAGTTTTGAGCTAAGCTAACGTGCCCGGTCAGGACATTTGGAAATTTAAAGAGATCAAACTTCGAAATACGCGGAGCGCGATCAGCAGTTTCAGAATAGACTCTCATTGGCTCGACGCCCCCCACCGCGAATTGATCGCCAGCAAGGAGGGCGCCATAATGTATTCCATATGCCTTTTCGGCATAGATCACAGGACCATGGCGAAGAGAAGAAAGATCGTGCCAATCAAATGCCAGATATCGTATCGGGAGATCTGGCCGAATTCTTACGAATAAGTCGAACTCTTCAACACTGTTAAGAGCCATATTGAAACTGGATCTTATTTTATAGTACATCTTTTCCGAATTGGATAGCCCCGCAAACTTCGCCTCCGCTTCATCCTCGATGTTAACAAAGGGTGTTCGATAATATTCTTGTAATTCGGATTTGCTAGTTCTTCCATTCTCGTCAATATGCTTATAAAGAGTCGGGTATCGCGACATTAGCTCTTCTAATCCTAGTGAAATTCCGACATCTCTGTATTTGCGTTGGAAATTCCATCCCTCAAACGGAAGGACAGCTCGATAGGGTTCAAGCCCCGCTCGGCCTATGTTGAACCAAGTGTCAACGAATATCCTGAATTCGCAACCCCTTAACAGTGATTTCGACCAAGCTTCATACGCTTTGACGTATCCGCGCAGCTGCCCTGATACACAGATTGCCACTTTAGGCCTTCGTCGCAGGTGCAGATTTGCCGAGATGCCATTCAAGGCATAGTGCCTTGCCGCTTTGGCAGCTTGTAGCGGGCGAATATCTATTAGTTTTAATCTAAGAAGGTCTGCCTTTGCCCAGGGGCGCGCAATTTGGTTACGAACTGCCTCTAAGGCGTCGACCACATTTTCAAACGCAGTGGAATCTTTAAAATAGTCATGAGACTGTATTGATTTTAGAATTTCGGGGCCGAAGCGCAGCGCCAAAGAACGGAGCGCTGATATTTCGTCATTTGTTAGGTGACGGTTTGAGATTCTATTGCGAAGAACGGCCATCAGCCAATGCGCGGGGTAGCTCGAAAAACTTTGCGGCACCAGCCAAATTAAGAACAAGAGATGGTTGAAGCTGATACCACCTCCCACTATGTCTTTTTGTCTTTTAACAACAAAATGAAAAAGGTCGCTACAATTACGTCTAAATCTATTCTTCGTAAATATCAAGCTGTAGGGAATCATAAGATCCCCTGCGTCGAATTCAGGAAAATACTTAGAATGCAAGCGCGAGATGTCGGATTGTCTCACTTTCGTGAATGAATCTCGGAGCAGAAGCAGCAATAGGACGAAATTCTTGCTAATCCTCTCTTGTCTGAGCCATCTTCTTATGGTTGGCTCAAGTTCTGAGGCAACTCGGTCAATGTGTCCGTCGATGCCCGAACTTTGCTGGCTTGCAATGTGATGATGAAAGATGGGAGGATGAATTGTGCAGCCGGGTTGTTCTATTAGTTTTTGCAAAATATTTTCCCGCTCGGCTCGCGACCAAAAGCGGATCGATGCGCCACTTTCAATGGCGGCAATAAATGTCTTCGCGGCCGCAGTTATTTCGTCCCTAGATACCTCATCTGGACTGAGGAGTTCGGCACAATCTAGCAGCTTGAGTCGCCATTCCTCAGACGTGGCACTCTGTGTCCCCGATCCTGGTTGGGACAAGGAACTTTTTGGGTCATATTTGCCGACTGCCTGATTCATTAGGCTCCTCTCGTTGAATTTCGATCTATCTTGGCACAAAGACCAATCCGAATGTCAATTGTCCTGCTCATACCTTGAAACCGCGTCCAAGAGCGCGCACATTTTATGGTGAATGTTTATGGTTCGATCCAGCAGATGATCAAGTCGAGTCCTTCTACGCCGTTGAAGGTTGATCCAGCTACTGATCATCCGCCGATCAATCGGAGCGCGGTGGCGAGATGGTCCAGCACTTTATGCAATCGTTTTTCGGCCCTACTTTTTGACCTCGATGGTACGCTTGTCGATTCTATGCCTGTCCACTACCAAGCCTATCGAACCGTATTCCGCAGACATGGAATAGAACTCAAGTACCATGATTTCTTGCTACAGGTGGGAGCGCCCGCTCGACAAGCCATACCGCAGTTCTTGAACTCAGCGGGACACAATGGTTATCTGCACGGGAAAATTGAATCGCTTCACTTGGAGAAGAAGAAGATTTTCCGCATTCTCGTGAAGAGAGCGCCCCTCTCGCCACTTCCGGCGGCAGCATTTTTGAGCCAACGAAAGGGCAAGAAGATTGCCTTGGTTTCGTCCGGGAATAGAGCTGGCGTCCTTACGATCATTGAGAAGATGGGTTGGGGGGGCATCTTCGATGCCGTCATATCAGGCGACGACGTACAAAACGGAAAGCCCCATCCTGAACCGTACCTCCGTGCGGCCAAGCTATTGGATGTCAAACCGTGCGACTGTTTGGTGTTCGAGGACACAAGAGATGGAGTTGAGGCAGCACGAGCAGCCGGAATGCGCGTCGTAGATGTTGGAGAATGGGCGGCTGATGAGTAATGCCCCCTACGCCCCTTGCCATCCTGCATTTGCCAAACATTCTCAAGTGATCCCCTTGTCTGGCTTCTCGGGCGCCGTTGTCGCGCTCTTGAGAGCGAAAGGAGGGGGGCGGTTCGTACGTAAGGCGGCGCGAGAACCATCAGTAAATGAAATTCTTAGGCGTCAATGCGGACGGCAGAAGATGCTTTCGAGCATCCTAACCGAAGCAGTCAAGGTGCCGGCCGTTTTGGGAGAGGGTGAGGCCGCGGGACTTTACTATTTCGACATGGCGTTTGTACCCTCACAAGATGCGGCTTCCTTCCTGTCCAAGGCGCCTTTCGATGAGATCGTGCAATTCTCGCATAATATTGAAGACTTGATTTCTGTATTTGCGAAGTCGAAGGGTTTCGAGACCACCCTTGCCCAACCGCAAACAACATATCTGACTTGGAAGTTCGAGGAAATTTCGCAGAGAACCAGCGGGCGATATGACGCCTGTCTGCTTGATCTCATGGAAGCCTCGCGACAAACTTCTATCTTACCGCCGATGGCAACAGAGACCGCCTCGCATGGAGATCTTACGTTCGAGAACATATTGGTAGCCAGCAATCGGGATCTCTGGCTCATCGACCCGATTGCATCCCCGGTCTCTCATTATTGGTTCGATTGGTCAAAGCTGTTTCAGGAAACAGAGGGACGCTGGCACAATCATCGTGGGCGACCGATCTCGCTTTGCGTATCTTGGTGGTTGAGAAACAGATGGATTGCGTCTGCAATGAGCGAGTCAGAAGAATATCTCAGCCGACATTACTTGCTTTTAGGACTGACATTTGCGCGCATCCTCCCCTACGCTAAGTCTGAACTGGACCGGCTATATCTGGTTGAACGGATTACGGCGTATGGAAAAGCAGCGTTGCGTGGCGTGGAGAAGATCAGATGAAGGTAATTGTGCCGTGCGCTGGCAAGTCATCTCGTTTCCCCGACATGCCTCCCAAGTGGATGCTGCCAGATCATGATGGACTGCCGATGGTGCGGAAAGCAATCGAAGGCCTAAACGTCCCGGCGGAGGATCTGATCTTCACAATCTTGAGGGAGCATGAAGCGGAATTCGGCGCGATCGCAGGACTGCACCGGGCGTTCGGCCCGAACATCAAGTGCATCGTATTGGAAATGCCCACCCGAAGCCAATCTGAAACTGTGGCAGAAACACTAAAGCAAGCTGAAATACAAGAACCGTTCCTGGTAAAGGATAGCGATAACTACTTCTCTCTGGATTGGATAGAAGACGATTTAAATTATGTTTCCGTCGCCTCCCTGAATGATTTTGATCACATCAACGCGCGAAATAAAAGTTATGTCCAAGTAGACCAAGAGGGACTCATCCGGAATATTAGAGAAAAGAACGTAATTTCTGATCTATTTAGTGTCGGCGGATACTATTTTGTCGACCCGGATGAATTTCTCTCTTGCTTTGAGGAACTTTCTTCCGTCGGCAACGAAGCCATTTCAGAAATCTATCTCTCAGAAATTATCGGATCGATGATTTTGCGAGGCCACGCCTTCAAGACAAAGAAGGCGTTAAATTACAGGGATTGGGGAACGATTAACGAATGGCGTGAAGAACTTGAACGTCGGAGACTTTACTTGGTCGCCGTCGACGGCTTTGTTTTCGAAAGAGGGTCGAGTTTCTTCTCTCCATTATTCCATGAGGTAAAATCTAATCCACAAGCTATTGAGGTCATAAAAAAGATGAACTCGCTTGGTCAGTCTATTATTTATCTCTCTGTACGACCAGGTGAACTTGAGGACATGACCAAGCAGCAAATAAGGGAACTTGGCTTACCTGACGCGCCGATCGTTTTTAATTGTGGCGTCGCCCCTTGGGCGCTCCTCACATCTCCTCATGCAACTTTGCCGTTCATCACATCTCGCTCGGCAGAGCTCGATCCAAATGATTTCAACTTGCTCGACAAGCTAGAGCTCCGGTCATAGACAAATATACGCCTCTTTACAGCGCAGCAATTTCCGATCTGGGTCCTAATTGTCGCGCATGCTGTTTTATTTGCTGGAGTGTTCGCTCGCCTGCTTTTTTTCGTGCGATCGCGTTATTTCTAATTTGACAGCATCAAAGTAAGAGGTCTGACGGCATTTGATATTTCGAATTCTTCTTGGATTCTCTCGTATCCGCGCGCCGAAATTTCGTGACAAAGCCCTCGACTACCAGCGAGCAAGCGCATGCGTTCTGACATTTGGACCCAATCGCCCGGACGGAACATGAAGCCTGTAACTCCATTTTCGACCAACTCGGGTATTCCGGCCAATGATGGGGCAATTACAGGTTTGCGCATTGCCATTGCCTCCATCAGGACGACTGGGAGGCCTTCCATCAGACTTGGCAGCACAAAAATGTCAGCGGCGGCGATCTCAAGCAACGTGTCCGTTTCTGAAAGCGCACCACGCATGTGCACGCGGTCCGCCAGGTTGAACTTGAGCAGAGCTTGTGCCAGTGCCTGACGCAACGGACCGTCACCTACGACGGTCAATGAAGCATCGACCCCATCGACTACTAATTGACCGAATGCTTCAATCAAGCCCAGCTGTCCCTTTTCCGACGAGAGCCTCCCAACTGTTACGAATTTGATTCCGCCCTCAAACGTTGGAGCTAGACTTTCCGGCATTTTCGCCATTTCTACACCACATCTAACTATGCGGAACTTGGGCCAGATCTCGGGGGAGCTGACTCGCATAGCTTGAGCCCGCATAAACCAACTGGCACAGGCAACGAAATCTGCTCGCTCAAGCTTCGCAGGTAACAGCATACCGGCTGGTGCATCAGTTTCCGAGATACCATGCAACGTCAGGCTCCATGGAATCCTTAAGCAACCAGCTGCAAGCATGCCCACGGTGGCTCCGCTGTTAGCAAAGTGCGAATGCAAGCGCTCTGCTTCAACTTTTCGAAGCATTTGGCAAAACGCAAGCGCCTCGAAAAAGTGGAATTGGGCCCAAATAAATCCGACAATGCCTGGGCTCCGATGGCGACATGCGAGGCGCCATGTGGAGAAGCTACGCACGGGGTGAGCGAAAAGGGTCTGTGCCGCGCGAAGGAGGCAGGACAGATACCCATGCTCTAATATGGAAGGAACATAATCAGCCGAAGGGACAAAGCCAGATCTCACACTGAAAGGGAAAATGGTACACCCTGCTTTTCGAAGGGCTTCGATTTCACGCCTTATAAATGTATGCGAAGGCGCAGGATATTCGCTGATGAGATATGCTACACGAGTCATCCTAAGAGACATCTTTCCGCGAAAGTGCTTCGAACATTGATTGTTTACAGCCCACTCCTTTGGTCGGATATCGCATGCGGCAGTGAGAGATGATGGACTCGGGCCAGAGGGATTAACTGCGGCAAAGGCGATGTCCCCTTCATCACGAAAGCAAGCAGGCGTTGCATTAGTCTATTCCGGAAATGTTAATGTTATCGATTTGACAAAACTCCAGGCATTTCCGTGTCTTCGCGCAATCCCGCCAAACCTAGAGACGGTGCAGTATTATTTCGTACAGAGGCAGAAACCTCTTTGGTGCGCTGACGGATGGCGCCCGCAACAATGCCTAGGCCAATGGCCATCATATATTGCTCCTGGTACATGACGTGAACCCACTCATAAAGACCATGAACCATTGTAATAGCTATCGCTATCGTTGCACCTAGCACGATGTCTCCACGCGGATCTTTTCGTCGCGAGAAGGCATAATTCAAACCTCTGAATACTGGCCAAGCTAGTAGCGCGACAAAAGTCGCAAATCCCAACCATCCGGTTTCCGCGCCAACCAGCAGATAGACATTGTGAACATTTGTCGATCGACTTGATGCATTCCAGATGACGCCTGCGTTTGCATTGTAACCCGCAGTGTTTGCTACAACCACATACTCATTAGCACCAACACCGAATGGATGATCTGACCACATTGACTTCGCAGCTTTCTCAAATGCCGCACGTTCATCATACCCGCCTGCGGTCTCCAAATTTTCAAAGCGACGCTCGAGGCCACTCAGGACCAAGGGGCCTGTTAGTGCAATCATTAGGGCAAACACGCCGGCCACCTTCAACTTGGGGCCGGTGACTCGCCGAAGCATCGACAAGAACAGCATGGAGATGACGCCCAATCCCACAAACCCGATCGCCCCTCGCGATGCGCCGAGGGCGACAGCGAGCAGCGAAGCACTTAGCCCCAAGTAAAGAAATTTGGACTTCTGGCCGGTGAGTAGGAAAGCAAATATCGGCAAAGTCACGAAATGCAGCATCAATCCGAGCAGATTCTGGTGCCCCATCGTGCCTGTGGCCTGGAACGCGCCCCCCAAACGCTGATCAATCGCGATTCCCGCCTGCATTATAGCACCTGCCGCTAATCCAAACATAAGATATCTAAGCGCATAAGGGCTGTCGAGAATAGAAGCCACAGCGACAAATAACACAAATACACGAGCCAATTGAAACAAATAGAATAAGGGGCTGAGAATCAATTCCGCTTGAAACGCAGATAACGCAACAGCTGCTAAATAAGTCGCCCAAATTGCCTTGAATGGCAATCTTCTAAATGGGTGACGAGAAGATATTACTATTGAAATGGCGAGGCTATCTAGAATGGTAAATACCATTCCTTTCGCATAACCCGGCCACATGCTCCAATCGATGAGGGCCGCGTCCAAATTGGCCGCACCTATTGCGAAAGGAAGCAATCCAATCAAGAATGCCGCCCATTTGTACGCCCCTCGATTGCGCAGCAGAACTACGAAAATCGGCAACGCAAGAAGAACAAACGCTATGGCTATATAACGCATGGCAGTATTAGCATCATCGATTCGACCCCATACTATATTTGATTTGCGGGCGAACTCCCAGTGGGAAAATAGTACTTCTTTCAGTTAATGGCGCTAGATTAAATGCCGTTCATGTTTCAACTGGGGCCTAAAATCAAAATGCCCTTTGATTGCGCGCCAGGCCCCTCATAGTTTCACTCAAGTTTCATGGATACCGCAAGTCTCTTTTCGGAGCCGCCCGAGAGCTTGCTTGCGATACCAATTGGCCTGAGCCCGGCGTACGCCCGCTATATGTGTATTGCATATACGCCCGCCTTCGCTGACTTGGCTGCAACCCCCTCATGGCGTTCGCGAATTGAATTCTCAGAAGACACTGTATGACCGATCGACGGCAGTTCTGATTAGGGTCGCTAGAATTCCGGATCTCTTGCTCCCATGTCGAATGTCCGCACCCCGTGAGAGATTTCCTCCGATCGAATTGGCTTCTTGCCGAGTGAAGGAGCCAAGCGGGCACCTTGTTGATGCCAAGAATACGTCGCCGTAAGAGGTCTTGTGCGCCGAACCACCCTTGATTTCAGTGAGCTTGGACCTTGTGCTAACTGTAGTCTTCCATCCAAAATTCGTTCGAACTACCGGCCTCATCGCACAAAATTAGGCCTGAACGGCATTCTTCAACTGGACCGCTCAACTGGGCTTCCTTGCGTCATCGTTGGACCCTATCGCGAGTTTTGCTTGCACGACAGACCATGATTTCCTGCAATTGGTATGGTTGCGGTTCTTCGCACTTCAAACTTGTCGAACAGGCTCCAAGACGGAGAGTGGATTGGCGGGCTTGGGCTCCATTCTCGCAGGGAAGTTGAGATATTTGATGGAGCGGGCATAAGCAGTTGAGGGAGGTCATCCGGCCTCGCGGGCTGCCAATTAGGAGACTCGATAGGATTGCAGTGCTAACGCACGTCTAAGTTCGAACAAGATCTAAGCCACATGCCTCTGCCGCCTCGTATCGATTTGCATTCTCGGATCGGCCCTCCTTTACGCACTGAGATACAATCTGAAAGAGAATGAAATGGTCGGGCCTGAGCCGATTTTTCCCCAATGACATTCTCAAGGAATCGGCTGTAGGCGGCAATATGTCCTCAAAGGCTATTACAATACCTATTCTCTTTCATCGCCTTATCATATCGCGCATCGGCCTGCTAAATGCTGCAGCCTGGGTTGCGACTCATTACGTCTTGGAACAGGTTCTGAGGCTCGGGACCAGTGTGGCTCTCGCTTGGCTACTTGCTCCGCATCTGCTTGGGACGATGTTGTTGATCAACACGCTCCGCACCGGCGGCGAACTCTTGTCAGACGTGGGTATTGGACAGGGTATTGTGAGGAATGGAAAGGGTGCTGAGCCACGCTACCTCAACACAGCCTGGACAATTCAAATTGGGCGGGGGTTCTTGCTGTATTCCGCAACATTGGCCGCCACGATCCCACTGGCCAATGTGTATGGAAATCCAGAACTTAAGTCGCTTCTTCCCATTGCAGGGCTAGTCTTCGTTATATCCGGCTTTGCGTCGCCTGCGAGGTTTCTTCTTCAGAAACGCATGCAGTTGCGCAAACTCTCATTGTTTGGAATGGGAACGGCCTTGGCCTCAAGTGCCGTCAACGTGGGTTTGGCATTCTATTCCCCGACCATCTGGGCCCTTGTCGCTGGTCTTTTGATAAGCACGGCAATTTCCACGTTAGGTAGCTACTTCTTAATCAACTGGCGAATGCAAGTCTTGTCGTTTGATCGGGAAGCTGCTCGAGAGATTGTGGGATTCGGGAAATGGATTTTCCTTTCATCTCTTGTCTATTTTGCCGCGATGAATTTTGATCGGTTGTACTTGGCCGGTGCAGTACCCTTGGCTGTCCTTGGGGTCTACGGAGTTGCTCGCACGATCACAGATTCTATCACTCGCCTATTCCAACGCCTGAGCAGCATGATCATATTTCCCAAAATATCAGGCCTTCAATTGGACGCTGCGGCCACTCGGAATTTGCTCCTGCCAATCAGGCGTCTAACCGTGTGCATCATAGCGATGGCATTGGCCTGCGCAGTAGTGCTGGCTGACCGATTTGTCGCTTTAACATACGATGATCGTTACCAAGCGGCGCAGATATATTTGCCGATCCTGTTGGTTGGAACGTGGTTCTCTGTATTGGCGGCCATAGGGGACGCTGTCATGATGGGTATTGGCAAACCATCAAGTGGCGCTATCGCAAATGCTGCAAAATTCCTTTTCATTCTGGCGGTTGTACCACAACAGCTTCCGCTGATAGGCATGATAGGGGCGGTTGCGCTATTTGCTTTGGCCGAAGTGGTGAGATATGGTGTGCTAACCTGGCGCAAGCGGGCGCACGGGCTATCATTTCTGGGGCAGGATGCCTTCGCGACATTATTGTTCTTTTCGTCGATCGTGGCGTTACGCCAGATCGCGAGTGCACTGCACATCACGCCGGGTTTTTCACCCTGGGTAGATTCTGTAAGGCTTGCACTTGGGTGAATACGGCAAACTTGGGATTGTTGTAATCGGGCGCAACGAGGGCGAGCGGTTTCGGCGCTGCCTATCGTCGATGCTTGAGTGCCATCGCGTCGTGTATGTCGACAGCGGATCGACCGACGACAGCGTCGCTCATGCTCGCGCGATAGGCGCAGACGTGGTGCAGCTCGATGCCTCCCTTCCTTTCACCGCGGCGCGTGCGCGAAATGAGGGTTTTGCGCGCCTGCTCGATCATTGGCCGAGCACAGCATTTGTCCAGTTCGTTGACGGCGACTGCGAATTCGAGGACGGTTGGCTAAGGCAATCACTCAGCTTTCTTGAGACACACACTAATGTCGCAGCTGTTTGCGGGCGTCGTCGAGAGCGCTTTCCAAATGCTACATTGTACAATCGTTTATGTGACGAAGAGTGGAATACACCGGTAGGATTGAGCCTAGCCTGTGGAGGCGATGTAATGATGCGAGCGAGCGCATTTCAGGAAGTCGCGGCCTATGATCCCACTCTAATCGCAGGTGAAGAACCCGAACTATGCGCCCGCTTGCGCAGCCACGGCTGGGTAATTTGGCGCCTAGGCATTCCCATGACTGTTCACGATGCCGCCATGTTTCGATTTAACCAATGGTGGCTGCGCGCGTTGAGAAGCGGGTATGGATATGCCCAGGTATTTCACAGAACCGCTCTATCTCCAGTCACGACCTTATACGCCCGTGAACTTTGTCGAGCCATCTTCTGGTGCGTGGGAGTACCACTATTGGCAATCATATTGGCTCTGCTGTTTGGCCCCACCGGACTATTGGCCGCACCGCTGATCTGGATCGCTCAATTTTTTCGTCTTTCTCTGGCGCACGGACCGGCCAAAGGAGCGCTTCTACTGATTGGGAAATTGGCAGAACTTATCGGCGCGACGCGTTATGCTTGGACTGCCATGATCAACAAGCCCCGTGGAGCGATCTTCTACAAGTGACCAAGTTCACTGCCCGGATTGGGTATGGACCTCCGAGAATGCTCGCGGCGTTTTAAGTAGAACGGGCATAATGGCTAAAACCTTCAAATCTACTTCCATCTTCGTTGGACGCACTTCATTTGTGTGTTCGAGTCTACCCCCAATGTTGTTGGGTTCTACGCACGGTTACATTTCCTTGTCCGCCTGTGATCTAGATGGACGCATACAATGGTGGGCCGTTCAACAGCACTTTGCACACGTGGCATTCAGCGCTCAAATCGCATCGACTGAGAAAGCTGCCTTCCGGCCCCGACACAACGCAATCGTGACTCGATAAGTTTGCATTCCGCCCGCATCGCATTGCCAGCGCCTCAGTGCTCCGGAAAAGACAATCTTCCTCAACTTGCCGCGCACTGCCACCGGCTTGCCTTTTTTGGACACTCCGTCTCGGACAGGGATGCAACCTGTTAGTCTGGCGTTAACCATGCGGAGGCAAAGCGCCCAACTTTCAGATTTGGAGAAGCTGGATGCGGAACGGTCGCCGCGGTTCAATTGTAATCGCGATTTTGTTGGCATGTGTAGGGTGCAGGGACGAGGGGGCGTCCAAACAGCCAGCCCCTGGTTCCGACGCTCCGCCCCCGATCTTTACGCCGGCGCCTTCGCCGTCGCCTTCGCCTAGCCCTACGGGAACGCAAAGCGCGGCCGCTATGGAGCCCAGCCCCGTACAATCGAACTTGTCGATCACTTCTCTCATCCGATCGGTATCCATACCTGCTTCGGCATCGCCGGATGTTGTAGGAGCTTTTCGATTTTTGTGCGGACCTGGTCAGGTCGCTTACGATGACCCGATCGTACATCCGGGCCAACCTGGGACCTCTCACTTGCACCTGTTCTTTGGCAACCTTTCTGCCAATGCCAATTCCACCTATGAAAGTCTCCGTACATCCGGTGAGAGCACATGTACAAACGAACTAAACAGATCGGCATATTGGATGCCCGCTCTGTTGGATGGCAGAGGTAATGTCATTCGTCCAAACTATGCCGCCATTTATTACAAGCGTCGGCCGAGCTCAGATCCTTGGTTTAAGACCAACGGAAACATACCGAGAGACCTCCCCAGGGGCCTTCGATATGTGTTTGGCAATCCCGATGCGGAGGCTCTAGTACATTTCAAATGTGTAAATGGCTGGAAAGTGATTGGCACACCAGGAACTATGACCCATGCATTGCAGCAATGCGCTGCAGGGCAGAAGTTGCTTGTAAGTATCAGTTCGCCCAAATGTTGGGACGGAAAGAACCTCGATAGTCCAGATCATCGTTCGCACATGGCATACATGCAGCGCAACGGGGGCCAGACCTTCTGTCCCGACACCCACCCATTTGTCTTGCCAATGTTTACGTTGACTGCGGAATTTAGCATCGAGCTAGGCGACGTGCCGGGTTTATGGCGTTTTTCCAGCGACATGCCTGGTGCTGAGCCAGGTAGTAGCTTTCATTCCGACTGGTTCGGCGCTTGGGAAGATAGCATTTTGGATCGTTGGCACAGAGGCTGCATCGACAAGATGCTCAATTGTTCCGATGGAGATTTTGGCGACGGTGGCGCAATGAAGAAGAATGCGCATTTCCCGAGCGGCTTGGCTGTTCCTCGACTGGTCCCTGTTCCCGCAAATCAAATTGGTCCCTGATCAGGCCAACAAGCTACCAAAACTAAGATGAAGGAGCACTCCCTCGATAGACTCGGGGTGCCCCTTCATCCTACTTTGGTGGAGCCACAGGTAATTGGATCACAAAATCCTAAATCGGAGCGGCGGCGTTAAGTCCTATAGTATTTGTCGTATGCGCCGGTTCCGTAGCCGTAATGGTCCGTGAGCCCCCCCTTATAGCGATTCAGAATTGTGCCCAAACATGGAGAAGGCCGAAGCATCTCCATTGCGTCGGTGATCTGCCGGCGGTTTGTGGTGCCGCTGTCGACAACGAGCAGATAACCGTCGAGCGCCTCAATCGAAAGCATTGCATCATCGCTTGCGAACACCGGAGGAAGATCGAAGAGCACTATCGCCCCATCGGCATTTTCACGCAGACTCCCGATCATGTTCGCAAACTGCGAAGTAGCTAGGTATTCTGCGGAATTGCCAAGAACGCTACCGGTCGGAAAAATGGCGAGGGGCACGCCTTCGATCCGAACGCCAATCTCGCTAAGCTCATCTATTTCTCCCGCGAGATATTCTCCAAGTCCGTTGCGGTCCTCAAGCCCTAGTTCAGTCGAAACGGAGGAGCGGCGAAGGTCAAGGTCGACCAAATACACTGGCGTTTCAGCCAGACGGGCAAGTGAGGCAGCGAGATTTAGCGACAGGAACGACTTTCCCGCTCCCGGCGTTGCCGAGGTAATCCCGACCAATCTTGCGTCCCTGCCAGCTATTCCCTTAGTAAAGCGGGTCCGCAGAATATTGAAGGGTCGCGATCGAATGTCGCGGCTTTCAAAGCCCACTATGTTGTGGGATAAGAGCGCTTCCGACGCCAGATCTACCACAGGCATACTTTCGAGTGCCAGTAAAGTTCGCGAAAAAGGCTCAGGCGGGTCGGCTTCTGCCATGGTCACCTCTACTTAACCCCGTGCAAAGAAATGCGGAACAAGGCGCGACAATCTGTCGCGGTACACGTTTGTTCGCGGCCTAATGACCGGAACGATGGCCAAGGGCACCTGTCCGGTGATCGCCGTCACTTCGTCGGGATCCCGTATTGGTCGCAATACCAATTCCATTCCCAAGGCAAGGCAAAACCCGAATGCCAACCCGCCTCCTATCCCCAATGCAAATATCAACAGTCGGTCCGGCCAAACTGGCGAATCCGCAATGATCGGAGGTTCAACAACAGAAAGTCGTTCCGCCATTTGCTCGTCTTCGGCTCGGACGCCTGCACGGGCGTCAGTCAATCGCGCTTGCACCTCCTGGTATTGTTGGTTCAGCCCGGAAAGACTCTGCTGCAAAGTTGCAACCTGTTGCTGCACCAATGGACCTTGCGACTGAGCTGCAATCTGGGAATTCATCTGCGCCTGCTCTTGCGCTTTGGCGGACCGCAGAGTCGCGATTTGAGAATTGTTGAAAGCGATTTGTTGATCGATCGACTGCAATGGTAAATTCTGCGCAGTATTCTTGGCGAGTTCTCTGGCTTCGGCAAGGCGCTGCCTAGCCAATACAACGTCGGGATGATTTTCTGCGTAAACTGCCCGGGCCGCAGCGAGAGCTGCCTCGGCATTTACTACCACGGGAGCGCGCGTATCGGACGATTGCGCCATGTCCTTTTGGGCTATTAGATTGGCATTGTCGCGCTGCAACGACGCTATTTGAACGTCGTAGCTTCCGAGATTACCGCCGACATAACCACCTCCGCTCGAGAGAACTCGACCATATCGCGCGTTAACTTCTGCCAATTGACTTTCTACGTCTGCAATATTCTCTTTAAGACCTCGCGCCTGTTCAGATAGGAATTGTTCCGTATTTGTCGCCTGCTCAACGTTGCCCTTTGCATCAAGTTCCAAGATCCGGTCCATTAGGTCCTGCGTAACGGCTTGTGCGGCAACCGGTTCAGAATACTGGAATGCCAACTGAAAGGCGACTGTTCGCTGGTCGGCTTGGTTGGCGGGCAAGTTGACCACGGACGGAGTGATTGAAATGCTGTCACGCATTTCGTCAATGACATCGGAGAGTGACGTCGAGCGTCGATCATCACTGTAAAGTCCATGCCGCTCAATTATGGAAATGAGGTCTGGTCGGCTCGTTACTTGCTGTTTGATTCTAGCGATACGTCGATCAATGACTTCCGAATCCATTGTACCAATTACATCTTTTGGTAGCTGAGCTGACTGTACCAGCATAAGTGCCTGTGATTCATAAACCGGCTTAATCAAGAACACTGCCGCAGTTGAAAAAAGAAGTCCCACGATTAGCGGCAGGACTATCCACCAGCGACGCTCCCACAGTACCGATGGAAGATGGGAAAGAAAGTTTCCCATCGCGCCCTCTGGCTCGGCGGCATTGTCAGGGAATGTCATGATAAGGCCCCGATTCGCAATCTAATGCCCACACCAATTTTGAAATCAGATCGGCGCCCGCCCCCGTTACTTGTGCTCACTCGGGAAAACCCTGGAGAAACAAATGCGACGAGCCGGTCATTCAAATTATGTGAATATGACGACGTAAGGGCCACAAATTTTCTTCGATCCTGCAAGAATGAGTCAGCAACGAGGCTTTCAGACCGGCCATAACTCCCAGCAATTGATAATCTGTTCATTTCCCCCACGTCGATACCATAACTGAGCCTCAACAAACTGACAGTACTTGCTCCTCCATAGGTTGTCGGACGAGTCTGCTGCGATGCGGACGCACATAGATCTCGACGTGATCGTCGATCGCACAAGTTGAAAGTCAGGGCCAAACCGACATCCTTATCATGCCCTCCAAGATCGTTCTTGATATCGGTGAAAGCAGCGCCGACTTGCGCGGTCGCAGCCGTAAACTCACCGAACTGGTGCTGTATCCCAATCATTGGTATGATGGATCTTGCGTCGCCAAATGGCCGATCTCGATAGTCTACGAGGCCAAGACTAGCAGAAGCGCTCACCGATGTTCGCAATGAAACTTGCCTTCTGTACGAAATTTGCGAGGCAGCGATCTCATGTGTGCCGACGCCCTCCGCCGTTGTTCGACCGACGTCAAAGCCGACTTGGAGCTGTTCCACAGGCGAAAGAGCGTGACTAATCACTGCGCTTCCGTCCATCGCATCCACACGACCTTTACGCCCGGCCGTCGTCACGTCAGGCACCTCGACAGGCGGAAAGCTTTCGGGCGGCAACACAGAGACATTGCCGCCTTCGGCGAAGGCGACATCTTGCACGGCCGTCTTACTCGACCTGATCCTGAAACTAGACGAGAGACTCGTTCGCCCGCTCAGACGCGTGGTTCCACTTGCGTTGAAGCTAGCGGACGCATCAGTTCCATACCGAGAAGTATACTGCTTAAGAGAAATATGCCCCTGAAGGGTAAAGGTCGAAACGTCGTCCTGCATGAATATCGCAGGATCGACTGAAAGTGTTGCTGCAAAATCCGTACCTTGATCGTTGGGAAGCAAGTACGGGTTGGAACTTGCCGAGCCCCCCACAGAGATGTCCAACTGCTCTCTGGAATCTGCGCTGGCTCCGCCAGCCGGAGCCAGCGCAGCCGCCGATGCCGCGAGCAACATCTGGATTTTGCGCTCACTACTGCGCCTCAATTTCTCCGACTGTCTCATGGTACGATAATCACATCCCCGGTTTCGATCCGAGGAAGACGCTCGTAGCTGACTTGATCTCTCTTCACATTACCTTTCAGGAGGGAGCCGATCTGCACCCTTATTGCCCGCAGCTGACCACCCATATTCCTGATGATAACGATGTCGTCCAACTTCGCAAACTCATCGGGTCCGCCTGCCATGCTGAGCGCCTCGAGTACATTTACATAGCGTCCGGGGCTAAACGTGCCGGGGCCATTCACCTGTCCAATGACCGAAAATTCGATACCTGACGGCGAGGTAACTGAAACTGTTACCTGCGGCGCTTCTCCGCGGTACTGATCTTTCAGACCGTCGCGAATAACTTGTTCTAGTTCTTGGGGAAGGAGACTCTGAGCACGTATCTGTCCGATCAAGGGAAACGCAATTGTGCCGTCCGGCAAAACCTTGACCGTCCGTTGCAATCGCTCTTCGCCCCAGACATAGATTTCCAGTTGGTCACCCGAGTTGATGCGATAGGTGGAAGCGGGTACCGACGCCCCACCTCTATCGGGTCCTTGTTGAGCTTGAGCAATGGAGGCTTGGGATGCCAGTGCAATCGCGCAAGCAAAGCCGAACGATTTTGTTAACATGAAACTGCTCACTTCCATCTTTCAATCGAACATTCTTAAAACCTTATGCAGGGATACCTAGTAGGCGTGAAAGCAGGATTCGTCCAAACGATTAGCCGGTTTTTTCGCGAAACGCTCCGCAATGGGACGTTGTGCTTTGCAATGCTTGGTGCAATCGCCGGCTGTTCCGATAGCGCCAATGAGGCTGCGACCGCTGGCGCCACGGCACAGCAGCAACTTGAAAGAGGCGACCTGGCCGAAGCCAAACGCTCGATTAGCAAGGCGATAGCTGCTCGCGATGATATCGTTGACCTTCATCTCCTGAAAGGACGGATTGAGTTGGCGTCAGGCGCACCGAGCGAGGCGTTTGATGCCTACTTTGACGCCCTTGCATTAGACAGATCAAATGGAGAAGCCCTCCAGGCGGTGTCTCAACTCGGACTCGAAACTGGACATTTTCGGGAGTCGCTTGAAGCCACGGAGCAAATCCTCGCCCTTGCGCCACAACAGCCCGAGGCCCTTCTAATCCGCGGCCAACACGCCTTTATTCAAAGACGGTTCGACGAAGCGATAAGTTACGCAGATCAGATACCAAAGGATCAAGTTAATTTTGAGAACGCGTCCATCTTGAAGGCACGAGCTCTGCTCATGGAGGATATGCCCGAAGACGCCCTCGATGTAGTCAATGCCGTTAGCCAACCAGGTGGCGATAGCGCTGAAATTGCCCTGACGAAGCTCGAAATCTTTCGAACATTGCGCCGGCCTGAGCAAATGAAACTCCAATTCGAGCGTTTGCGCAAACTGCGCCCGAAAGACCTAGAATTGCGCATCGACGAAGCCAATTTGCTTTTCAAGCAGGGCGATCGCACTAAGGCCATTGATCGCGTCAGCAGCGTCCTACTCGACAATCAAGCAAAGCCTGACAACGTAGAGCAGATCTTGCGTTTGTGGTGGGAATACGGTGCGCAAGACGCACCAAACAAATTGTTCGAAGCTATTGCCTCTAGCACTTCGGTTCACTCAAGAGCGAGCGTGGCCAGCTTTCTGATCGATCAAGGGCGAAACACCGCAGCAAGGCGCATCATCGAGACCCTCGATGAAGAAGATAGGCGTGGACTGTTGGCCCGCCTGCTCGCCGCGGAAGGAGAGTTTGCGCAAGCCAAGCGGACTGCCGAATCTGTGCTCATTCGGGACTCAACGCAATGCGACGCATTACTCGCAAGGAGCGAGGCCAATTTGGGTCTCCGGCTTCTAATCTCCAGTTTGAGGGATGCGCAGCAAGCGGCTTCGGAATGCCCAAATCAGGCAAGCAATTGGCTAGTCGCTGCTCGAGCATATACCGCAATGGGCCAGCTTGACGGTGCCGACCGCATATTTTCTCAAGCACTTGATGAAAATCCGCAGAACTTACGGATCGCTCAGACCTACTCGGACTGGCTACTTCAGGAAGGACGCCGGCGAGAGGCCGTAGCAATCGCGCGTCGCTTCACGACTAACTCGCCGGCGTCCCTTGCTGCATGGCGCCTATACGAAGTGGTTTGCAACTCGGCTTCGGCCGATTGTGTCGGACAGGCAGCAGAAGGTTTTCGAGATGCCCTAACGCGTTTTGGAATCGACCCTGCCCCGGGGAGCCCAAGAATGAATAGATTCCTAAGTCAGAACCCAGCGCCATGATAGTTAAACGTCCAAACAGGCGAGCAAGACTATTCGACATTGAATTTGATCAGATCGATTCTACGGAAGTCGTGACATTCTTGATCAATGCATGTAGTCTCCCAAGCTTTACATATGTGGTTACGCCCAATGTCGATCATCTAGTGAGACTACATTCACGTGATCCTGATCCGGTACTTTGGCAAGCCTATCGAACTGCTTCCTTGTGCCTGTGCGACAGTCGGATTCTTCAGATGTTAGCGCGTTCGCTCGGCATCTCGTTATGCTTGGTCCCTGGGAGCGATCTAACTCTTGAGTACTTGGATGATGATCGATCCAAGCCGATTTCACTTGCGGTGATCGGCGGTGACCTCGATTTGATCAAGAAGCTAAACGCAAGATACCCAACTCACCATTGGCATCATCACCTGCCGCCCATGGGCGTTCGGTGGAATAGACGAGCGCAGAAGGCAATTATCAGATTTGTCGAGGAACGCGCCGCCGAGGTCTATTTCTTTGCGATTGGTTCACCACAAAGCGAGTTATTGTGCGCAGAGATCTTTAGACGAGGAAAGGCAAGTGGGGTTGCCATATGCGTCGGCGCTTCGCTCGAATTTCTAGTTGGCGCCAAGAAGCGTGCTCCGCGCTGGGTGCAGAAAATGGCGTTCGAATGGCTATATCGACTCCTTAGCGAACCGACGCGGCTTTGGCGCCGGTATCTTATTGAAGGCCCATCCATTTTACGGATATGGTGGCAATACCGGACTAATACTAGTCGCGCTCCCGTGGAGTTCGATTCCAACTCGCCCGGTACGGGGTGATTAGGCTTAGGTAAATTGGGATCTTTGAAACGACATAGATTGGGACCCGCAGCAAAGAAGCAAATGCTAACGTTTGGCGTCCATCCTTCCACCACGCCAAAAGCGTAAGTGCAATAGCTACAACCATTGCTGGAAGAATTATCCAAAATGGCAGCCAGTATTCAAGCGACAGGCCAATCGTTATCGTCAGTATCGATGCGCCCCCCCCCGATCAGGAGCAACATAGCCAAAGGCGGCACACACAGATGCATGCCGAGAAATATCCGGTGCCTAGACAAACCCGAAATTCCTTGCGCCAGAAGCGGGAGGGCGTGACAGGCAGCAATGCGGACGAACCCAAGCTCCCAACGGCGTCTCTGTGCAGGCGTGTCCTGAGCGGCCGCTGATGCGCTAGTCACGAGGGCACTTTCGACGAAGTGCACCAAAATATCTTGATTAGAAAGATCCAGGGTGAGACGCAAATCTTCGACTATACTGGCTGATGCCAAGGGGGCATTGCCAAATATGGCCCACGGAAACGCCATGCCGGTGCCAAATAGGGGAATTCCGCCTCCCAATCGGTAAAGCCCTCGAGCTCGAATTGAATTCTTCATAAGCATGGCGAAATTTGAAATTTGAACGATCGGGTCAGAGTTAGGTGGTGCAATTAGTAAATTAGTCGCTTGTACGGGAGCCTGGGATTTTGAGGCAGATGCTATTAGCCGTTCTATACTCCGAGCATCTGTACGGCAGTCAGCGTCCAATATGACAACGACATCCGGCGGGTTAGTGGCGAGGTAATCACGGCCAAACGCCAGAGCAAAACCCTTTCCTCGCCTGCTTGGATCAGTGCGCTCAACTACATGTGCGCCCGCCTCTCGGGCGACTTCCGCCGTTGCATCGCCACAGTTATCTGCGACGACAAGGAGCTCCAAATTGGCTTCGCCAAACGAAAACAGATGTCTGACAGCCTCCCCTATGGTCACCGCTTCGTCATGGGCAGGAATAAGGATGACAGCCCTGCAGTCTGAGGTAATCCTAGAAGCCTCGCGCAAACGGCGCAAACCAGCCAGAACTTCAAGCGAATAGATCGACAACGCCAACGCAGGAGATATGGCTGCAAACAGCGTTAAGAGCTTGAGCATCACTTTTCACAATCCAGTTCGACAGCTTGGGCGCGGGGTCGGCGCCAAAGTCGTCCCGTAGTCGTACCGTTTGTCACGATTGCCTTGCCCCGTCATAAACTTGAGGTAACTGAGTGGTGTTGAAGGAGCAGTCATGGCACGCAAATACTTTTCACAAAAACGAGTACTCGTTACCGGAGGCGCCGGTTTTCTCGGTTCACACTTGATCGACCGCCTGATTGAGCAAGGCGACGAGGTCTTGTGTGTCGACAACCTTTTCACCGGAACCAAGTCGAACATCGCGCACATGATTGGCCATCCACGCTTTGAATTCATGCGGCACGACATCTGCTTCCCGCTCTTTGTCGAAGTTGATCTCATTTACAATCTGGCCTGCCCCGCCTCGCCGATTCACTATCAGCACGATCCTGTCCAAACCACCAAAGTTTCGGTCATCGGCTCAATCAACATGCTCGGACTTGCAAAGCGCCTAGACGCGCGCATTCTGCAGGCCTCCACCAGCGAGATATACGGAGATCCTGTCGAACATCCGCAAACGGAAAGCTACTGGGGCAATGTCAATTCCATTGGCCAGCGGTCGTGCTACGATGAAGGCAAGCGATGCGCGGAGACGCTGTTTTTTGACTATCACAGACAACATGGGTTGCCGATAAAGGTCGCGCGCATATTCAATACCTATGGACCGAGAATGCATCCTGCAGACGGGCGGGTAGTCTCAAACTTCATTATGCAGGCTTTGCGCGGCGATGACATTACGATTTATGGCGATGGAGGTCAGACTCGTAGTTTTTGCTACGTTGACGACCTGGTCCAAGGCCTAATGAAATTGATGGAAAGTGCCGAAGGCTTCACCGGTCCGGTAAATATCGGCAATCCTGTGGAGTTCACGATACAAGAACTGGCTGAGATCGTAGTGGAACTGACAGGTTCTCGGTCAAAGCTGGTTCGACGCCCGCTGCCCTCCGACGACCCTACTCAGAGGCGCCCCGATATCGATCTGGCAAGACGCGAACTGGGCTGGGAACCGGCTGTCTCGTTGCGTGAGGGACTAGTCCCGACAATCAAGTATTTCGCAGACCTCGCCTGCTAGCGCTCAGAGAGTATCGCTTCGATGAAGACTCGATACTGCGTCGCTATCAAAGGCCACGCAAATCGCTCCATTTGCAATTGCGCACTTTTCTTCCCCGAAGAAATGGCTGAATGCAAACACTGCCACAGTTGTTGCCTATCCTCCGTGTCACATAGATACTGGTCCGTCCCCAAGATCCACCGCAATCGATCGCTATCATGTGCTATTATCGGCAAGCCACAAGCTGCGGCTTCGAGAAATACATTGCCAAACGATTCGGCCTTGGAAAGGTGAAGAAATACATCAACAGATCGATAGAGATATGGCATTTCGGACGCAGGAACAGCGAACTGCCGATAGCGCCCCGGCAGGAGGTTTGAGGCCAAGTCGCGCGCCTCATCCTTCAACGGTCCGTCTCCAGCAACTACGAGGAAGGCATCTTCGAATTCGGCCACTGCCCTGATTCCATCGAGCACACGCTTACTTTCAATAAGTGCACTTACCATCAGTACGACCGGTCCCTTCGTGGGCAAGCCAAAGCGTTCACGACTGCTAGGGCCGGGAGCAAATCGTAGAGTGTCGACACCGTTGGGAATGAGTGCGCACCGCCATTGCTGTCGGTTCCGCGCAAAGTATTCCGGATTCGTGCAGACTAGGCCATCGCAATTGAAGAATTTGTATTCGGAAGCATTGTTGAACGATGGCCAGTCACCGTTTTGAGTGACGAACACGTGCGCTGCTCGTGCGGGGCTCTTTAACCGAAGTGCCCAATGCGTAAATGGAAACGCGCATGTAATCGTCGCATCGAAATCTGAAAGGCGCTCTTTTAAGATAAGGTTTGTCGCGAACGTCGCATCTTCCCAGGCAGTCTCTTCCCTTAGCGGTGGGAACTTGGGAAAACCCTCGAATCGCTCCCTTGACAGCGAAGACACTCGACGGAAATGGTAGGGTACGTCTGGTCTTGGATCGCCCGAACCGATGACGGTCACAAGTTCGCCAGAAAGTGCCAGCTCTCTGGCAACAGCGAGTAGAGCGATCTCGGCACCTCGGTCAACACGATGGAAGCCGGGAAGAGCGAACAAGAGTCTCAGAGGCGGCCGGTCTCCTGCAACACCAATTGATGCCTCAGAACGCCGTATTCGCGACAGTTCTTCTGGGCAATTTTGCAACATTGGCAAAGAGTTGAATGGTGTTGCGTTAAACGTTAACCGGCTTGCGTCGAGCGCCACATTCGATTGTTCCTGCACAGTATTCTCTAAGGACGCTTCGCCGAATCTTTCGGCAAACCTGCGGTCCTATCCGGTGGCGCAAAGCCATCTTGGTATTCTATTTTTGCCTTTTTTTGCGCCACTTTCAGCCGTTGCTGCAAGATATCCATTTGCGCCTGGCCCCTCAACGACTGCAGCGCGAGCGCCTGAGCTTGTTCACCAGAAATCGGTTGCTTGAGCTGCCCGGTGATCACGGCTGCAGTTACCATCCCTCCCTCCGGAAAAATGAACGGTTCGGTCGGCGGCAGCGACAGGATCTCGTTCATTCTTGCCTGCCCCAACTGCGCGCTGTCCATACGGCCAGTATCTCTACTGAATTTGATCCCAAGTTCGCGTAGCTTCTCAGCGACTGCATCCATGGAATGATCGTTTTGGAATCTCTTTAATATTTCCAAGTCTGCGGGGATGGGAAATTGGATTCTGTCGAGCGTGTAGACTGTGCGATCAGAAAATAGAGCCGGGTTCTTTTCCATATAGCTTGATATTTTCGCCTGATCCGGAACATCAGTCGCACGCGCTGCGTTCGCGCCGAGGAGTTGGACGAGCAGGGCGTCCTTTAGTTGGCGCTCCCGGCTGAGGAATTCCGGAGTCTTATCGAGCCCATCACTTCGCGCTTCTTGAGCCAGAAGGCGTCGTTCAACGATCCTTTGTAGGGCAGTTTTCTGGAGCAAAGCCTTGTCCGCACCGTCGGGGGGAGACATCGCTTCGAGTTCTGTATTGATTTCTTGAAGCGTGATTTCCTCTCCGTTTACAACAGCGGCCACCTGGCCGGTTGCTTGCTTTTCGCAGCCCGAGAGGAATACAAAGCAAGTCAGAATCGCTAACTTTGACGACATTCTCATATGGAGCACCTTCATACCAACAGGAGCCGCTGCAGTTCTCGCGGGGATGCAGTGATGAATTCGGCTAAAAATCGCCTCAAGATATTGAATGCAAGAGATTGATCCGCTCCCAAGAACGACGCTCGTATCAACATCCCGTCTGGAATTCGACCCTCCAAATTTGCCCCTACGACAGCCCAGCGCTGCTCAATCCAGGTTCGAGGATAGGCGCGGCCGAGCCGCGTGAAATACAATACCTGCTCCGTTCGATTTGGCCCATTGGCGGTAAACAAGTTGGCAGGGATTTGCCTTCCGAGTGCGCTCAGGTGGACAGCCTTAGTCTCGCTTAGCTTGAATCCACCAACCGGATAACAAACCTCCGGCCTATGCACCTGCACCACCCCATCTTGTAGATTATTGTAGGCTAGAAGTAGCATCACCGCAGCGTTCGTTGACTGGTAGACCCGCGTAACAAGGTTGTCGTAGAGGCGGTCGCGCAGCGAATCTGGAGGAGGCAATATAACCCCGCTGGTGCCGACTACATTCCACTGAGCAAAACTTCGCGGCACCCATTCTGTAAATTGCTCGGTCGTTACAGCCGGCAGGGAACTCGTCGGCTGCCGCGCGATCGCCACGACTGAGGCGGCAGCGAGGGCACCTCCGACGAGAACATGCCTGCGGGAAATCAGAGCCGGCGCTCGACGCCCGATGATTGGCAAACTCTCAGTCATCTTTGCGGCCCATTGCTCTTTGCCAAAAAGGCCTAATCGCCTCATCCAATCCGAAAATTGTGGCCAATGCGACCGCAAACATGAATACGCCGGCAAAATTGTGAAGGAAGCCCTGCGCTGCAGCTTCACCGGCGTGATAGGTTA
This sequence comes from Croceibacterium salegens, assembly GCF_009827435.1. GTDB lineage: Bacteria > Pseudomonadota > Alphaproteobacteria > Sphingomonadales > Sphingomonadaceae > Croceibacterium_B > Croceibacterium_B salegens. Next base: position 3,698 of record NZ_WTYM01000057.1, on the reverse strand, counting down.
GAAGAATAAGAATTACTACACGCATGAAGTTTGCAATCAGGGCCACGGGCATGATCAATAGGACTAATAGTCCTGCATAACGCCAGTCCGCTTGATGGCGAACATAGATGTAAAAGAGTGAGATGGCTGTAAGTGAGATGATGGAGTTCAGCCCTGAGCACGCAGCAGCCACCAAGAGCTCGTACTGGCCTATGTAGATCCGGACGCCTTGCCCTCCAATCGGATACCCCAACCTATCCAAGAAATTGATGGATAAACCTGACAACTCCATCTTGAGCGGCGTGGTTATTGCAGCCACGATCGACTCAGGAGGCGGAAAAAGAAACGCCAAGTATAGTAGGGGAAACCATAATCGGCGCAATCCGGCGCCCCCGATCATGCTGTAAAGCACGATTAGCAACGCGCCATACATCAAATATCCCTCAATCTCCACGATCTGCGCTATGCGAGAAAGAATGAAAAGTGGCAGGATCGAGGCAAGCGCAATCGATAGCCTAACGATCGGAGGCCTTTGAGCCACTGCGATTGCTGCTGGCCACTCTTTCCAAAGCAACCAGACCCCCGTAAATAGCACGATTGGTCCGTGCGCACCCTCTTCACCGGACCAACTCTCCTTGATTACGAAAATCATGGTTGGTACTGTAAATAGGATCACCCCGATCAGTAGGGAAGTTGCATAGAAGTAACGGTGCAGGCCCTGTTTGCCTGCCAGTCCGCTGTCTTCTTCCAATGCTGCCACTACGCTGGCCATTTGCTGTCTTGTTCACCTCGAGAGGCGAGTTTGCCTCTATCCCCAGTAGTGTGTAGCGTGCATAAATTGTCCCTACAATCACCGACAGCAACTGTCTGTGGGCCGTCCCTTTTTGGGCCTTCTCCTAACTGGAGGTCTTTGCTCTTGTTCAAGAACCGCCAGTAGTGTGATATGAGCCCGTCGCTGAACGGTGGCACAAGTGGGATATATGCGAAGTGCAATCGATATGCGAAGTGCAATCGAAATGTGGCAGGGTATATTGTTCTGGAGCTCGACGGGTCTGCTCACCCTAATGGCGTCAGGTCCCGTTTTTCTCCCCAACTCGGAGCAAGGATTGCGTCCGCACTCGGTCTCCCGTTCGACTCGAATGGATTTGCAAGAATTGACAAGATTGACAGCGTCGACGGGATTGGAGCAGACGAAGGCCCCTCCCGCGGAAGCTATGATTGCCGCGAACAAATCTCTCCCTTTTTCCTATAGTCCGATTCAAGCTGCATATTCATTCAAGGAGCAATTGGAATGGAGCCGAGCTACTACTTACAATTCGGCGGTCGATTGCCTGACCGCTGCAGTCTATTACGAGGCCGCTGGCGAGAGTGAAGTGGGCCAGCGAGCTGTTGCTCAAGTGGTCCTTAACAGAGTGCGCCATCCCGCCTTCCCTTCGTCGATTTGCGGTGTGGTTTTTCAGGGCTCGGAACTCCGTACCGGCTGTCAATTCACCTTCACTTGCGACGGAAGTCTGTTGAGAAGAGCAAGTATTCAAGGTTGGTCTATCGCCAAACGTATTGCTATCCAAGCGCTACAGGGAAGAGTCGAACCTACGATTGGAATGTCAACCCATTATCACACCAACTATGTGCTACCTTATTGGGCCCCAAAGCTGGATAAAGTTGCTGCGATTGGCACACATATCTTTTACCGCTGGAGCGGCTATTGGGGTGAGCGACGAGCGTTTAGCCAGTCGTATACGGGAGAAGCTAGTAGTTCGCCAAATCTTGAAGCTGCGAAATTTCTCAAACAGTTCGACGTGCTCTCACTAAGCCCCGTTGCAGCTACTTTCATAGATAATCCGGTAAAACCACGCTCAAATTTGGGAACACCATTACCGGAGGTTCGCGCTCCTTCAAGTCTCCGCGCTGATGAAGACACCGGGACACTAAAGGTGGATGATCGAAAGGTCGAGTTAGTTATAAATCTCAAGAAAACTCAAGGGATAGCAACAGATTAATAGCCCGCAGCAAGGCGGAAAATGTTTCTGAACGTTATTCAAAATCTGGCATCTTTCTCAATAATCGAAAGTCTTGCCCTTTTGTGCTATTACTTGTGCTCTAGAACGGCCGCAATTCGACGCACGCCGTTTACCCGTTCGAGCTGGACGATCACGTCGATCACTGAAGCGGCGTACTCGATCGTGTCTTCGCGGGTCAGGCCGATGCCGGTCTGCATGACCATCAGCGCCAGCTGTTCGAGCGCGCCGCGCAGGCTGTTGGCATGGATCGTTGAGAAGCTGCCAGGGTGGCCGGTGTTGATCGCGCGCAGGAAGCTGACGCTTTCCGCGCCGCGCAGTTCGCCCAGCACGATGCGGTCGGGGCGCAGGCGCAGGGCGGCCTGAAGCAGTTCGTTGGCAGTGACCTTGGCTTCGCCCAGCTCGCCCTTGACCGCGACAAGACCGACGCCGTTGGCGCCGGGTAGCCGCAGTTCGGGAGTATCCTCGACCAGCACCACGCGCTCGCCCGCGGGAATTTCACCTAGCATGGCGTTGAGGAAGGTCGTCTTGCCGGTGCTCGTACCACCGGAAATCAGGATCGTCTTGCGCGCGGCGATGGCGGCGCGGAGGTAGGCGACCGGCTCGGCCGCAGGGTCCGGCATCGTCGGTTCGCGATTGGCGGTGAGGGGGCCGGTGTCATAGGCGTCGAGCGGCAGGTCGAGCCGGCAGTGACGGCGGATCGCCATCGCCCAATGCCGGCGCGTGGCGGGCGGACCGCAGAACTGGATGCGCGCGCCGTCGGGCAGCGTCGCGCCGAGCAGCGGATGCTCGCGGTTGATGCCCTGGTGGCTGGTGCGGGCGACCTGTTCGGCGAGCCGCTGGACCAGCATGTCGTCGATCTCGGGCGCTTCGACGCGCTCCATCCCGGACGCACTGCTGTCCTCGATCCAGACCTCGCCGGGCCGGTTGACGAGAATCTCGGTCACGCCTTCCCGGTCGAGCCATTGCCGGAACGGCCCGAGATAGGCCTCGAGGTAGGCGCTGCCCGCCACCGCGCCCTCGTCGGGCGCCAGCTTGTGAATATCGGCCGCCATTTTCTGACTCAGATGCGCGGAACGCGGCTGAAGTCGAGGTCGCGCGCGGTGAACACCCGGATCGGTTCGCCCTGGCGCACCCGCACCGTCGGGCCGATATCATTGCCTTGCTGAACTGCTGCCGCAGCCGCACTCTGACTGCCGCCGACAATCAAGCCTGCTCCGCCCGTAGCGATCGTACTGAGTCCTCCAATCACCGACAGGAGCATCGCAGAGCCGAAGCGCTTGAAGAAGTGGCTGTTGACCTTGCCTTCAAGACCGGTCGAACCGTCGAACCCGGTGGCGGGCGAGGAAAGATTGACCGAAACGCCATCGGGCCGGATCAGGCGCGTCCAGATGACGTAGGCGCGCTTCTGCCCGCCCTGCAGGCCCGACTGGTACTGTCCAATCAGGCGGCTCGAACGCGGCACCAGCACGCGGCTGCCGTCGAAGCTGCGGACGTCCTGGCTAACGACGGCGCGGACATAACCCGGCACATCGGTGTTGATCGCGGTCTCGAGGATCGCCGGGATCATGGTGCCTTGGGTGACGGTGGTCTTGGGATCGACGTCGCTGCGCGCTTGAGCTGGAGCGCCACCGACGCCGCCGATCCTGCTGGCGAAATCGCTGGCGCTGTTTCCGGTGCCCGCGACGCCTTCGACGCCCG
>NZ_WTYM01000056.1 GCF_009827435.1 Croceibacterium salegens | reverse complement strand
AGCTTCAGGAAATCGCGCTTATTCATTGTGAGTCTCCTTTCCCTGATCCTTCCAATACACAAAGCCACGTGACGGCCGGCACCTTCCAATTTGCTTCGAACGTATAGAAGCTAGCATGACGTTCCATCGCGGCCGAACTATGTAGGTTGAGCTGTTTCGAAAGCGTCCGCTTTGGGTCGTTTCCCACTTGGCAGCTAAGGGGGGAAAGTGATTTCTTCTTCGAGCCCGATATTTAGCTTACAAACCAGTTGAAGAATGACCGCCAAGGCCTCGTCTGCGCCAAGGTGAACATCGATACCTGCATGGCAAACATAAGTCCTGCGGCGATGAGGAATGGGTTGTGCCTTCCCAGCTTGCGGCGTTCCCATAACCCAAGTGTCAGCAAGACAATGTCCAACAATAGCCATGAACCGACGAGGACCGGGAAAGTCGCCTCCGTGGGAGCCGTGCGGTTGATGATGCGATCTGTCGCTGCAGTGATGATGGGGAACACCGTGCATAGTATATAGCGTGCGTGGAGTGCAGTCCGTTTCCGGTGGATGAGTGCCAGTGTGAAGAAAGCTCCAAAGAGCGCGGCACTGGCCAGGGAAATGAACAGGAAGGGGGGAATCATCGCGACCTGTTCTTCCGGGACGGCTTGATCCGGCCCGACCATGAATATCAACTGCTGCCGGATCAGAAGGACCATGACGGTGAGGATGAAAGCCACAAAGAGCGGCGTTATCCTGCCGATCTGCCGGTGCAGGGATCTATAGCCCTTTCGTATCAACAGCGGTTGAACGACAAGCAGACAGAACCAGAGCGTCATCGAAATCGCATGGACATAGTAGAGCGGAAACTGCTGCCTGGCCTGGGTCATATGAAATGGGCCGGAAAAATATGTCGGCCAGAAACCCCAGATCGCAACTAGGAAAAAGCCAAGAAAGATTAATGCCCCGAAGCGCGAAAGCAGCCCAGTCATAATCTTGCCCCCAAAGACGCTGCTGCGAACCTTAGCATGGGCGGCTAGGTGCTCCAAATCTCCAATGTTTTGAGCTCGAGGCAAATGTCCGCAATTGGGTCGTTACCGGCTGGTCCGCTCCTGGCACTGCACCTGCTCTGCGAGCACGGCACAAACTGGGTGGGAAGCGGACGTTGGCGTTCGTCGGCTTTGGAAGCTATTTGGTGCCCATGGCGCGCATCCAACAGACTTTCACGAACAGCAAAGACGGCCCGATATACGTCTCGGTTGAGCCGTGGCCGGAGTGCTTCGAGCTTGAGGCCGGTGACAAGCTGACGATCATTTGGGATGCCCCACTAGCCGGCGATGCTATCCAAGTCGACTTCATCAACGAGCGTGAACTCGTGGTTTGGCCAGACGGCGCGATTGATGACATCCAATACCTGTTCAACGGCGAACCGGGCAAAGACAGAAGTTGGATCTTCAAGCACCGTTGATGTCCGCAATGGGTCGTTAGCGGACTGGTTGGTTTTGATAGGAAACACGCGAAAGCGGACCTAAAGACCCTGGCGCCTCTAGCCACTTTGGTCTTTGCAGCAACTGCGTGGTGACGCTGCTTGCGGCGCTAGCAATCGCGTTCTGTCAGACCGGTTCTTGTAACAACTGTGTGGTGGATGGCGATACTATTTGCTTAGAGGGCGAGAACATCCGCATTACCAGTACAGGCACCCCGGGAGATCGCGGGCCGGTGCTCTAACGAGTGCCAGCGTGCATCTTGGGGAACTCATTGGGCTGCATGCTCTCTTTCACCAGGGTCCCCTTATTCTGCGCCGGGTGGAGCGTTGAGCGCCATGGACGAACGCTGGCGGTGGTAAGTCAGGAGGGCCAGTTAATCGGCCTGCGGTTCGTCAACGAGAAACCTGACCGAAAATAAGCCGGGCGGCGGGAGCCTTGGTGCTGATTCGAGCGGAGCCAAAATGCAAAATGTCGAATCACACACGAACCGGAGTCAAGTCTGGTGATAGCTAGGTGATTGCTATGAAGTAGTCTTGCCGCCCCCGCAAATTCGGGTAACTGCATCTAAGATACTGAAAAATAAGTGGTCGGGGAGACAGGATTCGAACCTGCGACCCTCTGCTCCCAAAGCAGATGCGCTACCAGGCTGCGCTACTCCCCGGACCGCCGTGCGCCTTAGGATTTCGCCGTCCGAGCGGCAAGTGGCATTCCCGAAAATAGAAACGGGCGCTCGGTATAACCGTAAGGAAACCCTCGGTTCGAACCGGAACGCCCGTCAATCTCGTGGTTTGGGCCGCGAGATGTGCGTGCTTCCTAATGGACTCTATTGGTGTACGCCATAAGATTGAACGCGGATGCCCCAAAGGACGTATCGATATGGTGCACGATAGCGCCGGTCCGGGCAATTTGCGCCTCGCGCGGAGGGTGGTGGGCCCGCCAGGATTCGAACCTGGGACCTAGCCGTTATGAGCGGCCAGCTCTAACCGCTGAGCTACAGGCCCGCCCTCGCGTCGGCGCACCGATTAGTCTGCGCCCCGGCGGCTTGCAAGCCTAGCGCTTCACCGCGCGCATGATGCCGCCGACGGTGGTCGGCAAAACGCCGCGGCGGGCGCAATAGGCGAAGGCCTCGCGGAACCAGTCGTAGAGCGTATCGAGGTCGCGGTCGTTGCGCACGTAGGGCGTGTAACCGGGCTTCAGCGACGGGCTGTGGAACGAGAAGACTAGCAGCGGCAGGCCGTCGTCGACCGCGATGTCGATGGCGCGGATCGCTTCCTCGATACTGACGCCTTCAGGCGTCAACGAGATGCGCTCGAGCATCCCGAGGCGCGACAGGACGCCGGGCAGGTGCGGGACGCGCTGGCATAGGGGGAACAGCGAGCGGCCCTGTTTTCGCAGCATGCCCCAGAAGATCGTCGTCAGTGGCAGTTCGAGCAGGGTGTGATCGCTGTCGATCCAGTACGGGGCCAGCGGGTGGCCGCTGTAGTCGGGGCCGGACCCGGCAGAATAGTCGAAATTGGCCCGCACCGAAGTGTCGACGGCGATGCCGTTCACGCCGAGGATGTCTGCGGTATTGGGCCCGGTGCCGTAGCGACCGGCGCGGTAGATCAGCGGGGCGACGCCGAACGTGGCCTCGATCTTGTCGCGCAGGTTGCCGAGCTTGGCCGCCTCGAGCGCGCGTGGCAGGTTGCCGGCGAAACTGTTGGCCGGGGTCACGTCCTCGTCGAACGGCGGATTGACCCAGGGATGGAGCTGGACCCCGATCTCGGCCTTGCCCGCCGCGATTGCCGGGCGCAGGATTTCGGCCGCGAGTTTCGAATTCACGATCGGCCAGTCGACGAGGTAGATCGGGACGATATCGAGCGCCTCGCAGAAGTCCTGGAACTTCGCCAGCCGCGTCACGTGATCGAGCGTGTGGCCGACACGGTCGAGCGGCTTCGACCAGTCGAACTCTTCCTCGGTATCGACGGTCAGGATGAAACGGCGACCGAATTGCGCATCGAACTGCGCAAGCGATCCCGGCGATGGCGGTTCGGTAATCGCTTGCATATCAGGTTTGGGACCTTTTCGCGGCCGCTTACGCGGTCGTTTCATCGCCTTGGCTATGCGCGGCAGGTGAACCGGTCAAGGCCGGGAGCGTGAGGACCAGTGTCTCGTCCTCGACCGCCAGCGAGCCGCCGGCTGCCATTGCCTCGGCCCGCGCCAGCCGCAAAGTGAAGCCACTGCCGAACATACCGGCGGTCACCGCGGGTGCCTGCGAAGGGGCGGCGGCGCCAAACAGGTCATCGACCGTCGTCAGGCTGAGCGGCAGTTCCATCGCCAGCACGACGGCCTTTTGCGAACCGGTGAGGGTCATTTCGACGACTTCGCCCGGGGCCAGCGCTCCGGCCAGCGTGGCGAGGATCCGCCAGCCGAGCAGGGCGGCATCGTCGTCGCCGACGCGGACAGCGAAGTTCTCTCCGGAGACCAGCAGACGCATCTTCGCGCTGCGCGGCCGGATCACGCCTTCGAGCCGCTTGAGCGTGCGTTCGACCGCCAGCCGCAGGTTGCCGCCGCCGTCGGAAAGCGCCTCCTGCCCGGTCTCGATCCGCACGACCCGGTCGATCTCGTCGAACCCGGCAAGCAGGCGGGCAGAATCGACCCCGACCGCGGCAGAGAGCGCGCGATAGGTGTTGGGTGCGGGGCCGAAGAGCTGCTGCTGGATAATCTCGGCGAAGCCCTGGATTGCGTTCACGGGTGTGCGCAGCTCGTGCAGCACCTGGCGCATGCGGTCGGCCGGGCCGGACGTACTGGCCACCGCGCCAGCGAAGGGCCGGCGCAGCCGCCCGACATAGCCGGTGAACGATCCGGTCGCCCCGAAGCCCGGCATGGCGTCGAGGAGCCACTCGCCGGCCACCGCGGCGACGCCGTCGATCCTGACCTTGCCGCCGTGGATCGGCTGGTGGCGGCGCATGGCGGCGCGCGAACGGGCGTCGAGCACCTCGCTTGCGGTGATGTCGAGCCCGACAAGGAGCGGGGCATAGCCCGGCGTCGCCCACGTGACCCGCCCCGAGACCTCGGTGGCGATGTCGCAGCTCTTGCTTTGGCCGTTGACCGCATCAGGGGCGCCGTCGTCGAGCGGCAGGCGCGGGGCGAGCGCGGCGGGCGCCGACCGGCGCGCCTGCTGAAACGCTTCGATGCGGCGGACGAGGGCGGAGATTCCCTCGCTGCCGGTATCGGCGAGGATGGACTCGGGGGCAGGAGGGGCAGGCGGCTCGGCTGGTGCCTCGACCAAGGGTTCTTCGGCAAAATCTGGCTGCGGCAGGACCAGGTCCCTTACACCAAGACGGGCGAGCAGGGTCTTTGCCTTGTCGGGCAGGTCGCGGCGGTGGCGCAGGAATCCACGCGCGATCACCGGCAGTTCGGGGATCAGTTCGGCCCAGTCGTCCTCGTCCAGCCGCGCGGTAGCCATCGCCGCTGCGGCGGCCTGCGGATCGCCTTCCGCGAGATGAGCGAGAAGCCGGGGATTGCGCAGCCGCAGCCATGGCTCGCGCAGGATCCGGGACTGGTCGGTAGAGGGTATTTGGTCGGAGATCTCAGCCAGCCGGGCATAGGCCGCGGTTACCAGCGGACCGTTGGCACCAGGGGGCGTAGTGCCGAGCAAATCGAGCAATTGCCGGAACTGCGTACGCGCCGCCCGCTCGCCCGCGGCGCCGGAGCGCAGGACCGTAGCAAGGCGATCGTCGAACAGCATCGTTTCTCCGCGCACGCGGACAGGTGCTGGATGCACCCCGCGGCAGCTAGGGATTTAGCGGATTGCACAGAGTGTTGAACGCGAAGCTATGCACCGTTGCAAAGCGGGACGGTTGCGAGCATATATAATTTTATTTCCGCAAACAGCCCGCTTTTGGCGGTAAGTTGCGACTTTGGGATCGGGGGAGTAGGCGTAACAGCGCCTTGGAGCAACGAATATGGCGACTCTGGACAAGATCGACCGTCGGCTGTTGGCGGAACTCCAGTCTGAAGGACGTGTTACGAACGTCGAACTGGCACAACGTGTCGGGCTGACCGCCCCGCCGTGCCTGCGCCGCGTCCGTGCGTTGGAGGAAGCGGGAGTGATTCGCGGCTACCACGCCGATCTCGACGCCTCGAAACTCGGTTTCGCCATTACAGTCTTCGCCATGGTCAGCCTGAAGAGCCAGGCCGAAGAGGACCTGCGCGGCTTCGAAGAGCATATCAAGACGCTGCCCGAAGTGCGCGAGTGCCACATGCTCAACGGTGAGATCGACTTCATCCTCAAGATCGTCAGCCAGGACCTGCAGAGCTTCCAGGAATTCCTCACCAGCAAGCTCACTCCGGCGCCCAACGTCGCCAGCGTGAAGACCTCGCTGACCATTCGCACCGCCAAGCACGATCCGGGGGTCCCGCTCGAGTGAGTGAGACTTCGGTCGCCGTAGCCAACGCGGCGTCCACCATCAGGCGAAAGCTTACCAGCGCAATGTGGCGCGTGCTGCCGGGCAAGGACCGCGCGGCCTTCGTCGAGCGACCGTTCGAGCTGCATCTCGAATTCACCAACCTGTGCAATGCCAACTGCGTGTTCTGCCCCTACCACCTGCAGGAGCGGCCGCACGAGAACATGGACGACGAGGTGTTCCAACGGGCGGTGTCGCAGTTCGTCGCGTTCGGCGGGGGTTCGGTCGGCCTGACGCCGATCGTCGGCGATGCGCTGATCCACCCCAAGTTCCTCGAACGCGTGCGATACTTGCGCTCGATCCCGCAGATCGATCGCATCACGCTGACCACCAATGCGATCCTCCTCGACCGCCACGGTGTTGAGGAGGTGCTCGATGCAGGCCTGTTGCGGATCAACATCAGAGTCGCCGGGTTTGACGCGGAGATGTACCGCAGGGTCTATCTCAAGCCGGGCTACAAGAAGGTGCGCGACAACGTGGCGCAGCTTTACGAGCTCAATGCGAAGCGCGCGGATCCGGTGCCGCTGTTCCTCTGCCTGAGGCCAGACCGGCCGTGGGAGGAAGTGGCCGGGCATCCCGACTTCAAGCCGTTCCTGCAATACGACCTGCAGATCGACTACATCGACGTCTTCAGCCGCTCCGGCGGGCTGGTCGGCCCGCTGCCCGAGGGCATGACGCAGATGCCCGAGGAACTGCACATCAAGCGCAAGCCCTGCGCCTTCACCTATTCGGGGCTGGTCGTGCTCTCGAACGGCGACGTGCAGGTTTGCATCTGCGAATCCTCGGTCAACGCCCCGGCGCTGATCGTCGGCAATATCCGCGAGGAGTCGCTCGACGAGAACTGGGCCGGCGAACGGATCCGCGCGCTGCGCGCCTCGTTCGGCAACGGCACGCTCAACAGCAATTGCGCCAAGTGCGACTACAACTACCGGCCGGCGGAATTTCACAGCCCGGCGATGCGCAAGCGGGCGAAGGATGCGCGCCGCCTCCAGCAAGGGGTGATCGTACGCCACACCGATCCGGTCACCGGGGTCTGGCAGGTGGAGTGAGGCGGGGCGGGTGCCCGGCTAGAACCGCTTGCTCATGTAGTTGCGCGCCTGGCCGGCGGGATGGTCCTCGAGACGGCCGTACACCTCGAAGCCCATCTTGCGGTAGAATTCGGGCGCCTGGAAATCGAAGGTGTCGAGAAACATGCCGAGGCAGCCATGCTCTCGCGCGATCTCTTCGGCCTGGCCCATCAGTTCGCTGCCGAGACCCTGTCCGCGCGCCTCCTCGGGCACGACGAGGTATTCGACGAACATCCAGTCGAAGGCGATGATGCCCCACAGCCCGCCGCGGATGGTGCCGTCCTCGCCTTTCACAAGCAGGGCCACGCGTTCGACCCCCGGATCGCCGGCGCGGCTGTCGTTGTATTCGCGCAGCGGCACCATGATGGCGGCGCGTTCGGCCTCGCCGGGTTCCGCGCTCCGGGTGATGCTGAACGCCAAGCTCAGCCTTCGCGCTTGGCCATCCACTCCTCGAGCCACTTGATCGAATAGTCGCCCGACAGGATGTCCGGCTCATCGAGCAGCGCGAGGTGCAGCGGGATCGAGGTCTTGACCCCTTCGATGACCATCTCGTCGAGCGCGCGCCGGAGCCGCATGATGCAGCCCTCGCGGGTGCGGCCGTAGACGATCAGCTTGGCGATCATCGAATCGTAGTACGGCGGGATCGAGTATCCGGCGTAGAGCCCGCTATCGACGCGCACGTGCATGCCGCCGGCCGCGTGATAGGCGGTGACCTTCCCGGGGCTCGGGGCGAAGGTCCACGGGTCCTCGGCGTTGACCCGGCACTCGATGGCGTGGCCCTTGAACTCGATCTCTTCCTGTTTGACCGACAGGTCCTTGCCGTCGGCGATGCGGATCTGTTCGCGCACCAGGTCGACGCCGGTGATCGCTTCGGTCACAGGGTGCTCGACCTGCAGGCGGGTGTTCATTTCGATGAAGTAGAACTCGCCGTCTTCCCACAGGAACTCGATCGTTCCCGCGCCGCGATAGCCCATGTCGGCCATCGCTTTGGAGACGATACCGCCCATCCGGGCGCGTTCTTCGGGAGTGATGACCGGGCTGGTCGCTTCCTCGAGCACCTTCTGGTGGCGGCGCTGCAGCGAGCAGTCGCGCTCGCCTAGGTGGATGGCGTTGCCCTTGCCGTCGCCAAAGACCTGGAATTCGATGTGCCGCGGGTTGCCGAGGTACTTCTCGATATAGACGGTGTCGTCGCCGAACGCCGCCTTGGCCTCGTTGCCGGCCTGCTTCATCAGCGTTTCGAGCTGGTCGGGGCTGTTGCAGACCTTCATGCCGCGTCCGCCGCCGCCCGAAGCGGCCTTGATGATGACCGGGTAGCCGATTTCCTCGGCGATCTTCGCGGCGACCTTCGGATCGCTCACCGCGCCGTCGCTGCCCGGGACCAGCGGCAGGCCGAGCGCGCCGGCGGTGCGCTTGGCTTCGACCTTGTCGCCCATGGTGCGGATGTGCTCGGGCTTGGGCCCGATCCAGGCAATGTTATGGGCCTCGACGATCTCGGCGAACTGGGCGTTTTCGGACAGGAAGCCGTAGCCCGGGTGGATCGCGTCGGCATGGGCGATCTCGGCGGCGGAGATGATCGCCGCCACGTTGAGGTAGCTGTCCTTGGCCGGGGGCGGGCCGATGCAGACCGCGTGGTCGGCCAGCCGCACGTGCATCGCGTCGGCGTCGGCGGTGGAGTGCACCGCGACCGTTTCGATGCCCATCTCGTGCGCGGCACGGTGGATGCGCAGCGCGATCTCGCCGCGGTTGGCAATGAGGATGCGCTTGATGGCCACGCGCTTAGCCTACGACGATGAGCGGCTGGTCGTATTCGACCGGTTGCGCGTTCTCGATCAGGATCGCCTTGACGGTGCCGGCGGAGGGCGCGGTGATCGGGTTCATCACCTTCATTGCCTCGACGATCAGCAGGGTGTCGCCGGCCTTCACGCTGTCGCCGACCTTGACGAAGTCCGACGCACCGGGCTCGGGGGCGAGGTAGGCAGTGCCGACCATCGGGCTCTTGATCGCACCGGCGATATCGGCAGCCGGAGCAGCGGCAGGCGCTTCGGCAGCAGCGGCCACGGGAGCTGGCGCGGCAACGACCGGCGCGGCGGCGAGGGCGTGCATGGCCGCCGGGGCGGCCGCGCGCGACACGCGGATGCGGCGGCCTTCGTCTTCCACTTCGATCTCGGTGAGGCCGGTTTCGGCCAGCACGTCCGCCAGCTGGCGAACGAGCTTGGTGTCGATATTTATGCTGGCCTTGCGGCCTTCCGCGGGCTTGGTTTCCGCCATGTGCGCCTCAATTGTCTGTCCTGCGCGCCCGCCTATGCGCGCGCGCCCGGACTGGCAAGGGGCAGGAGAATTAAGGCTACAGTGCGGCGGCCTTCTCGAGCGCTACCAAATAGGACTTCGCTCCCAGCCCTTTGACCTCGTCCACCGCGCCCATGCCGACGTAGGAGATATGCCGGAACGCCTCGCGCGTCATCGGATCGGACAGGTGCACCTCGATCACCGGCGTCCGGATCGAGCGAATCGCATCGAGAAGCGCGATCGAGGTGTGGGTGTAGGCCCCGGCGTTGAGCAGCACCGCCTTGGCCCCCTCCGCCTGCGCCTCGTGCAGCCAGTCGACCAGGTGCCCCTCGTGGTTCGATTGCCGCATGTCGATCTCGATCCCCAGCGGCCGCGCCGCATCCTCGAGCATGGCGGCAATGTCGTCGAGCGTGTCCGACCCATAGATCTCCGGCTCACGCAGGCCGAGCAGGTTCAGGTTGGGGCCGTTGAGGACGTAGACTGTCTGGGTCATGCTGCGGGATTAGCGGCAAGGGCGGCGAGGGGGAAGCGGCGTGCAGGCTAACAGGTTTCGTGTGCAGTACCGTAGAGGTGGGATTCGGCTCGCACGAGCTTGTTTACACGATAGTATTTTGTCACACCCAAGATCAACGAAGAACAATGAGGAGTCGCAAGTTGGGAGCTTCCCAATCGAGCCGCACAGTCCGTGTCGCGCTTGCCGGAATCGCAAGCATGTTGCTCGCCGCATGCGGAGGCGGTGGCGGTGGAATGTCATCAACACCTTCCCCGGTCACCAAGCCAACGCCGACGCCAACCCCCGCTGCCGCTTCGCTGGGTAACGTAACGACTCAAACCAGCTTCAAGAACTATGCGACGGCCACGGACCAGGAACTGACGGGGCCGGACAATACTGTGGTCAACACCTCGTCCACCGGCACGAGCTTGAGCTTCAGCTATGACCCTGAAACCAAGACCTACACTCTGACGGACAACGGAGAGACTTCCAGTTTCGGGGTCGCGGAGCTGTACGACAACGGAACCAGCGACACACACTACCATATAAGTACTAGCGATGGCTTCGATGCACTTACCCTGTTCGATCCGAAGAGACTCGGACTTGGCATGAAATACGCGACCATCGGTCTCTGGCAACGCCGCCAGGAAATCGATTCGGACAATGCCAATTTCACCTTCGACGTCTTCGCATACGGATTTCCCACCGCAGCCTCTGGCGTTCCCTTGGCCGGTAGCGCGACGTACGATATCGACCTGTTCGGCGTCGCCTCGCCGGTCGGTACCTTTCCGCGAAGCATCATTGGCGACGGCACCTTTTCGCTCGATTTCGGGCAAGGCCTGTTCGCGATGTCCGGCGAGGCGGGCGAATATAACAACGACGCCGATTACTCGACATGTTGCTCAGAATGGTGGGGCGCTGGCTACCTCGCCTCAAACGGTGGGATCAGCGGATATTTCACCTACAGCGGGCGCGAGAACAACCGGTACCAGGTTTCCGTCACGGGGTCGTTGTTCGGTCCGAGCGGTTCAGAAGTTGGCGCAAGCCTAGTCGGAACCGGCACCTTCGGTTCCTCGTTCACTGGCGCATTTGTGGGTTCGAGGGCCCATGATGGTATCGACGTTGCTCTCAGCGCACGCGACACCGGCGCGCGAACCTACGGGACGCTGATTGGCACATCCACCACGACCCAGCACGCTGGGTCGCCATCTTCCGAAGCGGCGGGTTACTATTTCACTTCCACATTCGGTTCGCTCGATTTTGCCGCGGATGGAAGCATAACGCCGGACATGCGGATAATGAATTCACGCTTCGTGAACGTGACGTTTGCTCCATCCGACTTGCTGGCGTCGCAAAGCGACGATCTCTCCGATGTGTACGAGGTGCACAATGCGGACGCCAACTATCGCCTCCAGTTGTTCAAACCCGAGAACCCGGAAATCCAGCTGACTTACAGCAGCTTTGGCTATTGGTCGGAAGATCGCGCCATTGACGATAATAATCGGCAAAAACAGTCGAGCTGGTTCATATACGGCGTGCGTACCATTGGAGACACGCTGCCGAGATCCGGCACCGCACACTATGATGCAACGGTAATCGGTTCGGGAGAGCGTCTGGCCGACCGGGAGCCGCTGACCCTGGCCGGCACGACCTCGATCGATGTCGATTTCGCCACCACCGATATCGACGGCAGCCTCACGGCCCAGGCCTGGACAAGTTCGAACCAGTTGATCGACCTGCCGGACATGGATTTTCACGCTACAGGCAACGCATACAACTTCGATACTTATCTCAATGGCGTCATCGGTTCCATTCGAGGGGCGCTGTATGGCCCCAGCGGAGAGGAGATCGGTGGCACCTTTGAGTTCGTCGCGGGCAATTTGTCCACCGCGACGTTCGATGCGTCGTATTCGGGCGTTTTCTACGGCAAGAAGGACTAACCTTGGCGTAGCAGCGCCGGATTCGGATCGCGCTTCTTTTCTCGCATATTTGCCCTGACGACCAAATATCGCGCACTCGATCTTGGGTCCGGGTCCATTGGCCTCGCAGAAACCCGGATTCATTTGGCAAGTCGCGCCGCGCTTGTCAGAGTGCCGGTCATATAAGACGATTTGGGAAAGGCCGATGCTTGGCGAGATGCAAGACTGGGAGCTGCGGCTCAGCAAGCTGATCGATCACGCGGCGCGCGAGCATGGTACGCGCGAGATCGTCAGCCATTGGGCCGACGGCAGCGAGACGCGGTCGAACTGGGCCGGCGTTAGGTCCGATGCGCTGAAGATGGGCGCGGCTTTGCGGCGGATGGGTATTGCGAGGGGCGAGCGCGTCGCGACGCTGGCGATGAACCACTTGCACCACCTGACCAGCTTCTTCGGGATCACCGGGGCGGGCATGGTGCTGCACACGATCAACCCGCGGCTGTTCGACGACCAGCTCGAATTCATCGCCAACCATGCCGAAGACAAGGTGCTGTTCTACGACGCCGCCTTCGCCGGCATCGTGGAACGGATGAAGCCGCGCTTCAGGACGATCGAACACTACGTCTGCTACGACAACGGCGAATTCGACGCCCTGCTCGCCGCCGAGAACGACGCGGGCGGATGGGCCGAGGGTGACGAGCACGAGTCCTGCCACCTGTGCTACACCAGCGGCACCACCGGAAATCCCAAGGGGGTGCTCTACACCCACCGTTCGAGCATGCTGCACGCGCTCGCCTCGATCCAGCCGGCCCTGCTGGCGATCGAGCCCAAATCGGCGATGCTGCCGGTCGTGCCGCTGTTCCACGCCGCGGCGTGGGGCCTGCCGTGGTCGTGCGCCGCTTCGGGGGCCAAGATGGTCTATTCGGCGGTCAACGATCCGGTGGTGATCTGCCAGATGATGCAGCGCGAACGCGTCACCCACCTCGCCGGAGTGCCGACCGTCTGGCTCGGGATGTTCCGGCACATGGACGAGACCGGCGAGGACCTGCCGCACCTCGAGCGCGCGATTGTCGGCGGCGCGGCCATGCCGAGGGTGATGATCGAGCGTCTGATGAAGCGCGGCGTCCACGTCTGCCATGCCTGGGGCATGACCGAGACCTCGCCCATCGGCACCTGCGGCGCGGACACTGCCGACTGGGACGACCTGACGTTCGACCAGAAGGTCGACGCCAAGGTGCTGCAAGGGCGGGTGCCCTTCGGCGTCGAGCTCCGCTGTGTCGATCTCGACGATCCGGCCCGGGAGCTTCCCCGCGACGGCAAGACCGCCGGCGCCCTGCAGGTGCGCGGCCCGTGGGTGGTGAAGCGCTATTTCAAGGGCGAGAAGGACGCGGTGGGCGAGGGCCAGTGGTTTGACACCGGCGATGTCGGCATCATCCATCCCGACGGCACGCTCCAGCTCACCGACCGGACCAAGGACGTGATCAAGTCGGGCGGCGAGTGGATCAGCTCGGTCGAACTCGAGAACGCCGCCGTCGGCCACCCCGGCATCGCCGAGGCCGCCGCCATCGGCATCCCGCATCCCAAGTGGGACGAGCGCCCGCTGCTGGTGGCGGTGCGCGCCAACGGCTCGAACGTCACCGCCGAGGAAGTGACCGACTACCTGCGCGACAAGGTCGCCAAGTGGTGGCTGCCCGATGCGATCGAATTCGTCGACGAACTACCCCACCAGGCGACCGGCAAGATCAGCAAGCTCAGGCTGCGCGAGCAGTTCCGCGGGTATGAACTGAGCGAGAGGTAGGCGAGGCACTGCCACGGACGTTCAAAACGCCACCACCACCGAGCCGCGCGATCGCATGTCCAATTGCTCGTTGCCTTCGACCGGGTCGGATTCCCAATCGAGCGTGACCGAGAGGCGCATCCTGACCTGGCCGAACAGGTCCTTGGTGATCGAGGTCGTCGCTTCCAGGGAGTTGGCGTTCTTGTCGATCACGAAGCGCGCATCCTGGGCGAAGGTCAGGGTCTGGGAGACCTCCCATTCGAACTCGGTCGAAACGAAGGCTGCCAGTTCGTTCTCGCGCTCGTCGGTCGTGAAGAGTGACTGGCGCAGCGCGGGCCCGGCATGGACCTCCCACGACATCTCATCCTCGTCGACGATGTCGTATCCGAGCGCCACCTCTTCCGTGAAGCGCCGGGTTATGCCTTTGAAAGTGTCGCGGTCGTAGATTGCTCCCCCCGTTACGAACCAGGGCGAATTGCTGAAGTCGTAGATCGCGTGATAGCTGCCCGACAGGCGCTCGTCGGTGCGCTCACCCTCGTTTGTATTGAGGTCGAGACTGCCTTCCAGGCGATGTTCCCAGTGCGGCCCCTTGCGCTTGAGTTTCGCGGAGCCGGACACGGTCCATTCGTCCGAATTGCCGGTCAGCGCGGTGGCGCCAAGCTGGGCTTCCCCGGTCCAGCCCTCGGTAAGGCCCAGGTTGCCGATCTGCGCCTTTTCCTCGTCCTCGATTTCGTCGACGAGCTCGTCCACTTCCTCGAGCCGGTCGGGATAGAGCCGCTTGATGACATTCACGATCGTCGGCCGTTCGCTCGGGTTGGCCTCGCGCAGGAGAGTGCCGATGCTCGCCGGCAATTCGTCGGCCGATGCGGGGGCCGCGAAAAGGGCTGTCGCAAGAATGCCCAGGCAGAGGGGTTTGAGCACGTCGGGACTCCCACACCGTTCGCACGGATCGCGTGCTTCCGGACCGATGGCCTGTTGTCCCCGATTGGCGGGCCTCTCCCAATACCCGAATACCCTTAGAAGGAGCGGCAAGCGCAAGCGTTCGCCACGCCAGTTCCTTGCGCCTTGCTCATGGCACTCGTCATGCGCCGCCGCTCTCAGCGGCGTGCCAGGTGGTCAGGCGTCTTCGGTCTGTTTCCGCGCAATCGGACTGCTTGCCGAACGGCTGGCTTGCTCTTCGCCGCTGCGGTCCAGTTTCCTGAAACGGCGGGCGTCCCAGCCGCAGTCTCCGCACTGGCAGGGGCCGGTCAAGTAGCATTCCGGCTGAATTTCGAACAGGCGCACGCTGGCGCCATTTTCAACTGCTCTTACCGATGCAACGCGGTAGACCTGGCCGAGCTGCGGCATGGTCTTGCTCGTCGCGAGATCGGGCGTGTCGTCGATGCACTCGACCAGGTCGAGTGGCTTCAGATCCATCATGTTGCTTCCCTCATTTTTCTGTCCTGGCGACCGATTGTATCGGGAAACTGAAAATACCCGGCGAACCGGGACGGGCCAATGCGGACAGGGGGATTCTCCACGGGTTACGACCGCTCGCGCAGCCCGTCGCGGACCTGCCACTCACGGCCCGATTGCTGGGCGGACTTCGGGAGAATCCCTGATACCCCCCCCCCTTCTCGGGTGGTTGATGGTGAGCCGAAAGATCGAGAGGCTCCCATGACCAACACAATCCTGCCATACCCGCAAACGGACACCCACTTTTCCGGAACGATCGGGCGAACTTATACGGATTCCGAACCGGTCGTGGCCGAAGTTCCCAAGGCCCCCGAAGGCGCGCCCAATGTGCTGCTGATCCTGCTCGACGATGTCGGCTTTGGTCACACTTCCACCTTCGGCGGGCCGGTCAACACGCCGACCCTGGAAAAGCTTTCCAAGGAAGGTATCCGCTACAACCGGTTCCATACCACCGCGCTGTGTTCGCCGACCCGCGCGGCGATCCTTTCTGGCCGTAACCACCATTCGGTGCACACCGGAATCATCATGGAACTGTCGACCGGTTTCCCCGGCTATGACGGTCGCTGGCCGGAGAACGCGGTCTGCGTGGCCGAAACGATGCGGCGCAACAACTACAACACCGCCGCCTTCGGCAAGTGGCACAATACGCCCGATTTCGAGACCAGTCCTGCCGGTCCCTTCGACCGCTGGCCGACCGGCCACGGCTTCGAATATTTCTGGGGTTTCCAAGGCGGCGAGACCAACCAGTGGGATCCCCCGCTGTTCGAGAATACCTCGCCCACCCAGCGGCCTGAAGGGTCCGAGAACTGGCACCTCAGCGAGGCGATGGCCGACCAGGCAATCGGCTGGATCAGCCAGCAGAAGGCCAGTGCGCCGGACAAGCCCTTCTTCTGCTACTGGGCACCGGGCGCGGCCCATGCCCCGCATCATGTCGGCAAGGAATGGTCTGACAAGTACAAGGGCAAGTTCGACCAGGGCTGGGACAAGGTCCGCGAGGAAACGCTCGAACGGCAGATCAAGCTGGGTGTCGTGCCCAAGGGCACCAAGCTGACCCCGCGGCCCGAGAGCATGCCCGCCTGGGACGAATGCAGCGCCGACGAGAAGAAGCTCTATGCGCGCATGCAGGAAGTGTTCGCCGGCTTCCTCGAACATGTCGATGCGCAGATCGGCCGGGTGGTCGAGGCGCTCGAGACGATGAACCTGCGTGACGACACGCTGATCATCTATGTCGTGGGCGACAATGGCCCCAGCGCCGAAGGTTCGCTGACCGGCACGGTCAACAACATGAAGAGCCAGCACGGCTATCCCGACAGTGTCGAAGAGATGCTCAAGATGATCGACGAGATCGGCACCGGGAAGCATGAGAACCACTATCCGGTGCCATGGTGCTGGGCGGGCTCCTCGCCCTTCCAGTGGTGCAAGCAGGTCGCCTCGCACTTCGGCGGCACCCGCAATCCGGTGGTGATGAGCTGGCCTGCCAGGATCAAGGACACCGGATCCTTGCGCAACCAGTTCCACCACGCGATCGACATAGTGCCGACCATTCTCGAAGCCGCCGGCATCGCCGAGCCCGTTTCGGTCAATGGCATACCGCAGAAGCCGATCGAGGGCGTCAGCATGGCGTATACCTGGGACGATGCGAAGGCTGCCTCCGCCCGCAAGACCCAGTATTTCGAAATGCTGGGCAATCGCGCGCTGTATCACGATGGCTGGGTGGCCGGCGCCCGGCACGGCAAGCTGCCGTGGCAGACGGCCGGATCGAACCCCGATTTCGATGCCGACGTGTGGGAACTCTACAATATCGAGGACGATTTCAGCCAGGCCGTCGACCTCGCGGAAAAGGAACCGCAAAGGCTGCGCCAGTTGCAGGACCTATTCTGGGCCGAAGCGGCCAAATACAATGTGCTTCCGCTCGACGACCGGTTCGTCGAGCGAGCCGACGTAAACCTCAAGCCCAATTACCTGCGCGGCAAGACGCAATTCGTCTATCTTCCGGTCACGACCCGCATCCCCGAACCGTCATCGCCCCCGACCAAGAACGTGAACCACACGATCGCGGTCGAATGCGAGGTTCCCGAAGGCGGCGGCGAAGGCGTGCTGGTCTGCTGCGGCGGCGAAGCGGGCGGCTATTCGCTGTTCATGAAGGACGGCAAGCTGTTCTGGGAACACAATTGGTTCGACACCGAACGCTACCGCGTCGAATCCAAGAACAAGATCCCGGCCGGACATTGCGTGCTTTCGGTCCATGTCGAATGCGACAAGGAAGGCGAATTCGCCACCGGCGGGACGGCATCCTTGCGTGTCGGAGAAGATGTGGTCGGCGAGGGCAAATTCGACAAGCAGGTCGGCGCCCGCTTTACCGTCGGCGAAAGCTTCGATGTCGGCTGCGATCTCATCACGCCAGTCTCGGAACTCTATGAATCGCCTGCCGCCTTCAACGGCAAGATCGCTCGCGTCATGGTCGATGTCAGCGACACCAGCGTCGACGATCTCGCCCATCAGGTCAGGATCGCCATGGCGACGCAATAGGGACGGCGACGCCCGCCGGATCGGGGGTAGGTGCGATAGGGTTCCGAACCCGAGCCATCCACTCGCCGGCGGCCGACGCCGTTACCCCTCCACGCCCTTGACCTTTCCCCACTGCCGGGCGGCGGTGTAGCCGAGGTAGCCGGTGCCGAAGAGCGCGTAGAGTGGTTCGGGGAGGCCGCCGAGGTAGGCGCTCATGCCGCTGGCGATGTCGCGGGCGGCCTCCGGTCGGAAGGCGGCGATGAGGCCCATGGGGAGCGCCCAGAGGATCATCGCGTACATCACGTAGAGGAAGCTCGGGCGGGCGCGGCTGGTCCATGGATCGGTAGACTACGCCTCCGCGACGATGGCCGAGAGGCGCGTCTCGATCTGCCGCAGTTCCTGGCTGCCTTCGAACTGCAGGAGTTCGAGCTTGGCCCGCTCGCGCGCGGCCTTGTCGGGGATCACCTTGTCGATGATCGAGGCG
Organism: Croceibacterium salegens; assembly: GCF_009827435.1. GTDB lineage: Bacteria > Pseudomonadota > Alphaproteobacteria > Sphingomonadales > Sphingomonadaceae > Croceibacterium_B > Croceibacterium_B salegens. The sequence goes on along the minus strand of NZ_WTYM01000056.1, from coordinate 905 downwards.
ATGGGGCCGATGAGGCCTTCGAGCAGGGGCATGGGCGATTCCTGTCTGGTTAGGTTGTGAATCATTAATGAACCAAAATGGTTCGTGTAGGAAAGCGGTTTTTTCCGCAGCCGTTCGGCGGCTATGGGTGCGGGCATGAGCGGGGCCTATCGTTTTGCCATCGACCGGGGCGGGACCTTCACCGACGTGGTGGCGGAAACGCCCGACGGGCCGCTGGTCGCGGCCAAGCTGCTCTCCGAAGACCCCGAGCACTACGCCGACGCGGCGAGCGAGGCGGTGCGGCGGATCCTCGCCGAGCACGGCGATGCGCCGATCGCCGAAGTCAGCATCGGCACGACCATTGCCACCAACGCCCTGCTCGAACGCAAGGGCGAGCGGCTGGCGCTGGCGATCACCCGCGGTTTCGGCGACGCGCTGCGCATCGGCACCCAGGCGCGGCCCGACATCTTCGCCCGCCACATCGTCCTGCCGGAACAGCTCCCCGCCGAGGTGATCGAGATCGACGAGCGGGTCGGGGCAGACGGCACTGTGGTGCGCCCGCTCGACGAGGACGCGGTCCGCTCAGCCTTCGCCGGGGTGCGCGCCAAGGGCATCGACGCCATCGCCATCGTCCTGATGCACGGCTGGCGCTACACGGCGCACGAGGCTCGGTTGGTGGCGCTGGCGCGGGAGGCCGGGTTCGCGCAGGTCAGCGCCAGCCACGAGGTCGCGCCGCTGGTCAAGCTGGTGCCGCGCGGCGACACCACGGTGGTGGACGCTTACCTGACGCCGAACATCCATCGATACGTTCGACAGCTCGATCAAGCGCTTCATCCGCACGATGTCTTGCGCTTCATGCAGTCCAACGGCGGCCTCGCCGATGCCCGCGCCTTTCGCGGCAAGGACGCGATCCTCTCGGGTCCGGC
>NZ_WTYM01000055.1 GCF_009827435.1 Croceibacterium salegens | reverse complement strand
GCCGCCCGCCGCCTCGATCCCGCTTCCGGCCAGCGCCTCGCGCAGGTCGGGCAGGCAGGCCTCGTCGGCGACGACCGCGATCTCCGCGCCGAATTCGCGCGCCAGCGCGGCGAGTTCGACGGCCTGGCAATTGGCGGTCAGCGCCACAACCCGCCACTTGTCCCGCTCGCGCCGGATGAGGTCGAGCGTCGAGGCGCCGATGGAGCCGGTCGCGCCGAGAATGGTGATCGAACGGGTCACGTCACGCCGCCGTAGAGAGCAATCCGACGACCAGCGCCACCGGGATCATCCCGTCGACCCGGTCGAACACGCCGCCGTGCCCCGGGATGAGCCGCGAGGAATCCTTCACCCCCGCCCGGCGCTTGAGCCAGGATTCGAAGAAGTCGCCAGCCTGCGCGACCACTGCCAGCAGGCAGCCGACGAGGAAGGCGCTGATGATCTTGTCATGCCCGACTTCCCACACACCAGCGAGGTCCCCGCCCTCGCTGGTGAAGAAGAACACCCCGGCCACAAAGGAGAGCCACAGCCCGGCAAAGACCATTCCGCCGATCAGCCCGGCCCAGGTCTTCGACGGGCTGATCTTGGGCGCGATCTTCGGCCCGCCGATGGTCCGCCCGCTGAAGTAGGCACCGGTGTCGGTGAAAATCACCGCGCCGACCGCCGCAATCAGGAAATAGGAATCGAGCCGCATCAGCACCCAGGCGGCAAAGCCGAAGTAGAACAGCCCGAACGCCACGCCCGTCCCGCGCCAGCCGATCGTCGGCGCCGCCTTGTAGACCAGCAGGCAGTATTCGACGAAGGCGACCGCCGCGACGATGGCGACGAGCCCGGACATGTAGTCCTCGCCCATGATGATGGCGCCGATGACCAGCGCCAGCATGACGAAGGCCGAGGCCAGCCGCACCGGCAGGTCGGATCTCTTCTTCGCGGCAGGAGCCGCCTCAGCGTCCGCCATAGCGCCTCTCCCGGTTGGCGAATTCATCGAGTGCCTGGACCAAATGCTCAGGCGTGAAATCGGGCCATAGCACGTCGGTAAACCAGAATTCGGTATAAGCCGCCTGCCACAGCAGGAAATTCGACAGCCGCTCCTCGCCGCTGGTCCGGATCAGCAGGTCGAGCGGCGGCAGTTCGGCGGTGTCGAGATGCGCGGCGATGCTCTCGACCGTGATCTCCCCGGCCGCCGCGGCCTTGGCTGCCGCACGGGCGATTTCCTGCTGCGAGCCATAGTTGAGCGCCACCGCCAGCGTCCGGCTGCCCCCTGCGGTCTGCGCCAGCGCATCGTCGAGCATGCCGACGATATCGGGCGCCAGCCCCCGCCAGTCGCCGAGGATGTGCAGCTTGACGTCGTTGGCGACGAATTCGGGCAGGTCCGATTTGATGAACTTGCGCATCAGGTTCATCAGGTCGCCGACCTCTTCCTCGGGCCGTTTCCAGTTCTCCGAGCTAAAGGCGTAGAGCGTCAGGCATTCGAGCCCGGTCGTCTTGAGCGAGCGCACGAGCTTGCGCACCGCCTCGACCCCGCGCTGGTGCCCCATCGCGCGCGGCAGGTGGTGGCGCTTGGCCCAGCGCCCGTTGCCATCCATGATGATCGCGACGTGGCGTGCTGCAGTCATCTAGAGGGTCCGTTCGCCTCGAGCGAAGTCGAGAGGCGCTCGCGCAACGTGTCTCGACTGCGCTCGACACGAACGGAGAGGGAATCGGTCAACCTCACTGGGTCAGGATTTCCTTTTCCTTCTGCGCCGCGGCGGCATCCGTTTCTGCGACGTACTTGTCGGTCAGCTTCTGGACCTCGTCCTCGCCGCGCTTGCGCTCGTCCTCGGAGATTTCCTTCTTCTTCTCGTCTTCCTTGAGCGCTTCCATGCCGTCGCGGCGGACGTTGCGGATCGCGATCTTGGCGTTCTCGGCATACTTGCCGGCGAGCTTGGCCAGGTCCTTGCGCCGTTCCTCGGTCAGGTCGGGCATCGGCAGGCGCAGCGTCTGGCCGTCGATCATCGGGTTGAGGCCGAGGTTGGCGTGGGCGATGCCCTTCTCGACCGCGGTGACGTTGGCCCGGTCCCAAACCTGCACGCTGAGCATGCGCGGTTCGGGGGCGGACACCGTCGCCACCTGGTTGAGCGGCATCATCGCGCCGTAGACCTCGACCACCACGGGATCGAGCAGGCTGGTGTTGGCGCGCCCGGTGCGCAGGCCGCCGAGGTCGCCCTTGAGGCTCTCGACCGCGCCGGCCATGCGCCGTTCGATATCGGCCTTGTCGTACTTAGCCATCAGGCATTCCCTCCTACGATGGTCTGCACGCCCTCGCCCGCCAGCACTCGCGCCAGGTTGCCCTTTTCACGGATCGAGAAGACCACGATGGGGATCTGGTTGTCGCGGCACAGCGCCACGGCGGAGGCGTCCATGACCTTGAGATTGTCTGCCAGCACCTTGTCGTAGCTGACTGTTTCGAAACGTTTTGCGTCCGGGTTCTTCTTCGGGTCGCTGTCATAGACCCCATCGACGCTGGTGCCCTTGAGCAGCGCGTCGCACTGCATCTCGGCGGCGCGCAGCGCGGCCCCGGAATCGGTGGTGAAATAGGGAGCGCCCACGCCCGCGGCGAAGATCACGATGCGGCCCTTTTCGAGGTGCCGCTCGGCCCGGCGGCGGATCACCGGCTCGCAAACCTGGTCCATCTGGATCGCCGACTGCACCCGCGTGCTGACGCCGAGCTTCTCCAGCGCCGACTGCATGGCGAGCGCGTTCATCACCGTCGCCAGCATGCCCATGTAGTCGGCCTGCGCCCGGTCCATCCCCTGCGCCGCCCCGGCCATGCCGCGAAAGATATTGCCGCCGCCGATGACGAGGCAGATCTCGAGCCCGGTTTCCTGCGCCGCCTTCACCTCCTGCGCCAGTTCGGAGACGAACGCCGGATCGATGCCGAACTGCTGGTCGCCCATCAGGACTTCGCCCGAAAGCTTGAGCAGGACACGTTTGACCTCGGGCATCGGCATAGGTGGCAGGAACCTCTCAGAAGGGCGGGAATGCGCCGCCCTTATAGACAGCACTATGGCGACGGCAACTATCAAGCCCTTGCCTTTCCCTCGTCCGTGATCGATCCCGGCACCATGAAACGGGTGGGTGGCGCGAGGCGCTGGAGCAGACGGCAAATCGCATTGCTGGCGCTGCTGGCATGCGTTGTCCCGGTGGTCGCCAAGGCGTGGCACGATACCATGGCGGACCCGGTGGTAAATCGAACCTCCGTTGCGCTGCGGGGGCTCGACCCGGCGGATGCGCCACTCACGATCGCCTTGTTGTCCGACATCCATGTCGCCGGCCCCGACATGCCGCCGGAGCGGCTCGAACGGATTGTCGCCAAGGTCAACGCGCTCAAGCCCGATCTGGTGCTCATCGCCGGCGACCTGGTGAGCGAAAAGCGGACTGCAACGCACATCTACACCCCACAGGAAGTCGTCGCCCCTCTCGGTGCGCTGCGCGCTCCTCTCGGCGTCTTCGTGGTGCCGGGCAATCACGATCACTGGTTCGACCTTCCCGCGCTGTCGCGCGAGTTGCAGCGGCGCAGAATCCGGCTGCTGGCAAACGAGGCAGTCCAGACCGGGCCGCTCGTCGTCGGCGGCCTCGACGATGCCTACACCGGGGCGGCAGACCTGCCGATGACACTCGCCGCAATGGACCGGCTGGAAGGCGCTCGCATCGTGTTCGGCCACAGCCCGGACACTTTCCCGCAAGTGCCGAGCTCGGTTCCGCTGATGTTCGCCGGTCACACGCACTGCGGCCAGATCGCCTACCCGTGGGGCGGCGCGCCAGCCCAACTATCGAATTATGGCGACCGCTATGGCTGTGGGCGGATCGACGAGGATGGGAAGACGCTCGTAGTCGGCGCGGGCCTCGGCACGAGCCTCATCCCCGTGAGGCTGTTCACCCACCCCGAGATCTGGCTGATCGAACTGCGCGCGAAATAACGCCGCTCTCTGCGGGCAAGAAAACGGCCGCCGGACCGAAGCCCGGCGGCCGCTTTGTGGCCGTAGTGGCGCGCCGGATCAGCCGGCGACGGCGGCGGCGACTTCGGCGGCGAAGTCGCTCTCTTCCTTCTCGATGCCTTCACCGAGCTGGAAGCGCACGTAGTCCTTGAGGACGATCGGGGTGCCCGCGTCCTTGCCGGCCTTGGCGACGACGTCGGCAACCGGGGTCTTGTTGTCCATCACGAAGACCTGGCTGAGCAGCGCGTTCTCCTTGGCGAACTTCTTGACCGCACCGTCGACCATCTTTTCCTGGACGTCGGCCGGCTTGCCGCTCTCGGCAGCCTTTTCGGCCGCGATCTTGCGCTCGCGCTCGAGCACTTCGGCATCGAGGCTATCGGCGTCGAGCGCCTGCGGGAAGGCGGCAGCGATGTGCATCGCGAGCTGCTTGCCGAGGGCTTCGAGCACGTCGGCCGAAGCGGCGCTCTCGAGCGCGACGAGCACGCCGATCTTGCCGAGGTTCGGCGCCTGGGCGTTGTGCATGTAGGGCACGATAACGCCTTCGGAGACCGCGACGCTCTTCAGGCGGCGAACCTGCTGGTTCTCGCCGATGGTGGCGACGTTGTCGGTCAGCTTGTCGGCAACGGTGCCGCCGCCCGGGTAGGCAGCCGCCTTGAGCGCGTCGACGTCGTCCGAGCCGAGCGAGAGCGCGGCTTCGGTGGTCTTGCGCACGAAGTCCTGGAACTGGTCGTTCTTGGCGACGAAGTCGGTTTCCGAATTGACCTCGACCGCAACGCCCTTGGTGCCGACGACGGCAACGCCGACGAGGCCCTCGGCCGCGGTGCGGCTCGACTTCTTCTGGGCGGTGGCGAGGCCCTTGGCGCGTAGCGCGTCGACCGCGGCTTCGATGTCGCCGTTCGACGCTTCGAGCGCCTTCTTAGCGTCCATCATGCCCGCGCCGGTCTTCTCGCGCAGGGTCTTCACGTCAGCGGCAGTGAAAGCAGCCATGATTAATTACCTCTTCAATTCAAATGGGGGCAGCGCCGGGCCTCGCAGATGGGGGCCCGGCGCGCGCTTCGCTAGTGCGAACCGGGAAATGGTGTCAGGCGGTCGCGTCTTCGGCGACGGCTTCGGTCGCCACGGACTCACTCGGGGGTGCGTCCATGGCGCCGATGTCGGCGCCCGAATCGACCACGCCTTCGCCACGGCCCGTGGTCGCCGCTGCGGCGATCGCGTCGCAGTACAGGCGGACGGCGCGGCTGGCGTCGTCGTTACCCGGGATCGGGAAGGCGATGCCGCTCGGATCGACGTTCGAGTCGAGGACCGCGACGACCGGAATGCCGAGGACGTTGGCTTCCTTGATCGCCAGCTCTTCCTTGTTGGCGTCGATCACGAACATCACGTCCGGGATGCCGCCCATCTCGCGGATGCCGCCGAGCGAAAGCTCGAGCTTGTCCTTCTTGCGGGTAAGCTGCAGCACTTCCTTCTTGGTCAGGCCGCTGGTGTCGCCCGAGAGCAGTTCCTCGAGGTTCTTGAGTTCCCTGATCGAGCCCGAAATGGTCTTCCAGTTGGTCAGCATGCCGCCGAGCCAGCGGTGGTTGACGAAGTGCTGGCCGCTGCGGCGGGCCGCCTCGGCGATCGGGTCCTGCGCCTGGCGCTTGGTGCCGACGAACAGCACCTTGCCGCCCGAACGGACGGTCTGCTGCACGAAGTCGAGCGCGCGCGCCATGAGCGGAACGGTCTGCGACAGGTCGATGATGTGGACGCCGTTGCGCGCGCCGAAGATGTACGGCTTCATGCGCGGGTTCCAGCGGTGGGTCTGGTGGCCGAAGTGTGCGCCGGCCTCGATCAATTGCTGCATCGTGACGGTAGGAGCCGCCATAAGTAAATTCCTTTCCGGTTACGCCTCTGGAAAGCCTGTGTGACCCTTGCGGAGTTTCCCGCGCGGGCACCGGGATGTAAGTGCCTTCCATGTGGATTTGCCGCAGCCCGGAGGCCTCGGCGGGGCGCGCCTTAGCGGCGATCGGTCCGGAAATCCAGCCTCAATTCGCCGCCACGAACCCGTCTGCCAACGCAAAAAGCACTTGACGAACGGAACATATCAAGAACATAAGGGTGTTACCGGAACAATTCGGGAACTTACACCCGCGTTTCGAAGTTTTCCAATTGTTTTCCACACCCCCTCCACAGGGTGCGGCACAGCCAGAGGTCTAGACGATGTTCGCCACGTTCCTCACTCTCGCTTTCGTCGCCACCGCACTCGCTGCGCTGGCATCGGTCGGTCATTCGCTCAAGCAGGGCCTGACGGCGTTCGGCGCCCTGCACCGCGAACTCGCTGGTTGTGGCGAGACCCGCACCGTCACCGTCTGGAGCTACGGTCCGATTGCTGAGCGCGGAACTATTTCGGGCCGTTCGACACGTCGAATGGTGCAGCCGGTAGCCCGTCCGGTACCGCAGCCTCGGCGCGTTGCTGCCTGACCCGGGCGTATTTCATGATCCCGAGCGGCATGAAGGCGAGATAGCCGACACAGATCGCCACCAGCGTCCACCACGGTTCGATCAGCAGTGCAGCAAACAGCAGTCCGCCAAAGCCGACCATCGCCAGCCGCAGCGAACTCTTCGGCCGCAGCGACTTCCAACTCATTGTCGCGATGTTCGAGACCATGAGGAAGGCGATCGCCGCGGTCCACAGCGCGATGATCCAGGGAGTGCGAAAGATTTCCTCGCCGGTCGCGATCCACAGGTACATCGGCAGGAACGCCAACCCCGCACCGACCGGCGCGGGAACGCCCGTGAGGAAGCCAGCCGACTTGTGCGGCTGGTCGTCCAGGTCGATCCGGGCGTTGAAACGCGCCAGGCGCAGTGCGCAGCACAGCGCGAATGCCAGAGCGATGAGCCAGCCAAAGCGCGGCAGGTCCTGCAACGACCACAGAAACAGCACCAGCGCCGGGGCCATGCCGAAACTAAGCGAATCCGCCAGGCTGTCGAGTTCGGCACCGAAGCGCGACTGCGCCTTCAGAAGCCGGGCGATCCGCCCATCTATGCCGTCGAGAAGCCCGGCAAGGACGATCGCGAACAACGCCATCTTCCAGTCGCCGACAATGGCAAATCGAATGCCCGTCAGCCCCGAGCAGAGCGCAGCGGCCGTAATGGCGTTTGGCACCACTGCCCGCAAGGTCAGTCCACCGCCAAAGCGGCGCGCCACCGGCTCCTCGTCTTCGCTCGCTTTCGGTCCTAGCCAGGCCGGACCGGGATCTATTGGACGGTCGTCGTCTTGCTCGGAGGAAGTCACTGATTGACCCCTTCGATCAGGCCCTGCTTGCCAATCTCCGCAAGGACAGTCTCGCCGGCAATCACCCGTTGGCCGAGCAGGACCTTCGAATCGGTCCCGGCAGGCAAGTAGACGTCGACGCGGCTGCCGAATCGGATCAGGCCGACGCGCTGTCCGGCGGCGACCGTGTCGCCCGGCTTGATGAAGGGAACGATGCGTCGTGCGACCAGTCCGGCGATCTGGGTGAAGGCAATCTGGATGCCGTCGTTGCGCTCGATCAGGATGTGCTGACGTTCGTTTTCCTCGCTCGCCTTGTCGAGATCGGCGTTCATGAACCTGCCCGGGATATAGACCACGCGGCGAACGGTCCCGGCCACCGGCGAGCGGTTGATGTGGACGTCGAATACCGACATGAAGATCGAGATTCGCGTCACCGGCGCGCTGCTCAGGCCCTGCCCTCCGAACCCGTCGGTGCCTTGCATCTCCGGCGGAGGCGCGACTTCGCCAATCAGCGTCACCAGGCCATCGGCAGGCGAAACGATCAGGTCCTGAGACTGCGGGACGACGCGCTCGGGATCGCGGAAGAAGGCAAAGACGCCGAGCGAGGCCACCAGCAGCGGCCAGCCGATGAACCCCCAGCCGAACAGGAAGATGAATGCGAGCGCCGCGACGACGGCAGCGACTCCGAACTTGCGTCCCTCGGGATGGATCGCGGGCCAGCCCCATTCGGCATCACCCCGGCCCCGGTTGTCGAGTAGATCTCCGGCCATGTCCGTCGTCTAGGACGGATGACTAGAGGCGGCAAGCTTGAGCACAGCACTGATGCTGAACTTGGACCGCCGCGAACCAGTCGCTGGCTGTCCTTTGCAACCCCGAAAAAGCAAGTAAATGGTCAGAATGCTGGCTCAATCAAGGCGCCGAGGCGACCATGCCGACCATGCCGACCACGCCGCCAGCCGGACCCGAGAGGATCGCGTCCTTGCCGCGAAAGGCGCGGGCATCGGCGAGGCCGCCGTTGGACTGCATGAAGCGCAAGACATCGTGCGGATGAAGCGCTTGATCGAGCTGTCGAACGTATCGATGGATGTTCGGCGTCAGGTAAGCGTCCACCACCGTGGTGTCGCCGCGCGGCACCAGCTTGACCAGCGGCGCGACCTCGTGGCTGGCGCTGACCTGCGCGAACCCGGCCTCCCGCGCCAGCGCCACCAACCGAGCCTCGTGCGCCGTGTAGCGCCAGCCGTGCATCAGGACGATGGCGATGGCGTCGATGCCCTTGGCGCGCACCCCGGCGAAGGCTGAGCGGACCGCGTCCTCGTCGAGCGGGCGCACCACAGTGCCGTCTGCCCCGACCCGCTCGTCGATCTCGATCACCTCGGCGGGGAGCTGTTCCGGCAGGACGATGTGGCGGGCGAAGATGTCGGGCCGCGCCTGGGTGCCGATGCGCAGCGCGTCGCCGAAACCGCGGGTGATCGCCAGCGCCAGCCGCTCGCCCTTGCGTTCGAGCAGGGCGTTGGTGGCAATGGTCGTGCCGATGCTGACTTCGGCGATCGGCGCATCGCCGTGCTCGGCGAGGATCCGCCGCACCGCCTCGCTCGCCGCGTCGGCGTAGTGCTCGGGGTCTTCGGAGAGCAGCTTGGCCGCGACCAGCGGCCCGTCGGGCGTTTCCGCCACCACGTCGGTGAAGGTCCCGCCCCGGTCGATGGCAAAACGATAGGCCCCGCTCATGCCCGCACCCATAGCCGCC
>NZ_WTYM01000054.1 GCF_009827435.1 Croceibacterium salegens | reverse complement strand
CGCATCGACTGCCGGATCATCGCCGGGTGCGACGGGTTCCACGGGCCGAGCCGCAAGGCGATCCCGGCATCGGTCGGCAAGGAGTACCTGCGCGAGTATCCGTTCGGCTGGCTCGGCATCATGGCCGACGTGCCGCCGTGCAACCACGAGCTGATCTACGCCAACCACGAACGCGGCTTCGCGCTCGCCAGCATGCGCAGCCCGACGCGCAGCCGCTATTATGTCGACGTCCCGCTGACCGAGAAGGTCGAGGACTGGAGCGACGAGCGGGTGTGGGACGAACTGGCCATCCGCCTTGGCCCCGAGGCGGCCGCGCACATGACCCGCGGGCCTTCGATCGAAAAGTCGATCGCCCCGCTCAGGAGCTTCGTCTTCGCGCCGATGCGCCACGGCAGCCTGCTGCTGTGCGGCGATGCCGCCCACATCGTTCCGCCGACCGGCGCCAAGGGCCTCAATCTCGCTGCCAGCGACGTGCACTATGCCGCCGAGGCGTTGGTCCGGTTCTTCAGGGCGAACGATGCCGATGCCGTCGCCGGCTATTCGGACAAGGCGCTGGCACGGGTGTGGAAGTCGGAGCGGTTCAGCTGGTCGTTGACCCGGCTCATGCACCGCTTCCCCGAGGACGGGCCGTTCGAGCGGGCGATGCAGGTCGCCGAACTCGACTACATCGCTTCGAGCCGCGCGGCGCAGACCGCCATCGCCGAGAATTACGTTGGGTTGGCAGTTTGATATGGCCAAATCCATTGATCACCCGTAAATCTGTGATATATCAGAATGAGCGATTGCTAGGGCGTGAACCGCTTATGGGCGCATTCAGGCCCATCACCCTATTTATCACCCTTCAGAATTGGGCACCGAATAATGGAACAATTGGTTGAGGTAATAAATCTCTGGGCGGATGAGGAAGGTGTCTCTCACTTCCGTGACATCAAGATTCCACTAAATGCCCACCCGATGGGTGGTGCGCTCTCGGAGCCTCTGAAGACGTCTGGCTTGTGGTTTCGGCAGACCGAAGAAAACCAGGATCTTGGCTGGCATCCAGCTCCGCGACGCCAGCTCGTCGTTACCCTGAGCGGTGGGGTCGCCGAGTTGACCGCAAGCGATGGCGAAGCGCGTCTCATCCACCCAGGCGACATCGTGCTGGTCGAGGACACCTTTGGACAGGGCCACAAGTCAAAGGCGTTCGATGGCCTCCCACGCAACAGCATCTTCATCGCGCTGGAGGACTGAAATGACCACGATCGACGATCTGGCCTGTAAGATCGAATGTTCGGACCTTCTGGTGCGGCTATGCTCCGCCCTCGATGAGGGGCGCAACCAGGATGCTGCGGGCATGTTTACTGTCGATGCTTGCATCCATACTCCCGGAGGCGAGGTCCTTGAAGGTTCCGCCGCGCATGGATTCCTGGAGAGACGTCCGGCGTCAATCGCCACGCGCCATATCATGTCTAACCTGCTGGTAACGCCCACTGGTGTCGGCGCGGCGACGGCTACAGCCTACATTTTGGTTTACCGGGTTCCGAGGAGCGAGGGCGATACCTTGCCTCGCGTCCTTCCGGGGACCCCCCAGGCAGCCGGAGACTGGAGCATCGACCTGACGAAGACTGCGTCTGGTTGGAAGATCTCGCGTTACGCGGCCAGTCCCGTGCTCGAGCCCGCCAAGTAACCGCAGGAAAACTGGAGTTGAAAATGGGCAGATTCACAGATCGCTCCTATGTCGTGACCGGCGGATCAAATGGCATCGGTAAGGCAACCGCTTTGCGGATTGCAGAGGAAGGCGGCAAGGTTCTGGTCACCGGCTTGAACCCAGAGCGTCTCGCTGCCGTATCCAACCTGCATCCAAATATCACAGGGGTTCGCAACAACGCCCGGGAGCAAGCTGAGGCGGATGCGCTGGCAGAAAAGGTCAAACAGCAATTCGGGAAGATCGACGGGGTGTTTCTGAATGCAGGCATCGGTATTCCTTCACCTCTTGGCTCGATAACCCTGGACAGCTTCCGGGAGACTTTCGAACTAAACGTTGCTGGCGTGCTTTTCGGTGCGCAGTCGCTGGCACCGCTGATGAAGAGTGGCAGCTCGATGCTGCTTACCTGTTCAGGCGCCAAGTTGAAGGGAACGCCGGAAGCGGCGCTCTATGCCGGTTCGAAAGGTGCAATCCGTTCCATTGCTCTGGTTCTTGCGCGCGCATTGCTTGCTCAGGGCATAAGGGTGAACACGATCAGTCCTGGCCCGATCGCCACGGATTTCCACGGCGGTGGTGCGCTTCCGGCTGAACAGCAGGCCGAGATGGAGGCAGTGCTCAAAAAGATGATACCGTTGGGACGAGTCGGCGGGGTCGAGGAGGCGGTTGCTGTGGCCACCTTCCTGCTGTCGCCGGAATCCAGCTTTGTGACCGGGGCCGATTACCCCGTCGATGGCGGCGAGGCGCAGCTCTGATCGCGGATGAATAGTGCCCGCCTTCGGCCTCGTCGTTCTACGGACGATCGCTGCAACCGGGAGCAATGTCCGCCTTCTGTGTATGTGATCAGCCGCGTTCGGCCTTCAACAGCTTATCGACCAACTTGCGCATCAGGAACGGCCCCTTGTCTTGCGGCAAGAAGTGTTTCGTGTGGTCAGCCGACGTCAAATTCCAGATCTGCTGCTGCGCCTCGATCATTTGCCGGTCTTCCTCGAATGCGGCGTTGACCACTGCCATTCTTCGAGTCACGTGAGCGTCAGTTTCGGACGTGTTCCCGGACAGGCCGGTTGCGTAGAAATATGCGGTTCTGTTTGCACCTACCGGGGTGACGGCTTGCTGCTCGAAATTGCGCATCAGCGGTTCAATGCCGAGTGGGCGCTGTCGATTGCAGGCTGCGGCGGTTCCCGCCGCGTGCCGTTCGCCTTGCATGACGAATATTCCCGGAAAGGTGAAATCGATCTCGATCCAGGTATCCACCTTTAGCTCTGGCTTGCCGGGCAGCTCGGCTTCCTCGAACCAGCGCTCGAACCTGAGTCCCCGATCGCGGTGCGTTATTCGCGGCGCAGTTTCCGCCCAATCTGCGCCCGTCGCCCGCTTCAGGGATTCCCTATGCACGAAATCGACATGTGAAAGATCGCACAGGTTGTCGTGCAACAGTTGGTAGTGGGCATCGTACTCGATTTGAGATGCCATCATCGGGCGTCCAGGGGCGTTAATGCCGATGGCTCGCGGAACTTCGATGGCCGCTTCTCCACCCGGCTCGCCGGTCCAAACCCAAATCCAATCGTCCCGCTCAGTAACGGGATACGTCCGAAGCCTGCAGTCGGGGGCCGGCTGCACCAATGGCATGTCAACGCACTCACCTCGGGTACTGAATGTCATTCCGTGGTACATGCAGCGGATTGTGTCGCCGTGCACCTTTCCCCTGGACATTGGTGCATGACGATGCGGACATCGATCCTCCATTGCGTGCAGGACGCCTTCCCCATCGCGCCAAACGACAATTGGCTGCCCGATGATGACGCGGCCAAGCAACCCTTTCGGCTCCGCTACTTCGTGGCTCCAGCCAAAGACATACCAGCTGTTCTGAACAAACATGGATCTTGGTCTCGCGCTGAAACTCATGCTTCAATGCAGGCTTGGTCGAAGTCCAGGCGCGGGTTTCTGGGAAACAGCTTTTCGGGATCGCCGTATCCCAGATTGCACAGGAAGTTGGAACGCCAGCGCCCGTCAGGGAAGAACTCCCGGTCCAGTGCAGCATTGTCGAAACCGGAGATCGGCCCCGCATCGAGACCAATCGCACGGGCGGCAAGGATCAGGTAAGCGCCTTGCAACGAGGAATTGCGGAACGCGGTCTCCTCTATCAGGTCCGGTTTGCCACGATAGATTGCCTGTGCGTCAGCATGGGGAACCAGTTTCGGCAGGAACTCCGGAAAGTCGGTATCCCACGCGATAATCGCGCAGCATGCAGATCCAAGGACTTTGGCCTGGTTCGTTGGTACGCAGCAATTGGCTATGCGTGCCTTGGCGGTGTCACTCTTGGCGAAGACAAACCTGCCTGGATTGGCGTTGGTACTTGTGGGTGCCCACTTGAGGAGATCGTAGAGCTGCCTCAGGTCCGTATTCGCGATTGGGCGCTCCGACCAGATATAATGCGTTCGGGCAGTTCGGAACAAGCGATTGAGAGCCTCATCATTCACCGGTGACGACATTCCGATTTCCTGTCCCCTCGTAATTGCCTCTGCCCAGACATCTGATCAGGTAATCTGGCATCGACAGGGAATTCACGTTTATTCCGCTGCTTCTAGGTCAGCAGGGAAATGAAGAGGCGGGATTGGTCTCTGCCCCACGATCGACAAACCGTAGCCTGCGAGAGCAATCGGGCTCGTCGGGGAATTCGAAAGCGAGATCATCTCGTGGACGCCTAGCTCAGCGAGCACCTGCGCGCCCATGCCGTAGTCGCGCAAGGCATGCATTTCCACTGGATCCAATCCCTCTTGCCGTGCTTGCATGACCGTTGAGATATAGTCGGGTGTGGCTCGGTTCAGGACGACGATGACGCCCGATCCCGCTTCTGCGATTATTTCCATTGATCTCAGCAGCAAGCCCTCGCGGTCGCCTTTTCCGCCGAGACAATCCGAGATCAAGCTCATCTGGTGCATCCGCACCAACGTTGGACTTGTTGCGTCCAGTTTGCCTTTGACGAGCGCAAGCGTCTGGGCCTTGGTTGCCTTGTTGGAGAATCCGATGGCGTTCCAACTGCCGCCAAAATGGGACTCGAAAGCAAACTCGGATATCTTCTCGATATTGCTGTCAAATTTCCGGCGATAGGCAATCAGATCGCGAATTGTGCCAATACGAAGGCCATGACGCTCGCTGAACTGGATGAGATCCGGCATTCTGGCCATCGTCCCATCGTCTTTCAGAATCTCACATATGACGCCTGAGTGATCAAGTCCCGCGAGCCTAGCGACATCGACTGCCGCCTCAGTATGTCCCGCGCGCGTGAGCACCCCGCCGGCTCGTGCCGCAAGTGGAAATACGTGACCAGGTGTGACGATATCATCAGGTCCCATCGCCGAATTGACTGCGACGGCAATGGTGCGTGCACGATCTGCCGCAGAAATTCCAGTAGTCACGCCCGCTCGCGCTTCGATCGAGACCGTGAAGGCTGTTTCATGCCGGGTCCCGTTCATAGGACTCATGGGCCTGAGGCCGAGTTGCTCAACTCGCTCCGTTGTCAGGGCGAGACAAATCAGTCCGCGGCCATAGGTGGCCATGAAGTTTATAGCATCAGGCGTTGCCATTTGCCCAGGTATGACGAGATCTCCCTCGTTCTCCCGATCTTCGTCGTCCACCAGGATGAACATGCGGCCGTTGCGAGCTTCGTTGATTATCTCCTCGGGAGTCGACAATTCGAATTTCGCTTTGGTTGGGGCTGTCATGTCACCTACGCCTGTAGTTCTTGTGGGGACCGCGAGGAAAAGCTGCCGTAATTCCCATGCGAGTAGAGGAGTGATGCACGCTCCTCATCTCCCAATGAAATTGCCTCAATACTGCCGACAATCATCCAGTGGCTCCCGGCGCTGACAATGTCTTCGACGGAACATGCAAACGACACCAATGCGGATGACAGCAGGGGAGCCCCGTTAGGAGCAGCCAACCATTCACCTCGAGCGAACTTCTCAGCAGACGATGCCCGGCTGGCAAAGTGGGCTGCCACGGCCCGATCGTCCGAGGCCAAGACATTCACAGCAAAACGTCCGCTTGCCTTGATACCGGATGCCGTCTGACTCTTCTGGTTCAGGCAAACAAGTAGTGAGGGAGGCTGATCTGACAACGAACAGACTGCGGTCGCAGTACAACCGAGCCGATCGCCTGCGTGGTCACACGTAACGACATGGACCGACGCTGCAAGTCGCCTCATGCCTTCTCGAAAGAGACTAGAATCGACCACTTCGCACTCCCTTGCTCGCACGGAGAACGTCAATTTCTGCACGCGGCTGCGTTGGTATTGCGACGCCGAACGAACTGCCGATCCTGCGTGGTCCAGCCCTAGCCGCATACCTGTGCTTGCATTGCGGCGACAAACGCCTCCGGAGCGGTGTTTTGGATATCGTGCGTTGCCCCCTCGATGCGCACGACATGCGCATGGGGCACCGTAACCTGGAATTGATCGGCAAAGCTTTGCTTCAGGATTTCGTCTTCGGATCCAATCAGCAAGGTGGTTGGGACTTTGCCTCGGTGCGCAAATTCCTCGAGCGCGGAATTGTCGCCGGGGTAATCGGTCTTGGCCATCATCTTGAACCGCTTTCGCATTTGGTCGCGGAAGAAGTTGGCATCGGCCCAGGGCTTGCGCGGGTGTGGGGGAGGGGCAGGGTAGCCAGAAACGTCGGGGGCAGGGGCACCCGCTCGCAGGGCCTGAATGAACCCCTCGTCTGGATTGTGCAGATCCTCCTGCCGGTGGAAGACCATCGGTGCTTCCAGCGTAAGGGATTTGACCCGCTCGGGAAATTGTGCAGCGAGCCAGTAGGCATTTGCCCCGCCCATCGACGTGCCAATGAGATGGTAGCGAGCGATCCCAAGATCGGCGATTACCTCGGCAAGCACGATTGCCAGATGCCGCTGCTTCATTTCGGCTGCAAGCGCGGGGGTATCCCCCCAACCTGGAGGGTCCAATTCGATAACCCGATAGCTTTCGGCAAGGATATCCTTCGCCGTTGACATCTCCAAACCAGCGGATCCCGGCAGGCTGACGATTACATCGCCACTGCCTGCTTCGGCATAGGGAATGTCATATCCGAAGCACGCAACGCTATGCCGGGTGAACTTGCTGCCTGGAGCCATTGTTTGTCCTCTCATTCTCTTTGCGGGAGCTCGGATGGCCCGGTCAGACCTGGCCAACATGAGAGACCCGCCGAAGGTTGCACCGCCTCTGTGTTTAGGCGGCGGCTGGAGCCTTCAAGACGTCGGCCTTGTTCACGATCGGAATGACCTTTTCCCAAAGGGCATAGTTCCGCGCGATCTGCGCCTCGTCCATTGTCGGCGCGTGATAGGCCATAATGTTGCCCGCGCCGAGCCGACGGCACTGATCGATGATCTGCTCGGCAACGCTTTCAGGCGAACCGGTGATATATTCGTCGGGGCTGACCTGGAGCGCGCCGGTGGGGTCAACCTTTGGCGCTCCCGGGGTCAGATTTTTTTCCGCACGCGGAACCGCGGCGGCGTCCATGACCCCTGAATCCTTTACCGAACCTGCCGGTTTCATGGCGTCCTGTATGGCGACGCCTTCTTTTGCCAAGCGTGCGAACATGTCCTGGAATATAGACGCCATGCGCGCCTTGTTGCTCGCTTCGAGCTCTGCGGCCAATGCCTCGGCATCCGCCTGGGTATCCCAGATCAAGACCTGCCTGCGGACCCCGATATCGTCCGGCCCCACAGACCTGCCATGTTGGGCAGCCTCCTCACGATAGGCATCGAACGCGATCGCAGCAGTTTCAACCGGCTGATACCCCGTGCAGACCTTAAAGTTCCGCTGCGCAGCATCCCGGCAGGACCTTTCAGAGTAGATCGTCATCCAATGCCGGCGGCGTTGCTCCTTGCGTGGGCGGGGCATGACCGGAACGGCCTCGAGGTCAAAGAACTTGCCCTTGAGAGTGACGAACTTCCGCTCGTATGCGGACTGCAGGAAATCGAGTACTTCGATGTACATCGGACGGACGTCCTCTACCGGGATGCCCACGAAGCGGAATTCAGGCGGCACCCCACTCGCCACACCGACCTCAAGCCGGCCATGCGTAAGGTAGTCGAGCATGTTGAGTTCTTCCGCAAGCCGCCAGGGCTGGTGGAATGCCAGAACATTACCCATGACGCCGATCTTCATCTTTTCGGTCTTTGCCGCCAATGCAGCGATCAACAGGTTCGGACAGGGGCTCATTGCAGCTATGAAATGGTGTTCGCTGTAGAACACGCCTTCGAAGCCGCGCCCTTCGAGGCTGACCATAAGATCCAGGTTGTGATCGAAGGCCCGTTGGACCACCTCGTGGTCATCATAGTCAGGGGCGGCTTTGCCTGGCACCTGATTGAAATCGAAATCCCAAACCTTGATCACGACGAACTCTCCTGCTCCAACTCTCGATTCTGCCATTGATATATCAGTTGCAGCCACTCGCGCAAGGTCCTATTCGACCGAAGCGTACCAGAAGAAGCGGAGCGGGGGGGGGGGGAGTCGAATGCGGGCACTAGGTCAGGAAGTCGCTGGGATCATCGCTCGTCACGTCGACAAAGGAAGTATCAGCGGCGCGATCACCCTGTTTATGCGAAACGGGGTAGAGGAATTGATCGATGTGCAAGGCACAGCCGATGTCGATCCATCCTTCCAGCTTGAAGCCGACAGCATCTTTCCGATTTTCTCGCTGACAAAGGTTGTGACAGCAGCCTGCGTTGCCCAGCTCGTTGCCGAGGGGCGCCTCTCCGTCGATGATCCCGTTTCGCGCTGGATTCCATCCTTTTCGTCCACTCGCAGGGTTCGCTACTTGGTAGAGGGTGAGGCTCCTCCGGAATTCTATCCCGGATTCGGCCCACTGCCGGCGCAGCCCCAATATCTTTTCATTGACGCCAGCGAGGAGATCAGAGTCCACCACCTCCTAACCATGACGTCTGGACTGCAAACGATCGGGATATTCAATCCCGATCTGCCCGCGATCGAACCGGAAGACGACCTCGCTTCGTGGGTCAAAAAGCTTGGCTCCGTGAGTCTGGATTATGAGCCAGGATCTCGTTGGAGCTATAGCAACGCAGCCGGGTTCGACATTCTTGGCCGCATCGTCGAGCTTGTCAGCGGGTCAAGCTTCGCCGACTTTGCCACGAAGCAATTCTTCGATCCCCTCGACATGCGGGACACCATGTTTGGCTTGGGACATGCCGATCAAGAACGCATTTTGCCCTGCGGGTCGCTCATGCATGTTCCGGTATTGCGCCCTGGATATCTTTCGGGATCGGCGGGCTTGATCTCAACCGCGCGGGATTATGCGCAATTCGTTGATTTGCTTCTGTCTGGTGATCGCCATGCGGCATCAATCCTGGCTCCCGAAGCGCGCAAGATGATCAGGCGCAATCAGATCGGAGCGCTTGGTTTTCCTGGTGTCCGGGCGGGGCAGTACGCAACCCTCGATCCAAAAACAGTTCCCGGGCTAACCTATGGATACGGGGTGGCAATCGTCGAAGCCGCTGTGGCCGACATTTCGCTTCCGATCGGCAGCTTCGGT
Organism: Croceibacterium salegens; assembly: GCF_009827435.1. Classification (GTDB taxonomy): domain Bacteria; phylum Pseudomonadota; class Alphaproteobacteria; order Sphingomonadales; family Sphingomonadaceae; genus Croceibacterium_B; species Croceibacterium_B salegens. The sequence goes on along the minus strand of NZ_WTYM01000054.1, from coordinate 34,852 downwards.
TGGGACGGGATTGGCACCCGTCGCGCCTGGGCCATACCGCAGCTGGACGCGGTACTCGTCATGTTGGTGCCCGGCATTGGCGCAGTCGCAGACGAGACACATGCAGAAATTGAAGCTGCTGTCTGTAAATTTCGCAGCGGCTGAAAAGAGGCATGATATATCAAATTTGATTGTCTTTCGTGGTGAAGGGTGCTGGCAGATTGCATGACCGTGTGGCCAGTTGATGGAATTTGGTGGCTCCAGTAGTTGTGGACCTTGAAGGAGCGATTATGGCAGTTGGATCCCGGGCACGAGGTAGCAAGCAGGCGTCCGATCAAGGCGAGCGTCTGAGCCTTGCAGACGAATGCTACCTGGCTTTGCGCAAACTGATTGTGCATTGCGATCTCGCCCCAGGCGTACGCATCACCGAGAAGGAATTGGTGGCCCGAACAGAATTTGGGCGCACGCCGGTGCGCGAGGCTCTTGCCCGTCTCGACCTTGAAGGCCTTGTCGAAACCCTGCCGCGAAGCGGTTATCGAGTCACCGAAGTCACGCCGAAGACAGTGCGCGATCTTTACGACGTCTTTAAGCTGGTTGGGCCACTAATGGTTCGCCGTGCTGCCGAGAATTTTACCGAAGAACATTGGCAACGGCTCAAGAAGATCGTCCAGTCGAGGAATGTTCATAACGATGTCGACGCGATCATGGACCAGTCAAATGCTGCCTTTGGCCTTTTCGCCGAAGCATCCGACAACCGCGACCTGATCTTTCTCAACAAGCGCCTGATGAGCGAGCAGCACCGAATATTCACCCTTTATCTGCTGACGGAGCGGGGCAAGGAATGGTCGGATGCGCAGCTGGAATTCTGGAACGACCTGTCATGGCTCCGCGACCCGGATACCGCGGAGGCACGCATTTCTCTTGGTATTACGACCTCGTATTCCGGCATCCTGAGCGAGATTTCCGACCAGAAAGCCGTCACGCTCTGAGGCTTGCGGTCATTCGATCGGCCGAGCGCGCCGCCTGAACCGACGATCCGGTGTCCGAATGCGAATGCAATGCCGCAAATGATAAGGGGCCGGTCGATATCCTGGTCAACAATGCCGGGTTAACCCGCGACAGCCACATCGGCAAGATGGATGAGGACGATTGGGATGCCGTCGTCGACGTCGTGCTGAAAGGCGCCTTCCTGTGCACGAAGGCCGTCCTGCCTTTCATGATTGAGCGTCAATGGGGACGGATTATCAACATTGCCTCACGCGCGTATCTGGGCAATCCGGGACAGGCCAACTACTCGTCGGCCAAGGCGGGGTTACTTGGCCTCACGCGCTCGATGGCCCTGGAAAACGGACGTCACAACATCACTGTGAATGCGGTGGCTCCCGGAATTGTCGATACTCCGGCGGTCAGGGGCCTAAGACATTTCGAAAAGATAAAGGCGAATGCAGAGGCCAGCTTGCCGCTGCCTCGCCTAGGCCGGGTGGAAGACGTAGCTGCTGCCATAACGTTCTTGGCTTCGGAGGCTGCCGGGTACATCACCGGCGACGTCCTGCATGTCACCGGTGGTCGTTACGGTTAGGTACTGAGGAACTTCGAATGATCGATCCGCACCACCTGGTCGGCCTGCCTCCAGAAACCATCCGCCATCGTTTCGAGCGCCGCGATACGATCCTCTATGCTCTGGGTGTCGGCGCCGGTCAGCAGGGTGACGAGCGCGAACTATTCTACGTTTGCGAAGACCGCCTCGTCGCATTGCCGACGATGGCGGTCGTCCTTGCCTATCCGGGCTTCTGGCAAATGGAACCACGCTACAGCATCGACTGGAAGCAGATCCTGCATGCGGAACAATCGTGTGATTTCTATGCGCCTTTGCCGATTGAAGGTCATGTTCGGGGTGAGCTTCGCATTGATGCGATTGTCGACAAGGGAGCGAACAAAGGAGCTTTCCTGCGCGCCGAACGGCTCATTTACAGTGAGCCAGACAATCGGTTGATCGCGCGGGTCCGGCAAATTTCCTATCTTCGTGGAGATGGCGGCTGCGGGTCGGCGGGGCAGCAACTTGAAATCCTGCCGATAGTCCCGGACGGGCCACCGGACGTGCAGGTCACGCTTGCGACCCGGCCCGAACAGGCCCTGTTGTATCGGCTTTCGGGGGACGGCAATCCGCTGCATTACGATCCCGAGGTTGCGAAGGCGGCAGGATTTCCCTCGCCGATCCTGCACGGGCTGTGCACCTATGGCTATGCCTGTCGAGCAATTCTCCAGGCGGCCTTGCCGGATAACGGGTTCAACTTGCGCAAGTTGCAATGCCGCTTCACCGCACCGGTATATCCTGGCGACCGTCTTGAGGTGGAGATCTGGAAAACCAGCGACAGCGCGCGCGCCTTCAGGGTAAGTGTTCCCGCGCGGAAGACGATCGTACTTGATCGTGGCGTGGCAGTCTTTGCTGAACCCTGAAACGGCTGCTTCGCACCTACTGATTGCCTCGATCATCGGAACCTGCCGATGATGGGCAGGTCGTCAGAGTACTTATCCCTTCCGTGGGTGACCGCCGCAGGCAATACTGCGCCAGATCTTCGCTGACCTCGATTTGTCCCAGGTATGCGCGACGCACCTGCGCCACGTTCTGGTCGGTGCCGACGATGTCGGTCTCCGGTCCGAAATGATTGAGAATCAATGCACGAACGCCCATTCCCTGCGCCAACTCGCCGAGTTGGTCGGCGGGAATGTGCTGCCGGGTCGAATGGTTGATCAGCAATTCGAGACGCGCCTGGTTGGCGTTTGCAATGACAGGATCGACGTCAGCGGACACTGATGCCGCCCGCGCCATCATTGCGCGAATGGCCTCCACATTCGAAGATTCCGCCACGACGACGTCCGCGTTCCGCAGTATTTCGGTCCATGCCCCGTCGGGGCCGGTGTCGCCCGTGAACACGATGACGCCGGCATCGGTCTGGAGGCGATAGCTATAGGACTTCTGCGTCTCCCGCTGGTTGGCGGGGAGAAGCTGGTAATGTGAGTTCTCGATCGCTTCGACAGTCAGGCCATCTGTGTCCAGTATCACACCGTCTGTGGAAATCTCGTACACTTCGAAAGTGCCGGCAGGATCCGGGATTTCGCCCGTGAAAAGTTGGAAATTCTCGAGCGGGCCAGCAAGCGCATAGGCCACGGCTTCATCGACCATGGCCCGGATGCCGGGAGGACCGTAGATCGCAAGGGGCTCTTCCCGACGGGCCTCACCCATTCGTGCTAGCAGTCGTGCCCCGACGATGTTGACGAGGTCCTGGCTGTGGTCGGCATGATTGTGCGTGATGAAGACGGCATTGAGCATCTGTGCCTGTACACCGGCAAGCGTCATCTGGCGCGATGTACCGATCCCTGCATCCATGAGGTAATATGCTTCGCCAACGCGCACGAGCGAAGCGGCCTGGCTGCGGTTGGCGCGGAGTGTCGGGCCTCCTCCTGTGCCAAGGGTAACTATCTCGACAGTGGCGGTGTCTTCCTGTGCAGCAACAGTCGAACTGGCCAGCGAGGTGGCTATTGCGGCGGCAATGATCGCCTTCTTTAGCATCGAATATCCTCTCAACTATCGGCCCGTCCAAATCGGAGCCCGCTTCTCCACGAAGGCTCGCGGGCCTTCCTTGAAGTCTACGGTTGTCCGGACATTGTCTTGGGCGGCCAGCCCACGCTCGAACAGCTCGTCATCGTCAAGATCGAGCGCCATTCGAGCAACATTGAGGCTCTCTCGGACCGCGATCGGCGCGTTGGCGCAAATGCGCTCCGCCAGCGTCAGCGCGCCTGCAAGCGCGTCACCCGCCGGCGTGACGGCATTTATTAGTCCGAGATCGGCGGCGCGTTGGGCCGATATCCTGTCGCCGGTTGCAATAAGCTCCAGCGCGAGCGCCTTCGGTATGGCGCGTACTAGACGATATACACCGCCGGCCGCGGCAACCAGTCCGCGAGTAACCTCGGGAAGCGCGAATGACGATGGCTCCGATGCGACAATCATGTCGCAGGCTAGTGCCAGCTCGCAGCCACCGGCGAGCGCGAAACCCTCCACCGCGGCGATCCAGGCCTTTTCGCGCTTGTGTTTAACGAATCCGGCAAATTGTCCTTCAGGCGTGTACAATCCGTCGATGTTACCGTTAGCGACCTCTTTCAGGTCTGCTCCGGCTGAGAATGCCACCCCTCCGGCACCTGTCAGTACGACGGCCCAGACATCCGGATCCCGCTCGGCACGCTTGACCGCTGCATCGAGCTCGATCGCTACTTGCGAGTTCACCGCGTTGCGCGCGTCTGGCCTGTTGATAGTCACCAGCGCGACATGCGGGCGCGCGATTTCATAAAGTACGGTGTCCATCGCACTTTCCTCAGTAGATTTCGAAAAGGCCCGCGGCCCCCATTCCGCCGCCGACACACATGGTCACGACCCCGTAGCGCGCGCCGCGACGTTTGCCTTCGAGCAGGACGTGACCGACCATGCGTGCGCCGCTCATGCCGTAGGGATGCCCGATTGCGATGGCTCCGCCCGAGACGTTCAGCCGGTGATCTGGAATGCCGAGGCGGTCGCGGCAGTAGATCACCTGGCTCGCAAATGCTTCGTTCAGCTCCCAAATTCCTATGTCATCGACCGTGAGACCGTGACGATCTAGCAGGCGCGGTACTGCGAATACCGGGCCGATGCCCATTTCATCGGGAGCGCAGCCGGCAACGGCAATCCCGCGATAGGCGCCCAGCGGCGTAAGGTTGCGTCGGGTAGCTTCTTGTGCGCTCATTAGCACCAACGCCGCAGCTCCATCGGACAGCTGGCTGCTGTTGCCAGCGGTTACCGAACCACCCCCTTCAAGAACATGGCCGCCCTTGTACGCCGGAGGAAGCTGCCCAATCGATTCCTTGGTCGTGCCTTCGCGCAAACCCTCGTCCACGCCCACAGTTACTTCCTTGCGGGAGGATTGACCTGTCGCCTTGTCGGTTACGACCATGGTTACTGTCATCGGAGAGATTTCTTCGGCCAGGGTGCCGGCACTGGTCGCGGCTATTGCACGCGCTTGTGATTGAGCACCCAGTTCGTCTTGAGCATCGCGGCTGACACCGTAGCGGCGGGCCACCATTTCGGCCGTCTCCAGCATGCTCATGTAAAGATCGGGCTGCCGCTCGATGAGCCACGGATCCTGGGCCCTGTAGAGGTTCATCTTGTCGTTCTGGACCAGCGAAATGGATTCCACGCCGCCGCCTACGACGACGCCCATGCCGTCATGAATAATCTGCTTAGCGGCGGTAGCAACGGCCATCAGGCCCGACGCACATTGGCGATCGATGCTCATGCCCGCGACTGAAACCGGCAGGTCTGCGCGCAACGCCGATTGACGCGCGATATTGGAGCCGGTGGAACCTTGCTGCATGGCGCAGCCCAGGATCACATCCTCGACCTCGGCCGGATTCACGCCAGCGCGTGCGAGCGCGTGCCGGATGGCATGACCCGCAAGGGCTTGCGGCTGGGTATCGTTGAACGCGCCGCGGTAGGCCTTGCCGATCGGGGTGCGTGCGGCAGACACGATGACAGCTTCAGTGTTGGACATGATCTGGCTGAGTCCGGTTTGCTACGGTTGCCCGTTTCTGCGAATCGTCATACAAGACCGTCATACTGAAATTCAAGTCCGAGGTGACGATATGCAAGGAATTCGCGTTGGAGTTGTAGGTGCAGGTTTGATGGGAGCGGAGATTGCACTGGTCTTTGCGTTGGCCGGATCGCGTGTAATCATTTCCGATCGTTGCGACGAGGCGCTGGAAAAGGCTCGCAAACGTGTGGCGACAATCGTCGACAAGGGGATCGCTGCCGGCCGCTACGACGAGTCCGCGAAGCTGGCGCTGGATCGCCTGAGCTATTGCACCGGGTGTACGGACCTGGCCGGCAGCGAAGTGCTTACCGAAGCAGTGTTCGAAGATCAGGCGGTCAAGTTCGATGTTTTGCAGGCGCTAGCTGAAATCAGCAATCCGGACACCTTGATCGCGACAAACACTTCTACCATCCCGATTTCTACGCTGGCGGCGGCGTTGCCGCCGGATCGGCGTGGACGCTTTATCGGAACACACTACTTTTCGCCGGTATCGCGGATGCCTCTGGTCGAGGTCATTCCCGGTTTCGAGACCCTGCCGGAGACTGTGGCAGAGACCCGGTCGCTGATGGAGAGCATCGGCAAGAGCGCAATTGACGTAAAGGATGTGCCCGGTTTTGCCGTAAACCGCATGCTGCACGCCATGATCATCGAGGCGGTCCGATTGGTCGAAGAGGGAGTAGCGACGCCAGAGGATATCGACATGGCCGCTAAGCTCGGTCTCGGTCACGCTATCGGACCGTTCGCGCTGATGGACGCGGTTACCTCGACGCTCTGCGTCCAAGCACAGGAGATCATGCAGGAAGCCTACGGCGAGCGCTTCCGCCCTCCTGCATTGCTGAAGCAACGCGTCCGTGCTGGCTTTGGAGGAGGCAAAGGCAAGCCCGGCTGGCTGGCTTCCTGACTTGCCGGCCGCACTTCCGGTAGCAGAGTGAGCGGTTTGCTTCACAAGCTAGATTGTGCATTGAAGCATCCATACCCGGCCATTGAAACCGAGTGGTGCCGGACAACAACAAAAGGCCGATTATGTCCGTTGCCCATGACACCGACGTCCTAGCCACCATCGGTCGTGATGAGGAACGCGAGAAGCAACACTCTCCCTTTGAACGAGTGCATCGCGGCATTCTCCGCGGACTATATGAGGGCAGGTTTGTTCCCGGCCAGCGGCTGGTGGCGCCCGACCTGATGCGGCAATTCGATGTTGGGCGCGGGACGATCCGCGAAGTGCTGCAGCGCCTGGCTTCGACGGGGGTTATCCGCATCCTTCCGCAAAAGGGCGCGCAGGTTCGACGAATGACCCGCCGCGAAGTAGTGGAGATCCTGGACCTGGTCGAGGTCATGCTGGGGTTGGGCGCCCGTGGTAGCGCTGGTGCAATGGCCGACCCTGAGCGCCGCGCGCAGCTGCAGAGGGAATACGAGATACTGATGGCGTGCAAGTTCGATGAGGATTTTGCCGGGTTTCTTGCGGCGCGCGAAGCCTATTATCGCTCCGTGATTGCGATGGGCGGCAACCGCGAGTTGCAAAGGATCTTTCCCGCGATCCAAGTACACATCATGCGGGTGCAATTGCGAGCCTTTGATCATGCGGCCGACGCCGCGAATCCGGCAGACTACCGTTTGCTCCACGAAGCGATCGTGTCGGGCGATGCCCATGCGGCCGAGCATGCTGGGCGGCAGCACGTCCAGCGAACCATCGGACGTATCGCCCAGCTTCCCGATCGCGCATTCGAACCAGGCGAATAGGACGTCCTGCACTTGGTCGTTGTAGGCTAGGCGTGGATCCTGCCGCTTCGATTCCCCTGCTGCCAGATCAATGCCAGTTTTGCGTCTCCTGACCTCAATCGATCTGATATATCACCTTGCAAGAGTCTGGTGGCGCGTTGTATGAGACCCTAGGAGGGGAAGGGATCTCCTGTTCCCCACGCCATGCCGGCGGCTTTGGGAGAGTACGATGAAATTTGCGCGGGTTTCCAACGGTTACGGGTACGCGACCGCGAGAATTCAGGGCGGAGTCGCGTATCCCTGCGAAGATTGGCGCACAGGCGATCCAGCGCGTGATAGCTTTGTGCCGCCGACCCTCGACCCCGCCAGCGCGCAGAACGCTGCCGCAATTCCGCTTTCTGAACTGAGCTTCCTTCCGCCGATTGGTGGCAGCAACAAGCTGATCTGCCTCGGTCTCAATTATCGTGATCACGTTTCGGAAGTCGGGAACGAAAATGTCTCGCCCTATCCTTCGCTCTTCACGAAGTTCCCCGACACCATGGTCGGCGCCGGATCGCCCATTGTAAGGCCGACCGTTTCCGATGCTTTCGATTACGAAGGCGAAATTGCCATCGTGATCGGCAAGGGCGGTCGGCACATCCGGAAGTCGGAGGCGCTGAGCCATCTCTTTGGGTTCACCATCCTCATGGATGGCAGCGTGCGCGATTACCAGGGGCATTCGGTAACGGCGGGTAAGTGCTTCTATGCCTCGGGCTCGGTGGGGCCGTGGATTGTGACTTCCGACGAAATCCCAGACTACCGCAAGCTGACTCTGAAGACGCGCCTGAACGGCGAAGAGGTCCAGTCGTCGGTTGTGGAAAACATGATCTACGATATCCCAACCGCCATCGAGTATATTTCGCGGTGGACGCCATTGGCACCCGGCGACGTGATCTCTACGGGCACTCCGGCTGGTGTCGGCTTCGCCCGGACTCCGCAACTCTACATAAAGCCGGGCGACCTGGTGGAAGTGGAGGTGTCCAGCATCGGCGTACTGGCCAACACGGCGGTGGCTGAAGCTTGAGGGAGTCATGGCGCGTCACCGCACAACCATCAGGGCGGTGCCAGGTCGCTGGCCAGTCGCAGCCGTTCTACCGCAGTCCTCTCTCGTTCCATGGAAAACAGGCGCGCAATCGACTGGAGTTTGCAAGCAATGACCGTCCAGCTAAACGACCGCTATACAAGGCGCGACGGTTCAATCCTGATTACCGGGGTTCAGGCACTTGTTCGGTTGATGATCCTGCAGGCCGAGCGTGACAAGGCAGCTGGTATCAAATCCGGCGGCTTCGTCAGCGGTTATCGTGGCTCACCCTTGGGCACGCTGGATACAGCTTTCCAGGGTGCCAGGGACAGCATGGCAGGCCTCGACATAAAGGTCATGCCGGCCGTCAACGAGGAACTCGGGGCCACCGCCATTGCAGGCACCCAGCAAATAGAACAGTCGCCCGGTGCGCGTGTCCAGGGAGTTTACTCGCTCTGGTACGGCAAGGGGCCGGGATTCGACCGTGCTTCGGATGCGATCCGGCATGGCAATTATCAGGGTAGTTCACCCTTTGGCGGGGTGGTGCTGGCTGTCGGCGATGATCACCTCGCGAAGTCGTCCTCCATAATCTGCTACAGTGACGACACTGTCGCCAGCGTCCAGGTGCCGCTTTTCTATCCCGCAGATCCTCGAGAGATCGTGGAGTTTGGCCTGCATGGATTCGCATGTTCGCGCCACACCGGTTCTTGGATCGCGCTCAAGATCCTGACTGAGGTCGCGGATTCCACACGCGCAGTTGACGGTAGTGAACTTGCTGACGATCCTGTCCTGCCTCCGGTTGTGGCTCCTCCGGGGGGGCTGCACAATCGTTGGCCGATGACTCCGCAGGATCAGGAAATGCTACAGCAGGCCTATCGCCTGCCAGCTGTACTGGAATATGTCCGGGCGAACCGGCTCGATCGAAGCATATTGCGTGACGACGGCTCGCGCATCGGCATTGTCGCTGCCGGCAAGTCTTGGCTCGACGTACGGGAAGCGATGCGCTTGCTCGGGCTGGACGAGGCTGCGCAAAGGAAGCTGGGCATTGCCTTCTACAAGCCGGCCCTGATCTGGCCGCTCGAGCCGGAGGGAATGCGGACATTCGCACTTGGACTTGAGCAGCTCGTGGTCGTCGAAGAGAAGACCGGTCTGATCGAGCAGCAGGCCAAGGCCATTTGCTACGGTCGTGACGGTGCGCCAGAGATTGTTGGCAAGCGCCACAGCGACGGAACGGTGCTATTCCCGACAACACTGGATTTGACGCCGGAAAAGATTGCCTGCGAACTTGGTCGACTGCTCGGGGCGCTAGGTGCCGGGCTGGAGGATCGGGTTGATGAACTGGCAGGGCTTCTTGCAGCACAGGCGGAGTTTGCGATTCCGCCAGCCATTCGAAAACCGTTCTTCTGTTCTGGCTGCCCGCACAACCGCTCAACCGTGGTGCCTGAAGGAAGTCGTGGCACTGCCGGTATCGGCTGCCACGGGCTGGCAGCCTATAACCGGCCACGTACGACCAGCTTTGCCCAGATGGGGGGCGAGGGCGTGCACTGGGTTGGACTTTCGCAGTTCACCGACGAGAAGCACATGTTCGCCAACATGGGAGACGGCACATATTTCCATTCGGGGCTTCTGGCGATTCGGCAGGCCGTGGCCGCAAATATCAATCTTACGCTCAAGATCTTGTACAACAGTGCCGTCGCCATGACCGGAGGGCAGGCTGTCGATGGCGAGTTGTCGGTTGCTCAACTCCTCCAGCAGTTGCGTGCGGAAGGGGTCAAGACGATCATCGTATCGACGGACGATCCGGATCGTTATACTGCGGGTGATCCGGTGCGGGGCCTGGCTGATCGCATAGAGCATCGTGACGATCTCGATGCGGTGCAATTGGAACTGCGCGATACGCCGGGTGTCAGCGTGCTGGTCTACGAACAGATGTGCGCCACCGAAAAGCGGCGCTTGCGCAAGCGGGGCAAGCTGGCCGAGCCTGCGCAGCGAGTGTTCATCAATGAACTCGTTTGCGAGGGCTGCGGCGACTGCTCGGCAAAGTCGAATTGCCTGTCGGTAGAGCCGGTCCAGACCGGGTTCGGCACCAAGCGGCGCATCAATCAGTCAAGTTGCAACAAGGATTTCAGTTGCCTCAACGGCTTCTGCCCCAGTTTCGTCACCGTCGAGGGTGGGCAGGTGCGCAAGCCCAAGGCGATTGCGCCTATCCCGGATTTACCGCTGCTCGTTGAGCCGGGAATACCCATGCCTGCCCACCAACGGCTGCTTGTGGCGGGTGTCGGCGGTACAGGCGTGGTCACAATCGGTGCCTTGCTGTCGATGGCTGGGCACATGGGCGGGCGCAAGGTCGCAGTTCTTGACCAGGTCGGCATGGCCCAAAAGGGCGGGGCCGTGACAAGCCACGTGCATATCGGCGGAGATGAGATCACCGCGCTGCGCATTCCTCCCGGAGAGGCTGACCTCGTCGTCGTCTGTGATGAGATCGTCGGCAATGCACGGGACGTGATTGCCGCCATCAACCCCGTTAGCACCAACGTCTTGGTAAACTCCGACGTCGCCATCACAGGAGACTTTACGCAGGATCCATCGGCTATCCCCGACGGTACATTTCTGGCGCGGCGCATTGCCAAGGTCGCCGGAGAAGGGCGGTTCGTGGCGTTTCCCTTCACACGACTTGCTGAAAGGTTGCTGGGTGATGCCATCGGGTCAAATCTGATGATGGTAGGCTTTGCTTTCCAGAAGGGCTGGATGGTATTGGACCTCACGGACTTTGCCGCCGCAGTACAGCTTAATGGCGTCGGGGTAGGCATGAACATGGCGGCGTTCGAGTGGGGCCGGCGGCTCGCTGTCGACACTGCATCAGTCTTGCGTGCAGCTGGCCTTGGCGAACCCGAACCCGAAGTGCCGGAACAGGTCGTCGAACAGCGGGCCCTGTTCCTCACCGACTATCAGGACAGGTCTTATGCGGATCGATACCGCGCCCTGATCGCCAAGGTTGCCGCCAAGGATCAGGAACTGGGCGGCGATGGTTCGCTGACGATTGCTGCCGCCCGCTCCCTTTTCAAGCTGATGGCCTACAAGGACGAATACGAAGTTGCTCGGCTTCAGCATTCTGCCGCGTTCGATGACTCACTCAAGACGCAGTTCGATGGCGATTACAAGCTGTACTTTCACCTTGCTCCGCCCCTCTTCGCTCGGCGCGACAAGGCAACCGGACATCTCCGCAAAGCCCGGTTCGGGCCATGGATGATGCACGCATTTGGACTGCTAGCCCGGCTCAAGGGTCTGCGCGGGACAGCATTAGATCCCTTTGGTCGCACGGCTGAGAGGAGGATGGAGCGTGCCCTGATCGTAGAATACGAAAAGCTTCTTGATGCGATGATGCGGCGGGTCGGGCTGGACAACCTTGCGGCTATCACCGAAGTCTTGGCCTTGCCTATGACGATCCGTGGCTTCGGGCATGTCAAGGAAGCTGCGGTCGCAGCCTATCGATCAAGGCTGGCTGCGGCCCTTGACGAGCTGGACAGCCAGTCAGGTCCCCTGAACATGTCGCAAGTGGCCTAGGGTGGGTTTCTCGCGCGACACCCTTACGGCGGAAGGCCGCGCAACGTTGACCTGCACTGGCCGTGAGGCTTGGCGCTTGTGATCAAGAAGAAGGTCGACGCAAACAACCTTTCTATCGCCTATTTCGAGGCGGGGAGGGGGGCACCGGTTGTTCTCCTGCACGGATTCCCCGAGCTGGCCTATTCCTGGCGTTCGCAGATCGCTGCACTGGCCGCCAAGGGCTGGCAAACGATTGCTCCGGACCTGCGCGGATACGGCGACACTGGGCCTGTCGGAGATCTGGCCGCTTACTCCATGCGGAATCTTGCCCTCGATGTGATCGGGCTGCTGGACTCGCTGGAGATCGCACAGGCCGTGATCGTGGGGCATGACTTCGGCGGCATGCTTGCCTGGTGGATCGCACGAGAACATTCCGATCGCGTACTTGGCGTAGCCAGCCTCAATACCCCCTATACCCATCGCGGCACGGTCGATCTGGCCGAGACGATGCGCCGGTACCGGGGCGAGGACAACTACATGGTTCGCTTCCAGGTGCCAGGCGAGGGAGAACGCCTGCTTGAGGCCGACGTGGCGGCGACCTTTCGTGGACTGATGCGCCGATCATCCCTCACATTGGCAGAATTCGATAGCGCCCCCGCTCATCTGCGATGCTTGCCGATGACGCTGTTTGTCGGCGAACCAGAGGTCATGGGTGAGCCGATCATGAGCGAAGCAGAATTGCAGGTCTACATCGATGCGTTCAGTCGGAACGGGTTTGCCGGGCCGCTGAACTGGTATCGAAACCTGCATCGCAATTGGCTCGACAGCGAAGGCACGACCGATCTCATCGATGTGCCCGCGTTGATGATCTCTGCCGCCGACGATTTCTTTCTGCCACCCGCCACGACGATTGGCATGGAACGGTATGTTAGAAGACTGGAACGGCATGTGATCGCCGATTGCGGTCACTGGACGCAACACGAGCGTCCCGGCGAACTCAACGCCCTTTTGCTCGGTTGGCTGGATCGTTCGGGTTGGCAGTCGCTTGACCCGAGTCCCCGTCCGCTTGATTTATTTTAATCATATCAAATTACGTGTTCCCCATTCGCTCCTCGCGCGCTAGAATTTGCCTGAAAGGCAGATGACGTTTTCGTACGGGAGACGCCGCTATCTCGGGGAGGTTCGCCAAATGCGCATGATCGATGAAAGAACCGTGCGGTTCGCAGCAGAGATACAGCTTTTTATTGCGGACTACTGGGCAGATGTTGATCGCAACCGCGGGCAAGGGGCGCCTCAATTCTACACCGAGGACTGCGTGCTCAACGTCGGGTCTGACAAGACTTTCAAAGGCCATGCGGGGATTGTGGATTTCTATCGCTATCGTGCGGAACGCGGAGTTCGCACGACCTGCCACATGACGTCGAACTTGCAGGTTTGGCCGCATGGTGAAGATCGTGCCCGTACTTGCTTCGTGGTGACGAACTATGCTTCGGATGGGCCGCCACCGATCACCGGACTTGGTGGGCCCAGCCTGGTTTCACGCGTGGAATGTGATCTTGTGCGCAGCTCGGAAGGGCGTTGGAGCATCAAGACGCTGTCAGCTGAGCCCTTGTTCATTGGCAACGAGCCCTACACGGTAGCAGTCCTGGTGGAAGGCCGGCACGATGACAAGGTAGCAAGCGACGCTTGATCGAGAGGAGACGGCGCATGGCGGCTAAGGTACACCACGTGGGGATTTCGGTGCCGGATCTCGATCGTGCGGTGAAATTCTTTGCCGATGTATTCGGCGTGACATCGGCAAAGGTCGAATCCGATGAAGTGCGCAATCTCTACCTCGAGTTCGAGAACTTCACGCTTCAGATTACCGAGGACCCGGGGCGACTTTACGGAGAGACTTTTGGCCGTCTCGATCATATTGCGATCACGGTGGATGACCTAGATACGACGGTCCAGCGATTGCAGGACCACGATGTCGCGATGGTCTGGGAAAAGCCAGTGCGGGTGGGGGATGTGCGCTGCAACTTCACCCGTCGTCAGGGTGGTGTAGGAGTCGTCTTCCAGCTGTCAGACGAACACGGAGCAACCCACCCGTCGCAGGAATTCCATCCCGGGATGATGACCGATCTGATCGAAGAGCCTTGATGCGCTGGGTTTCGAGGCCGCAGCATCGAAGTCGATGACTAGGGTTCACCTCAGCAGTGCTCTGATAGGCCGCCGCCCGCAGGGACGGCGGCCGATCTGATCGGAGTGCTCCAGGCTAATGGCCTGGTCCGTGGAAGGTGAAGCCGTGAGCTTCTATGATTTGCGGGAATTCGGGCTTGCCACCCTCGGTCAGGCCGATTTCAAACCCGCGATCGTGTCCACCCGGCGTGTTGATGGAGAACACGAAGCTCTCGCCTTCGCCCAGATGAGTAAAGGCATGGGTCCCAAAGCGCGGCGCAAATCCAAAGGCTCCCGGGCTCACTCGTTCGGCAGTCTGGTTGCCGATCCTTAGCCGAATATCACCCCGCAGGATGATGAAGGTCTCTTCCTCAGTTGGCTGATGGTGTGCCGGGACGTCGACGCCGCCATGGATAATATTGCAGAATGCGGACGCCGCGCCGCGCGATTCCTCTGGCGAAAGCAGGAGGCGCGCTTCTTGCCCCATCGCAGCGATATTGCGGCATTCCCGTGGATCCACGACCAGCTTCGGGATGGGCTCTAGCTGCGCCCAATCTGCACGCAGCGCGACAAGGTCATCCAACGTCGAAATCTTCCGGTCAACACGGTGCTGTTGGCAATTCACGCGATCATCGTTGGCGAGTGGTTGGCTGTCTGTCAGCTTGAGCCCAAGTGGCTCGAGCAATGCCCATGCCTCACGCACGGTATCAGCGCCGCTTTCGGCATATTTCGCCTTAGCCAATGCGAAGCCTCGTTCGATGCCGGCTGGCAAGTGGATCACAAATACTTCGGCGGGGGCATTCGACCGGTTCGCGACTGCTTGCGTTGTATGCGGGGGGGCAAAACCAAAGCCCGCATTGCCAAGCACTGCTGTTTTCGAACCGATTGTCAGTTCTACCTCTCCGCCGGCGACAACCCAGTAAGCATCGCCATGATCAAGTCCGTGCGCGGGAATTTCCGCTCCAGGCGCAAGCACGATGTTGTGGACGCTGTTGCGGCCACTGCTTTCTTCACCGCGCAGAACGCATTTGATGTCCAGGCCGGAGAAGCTCAAATCTTCGCAACCGGCCGTGGAAGCGAGGATCTTTGGGTTGCCATCGGTTCCGGCCCAGGCGTCACGCAGTGCTTCGAGATCCTTCTTCGTCCTGACTGTAATGCTCGACAACGCGACCGGGGCATTCGTCCGCCTTTCAGTGCGCTCAACTACCGCTTGATCCGGATAACCCATCGAACTCTCCATCTTTCATCTCTCTCTCGAGTCTGATATATTAGACGACGCAAAATTGCGCAAGCGCATCGGCCTTCACCGCGCCCCCGCCAGTTACGATGCGATGCGCGCCATCGCCGATCCGATGCGCGTAAGGTCCACGCGAGCGTTCCGGTCACGCCCGGTGAGGTTAGAAACCGAGAGACCGGTAAAAATCGGCGTTGGCGAACTCAGGTGCCGTTATGGGGCCGGCCACCGCTACGATCTTTGCGCCGGGTCCACGCGCTTCCTGCAGAGGTCTATCAGGTCCAGCAGTTGTTCGTCGGCGTAATCGTTAGCCATCGTTATCGCTCTCGTTGCGGGATGACCGGAAGCAGAATGTGTGAGCGATGCTCCGCATCGCCGTAGATGATCTGGACCGCCGACTTTAGTTGGGCCGCATCAAGACCAAGCTCGCCTGTACCGGGATTGCGATCGTATCGCGGGAAATCGCTCGAGGTGACGAGCACTTGCATTCGGTGTCCGGGCAGGAAGACCATCGAGGTCGCCGCGAGGTCTATTTCGTATTCGACAATATCATGCGGTGTCAGCGGGCGCGGTTCACGCCAGTCACGAGACCTCCGACTGGCGCGCACGATGCCGTCACAGACGCTGAAGCTGCGCCCTTCGGGGTGGACGTCGCAAAGTTTGATAACCCAGTCAGCATCCCGCGCGCTGGTTGAAGCCCAGAGCCTGACGCTTATCGGACCGGTCACCTCGAGTGGCTCATCCAACGGAGCAGAAGTGTAGAGCAGCAGATCGGATCGGCCATGCAACTGGTTCTGGGCTATCGCACCCTTGGGATAGATGGTCGGCATGAGCGTTGCCCCGCCGAGCGTCGGGAGAGGGTCTGCCGGATCGAATTCGAATGACCTCGGTTCGCTGCCGACTGTCGGGGATTCGGGCGACAAGCTTCCATCGCCATGAAAAAACCACGGTGTGAGCTTGGCCCTTTCAAGCGGCCATTCCTGTTCATCGCGCCAGTGGTTGATTCCCATGACGAAGATTCTCACCGGTGCTGTCGCCGGGTGTTCCTTGTCCTTCAGCCACCGGTCAAACCAGCGCAGATGATAGGTGGTGAGATCCTCGGTCAGATCCATTGAAAGGCCCGAAGCGCGATAGCCATAGTCGACTTCGCCACCCGCCGAGAGGTGCATTCCCTGGCCATGCACCCATGGGCCGATGGTCAGCTGGACTGGAAGTTTCGTTTCCGTCCCAGCCACACGTGTCGCCATTGCCGAATAGTGCGCCAGGTCAGAGCGCAGGAGGACGTCGTGCCACCCTGCCGTGATCATCACCGGAACCTGGACCTCGGCATGGCGTCCAGAGACCGAACGGTCTGACAGGAAGTCGTCAGGTGTCCTGTGTTCAAGCGTGTCCGCAATAAATGAGAAGTAGGGTTCATGAGAGGCACAGGGTGCCATCGCACAAAGCGGCAGCGATCGAACCAGCTCCTCGTATTTGTCGAGTTCGTCGATCAGACGAAGGAATTCGGCACCGCGCTCCTCAGCGGGCGAGCTTCTGCGAGCTCGCAACAACTCGGTTGGCCCCATGACGCGTAGCGCCCATTGCGTAAACGTCCCCAATTCGAAGGCACCTTGCCGCCAGAATGCATCAAACAGGTCACATGGTGCTTGCGACGGAGCGATCGCGCGCAAGGAGGGGGGGGCCATTACCGCAGCTGCCCATGCGGTGAGCCCATGGTAGGAAATGCCATAGGCTCCCACCTTGCCATTCGCCCACGGCTGGCTTGCCGCCCATTCAACGCTGTCGTAGCCGTCCTCGAATTCATCGAGCCACGGTGTATGCACTCCCTCGGAAGTGCCACGTCCGCGCGTATCCTGCTGCACCACGACGTACCCGGCTTCCACCGCCCGCATCGGGTCCAGTGCCATGTAGGTTATGGCGCCTGCGTTCTTGTCGTAGGGCGTGCGGAACAAGAGCACTGGTGCCGGTCCGGCCTGTGGGTCGCGAAAGACGTTTGCGCGCAGGACGGTGCCATCGCGCATTTCGCAGGTAACGTCGCGTTCGATCAGGATGGCCACGGCAGGCCCTTAGTCCTGCGGCTGAAGTAACGAGTCTCCCATGTCAGCTGCAGCTTCCAGCACGCTGCGGGTATCGACGCGTGAACCGTCGGGATTGCGGGGCGCCTGCTTGTAGCCGAGCTGGTGCTCGCAGATGTAGAGGTAATCAGTGCGCAGCGGTGCGAACATCTCCATGAGATGGACGGGCTTGTGGTCTGCTGGGCGGCCGCCGTGAGGGACGTCACGTGGCACGTAGATGAAGTCGCCTCCAGCGAGGTAATGATCCTTGTCGCCGGCCCGGAAACGCAAATTGCCTTCGAGGACATAGATCATCATGTCGAATGGGTGCGAATGACAAGGAGCGGTTCCGTCCGCCGCCGCAACCTCGGCAAATGCATCGGGATCGAGCCAGACGAAGCAGACGTTGGCTGCGTCCATCGCTAGACCTGTGCGATGATACTTGTTTCCGAACCGGCTTTCGCGGGGAAGGTCGGCGACCGTACCGGAGTAGACTTGACCTGGCATGCTAGGCTCCTCTTGAAAGGTGTGGCGGCGATGTCAGCACCGAACTGATATATTTTTAGATAGCATTAAAAAAATATCAAGCGACGTAGGGGTTGTGTCAGCGCCACATTAACATGCGAGATCACCGACTCCTTCAACCACCAGCAGAACTTGGGTCAGGACGACAGGAAAGCCGTCCAGTGCTCATGGTTGTGGGCTTTGGCCTCGACTTCATCGACGATGGCCAATGCAGCGTCGTCCAGAGATAATCCGGCATAACTGGAACCATCCATCGGCACCTGATTGGTGCCGACTTGATAGCTTCCCCGCGGTGCTCCGGGATGGAGACCTGCGGGCGGCGAAAAGAATGACCAGTCGTAAGTGCGGTCATGTTCGAAAAACATCAGCGCGTGGACCAAAGGCTGGATGTGCTCATGCCTGGTTTCGTCAGGCATGATCTCGTCCCAGAGCGCGAATTCAGGCGGCATCATGCTCGAAAGATCTTCCGGCCATTCGTGTCCGCTGACTTCGCCATCGCCAATGCCCGGGAAGATGTCGATCAACTGCACGCCCGGCTCGATGTACAAGGCGCCGGCGCCGCCCACGAACAGGAGCCGATTCACTCCAGCAGCCTTGGTTGCCTTGATTATGTTGACCACGCCGTTGATCGTGTCCTTGTATACGTTTTGCCCGGGGGAGGGATGGTGCCCCGCGTTGAAGCAACTGACCACAATATCGTGATCCTTGAACGCACTCACGGCTTGCGAACGCGACTGGATGTCGGCCTGGCAAGCGGTCACACCTGGCAGTCGCGGGACATTGTCGGAGTTGCGGGTAATGGCGGTTACTGTGTGTTTCCGTCGGGATGCCTCCGTGAGCACCTTTGAACCTATGAAGCCGGTCGCCCCAACCAGTGCGATCCTCATCTACCTTGCTCCTGTTTGCAGTTTCGGCTGATCTGTCGGTCTGGACTGTCGCCAATGTCGATCCCTGAGAGCGTGCCACGCCTGGCGGCTGGTTGACCATCCGCAGACAACTGTGGTTTCGTGACTAGCAACCGATTGCGTTGAACAGCCTGAGTCCTCCTTGATCTGGGTACGATGGCTATTTTTTGTAATGCAGTCAAATTAAGTTTATGACCCTGTGGTGAGCGCTGCGTACGGAGAGCTCGTCCTTGAATGCATGGGAGTATTAGGTTGACTTCACCAAAGGCGCGTCGCGGTCGACCGCAGAAGATTACAAGGGAGAAGCTTGCCGAAGTTGCGTCCGAGATGGGCTTCACGAATCTGAGGCTTGGAGAAATCGCCCAGCGCCTGAACGTCTCGCTTCAGACCCTGTACAACCACGTCAAGGATCGCGACGAACTCTTGCATCTCGCGGCGGAAGTGCTCGAACAGGCTGACCCCAAGGCCATGATCGAGGATTGCAGCTGGGAGCAGTGGTGGCGAAGCCGCGCCCGCGTGCTGCTGGAACAATATCGGCGAACGCCGGGACTGGCGACCATTCTGATGAACCGGCCGCTATCGAATGCGCCGCCGTTGATCGAACAATGGGAGGTCGCGCAGGTCATGGCCGAGCGTGAGGGTTTCGAACCGCTGAAAGCATTGTGGGCCAATCTGGCAGTGCACGAATTCGTTTATGCCTGGGCAAGCCGCGAAGAGCAGGGCCGCAATCCAGAGCGATTGGCCGGACCGCAGGCAGTGCCGAGCGGTGATTTCAAGGAACTGGCCCCGCGTTTTTCCTATGCGTTTGCACTGGCAATGTCAGAGCCATACGAGGCGCGCTTCGAGTTTAGCCTCAATGCGATGCTGGCTGGACTGCGGCAAGGGATAGGTGGCGATCCCGACCTGGGCTAAACGTCGCGGGTGCTGTGGGATGGCCAAAGCGCACATGCGAACTTTGATGTTAAACCCGTCGATGCTCGTCTGCTATTGCCATTTCGATTTTCTTGATGGACTTAAAGAAAAGTGTCACCATATGGCGTTCCCGCTTGTCGTGGGTGTCTAGTGCTTGCCAGCACGCTTTGTGGGGCTTCTCATGGCGAAGATCGTTCGGTTTTACAAAACCGGTGGGCCCGATGTTCTCAAGCTGGAGGACATCGTGATGCCTGCCCCTGCTGCTGGAGAGGTCCTTGTTCGGCAACAAGCGATCGGCGTCAATTTCGTTGATATCACATTGCGCAAGGGAGGTATTCCTGCTCCCTTGCCGAGCAGCTTGGGCTCGGAAGCGGCAGGAATTGTCGAGGCCGTGGGGGAGGGAGTAGCGGTCTTCGCTCCCGGCGATCGCGTTGCCTACGGTGGTAGTCCGAATGGATCTTATGCAAGCGAGCGGATTGTGCCAGCCGCCCTGCTTTCGAAGTTGCCGCCATCGATCGACGTGGAAACGGCAGCAGGGATGATGTCGGCCGGGCTGACGGCTGGTTACCTTATCCGGCGTATCTGGCCTTTCCTGTCCGAAGGTGATCCGATTCTGTTCCACGCGGCAGCGGGGGGTGTGGGTCAAATCGCGGTGCAATGGGCCAAGGCCATCGGCTTGAAGGTCATCGGCACCGTCGGGAGCGAGGGAAAGATCGCGACAGCACTTGGGGCTGGCTGTGACCACGTCCTGGTCAACGGACGGGACGATATCGCCGCACGAGTGAAGGAATTGACAGGTGGTGCCGGGGTCGCCGTGGCCTACGACAGTATCGGCAAGGATACCGTGGAAGGTTCGCTCAATGCCCTGCGGCGGCGAGGATTGCTGGTCATCTTTGGTGCTGCTTCCGGGCCGGCTCCCGATATCAGCCCGCCGGCGCTCGCCATGAGGGGGTCCCTTTACATGACGCGTCCATCGCTGTTCGACTATCTCGCTGATCCTGACGAGCGGGCATCGCTGGTTGCCGAAATGTTCGATCTGGTCGTGACTGGCAAGATCTCCATCTCGATCAATCACAAGTACGCTCTCGACGACGTGGCAAGCGCCCACCGCGACATCGAGGCTCGCGCTACCACCGGATCGGTGATCCTCATTCCTTGACGTTGTCCACGTCACGTACCCTGCCAGGTGAGAGTATCAATTGACCGAAATGACGCCGAATCGTTCGCCTTCCATCATGCGCCTTCTGGCTAGCCTCGTGCCGGGCGATGCGTCCAGCCTTTCGCTGGTCACAGCCCCGGTGCCGGATCCGGAGGCAGGCCAGGTAAGGGTCACGGTTGCCGCCTGCGGGATCAACTATCCGGACGTCCTGATGATCGAGGACCGCTACCAGTTCACGATCGAAAGACCTTTTGCACCGGGGATCGAGATTGCGGGAACGATCGATGCCGTGGGTGACGGCGTGGTCGGCTGGAGCTTGGGAATGCGCGTGGTCTTGCAAGTAGACCACGGCGGACTGGCAGACTTTGTGGTCGCGGACGCTTCCGCACTGATTGAATTGCCAGCCAATGTTGCCTTCGAAACTGCGGCTGCCTCGTTGCTCACGTACGGCACGAGCTATCACGCGCTTCGGGACAGGGCGGCGCTGCGGGCCGGGGAGACACTTTTCGTCCTCGGCGCCGGGGGTGGCGTCGGCTTGGCTGCCGTCGAACTGGGAAAGATGCTGGGTGCGCGGGTTGTGGCGGGCGTCTCAAGTTCGGCCAAGGCCGGTATCGCCCGCAAGGCGGGCGCCGATGTCGTGTTCGAGTATCCTACGAACGTCGAAGACCAAGCTGTACTTGCCAGGCTGTTTGCGACCCAATGTCCCGATGGAGTGGATGTCGCCTACGATCCTGTTGGCGGCATGTACGCAGAACCTCTGATCAGACGGATGCGCCAGGGCGGGCGTTACCTGGTGGTGGGCTTCGCGGGTGGGATACCACGGGTCCCATTGAATCTTGTTTTGCTCAAGCAATGCGCTTTGGTGGGAGTCTTCTGGGGTGCTGCCATGAAAGCCGATCCCGATGGATCGAAAGCCATGTTGCGCGAACTCTTGCAGCTCCTTGGTGACGGACAGATCGCCCCTCCGGCACCCACGATTTTCCCACTGGAGCGCGGCGGCCTGGCAATTGCTGCGCTGAAGAACCGCACTGCCGTGGGCAAGCTCGTTGTGCGGCCTTGAACTTACTTGTCAGGTGGGTAACGGCTCTTCGGGAGCGACGAAAATGTCGATCTCAAGCGCAGATTCCGGATCGTAGCGATAAGCTGAGAAATCCGTTACGCCTTCTTCGCGCAGCACGTCTTCATCGAGCACAAAGTTGCCAGTGAACGTGCGGGCATCCCTTTGAAAAATTGCATAGGCCGCATCGGCCATGATCTCCGGGCGGCGCGATCGACGCATGAGTTCCTCTCCGCCGAGCGCATGTTCTACTGCCGCAGTGGCAATGGTGGTGCGTGGCCACAGGCCGTTGAATGCGATCCCGTCAGCGGCAAATTCCGCCGCCATGCCATAGGCTACCATTGACATGCCGTATTTCGACAAGGTGTAGGGCAGGTGCTGCGCAAACCAGTCCGCTCGCATCGTGAGCGGCGGCGACAGGTTGAGGACGTGCGCATTGGTCGATTGGCGCAGGTGCGGAACACAAGCGCGTGACACCAGGAAGGTCCCACGCATGTTTATCTGCTGGATCAGGTCGAACCGCTTTGCCTCGATGTCTTCACTCTTGGAAAGATTGATGGCGGAAGCATTGTTTACGCAGATGTCGATTCCGCCAAAGTGCCTTGCCGCCTCATTGACGGCAGTCTCCACTGCATCACCATCGCGCACATCGAGCAACAGCGGGAGCGCATTGCCGCCCGCCTCCTCAATCGCCTGCGCTGCCGAATAGATCGTACCCTCTAGTTTCGGGTGAGGCTCTGCCGTCTTGGCGGCGATGACGACGTTGGCTCCATCTCGGGCAGCGCGAAGGGCTATGGCGAGGCCGATCCCGCGGCTCCCCCCGGTGATGAACAGCGTTCTTCCGGCGAGTGACATCATTTCTCCGTTCAGAATTCTTCAGGCGACATGTCGAGCACCAGACTGGAGCCCTTGATGAGCGGCTCGAGCCATATGTCCACTCTCGGCAGTTCGACTTCTGCAAAATAGCGGCAGGCGTGCATGCGCCCCCTGACAAATAGCAAGTCAGCTTCTGCAGTCGGATCGCACAACGAAGCTTCGGCAGCCAGTGCCTGATCGAGCCACAGCCAGCCCACTACGAGATGGCCAAAGGCGAACAGGAACGGTGTCGCATGTGCGAGGGCGCGCTTTTCATCCGTTTCGGCAAGCAGGACTTCTACGGCAGCTTCAACTGCGCCAAGCGCGGTGTGAAGTGCGCTGGCCACTGCTTCGAAAGGCGAACCAGGCGGGACATCACCCAAGGTTGTGCGAATATCTGTGGCGAGAACGCGGAAGGTTTCACCGTCCTCACGGCGGATCTTGCGACCGACAAGGTCAATCCCCTGGATGCCAGTCGTGCCTTCGTGAATCGGGTTGAGACGGTTGTCGCGATAAAGCAGCTCGATCTCGAAATCCCGCGTATAGCCGGAGCCGCCATGGATCTGGAGTGCGTGGTCAAGCGAAACCTGCGCCTGCTCAGCTGGCCATGACTTGGTTGCTGGCGTTAGCAAGGCCAGCAATGCTGCGGCCTTCTTCCTTTCAGCGAGCGATGGTGCGGTCTTCTCCTCGTCAAGCAATCGTGCGGAGAACAGGACGAGCGCGAGCGCACCCTGCGATATCGCTTTCTGCGCCAGCAACATGCGCCTGACGTCGGCATGTTCGATAATCGGCACCTGGTCTTCGCTCGCTATGCCGACGGTCCGTCCCTGCTTTCGCTCGCGAGCATATTCGAGCGACATCTGGTAGCCGCGACAAGCCAACATTGCTCCTGCCAAGCCAACCGACGTGCGCGCTTCGTTCATCATCTGGAACATTTGCGGTAGCCCTTGACCGATCTCTCCGACCAACCAGCCGACCGCACCTGCCGAACCTGCAGGCTGCTGCTGGCCTTCGCCGAAATTCAGCGCGCAATTGGGCAAGCCGCGATAGCCCATCTTGTGGTTCAGCCCGGCTACCGCGACATCGTTGCGCTCACCCCCAGGCAAGATTTTGGGAACGACGAATAGCGAGATGCCTCGGGATCCCGGAAGTGGTTGACCATCGTCGGCGAGCGTCTTGGCCAGGACCAGGTGAACAATGTTGTCCGAGAAGTCCTGATCTCCGCCCGAGATCCACATCTTGTTGCCGGTGATCCGGTAGCGAGCTCCCAATTCATCCTGGCCTTCGAGAATTGCCCGCGTGCGGATGTCGCCGAGCGACGAACCCGCATGCGGTTCCGACAAGCACATGGTGCCCATCGACTCACCGGCAATCTGGGGCAGGGCGAAAGCCTCAATCTGTGCGGGGCTGCCGTAGGTCGTCAGGAGGCGCGCATTGCCGACCGTAAGCAACGGGAAGGAGGCGGTCGACAGATTGCCGCTCATCAGAATGCCAAGCGCAGCAGCATGAACCAGATGGGGCAGTTGCAAACCACCATGCTCGGATGGAAATACGGTGCTGAACATCCCGGCTTCCGCCATTAACCGGACGGCAGCGCCTACTTCGGGCAATACGGCAACACTACCGTCCGCGCGAAGACTCGGTTCCATGGTATCTGCCGCGCGCAGATGTGACGCGAGCTCGCGCTCGCTTATCCGTTCGGCCAGATCCAGTATAGCCTCGACATCGTCCATCGTGTGTCCGGAGAATTCCGGACGCTCAAGGAGCTGGTCCAGTTCAAGCCAGCGAAACAGAAAGCGGATATCACGAAGGTCAATCAGCAATGGTCATACCCCAAAATCGTCATACCATTTGGCATGACGAATGAGTGGTTGTCAATTGCCCGCGAATTCCTGGCGTAGCGCCAGTCGTTGAATCTTTCCTGTGACGGTCTTGGGAAGTTCGCCTCTGATCTCGACGCAGCTTGGAGCCTTGTATGCGGCCAACCGATCGCGACAGTGGTTCACCAGGTCTTGTGGTTCAACTGTGGTGCCGGGAACTAACGAAACAAATGCCCTAACCGTCTCGCCACGATAGGCATCCGGTGCGCCGACGACAGCCGCCTCGCGAACGGCTGGGTGTTCGTAGAGAACGTCCTCCACTTCGCGCGGCCAGACCTTGAATCCGCTGGCGATAATGACATCCTTGATCCGGTCGACGAGGTAGTACCAGCCGTCCGCATCAACGAAGGCCACATCGCCTGTATGCATCCATCCGTCCTGAAGGGCTGAGGCCGTCTCATCGGGTCGACGCCAGTAGCCGGCCATGACTTGTGGTCCTTTGAGCAGCAACTCGCCAACCTCACCACATGGAAGTTCCAATCCGTCATCGCCGATGACTCGCGCTGCAGTGCAGGGCATCACCTTGCCGATCGACAAGGCGCCCGACGTCGGATCGACGGGAATGTCAGCACCGAATGGTGAGATGTGGGTATGCGCTGTGGATTCGGTCATGCCGTAAGCGGAATGGATGGAGATATGCAGCTTGTCCTTGATTGCCTTTAGCAGGCTCGGAGGAATCGGCGCCCCGCCGGAATAGACCCTGTCGAACGAGGACACGTCTTCCGGCATGATGCCAGGTACGTTCATGAGGGCGTTGAAAGCGGTAATTGCCCCAATGGTATAGGTCGGCCGGTGCTCCTTGATGGTGTCGAGCAGCAACGATGGCTCGACCCGGTATTGCAGGATCATTGCAGCGCGGGCGCACAAGCTGGCGGCAAAATGGCAGGACATTCCCGTGATGTGGAAGAGCGGGGCTAGAGCGAGGATTCGGCTGCCTGCATCGAGATGACAATAGGTGTCCAGCGCCTCCCCATTGAAGGCAAGGTTGTGGTGGGTAATCATGGCTCCCTTGGGAACGCCAGTCGTGCCGGAGGTGTAGAGGATCAGGCCCAGATCGGCAGGTTCGTAGGCGATCTCGGGGAGCGGTTTCGAGTTGGGTATTGCGAGGACATCTTCGAACCACACGGCTTCGTTGATCTGGATTTGCGCCGGTATCACCCGTTCGTCGTTGCGAGACTGGTATGCGCGCGACGACGTAACAAGCAGACAGGCCGGAACTTCTGCAATGTCGAGGGCTGCGGCCATTTCTGAGTGGCAGGTGTCGAGACACAGCACGACGGATGGTTCGCAATCGGCAAAGATCCGGGCCATCTCGGCCCCCTTGTACATCGGGTTGCCAGGGACGGGGATGGCGCCAATTCGCCATGCTGCAATCGTCATGACAACGAACTGGGGCATGTTCTGCAATACGATGCTGACCCGGTCGCCGCGTTTGACTCCAGCATCGATGAGCCAGTGTGCCGCCGTGCGCGATTGCTGCTCAAGTTCGGCGTAGGTGAAGGATCGGTCGAAATAATAGACGGCAATACCGTCTGGACGCTCCCTTACGCAGGCCTCGAACGCGGCAAGCATGTCTGTAAATTCCGAGTTGCAGGCTACCCGTTCGGATTGCTGCTGCGACGTTGCTTCACCTGAAGGATCTGCCGGGGCCTGATGCTTGGCCAAGATTCTCTCTCCAATTCGGCTCTTGGAACGCATGCGCACGGCGAATCTCCGCTTCGCCAGAATCGCCATACCAATAGGTATGACGATCTTTGGAAATTTGAAAGGGGAGGGGATCGGGCGATGGCCGCCTTGCGACCTACAGTTGATCGTCGAGATTTCGAAGGGCAAGCTCTACAACAGAGCTCGTAACCTTCTGATTGCTCGTCCAATATGAGCACATGCGGCCCCTTCAGCTTGCTTCTTGTTCCCGGCTGCAATGGCATCCGCGATGTCTTGGTAATCATGATACCAATCGGGGTCGTCGGCACGCAGGATCGAGGCAAACTGGACCCTGATTAGGTGAACACGGAGGAGTGGCAGTAACCTGCTGAGCTCGGCGTTCCCGGCCATCGTTGTAAGCGCCCCGTAGAAGCGATCGCGTGCCTCAGCGTAATCGGCTTCGCTGGTTTGTTGCGAGCACGACTGTAGCACCTCGGATGCATTCTTGAGCTTCGCCAGTGCCGTTTCGCTTTTGTCACATTCCGCGGCAAGTCTGGCGGCGAGCCCGATCAAGCTCTGCGCCACGATAAGAGTGTCGATCGCCTCGGGTATGGTCAGCGTCCGCACCACTGCCCCTCGTTGCGGGATCAGCGTTAAGATGTTCATCGCCGCCAGAGCATTGAGGGCCTCCCTGGCCGGTCCCCGACTAATCTTGTAGGCGGCGGTGAGTTGCGACTCCCTAATTCTTTGTCCGGGTTTGAACTGTCCGTCGTAAAGACCGCGAATGATCTCCCGCATAACGTGCTCGCGCGTTTGGCCAAGCGGGATTTTCTCTCCGGTATGTTTGCCGGGGGGCATTTCAGATGCCTGCCGCCGTAATCAGTGAACCACCATCGATTACAATCGCCTGGCCCGTCATATAGCGAGACGCGTCGGCAGCGAGGAATACGGCAGCTCCGGCAATTTCCTCAGGCTCGCCAATCCGGCCCATCGGAGTGCCGGTCAAGGCCCGGGCGAGATTTGCTTCGTCCTCCCAAAGCGCACGGGCGAAATCGGTCCTGATCAGGCCCGGAGCGATGCAATTAACACGCACTCCGCTGGGACCGTAGTCGATCGCCAGATTGCGGGCGAGTGCGAGGTCTGCTGCCTTGGAGATGTTGTAGGCTCCGATGACGCCGGAACCGCGAAAGCCGCCGATCGACGAGACGAGGATGATTGAACCGCTACGCCGCTTGATCATCGCCGGGGAGACTAACTTGGCGAGCTTGTGCGAAGAGAGTAGATTGTTCTGTAATACCTTTTCGAATTGCGCGTCGGATATGTCAGCCATGGGCCCGTAATACGGATTGGACGCTGCATTACAGACAAGTATGTCGATCTGGCCGAGGCAATCTTGCGCCCCATGCACCAAGGCACCTAGATCGTCGTCCGAGCCGACATTTGCCGGAATCGAGAAGGCGCTTCCTTTCCCCCTGAGGTTTATCTGCTCGGCGACCAGGTCGCAGCCATCCTTCTTGCGCGAGGAAATGACCACGTTTGCTCCGTGAGCGGCCAGTGCCTCAGCGATCGACTTGCCGATCCCGCGCGAGGATCCGGTGACGATGGCCCCTTTCCCGGTAAGATTGAAATTCGCTGTCATGTTCGCCCCTCAGGATGAGTTGGAAGATTCTTGCTGTCGGCTTGGGTCACATCGCGGATATTCCACCGTCCAGCTTGATTTCGGCCCCGGTCATGAAACGGCTTTCATCTGATGCAAGGTAAACGACCGCGTGGGCGACATCTTCTGCCTCTCCCAGCCTGCCAAGAGGAACCTGCCGGGCGAGCTTGGCGAGTACGGTGGACTCATCCTTGTCGCCGACCAGATCTGCCAGGATGGGGGTACGAATGAATGTTGGGTGGATGGAGTTGCAGCGAATGTCCCAGCCCAGTCTTGCGCAGTGCAAAGCGATCGACTTGCTAAGCATCCAGACAGCAGCCTTGGAAGCGTTGTAATTCGCGAAGTTGTGCGCTGCGATCAATCCTGCGATCGAGGAAATATTCACGATCGATCCGGGCTGGTACTCCCGCATCAGTCGCAGGGCATGCTTTGTTCCGAGGAACACGCTGTCGGTGTTTACGGCGAGGCCACGCTGCCACTCGCTGAGGGAGATATCCTCGACCGAACCCATCACGACAATCCCGGCGTTGTTTACCAGTACCGACAATCCGCCAAGGTCTTGTTCCGCCTGCGCGATCACCGAGATCCAATCGTGTTCGCTCGCGACGTCGTGACACGCGTAAAACGCCGTGCCTGCTCCGTATGCGCGGTTGATTTCCGCGGTAACGGATGAAACCCCTTCCAAGTTCAGGTCGGTAAGCAGAACGCGTCCGCCTTCCCGCGCAATCGCTTTTGCCGTTGCCGCTCCAAGGCCCTGCGCTGCACCGGTAACAAGTGCGCGCTTGCCTGCGAGGCGCCCGGTCACTCTGTGAACTCCGCAGGGCGCGGCCACAGCCCTTCATTGGTCTGATATTCGGCCTCATCGATGGACAGGACTTCTGCATGGCCGCCAGTTGCTGCCGGATCGGTACCCCGATGGCGTTTGATCTCGAGCCGGCCGATCTGGTTCCGGTGAACCTCATCCGGTCCATCGGCCAA
This sequence comes from Croceibacterium salegens, assembly GCF_009827435.1. Lineage (GTDB taxonomy): Bacteria > Pseudomonadota > Alphaproteobacteria > Sphingomonadales > Sphingomonadaceae > Croceibacterium_B > Croceibacterium_B salegens. Next base: position 5,913 of record NZ_WTYM01000054.1, on the reverse strand, counting down.
GCGCAGCAACCGCGCTGTGGCAAATGCTGCGGGCAGGAGGTGATCGTTGCTGGTGCCGCCTCCGCCAAACAGTTGGATTGCCCAATCGATCACCTGCTGCGCCATCCGCGGGGCAGTCACCTTAATCATGGCGATTTCCCGACGGGCTTCCTTGTTGCCGACGGTATCCATCATCGACGCTGCCTTCATTGTCAGCAAGCGTGCCTGGTCAATCATGATGCGGGATTCCGCGATGCGTTCGAGCGTTACAGTCTGATCCGCCAGTGGACGACCGAATGGGCTGCGCAGTTCAGCCCTGCGGCACATGCGTTCGAGGATCCTTTCGCACAGTCCGATCAGGCGCATGCAGTGGTGGATCCGGCCCGGTCCAAGCCGCCCCTGCGCAATCTCGAAGCCGCACCCTTCACCCAGCAGCATATTGTCAGCCGGAACTCGAACATTGTCGAACAGGACTTCGGAAGCCCGGTCCGGCACGCCATAAAAGCCCATCACCGGTAGCGAGCGCACGACACGGACACCCGGCGTGTTGCGAGGAACGAGGATCATCGATTGGCGTCGATAGGGATCGTCGCCGTCAGGTGCACTTTTCCCCATGAGGATGATAATCTTGCACGCGGGGTTGGTGGCATTGGTGGTGTACCACTTCCGACCGTTGATGACGTAGTCACCGCCGTCGCGCAGGATCGAAGTGCCGATATTGGTTGCGTCGGAAGAAGCCTCGTCGGGTTCGGTCATGGCGAAGGCAGACCGGATATCTCCATTGAGGAGCGGGGTTAGCCATTGCTCCTTCTGCGCCGGCGTGCCGTAACGCAGGATCGTTTCCATGTTTCCGGTATCCGGAGCAGAACAATTGAAAACTTCCGGCGCGAACAATGATCGGCCCATGATTTCGCACAGCGGCGCGTAGTCGACGTTCGACAATCCCTCAGGACATTCCTTCACCGGAAGGAAGAGGTTCCACAGCCCCGCTGCCTTGGCCAATGGCTTGAGCTCCTCGACGACGGGATAGGTGGACCATGGCCCCAGCCGCTCCGCTTCGAGGTAGTAGCGCCGTTCATTCGGGTAGATATGCTCTGCCATGAACGCATTTATTTTGGCTGCCAGTTCAACACTTCGGGTACTGGGTTCCATTGAGCTTTCCCTTCATGACGCCCATAATGTCCTACAATCTGTTAGCAATTGTGCAAGCAGCTTCTATATGGCAACTAGGTGATTGTGCTGCTACGGTGCCTCTTCGTAGGACATTGTTCAGGAATCTTGTTGTGGACGGAGGATTTTGGTGACCGGTCGATGCGAAGAGCCAGTGCCACCCGCACTACAAGATTGGCTGGCGCGCCAGGTGCCCGGCTTCTGCGGGCCGGCGACCATGGAGAAGTTCGGATTCGGCCAATCCAACCCAACCTATCGCGTGCGCTCCGAAGCCGGGGACTTCGTTCTCCGGCGCAAACCGTTCGGTGAGCTTTTGCCGAAAGCCCATGCGATCGAACGTGAATTCCAGGTGCTGCACGCGCTGGCCCAGAGTGACGTTCCGGTGCCGAGGGTCCACGCCCTTTGTGAAGACCCGCAGGTTCTGGGTGCCGCATTCTATGTCATGGACTTCGTGGACGGTCGGATATTCTACGATCAGCGGCTCCCCGGGTTGTCGGCGCACCAGCGGGCGGAGATCTTCGATGCCATGAACGTCGCTGTTTCTTCGTTGCACAACGTCGATCCCTTGTCCGTTGGGTTGGATTCATTCGGCCGCAGCGACGGTTTCCTCGAGCGGCAAGTGTCGTTGTGGACGAGACAGTACCGTGCAAGCGAAGGCGCGCGGTGCGAGGCCATGGATGAACTGATTGCCTGGCTTCCGGAAAACCTTCCTACGCCGCAGACTGGCCGGATCTTCCACGGGGATCTCCGGCTCGACAACATGATCTTTCATCCGACCGAGCCACGGGTGGTTGCGTTTCTGGACTGGGAACTGTCGACACTAGGCGATCCGTTGGCCGATTTTGCCTATCATGCCATGGTGTGGCGCGTCGGCGCAGAATTGTTTCGGGGTTTCGCCGATCTTGATCGTGCCGCCATGGGCATCCCCGAGGAGAGCGAATACGTCCAGCGCTATTGCAAGCGGACGGGCCGCAGCGGCATTCCCCATTGGGACTTCTACCTGGCGTTCAGCCTCTTTCGTGTTGCAGCCATCCTGCAAGGTGTCTGGAAGCGGGCACAGCTGGGACAGGCCAGCGCGGAGGATGCAGAAGTCGTTGGCGCGAAAGCGCGCCCACTTGCTCAAATAGGTGCCCGCATAGCACTGGGGACATGAGCAGCTTGGCCTAGTCGCGACCGTGGTGCGAGTATTCCCGCGGCATGTTGCGGGCAGGATGGTTTTCGGCGACGAACACTGGCTGCATGTGCAGCGATGCCAGCAACCAGGCGCCCTCAGGCTGGAGGTCTGCCGTGATCGTGACGTCGTAAATCGCCAGTGCCGCTTCCAGCTTCAGAGGTGGATTACCCGTCCCGCCGAAATGGGTCATAACCGCTCGTACAATGGCCTTGCCCTCTGTGGCTAGCGCGCCAAGATCGAAATCGAAATTGGACATGAGATGGCGCGAATGGCGTGCCCCGTTCTGTTGCCGTCCCAGCTCTTGCCGGTAAGCGCCTACCTTGCGGATGGCCTCGCGACCCAGCGCCTCCACCATTCCGTCGATGATGAACTTGCCCTCTTCGACAAAGCACAGATCGGCGCGACCACCTGTGCTTTTCTCGGCTTCTCGCCAAAACCGCGCGATCAGACACTGCAGCGTCAGGCCGACGGCCGCTTCTTCGAGCGCGACGGTTGCCGTTGTCTTCGACTGGTCTGAACACATGGCATCGATTCCCATCTTTGGCGGGGGCAGCTTGAATCCCAAGGGGGCTTCTTTCTGCAGTCGCTGGCAAGGGTATGTAAGAAATGGATAACCTGCTCCTAGCTTAGGCGCTCCACTGGCTCGAAAATATTTTATTGACGCATTACAAAAAATGCAAGACTGCGACGAACAGGAGGTGTGCGCGCTGGTGTCGAATGTCGAAGGATCGTCGATCAAGGTCGGCATAGTCGCGCCCTTCTCAGGGCTGCCGGCGCTGCGGGAATACGGTGGCAAGATCCATGCGGGTACCGCAGCTTGGATCAACGCCTACAATGCGCAAGGCGGGCACCAGGGCAGGTCGATCGAACTGCTCGTCGAGGATAGCAACTACGATATCGTCGTCACCCGGGAGGCCATCCGCAAGCTCGACATAGAAGATGGGATTGTGGCGTTGCTGAACACCAATGGCACACCGCAGCTGACAGCTGCGCTACCTTACTTGAAGGCGCGTCGGCTGCCCTTACTGTTACCCTTTGCAGGTGCGCGAGAATGGTATGATCCGCCGCATTGGGGGGTCTTCGGCGTGCAGCCGCCTTTCAACGAATCAGGCTTCCTGCTGGGACAATGGGCGGCGTTGGAAGGGCATCGCAAGGCCGTGATCTTCTATCCCGATTACCCCGAGATCTCGGTCGAGATGGCCGAATTTGCCCAGCGGGGCTTTCAATCCTGCTGCCTTCCGGGGGCGCAGGCAATCGGTGTTGGTGTGCCACTGGGGTCGACCGATGGCGACAACATGGCCGATGCAATCGCGGCCCACCAACCCGACGCCATCGTCGTCCTCGTCAACTGGCCGGAGCTGTTGGCGACGCTCTCAAGCCTTAAGGCAAGGGGGATGGAGCTTCCGCTGTATAGCTGGGCGGCAAATGTGAACAGCCAGATTGCCCAAGCGGGCGGGGCGATGGTCGAGGGTATGAAGGGACACGCCGCAATAGCCACGACTCCGGCCGCCGAATTGCCCTCGGCGCGGGAATATCGCGAACGGCTGGCAAAGGATTTTCCGGACCAGACACCGGATTTCCTGTCGTTGACTGCCTACGCCCACGCCCAGATTTTTACCGCCGCGCTCGATTCAATTGCAGGTGAAGTGACGCGTGAGAATATCGTGGGGGCGTTCGAACGATTGGGCACGATCACGACCAACATACTCCCACCAGTCCGGTTTGCGTCAGATAGACATTTGGGGGCAACGGCAATCCAGCCAATGCAGCTGCGGAATGGGTCATGGGGCGCGACAGGCCGGCCCGTCGAACTGCCGAATCTGGATCAGTTTTAGTTTTGGCCAAAATTGCGAGCACCCGATGCCAAAAGTGTGTCCTGGCTCCGTGATCCGCAATGCCAGATGTCATCCGTATAGGCATTCCAATGAATCGTGGGTCGCTACTCTTCGCGTGAATACCCGCTCACAGTTTGCTGGTCAGCTCCGGCACGGCCTGGAACAGGTCGGCGACGAGACCGATGTCGGCGACCTGGAAGATCGGGGCGTCCTCGTCCTTGTTGATCGCGACGATGGTCTTGGAGTCCTTCATGCCGGCGAGGTGCTGGATCGCGCCCGATATGCCGACGGCGATGTAGACTTCGGGGGCGACGATCTTGCCGGTCTGGCCGACCTGGTAGTCGTTGGGGACATAGCCCGCATCGACCGCCGCGCGGCTCGCCCCGACCGCCGCGCCGAGCTTGTCGGCAAGCGGGATGATGACCTGCTGGAAGGTCTCGGCGTCCTTGAGCGCGCGGCCGCCTGAGACGATCACCTTGGCGCTGGTCAGCTCGGGCCGCTCGCTGGCGGCGACTTCGGCGCCGACGAAGCTGGAGAGACCGGCGTCGCCCGGGCCGGAGACGTTCTCGATACTTGCCGAGCCGCCTTCCGCGGCGGCCTTGTCGAAGGCGGTGCCGCGGACGGTGATGACCAGCTTGGCATCGCTCGATTCGACCGTGGCGATGGCGTTGCCGGCGTAGATCGGGCGCACGAAGGTCTTGTCGCCCTCGATGCCGATGATGTCGGAGACCTGCATCACGTCGAGCATGGCCGCGACGCGCGGGGCGATGTTCTTGCCGGTCGTGGTGGCGGGGGAGAGGAAGGCGTCATGGCCGTCCATCAAGCCGGCGACGAGCGGCGCGACGTTCTCGGCCAGCTGGTGCTCGTAGGCGGCATCGTCGGCGAGCAGGACCTTGCCGACACCGGCGATCTTGCTCGCGGCATCGGCCACGGCCTTGCAGCCGCTGCCCGCGACCAGCAGATCGACATCGCCGAGCTTGGCCGCGGCGGTGACGGTCGCGAGCGTCGCGTCCTTGAGGTGCTGGTTGTCGTGTTCGACGTAAACGAGGGTCTTCATCAGGCGACTCCCAGGGCTTTGAGCTTGGCGACCAGTTCGTCGACGTTGGCGACCTTCACGCCGGCCTGGCGCACGGGCGGTTCGGAGACCTTGGTCACCTTGAGGCGCGGGGTGGTGTCGACGCCGTAGTCGGCCGGGCTCTTGGTCGCGAGCGGCTTGGACTTGGCCTTCATGATGTTGGGCAGCGAGGCGTAGCGCGGCTCGTTGAGGCGCAGGTCGGTGGTCACCACCGCCGGCAGCTTCAGGCTCTCGGTTTCGAGCCCGCCATCGACCTCGCGGGTCACGGTGACGCTGTCGCCCGAGACCTCGACCTTGCTGGCGAAGGTGCCCTGCGGCCGCCCCATCAGCGCGGCGAGCATCTGGCCGGTCTGGTTGGAATCGTCGTCGATCGCCTGCTTGCCGAGCATGACGATGCCCGGCGCTTCCTCGTCGGCGATGGCCTTGAGGATCTTGGCCACGGCGAGCGGCTCGACTTGGTCATCGGTCTGCACCAGGATCGCCCGGTCGGCGCCCATGGCGAGCGCGGTGCGCAGCGTTTCCTGCGCCTTGGCCGGGCCGATCGAAACCGCGATGATTTCCTCGGCCGCGCCCTTTTCCTTGAGGCGGATGGCTTCCTCGACCGCGATCTCGTCGAACGGGTTCATGCTCATCTTGACGTTGGCGAGATCGACCCCGCTGCCGTCCGCCTTCACGCGGGG
>NZ_WTYM01000053.1 GCF_009827435.1 Croceibacterium salegens | reverse complement strand
TCGACCTCGCCAGCCCCGACGCGCAGGCGCGCGCGGCGCATAACCGCGCGCTCGCCGAGGAACTTCGGGCCAAGGTCGCCGAGGCCGCGCTTGGCGGGAGCGAGAAGGCGCGCGAGCGGCACACCAGCCGCGGCAAGCTGCTGCCGCGCGAGCGGATCGAGCGGCTGCTCGATCCCGGCAGCCCGTTCCTCGAGATCGGCCAGCTTGCCGCCAACGGCATGTACGAAGGCGACGTCTCGGGCGCCTCGATCATCGCCGGGATCGGCCGCGTCTCGGGCCGGCAGGTGATGATCGCCGCCAACGATGCGACCGTGAAGGGCGGCAGCTACTACCCGATGACGGTCAAGAAGCATCTGCGCGCACAGGAGATCGCCCGCGAGAACCGCCTGCCGTGCATCTACCTCGTCGACAGCGGCGGGGCGAACCTGCCCTACCAGGCCGAGGTCTTTCCCGATCGCGAGCACTTCGGGCGGATCTTCTACAACCAGGCGCAGATGAGCGCCGAGCGCATCCCGCAGATTGCCTGCGTGATGGGCTCATGCACCGCGGGCGGCGCCTACGTCCCGGCGATGAGCGACGAGAGCGTGATCGTGCGCGACCAGGGCACGATCTTCCTCGCCGGCCCGCCGCTGGTGAAGGCCGCGACGGGCGAAGAAATCAGCGCCGAGGACCTCGGCGGCGGCGACCTTCATGCGAAGAAATCGGGCGTGGTCGACCACCTCGCCGAGAACGACGAGCATGCGCTGACCATCGTGCGCGATATCGTCAGCCATCTCGGCGCGAACGAGGGCGCGAGCCTCGACCTCAAGGAATCGCGCCCGCCGAAGTTCGACGCCGAAGACCTCTATTCGATCATTCCCGAGGATGTCCGCGCACCCTACGACGTGCACGAGGTCATCGCCCGGCTGGTCGACGGCAGCGAGTTCCACGAGTTCAAGGCGCACTACGGCTCCACGCTGGTCTGCGGCTTCGCCCACATCTGGGGCATGCCGGTGGCGATCCTCGCCAACAACGGCGTGCTGTTCTCGGAAAGCGCGGTGAAGGGCGCGCACTTCATCGAGCTCGCCTGCCAGCGCGGCATCCCGCTGCTGTTCCTGCAGAACATCTCGGGCTTCATGGTCGGCGGCAAATACGAGGCCGAAGGCATCGCCAAGCACGGCGCCAAGCTGGTCACCGCGGTCGCCACCGCTCAGGTGCCCAAGATCACCGTGGTCATCGGCGGCAGCTTCGGGGCCGGCAACTACGGCATGTGCGGCCGCGCCTATGGCCCGCGCTTCCTGTTCACCTGGCCCAATGCGCGGATCAGCGTGATGGGCGGCGAACAGGCCGCCAGCGTCCTCGCCACCGTCCACCGCGACGCCGACAAGCGGAGCAAGGAGGAAGAGGAGGCCTTCAAGGCCCCGATCCGCGACAAGTACGAGAGCGAGGGCAATCCCTACTACGCCACCGCCCGCCTGTGGGACGACGGCGTGATCGACCCGGTCCAGACCCGCGACGTCCTCGGCCTCGCCCTTTCCGCGACGCTTGAAGCCCCGATCCCCGAACAGCCGAAGTTCGGCGTGTTCCGGATGTAAGGAACAAGGGGATGAATCAGAAGGGAAACGGACGGGCGTGCTGACATCGGTACTTATAGCCAATCGCGGCGAGATCGCCTGCCGGGTGATCCGAACTGCGCGGCGGCTGGGGTTGCACACGGTAGCCGTCTACTCGGACGCAGACGCAGACGCACTGCACGTCCGCTCGGCGGATGAGGCGGTGTATATCGGCCCCTCGCCCGTGCGCGAAAGCTATCTCGTCGGCGAAAAGATCATCACAGCAGCGCTTGAGACGGGCGCCGAGGCGATCCACCCCGGATACGGCTTCCTGTCGGAGAATGCCGAGTTCGCGCAAGCGGTAATCGACGCAGGGCTGGTGTGGATCGGGCCTAAGCCCGGCTCGATCTTAGCCATGGGCCTGAAGGATGCGGCGAAAAAAAAGATGCAGGATGCGGGCGTTCCTACCACGCCAGGCTACCTCGGCGATGACCAGTCACTTGCTCGCCTGCGTCAGGAGGCCGAAGCGATTGGGTACCCAGTGCTGATCAAAGCTGTCGCGGGTGGCGGAGGCAAGGGCATGCGCAAGGTCGATGCCCCGGTGGACTTCGCCGACGCGCTGCAATCTTGCCAGCGTGAAGCCGCGGCCAGCTTCGGTAACGACCAAGTGCTGCTGGAAAAGTGGGTGACCAACCCGCGCCATATCGAAGTGCAAATCTTCGGTGACAGCCACGGAAATGTCGTTCACCTGTTCGAACGCGACTGCTCGCTCCAGCGTCGCCACCAGAAGGTGATCGAGGAGGCCCCTGCCCCTGGCATGGACCCGGAAACGCGCGAGGCGATTTGCAAGGCCGCCGTGCGCGCAGCCAGGGCGGTCGACTACCAGGGCGCGGGCACGATTGAGTTCATTGCTGACGGCTCCGAAGGCCTACGCGCCGACCGTATCTGGTTCATGGAAATGAACACCCGCCTACAGGTGGAACACCCGGTGACTGAGGAGATCACCGGGCAGGACCTCGTCGAATGGCAGCTGCGCGTAGCAAGCGGCGAGCCATTGCCGCTGCGGCAAGAGGAGCTCTCGATCGATGGTTGGGCAATCGAGGCGCGGCTCTATTCCGAAGACCCTTCGCACGACTTCCTGCCCTCGATCGGCAAGCTTGAGACACTTTCGTTCGGACCCGGCTGCCGCATCGATACTGGGGTCACGGAGGGCGCAGAAATCTCGCCGTTTTACGATCCAATGATCGCCAAAGTCATCGCCACCGGCACGGATCGCGAAGCGGCCCGCTGCAAGCTGGCACAAGCACTCCGTCACAGCACCATTTGGCCTCTGCGCACCAATGCGGGCTTCCTCGTCAAGGCGCTCGAGCATACCGACTTCGCCATGGCGCGACTCGATACCGGCCTCATCGCGCGCGAGGGTGACGCCCTGATGCCTGCCACACACCCGCCGGCGGAGAAGCTCGCGGAGGCAGCCGCCAGTCTCGCAACTGCTGGCGGATTGGCGGGCTTCCGCCTCAACGCCCCTGTCTGCATTGAAAGTGCCTTCCTGCTCGACAGGCAGGAGGTCAGTATCGCCTTCACACCTCACAAACGCGCGGGCGCCATCGCTGAAGCCGAAGACACGATCATCGCGCACGATGGCCAAGTCTGGCACCTCGCCCGCTGGCGCGTGCATGGCAAGTCGGGCGCAGCGCCTTCGGACGGGTCGATCACCTCCCCCATGCCAGGCCGCGTCACCGCGGTGGCAGTAGCCACCGGGGATAGGGTCATCGCGCGCCAGAAGCTGCTGACGCTCGAGGCCATGAAAATGGAACACACCCTGGTCGCGCCGTTCGAGGGAGTAGTCGCCGAGTTGAATGTGAGCGAAGGCGGACAGGTCAGCGAGGGTACGCTGCTGGTGCAAATCGACCGCAAGGACGACAACTGATGGCTGGTAAGTATTTCGACCAGTGGCAAGTCGGAGACACGATCACTCATGTGATTCGACGGACAGTCACCGAAACCGACAACTTGCTGTTCTCGACCATGACACATAACCCGCAACCTCTACATCTCGATCTCGAGGCTGCGAGGGAAAGTGAGTTCGGGCAAATCCTCGTAAACGGCACTTTCACCTTTGCTTTGATGATCGGCCTATCGGTCAGCGACACTACGCTGGGGACGCTGGTCGCCAACCTGGGATATGACAAGCTCGAAATGCCCAATCCGGTGTTTATCGGCGATACCGTACGCGCCGACACGGTGATCCAAGCCTTGCGCCCAAGCAAGTCGCGCCCCGGATCAGGTGTGGTCACCTTCATGCACCGCCTGATCAACCAGCGACACGAAATCGTCTGTTCCTGCCTGCGGATGGCACTGATCAAGGGAGCGCAAACATGAGAATGAGGTCGCTCCTTTTTGTTCCAGGTGACCGGCCAGAGCGATTCGCAAAGGCTGCGGCGAGCGGTGCCGATGCGCTCATCCTCGACCTCGAAGATTCGGTCATACCCGAAAAGAAGGCTGCAGCGCGCACAGCTGTCGCCGAATGGCTGCAAGGCGACCGCGTCGTTCCAATCTTTGTCAGGATAAACCCGGTCGATAGCGGCGCCGCGAATGCAGATCTTGCGGCAACGCTGCCGCATGTCCCCGATGGCCTGGTCCTGCCGAAAGCAGAGGGCGCGAGAACCATCGTCCGCCTGATCGAAATGATCGGCAACTCCGCCGTTCCACCAATCTTGCCCATTGCAACGGAAACGCCAGCGGCAATCTTTCAGCTCGACAGCTACCGCACAGTCAACAATTTCCTCGCCGGCCTGACCTGGGGTGCCGAAGACCTACCCGCAACCATTGGAGCGGCGACCTCACGCGAGGAAGACGGCAGCTACACCCCTCCTTTCGAAATGGTACGCAGCCTACTGCTGTTCGGGGCGCATTCGGCGGGTGTGGACGCCATCGAGACAGTCTTTCCGCGCATCGACGATAGCGAAGCACTCATTGCCTATGTGGCGCGGGCGCGCCGCGACGGGTTTACCGGGATGATGGCGATCCACCCGACCCAGTTGGAGACGATCAACGCAGGTTTCAGACCAACTGCAGACGAAGTCGCTCACGCACGCGCAGTGGTGGATGCCTTTTCAGCCAATCCAGACGCGGGTGCTCTGAAACTCGAAGGCAAAATGATCGACCGTCCGCACCTGGTGAAAGCAAGGAGAATATTGGAGCTGCCGGAATGACTGCAGAACGCGATTTCACCACCCTGCGCGTGGAACGGCAAGGTCCGGTCATGATGGCTACACTCAACCGACCGCAAGCTGGCAATGCCATCAATGTTGTCATGGCGCGCGAGCTCCTAGCTGCGTCGATAATTGCGGCCTGCGACACAGAGATCCGCGCAGTTCTGCTTTGCTCGGATGGCAAGACATTCTGCGCGGGTGGTGATCTTGGAGCATTCGCGAAAGCAGGCCAAGACGTGTCATCTCTAATTTCCGAAGAAGCAGCCCTCTTTCATGCGGCGATCGCGCGGCTAGCACGCATGAACAAGCCGCTGGTAACCGCCGTGCAAGGCTTTGCTGCCGGAGCGGGACTAAGCCTGGCTCTTCTTGGCGATATCGTGATCGCAGGAGAGGAAGCTCAATTTACGCTGGCCTATACAGCCATCGGGATGACTCCCGATGGCGGAGCGAGCTGGTTGCTTCCTCGACTTGTCGGCCTCCGCAAGGCTCAGCACCTGATCCTAACCAACGCGCACCTTTCGGCGCAGCAAGCCTTGGATATCGGCCTAGTGACAAAGGTTGTTCCCGATACGGAGCTCAATCGAGCGGCGCAGGAACAGGCCCGGGAACTTGCTGAAGGACCGACCCAGGCTTTCGCCCGTACGCGTGCCCTCCTGCTCTCTGCGTACGAAGAGAGCCTTGAAACGCACCTTGACCACGAGGCCAGAAGCATCGTCGCGTCGGTTGCAGGCGAAGACGGACGTGAAGGCATTGCAGCGTTTCTCGGCAAGCGCCCCCCGGCATTCGGGGGAAGATCTTGAGCAACAATTGGTCAATATTCAAAGCGCCATCCAGCGCTGCTCGGAGTTCTAATAGTATAGGTAGGGGAGATTAATCCCATGAAGATCCTCGTGCCCGTGAAGCGGGTGATCGATTACAACGTGCGCCCCCGCGTGAAGGCGGACGGCAGCGGGGTCGATCTCGCCAACGTCAAGATGAGCATGAACCCGTTCGACGAGATCGCGGTCGAGGAAGCCATCCGCCTCAAGGAAAAGGGCGCGGCCGAGGAAATCATCGCGGTTTCGATCGGCCCGGCCAAGGCGCAGGAAACGCTGCGCACCGCGCTCGCCATGGGCGCCGACCGGGCGATCCTGGTGCAGACCGATGACCAAGTCGAGCCGCTCGCCGTGGCCAAGATCCTCAAGGCCATCGCCGACGAGGAAGCGCCGGGCATCGTCATGCTCGGCAAGCAGGCGATCGACGACGATTCCAACCAGACCGGCCAGATGCTCGCCGCGCTGATGGGGCGGCCGCAGGGCACCTTCGCCAGCAAGGTCGAGGTCTCGGGCGACAGCGTCACCGTGACCCGCGAGGTCGATGGCGGGCTCGAAACCGAGAGCCTGAAGCTGCCGGCGGTGGTGACCACCGACCTGCGCCTCAACGAGCCGCGCTACGCCTCGCTGCCCAACATCATGAAGGCCAAGTCCAAGCCGCTCGCGACCAAGAGCCCGGCCGACTACGGCGTCGACACCACCCCGCGCCTCAAGGTGACCAAGGTCTCCGAACCGCCCGTGCGCCAGGCCGGCGTGAAGGTCGCCAACGTCGACGAACTGGTCGCCAAGCTCAAAGCCCTGGGAGTCGCCTGATGAAGACCCTCGTTTACGTCGAACACGACAACCAGCACCTCAAGGACGCGACGCTCGCGACCGTCACCGCCGCGGCCAAGCTCGGCGATGTCGATCTGCTGGTCGCGGGCAGCGGCTGCAAGGCCGTGGCCGATGCCGCGAGCAAGATCGCCGGTGTCGGCAAGGTCCTGCTCGCCGACGATGCCGCCTACGAGCACCAGCTGGCCGAGAACGTCGCGCCGCTCGTCGCCGGCTTGATGGACGGCCATGACGCCTTCCTCTCCCCCGCCACCACGACCGGCAAGAACATCGCCCCGCGCGTCGCGGCCATGCTCGACGTGATGCAGGTCTCCGACATCATCGGCATCGAGGGCGACAAGACCTTCGTGCGCCCGATCTACGCCGGCAACGCCATCGCCACGGTCGAATCGAGCGATGCCAAGCTGGTCATCACCGTCCGCGGCACCGCCTTCGACAAGGCCGCCGCGGAAGGCGGCTCGGCAAGTATCGAGAACGTCTCCGGCCCGGGCGACGCCGGTCTCTCCAGCTTCGTCGGCGCCGAAGTCGCCGCCAGCGAGCGGCCCGAGCTGACCAGCGCCAAGGTGATCGTCTCAGGCGGCCGCGCGCTCAAGGACGCCGAGACCTTCCAGCAGGTCATCATCCCGCTTGCCGACAAGCTCGGCGCGGCGGTCGGGGCGAGCCGCGCGGCGGTCGATGCGGGCTATGTCCCCAACGACTACCAGGTCGGCCAGACCGGCAAGATCGTCGCCCC
>NZ_WTYM01000052.1 GCF_009827435.1 Croceibacterium salegens | reverse complement strand
CCCCGCGTGAAGGCGGACGGCAGCGGGGTCGATCTCGCCAACGTCAAGATGAGCATGAACCCGTTCGACGAGATCGCGGTCGAGGAAGCCATCCGCCTCAAGGAAAAGGGCGCGGCCGAGGAAATCATCGCGGTTTCGATCGGCCCGGCCAAGGCGCAGGAAACGCTGCGCACCGCGCTCGCCATGGGCGCCGACCGGGCGATCCTGGTGCAGACCGATGACCAAGTCGAGCCGCTCGCCGTGGCCAAGATCCTCAAGGCCATCGCCGACGAGGAAGCGCCGGGCATCGTCATGCTCGGCAAGCAGGCGATCGACGACGATTCCAACCAGACCGGCCAGATGCTCGCCGCGCTGATGGGGCGGCCGCAGGGCACCTTCGCCAGCAAGGTCGAGGTCTCGGGCGACAGCGTCACCGTGACCCGCGAGGTCGATGGCGGGCTCGAAACCGAGAGCCTGAAGCTGCCGGCGGTGGTGACCACCGACCTGCGCCTCAACGAGCCGCGCTACGCCTCGCTGCCCAACATCATGAAGGCCAAGTCCAAGCCGCTCGCGACCAAGAGCCCGGCCGACTACGGCGTCGACACCACCCCGCGCCTCAAGGTGACCAAGGTCTCCGAACCGCCCGTGCGCCAGGCCGGCGTGAAGGTCGCCAACGTCGACGAACTGGTCGCCAAGCTCAAAGCCCTGGGAGTCGCCTGATGAAGACCCTCGTTTACGTCGAACACGACAACCAGCACCTCAAGGACGCGACGCTCGCGACCGTCACCGCCGCGGCCAAGCTCGGCGATGTCGATCTGCTGGTCGCGGGCAGCGGCTGCAAGGCCGTGGCCGATGCCGCGAGCAAGATCGCCGGTGTCGGCAAGGTCCTGCTCGCCGACGATGCCGCCTACGAGCACCAGCTGGCCGAGAACGTCGCGCCGCTCGTCGCCGGCTTGATGGACGGCCATGACGCCTTCCTCTCCCCCGCCACCACGACCGGCAAGAACATCGCCCCGCGCGTCGCGGCCATGCTCGACGTGATGCAGGTCTCCGACATCATCGGCATCGAGGGCGACAAGACCTTCGTGCGCCCGATCTACGCCGGCAACGCCATCGCCACGGTCGAATCGAGCGATGCCAAGCTGGTCATCACCGTCCGCGGCACCGCCTTCGACAAGGCCGCCGCGGAAGGCGGCTCGGCAAGTATCGAGAACGTCTCCGGCCCGGGCGACGCCGGTCTCTCCAGCTTCGTCGGCGCCGAAGTCGCCGCCAGCGAGCGGCCCGAGCTGACCAGCGCCAAGGTGATCGTCTCAGGCGGCCGCGCGCTCAAGGACGCCGAGACCTTCCAGCAGGTCATCATCCCGCTTGCCGACAAGCTCGGCGCGGCGGTCGGGGCGAGCCGCGCGGCGGTCGATGCGGGCTATGTCCCCAACGACTACCAGGTCGGCCAGACCGGCAAGATCGTCGCCCCGGAAGTCTACATCGCCATCGGCATCTCGGGCGCGATCCAGCACCTCGCCGGCATGAAGGACTCCAAGACCATCGTTGCCATCAACAAGGACGAGGACGCCCCGATCTTCCAGGTCGCCGACATCGGCCTCGTCGCCGACCTGTTCCAGGCCGTGCCGGAGCTGACCGAAAAGCTCTGATCCGTTCGCCTGAGGTGCCGGAACGGGCACCTTGCCTGCCGGAAGGAACCCATGTTAGCGCTACCCCAAGCATTGGGAGAATGCTGGCATGGGAATTCCTAATCGGCTTGGAACCGCGCTCGTCGCAGCAACAGCGTTGCTGACGCCGACTGTTGCGGCAGCTAAGGACGAGACCGCGCACGTGCTCCAGCCGAGCACACCGTGGAACCTCGAATACGGGCTGGAAAGCTGCACGCTGTCGCGCAACTTCGGTGAAGGCGATGCCACGCTATCGCTTTACCTGACACAGACCCATCCCGAAGCGGGCTTCGACCTCAAGATCGCGGGAACCTCGCTGGGCAAGCCGCGCCGTGCCTTCGGCACCACGCTGCGCCTGGGCGAACAGGAAGAACGCAAGTTCAAGGACACTGTCTGGATCGCCGAGGCGGACGATGGCCGCCCCGTGCTGCTGCTCGGCCCGACATCGTTCGCGGGGCAGGATCCCGACGCCAAGGACCTGCCGCCCGGTCCGGAGGCCGATCCCAAGTCGATCGAGCGGGTGGCATTCGATGTCCCGAAAGCAGGTGCCTTCGTCCTCGAGACCGGGGCAATGGACGCGCCGATGACGGCGATGAAGACTTGCGAGGACGACCTCGTAAAGACTTGGGGCTTCGATCCGGCGCAGGTCGCGTCACTCTCACAAGAACCCACGCCCCTCACCAACATCGCGACGTGGATCTCGCCGAACACCTATCCCGACGAGCAGCGCAGGAATCGCGAAGGTGCGATCCTCGACTTCCGCATTATCGTGAACACCGAGGGGCGTGCCGAGAATTGCGTGATCCAGAACTCGGTCGGCGATGACGTCTTCATCGCCTCGGCCTGCCGCGAACTGATGCTCAACGCGCGGTTCTCCCCGGCGCTCGACGCGTCGGGTCAGCCGGTGCGCGCGCTGTGGTTCAAGCGGGTGCGTTACCAGTCCTGACGGCCGGGCCGGGAAACTCTGAGCCTCGTTCCCTCGTCATTGCGAGGAGCCGCAGGCGACGCGGCAATCCAGGGCGCCACGAGATTCCGCTCTGGATTGCTTCGCTACGCTCGCAATGACGAACGGAACGCTTACCCTTCCCACGCCAGCACCGGTCTCCGCGCCGCCAGCGTTTCGTCCAGCCGCCGGCGCGGGGCCAGTTGCGGGGCCTGGTGCAGGCTCTCGTCGCCCGCGCGGGCCCGCTCGGCGATCGAGCGCAGGGCCATGATGAACTGGTCGAGCGTGGCCTTGCTCTCGCATTCGGTCGGTTCGACCAGCATCGCGCCGTGGACCACCAGCGGGAAGTACATCGTCATCGGGTGGAAGCCCTCGTCGATCAGCGCCTTGGCGAGGTCGAGCGTGGCCACACCCTCGGCGAAGCCCGCGTCGGAGAACAGGGCTTCGTGCATGCACGGGCCGGTTGCGCCGAACGGGGCGTCGAGCACGTCCTCGCAGCGGCGCAGGATGTAGTTGGCGTTGAGCACGGCATCGCCCGAGACCTGCCGCAGCCCGTCGGCGCCGTGGCTGAGGATATAGGCCAGCGCGCGCGTGAACATGCCCATCTGCCCGTGGAACGCAGCCATGCGGCCGAAGCTCTGCGGCGCGGCGGCGTCGTCCTCTTCCTCGATCAGGTCGAAGCCCGCATCGGTCTTGCGGACGAACGGCAGGGGGGCGAAGGGCATCAGCGCCTCGCTCAGCACCACCGGCCCCGAACCCGGTCCGCCGCCGCCGTGCGGGGTCGAGAAGGTCTTGTGCAGGTTGATATGCATGGCATCGACGCCGAGATCGCCCGGGCGAACCCTGCCGACGACGGCGTTGAAGTTGGCCCCGTCGCAATAGACGAAGGCACCGGCGGCATGGACCGCATCGGAAATCGCCTTCATCTCGCGCTCGAACAGCCCGCAGGTGTTGGGGTTGGTGATCATCACCGCGGCAACGTCCGGCCCGAGCCGCGCCTCGAGCGCCGCAAGGTCCACCCGCCCTTCCGCCGTCGCCGGGATGTTCTCGACCGCATAGCCGGCGAAGGCCGCGGTCGCCGGGTTGGTGCCGTGCGCGCTTTCGGGGACGAGGATCACCTGCCGCGCGTCGCCGCGCGCTTCGAGTGCGGCGCGGATCGTCAGGATGCCGCACAGCTCGCCGTGCGCCCCGGCCTTGGGGCTCATCGCCACCCCGGCCATGCCGGTCAGGCTGACCAGCCAGTGCGCCAGTTCGTCGATCACGCCGAGCGCGCCCTGGACCGTCGATTCGGGCTGCAGCGGGTGCAGGTCGCTGAAGCCGGGCATCCGCGCGACCTTCTCGTTGAGGCGCGGGTTGTGCTTCATCGTGCAGCTTCCGAGCGGGAAGATGCCGCAGTCGATGGCGTAGTTCTGGCGGCTGAGCCGGGTGTAGTGTCGGACCGTCTCCGGCTCGGAGAGGCCCGGCAGGCCGAAGCTTTCGGAGCGGTCGAGGCCGCCGAGCCTGTTCCCCTCCCGCACGCGGGAGGAGTCAGCAGTGGGCGTGGAGCCACTACCCGTGTCAGGCCCACCCCCGGCCCCTCCCGCAAGCGTGAGGGGAGAAGGGAAATCGACACCGGTCGTCTCGGTATTCCCGATCTCGAAGACCAGAGGCTCTTCGAGCATCAGCCCGCGATTGCCGGTGACGGTGTGGACGCCGTCCGAACCTTCGGGGGCCTGCGGGGTGCCGGGCTTCCAGCCGCTCATGTTGGGCGCGTTCATGCCAGGCACTCCTGCAGGGTGGCGGCAAGGCACTCGATGTCCTCCGCCGTAACGGTTTCGGTGACGGCGACGACGAGGCTGTTCTCGCGTCCCTGTCCGTCGGGATAGAACTTGCCGAGCGAGACCCCGCCGAGCACGCCCTTCCCGGCCATGTCGCGCACCAGCTGGCGCGCATCGCAGGGCACGACGAGCGTGAACTCGTTGAAGAACGCTTCGTTGAGCGCCGTCACACCGGGCACCTGCGCCAGCCGGTCGGCGGCGAGGCAAGCAAGGCGGTGGTTTTCCGCCGCCAGCGCGCGCAGGCCCTTCTCGCCGAGCAGCGTCATGTGCACCGAGAAGGCCAGCGCGCAGAGCCCGGCATTGGTACAGATGTTGCTGGTCGCCTTCTCGCGGCGGATGTGCTGCTCGCGGGTCGAGAGCGTGAGGACGAAGCCGCGCTTGCCCTCGGCATCGACGGTCTCGCCGCACAGCCGCCCGGGCATCTGCCGCACGTGCCTGGGATCGCGTACCGCGAAGAGGCCGAGATAGGGCCCGCCGAACTGCAACCCGACGCCGAGCGCCTGCCCTTCGCCGACGACGATGTCGGCGCCCATCTCGCCGGGTGACTTGAGCGCGCCCAGCGCGACCGGCTCGGTCACCACCGCGACAAGCAGCGCCCCAGCAGCGTGGCAGGCATCGGCCAGCGCCGTCATGTCGCCGATCCGTCCGAGAATGTCCGGATACTGCACCACGACGCAGCCGGTCTCGCCATCGACCTTGTCGGCCAGCGCGGCGAAGTCGGTCTCGGCGGTCAGCGTCGGCAGCGCGTAGTCGATGCCATGCCCCTCGAACCTGGCCATCGTCTGGGCGGTCGAGACGTAGTGCGGGTGCAGGCCGCACGAGAGGATTGCCTTGCGGCGCTTCGTCACCCGTCCGGCCATCGTAATGGCTTCCCAGCAGGCGGTCGAACCGTCGTACATGCTGGCGTTGGCCACCGCGCAGCCGAACAGCCGCGCGACCTGGCTCTGGAACTCGAACAGCATCTGCAGCGTGCCCTGCGCGATTTCCGGCTGGTAGGGCGTGTAGGCGGTGAGGAACTCGCCGCGCTGGATCAGGTGATCGACGCTCGCCGGGACGTGGTGGCGATAGGCCCCCGCGCCGAGGAAGAACGGCGCATCGGCCGCCGCAAGGTTCTGCTTGCTGAGCGCGCGCATGTGCCGCTCGACCGCCATCTCGCTGGCGTGGAGCGGCAGGCCCTCGATCGGCTTGTCGAGGTAGAGATCGGCCGGAACGTCGGCGAACAGGGCGTCGATCGACGGGGCGCCGATGACATCGAGCATCGCGGCGCGATCGGTGTCGGTGAGGGGGAGGTAGCGCATTGTTTTCCTTTCCAAGTCCCCACCCGCAAGCGGGAGGGGCAGCGAGACTTGGGTCTGCGCAGCAGGCCCTAGTCGCAGCGGGGTGGGCCTGTCGGCCCATGCCCACCCCCAACCCCTCCCGCTCGCGGGAGGGGCGAAACATCACAGCCCGGCCACGAAGTCCTTGTACGCCGCTTCGTCCATCAGCCCTTCAAGCTCGGCGGCGTCGGAGACGGTGAGCTTGAAGAACCAGCCGTCGCCCTCGGGCGCGGTGTTGACGAGGGCGGGGTCGTCCTCGAGCGCGGCGTTGCCCTCGGTCACCGTGCCGCTGACCGGCGAATAGACGTCGCTCGCCGCCTTCACGCTCTCGACCACCGCTGCTTCCTTGCCCTTGGCGAGGCTCGCGCCGGCCGCCGGGACCTCGACGAAGACGATGTCGCCGAGCTGTTCCTGCGCATAGTCGGTGATGCCGATGGTGGCGGTCTGGCCATCGACCTCGATCCATTCATGGTCCTCGGTGAAGTAACGCGGCATCAGGCGGCTCCTTTGCGGAAGTAGCGGTGGGGGACGAAGGGCATGGGCACGACTGTGGCGGGCAGGCGCTTGCCGCGCACTTCCAATTCCAGATTAGTGCCTTCGGACGAGTGGGCGGCGTCGACGTAGGCCATGGCGATCGGGTGACCGAGCGTCGGGGCAAAGCCGCCGCTGGTGACCGTGCCGACCTTGGTATCGGCCGAGTAGACCTCGGCCCCTTCGCGCGCGGCCATGCGGCCTTCGAGCGCGAGGCCGACGCGGCGGGGCGGCGCGCCTTCGTCGATCAGCTTGAGGATGCGTTCGGCGCCGGGGAAGCCGCCGTCCTTGCGGCGGGCCTTGCTGATGGCGAATTCGAGGCCGGCGCTGACCGGGTCGGTCTCTTCGCTGAGGTCGTGGCCGTAGAGCGGCAGTCCGGCTTCGAGGCGCAGCGAATCGCGCGCGCCGAGCCCGACCGGCTTGATTTCGAGCTCGGCCAGGAGCCGCCCGGCGAGCTGTTCGGCCTGGTCGGCGGCGACCGAGATCTCGAACCCGTCCTCGCCGGTATAGCCCGAGCGGGTGACGATCAGGTCGAGCTCGCCGAATTCCCAGCGCCTGGCCTCCATGAACCCGAAGTCCTCGGTGATCCCGCGCATGACGCGTTCGAGCGTCGCCGCCGCATCGGGGCCCTGCAAGGCGAGCAACGCGCGGTCTTCCATGTGATTGAGGCCGATTTCGTCGGGCAAATGCTCGCGCAAATGGCCGATATCGTCCCACTTTGTCGCCCCGTTGACGACGAGGTAGTAGGCCGGCTCGCCGTCCTCACCCGTAAAGTTGGTGATCATCAGGTCGTCGAGGATGCCGCCATTCTCGTCCAGCAGCAGCGAATAGCGAACCTTGCCCGGTTTCAGCGCCGAAACAGCGGTTGGAAGAAGCGTTTCAAGCGCTTCATTCGCACCTGTTCCGGTCACCATGAGCTGGCCCATGTGGCTGACATCGAACAATCCGGCGTGGGTCCGGGTCCACTCGTGCTCGGCGAGGATGCCCTCATACTGGATCGGCATCTCGTAGCCGGCAAAGCCCACCATGCGTGCGCCATTGGCGCGGTGCCACGCATCAAGTGGCAGCTTTTCAAGGGGTTGCGGCGTCTCGTCTTCGCTCATCGTTCGTCCCGACATGATGGCAACGCCCGGACGCGGGCCTTGTTCTCCATCGCCCCCTCTGTCGGGAAACCTGAGAGCCTGGCACGGCTTGCAGCCGCACTTACACCGTCGGTGGCCTCCGCCAGGGCGAAGACGCTTTCCAGAGTGCCCTGCTACCGGTCCCGCGATCCATTCGCCTGAGAGATTCCGGGGCGGTTGCTCCTTCGGCGGCCTCGGGCAAGCCCGCTGCACTCTCTCGCGGTCCGGCCGGAGCAAGCCCCGGCGGGCACGTTCGTTTCGCTCGAAACGAAATCGCGGTCAATCTAATTCGTGCCGTCCCAATCCTCGTTGGCGCGGGCGATGAGGTAGGCGTGGATCGCCTTCGCCTGCTCCTCGTCCAGCGTGTCGGCGAAGCTTGCCATTCCCTGCCTTGCGCGCTTGCCGCCGAGCACGATGTCGAGGAATTCGGCGTGCGTCGCCGGGGCCATGTGGCGCAGGTCCTTGATCCCGCCGCGCGCCGCCGGGCCGTGGCACAGCGAGCATTGCTCGGCGTAAAGCGCCTCGCCCTGTGCGACCGTCTCCGCGCTGGCTTCCAGCTTGGGCGGTGGCGAGAGTTCCGGCACGGCGAAGGATTCGGCGGGCATCGGCGGCAGCTTGGCCGTTCCACCGAGCTTGAAGACCAGCAGCCGCGGCTTGCCGAGGATAAGCTTCTCGTAATTCGAGCGCTCCACATGGGCGAGCCCGCCGCCCCACCCGGCGTTGACCGCGATGTATTGCGCCCCATCCACCATGTAAGCGATCGGCGCGGCGATCGGCACCTGCTGGACCGGCATCTCCCAGACCTTCTCGCCGGTGTCGGCGCGATAGGCGGCGAAGGTCTTGCCGATACTGCCCTGGAACACGAGGTTCCCGGCGGTGGCGAGCACCCCGCCCGAACCCTTCTGCTCGTAGGGCGTGTGCCAGACCTCGCGGCCCGCCACCGGGTCCCACGCCGAGAGCCAGCCGCGCGAGTGGGTGTCGGCGTATTCGGCCTGCGCCTTGCGCTTCTCGTCGTTGCCGAAGAAGCTGGTGCCGAGCCCGCCCTTGGCCGGATCGTAGTCGTCGGCGAGGCCATAGGACATGTAGGTTTCGGTAACCGGCAGGTAGACCAG
The DNA here is from genome assembly GCF_009827435.1 of Croceibacterium salegens. Taxonomy (GTDB): domain Bacteria; phylum Pseudomonadota; class Alphaproteobacteria; order Sphingomonadales; family Sphingomonadaceae; genus Croceibacterium_B; species Croceibacterium_B salegens. Next base: position 236,983 of record NZ_WTYM01000052.1, on the reverse strand, counting down.
CCCGGTCTTCGGGCTGAACGCCATCGGGTTCCAGTTGTGGGCCCCGCCCGCGCCCGGCGAAACCATGACCGGATCGGTTCCGTAGCGCACCTCTGGGTTTTCGACCGGACGCCCGGTGCGCATGTCGACGCCCATTGCCCAGTTGATCGGCGCGAAATTGGTGGCGCTGAGCAACTCCCCAGTCTTGCGGTCGAGGACGTAGAAGAATCCGTTCTTCGGCGCCTGCATCAGGACCTGCCGGGTGCGCCCTCCGATCGCGAGGTCGGCAAGGATCATCGGCTGGGTGGCGGTGTAGTCCCACTCCTCGCCCGGCGTCGTCTGGTAGTGCCAGCGATACTCGCCGGTCTTCGCATCGAGCGCGACGATCGAGGCAAGGAACAGGTTGTCGCCGCCACCGGGGCTGCGGAAATGCTGAGCCCAGGGCGAACCGTTGCCGACGCCAATGTAGACGAGGCCGAGCGCCGGATCGTAGGCCATCGCGTCCCACGCGGTTCCGCCTCCGCCCGAAAGCCACCACTCGCCGGTCCACGTCTTCGCGGCCATTTCCATCGCCGCATTCTCGAACCCGTCGGCCGGGTTCCCGGGCACCGTGTGCCAGCGCCAGTCCTGCTTGCCGGTGGCCGCATCGTAGGCCGTGACATAGCCGCGCACCCCGCGCTCGGCGCCGCCGTTGCCGATCAGCACCTTGCCGCCATAGACGCGCGGCGCGCCAGTGATGGTGTAGGGCTTGGAGTTGTCGACCGTCAGCACCGACCAGACCGGCTTGCCGCTTTTCGCGTCGAGCGCGATCAACCGCCCGTCGAGCGTCGCAACGTAGATGTTGGAGCCCCACGCCGCGAGCCCGCGGCTGACGATGTCGCAGCAGGCGAGCCGCCCGAACTTGAGCGGCACCTGCGGATCGTAGGTCCACAACTTGCGGCCGGTCGCCCCGTCATAGGCAGTGACGATGTTCCACGGCTCGACGTCGTAAAGCACGCCGTCGATGACCAGAGGCGTCGCTTCCTGTCCGCGATCGGTCGCGAGGTCGGCGAACCAGGCGAGGCCGAGCTGACCGACGTTGCCGGCGTTGATCTGGTCGAGCGGGCTGTAGTGTTCCTCCGAATAGGTTCGCCCGGTCGACAGCCAATCGCCAGGAGCGGGCGCGGCGAGTCGCGCGTCGGTGACCCCGGCCGCACCGGGTCCGGCGGCCGCCAGCAGCGCGGCAGCGGTGATCGCGGCGATCGCTCTCATGTCCGGATCAGGCCTTGGCCCCGATGTCCTGCGCCCCGGCCCAGAAGCCGTGGACCTGCCCGACAACCTTGAACGGCATTTTGATCCGCGCGATCGGCCCATCGGCCACACGCTTGGTGTCGACGAGGATGAGGTCGCTGCGTCCGGCTTCCTTCACGCTCGAACCGATGCCGATCAGGTATCCGTCGCCCTCGTCGGAATCGGGCTGGCGCGGCACGAATGTCATTTCCGACAAGCGGTAATCCGGCACACTGATGAGCTGCGTGGTCTTGTCGCCATGGTCGATCATCCACCAGCCTCCGTTCCCCTGCAGGTAGCCGTAGCGATAGGGCAGCGTGTGGAAGCGGTCGTCCTGCCGGCTGAGCACGCCGGTGACCTCGGGATAGATCGTCTCGACCTGGAAGGTGTCGTTGCTCTTCTTCGACAGGTCGACGGTGAAGCGCCGGATGTAGCCGGTCGACTTCTTGAAATCGAACGGCTCGTGGAGCTGCGGGAAGAACGGGAACTGGTTCGCCTCACCCCCGTCCCAGTCGGAGATGACCTTGTCGCCGACCGACCATGCACCCATCACGTGGGTACAGAACATGTTGGGGCCGGTGAACCACTTGATGTCCTTCCCGTCCCCGCCACGACGCATCACGCCCATGTAGCACGGCAGCGACGAATCGTAGGCGAAGTGCACCCCGCCCGCTTCCATCTGCGGCAGGTTGGCGGCCATGTTGGTGAGATAGAGGACGACGTGGCGCTGGGTCATCGCGAAGTCGTGCATCATCCCGGCGTAGGGCGCCTCGACAGTGACCGACCAGTTGATGTTGCCGTCACGGTCGGCGGTGAAGACGTTGACGTCCTTCGACAGGAACCCGCCCGCCTCGTAGCCGAACGAGAGGTATTCGCCGGTTATCGGGTCGATCTTCGGGTGCGCGGTGTGAGTTTGGCTCTCCAGCTTGCCGCCGAAGGTGTAGTAGTCGTCGGTCGTTTCCAGCGTCAGCGGGTCCATGGCGACTGGCGGGCTGTCTTCCTTGAAGACGAGCAGCTTCTTGTGGTGGACGAAGAGCTGGGTGTTGGCCGTGCCGCGACTGAGACCTTCCACGCTCGGGTCGTCGGTCATGTGGTTGCGGTACATCCCGAACAGGCTTCGCCGCGCCTCGTGCTGGGCTTTCCAACGCTGGTTCTTGGCATATCGGGTGCGGTAATCGACGTGGCCGTCCTTGATGCGGAACATCGAGACGTGGCCCTCGCCGTCGAACGGTATGTCGCCGGCCCACTTCGGGTCCTTGGGATACTGTGGGTCGGGTCCGACGCGGTAGAACGCTCCGTCGAGGTCGCTCGGCAGGCTGCCCTCGACCTCGCAGTCATAAAGGTCGATCTCGGCGCGGGTGTTCGTGCCTGCCGGTCCGCCACCGAAGGCGCGAGGGTCCTCGGGAAAGTCGACCTGCGGTGCCGGTCCCTCGTAGGCCAGCGCCGGCGCGCCGCTGCCGAGCAGCGCCGCGCCCGTGCCAATCGTCGCCGCCCCGCCAAGGAACGAACGCCGCCCCAGGTTCGGTCCGTCAGTCCTGTTTGCCATCTGAATGCTCTCCCGTCTGGGCGAGCACTCTTGTCACATGCAAAAAGGTTTGCAAGCCTTCGTCAGGCCGGACGGCGCGCGTAGACCCCGAAGCCGGCGATGATGGCGTAGCAGACGGCAGGCAGGGCGAGCGCCGCCGCGAGCCCGATTCCGTCGGCCAGCGCGCCATAGAGCGCCGGGATCACAGCGCCGCCCGCAATGGCGACGTTGATGATCCCCGAACCGTCGGCGGCGCGCGGCCCGAGCTTCTCGCAGGCGAGCCCGAAGATCGTCGGGAACATGATTGAGTTCATCAGGCCGACCGCGAGCAGCGAATAGCCCGACACCGTACCGGTGGTGTTGGCCGATATGGCGATCAGCGCGATCGCACCCAGCGCGGTAAATGCCAGTACCTTGCCGGGGCTGACCAGGCGCAGCACGCCCGAACCGATGAACCGCCCGACCAGCGCCCCGCCCCAGTACAGCGAGATCAGCTTGCCGGCCGACTGTTCGGGTAGGCCAAGCACATCGGCCTGCATCAGGTAGCTGACGATGAAACTGCCGATCGAGACTTCCGCCCCGACGTAGAGGAAGATGCAGGCCGCGCCGTATCCGAAGCGCGGCCGCTTGAGCAACGCGAGACCCTCGGCGAGGCTGGAGGCGTCGTGCTTCTCGCCCTTGAGCCGATCGCGAAACATCCAGACCGCACCGGCGACCACCGCCAAGGCGGCGGCTAGCCCGAGGTAGCCATGGACGATCGCCTGGCTTTCGGCCGTGCGGTAGGCATCGAGCTCGGCACCCGAAAGCTCTGCCGCGGTGACCGTGGCGAGGGTGCCGAGGATCAGGATCGATCCGACATAGGGGAAGATCGTCGTACCCAGCGAGTTGAATGCCTGGGCAAAGGTGAGCCGGCTGTGCGTCGTCTTGACCGGGCCGAGCAGGCTGATCAGCGGGTTAGCGACGATCTGAACCAGCACCACCCCGGTTGCGAGGATGAAGTAGGCGAACAGGAAGACACCGAACAGCGCCGATTGGCTCGCCGGAATGAACAGCAGGCAGCCAGCCATCATTGTCAGCAGCCCGGCCACCGCGCCGCGCATGTAGCCGATCTTCTTGATCAGCCGCGCGCCGGGAATGCCGATCACCGCATAGGCGATGAAGAAGCAGAACTGCACCAGGCTCGCCTCGAAGTAGGAGAGCGTGAACAGCTCCTTGAGCTTGGGGATGATCACGTCGTTGAGCGAGGTGATGCCGCCGAAGATGAAGAACAGTCCGAACACGAAAGGCTGCAGCCCGGGCGCATCGATGTGCGTACCCTCATCCTCGATCGGATTGGGATCCGTGCTGCTCGAAATATCCGGTGCCAGTGCCATCCTCAGACCTCTCCATTCCCTCGATGTGAACGTTCCCTAAACGCCCACGCCGGTCAGGCAAGTGCATTTCTAGCAGCGCTGCGCGGCGGCGATACTCTCGGGGAAGGTAAACTGGGGAAAGGCTGGAGCGGGTAGCGGGAATCGAACCCGCATAGCCAGCTTGGAAGGCTGGAGCTTTACCACTAAGCTATACCCGCTCTGAGCCGGAAGGGGCGCTTGCCACCAAGCGCGGCGCGGCGTCAAGCACCCTCGTTCACGGAATTCGCCTAAAGCCGCCGGTTGTCGCTTGCGCGCTCCCGACGGTTCGGCCAGTTTCGGCGGCGACAACGAGGGAGAGGCGAGTGGATTTCGGCATTCGCGGGCGCAAGGCCATCGTCAACGGCGGCAGCGCCGGAATCGGCAAGAGCACCGCGCTGGCGCTGGCCCGCGAGGGTTGCGAAGTGTTCGTCTCGGCCCGCGGAGAGGAGCGGCTTGTCGCGGCGTGCAACGTGATCGCCGATGTGACCGGTTCGATGGTCGTGCCGGTCGTGGCCGATCACGCGACGTCGGAGGGACGCGCGGCAATCCTTGCGGCCTGCCCTGAGCCCGACATCCTCGTCGGCACCTGCGCGCCGCCGCCAATGACCCCCGACTACCGCGAAATCGACGCGGCGCAGTGGCACGAGGCGATCCGCATCTCGCTGCTCGGTCCGATCGACTTCATGAACGCCGTGGTTGACGGCATGGCGCAGCGCGGCTGGGGCCGGGTGGTCAACATCGCCACGGTGGCGGCCAAGTACCCAGGCGAGATCCGAATCCTATCGGGCAGCACCCGCGCGGCGCTGACCAACTACGCGGTTGCCGTGAGCAAGGTCGTCGCCAAGCATGGGGTGACGATCAACACCGTCCTGCCCGGCATGCACTACACCGCGACGGTCGACGAGCTGTTCAACGCCCGGGCAAAAGCCAAGGGCATTACTTTCGAACAGGAGGTCGCCGAGTTCGTCGAGGCCTGGCACATTGCCAGCGGTACCTTCGGCGATCCCGACGATGCCGGGGCAATCGTCGCCATGTTCTGCAGCGAGGCCGCGAAGTACATCACCGGGCAGAGCCTGGTGATTGACGGCGGCGCGACCAATTCGACATTCTGATCACCGGGAGAGTTTCATGCACCTGTCCAAGCTTGCACTGGCCGCGATCGCCGGCCTGTCGCTATCGACCCCGCTGGCGATCGCATGGGCAGCGCAGCACGGAGAGGAGGCAATCGTGTACGGACCCAATTACGGCAACGACCGGGCGGAGATCGAGGACCTGATGAGCCGCTATCTCTACGCCTTCGACTGGCAGGACGGCGAAGCCTACGCCGCGACTTTCACCGAGGACGGAATCCTCGATTTCGCCGGCGGGGTCGAACATGGCCATGCCGAGCTCAAGAAGGTGATGGACGACATGGCCGTGCGCGAGAAGGCCAAGGCCGACGCCAGCTTCCCCTACCACCGCCAGCGCGTGCGCCACTACGTCACCAACCTCGTGCTCGAGATCGACGGCGATACCGCGCGCTCGACCTCGTACTGGTGGGAGTTCAACAACGACGCCCGCGCCGGCCGGCCCTACCTCGGGACCTACGGCCACTACGAAGACGAGTTGAAGAAGGTCGACGGCCGCTGGCTTTTCGCCCGGCGCAAGATCTACAACGAGGAAAACCCGAACATGCGGGCAACAGACGACAATCCGGTCTATCGCCCGAAACCTGGAGCCTAATGCCCCTCGAACGCCATCAGCGCCCATAGCTCCACGCCTGCGGCGCGTAAGGCCTCACCACCCCCGAGTTCGGGCAAGTCGATGACGAACAGGGCGTGATCGACGGTGGCTCCGGCGCGACGCAGCAGGTCGGCCCCGGCGAGCGCAGTGCCGCCGGTGGCGATAAGGTCGTCGACCACCACGACGCGTTCGCCCTGGTCGATGAGGGTCGGGTCGAGTTCGAGCCGCGCAGTGCCGTATTCGAGCGCGTAGTCGACGCCAATCACATCGACTGGCAGCTTGCCCGGCTTGCGCAGCGGAACAAAGCCGAGGCCGAGCCGGGCGGCAACCATCGCCCCGAAAATGAACCCGCGCGCTTCGAGCCCGGCGATCGCTTCGGCCCCGCGATCGCGCGCGGCGTCGGCGAGATGATCGAGCGTCGCCGAGAGCCCGGGTCCGTGGGCGATCAGCGTGGTGATGTCGCGGAACAGGATGCCCGGTGCCGGGAAGTCCGGCACCGTGCGGACCAGCGCCTTGATTTCGGCGGGAGTCATGGGCGCGGCGCCCCGCTGCGGGGGCGCCGGCTCATCAGGCCTTCTTCTTGGCGCGAGCCCAGATCTGCTTCTTGGCGAGGTACGCCAGGATCGTGGCGAAGATCAGGAAGCCGATCACCGGCCAGCCAGTCTGCTTGCGCTTTGGCAGGCTGGGTTCGGCCGTCCAGGTCAGGAACGCGGAAACGTCTTTCGCCATCTGGTCGATCGTCGCCGGAGTGCCGTCCGCGTAGGTCACCTGATCGTCCACCGCGAGCGGAGGGGGCATCGCCAGGTTGAGGTTCGCGAAGTAGCGATTGAAGTGCAGCCCCGGCGGGGTCGAGAAGTCGGGGAACTCAGCCGTAAGCTCGGCCGGAATCTCCGAATAGCCGGTCAGCAGCGAATAGACGTAGGCAGGGCCTTCGTGGCGCGCCTTGGTCATCAGCGAAAGGTCCGGCGGGATGGCGTTGTTGTTGGCAGCGCGCGCCGCAACGTCGTTCAGATAGACCAGCGGGAAGTAGTCCGTCGGCTTGCCCGGCACCGTGGTCGCCTCACCGGTCACAGGATCGACGCCCGGAACCTGCCAGGTCGCGGCGATCGCTTTCACCTGCGCTTCGGTGTAGCCGATCTGCTCGAGATCGCGGAACGCGACGTGGCGCAGCGAGTGGCACGCGGCGCAGACTTCCTTGTAGACCTGGTACCCGCGCTGCAGCTGCTGCTTGTCCCAGTGGGCGACGAGATGATCGCTCGCCTGATCGAGTTCCTTTGGATGCAGGTGGAATTCGGTCTCAGCCGTCTTCTCTACAAAGTAGTCCTGCGAGGCGACCTGGACGGCGCCATTGCCGAAGGCCCACAGCACCGCTGCGGTGAAGAACAGGCCGACGAGGATTCCGATGATACGGACCATTTCTCTTACTTTCCCCTAACCCGTTCGCTTACGCTTTGCTCTCGCCGAGCACTGCCTTGTCGTCCGATCCAAGCACCGCCTCGGTAATCGAGAACGGCAACGGTTCGGGACGCTCGATCGACGAGACGATCGGCAGGATGACGAGGAAGTGCAGGAAGTAGTAAGCAGTGGCGAGCTGGCTGATCATGACGAACGGTTCTTCGGCCGGCGAACCGCCGCAGTACCCGAGAACGAGAACGTCGATTACCAGCACCCAGAAGAACTTGCGGAACATCGGGCGATAGTGGCCCGAACGGACCGGCGACTTGTCGAGCCACGGCAGGAAGAACCACACCAGGATCGCGCTGAACATCGCCAGCACGCCCATCAGCTTCGCCGGGACGAAGAAGAAGTCCACCGTGAAGGCACGCAGGATCGCGTAGAACGGCCAGTAGTACCATTCGGGCACGATGTGCGCCGGCGTGCTCAGCGGGTTCGCCGGGATGTAGTTGTCCGGGTGCCCGAGCGAATTCGGGAAGAAGAACACCATCGCGAAGTAGAGGATCAGGAAGACCCCCAGCCCGAAGCCGTCCTTTGCCGTGTAGTACGGGTGGAACGGCAGGGTGTCGCTCTCGCTCTTCACTTCGACGCCCGTCGGGTTCGACGAACCCGGGATGTGCAGCGCCCAGATGTGCAGGATGATGACGCCCGCAATCACGAACGGCAGCAGGAAGTGCAGGCTGAAGAAGCGGTTCAGAGCGGCATTGTCCGGCGCATAACCGCCGAGCAGCCAGATCTGGATCGGCTCGCCGACGACCGGGATCGCGCCGAACAGGCCGGTAATGACCTTGGCGCCCCAGTAGCTCATCTGCCCCCACGGCAGGACGTAACCCATGAAGCCGGTCGCCATCATCAGCAGGAAGATGACCACGCCGAGAAGCCAGACCATTTCGCGCGGTGCCTTGTACGAGGAGTAGAAGAAGCCGCGGAAAATATGCAGGTAGACCACCACGAAGAACGCCGAAGCGCCGTTCGCGTGGGCATAGCGCATCAGCCAACCCCAGTTGACGTCGCGCATGATGTGTTCGGTCGAATCGAAGGCCACCGCCGCATTGGCCGCGTAGTGCATCGCCAGGATGACACCGGTGACGATCTGCAGGACCAGGCAGAAGCCGGCGAGGACGCCGAAATTCCACATGTAGTTGAGGTTGCGCGGAACCGGGTAACCGCCACCGATCGCATTGTAGACGAGGCGCGGCAGCGGCAGCTTCTCGTCGATCCAGCGCATGAAAGGCGCCTTGGGTTCGTAATGCTTCGCCCAGGGAAAGCTCATCGTTCTCTCTTTCGCCTCAGCCGACGCGGATCGCGGTGTCGGAGGTAAATTCGTAAGCCGGCACTTCCAGGTTCTTGGGAGCCGGGCCTTTGCGGATACGCGCCGCGGTGTCGTAAGCCGAACCGTGGCACGGGCAGAAGTAGCCCCCGAAGGGGCCCTTGTTCTCACCCTCGCCGGCGCCCAGCGGGACGCAGCCGAGGTGGGTGCAGACACCCATGGTGATGAGCCAGTTTGCCTTGCCTTCCTTGGTCCTCTGCTCGAGCGACTCCGGGTCGCGCAGTTCGCCGAGCGGAACCGCCTGAGCCTCGGAGATTTCCTTGGCCGTCAGGTTGCGCACGAACAGCGGCTGCTTGCGAAAGATCGCCTTGATCGCCATGCCCGGCTCGATCCCCGTAAGATCGACGTCGGTCGTGCTTTCGGCCAACACGTCCTTTGAAGGGGCCATCTGGCTGATCAGCGGATAGAGCGTGACGAGCCCGCCTACGCCAGCCGCGCTGACCGCAGCAATTTCGATAAAGTCGCGGCGGCGAACGCCGTCTTCATTGGCATGCGTATCCAGGTCCGCGGTGCCGGTGGTTGTCGCCATTATCCCTGCCTTGCCATCGGTTCCGCCTGCAGTGGGAAGGACGCAACCGTTCTCATTCAATGCATCGCCCATCCGGAGAGGACCCCCGGCAGCCGACTTGGGCGGGCTGATAGACGAGGCTGCCCGTCATGCCAACAGGCATTTTGGGCAGATCTAGGCAGGCGTGGAATTCGCGCTAATTCGGCAGCCCGATGAGGGAAATCTGCCGTCCGTAATCCGGTTCGCCGCGGTGTGTGGCGCGGCGGTAGGAGAAGAACCTCGCTTCGTCGGTGTAGGTGTCGAGGCCGAGGCAATCGATCACGCCGACGCCCATCGCATCGAGCCGGGCCTCGGCATAGCCTTCGAGATCGAAGTGCCAGTGGCCTTCCCTCCCGGGCACGAAGAAGCGACCGTCGCTGGCCGTGAAGCGCTCGCGAAAGCCGTCGTCCACTTCGTAACTTTCCAGTGCGATCGCCGGACCGATTGCTGCCGCGATGTCCTCGCGGTGTGCGCCGAGCGCTTCCATCGCCTCGACCACGGCTTCGAGCACGCCGCCGTAGGCCCCGCGCCAACCGGCGTGCGCAGCGCCGACCACCCCGGCGCGGCGATCCGCGAGCAGGACCGGCGCGCAGTCGGCGGTCACGATCCCGAGCACCACTCCGGGACGGTCGGTGGCCATGGCGTCGGCGCGCGGTCGCTCGTCCTGCGGCCACGAGGCGACGACTGGAACGGCCTCGGCCGAATGGACCTGATAGACCGTGGCAAGGTCGGCGCCGGGCAGCACCGCCGCGACGGCGCGGCGGCGGTTCTCGGCAACCGCTTCGTCGTCGTCGCCCGCGCCCAGTCCGGCGTTGAGGCCGGCGATCACGCCTTGCGACACGCCGCCGCGGCGGCCGAGGAATCCGTGCGGGATCCCCGACAGGGCCGTACTGCGAATGACCTCGACCGGCTCGTCAGCCAAGGCTGCGCGTGACCTGCTCGTAGGTGTCGCGGCTCAGTTTGGGCGCCGCGGCAATCCGTTCGAGTTCGCCCTTCATCAGCGCCGAGCGTTCCGGCTCGATGCGCCGCCAGCGGCCAAGCGGCGACACGAAACGCGCCGCCGTCTGCGGGTTGATCGGGTCGAGCTCGAGGATCAGGTCGGCGATCATCTTGTAGCCCCCGCCGCTCGCCGCGTGGAAGCCCTGCGCGGTGCCGGTGAACGGCATGTAGAGCGAGCGCACCCGGTTCGGGTTCTTGAGCGTGAAGTCGGGGTGACCAGCCAGCGCCTTGACCTGTTCGAGCACGCTCGGGTGGAGCGAGCTGGCTTGAAGCGCGAACCACTTGTCGATCACCAGCGCGTTGCCTTTGAAGCGGTTGTAGAAGTCGAGCAGCTTGTGCGTGCGCTGCGGGCCCTGCAGGCTGGTCAGCACCATAAGCGCACCCTGCCGGTCGGTCATCGTCGTGGCAGCGTCGTACTGCGCCGCGGCCATCGTTTCGGCCAAATCAGGATTGCCCGCGGCGAGGAAGACGAGCGCCGAGGTCTTGATCTTGCGCGCGCCCTTGGCCTCTGCCGACATCCCGCCCGGCGCAGCGGCCGCACGTTCATGCATTGCGACGAGGTCGCTTTCGAGCGACTGTCCAAGCCAGGCCTTGAGGCCCTCGCGTTCGGCTCGGATCGCGGCCGGGTCGGCAACCAGCATCTGCTCGGCGAGATAGGTCTCACCCGGCAGCGTCAGCAGTTCGCCGCGCATCAGGTCGTCGAGCTCGCCATCGGCAATGACCGCTCGGAACGCCTCGCCGATCGCGGCGCGGCCGGAATCACGCTTGGCCGCATCGACCGATCCGCTGAGCAGTCCGCGCAGGTGGCCGACGACGAGGTCCTGCATGGCCTCGTAACGGGCGAACGGGTCGTCGTCGTTGGCGGCGAGGAAGACGAGGTCCTCGTCCGCCACCTCGCGCTCGATCGCAACCGGTGCCGAGAAGTCGCGATTGATCGACAGGACCGGGGATTCGTCGAATCCGGCAAAGCTGAAGGTTTGTTGAGCTTCAGTCAGCGTAACCAGTTGTTCACCATGGTGTTTCCCGGATTTCCTGTCGAACAGCGCGATCTTGAGCGGAATCGGCATCGGCCGCTTGTCGGGTTGGCCTGGGGTCGCCGGGACTGCCTGCTCGAGGTGCAATGTAGCAGTATCGCCCACGTGCTCGAGCTTCGCCGAGACCTTCGGAGTGCCGGCCTGCTGGTACCAGCGGCGGAAGTCGGCGAGGTCGAGCCCGGCGCCGTCCTCGATCGCGGTGACAAAGTCTTCGCAGGTAGCCGCTTCGCCGTCGTGACGGTCGAAATAGAGGTCGGTGCCCCGCCGGAAGCGCTCCTCGCCGGCCATCGTGCGCATCATGCGGATGACCTCGGCGCCCTTGTTGTAGACCGTGGCGGTGTAGAAGTTCGAGATCTCCCGGTAGCTGTCGGGGCGGATCGGGTGCGCCAGCGGCCCCGAATCCTCGGGGAACTGGACGGAGCGCAGCACTCGCACGTCCTCGATCCGCTTGACCGGCTCGCTGCCCATCGCCGCGCTGAACAGCTGGTCGCGCAGCACGGTGAAGCCTTCCTTCAGCGAGAGCTGGAACCAGTCGCGGCAGGTGATGCGGTTGCCGGACCAGTTGTGGAAGTACTCGTGGCCGATGACGCCCTCGATCGCGTCGTAGTCGCCATCGGTCGCGGTCTCCTGGTCGGCCAGCACGTACTTGGTGTTGAAGATGTTGAGGCTCTTATTTTCCATTGCCCCCATGTTGAAGTCGCTGACGGCGACGATGTTGAACACATCGAGGTCGTATTCGCGGCCGAACGCCTGTTCATCCCACTGCATCGAGCGCTTCAATGACTCCATCGCGTGGTCGGTACGAGAAAGATCCTCGGGGCGCACCCAGATGGCGAGGTCGACCTTGCGACCGTTCATCGTCGTGAAGCTATCCGTATTTGCGACCAGCTGACCGGCAACGAGCGCGAAGAGATAGCTCGGCTTGGGCCAGGGATCGTGCCACTCCGCCCAGTGCGAGCCGTCCTCGCCCTCGCCCGATGCCGTGCAGTTGCCGTTTGACAGCAGCACCGGGAAGTCCGCCTTCGAACCCTCCATCCGCACAGTGTAGGTCGAGAGAACGTCGGGCCGGTCGGGGAAGAAGGTGATGCGGCGGAAGCCTTCGGCCTCGCACTGCGTGCAGAGCATCCCGTTCGAGGCATAGAGTCCCATCAGCTGGCTGTTGCCCGCCGGGTCGATCTGGGTGTCGATGCTGACTTCGTGGGCGTCGCCCGGCAGGGTGATGAGCAGGTCGTCGCCGTCCATTTCCCAGCTGTTGGCGAGAGAGCCGTCGATCCACACGCCAGCCGGCTTGAGCCCGTCACCGTTAAGCCGCAGCACGTTGGCGGGGTTGGCATGTGGGTTCCGCTCGACCTTGAGTTTCGCCTGGACCGTGGTCTTGTCGACGCCGAGCACGAATCTCAGCTCGGTCGTCGGCACCCGCCAGGGATAGGGCGCGTAGTCCTCACGGCGGATCAGCGGCGGCGGACTCGGTTCGGGCGGGGCGTCTCCGATTCCGGTGGTGCTGGCAATGTCCATTGTATCGTCCGGTCTTCCTGCAAGGGCCAATGCGGCTACAACGCGCGCATGGCACAGATGTTCATCTTCGGACTTGGTTATTCGGCCAAGGCCATCAAGTGCTCGCTCGAATGCATCGGCTGGACCGTTTCGGCAACCGGTCGCGACGGCAATATTGCGTTCGAAGATGTGGATGGCGTACACGCGGCCCTGGCCCAATCCAGCCATGTTCTCTCTTCGGTTCCGCCTGCGGGAGAGGCCGACCCGGTGCTCGAAAAATACGGTGCTGCGCTGGGGCATCCCTGGCTCGGCTACTTGTCCTCGACCGGTGTCTACGGCGATGCCGGCGGCGCCTGGGTCGACGAACATTCCCCGATCGGCAACGGGCGGCGCGCAGCGCGCAGCGAGTGTGATTCAGCCTGGCTCGAACGCGGAGCGCGAGTGCTTCGCTTGCCGGGCATATACGGGCCCGGACGAAGCGCGCTTGAGCGGGTGTGGGCCGGGAAGGCCCACCGCATCGACCTGCCAGGACAGGTGTTCAGCCGAATCCACGTCAAGGACATCGCCAGCGGGGTCGTCGCCGCACTCAAAGGGCCTGCAGGAGCCTACAATCTCGCCGACGAACTGCCAGCGAGCCAGAACGCGGTGATCGAGGAGGCCTGCCGCCTGCTTGGACGTGAGCCGCCGCCACTGCAATCGCTCGACGAAGCCGACCTTTCGCCGATGGCACGCGCGTTTTACGCAGAGAACCGGCGGGTGGCGAACGGCAAGGCGAAACGCGTGCTCGGCTGGCGGCCGCGCTACCCGACCTACCGCGAGGGGCTCAGGTCGCTGGCGGGACGGTCTTCGCCCTGAGTGCGAGGAAGAGGCCCGACAGCGCCAATACTGCCCCGGCAATTGCCAGCATCGACCAGTGATAGCCTTCGAGCGCGGTCGAAATGAGCATGGCAACAATGACAACCAGCACGTTGTGATAGGCGGCCCGTCCCGCCCCGATCTCACGAATCAGGCCGTAGTAGAGCGGAAAGGTCACCACCGAGCCGGCAACGGCAAGATAGGCGGTACCCAGCCAGTATTGAGGATCCGTGGGAATGACCGGCAGGCCGTAGAACAGCAGCGCAAGCGAGCCGTCGATCAGCGTGCCGTAAAGCATCGACCAGGAGATCAGCGTGAACAGCGGGACGGAGCGCCCGGTATTGTTGGCCTGAACCACGTTCGAAATGGAAGCGGCGAGCATCGCCCCGACGCCGAGCCATGCGCCCAAGGCGACGTTGCCCCCGATCCATGCCGATTGCGCCTCATTCGCCAGCAGCACGAGGATGCCGGCCAGCGCCACGGTGCTGCCGGCGAGGAAGCGCCGGGTGATCGGCTGGCCCAACACGATGCGCCCAAGCACGGCGTTGGGCACGATCATCATGCCGACCATCACCGCGACGATGCCAGACGTAAGGTGCAGTTCGGCAAGGTAGACGAGGTTGTAGTTGCCGGAGAACTGGAACAACCCGATGGTCAGGGCCAGCAAGTGCGCCCTGCCCGGCATCGCCAACCGGTTGCGCATGGCAAGGGCGAGGACGAACATCGCGGGCGTTGCGAGTGCGAAACGCCAGGTCACCGACCACCCGGCTGGCACATCGGCGATCTGCCCGGTGATGACGAACCAGGTCGAACCCCATATCAGCGAAATCGCGAGGAACGGCAGCGCGACGCGCGGCCGTAGCAGCGCGTGCGGCGGAGTCTCGGTCATAGCGTGGCGATGGCCTTGCCCAGCGCTGAGGCGTGATCCTCGCGCGTATCCCAGGCCGCGACGAAGCGTGCCGCATCTGGCCCCCAGTCGTAGAAGCCGAAGCCCTGACGGCGCAGCGCCTCGCGCTCGGCTGCTGTGCAACGCACGAAAACTTCGTTCGCCTCGACCGGATGGAGCAGCCGCCCCGCAGCCCCGTCACCGATGGCCCGTGCAGCGGCATTGGCGGCCTCGGCACTGTGCAGCCAGGTATCGCCTTCAAGCATCGCCATGATCTGTGCGGCGAGGAAGCGGCCCTTGCTCTGCAGGTGCCCGGCACGCTTGCGGCGATAGCGCACCACATCAGCGACGGTGGGATCGAAGAATACGATTGCTTCGGCGTTCATCGCCCCGTTCTTGACGAAGCCGAAGCTCAGCGCGTCGACCGGTCCGGCACATTCAGCAGGTGGTCGGCCAAGGTGGATCACGGCGTTGGCGAAGCGGGCGCCATCCATATGCAGCTTGAGGCCGCGCTCGCCGGCGAGGACGTCGATCTTCGCCAGCTCACCGGGAGTGTAGCAACAGCCGTATTCGCTCGCCTGTGTGATCGAGATGGCATGCGGCTGGACCTGGTGGACGTCTGGCCTGATGGCATCGAGTACCTCAGCAATGCTCCCCGCCGTCAGCTTGGCGTGATCGCCCTCGGCCAGGAGCAGTTTGGCGCCGTGCAGGTAGAAGCCCGGCGCGCCGCATTCGTCCATCTCGATATGCGCTTCGCGGTGGCACACTACCCCGCCATGCGGAGGGACGAAGGCGGAGAGGGCGAGGCAGTTGGCCGCCGTGCCGGTTGCAACCCACAGCACCGCAACCTCCCGCCCGAAAACCTGTGCGAAGCGGTCGTCGAGCTCGGCGGAAATGCGGTCGCTATCGTAGGGCGAATCAGCTTCGTCGGCGGCCCGCATCGCGGCCCAGACATTCGGATGGACGCTTGCCGCGTTGTCGGACAGGAACTGCATGCGGAACGCAATGGCCGCGCGGCCCGTTCGATTCAAGAAGGAGTCTGGCGACGATGCCCAGTATTGCTGTCAGACGCGAAGGCGATGCCCATCGCGGAGCCTACAAGGCCGTGGTTCCCGGCGGCGGGCGCGATGCCGAACTGACCTGGACCGCGCGCGGCGAGGCCCGCATCGCCAACCACACCTATGTCCCTCCAGACCTCCGCGGCCGGGGCATTGCAACGGCCCTGGTCGAAGCGCTGATCGCCGACGCCCGAGCCGAAGGATTCAAGATTGATCCGCAATGCAGTTACGTGGCCGCTGCCTTCCGACGCCATCCTGAATGGGCAGACCTGCTTGCCGAGCTGCCTTCCTGAGCCTCAGCGAGGGAGGGCGGAGAAATCGACCGCCGCAGCGCTGTCGATAACGGCCTGGCGAATTCCGCAAGCCTCTTCGAGCGGCACACCATGCATTTCGAGCGTGCCGCCGGCGAGACCGAATTTGATGCCGGCATAGCCGCGGTGCCGCGCGATCGGCCCTTGCACAATCTCGACCGACTGGATCTTCACCTGCGAGGCGATGTCCAGCCGTGGTGCGAGCCAGCCGTGTTGTACGAACAACTGTGGCCCGTCGAGCGCATGGCGAGTGTGGCGCCAGACAAACCAATGGCGGACCGCCAGCACGAAGCCAAGCAGGGCCAGGCCGATCGCGGTCGCTGAGGTCGAAACAGCATTCCCGCCGCTGAGCAGCAAAGCGATCCCGGCTGCGGCGGTCGCAGGCACCCCGAATGCGACGATCGACCGGATAACCGAGTCGATACGATACCGCCGGCTGGCGCGATGCCATGCCACGCCGTTGTCCGGCAGTTCGAAGCCCGCTGCCTCGACGACAGGAGCAATCTCATCCATCTGCGCAAATGGTACAACCGCGTGGTTGGCCGCCTTCGCATCCTGCGCCAGGCTGACAAAACTCAATCCATGCCAGCCGAACCGGCGTCGAAGCGCACCGGTGGCGATCTTGAGTGCCTGGACCCGGTGGACCGGCATGACCACGTCGGTCCGGGTGAACAGCCCACGGCGACGGCGGAAGCCCTTGGCTGTGCGCTCCAGCGTGAAGCCGTATTCTCGGGCAAAGGTCCGCGCGACGCCGGTCAGGACACCAGCCCCGGCAACTGCAAGAAACCCGAAAACCACTGCCAGGACCGCCCCAAACCGCCCGGTCGCGCCGAGCCAATCGAAGTCGTGGCGATGGCTGGTGGCGAACTCCGCCCAGCGCTCCCAGTTCCACGGGTCGAACGGCAGCAGGAAATCGAACTGCTGCGCGGCACCGAGTAGGACGGCGAAGATCACCAGCGAGAACTCGAACAGGCCGAAGGTCATTACACGCCGGTTATCCATCGCGAACAGGACAGGCGCCGCCGATCCGTCAGGAACTACACCCTCGGGAGCGACTTCCGGCGTTACGTCCAGGCTCTTGCGCTCCTTCACCAGTTCGCGCAGCCGGTCGGCTTCCTCGAGCGAGAGATAGGTCAGCGACAGTTCGTCCTTTCCTCCCGCCCCGGTCTCGAACTTGACCTCGGCCAGCCCGAAGAGGCGCGGCAGCAGTTTCTGCTCGAGGCCGACATCCTGGATGCGGTCGTAGGGAACGGCACGAGCATGGCGGCTGAGCAGCCCCCGTTCGACACGGATGCTGTCGTGCCCGGTGGTGTAGGTCAGGTGGCGCCACTTGAGCCAGGCCACGCCCATGCTGATCGACAGGAGCGCCGCCATCGCCGGCAGCAGCACGATCAGCCCCATGCCGATCGCCCCAGTCCCCACGAGCCCGGCGAAAGCCGGCAGGCCGCCGCGCAGCATGGCGGTGAGCGCCATGACCACGAATCCGCGTGGGTCCGTCCGTTTGGGCTCGTCGGCGGGGAGAAGCGCTTCGTTCACTGCGCCGCGCTGGCGATCTTTTCGCGAATCGCCTCGCGCATCGCCAGGGCCTCCTGCTCGCCGAGGCCGGGAAGGATGATCGAGGAATTGTGTGTGCCGGCAGTATGCAACACGAGCGTCGATAGGCCGTAATAACGTTCGATCGGCCCGCGGCTCACGTCGATGTGCTGGACGCGGCTGAACGGGACTACAGTGTCCGAACGGAACAGGATTCCGCGCACCACGCGCAGGCGGTCGGCGGCAATCTGGAAGCCGCGAGCGTAATGACGCCGGATTGGCATCCACACCACCAGCCAGGCGAGCAGGGCAAGTATCGGGACGATCACCGCGCCGGTCGGCAGCACGCCGACAACTTCCAACACAAACGCGGCAACGGCGAACGGCAAGGCGAATATCGCAGCCTGCAGGCGCAGGACCTTGACGTGATTGGGGTGCAGCGGCGTCAGCTCGCTCCCCGCGCGAACCTTGGATACCTCGTCCATAGGTGTCTTATATAAATAGTACGCCGCGCCGGGCAAGACACCTCCGCCCTCAAGTAGCTGCAAGCGATATGGGGAAACTCACGCCCTCAACCAGCGAAGCGGTAGGACGAAAAGGAACTGGTGCTGCTGGGGAGGATTGAACTCCCGGCCTCACCCTTACCAAGGGTGCGCTCTACCACTGAGCTACAGCAGCACTCGTCCGGAAGCCGCGCGCCTTAGCCGTGCCCGCGCTCTTGTCAAGCGCGCCGCGCTGCGGCAACCGCACCGCACGATGACCGAGCCCCGGGATAAGTCAACGCGCGAAGAGCGGCTGGCCGCCAAGCTCAGGGAAAACCTGCGCCGCCGCAAGGCCCAGTCGCGCGCATTGGATTCGCGCGCGCTCGACTCGCGTGACGACGGCGAAGACGGCCTTTCCAAAGAGGCCCGCGATAGCTAGGGCGTAGCGCTCCCTGATTTACGCCTGAGGAGCGATTTCCTTGCCGACCCTGATTCTCGTGCGCCACGGCCAGAGCCAGTGGAACCTGGAGAACCGTTTCACCGGCTGGTGGGACGTCGACCTGACCGAGAAGGGCGTCGCAGAAGCGACCGCGGCGGGCGAACTGCTGGCGAAGAAGGGCGTGCTACCGACCGTCGCCTTCACCAGCGTACAGACCCGCGCGATCAAGACGCTGCACCTCGCGCTCGAGGCCTGCGGGCGGCTGTGGATTCCCGAAACAAAGGACTGGCGGCTCAACGAGCGCCACTACGGCGGGCTCACCGGCCTCAACAAGGCCGAGACCGCCGAGAAGCACGGCGAGGAACAGGTCAAGATCTGGCGCCGCAGCTTCGACACCCCGCCGCCGCCGCTCGATGCCGGCAGCGAGTTCGATCTCGGCGCGGATGCGCGTTACGCGGGTATCCCGATCCCCAACACGGAAAGTCTCAAGCTCACCATCGAGCGGGTTCTGCCCTATTGGGAGAGCGATATACTGCCCGTGTTGGCGAGCGGCGAGACGGTAATGATTTCGGCCCACGGCAATTCGCTGCGCGCGCTGGTCAAGCACCTCTCGGGCATTGCCGATGCGGACATTACGGAGCTGGAGATTCCCACCGGCGAACCGATCGTCTACCAGTTCGACGACAGCATGACGCCGGGTGAACGGCGCTACCTGAAGGACACCTGAAATGGGCGCACAGGTCGCAATCGTAATGGGCAGCCAGTCCGACTGGCCGACGATGGAATGCGCCGCCAAGGTGCTCGACGATCTCGGCGTCGCCTACGAGGCGCGCATCGTCTCAGCCCACCGCACGCCGGATCGGATGTACGAATTCGGCAAGGGCGCGGCGGGCGAAGGCTTCAAGGTCGTGATTGCCGGTGCGGGCGGCGCGGCGCACTTGCCCGGCATGCTCAGCGCGCTAACCCACCTGCCGGTGCTCGGGGTACCGGTGCAGTCCAGGGCGCTGAGCGGCATGGATAGCCTGCTCTCGATCGTGCAGATGCCCGCGGGCGTGCCCACCGGCACGCTGGCCATCGGCGAGGCCGGGGCGACCAATGCCGGGCTGCTCGCCGCCGCGATCCTCGCACTCGGCGATCCGGCCTTGTCGCAGCGATTGCAGGACTGGCGCGCGGCGCGCACGGCATCGGTCGGCGAGGTGCCGCAAGGCTGATGATTCCGGCGGGAGGCACGATTGGTATCCTTGGCGGCGGCCAGCTTGGCCGCATGCTGGCGATGGCTGCCGCCCAGATCGGCTACAAGTGCCACGCCTACGATCCCAACGCCGACAGCGGCGCGGCCGACGTTTGCGCGGACTTCACCTGCGCCCCGTGGTCCGACCGCAACGCCATGACCCGCTTCGCCGGGCAGTGCGACGTCGTCACCTACGAGTTCGAGAACGTCCCCGTCGGCCCGCTCGCCACCATCCCGCCGGAAAAGCTGTTCCCTTCGGCTCGCGCGCTCGAAGTGGCGCAGGACCGGCTGCACGAGAAAGCCTTCGCCGAAGCCCAGGGCGGGCGCACCGCTCCCTATGCACAAGTCGATTCGATGGACGACCTTATCGCCGCGGTCGGCCGCCTCGGCACGCCCGGTATCCTCAAGACCCGCCGCGACGGCTACGACGGCAAGGGCCAGTGGCGGATCGAGAGCGCGCGCGAGGCCGAGGGGCTACGGCTCCCATCGGCGGGGCTGGTCTACGAGGGCTTCGTTCGTTTCGCCGCCGAATTCTCGGTCATCCTGGTGCGCGGTCGGGACGGCGAGGTGCGCTTCTGGGACAGCGCGCAGAACGTCCACAAGGACGGCATCCTCGCCACCTCCACGTTGCCTCCGGAACCGGTGATCGCCGCACAGGTCCCCGCCGCCCGTGAGCTGGCCGCGAAGATCGCCTCGGCACTCGGCTATGTCGGCGTGCTGAGCTGCGAGTTCTTCGCCACGGAAAACGGTCCTGTTTTCAACGAGATGGCACCCAGAGTCCACAACTCAGGCCACTGGACCATCGAGGGTGCGGTTACCTCGCAGTTCGAGAACCACGTGCGGGCGATCTGCGGGTTGCCGCTCGGAGATACTTCGCTGGTATTGCCCAATGTCGAGATGACCAATCTTGTCGGTCACGACATTGAAAAAGCAAATGAAATTCTTGCGGCGCCCGGACTGCACCTGCACCTCTACGGCAAGGGCGAGGCGCGGGCGGGGCGCAAGATGGGGCATGTTACCCGGGTCTGGGCATGAGCACGCGCGAGATCGTGTTCGTCGTGGCCCGCGCGGACGACGGGACAATTGCCCTCAACGGCCAGGTCCCGTGGAGAATTCGCGAGGATTTACAGCGGTTTGTCGCCCACACTAGGGGCACGCCCATGATCATGGGCCGCAAGACTTTCGACAGCCTTCCCAAGCTCCTGCCCGGCCGCCGCCACATCGTGCTGACCCGCGATACCGCCTGGTCGGCCGAGGGAGCGGAGGTCGCGCACAGTGTCGATGAAGCGCTCGATCTGGCCGGAAACGGCAATGTTTCGGTGATCGGCGGCGTCGAAATCTTCGACCTGTTCGAACCGCACGCCACGCGCTTCGAATTGACCGAGGTTCACGAGGACACCGGCGGCGACCTGTTCATGGACTACCCCGGCGAGAGCTGGACCGAAGTCGCCCGCGAAGAGCGCGAGGCCGACGGCACCTGGCCCGCGCACAGCTTCGTCACCTTGCACCGCCGATGATCCGCCTCGACCATCGCCAGCCGGTTCCGGCGGACCTGCGCGGCGCGGTCGTCGCGCTGGGCAATTTCGATGGCTTCCATCTCGGCCACCAGGCAGTGGTTCGCGAGGCGGTCGAGTGGGCGAAATCCGAAGGCCGCCCGGCGATCGTCGCCACCTTCGACCCGCACCCGGTGCGCCACTTCGCCCCGCACGTCCCGCCATTCCGCCTGACCACCCTCGACCAGCGGCAGGAGCTGTTCGCCGCCGCCGGGGCCGACGCCATGCTGGTGTTCCATTTCGACGACGCGCTGGCGGGCACGACCGCGGAAGACTTCGTGACGAAACTGCTCGGCGATCACATCGGCGCGGCGGGCGTGGTGACGGGCGAGGACTTCACCTTCGGCAAGGGCCGCGGCGGCAACATCGCGGTGCTGCGCGAAGTCGGCGCGGGCCTCGGCATCGGCGTGCGCGCGCTCGGCCCGGTGATGGACGGCGGCCGCGTCGTTTCGTCCAGCCGCATCCGCGACGCGCTCAAGGCCGGCGACTGCGCCGAGGCCACCCGCCTGCTGACCCGCCCCTTCGCCATCCGCGCCCCGGTGATCCACGGCGACAAGCGCGGCCGCGAGATCGGCTACCCTACCGCCAACATGGAACTCGGCACCTACCTGCGCCCGCGCTTCGGGATCTACGCAGTGACCGGCCGCCTCCCCGACGGCACCGAACTCAAGGGCGCGGCCAACGTCGGCGTGCGCCCGAGTTTCGATCCGCCGAAGGAGCTGCTCGAACCCTATTTCTTCGACTTTGCCGGCGACCTCTACGGGCAGGAGATCGAGGTGGCCTTCCACCACTTCCTGCGCCCGGAGATGAAGTTCGATGCGCTTGAACCACTCAAGGCGCAGATGGCCGAGGATTGCGAACGGGCCAGGAACCTTTTTGCCTAGGTCCTTCGAGACGGCCGCTCAGCCTTCGGCTTCGACAAGTCTCCTCAGGATGAGCGGGCTCGCCGGTTTTTCGCTCATCCTGAGGAGGGACTGAGCATGTCGAAGGCCCGTCTCGAAGGACCAGCAGGACAAAAACCGTTTTCCTACACGGCCCGATTTTTGTAGCGGGCCATCCGAAATGTCAGAACAACGCGACTACCGCCCGACGGTCTTCCTGCCGAAGACCGACTTCCCGATGAAGGCCGGCCTCCCCGAGAAGGAGCCGGGCATTGCCGCGCGCTGGGAGTCCGAGGGGATTTACAAGCAGGTCCGCGCTGCCCGCGCCAGGCGCGAGAAGTTCGTGCTGCACGACGGCCCGCCCTACGCCAACGGCGACATGCACATCGGCCACGCACTCAACCACGTGCTCAAGGACATGGTGGTGCGCACGCAGACCCTGCTCGGCAAGGATGCGCCCTACGTGCCCGGGTGGGACTGTCACGGCCTCCCGATCGAGTGGAAGGTCGAGGAGCAGTACCGCAAGAAGAAGCTCAACAAGGACGAGGTCCCGGCGAAGGAATTCCGCGCCGAATGCCGCGCCTATGCCCAGCACTGGGTCGATACCCAGCGCGAGCAGCTGAAGCGCCTCGGCATCGGCGGCGACTGGGACAATCCCTACCTGACGATGCAGTTCGAGAGCGAGGCGACGATCGTCTCGGAACTGCTCAAGTTCGCCGAGAGCGGCCAGCTCTACCGCGGCGCCAAGCCGGTGATGTGGAGCCCGGTCGAGAAGACCGCGCTGGCGGAAGCCGAGGTCGAATACGAGGACATCGTCTCGACCCAGGTCGACGTGGCGTTCGAGATCGTGGAGAGCCCCTTCTTCGCAGAGTGGGTTGGGGCCTATGCCGTCATTTGGACAACCACTCCGTGGACGATTCCTGTAAATCAGGCGCTCGCCTATGGGCCTGGAATCACTTACCGCTTGCTCGAAGTCATTGACAACAAGCTCGCAGTTCGACCTGAAGTCTCGCACCTCATGGGCAAACGCTTCTTGGTCGCGATGGATCTGGAAGACTCATTTCTGGCGAGGCTCGGACTTTCCAGGGATACGGTGACGACTCCGGGTGTCTACACGGCGCCCCAAGGATTTGAGGGCGTCAAGGCCCGCCACCCGATGCACCACCTCGGCGGGTTCTACGCCGAGCCGCGGCCGTTCCTCCCCGGCGACTTCGTCACCACCGAGAGCGGCACGGGCCTCGTCCACATGGCGCCCGACCATGGCGAGGACGACTTCGACCTGTGCAAGGCGCACGGCATCAACCCGGTCTTCGCGGTCGAGGGCGACGGGAAGTATCGCGCGGACTGGGCCTGGCTCGGCGGGCAGGGCTCGGTCATCAACCCCAAGTTCAACGCGCCTGACGGTCCGATATGTTCGGACCTGCGCGAGGCGGGCGCTCTCCTCAGCGCGTCCACAGATTATCAACACAGCTATCCCCACTCGTGGCGCTCGAAGGCCAAGGTGATCTTCCGCTGCACGCCGCAGTGGTTCGTGCCGATGGACAAGCCGATCCTCGAGCATATCGACAACCCGCGCGAGCAGCGCTGGGAGAACGAGGGCGGAGCGCAGGAACCCCGCGAGACGCTGCGCCAGCTCGCGCTCGAAGCCATCGAGCAGACCCGCTTCGTCCCGGCCAAGGGCCGCAACCGCATCGGCAGCATGGTCGAGGGGCGGCCCGACTGGGTGCTCAGCCGCCAGCGCGCCTGGGGCGTGCCGATCACGCTGTTCGTGGACCGCAAGACCGGCGAGTATCTCGTCGACAAGGAGGTCAACGCACGCATCGTCGCCGCGGTGCGCGCGCAGGGCGTCGATGCCTGGGACGAGGAGAGCGCGCAGGCGCTGCTCGGCAACGAATACGACCTCGCCGACTACGAGCGGGTCACTGACATCCTCGACGTGTGGTTCGATTCGGGTTCGACCCATGCCTTCGTGCTCGAAAGCGGCCGCTGGCCCGAGCTGAAGTGGCCCGCCGACCTCTACCTCGAAGGCTCCGACCAGCATCGCGGCTGGTTCCAGTCCTCGCTGCTCGAAAGCTGCGGCACCCGCGGCCGCGCGCCCTACGAGGCGGTGCTGACCCACGGCTTCACCATGGCGGGCGACGGCCGCAAGATGTCGAAGAGCCTCGGCAACACGGTCGATCCGATCAAGGTGATGGAGCAGTACGGCGCCGACATCATCCGCCTCTGGGCGCTGAGCGTCGATTACACCGAGGATCACCGGATCAGCGACGAGATCCTCAAGGGCGTCGCCGACCAGTACCGCAAGCTGCGCAACACCTTCCGCTACCTGCTCGGCGCGCTCGACGGGTTTTCGGAAGCCGAGCGGCTGGACGTGGCCGAAATGCCCGAGCTGGAGCGCTACGTCCTCGCGCTGCTCGCCGATCTCGACGCGACGCTGCGGCAGGCGGTGGCCGACTTCGACTTCAACACCTACGTCCGCGCGCTGATCGATTTCTGCAACGAGGACCTGTCGGCCTTCTACTTCGATATCCGCAAGGACAGCCTCTACTGCGATGCGCCCGACAGTACGAAGCGCCGCGCCTGCCGCACGGTCTTCGACACGCTGTTCCACGCGCTGGTCCGCTACGCCGCCCCGGTGCTGGTGTTCACCAGCGAAGAGGTGTGGGGCACGCGCTTCCCGGATGCGGGCAGCGTGCATCTGCTGGAGTGGCCGGGACTTCCAGACTCTCGTCATTCCCGCGAAGGCGGGAATCCAGGCGCGACGCCGGAGCTGGATCCCCGCCTTCGCGGGGATGACGATGAATGGAGCCGTTTGCGGACCCTGCGCGAACAGGTCACCGAGGCGATCGAGCCGCTGCGGCGCGAGAAGGTCGTGCGCTCGGGCCTCGAGGCGAGCGTTACGGTGCCGGCCTACGCCGTCCCGGCGGGCTTTTCCGACGAGGCGCTTGCGGAACTGTTCATCAGCGGTCCGGTATCGCGTGGTAGTGCGCTCTCCGTGACCCGCACCGACAACCACAAGTGCGGCCGCTGCTGGCGGCTGCTGCCCGAAGTGACCGAGGACGGTGCGCTCTGCGCGCGCTGCGACGAGGTCGTCGCAAGCATGGACGCCGCCGTATGACCCCGATCGTCAAGCGCCGCCTCGCCGGCTTCGCCATTGCCCTCGCGGTGTTCGCCCTCGACCAGTGGGTGAAGTGGTTCGTCGTCAAGCATTTCCACCTCGGAAGCGTCGGCGACAGCGTCGATCTGCTGCCGTTCTTCGCCCTGACCCGAACGCACAACTACGGCGTCTCGCTGGGCATGTTCACCGCGCATTCGACCGAAATGCAGCTCGCGCTGATCGGCATTACCGGGGCGATCGCGCTGGGCGTTGCGGTGTGGATCCTGCGCGAGCGCAAGATGGGCGACATCGTCGCGCTGTCGCTCGTGCTGGGCGGCGCGCTTGGCAACATCCTCGACCGCCTGACCAACAACTACGTGCTCGACTATGCCGACCTGCACTTCGGCGAGATTCGCCCCTTCCTGATCTTCAACGTCGCCGACGCGGCGATCACGATCGGGGTGTTGATAGTGCTTGCCCGCTCGCTGTTCATGCGCGAGAAACCCGCCCACGAGCAGAGCCCACCCGAGACTGAGACGGCGCCGGACGCCGCGGAGACCAATTGATGCGCATTTCCCCCCGTTTCGCCCTGATCGCCGGCCCGGTCACTGGTCTGGCCGCGCTGCTTTCCGGCTGCGGGGGCGGCGGCATTCTCGGTCGCGACCGGCCCGACGAATTCGCCGTGCAGCGCCAGGCTCCGCTGGTCATCCCGCCCGATTTCGCGCTGGTCCCGCCGCAACCGGGCGCCCCGCGTCCGGCCGAAGGCACCGCCTCGCAGCAGGCGCTCGAAGCCCTGTTCGGCGGGAGTGCCCCGCGCAGCGCGGTGGAAACCAGCGCGATCGATCGCGCCGGCGAATCCGCCCCCGGCATCCGCTCGTCGGTCGGCGACCCGACCACCTTCACCGTCGACAAGGGCACCACGACCCAATCGATCATCGGCGCGCCCGAGGGTGACGGCCAAGCGGCTTCGGCTGTCATCCCTTCCTGATTTTTGTTTCATGCCCGCCCATCCGGGCGGGCGTCCTCGCGGCCAATCCCTCCGTCCTGCGGACTGCGGGGCCGCTGCGGGCGCGCGTTCGCGCTAGGGCTGCCGCGGCCAGGAACAGGGAATAGCCCTCCAAATATGTGATAGAACGGCTCCCGAGCAGGGAGCCGCAAGGGCGCTTGGCTCAAGTAGCCGTCAGGCGATAGCCAGACGGAGGCGGCCGCCCGCAGGTGCCCCGCAGTGGAGCGAAGCGGAACGTAGGGAACAGCACCGAGGACGCACCCGCGGATGCGGGTGCATGAGACAAAAGGTTCGCCCGGATGCGAGCGTCTCCGCTAACTTTCCTCGCTGACCAACAATTTATCGATCTTGCGCCCGTCGAGATCCACGACCTCGAACCGCCACCCCTGGTCGTGGAAGTGCTCGCCCACTTCGGGCAAGCGCTTGAGCATGAACAGCACGTAGCCCGCAGCGGTGGCGAATTCGCGCGCCTGCGGGAGGTCGATGCCGAGCCGTTCGGCCAGAGCGTCGGCGCTCATCGCTCCCGCGACCAGCAGCGAACCGTCCTCGCGCTCGACCAGTTCGGGCTCGTCACCCTCGTCCTGGTGGCTCGCGAAGTTGCCGGCCATGGCGTTGAGCAGGTCGGCCGGGGTGACGATGCCGTCGAGGTGGCCGTATTCGTCGTGGACCATGGCCATGCCCAGGCCCGACGACTGCAGGATGCGCAACGCGTCCATCGCGTCGAGCTGGTCGGGAACCACCTCGGCCTTGCGCACCAGCCGGTCGAGGTAGACCGGGCGGCCGGCGACCAGTTCGGCGAGCACTTCGCGCACCTTTACCACGCCGACCACCTTGTCGACCGATCCGTCGGCGACCGGCAGCATCGAGTGCGGCGAGGCGGCGATCGTCTCCGAAATCTCCTTGCTGTCGGCATGGAGGTCGAGCCAGTCGATCTGGGTGCGCGGGGTCATCAGCTCGCGCACGGTGCGGTCGGTCAGGCGCATGATGCCCGAGAGGATCGCCCGCTCGCCCTCCTCGATCACGCCCGAGCGGGTCGCTTCGGCGAAGATCATGTGAATCTCCTCCGCGCTGAGCCCGTGTTCGCCGCGGTGGCGCACCCCGATCAGGCGCATGATCATGCTCGACGAGGTGTCGAGCAGCCACACGACCGGCGCAGCGGCGCGCGCCATCAGCGCCATCGGCGGGGCCATGACCAGCGCGATCGGCAGGGCCTTCCTGAGCGCCAGCTGCTTGGGCACCAGTTCGCCCACGACGAGGCTGAAATAGGTCGTCAGCGCGATGACGAGGGCGAAGCCGGCGGTTTGCGCGGTGTCGGGCTCGAGGCCGAGCAGTTCGAGCCGCTCGCCCATCGGTGCCCCGAGCGTGGCCCCGGAAAAGGCGCCGGCGATGATCCCGATCAGCGTGATGCCGACCTGGACCGTCGAGAGGAACTTGCCGGGATCGCCGGCCAGCGCGAGGACCGTACGGGCCGAGCGGCTGCCCTTGTCGGCCAACACCTTGAGCCGTGCGGTCCGCGCGGAAACGATCGCCAGTTCCGACATTGCGAAGATGCCGTTGAGGAGGATGAGACCGGCAAGTATTGCCAGATCGAACCAGGGGAAGGGTGCCATTGCCGAGAGGGCGCTAGCAGATTTGTTTGCCGACGCGAAGCACCGCTGAGGAACGCGTTTCGAGTCCCAGCGTTTTGCCCACCGTACCCGGCGCACACGATTTTCGGGAAGCGTGCGCTGTTCTCTGTGTTTTCTCCACCAGGAAGGATGCCAATACCATGCAGATCAAACGCATTCTCATTGCCGGCGCCGCCTCTGTCGCGCTGCTCGGAACTTCCGCCTGCGTCACCGACCCCAACACCGGCGAGCAGAAGATCTCGCGCACCGCGATCGGCGGCATCGGCGGCGCCCTCGGTGGCTACCTGCTGGGCGGCCTGATCGGCGGCAAGACCGCGCGCATCGCCGGCGCGGTCGCCGGCGGCGCGATCGGCGGCTACGTCGGCTACAACATGGACAAGCAGATCAAGGAGCTGAAGGAAAACACCGCCGGCAGCGGCGTCGACGTCACCGAAGTGGACAACGGCAACGCCTTCCTCGTCAACCTGCCCGACGTCACCTTCCCGACCGGAAGCTCGTCGATCAGCGCCTCGTTCCAGGCGACGCTCGACCAGGTCGCCGCGAACCTCGTGCAATATCCCAACAGCCTCGTCGACGTTTACGGCCACACCGACACCGTCGGCTCGTCGTCGTCCAACCAGGCGCTGTCCGAACGGCGCGCGCAGTCGGTCGCCAACTACCTGACCAGCCGCGGCGTCGCCGCGAGCCGCATCCGCTGGCAGGGCTTCGGCGAGACCCAGCTAAAGGTCCAGACCGGCGACAACGTCAACGAACCGCTCAACCGCCGCGTCGAAATCAAGGTGATCCCGTTCACCGAGGCCGAAGCGAAGGCCGCTGCAGGTCAGTAAATCCCGCCTCCGCAACAATCAGGGCCGGTCCCCTCTGCGGGGCCGGCCCGCATCATTTCCCGGTTCGGGAGAACTCCGCCGCCCGCTCCGCCAGCCGCTCAACCGCTGCGGCATGGATCGCCGGGGCGCTGACCAGCAGCCCGAAAGCACGCGGATCGCGCTTGTTGTAGGCGAGCTTGTGACCGAAAGCGTCGGACACCGCAGCGCCCGCCTCGCGCGCGATCAGCGCCGCGGCGGCAACATCCCACTCGTACCCCCAGCGCAGCGTCGCCACGAGATCCGCCGCGCCCGACGCGACCATCGCCACGCGCAGGGCGATCGAGTTGGGCTTGGTGACCATCATCAGGTCCTTGTCGGGGCCCGGCAGGTGATCGGCGGGGACGCGCGCGCCCGGCAGTTCGCGCCGGGTGCTCGCCTGCAGCCGCCTGCCGTTGCACGATGCGCCCTGCCCCGCCGTCGCGGTCCACGATTCGCCCCGCGCCGGGGCTTCGAGCAGGCCGATCAGCGGCCGTCCTTCGCTGACCAGCGCCACCGAAACCGCCCAGCCGCTGCGCCCGCGGATGAAATCGCGCGTGCCGTCGATCGGGTCGACCAACCAGCACAGGCCCTTTTCCAGCCGTTCCGGATGATCGACGGTTTCCTCGCTCAGCCAGCCGGCGGCGGGCAGCAGCACGCGCAGTTCGCGCTTCAGGAAGGCGTCGACCTCGATATCGGCGGCGCAGACCGGGCTTCCCGGGCTCTTTTCCCACGATTCGAGGGCATGTCCCGCCCCCGGCCATTGCCGCATGGCGATACGCCCGGCCTCGCGGCAAATTTCCTCCAATCGCGCCCGATCTATCACCCTTGCGCTGTGAAGCGCTGCGGCGGTCTTTTCAAGCGCGGCAATCCATGCTTAGGCGCGCCCGCGGATTCTCCTCCCCCATAGACGTCAGGACAGACCCCCTCGATGAACATCCACGAATACCAGGCCAAGGACCTGCTCGCGAAGTTCGGCATCGCGGTGCCGACCGGTTACCCGGCGATGAGCGTCGAGGAAGCAGTCGAGGCCGCTGGCAAGCTGCCCGGGCCGCTCTACGTGGTGAAGGCGCAGATCCACGCCGGCGGACGCGGCAAGGGCAAGTTCAAGGAACTCCGCCCCGACGCCAAGGGCGGCGTGCGGCTCGCCAAGAGCGTCGCCGACGTCGAGACGGACGCGAAAGAGATGCTCGGCAATACCCTCGTGACGGTGCAGACCGGCGAGGCGGGCAAGCAGGTCAACCGGCTCTACGTCACCGACGGGGTCGACATCGCGCACGAATACTACCTCGCGCTGCTCGTTGACCGGGCCAGCGGGCGCATTGCCATGGTCGTCTCGACCGAAGGCGGGATGAGCATCGAGGACGTGGCGCACGAGACGCCCGAAAAGATCACCACCATCACCATCGACCCGGCGACGGGCTTCATGCCGCACCACGGCCGCTCGGTGGCCTTCGCGCTCAAGCTCAAGGGCGAAACCGCCAAGGACGCGCAGAAGCTGGCGAAGAAGCTCTACGAGGCCTTCGTCGCGCTCGACTGCTCGATGCTCGAGATCAACCCGCTGGTCGAGACCACCGGCGGCGGTCTGCTGGTGCTCGACACCAAGATGAGCTTCGATTCGAACGCGCTGTTCCGCCACAAGGACGTCGAGGCGATGCGCGACGAGACTGAAGAAGACCCGATGGAAATCGAGGCCTCGAAGTACGACCTCGCCTACATCAAGCTCGACGGCGACATCGGCTGCATGGTCAACGGCGCGGGCCTCGCCATGGCGACGATGGACATCATCAAGCTCAACGGCGCCTTCCCGGCCAACTTCCTCGATGTCGGTGGCGGCGCTTCGAAGGAGAAGGTCTCGGCAGCCTTCAAGATCATCCTTTCCGACCCGGCGGTGAAAGGCATCCTCGTCAACATCTTCGGCGGTATCATGCGCTGCGACACGATCGCCGAGGGCATCGTCGCGGCGGCCAAGGAAGTCGAGCTCGACGTGCCGCTGGTGGTCCGTCTCGAAGGCACCAACGTCCAGCAGGGCAAGGACATCCTCGCCCACTCCGGCCTCGCCATCATCCCGGCGGACGACCTCGGCGATGCCGCCCGAAAGATCGTGTCCGAGGTCAAGCAGGCGGCCTGAGAACCGAGCCGCGTCAAAACGCGACCGTTTGCGACACAGTCACAGCTTGACCCGGCGCGCGCGGGCAATAGTCTCGCGCGCCGGGTAGAGGGAGATTTGCGCATGGGTTTCGGGCGCATTGCAACAGGTTCGATGATTTCGGCGGCACTGCTGGCGACCGCTCCGGCGGCATCCGCCGGCGAGACGCTGGTGTTCAAGCCGACGGGCCAGTGGGCGCTCGACTACGGCGACGACTATTGCCGCCTGTCGCGCAATTTCAGCGACGGCACCAATGAGATGGCGGTGGCATTCGAACGCATCCAGCCGGGGCCGACGATGCGCCTCATCCTGGTGGGCAAGGGCATGCGCACTTACCGCAGCGCCGACGAGCTGGGCTGGGACTTCACGCCCGCCACGAGCGGACGCAAGGCGCGTTTTACCCGCGCCGAAATGGTCGGCGGCAACGACTACTTCAACCTCGGTCCGGTGACGATCGCGGCCTTGGCGCCGCCGGCGCCCGGAGCGCCGCCGATGCCGCCCGCATACGACCGCAGCGAGGAGAAGGCGGCCGCCAAGCCGCTGACCGGCATCCTGCTTTCCAGCGGACTGGTCGATCCCGTCGAGATTGACACCGGCTCGCTCGGAGACGCGGTGGGCGCCTTGCAGGCCTGCGCCGACGACCTCGCCAAGACCTGGGGTCTCGACCCGGCGCGAATGGGCAAGGGCTCGACCCCGGCAATTCCCGACGGCGGGGGTGTCGGCTGGCTGCCGCAAGGCACGGTGCCCTTCACCGAATTCAGCAAGCTGGCTGGCGGCTCGAATCAGATCCGCCTGATGGTCGACGAGTCGGGCAAGGCAACCGAGTGCAAGCTTCACTGGGCGACGCTCGACACGGCGGTGAACGAGAAAATCTGCTCGATCCTGATGGACAAGGCGCACTTCGCACCGGCCAAGGATCCCGACGGCAAGGCGATGGCCGGAATGTGGATCGGCAGCCCGATGTTCCTCGGCCCAGCTTTTCCCGGCGGCGGGCGCGGACGCTAGGGCAGCCGCTCGAACAGCTGCACCGGCTCACCGTCGGCCGGCATTTCGGCCATGCGCGTCGGCACGAAGCCGAACTTTTCCGCCATGCGCAGCGAGGGCGGGTTGTCGGGCGAGACAATGCAGACGATGCGCCGAGGCCCGTGTTCGGCATCGAACCAATTGAGCACGGCGGTCATCGCTTCGCTGGCATAACCCTTGCCGACATGGTCGTGGGCCATGATCCATCCGGCCTCTGGATTCATGTCGAAGTCCTCGCCAAGCCCGCGGTTGCTGTGGAACACGCCGACGTTGCCGATCACCCTATCCTGCCCGCGCTCGCGGACGAGGAAGTTGCCGTAGCCGTGGAGGTACCAGCCGCCGGCATTGCGGTGGAAACGGGCGTAGTGGTCGACCCAGCTGAGCGGCGGCCCGAGGTGGGTCGCGGTCTCGGGATGCGTCACGACGTCGTAGACCGCGCGCATGTCCTCGAAGCGCGGTTTCCATAGCTCGAGCCGCTCGGTCGTCAGCAAGGGGCCTTCGCTCACACGAACTCCGAAATGAAGTGGATGATCACGCCGACGAGGCCGCCCACCAGAGTGCCGTTGAGGCGGATGAACTGAAGGTCGCGGCTGACCGCGCCTTCGATCCGGGCGGTTACCGTCTTGGCATCCCATCGGCGCACCGTTTCCGAGACGAGCTGGACGATTTGCCCGCCGTAGCGCGTGGCGACGCCTACCGCGGTGCGGCGCGCGAAGCGGTTGACCTGGTCCTGCAGCGCCGGATCGTCGCGCAGGGCTCGGCCGAGCTCGCCGATCATGCCGGAGAGCTGCCCGCCGAGCGCGCCCTCACCGGGATTGCGCGCCGAGCCGATGAGCGAGAGACGCAGGCGTTCCCACACCCCCATCCACCAGGCCGCCAGCGCCGGGTTGGCGAGCAGGTCGTTCTTCATCCCCTCGACCTTCGCGCGTATTTCCTCGTCGTGCTGCAGGTCCCGGGCGAGCGTTTCGAGCCCTTCCTCGATCTTGTTGCGCAAGGGATGGTCGGGATCGACCAGCACTTCGGCGAGCAGGCGGTAGAGTCCATCGATCACCGAATTGGCGAGCCGTTCGTCGAGGCCGGTCCAGCGGACTACCGAATTCGCCTTCTCGTGGATGATCTGGCGGACCATGTCCTCGTTATCCTCGAGCGTCAGCCCGGCCCAGCGGATCAGCGAATCGAGCAGCGGCAGGTGACGCTTGTCGGCGATCGCCCCGGACAGCATCTGCCCGAGCAGCGGCGAGACCTCGAGCTTTTCGAGCTGGTGCAGGAGCCCGGCGCGGACCTGCCCGCCGAGCCGTTCGGGATCGAGCGATTCGAGCACTTCGGCGAGGATGCCGCCGGCGCCGCTGCGTATGCGCGAGCCCTCGCCCTGCTTTGGACGAGAGAGGAATTCGCCCGCCGCCTTGGCCAGGTTCATTGCCCGCATGCGCCGGGCGACGACGACGGGCGTGAGGAAGTTGCTCCGCAGGAAGTTCGCCATGGTGTCGGCGATGCGGTCCTTGTTCTCCGGGATGATGGCAGTGTGCGGGATCGGCAGGCCGAGTGGGTGGCGGAAAAGCGCGGTGACCGCGAACCAGTCGGCCAGTCCACCCACCATCGCCGCTTCGGCGAAGGCCATGACGTAGCCCCAGGCCGGGTGTGTTTCGAGCATCGCCCTGGCCAGCGCGAACAGCCCCGCCATCGACACCAGCAAGCCCGTAGCGACGCGCCGCATGGTCCGCGCGCGGTCAGGAGGAAGCGCAGGTTTGCTCACAGCGGGATGGCTGCCCGCCTTGGCCGTGCCGGTCAAGCCGTCACTCAGCCGGAAGCGCTCCACGGTTCGGCGCCTCGCTGTCGGTTCGGTCGTCTCCCGGCTTGTAGGTCAGGATCCGGTCGCGCAGCCACGGTCCGAGTCGCTTCTCGAGCCCGTCGGCGAGGCTGAAGCCGGCCGGGACGATGAGAAGAGTCAGCAGCGTCGACAGCACCAGGCCGCCGATCACGACCGTGCCCATCGGCGCGCGCCAGGCCGAATCGCCAGACAACGACAAGGCGGTGGGAATCATGCCCGCAGTCATCGCGACCGTCGTCATCACGATCGGCTGGGCGCGCTTGTGCCCGGCCTCGATAATCGCGTCGCGCTTGCCCTTGCCGGCTGCCATCTCCTCGATCGCGAAGTCAATCAGCAGGATCGAGTTCTTGGCGACGATGCCGAACAGCATGAGGATGCCGATGAACACCGGCAGCGAAATCGGCTGGCCGAGCAGCAGCAGGAAAATCAGGCCTCCGAGCGGGGCGAGGAACAGCGAGCCCATGTTGACCAGCGGGGAAACCAGCCGGCGGTAGAGCAGCACGAGGACCGAGAACACCAGCAACACGGCGGCAAGCAGCGCCACGCCGAAGTTGTCGATCATTTCAGCTTGCCACTCGTCCTCGCCGACCGGCGCGTTGGAAACGCCGGAGGGAAGATTGCGCATGATCGGGAGGCGGTTGATCGCCGACTTGACGTCGCCGCTTGCCGCGTCGGGCGCGATATCGGCAGAGACGAATACGCGGCGGTTCTGGTTGTAGCGCTGGATGCTCGTCGGTCCCTGGCCGAAGCTGATGTCTGCGACGCGTTCGAGCGGCACCGATCCACCGTTCGAGGTCGGCACGGGCAGGTTGCGGATAACCGAGAAATCGCGCCGCTCGCTCTCACCCAGCCGGACGCGGATAGGAACCTGGCGGTCGGACAGCGAGAACTTGGCGGCATTCTGGTCGATGTCGCCAAGGGTCGCGATGCGGATCGCCTGGCTCAGCGCCTGCGTGCTGACGCCGAGGCTCTGTGCGAGGTCCTCCCGCGGTTTCACGATGAGTTCGGGCCGCTGCAGGTCGAGTTCCACGCGCGGGGCAACGGCGCCGCGCACGCCCTTCATCTGCTCTACAAGCGTGTTGGCCGCCGCATCGAGCTTGGTAGGGTCGGAACCCGACAGCATGATCGAAACGCCGCGACCGGTGCCGCCGCCGCCGCCCTGCTGGTTCTGGAAGCTGATCCGCGCGTCGGGGATCTGCTGCAGGACCGGGGTCATTTCTTCTTCGAACTTCTTGCTCGTACGATTGCGGTCCGGCTTGAGCACGAGGCGCACGGCGCCGCTTCCCTCGTTGACGATCCCAAGTGCGAGTTCGACCTCCTGCTCCTGCCGCATCCGCGTGGCGATCTGTTCGATCACCTCCTCGGTCTGCCCGAGCGTCGTACCAGGGACCATCGACACGCGGATCATCGAGAAATCGCTGTCGTTGTTGGGGAAGAACTGCGTCGGTATCGAAAGCAGCATCAGCACGGTCAGGCCCAGCGAGAACATCCCGACGAACATCATCCAGACCCGGTGATCGCCGCGGAAGCGCGCTGCATACCGGCCGTTGCGATAGGCATAGGCCTCCGCGAAATGCCGGCCGAGCATGTGCGAGGCCATAAGCATCAACACCGACATGAGCTTTGCCGCCAACCAGCCCAGGACCATCGACACGGCAAGTCCAACCAGCAAGGCGACCAGGGTAAGCAGCCCGGCGATCGGCGCCGCGACGGCATCGGGCAGGAACGAGAGCATATCGAGCCAGAAGCGCGATTCAGCCAGCGATCCCGCTACGAAATTGAGGCCATAGACCCCCGCCGCGAACCCGGCCACGGCCGTCGCCGCCACCACGATGCGCAAGATGATCGCCACGGGGAAATGCCACCAGTCGGACGCGATGGGCGTGAGACGGGCGCGCAAGGCTTCCGCCTTGCTGGTATCGAGCGACCACTTGAGCACGCCCATGTAGCGGTCCATCCAAGCGCCTTCGCCGTGCGACTGGTGACCCTTTGCCTTCAGGAAATAGGCGGCGACCATGGGCGTAATCATGCGCGCCACGAGAAGGCTCATCAGCACCGAGACGACCACGGTCAGGCCAAAGTTCTTGAAGAACTGGCCAGCAACCCCTGGCATCAGGCCGACTGGCAGGAACACGGCAACAATGGAGAACGTGGTCGCCACCACCGCCAGGCCGATTTCGTCCGCCGCGTCGATCGACGCCTGGTACGCGCTCTTGCCCATTCGCATGTGTCTGACGATGTTCTCGATCTCGACGATCGCGTCGTCCACCAAGACGCCGGCGACCAACCCCAGCGCCAGCAAAGACATCGTGTTGAGCGAGAATCCGAACCAGGTTTCGAGGAACCAGAAAGTCGGGATGGCCGAGAGCGGAATGGCCAGCGCGGCGATAATCGTGGCACGCCAGTCGCGCAGGAACAGGAACACCACCACGACGGCGAGGACGGCACCTTCGATCATCGCCGCCATCGAACTTTCGTACTGGGCCTTGGTGTAGTCGACTTCGGTAAACAGGCGCGTGAAGGTGATGCCGGGGTTTTCCGCCTCGAGCTGCTTCAGTTTCTCGACCACCCCGTCATAGACGGTCACGTCGGATTCGCCCCGCGCGCGTGTGACCGAGAAGGTCACGACCTGCTTGCCGTTCAGCTTGGCCAGGCTGGTCAGTTCGCCATAACTGTCGCGCACCGAGGCGATGTCGGCCAGCTTGACGGTCCGCCCTCCGCCGATCGACACGAGGGTCTGCGAAAGCTCGTAAGCGGAAGAAGCGTTGCCGAGGACACGGACCGACTGGCGAGAACCGGCGATTTCTGCCCGCCCGCCCGCAGCATTTACGTTAAGCGAGCGCAGCGTCTGGTTGACCTGGCTGGCGGTCACCCCGAGCGACTGCATCTTGGCCGGATCGAGAATGACCAGGATTTCGCGATCGACGCCGCCGTTGCGATTGACCTCGGCCAGCCCCTCGACGGTCAGCAGTCTCTTGGTCACCGTATCGT
The DNA here is from genome assembly GCF_009827435.1 of Croceibacterium salegens. GTDB lineage: Bacteria > Pseudomonadota > Alphaproteobacteria > Sphingomonadales > Sphingomonadaceae > Croceibacterium_B > Croceibacterium_B salegens. Next base: position 200,445 of record NZ_WTYM01000052.1, on the reverse strand, counting down.
CGATGAACCATGAAAGCTGCTCGATCGTCATGTCCTGCGCGGCGACGCCGAAGTAGACGATGGGCTGCGAACTGGTGCGCTGCTTCGAGACGCGCGGCTCGAGAATTCCGTCGGGCAATTCACCGCGTATCTGGTCGACGGCGGCCTTCACCTCGTTCACCGAAGTATCGATGTCTGTGCCCAGCTCGAATTCGACCTGGGTGTTCGAACTGCCTTCCGAGGCAGTCGAGGAGATGTTGTTCACTCCGTCGAGCGTCTGCACCGCCGCTTCGACCCGTTGGGTAATCTGGTTCTCGATCTCGCTCGGCGCGGCGCCGGGCTGCGAGATGTTGACGTTTACCACCGGGAATTCGATGTCCGGACGGTCGTTTACGTCCATCTGGTTGAACGAGAACAGTCCGGCGAGCACGAGGCCGGCGAACACGACGAGCGGGACGATCGGATTCCGGATCGACCACGCGGAGATGTTGCGGAAGTTCATCGGCTTGCCGCCTCAGTTCTTGACGGCGGTTGGCTTAACCGTCTCGCCTTCGGTCAGGAAACCGCCGGCGCGGGCGACGATCTTCTCGTCGCCGGTGATGCCTTCGACCACGGCGATCCCGCGTGCGGTCACCTCCCCGGTCTTGATCGCGCGGCGGACCACCTTGTTGTCCTTGTCGACGATGAAGACATAGGCGCCCTTGGCATCCGACATGATCGCGCTTTCCGGCAGCATCGGCGCGACGATGGTGCCGCTTTTGATGACCGTCGTGGCGAATCCGCCCGGGTGGAGTTCCGGAGCGTAGGCGAGCGCAATCCGCGCCGTACCCTGGCGCGTCTGAAGGTCGATAACCGGAGCCTTCTGCCAGATCTGACCAGTGAACGACTTGCCAGTGCCTGCCGGGGTCACCTGGGCGGGCGAACCTACCGAAACGACGGCGAGATCGCTTTCGCCAAGGTTGGCGAGCAGCTCCATCTCCCCGCCCTTGGCGATCGAGAACAGCACACCCGATCCGGAGTTGACCGTCTGGCCCGGCTCGACATTACGTTCGAGCAGCAGGCCGGCCGCCGGGGCGACGATGTTGAGCTGGGCGTTGCGGGCCTGGCGTTCGCCAAGCGAAGCTTCGGCGACACGCACACGAGCGATGGCCGCATTGCGCGTCGCCGTCAGGCGGTCGATGTCGGCCTTCGAAATGAAACCGCGTTCGACAAGCTGGAGCGCGCGATCGAGATTGGACTGCGCCAATTCGGCGTCTGCCTTCGCGACCTGGAGCTGCGCGGCCTGGCCGGCGGTCTGCTGGACCTGGACCGAGCGGTCGATCACTGCGAGCACCTGACCCGCGCTCACCCATTGACCGGCATCGACAGGCACGGAAATGACCCGGCCGCCTTCACCGACGCTTCCGACCGGCAGTTCGCGGCGTGCCGCCAGTGTCCCGGTGGCGTTGATGATGCCTTCGATTGTCCCCTTGCCCGGGGAAATGACGCTAACCACCGGAACCTGCCCCGTGCGGGGCGCAAAATCGGCCTCTTCGCCCCCTGTGGCGAAGGCAAAGTAGGCGACAAGGGCCAGCACGGCACCGATTGCCGCGATAATCATCACCCTTTTCTTGCGGCGCGCCTCGGTCTCCGCCTCATCAAGCAAAACGGTCTGCCCGTCGGAGCCGTCGAGGTTGACTGTCGTTTCGTAGTTCATTCGCGCTTTCCAGCCTCACTGGCCGCCCAGGCAGGTATAACACAGTTAACCGCGGCTCGCACCACGGAGGGGCTGCCGCGTCGCCAGGGCGCATAAGGCGCGGCCGCAAGCCGCGCAATCCCCGTCTCTATAGACCGCCGTTCTGCTCCGACGAGTAATAAATTGTCGTAGGTGCGAAAGGGGCGGCACCACCGGAGTGAGCCGCCCCTCGTTCGTACGATATTTCAGTAGCTTGATTAGCGCATACGACCTCTCTGGACCATGTTCACGATAGCCAGGAGGACGATTGCGCCGAGGATCGAGATCACGAACGCACCCATGTCGAAAGTCTGGATGCTTCCGCCGAACCCGAGAAGCGGGGCGAGCAGCCAATTTCCGAGAAAGGCGCCGATCACGCCAACCACGACGTTGAGCAGGATGCCCATCGAGGCATCGCGCTTCATGACGATACTTGCCAGCCAGCCGGCGACGCCGCCGACGATAATTGCAATGATCATTCCCATGTCTTCGTCTCCTCCTGCTGCATGCAGTCATCTACCGGACGGGAGGAGAACGTAGCGACGGCACGACTGTTCCCCGCAGGCCGTGCAGCCTGTGGGATAAATCGTTGCCGGGCGGGTAAGTGCGCCGGTGGCGCTTAGTACTTGAGCTGGCGCTCGTAGAGGTCGCGGTAGTGCTGGATGCGCGTCACGCGCAGGCCTTGCATGCCCGAACGGTCGACCGCACGCTGCCACGAGGCAAATTCCTCGAGCGTGAGGTTGTAGCGTTCGAGAACCTCGTCGATCGTCAGCAAGCCGCCGTTGACGGCAGCCACGACCTCGGCCTTGCGCCGCACCACCCACCGCTTGGTTTCGGGTGCGGGAAGGTCCTTGATCGTGAGCGGCTCGCCGAGCGGACCGATCACTTGCGCAGGACGGATTTTCTGGTTCTCGATCATCACTTCTCTCGGACCTTGTCCGAACCTCGTTCTATTTGTGCGTGCGTCATGCCGTTTGGTGCTTTGCCATTGGCTAAAGCATCAAGGTTAACGTCGTGTTTGCCATCGCCGAGCGCAGCGATATGCCGGGCGCAGCTGCTGTCGAAACTGGCTTCGCTCGCACCGTCGTGCCCGTGCAAGGCATCGCGAAGATCGCGGGCCGCATCGAGCTTGGCGACGAGGTCCGACCAACGCACCGGACGCAGGTCGCCGGCCTTGCCATCGGCATGGTCGAACGGCAGCCCGACGTCCTGTCGGTGGAGTTTGGCTTGGAACATGGAATCGCCAATAACGTCCAAGCGTCAAGAACCGGTAAAGCGGACGTTTACCGTGCATTATCTCCTTGCCTTTGCCCCGCCGCCCCGGTGCGTGTAAGGGGCGCGCCATCGTGACCCCCACCGCATCCCTTACCGCCGACCCCGCGGCGCTGTTCGACCTGCCGCGCCCGGCCGGCGACTGCCGCATCGTCGTCGCCATGTCGGGTGGGGTCGACAGTTCGGTGGTCGCCGCGCTCGCCAGCCGTAGCGGGGCCGAGGTCATCGGCGTCACACTGCAGCTCTACGACTATGGCGCGGCCACCGGGCGAAAGGGCGCGTGCTGTGCGGGAGACGACATCCGCGACGCGCGCAGCGTCGCCGACCGGCTCGGCTTCGCGCACTACGTTTTCGACCACGAGAGCGCCTTCCGCGAGGAAGTGGTCGAGGCCTTCGCCGACGATTACCTCGCCGGACGTACGCCGATCCCGTGCATCCGCTGCAACATGGGCCCCAAGTTCACCGACCTGCTGAACATGGCGCGCGAGCTCGGTGCCGATTGCCTCGCGACCGGCCACTACGTGCGCCGGATGGTGGGGCCGGCAGGCGCGGAATTGCACCGCGCGCTCGATCCGGCACGCGACCAGTCGTACTTCCTCTACGGCACGACCGAGGAGCAGATCGACTACCTGCGATTCCCGCTCGGCGGGCTTCCCAAGGCCGAGGTGCGGCAGATCGCCGCCGAGTTCGGCCTCGCGGTCGCCGCCAAGCCCGACAGCCAGGACATCTGTTTTGTCCCCGACGGCGACTATGCGAAGATTGTCCGCTCGGTGCGTCCCGAAGGCGCACGGCCTGGGGCGATCGTCCACGCCGGGACCGGCGAGACGCTGGGCCGCCACGAGGGCGTGATCCACTTCACCGTCGGTCAGCGCCGCGGGCTCGAGATAGGCGGCCAGCCCGAGCCGCTCTATGTCATCGCGCTCGACGCGGAGAGCGCCGAGGTACGTGTCGGGCCCCGCGCAATGCTTGCCACAAGCGCCGCACAATTGATTGAAACGAACCGCGTCGGCCCGCTCCCCGACGCGCCGCTGACGGCCAAGGTTCGTTCGCTGGCCAAGCCGGTCCCGGTCGTGCTCGACGGCCAGCTCGGAAACGGGGCGGCGGCGACGATTCGATTCGCCCAGCCCGAATACGGAGTCGCTCCGGGCCAGGCTGCTGTGATCTATGCCGGCGACCGGGTCGTCGGAGGCGGATGGATCGATTCGACCGAAACTCAGTCCGACCAGGGTTCGAGCACGCAGCCATAGCCCTCGCGGTAGTGCGCGGTCTGGCTGGCGATGAGAGGGACGTAGGCGGTGACCGATTTGTCGTCGGCGTCGTCGCTCAGGAACACCAGCTTCATCCCCGGCTCGAAGTCCTTCTTGCAGTCCGACAAACCGCGGCCGGCGAGGTAGCGGCACGAGCACGCGACGTGAGCACCGTAGGACACTCCCGTCTCGGCGCGTCCGTAGATGGGCTCGCGGAAGAACCAGCCGGTAACGAGCCCGACGAAGGCCAGCGCGACCACGATCTTGAGCCAGACCGGTCGGGAACGCTGGGCTGAATTCTTTGCGGTTGCCATTGCGAAGCGCCTGAAGGATGGATGGCGCCCCGATGACGCCGCCTCGTTTCCCTAGCCTCGCCGCTGCCCTGCTTCCAGCCCTCATGCTTGCCGCTTGCGGCGATTCGGGCCCCCCGCCCGAACCGCCATTGCCACCCGGCGCGCTCGAGGCGGTGAGCGCCGATCCCGGCGTAGCCCGCGAGAAGCTGGCGCGTGCTGTCGATACCCTGTTCACCGACAAGGGCATCGGCGAAACCCGCGCCGTGCTGGTCCTGCACAACGGCGAGATCGCCGCGGAGCGCTATGCAGAGGGTTACGGCAAGCAGACCCCATTCATCGGCTGGTCGATGTCGAAAACCGTCACCGGCCTGCTGGTCGGGGCGCTGGTCGCCGAGGGACGGCTGCACCTCGACCGCTCGCCGCCGATCCCGGGGTGGCAGCGCACCGGCGACCCGCGCGGCGAGATCACGCTGCGCCAGCTCATGCAGATGCGCTCGGGCCTCCGGCACCAGGAAATGGCCGACCCGATCTACACCTCGGGCGAAGTGCGGATGATGTTCCTCGACGGACGCGACGACATGGCCGACTGGGCCGAGGCCGCACCGCTCGACCACGAGGCCGGGCGGCATTTCCAGTATTCGACCCCGACCGCGATGATCCTCTCGGACATTGCCGCGCGCATCCTCGCGCCCGACGGTTCCGCCGACGAAAGGCGACAGGCGGTCGACGATTTCATGGTCTCGCGCCTGTCCGGGCCGCTGCGCGCGCCCTCGCTGCGCGGGGAATACGACGCCTCGGGCACCATGCTCGGCGGTTCGATGATCTGGGCCACGGCGCGCGACTGGGCAAAGGTCGGCGAACTGATGCGGCACAAGGGTTCGGTGCGCGGCACGCAGCTGGTCCCGCGGAGCTGGGTCGAATTCATGACCCGCCCGAGTCCGCGCAAGGCCGACTACGGCGCGATGACCTGGCTCAACCGTACCTCGGACAGCGAAAAGGTCGTGCTATTCCCCGACCAGGGTCCGTCCGACGCCTTCTCGCTGGTCGGCCACCTCGGCCAGTACGTCATCGTGTCGCCGAGCCAGGGCCTGACGATCGTCCGGCTCGGCCATACCGAAGACAGCAAGCGCCGCCCGCTGGTCGACGACCTCGCCAAGATCGCCGCGCTCTACCCGGTAACGAAGTAGGTCCCTTCGACCACTGTCGCGCAGTGGCCGCCGAGCCATGCGCGATCGCCGTCGAGACGGCACACGAGATCGCCGCCGCGCTGCGAGGCCTGGTGCGCGGTGAAGCGCTTGCGACCGAGGCGCGCGGCCCAGAACGGCGTCAGCGCGGCGTGCGCCGAGCCGGTCACGCTGTCCTCGTCGACCCCGGCACCGGGGACGAAAACCCGGCTGACCACATCGCAGATGTCGCCCGGCGCAGTGCAGATGAACTGGTCGTCTCCGAGCGCGCCGAGGCCCTTGAAGTCGGGCGCCAAAGCGCGGACTTCGGTTTCGCTGCCGAACAGGTAGATTCCGTAGCGATCGGGGTTGAGCCACACTTCCTGCGGCTCGACGCCGAGCAACGGGGCGACTTCAGGCCGCGCGCACGGCTCGGTCGCGATGGCCGGGAGCGCCAGTTCGTAGCCGCCTTCGGCCAGACGCCGGACCTCGAGGATGCCTGCGCGCCGGGTGCGGAAGGTGACCCGGTCGCCGCCCTGCAGGAGCATGACATGGCCAGAAGCGAGCGTCGCGTGGCCGCACAGGCGGATCTCGCAGGCCGGGGTGAACCAGCGCAGCTCCCAGTCCGTCTCGCCGCTGGCGTCGGGCACAAGGAAGGCAGTCTCTGCGAACTTGTTCTCCTCGGCGATGGCCTGCAGCAGCTCGTCCGGGAGCCATTCGTCGAGCGGCATGACCCCGGCCTGATTGCCGGCGAAAGGCCGGTCGGAAAAGGCATCGACGTGCCAGTAGGGTCGTTTCACTTCACTTCGCTCCCGTCCTGCGGCAGCAGTTCTTCGGCTGCCGCGCCCGTTTCATTGACCAGCCCGATGGGGTCGGTGTGGATCAGAACTTCGACCCCGGGGAACTCGGCCGCCAGCTTGTCCTCGATCGCGTCCATCACATCGTGGGCTTGCGCGACCGTCATCTTCGGATCGACCGAGATATGGAACTGGGCAAAGTCGTGCGCACCGCTGGTTCGGGTGCGCAGGTCGTGCATGCCGTGAACCTCGGAAATCCGCGCCAGCACGGCGATGAACTCGTCGCGCTTCGCGTCGGGCCATTCCTTGTCCATCAGGTGGTCGAGCGCCTCGCTCGAGGCGCGCCAGGCGCCCCAGGCCAGCCACAGCGCGATGATCAGGCCGAAGGCCGGGTCGGCCCCGGCGATGCCGAGGAAGCGGTCCATGACCAGGGCGGCGATCACCGCGAGGTTGAGGAACAGGTCCGACTTGTAGTGGACGTTGTCGGTCTTGATGGCGATGCTGCCGGTCGAGCGGATGACATGGCGCTGCCAGGCGAGCAGTGCAAATGTCCCGAGAATCGCCAGCACCGAGACGACGATGCCCTCGTTGGCGGAATCGACTCGCTCGCCGGCGACGAGCTGGTTGATCGCGCGGAAGGCGATTCCGGCCGCCGAAATGGTGATCAGGACGACCTGGAAAAGCGCCGCGAGCGCTTCCGCTTTGCCGTGGCCAAAGCGGTGGTCCTCGTCCGCAGGACGCGCCGCGATCCACACGCCGATCAGCGTGGCGATGCTGGCGATAAGATCGAGCCCGGTATCGGCAAGGCTGCCGAGCATGGCGGTCGAATCGGTCTTCCACACCGCCCAGATCTTCATCGCCGCCAGAATGCTCGCCATCGTGATCGATGCGAAGGCGGCGCTGCGGGTCAGGCGGGCGCGCGCTACCTGCTCGTTCGTCATGCTCCCAACTCCGTTGCGACGTGTTTCATGGATAGAGCAACGTGCTCGTCCACCCGCCATCGGCGCGGCGGTTGAACTGGCGGCGTTCGTGCAGGCGATTCTCGCGATCGAGCCAGAACTCGATCCGCTCGGGCGTGCAGCGGAAGCCGGTCCAGTGTGGGGGGCGCGGGATTTCCTGCCCCTCGTAACGCGCCGCGAGTTCGTCCACGCGGTCGAGGTAGGTCTGCCGCCTGTCGAGCGGGCGCGACTGGTCGCTCGCTGCCGAACCGAGCTGCGAAAGCGGGTGGCGCGAATGGAAGTAGTCGTCCGCCTCCTGCGCGGTGACCTCGCTCAGGGGGCCCTCTATCCGCACCTGCCGGCGCAGGCTCTTCCAGTGGAACAGCAGCGCGGCCTGCGGATTGGCGCGGACTTCCCCACCCTTGCGGCTTTCGGCATTGGTGTAGAACACGAAGCCGTTGGGCCCGTGGCCCTTGAGCAGGACCATGCGCACCGAAGGAGCGGCTCCCGGCGTCGCGGTGGCCAGCGCCATGGCGTTGGCGTCGTTCGGCTCGCTTGCCCTGGCCTCGGCGAACCAGGCGTCGAACAGGGCAAACGGGTCCCCTTCGGGTATGGCGTCGCGTCCGCTTTCCATGCGCCAGCCCTAGCTTCGCCGTGGCGCGGTGGAAAGCGCCGCTTGCGTGCTTTCACTGTAGCACCTAGCTAACACGCCATGGCCGATCCCTATGCCACCCTTGGTATTTCCCGCAACGCGAGCGAGAAGGACATCAAGTCCGCCTACCGCAAGCTCGCCAAGGAACTGCATCCGGACCGGAACAAGGACAATCCGAAGGCGGCGGAGAAGTTCTCCGACGTCACCAGGGCCTACGACCTGCTCTCCGACAAGACCAAGCGCGGCCAGTTCGACCGCGGCGAGATCGATGCCGACGGCAATCCGGCGATGCCGTTCGGCATGGGCGGAGGCGGCGGCGGTAACCCGTTCGGCGGCGGTTTCCGTGGCCGCACGAGCAGCAGCGGCGGTTCGCAGGGCTTCGACCCGCGCGAATTCCAGGACATGGCCGGGATGGAGGGAATAGATCTCGGCGACATCTTCGACGGCCTGTTCGGCGGCGGTCGCGGCGGAAGTTCGGGCGGATTCGGCGGTTCGAGCGGCTTCAGCCGTCGACCGCCGCCTCCGCCGCCACGCAAGGGCGCCGACATCACCTACCGACTGCGCGTCCCCTTCACCGACGCCGCGACGCTCAAGGAGCAGCGCATCACGCTGGCCGACGGCAAGACCATCGATCTCAAGCTGCCGCAGGGCACCGAGGACGGCACGCAAATGCGCCTCAAGGGCAAGGGCGAGGCGGGGGCCGGCGGTCACGGCGACGGCATCGTAACCATCTCGCTCGAGCCGCATCGGTTCTTCCGCAAGGACGGTTACGATGTGCGCATGGGCCTGCCGATAACGCTGACCGAGGCGATCGCCGGGGCCAAGGTGCGCTGCCCGACGGTCGATGGCGCGGTCATGCTGACGATCAAACCGGGCACCAACGGCGGCACCGTCATGCGCCTCAAGGGCAAGGGCTTCACCAAGAAGAGCGGCGGGCGCGGCGACCAACTGGTGACGCTCGAAATCGACCTTCCCGACGACGTCGCGGCGCTCGCCGCCAAGCTCGAAGGATGGGAAGACACCCGCAACGTGCGCGCCGATCTCGGGGTTTGAGCGCGCTGCGGAGCCATCCGTTCGCCGGTTCGTTCGCTCGACAGACGATGGACAACTGGTAATACCCGCTGCCGATGGCGCCACCCGGCCTCTCCGACCCGGACAAGTACGGCCCCCCGGTCGATGACCTCTCGCCCGAGGCACGGCGGCGGCAGGCGCTCGCGCACAGCGCCGGGTTCGGCGACCAGGTGCGGTATCACGTGGGCCCCGGCAGCCGCGCCTTCGACGTGGTCAAGCGGGTCCTCGTCGGCACCTACAACGACGGCTTCATCCACGCCGGAAACCTCGCCTATATGGCGGTGCTGGCGATCTTTCCGTTCTTCATCACCGCCGCGGCGATCTTCTCGTTCTTCGGCGAGGAGACCGAGCGCGCGGCGACGATCAACGCCGTGCTCATCGCCCTGCCACCGGTGGTCGCCGACGTCATAGGGCCGGTGGCGCGCGACGTCGTCGCCCAGCGCAGCGGCTGGCTGCTTTGGGCCGGCGGGCTGATCGGGCTGTGGACGGTCGGCAGCCTGATCGAGACGATCCGCGACATCCTGCGCCGCGCCTACGGCACCGAGCCGACCGTGGCGTTCTGGAAATACCGCCTGTTTTCGACCGGGATCATCATCGCCTCGGTGATCCTGCTGATGTTCAGCCTGATCGCCCAGGTGCTGATCGGCGCCGCACAGGAGGTGATCGACGCCTATTTCCCGCAACTGGCCAACGTGTTGCACGAACTTTCGCTGTCGCGGCTCGTCCCGGCTTTCGTGCTGTTCGGCTCGCTCTACCTGCTGTTCTACACGCTCACGCCGCACGCTTACCGTATTCGGCGCTATCCCAAGTGGCCTGGCGCGCTGCTCGTCGCCGCCTGGTGGATTGGCGTCACCCTGACCCTGCCGCCACTGCTGCGCACCGTGTTCCGCTACAACCTGACTTACGGCTCGCTGGCGGGCATGATGATCGCACTTTTCTTTTTCTGGCTCGTGGGCCTAGGGATGGTAATGGGCGCCGAACTCAACGCCGCACTGGCCGAAACGCCGGAAGAAGAGCGCGATCACATCGGCCAGTCCGACGAGAAGCGGGCAAAGGCCAAGGACGCAAGACAAGAGACGCAGGAGGGACCAGACGAATGAGCGGTCTGATGAACGGCAAGCGCGGCCTGATCATGGGCCTGGCGAACGACAAGTCGCTCGCCTGGGGCATCGCCCAGAAGCTCGCCGAGCACGGGGCCGAGATGGCCTTTTCCTACCAGGGCGAGGCGCTGGCCAGGCGGGTCATCCCGCTGGCCGAACAGCTCGGCAGCGATTTCTGCTTCGATTGCGACGTTTCGGACATGGCCGCGCTCGACCGCGCCTTCGAAACGCTCAGGGCGCGCTGGGAAACGATCGACTTCGTGGTCCACGCGATCGGCTTTTCCGACAAGAACGAGCTGCGCGGGAAGTATGTCGACACCAGTCTCGACAATTTCCTGATGACGATGAACATCTCCGCCTACAGCCTTGTCGCGGTGACGAAACGGGCGCGCGAGATGATGCCTAACGGCGGCTCGATCCTTACGCTGACCTACTATGGCGCCGAAAAGGTCGTGCCGCACTACAACGTGATGGGCGTGGCCAAGGCGGCGCTCGAAACCAGCGTCCAGTATCTCGCAAACGACCTTGGTCCGGAGAACATTCGCGTCAACGCGATCAGCGCCGGGCCGATCAAGACGCTGGCGGCCAGCGGCATCGGCGACTTCCGCTATATCCTTAAGTGGAACGAACTCAACTCGCCGCTCCGGCGCAACGTCACGATCGAGGACGTCGGCGGATCGGGCCTCTACTTACTGTCCAACCTGTCATCGGGCGTGACCGGCGAAACCCATCACGTCGATGCGGGTTATCATATAGTCGGCATGAAACAGGAGGATGCGCCGGATATTGGGCTGGTGTGAAGATTGGGTATGCTACGGCAATTGGGTGGGTTCAAAAATCCTATATCCATTTGATAACGGGCCTTAATCGTGCGGTCGGGAGAGGAAGCAAGGAAACACTATGAATCTTGCAACTAACTTGGTTACTTCCGTTCTCGGAGTAATCGCTGCCCTCCCTCGCTGGCAAAAGCGTGCGGTTGTCTTCGTAATCGATCTTATACTGCTCATGTTTTCCATCTGGATTGCGTATTCCCTGCGCATGAATACGTGGACCTTTTGGAACGAACCGATCCGCAGGATTTCCCTTGGCGCCATCCTCCTTATGATCCCCAGCTTCGGGCTGAGCGGGGTTTACAAGTCGATCTTTCGCTATGCGGGAAGCGGAATGATGGCAATCTTGTTGCGCGCCTTCTTACTCTACACCTCATGCATGGTGTTCGTCTTCATGATAATCAGTTTTACAGGTGTGCCGCGCACACTTGGGTTGCTGCAGCCCCTAGTCTACTTCGTGCTAATCGCTGGATCACGAGTCACTTTTCGCTTCTTGATCATGGACGTGCTAATGCGTGGCAAATTCGGCGGTACGGTACGCCGGGTTTTGGTTTACGGCGCGGGTTCAGGCGGCCAACAACTGGTCAGCTCGATGAATTCTGATCCATCGCTCAAAGTCATCGGCTACGTCGACGACGACAGCCGGTTGAAGGGACAGAAACTCGACGGAAACCAAGTATATTTCAGCGCTGATCTTCCCCAAATCGTCGAGCGGCATCAAGTGACCGACATTCTCTTGGCCCTGCCCAACGCCTCACGCCAGCGACGGCGGGAAATCGTGAAGACGCTTTCCCCATTGCGGATCAATGTGAAGACACTGCCGCAAATGAAGGACATTGTCGGAGGGAAGGTTTCACTGACCGACCTGCGCCCCCTCGAGATCGAGGACCTGCTGGGTCGCGAACAAATCGCGCCGAACGATGTGGCATCCGGCCGCACCGTGGTTGGCAAAACTGTATTGGTGACTGGCGCCGGTGGTTCGATTGGTAGCGAGTTGTGCCGCCAGATCGCACGCATTGGCGCGCAGAAGTTGGTACTTTTCGACGTCAGCGAATATTCACTTTACGCCATCGAACTCGAACTGCGCTCGAGCCGCTCGGAAACCGAGATAGTCGCGATCCTCGGCTCGGTGACGGACCGAATACGGTTGGAAGAGGTGTTCACTGCCCACAAGCCGGATACTGTTTATCACGCCGCGGCATACAAGCATGTTCCGCTGGTTGAACAGAACCCGGTTGAAGGCATTCGCAACAACGTTCTCGGCACGTTCGAAACTGTGTATGCCGCTCATGTTGGCGAAGTCGCCGATTTCATTCTCGTCAGTACAGACAAGGCCGTGAGGCCAACAAATATCATGGGGGCAAGCAAGCGTGCGGCTGAACAGGTCGTGCAGAGCTTCGCCGAGCGCAACCACGGGACGCGCTATTCAATGGTTCGCTTCGGCAACGTCCTGGGCTCAAGCGGATCGGTCGTGCCGCTGTTCCGCCGGCAGATAGAAGCAGGAGGTCCGATTACCCTGACAGATTCACGTGTTATGCGATATTTTATGACCATCCCCGAGGCAGCGGGTTTGGTCATCCAGGCCGGTGACATGGCTTGCGGTGGCGAAGTTTTCGTGCTTGACATGGGCAGGCCAATCAAAATTTTAGACCTCGCCCGGACGATGGTTCAGCTGTCCGGCCTCTCGCTTCGCGACGACAAAAACCCCGACGGGGACATCGCCATTGTCGAAATCGGTCTCCGGCCCGGCGAAAAGCTGTTTGAAGAATTGTTGATCGGCGAAAATCCCCAAAAAACGAGGCATGCAAGAATTATGATGGCGCGAGAAGATTTCATGCCTTGGCCCGATCTCGCCGCGCTGCTGCAACAACTCAAAGGATGCCGCGACCCGGTCCGAGCCACAGCCTTATTAGGAAACCTTGTACCCGAATTCGCACATCGCCGCGACAACGGGCCGAGGCGTATCGCTTCTTGAAATTGAGCCCCGAGAAATCAACACCTATGACAATCAAGTTCAATGCGGTCGGCCGAGCGCCAACTCTCGGCAATTTTCAGCAAAGGCTCCGGAGCCCACTCTCTAGGCAGATTGCTGTGCTCGTGCTGGTTGCGGGAGCGTTCCTATTCGGCGGCGGATCACGCGGCGACATCGCGTCACTGATCATTCTGCGACCGCTTTCGATAATGCTGCTTGGTTATGGCCTGGCTTGCAGCCAAGTGGATCAGTTGCGCGAACTGGGGGCGCCTCTCAAGCTGCTCGTCGCGCTCGCTGTTCTGGTTGCCGCGCAGCTAATTCCTCTGCCGCCTATGGTCTGGCACGCGCTACCTGGCCGCGAGTTGATTGCCTCGATCGATCGAGATGTGCTCGGTTTGGCCCCGTGGCGCCCAATCAGCTTATCGCCTTCGAAGACCCTGAACACCTTCTTCGTCCTTGCGCTGCCACTCGCCGCGATGGTCAACTTCGCCATCCTGCCGACTGAGGTGAAGGACAGAATACCGGCACTACTTGTGGCTGCCGGAGTCGCCAGCTGTCTTCTTGGGCTTCTACAGGCAGTCGGGACTGCCAACAGCCCATTCTATATCTATCGCATCACCAACAACGGGATGGTCGTCGGGCTGTTTTCCAACCGAAACCACAATGCGATTTTCCTTGCATGCCTTGTGCCGCTTGCATTGTCGCTCGGTCTGTCCGCGCAAGGAAGACGTGCCGCGCTAACGCGTGTCGTCTCCTTTGGAGCTGCAGCATTATTTGTCCCGATGGTCTTTGCCACCGGTTCGCGTGCGGGTTCCGCTCTTCTCCTAGTTTCGCTCGTCGCCAGTGCAGCGCTCTGGCTCGCCGGACTGCCAAACGGGCGGATCAAAACATTTTTCAGAGAACGCAGTCTGCTCGCGACTGCAATAGCCCTTGGCTTAGTGGCAACCGTAGTCCTCACCATCTTACTTTTTTCCGGTTCCCAAGCCTTCGCGCGGATCTTCGAGCGTTCTCCGGCGGAAGAACTGCGTTGGCAAATCATGCCGCAACTTTGGCACCTGATCTCGACCTATTTCCCGGCGGGATCGGGTTTCGGAAGCTTCTACCTTGTGTACCAGATTCGCGAGCCGACGGCCCTGTTGATGCCCGCCTATTTGAACCAAGCGCATAATGACTTCATCGGCTTCCTGATCGAAGGCGGGATAGTGGCGGGAGTGTTGATGTTTCTAGCCAGCGGCTGGATGGTCCTGAGCGGCTGGCTGGCATTCGGAAGCGTCCGGCAGAATAGAGCATCCGGCTCGTTCACCTCGCAAAGCGCCTTTTCATGGCTTTCGCTAAGCATACTTCTGCTCGGCGGGCTCTTCGATTATCCTCTGCGCACGCCGTCACTGATGTGCACGGCCGCTCTCCTTGCTGCGAGCATCGAAGTTAAGCTCCGCGTCGGCGCTCGGCAGACCGTTCCCTTCCGCTAATGGTGAGCCCGAATGCCTTTACCTGCCAACACAATTTGCTAATGCCACCGTCACAGTCCGACGTCGTACAGGGCGCGCACAAATTTGGCGTGCTCGCTTCCCCGGCAATTTGAAACCTCTCTGGAATTCCATGCGAAAGCTCTTCCTTTTCCTGCCTTTCCTGCTGGCCGCCTGTGTGTCGGAGCCTTCCATTCGGGATGTCGGAAAGGTCCCGCTAGTCCAAGACCGCCCTCTTCCGGAGCCAACCCAAGCCGATCAACTGACCTTGACAAGGCCCTACTTGATAGGCCCGTTTGACAAGCTTTCTATCGACGTTTTCGGAGTTGAGGAGTTGTCTCGCGACGAAGTGCAAGTCGATGCCGGCGGTCGCGTTTCGCTTCCGCTTGCAGGTAACTTGGAGGCAGCTGGTCTTTCGCCGGGCGAGCTCGAAACGGCAATCAGACAGCGCCTTCGCAGGTACGTGCGCGATCCACAGGTCACGGTGAATCTGAAGGAAACGATCAGTCAAGTCGTCACCGTCGACGGCCAAGTGTCAAAGCCGGGGCCGTATCCGGTTATTGGAAAGATGACCTTGATCAAGGCCGTGGCGACAGCGGGCGGCACTTCCGAATTTGCCAAGCTCGATGACGTCGTCGTGTTTCGCACCGTGGGCGGACAACGGATGGCCGGACTGTACAACCTTGGTGCAATCCGTGCCGGTGCCTACGACGATCCCGAAATCTTCGCAAACGATATTGTTATCGTAGGTGATTCACAATCGCGTCGGCTGTTTTCAGAAGTGTTGAAGGCCGCCCCGCTGTTGACTACTCCGCTGCTCATACTTTTCAACAACAGAAACTGACGTCGGACACTGCAGCTGGGTGATAATCCAGAGAGAAATGATGGAAACCATATTTAGTCCTGACTTGATGGTGCAGGGCGAGCGACCCACAGTCGGGCAAAAGAGCAACTTCGACGTATCGCTGCCGGAGCAGTATTGGCGCGCGATCCGCCGACATAAGTGGGTGGTCGCTAGTATAGTGCTGGCCGCGCTCGTGGCCGGGGTTATTTTGACACTCGTCATGACTCCTATCTTTTCAGCTACTTCACGGCTTGAGATCAGTCGCGAGCAGGACAACGTCACCAACGTCCAAGGAGTCGAAAACGACGCCTCAGGGCAAAGTCTTGAATTCTATCAAACGCAATATGCGCTACTCAACAGCAGGACTCTCGCCGAGCGCGTGGCGCGAAGCTTGAATCTAGCTCAGGACAACTCGTTCCTAAGCAATTTCGAGTTGCTGCCGGATGACGTTGGCAGCGCTGCGTTGTCGGGCCGGGACCCGCTTGATGTCGATGTGGTCGATGCCCTGCGCGACAATATCTCCATCCAACCGGTGCGCGGATCGAGCCTGGTCGATGTCGTCTTTTCGAGCCCCGACCCCAGATTATCGGCTCGCATCGCAAATGCCTGGTCGGATCAGTTTATCCAGAGCGAACTCGACCGTCGCTTCGCCTCCACGGAAGATGCCCGCAAATACCTCGAAAAGCAGCTCGAATCATTGCGACAGAGACTCGAGCAATCCGAGGCCGAACTGGTGAATTATGCTTCTAAGAAGCGAATCATAGCCCTTCAGACGGAAGAAAGCCCAAGCGGCAACACGCGAACCGAACGTACTCTTGTGGCGAGTGACCTGGAGGCCCTGAACGGCGCGCTAACCCAGGCGACTGCGGCCCGCATCGCGGCGCAGAGCGCAGCGACGAATAACGGGCAAGTCGATTCAATTGTAATGAACAATCCGGCGATCAACGCATTGCGCCAGAAACGGGCAGAAGTTTCGGCAGACCATGCCAAGCTGCTCACTCAATTCGAACCTGACTATCCCCAAGTCCAAGCGCTGAAGAATCAGATGGATGCCCTCAGCAAAGAAATCGCAAATGAGGAAGACCGAATCAGGCTGAGCCAAACAACCGACTATCAGCAGGCCGCGGCACGCGAAGCTCAACTGCGCAATCGGGTCGAGAACTTGAAGCAAGAGGTCATAGGTCAACGCCGCGATTCGATACAGTATGCGATCTACCAACGCGAAGTGGACACCAACCGACAACTATACGACGCGCTGCTCCAGCGCTTCAAGGAAATCGGCGTCGCTGGTGTGGGCAGCAACAACGTTGCGGTAGTCGATCGCGCCGAACCTCCGCTCAAGCCGTCGAGGCCCTCGCTTGGTTTCAACCTCCTGATATTCCTTCTGCTCGGGCTGCTGGCTGCGGCAGGAGCGATCTTTGCGCTCGAAATCTGGAACCAAAGCCTCAAGGACCCGCAAGACGTCAATCGTAAGCTTGGCCTGCCACTCCTTGGAAGCATCCCGCTCATAAAAGATGGCGATGTCGTCGAAGCACTAGGAGACCGCAAGTCTATGACCAGCGAGGCCTACCTCTCGGTCAAGGCGAACCTTTCGTTCATGACTGATCATGGGATCCCGCGCAGTTTCATGCTGACCAGCACAGCTCCAAATGAAGGAAAGTCGACTTCCGCCGTTGGCCTGGCTCAGTCCATTGCTCGATCCGGTGCAAAGGTAGTAATTATCGATGGCGACATGCGCAGCCCGTCGATCGGCGAATTTCTCGGTCAACGCCATGAGCTGGGACTGTCAAACTATCTGTCAGGCAACAGCGATTGGCGCTCGATGCTTCACCCGACGTCGTTCGAAAATCTTTTGTTCATGGATTCCGGCCCGATTCCGCCCAATGCCGCCGAATTGTTGTCTGGCTCGCGAATGAAGCAGTTGCTGGAAGCGATGATCGAGGAATACGACCATGTAATAGTCGACAGCTCGCCCGTTCTTGGATTGGCCGACGCTCCATTACTCAGCTCTTCGGTCGAAGGCGTCGTCTTCACCATCGAGGCTAATCGCGAAAAGATGCGCGGCATCGATAGTTCGCTCAATCGCTTGCGGGCAACCAATGGCCGCCTTCTTGGGGCAGTCATCACCAAGTTGGGAGCCGAAGATGCCCATTATGGATATGGATATGGATATGGATATGGATATGGCCAACCGGGAAGCGACACTAGGGCGCTGGAAGCCTAGCCATGGCCTGGGTCAGGAACTCGATCGCGTTGCTTGCCTGCCTCGCGCTCGCAGTAGTCTCCGCGCTGGCGGCCGCGGCACAAGTCTTCGAGGTCCACCAGCCGCAACGCGCGCTGGCCGCCGGTGTAAGTGTTGGCTTTGCCCGAGCGAACGCGGCTGGACTGTTGCTTTCTGCCGGAGCAGTCAAAGACATCGCCCGCCCGATCGATGCCAGCAAAGTCGATAGTCAGACAATCACTGCGTTGGCACGGGCCAGCTACACAGCGGAACCCTTGAATGTAGCGGCAATTCGAACACTTGGCCTTCTTGCTGAAGCCAAAGGCGAAACCGGTCGGTCAGCTGACTTGATGCGAAATGCAGTAAAGTTAACGCGGCGCGACCTGCCTACCAACGTCTGGCTCATTCGCACCGACGGCGCAAATTCCGATGCACGCGGCATGCTATCCGCGTTCGACAACGCATTGCGCACGAGCCAACGGGCCCGAGCCTTGCTGATCCCGGGACTGTTCCAGTATCTCGACCGGCAGGACCTTGTGGCTCCAGTGCTGGGTATGTTGCGCCAAAACCCGAACTGGGAAACGGATTTCTGGAGCAATGCGCACACCAACCCGAAGGCGATGCACAACGTCGTTTCCATACGTATCGCCCGCGGGCAGGACGGATACCATCCTCCCGCCGGCTACGACCTGCGGATCATGCAGCAACTTGTACGCACCGCGCAGTTCGAGGACGCCAAACGGCTGAGCGATTACCTGGACCCCGGGCAGGATCGGACCGCGATTGTCCGCAATCCGGGCTTCGAACAGAAGCCAGGCATGGCGCCATTCGCCTGGGACCTGCAGTTCGCCGCCGACCTCTCGGCGCGCATAGAGCGGCCTCAAGGGCTCTTGGCATTCACCTCATATGGAGGTGGCGCGGCGCAAGTTGCCAGACAATTGGTCGCGCTTCCTGCCGGCCCACTGGTATTTAGCGCGAAGGCGGGCACAGCCGGCGCATCGAGCGACGTCCGCTTCAGACTTGTCTGCGCAGTTAGCACTGCGGGTCCGGTTATAGAACTGGGCGGCATCGGCGCGGGGCCGAAGCTGTTCCAGCGGCCGCCGGGCGCCTGCACCTACTACTGGTTGGAGATCGCGATGGCGGCATCCGACCGTCGCGAAGTGCGCGATGTCGCGATCGACAGAATTTCCATCGTGAAGGACAGCGCAGGTTCAAGGCGTTAGGGATCAGAAGATGAAGCGCGCATTCGATCTCTTGCTCGTTGTCTTATCTCTTCCCCTGACCCTGCCGGTGGGATTCTTCGTCGCGCTCCTCGTCCGGCTGTGGATGGGCAGCCCAGTCCTGTTCCGCCAGAACCGGCCGGGCCGCGGTGGCAAGCTGTTCACGATGATCAAGTTTCGTACGATGAGCGACGCGCGTACGCCCGAGGGGACACTTCTGCCCGACCGCGCACGTCTGACCCCAGTGGGCCGCTTCCTACGCGCCAGCAGCCTCGACGAACTGCCCGAATTGTGGAACGTATTGAAAGGCGACATGAGCCTGGTAGGTCCGCGACCGCTGATGGTCGAATACTTGCCGCTTTACTCGCCCGAACAGGCGCGCCGCCACGAAGTCCGCCCGGGAATCACCGGCTGGGCGCAGGTCAACGGCCGTAACGCACTGAGCTGGGATGAGAAATTCGCGCTCGACGTGTGGTACGTCGACAACCGTTCATTCTGGCTCGACTTAAGGATACTTGTCCAAACAGCGGTCAAGGTATTGCAGCGCAGCGACATCGACGAGCCAGACTGTGTCGGACAGTCAAGCTTTACCGGGAACTGACCAATGCAAACCAACCAGAACGCTTCCACCATCTTATCGCCAGCGTCGCGCCAAGGCCAACGCGTCAAAGCAACTCGTCCGGCATGAGCGTGGCTCGACTTCACGCGGTGTACGGCGCCTCCGGTGCAGGTCGGGGGATCATGCCTCTTCTGCGAGCGCAAAACGGCAATGCAGCGGACATAGAATGCTTATATGTTGACGATGCTGCGGATGGAACCTTGGTGAATAGTCAAAGGTGTCTAACACTTGAACAGTTCCTCAACGAGCCGGTTTCGGAAAGGAAGATTGTCTTGGCTGTCGCCGACGGAGCGATTAGGCGCCGCTTAGCTGAACGATGCCATGCAGAACGCATCGGCTTTCTTTCGGTTGTGGCCCAACAGCATGTCCGGATGGATGCTTCAATCATCGGCGAGGGTGCCGTGTTCTCGCCATTCACCACAGTGGCCAGCAATGTACAGATCGGAAAGCACTTCCATTGCAACATTAACAGTTATGTCGAACATGACTGTGTGATTGGGGACTTCGTGACTTTTGCCCCTTCCGTATGTTGCAACGGCAACATCCAGATACGCGACGGAGCATATATCGGCACCGGCGCGGTCATCCGCCAAGGGCGCCACGGCGCACCGCTGACGATCGGCGAAAATGCTGTAGTAGGCATGGGCGCAGTAGTACTCGGCGACGTGGCGCCGGGCGAAATCGTCGTTGGCAATCCCGCCCGAGTAATGCGACGTGTCTAGGCGACGGCGCGCCCGAACACCTCCTCCACACCAGCGGCGATCCGCCCCACATGTTCAACTTCAAGGGTAGGATGGACTAAGAACATGATGCTCGTCTCGCCAAGTTCGCGCGCTACGGGCAGCCGCTGCACAGGCTGCCACGGCGTCCCGTCGAACGCCTTCTCGAGATAGACCTCCGAACAGGTCCCGTGCATCACTGGGATCTCGAACTGCAGCAATTCATCAACTAGCCGATCGCGAGTCCAACCTGGAGCCAGCGCTTCAGTCCGGATATAAGCGTAGAGACGGTAGAACGCGTGCGTAAATCCCTTGTCCGGTAGCGGCAGGCGCACGATGTCCGGGTGGCGGCGTATTGCAGCAGCGATCGTCATGGCGTTCTCGGTCCGGCGCCGAGTCCAGTCGGCCATGCGCCGCAATTGAATCCGCCCGATCGCCGCCTGCATCTCGAGCATGCGCCAATTGGTGCCGAAGCTCTCGTGCACGAAGCGGTAGCCTGGCGGGTGAGCGCGATTGTAGACTGCGTCCCAGTCCTTGCCGTGGTCTTTGTAGGACCACATCTTGCGCCAGAGCTCTTCATTGTCAGTGGTGGCCATGCCGCCTTCGCCGCCGGTGGTCATGATCTTGTCCTGGCAGAAAGACCAGGCCCCGACATCGCCGATCGAGCCGACGCTGCGCGTACCGACACGGGCCCCGTGCGCCTGGGCGCAGTCCTCGATCACGGCAATCCCACGCGCACGCGCCAAATCCATGATCCCATCCATGTCGCACGGCCAGCCGCCCAGATGGACCGGAACGATCGCACGGGTCCGTTCGGTCAGTACGGGCGCAATGGTCGCCGGCGAGATGTTGCCGCTGTCGCGATCGACGTCGGCGAAAATCGGTGTCGCACCCGCATTCACCACACTAGAAACCGATGCGATGAAAGTCCGCGGAGTAACGACGACCTCGTCGCCTGCGCCGATCCCCAGAGCATTGAGAGCGAGATCGAGGGCCAACGTACCATTGGCCAGCGCCACGGCATAGCCCGAGCCGCTCCACTCGGCGAATTCGCGCTCGAAGGCGCGACCGATCTCGCCGCCCCAGTAGTTCACCTTGTTGGAAGCAATTACCGCCCGTACAGCGTCGGCCTCTTCACAGGTAAAGGAAGGCCACGAAGGCATTCGATTTATCATGAACTTAGAATCTCACCTTGAGTATCGTGCGGGTTGTTTTTCGAGTTGCTGGCCGTATACGGCCCGAGACCCCAAGATTGAACAGCAAACTGCACTCGCCCCGTCCGCATGCCGCAACGCATACTCCTGAACGGCTCGTTCGCGCCGTCCGTGGTCAATTTCCGCGGCCCGCTGATTGCCGATATGGTCGCCGCGGGACACGAAGTCCACGTGTCGGCACCCGGCAGCACGCCCTCACAACGCAGTGCAATCGAGGCTCTCGGCGCGACTCTGCATGAGGCCCCTCTCGAACGGGCGGGGACGCGGCCGGCGGCGGACTGGGCGTACTTTCGTTTCCAGCGCAGGCTGATCCGGTCGATCGGACCGGATCTTGTCCTCGGCTATACCATCAAGCCCAACATCTGGGGCAGCCTGGCCGCGGCCGCCGAGGGTGTCGACAGTGCGTCGATGGTGACTGGGCTCGGCTACACATTCATCCAGCACGACACCGTCAAGAAACGACTGATCGGAGCCGCCTCGCGCCTGCTCTACCGTCGCGCCACGGCGGTGAACCGAGTCGTCGTGTTCCAGAATGGCGACGATCGCGACGATTTCATTGCCGCCGGCTGCCTGACCGATCGCACGAAGGCCCAGTTGGTAAACGGGTCGGGTGTAGACACCACAGCCTTCACCCCGGCTCCACTTCCAGAGCAGCCGGTGTTCCTCATGATCGCGCGGCTGCTGGTGAGCAAGGGCGTGCGTGAATATGCCGCAGCGGCCATGGCCGTGCTCGCGCGCCGCAGCGATTGCCGGTTCCTCCTGGCGGGTAACCTCGATGCCTCGCCTGATTGCATCGACGCGACCGAGCTCGAGGGCTGGCAGAGCGCCGGTATCGAATACCTCGGCTGGGTCGACGACGTGCACGGGCCGCTCGAACGAGCGAGCGTGTATGTCTTGCCTTCGTACCGGGAGGGTACTCCGCGTACGGTCCTCGAGGCCTCGGCGATGGGCCGCCCGACCATCACCAGCGACGCGCCCGGCTGTCGGGAAACGGTCCTGCATAAACAGACAGGCTTGCTCGTCCCGGTGCGGGATGCCGCCGCGCTCTCCGCAGCAATGGAGCGCCTTGCCGACGACGAAGCCATGCGCGCGCGCATGGGAGGGGCGGCTCGCCGATTTTGCGAGGAAAAGTTCGCGGTCGGCCAAGTCAACCGCGCATTGATGACGCACCTTGGCCTTTAGAGCTACAGACGGATGAGAAGAATGAACGAGAGCATAGCAGTAGTCGGACTGGGTTACGTCGGCTTGCCGATTGCCGTTGCGCTGGCTGAGAAGTTCGACCACGTCGTTGGCTTCGATATCTCGACCCGGCGCGTCGTGGCGCTGCAGAACGGTTCCGACTGGACTGGCGAGGTTTCCGACGACCGCCTGGCAGCTTCGGGGCTTGTCGTGTCCGACGATCCAACCTCTCTTGCCGATCGCAGTTTCGTCATCGTTACCGTTCCCACGCCGATCGACGTCGAACGCCGGCCCGACCTCGAGCCGATCCGGTCGAGCTGTCGTTTGCTCGCCCCGCAACTGGCGAAGGGCGCCGTCGTCGTGTTCGAATCGACCGTCTATCCCGGCGTCACCGACGAACTCTGTGGTCCGCTGCTCGAGCAGCTTTCCGGTCTCGAACGAGGCAAGGACTTCTTCCTCGGCTACAGCCCCGAGCGGATCAATCCGGGCGACAAGGTCCGTCGACTGGAAACGATAACCAAGATCATCTCGGCCGAAAGTCCCGCTGTGCTCGACCGTCTGCGAGCCGTCTACGGGGCGATCGTCGAAGCGGGATTGCACGAAGCGCCGACGATCAAGGTGGCAGAGGCCGCGAAGGTGATCGAAAATACCCAGCGCGATCTCAACATAGCTCTCATGAACGAAATTTCGCTTATTTTCGACCGGATGAACATCCGAACGAAGGACGTCCTCGCTGCTGCCGGCACAAAATGGAACTTCCTGCCGTTTACGCCGGGTCTCGTCGGAGGACACTGTATCGGCGTTGATCCCTATTATCTAACAGCGGCGGCGGAACGGCTGGGCTACCGGCCCGAAGTGATTCTGGCCGGACGCCGGATCAACGATTCGATGGGATCGGTCGTTGCCGCAAAAGCGGTCAAACTGATGATCGCGCACGGCCGCCCGATCAAGGGTGCGCGGGTCGGCGTGCTCGGACTGACCTTCAAGGAAGACGTGCCCGACATCCGCAACAGCAAAGTGCCCGACATTCTGGCCGAACTGCGCGAATATGGCATCGAGGCGCTGATCGCCGATCCATATGCGGAGCCGCACGAGGTCGGAATGGAATACGGCCTGGAGCTGGTCGCGGCGGACGAATTGCGCGAACTCGATGTGCTCATCGTTGCGGTCAATCACAGCCCGTATGTCGAAGAGGGCGCAAGGCTCGCCGATCGGCTGGTCGAAAACGGCGTGCTGATCGATGTCAAATCGTTTCTGGATCCAGCGGCACTGCGGCATGATCTGACCTATTGGAGTCTTTGACGCGCAGCATGGAAGCGACGATCCCGAGCGAGAATAAGCGGTCGGCGAGCCAAACTGTACCAATGTAGGTGAGCCCAACGATCGCCGAGCCGGAGAGCAGGCGAGCGAGGAAGAACCATTCGGCGGCAATCCGAGCGACGACCACGCCCGCAACGGTGCCGGCAATCCCTGCCGCGAATAACGCAACGACGTGGCGCATCGCCGCACGATCGATCAGCTCGGGTTTCCAGCGCGCGATGACCGTCACTTGCAGGACGACGAATACGGTCGCCGAAATGGTCGTGCCCATGGCGATGCCAGGCAATCCGAAACGAGCCGAAAGGGCAACGCCCGCCAAGAGGTTGATTCCCGCGGCAAGCGCCCCGATAGCCATCGGCACGCTTGTACGCTGATAGGAGAAGAAGGCCCGGTTGAGTATTTCGCGCACCCCCATGAACACGGTCCCGAAGACGTGCGGCACAAAGACCGCGGCAGTCGCCACGACCGATGCCTCGACGAAGGCGCCGCGACCATAGACCAGCCGAATGATATCTGTCCCGTAGACCACCGCGACGCCGAGCAGCGGGACGGTAAGTCCAACGATCAATGTCACGCCCAGCCCCAGCGTCTTGCCGGCATCCTTATCGCACTTTCGCGCCGCGCTCGCGGCGATGCGCGGAAACAGGAAGTAGGCGACAAGCCAGGAAACGAGATTGCCGATGAACAGGGTGAGCCGGCTTGAATAGCTGATGTAGCTGACGGCGCCCTCGCCGAAACGGCTGGCGATCGCCACGCCGATGTAGATGTTCGCCTGATCGAGGACGATGCCGACCATCACCGGCCACGACAGCAACGAGATGCGTCGCAGCGTCTTGAGCCGCACCCCGAAACCGAAGGCGCGCGGATAGAACCGGCGCGTTTGCCAGCGCTGTAGGGGCGCCTGCACGAGCCAGCCCAGGGTCGCACCGCCGACGGCTATGGCAATATTGTCGAACCGCGCGGCGATGAGGATGGCAAAGATGGTCAGACCGTTGTTGATCACTGGTACGGTGAGCGGCCAGAGATAGGCGCCGTTCGCCTGCTGCAGTGCATTTTGCACTCCAACATAACCGGTCACTGCGAACGAGAGCGTCATGATGAAGATCAGCCGGACGGCCAGGATGCGCACTTCGGGCGCTGCATCGGGCGCCGTGATCGCGACGATCGGCTCGGCGAGGACCCAGGTGGCGAGCATCACGACAAGCCCGGAGAAAGTGTAGATGCGAACGGCTTCGATCGCGATGCGCTGTCCGTGCAATGCGCTGTTCTCGCGCTCTGAAAGATAGATCGGCAGGAAGACGGCCACGATCGTCGCATAGAACGCCGCCCAAGCCAGGCCGGGCACGATATTGGCGACAAAGTAGGCGTCTGTCGCAGTCCCCGCTCCGAAACCGGTTGCCAACACCACGTCCCTGAATAGGGCGCCGAGTTTCCCGGCGAGCGTCAGCAGAATGCTGCCGCCGACCATAACCAACACCGAGCTGCGCCCGGTCCCTGGCCCCGTCACCTTTTTGCTGTTTTTCACGACCGTGCCGGTCGTCTGACCACATTGAAACGCCAGTGGAACAGCAGGTACAGCACCACGACGACGATGACATTGGCCAGGCTGCCCGGCGAAATGAACAACTGGTTGTTTGCCGGGATGAAGAAGGCACCGAAGGTCATGAGAGTGAACAGCAGGATGGCGAAGGGATTTTCGAAATCGACGCTCTCGCGCCACGCCCGTGCCATCACGAAAGCGAAGAAGCCGAACAGGATCACAGTCCCGGGAAAGGTGAAATCGGAGGCCCAGCTAGCAAAGGTCGAGTGCCACTTCGATTCGGCCCAGCCCGTCTCCCGGCCGACGATGTAGGGGTAGGTCCGGTCGATGACCCAAGGCAGGTCGAACACGCGATTGGCTATAACAGTGAGCGAATAGGAGAAACCGATCATGTAGGACCAGGTCCAACCTGAATGGAGCGCCAGCGACAGTCCGAAATATCCCTGTGAAAGGTAGCCCGCCAGCATCGACATGCCAAAGCCCGCATCGTATCCGAACAGTTTGAACACCGGATGGTCGAGATTGTACGACTGCAGGTAGTTTGCCTTGACGTTGATATTCAGCGCGTCAACCGACATCGCGCTGTAGCGCTGGCTGAGGATGTAGATGAAGGCATAGAGCACGAACGGCGTGAGCACGACCGAGGGCAGCAACAGCTTGATGTTCACCGCGCGGCCGCTGCGCGCATACCATATGCTTCCGATCGCAATCAGGTAGATGATCGTGTCGCCGAGCTGTTTCTGCTTGCCCGATCCGATGACATAGAAGGCCAGATTGCCAAGCACCAGGGCGACGACTGCGAGCCGCGCAACGAACGACAGGTCCTTGTAGTAAAACAGGCCCCAGACTGTTGCGATGAACGACGGCGCCAGTGTCAGAGAATATATTACGAATGTCAGGCTATAATCGCCAGAATTTCGGTCATAATCTTGATACGTGTCGATGTAGGACTGGCCGATTTCGCTCGGCGAAAGGTTCAACGTGTTGGTTAGCATAGCCTGGGCCACAGATGCCCCAAGGCCGAGCAAGGCCAGGCCCAGGCAAACATAGAATAACGGCACAATGTTGAACGGCTTCCCGCTGGCCAGCCGCCGACTTCTAGCCCTCATGTCATAGCTGGCGTTGCCGATCATGTACCCGACGGCAATCGAAATCATTATCGCGAACAGGAACAATCCCGTCAAGAACGGATCAAAGCCGTAGTAGGTGATCGGGCCGAACACTATCAGAGCGAAGGTGAATCCGACGTAGCAGAGCACCGAGTAGAGCGGCCCATTGCGCATTGGTGAATTCACGTCGTCTTCCCTACACCGAAAATTCGCTTGTATTCCCTGTGTTTCTTTTCGCCATGGAGATGACCGATTTCAAGTGACCGCAGGCGAGCCGATTCGAGCCATTCTGCGGTAGTTTTGATGATCTTCGCTGGGTTTCCGGCAACGATATGACCGGATGGAACGTCCTTCGTCACGACGCTGTTGGCTCCGACAATGCAATCGTTACCGATCGCCACCCCCTTGAGGATCAACGCCCCTGCGCCGATGAACACATTGTCGCCCACAATTATCGGAGCGGCGATGTCGAGGCTCGGGTAATGCTTGCGGAATGGCAGTGTGCTGCCGTCGTGGCAGACGAAGCGAACCCCTACACTGATAAACACGTTGTTCCCCAACGTCACCATGTAAGGTTCCGCGCTGAACATGTTCAGAGCGCTGCCATAGATTGTCACATCGCCTTTCAAGTTGACGCCGATCACCTTTGCATACCGCACCGGAAAAACTCGCGCCAGAACGAGCCTCCATGGCAGGCTGAGCATGCGTCCAAGGCGATAAAGCATTCTTACCACAACCCAATTGCGACAGGACGCCAAGGCCCCCAGTTCGCGGTTCCCCTTACACGGTTTTCATGGGGCGACAATTCGCACTCGCCCTTCGCCGGGCGGCATCAAGGCCAAGCTCGGCGAGCCAGTCAGCGACCGGCTCGACAAAGGTGGCATAGTCGAACTGCGATGATCGGGCGCAGGCCTGCTTCATCGCCGCGACTTCGCCCGCCGGCATCGACAATATTTCGGTCAGATGTCGCGCTGCCGCGCCCGGATCAGACGGGTCAACCGTGAACCCCGTCTCGCCCTCGATCAAATAGTTCGTCAGGCTGGGCATCGGATTGGTGATCGCCGGCGTGCCGTATGCCACCGACTCGGAGAATTTCGTCGGGAATCCGGCTAGAGTTACACGGGTCGTCTGCCGCATGAAAATCGAGAAGTCCGCCCTCCTAAGAGTGTCGAGCAGGTCCGCGTGTGGCACGCGGCCACGGAACCGCAGGGCGTCGCCCAGTCCTGCAATCAAATCGGCGTGCTCCGGAACTATGGCAAGATAGTTCTCGCGTGTCACACCAAATAGGTCCATTTCGAAAACCGCACCCAGCTTCGCCGCGGCAAATAGCAGCTCGAGGACCCAGTCGAGCCTGTCCTTGAGCCCTTCCCGGCCCTGAGTGACAAGAGCCGGGTCGAAACCCGAACCGGCGAAGAACAGTTTCTTTGCTGCGCTGCCGGTCGATGCGCGAGGCGGTCCAGGATCGCCCCTCTGGAGCGTCGGAATCTCGACGATCGGTAGGCCGGTCGGCTGGTAATAATCGCTCATGAAGGAACTGGTCGTGATCAGGCCCTCCATTGCCGGATTGACTAAGTACATCCGCAGCAGCGTATCGATGTTCTTGACCAAGCAGGCCGGCGACCTACCGGGAACGCGGCCGTACCATTCAGTTACGTCGGCTACGGCCTTCGCGCCGAGCCGACGCGCTGCGTGGGCGATGCGAAGTTGAGCGACGGCCGGATAATTATAGCATATGACGAGCGCAAGCCGGCTGATATCTGCTCTCTCGACGACTTCTATCAAGGGGCGAATCGAAGTGATTCGGCGCATCCACTCGCCGGTACCCGACGGATAGGCCATCGCCCAAGCTTCAATCCCTTGGTCCCCGCTTTCGCAGGAGGAGGAGGAGAGGTCTTCTCCGGCAGTATCGCGGGAAACCCCGACCAGAACCACGCGATACCCGAGGTCGCGAAAGATTCGCGCATTGCCGCGGACGCGAAGTGCCGCAGCGTTGCGATCTGGAAGTTCAAAATTGCCGAGATAAACGACGGTCGGCAGTTCAGACGTGGTCATGCGTCCGAATTCCGTCCCACTGGTTCGAAAGCCTTGCCGTCCCAAGGATAAGCTTGACCACACGCTCGGCAGAGTTGGGCATGTCATAAGCCTCCGGCATAGGTGAGGGCAGTCCGAAGTCCTTGCGCTCCCGATGGATCGCCACGACTGCCTCGATCGATTCGACGATGGCGTCGCGATCGAGCCCGGTGAAGACGATATTGCCGGTGTCGATCGCCTCAGGACGCTCAATCGCGTCGCGCGGCGACACGGCCGGGAAATCGAGCATTGCGCTTTCTTCGGCGATCGTGCCGCTGTCGGAGAGAGCGCAATAGGCGTTCATCTGCAGCTTGTTGTAGTCGTAGTAACCGAACGGCTTCATGTCGCGAACGCGACGATCGAGCTCGACGCCGCCCATTTTGTCGAGGCGATTGCGTGTGCGCGGGTGGGTCGAGACGATAATCGGCATGTCGTAGTGACTGGCAAGGTGATTGAGCGTTGAGATGAGCGACCTCAAGCGCTCGTTGCTGTCGACGTTCTCCTCACGGTGAAGCGACACGATGAAGTACTTGCCGGATTCGAGTTCCAGTCGCTCGAGTACATCCGAGCCCTCGATCTTGTCGCGGAATTTCGCGATTAGTTCGGCCAAAGGGGATCCGGTGATGTAGAGGCGACGGGGATGGATACCTTCGTCGAGCAGGTTGCGCCGGGCATGCTCGGTATAAGGCAAGTTGAAATCGGAAATGTGATCGACCATCCGGCGATTGGTTTCCTCCGGCACGTTGCGGTCGAAGCTGCGGTTGCCCGCTTCCATGTGGTAAATCGGGATCTTCATGCGCTTGGCCATGATCGCCGATAGCGCGCTGTTGGTGTCGCCGAGCAGGACGAGAGCGTCGGGACGCACCTCGCGGAAGACCTTCTCGGACTCGATGATGACGTTGCCGATGACAGTGCCGAGCGAACTTGTGTCGATGCCCAGGAAGATGTCTGGCTTGCGCACGCCGAGTTCCTCGAAAAACACCTCGTTGAGCTCGTAATCATAATTCTGACCGGTGTGGACTAACGTGTGATCGGTATACTTGTCGAGCAGTTCGATCGTCGTTGCGAGGCGAATGATCTCGGGGCGGGTGCCGACAATGGTAACGACCTTGAGCATGAAAATTTATCCTCTTTGGCAAGAAGTTGCGGCGCTCTCTGGATAGGAGGGAGCGAAATCAACGATCTGGGCGACCATGTCTTCCCAGCTTGGCGCGGCATAACCAGTCTTTGAGCTGAATTTCGAACCGTCAAGCGAGCGGTCGATTGCCAGCTCGTCGTCGGAAACGATCTCGACCGTGCTTCCGAAGGCCTCCTTGAACAACGTCAAGAGCTCGAACTTGGATATCTTCGGACCGGCGACATGGTAGAGGCCGCAGAGCGATTGATCGGTGAGCACGTATCGCTCGATGGCCCGGCCCAATTCGGGTGTGGCAAGGCCGCTGAAATAGGCGCGCGTGAAACCCTTTAGCTTTCCCTGCTGGGCCAGGAACCAGCCCAGAAGTCCGCGCGCGCTAGATAGCTCGAAACCGACAGTCGAGGTGCGTATCGTCAACGCATCGTCAGCATCGGCGATTTCACCCAGAACCTTGCTCCGTCCGTACAGCCCCGGCGCGTCCGGCTCGTCGCCCTCGGAATAGTGACCTCGGTCACCCTTGTAGACGCAATCGGTCGTGATATGAATCAAGCGGGCGCCAATGCGCCGCGCTGCAGCGTGGAGCCTGTGGGGAAGAACCGCGTTAGCCGGGATCGCAACGAGCGGGTCCATCCCTTGCTCGGTATGGAACGTCACACCAGCACAGTTCACGACCACGTCGGGGCTGGTCGCCGCGAATAGCGCGTCGATCTCACCGTCGGTGGCGAGGTGGCCACTAATGTAGAGCAGGCCGTCGCCGAACCGGCGGAAGGCGGCTGCATCCCTTGTACTGCGCGCACTCGCAACGGCCTCGTGAACACCCGAGGCGCGGAAATAGGACCAGAGACCGAACCCGATCATTCCATCGCCCCCCACGACGAGGATCCGACTCACGGGCGGGCGCCCCTCCAGACAGCCAGTTCTGCCTGTATTTCCGGAAGCGAAAGCAGAAGCGCCTTCGTGGCCGCCACGTCCAGCAACCTTGCGTTGTGCGAGTGGAAGTCGTCGTCGAGCCGGTGCTCCGTATCGCCCTCGATAAAATAAGCGCTGTAGTTGAGATCTCGCTCGTCGAGCTGGAGTCGCCAGTATTCGCCCATGTCCTCGGCCGTCGCCAGTTCCTGCTTGGTAGCGAGCGTCTCGTATAACTTCTCCGCGTGACGCCAGCCGATGACCTTCACCTCGTGGCCGGGCACTTCGAAAAGTTCGAGCAACGCGGTGACGAGGTCGGCGATGGTCGAAGCCGGCGCCTTGCGGATGAACAGGTCGCCCTGTCGCGCGTGGTCAAAGGCGAAGCGGACAAGTGACACGCTGTCGCGCAGCGGCATCAGGAACCGAGTCATTTTCGGCTCTGTGACGGTGATCGGCAGGCCTTCCTTAATCTGCTTCACGAACAGCGGGATCACGCTGCCGCGCGAGTACATCACGTTGCCATAGCGGACACAAGAAATGGTGGTCCGTCCACTCTGGCCGATCTCCCGCGCCGCGGCCTGAGCGTGTTTTTCCATCATCGCTTTGGACATTCCCATGGCGTTGATTGCATGCACCGCCTTGTCCGTGGAGAGGCAAACGAGACTTCGAACCCCGGCATCAATAGCTGATCGTATTACGTTCTCCGAACCGAGAATGTTGGTTCGCACGGCTTCAACCGGGAAGAATTCGCACGACGGAACCTGCTTAAGCGCCGCGGCATGAAATACCGCCTCGTTCCCTGCCATCGCACGATCAACGCTGCTACGATCGCGAACATCGCCGATGTAATACTTGACCCTCGGATCTCGCAACTCGTTTCGCAATGCGTCTTGCTTCTCCTCGTCACGGCTTAGGATGCGAATCTCGGGCACACCATCAGCGAGCAAAGCTCTTAACATCGTTTTGCCGAATGATCCGGTACCCCCGGTGATAAGAACGGATTGAAGTGGCATTAATTTCTCGGCTGCTGATCGCCGATCGGCGAAATGTGCAGTCGGTTAAATCGAAATCCAAACAATGTCCAACAGATGCAGCTTGGGCTTTCCGCGGGCAACTTCAGATATCGGCCAAAATGGACCTTGCTTCGATTGCATAGGTCTCATAGGCCGCCGCCATCCCTTTAAACTCCGTCGGAAACATCATGCAGAAAGTTCTCGTGACTGGTAGCGCCGGCTTCATCGGCTTTCATCTCTCGCACTTGCTGCTCGAAGAGGGATTCGAAGTTGTCGGTTATGACGGGATGACGGACTACTATGACGTGCGGCTCAAGGAGCGGCGCCACCAGATTCTGCTGCAGAACCAGCGCTTTTCAGCACATGTCGGCATGCTTGAGGATTTCGATCGAATACACGATCTGATGCTGGACGAACAACCCGACATCATTATCCACCTCGCCGCACAGGCCGGCGTCCGATACAGTCTCGAAAACCCGCGCGCTTATCTGGATGCAAATATCGTCGGAACTTTCAATGTTTTAGAATGCGCCCGTGAACTCGCTGTTCGTCATTTGCTCATTGCATCGACCAGTTCGGTATACGGAGCAAACGAGGCCTTGCCGTTTGAAGAACGCGATAAGGCCGATACGCCGCTCACTTTCTATGCGGCCACAAAGAAGGCCAACGAAGCAATGGGGCATAGCTATGCTCACCTGTGGAAACTGCCAACAACCATGTTTCGTTTCTTCACGGTCTACGGACCGTGGGGCCGACCCGACATGGCCCTATTCAAGTTCACCAAGGGCATCCTCAACGGCGAACCGATTGATGTTTACAACAACGGTGAAATGTACCGCGACTTTACTTATGTTAGTGACTTGGTGCGCGGTATCCGGCTTCTCATAGACGCGGTCCCACAATGTCCTCCGGAAAGTGAAGCGCCAATGCCTAAAGACAGCCTGTCACCGGTGGCGCCATTTCGCATCGTCAACATCGGCAACAATAACAAGGTCAAGCTGGCCAAATTCATTGACTGCATCGAGGCCGAGTGTGGTCGCAAGGCTGTGCGTAATTACTTGGGTATGCAGAAAGGTGACGTGCCGGCCACATGGGCTGACGCGACACTGCTGGAGAACCTGACCGGATATCGCCCGAAAACAAGTGTGCAAGAAGGCATCCATCATTTCGTAACCTGGTACCGCGACTATTACAGGACATGAGTGGGGCCGACAGTGTTGCGATTTACCCCTGTTCTTTCCATAGCCTAGGGGGGCTAACGACGAGGGCTAGATGAAGATTGCGATGGTTGGTTCGGGTTACGTCGGTCTCGTTTCAGGGGCCTGCTTCGCCGACTTCGGGCATGATGTCGTGTGCATCGACAAGGACCAGTCGAAAATCGACCGCCTGCGCGACGGGGTGATCCCGATCTACGAGCCTGGACTCGACGCGCTGGTCGAGGCCAACGTCAAGGCCAGACGCCTGTCTTTCACCACCAGTCTTGCAGAGGGAATTCGCGGTGCGGGTGCCATTTTCATTGCGGTCGGCACACCGAGCCGCCGCGGCGACGGCCACGCCGACCTCTCGTTCGTCTATGCGGTGGCTAAGGAAGTGGGCCAGACGCTGGAAAATGACGCCGTCGTCGTCACCAAGTCGACCGTGCCGGTCGGCACCGGCGACGAGGTCGAGCGGATCATCGCCGCCTCGGGCTGCAAGCATAAGGTCTCGGTCGTCTCGAACCCCGAATTCCTTCGCGAAGGCGCGGCAATCGGCGACTTCAAGCGTCCCGACCGCATCGTCATCGGCGCCGAAGACGAATTCGGCCGCGAGACGATGCGCGAAGTCTATCGACCGCTGTTCCTCAACGAATCGCCGATCCTCTTCGTCAGCCGCCGCAGTTCGGAACTGATCAAGTACGCCGCCAACGCCTTCCTCGCGACCAAGATCACCTTCATCAACGAGATGGCCGACCTGTGCGAAAAGGTCGGCGCCAACGTGCAGGACGTCAGCCGCGGCATCGGCATGGATAACCGCATCGGCTCAAAGTTCCTCCATGCCGGGCCGGGCTATGGCGGCTCGTGCTTCCCCAAGGACACTCTAGCCCTGCTCAAGACCGCCGAGGATTATGACAGTCCGGTCCGCATCGTCGAGGCGGTGGTGAAGGTCAACGAGAGCCGCAAGCGGGCGATGGGCCGCAAGGTCATCGACGCGCTTGGCGGGATGGACGCGGCGCGGGGCAAGCAGGTCGCCCTGCTCGGCCTGACCTTCAAGCCGAACACCGACGACATGCGCGATTCGCCGGCCATCGCCGTGGCGCAGACGCTGGCCGATGCCGGCGTTACGGTGAAGGCCTACGACCCCGAGGGCATGGAGCTGGCCGCGCCGCTGATGCCCGACGTGCAGATGACGACCAGCAGCTACGAGGCGATCGAAGGTGCCGACGCTGTCGTCATCGTCACCGAATGGGATGCCTTCCGCGCGCTCGACCTCAAGCGGGTAAAGGAATTGGCGAAGGCCCCGCTGTTGGTCGACCTGCGCAACATCTACCGCTCCGAGGATGTGCGCGCCGCCGGGTTCACCTACGTCAGCGTGGGGCGCGACTGAGGATCAGCCGGCGCGGCGCAGTTCCGCCGGCTCGTCTTCAGCCTGAGGCTGGTCAGGCCAGATTCCGCGCGTGTCGTAGACCGCCTTGCCGATGCGTTCGGCCAGCGGCACCGACTTGAAAACGTCGTGGTCGACCAAGACGATCATCACCTCGCACTCCTCAAGCGCGGTATCGATATCGACCTGCTTGGCGCCCGTGCCCGCGAATTCGCGCGGCAGTTCGGCGGCATAGGGCTCGACGATGGCTATGCGCTCGCCGAAGCGGCGCGCCAGCGTGGCGGCGACCAGTCGGGCCGGGCTCTCGCGGAAGTCGTCGATGTTGGCCTTGAAAGCGAGCCCGAGGCAGGCGGCCTTGGCCTCCGGATGCGCCTCAACCAGCGCGGCGGCGCGGGCGATCACGTGGTGAATCTTGCCATCGTTGACCCCACGCGCGGTGCGGATAAGCGGGGTCTCCGATGGCGCGCCGTGGACGATGAACCACGGATCGACCGCAATGCAGTGCCCGCCCACGCCGGGTCCCGGAGTGAGGATGTTCACGCGCGGATGGCGGTTCGCGAGCTTGATGACTTCCCACACATCGAGGCCCATCGCGTCGGAGACGATCGACAGCTCGTTGGCGAAAGCGATGTTGACGTCCCGGTAGGCGTTCTCGACCAGCTTGGTCATTTCCGCGCTCTTCGCGTCGGTGGTGACGCAGGTACCGCGAACGAAGCGCTTGTAGAACGCCAGCGCCTTGCGAGCGCAGCGCGGGGTGATGCCGCCGATCGAGCGGTCGTTCTCGATCAACTCCTTGAGGATGTGCCCGGGCAGCACGCGCTCGGGGCAATAGGCGATGGAGATGTCGGGTGTGCCGTCGCACATGCCCGGCACTCTTAGATCGGGGCGCTTGCTGGCGATCATGTCACGCATCGCCTCGGTCGTGCCGACCGGCGAGGTCGATTCGAGGATTACGCAATCGCCGGGCTTGATGACCCTGGCGACGTTCTCCGCCGCGGCGAGCACATAGGAGATGTCCGGCGTGTGCGCGCCATCCTTGTGGAACGGGGTCGGCACCGCGATGACGAAGACGTCGGCCGCCTGCACCTCGGTCCCGGCGCGCAACAGTCCGCGCTGGACCACGCCCTGCACCAGCCCGTCGAGATCCACTTCCTCGATGTGGATCTCGCCGCGATTGATCGTGTCGACCACGTGCTGGCTGACGTCCACGCCGTGCACATGCATGCCGCTGCGGGCGATGATCGCCGCCGTGGGCAGGCCGATGTAGCCGAGGCCGATGACCGAGACTTGCGGAAGGTTCTCGCCGCGCATGTAACACCCTTGCTGCTTGCGCCCACCGCCTTGGCAGCAAAGGGTTGATATTCGGGTAACGCTCTTGTTCGCCTCAAGCGCCGGCGCCGGCATCCGCCGGCTTGTCTTTCCTCCCCCGAACATGGTCCGGGGTCCGGACGGCCGTTCGGCCTTGCGGTCCGCAATGCGGACCGAATGCGCTATCCGACGAGCAGATCGGCGATACGCGCGGAGCTGCGGCCGTCGCCGAAGGGATTGTGCGCCCGCGCCATCGCGGCATATGCCTCGGCGTCGTCGAGCAACTGCTCGGCTTCGAATACGATGCGATCGGCATCGGTCCCGACCAGCTTCGCCGTGCCGGCTTCGACGCCTTCGGGCCGTTCGGTCGTCTCGCGCATGACCAGCACCGGCTTGCCCAGCGCGGGCGCCTCTTCCTGCACGCCCCCGCTGTCGGTCAGCATGAGGGTGGAGATAGCGATCAGACGGGCGAAGTGCGGGTAGTCGAGCGGTTCGATCAGCGCGACGTTGTCGAGGCCGACGAGACGCTCGTTCATGACTTTGCGCACGTTGGGGTTGAGGTGGACGGGGAAGACCAACGCGACGTCGCCGCGCTCTGCCAGGCGACGGATCGCGGTGGCGATTGCCTCCATCCCCTCGCCGAAGTTCTCGCGCCGGTGGCTGGTGACGCCGATCACGCGCTTGCCGGCGAAGCGTGCCTCGATGTCCGCGAGACCCGCAGCGAGCGATGGATCGGCTTCGACCCGTGCAACGATCCAGTGCAACGCATCGACCACGGTGTTCCCGGTGATATGGATGGTCGCCGGATCGACGTTCTCGCGCTTCAATGCAACGGCCGAAGTCTCGGTCGGTGCGCAATGCAGAGCAGCAATTGTGCCGATGATCTTCCGATTGACCTCTTCGGGCCACGGATGATGGATGTTTCCGCTGCGCAGGCCCGCTTCGACGTGGCAGACGGGGATCTTGCGGTAGTAGGCGGCGAGCGCCCCGGCCATGGCAGTGGCGGTATCGCCCTGCACGACGACCCAGTCCGGCCGTTCCACGTCCAAGACCTTGCCGAGACCGGTCAGCAGCGCCGCGGTGAGTCCGTCGAGGGTCTGGTCGGGCCGCATCAGGTCGAGATCGTGATGGGGCAAAATGCCCGCTATTTCGAGCACTTGGTCGAGCATGCCGCGGTGTTGCGCGCTCACGCAGACCCGGCTGTCGAACCGCGCGTCGGCTTCGAGCGCGTGGACCAGCGGGAAGAGCTTGATGGCCTCCGGACGGGTGCCGAAGACGGTGAGAATGCGTTTACGGCCGCTCATGCAGCCGCCCTTAGCCCAATTCGGTTAATCGCGCGCTTACGCTGTCAGTCGCCCGGCGGGGTAGCGAGATCGGCGTTGCTGTCCGGATTGACCGCGTCGTCGGCAGAGGCGGCCGCGGCGGCTGCGTCTTCGCGAGCGAGACGATCCATGTATTCTTTCTCGATCTGCTCGACGCGGGCCTGCGTCGCGGCAGCCTCCTCGTCGATCGTCGAGAGGCGCTCCTCGCGCGCCTTGGCAACCAGCTCGGCCATCTTGACCGAATTGCCGTGCTTCTTTTCCTCGTAGGCCGCCTCGATCATCTTCGCGGTGCAGCCGAGTTCGCCGCCGAGCCCGACGGCCGAGCACGACAGGGGGCCGAAATCGCCGACCGCCTCGAACGACTTCACGCGGTTGGTCCACGGCACGTTGTCCGGGCTGTCGCTCTGCCGCAGGTCGGGCGGGATGCGGTAGCGTTCGCTCTCGTCGAGGCGGGCGCAGACGGTGATTTCGCCACCTTCCGATTTGGGGCACTCGTCGTCGCCGTAAATGATCAGCTGGTTGATCTTTTCGCCGCCGTCGGCGTCCTGCGCGGCAGCGGGCACGGAGGCGAAGGTGCTTGCGGCGGCGAGCGCGGCGAGAACGGGGAGGGCTTTCATCGTCGGCATTCCTTCAATCGGCGGGCGCCATTGAGCATGTTGCGGCGTGAACTGCATATGAAGCGGCCCGCCGATGTGCGCCAGCCTTGTTCTATGAAACCGGCGACGCGGCGGCCTTGTTCCGCGTCAAATCTTCTCGGAAAGGCGGATTGCCGCGCGGCAGCCGAGCCGGATCGCCGCCGAGAGCAACGGATAGCCCGGCGCCCGCTCGGCGCCGGCGGCGAGCGCGGCATCGCGGTGCGCCTGCTCGTCGGCGCGGAATTCGGTGATCATCCGGGCGAGTTTGGGATCGTCGCCGTCTGCCTCGAGCTCGTCAAGCTGGCGGGTGTAGTGACGGTCGATCTCTTCCTCGATCGCCGCTGTGCAGGCCATGGCAGCTTCCGGGCCGATCAGGGCGGTCGCCGCGCCGAGGGCATAGCCGGCAACCGACCAGAACGGCTGCAGCGCGGTCGGACGCGTGCCGCGTTCCGCCATCAGGACGTTGAATTTCGCGAGGTGCCCCGCTTCCTGCTCGGCCATGGCGCGGATCTCGGCCGAATCCGGCCCCCGGTCGCCCATCACCGCGAGCTGCCCTGCATAAATCCTGGTCGCGCCGTACTCGCCGGCCTGGTCGACCCGGATCATCGTGGCGCGGTCGGTCATACAGCCTTCCTTCCCAAGAGGACGAAGATCACGATCGCCGAAGCGGTCGAGATGAGGAAGTTGTAGCCCGCCAGCGAGATTCCGAACAGCGACCATTGCACTTCGTCGCAACGCACCAGCGGGGCGTTGAGGATTGCGTCCATCGCGCTGCCGCCGTTTGCCGCGGCGGTGTTGCTGCACGCAGTCAGCCCTTCCCACCAGTCGTATTCGACCCCGGCATGATAGGCGCCGATCAGCCCGGACGTCAGGATGCCGCCTGCGGCAAGCGCGACCCACAGCCGCTTCGGCGCGATGACGAACGAGACGAGTGCCAGCGCCAGCGCCACAAAATGCGGCCAGCGCTGCCACCAACACATCTCGCAGGGGTAGAGATCGAAGCCGTACTGCCCGAGATAGGCCCCGCCGAGCAGGAGCAGCGGGACGGCGAGCGCCAGTTTCTGGGCGAGCCGGTCGGAACTGGTCACGGGAAGCCTTTCGGTCAGCGGCGGGCGGTCATCACACCGGCGGTGCGCTTGAGCGTCTTGATCGCATAGTCGAGCTGGAAGTCGTCGATGCCTTCCTTCTCGAGCTGCGCCGCGGTCTGGGTGAAGCGCGGATCCTGCTTGGTATCGCCTTCGAGCGCCTCGTCGTCGAGGTCGACCTCGTTGACGAGGTGCCGCTTGAGGTCGCTCTCGCGATAGGAATACTTTGCGCGGAGTTCGGCGTCGGGGTCGGACAGCTGCGGCACGCGGATGTCGGGTTCGATCCCGCCTTCCTGCACCGACCGGCCCGAGGGCGTGTAGTAGCGCGCCGTGGTCAGCTTGAGCGCGCTGGTGCGGGTCAGCGGCAGCAACGACTGCACGCTGCCCTTGCCGAAGCTGCGCTCGCCCATGATCAGCGCGCGGTGCTGGTCCTGCAACGCGCCTGCGACGATCTCGCTGGCCGAGGCGGTGCCTGCGTCGATCAGCACGATGATCGGGATGCCGGCGGCGGCATCGCCGCGGAACACTGATTCGGCGTCGTAGTAGACGGTGTCACGGCGCGTGCGGCCGCGCTGCGAGACGATCGCGCCCTTGTCGAGGAACAGGTCGGACAGCGCGACCGCCTCATCGAGCGAACCGCCAGGGTTGCGACGCAGGTCGAGGACCAGGCCGCCGA
Source organism: Croceibacterium salegens (assembly GCF_009827435.1). Lineage (GTDB taxonomy): Bacteria > Pseudomonadota > Alphaproteobacteria > Sphingomonadales > Sphingomonadaceae > Croceibacterium_B > Croceibacterium_B salegens. The sequence goes on along the minus strand of NZ_WTYM01000052.1, from coordinate 161,236 downwards.
GCCGCCCGGACGCTTCCTGGCGCAGCGCGCGCAGGGCGTTGTTCACGTCGTTGCCGACATCGCGGCTGAACTCGTTGACGCTGATGTAGCCGATGTTGCCGGACTTCATCTCGTAGGTGACCGGTTCGAGCTCGATCACGCCGCGCGTCACGGTCACGTCGAACGGCGCATCGCGGCCGCTGCGTACCACCGAGAGGCGGACGGACGACCCGGCCGGCCCGCGCATCTGCTCGACCGCATCGTCGAGTTCGAGTCCGTAGATGAGCTTGCCGTCGATGTGGGTGATGAAGTCCCCGGCCTTGATCCCGGCCTTGTCCGCCGGGCTGCCCTTGAACGGGGAGACGACCTTCACCGCGCCCTGGTCCATCTGAACCGAGATGCCGAGGCCCTGGTAGTTGCCGTCAATCAGCGTCGTCAGGCGTTCGAAACTGGCGCCTTCGAGATAGGCCGAGTGCGGGTCGAGCGCGGCGAGCATGCCGTCGATCGCGCCCTTGATCAGCACCTTGTCGTCGACCGGCTCGACGTAGCTGGTCTTGATCCGCTGGTAAGTGGCGAAGAACTTGGCGAATTCCGGCGAGACTGCGCCGTCGACCTGGGCATAGCCCGCGGTCGTCGCAGGCAGCAGGGCGACCGCGGTCAGCAGGGCGGCAGCGCGCAAGTGGGGAACGAACTTCATCGGCGGATCCTCGTCGGTGTTGCCGGGGGTTGTATCGCGCGTGGCGGGTTAACGCCAGATGAGGCAGGCGCCTTGTCTCTCGGCGGCACTTTTCAGCCGACGAACTGCAATGGATTGACCGGTTCGCCGCCGCGCCGCAATTCGAGCGCAATGGTCGGCCGGCCCTGCCCGGCGATGCCGAGCGGAGCGCCGCCCACAAGCGTTGCGCCGACCTGTACGTCGATCCTTGCCATTCCGGTGACGAGGCTGGTCCAGCCGCCTGCGTGCTCGATGATCACGATCCGCCCGTATCCACGATAGGGCCCAGCGAAGACTACACGCCCTGCGGCGGGAGAGACGACCTGCGCGCCGCCGCGTGGCGCGAGCGTGAGTGCGCTGCTCTGCCCCCCCTCCGAGGGCGTGCCGAAACCGCTGACCGTGCGGCCGGTGACGGGTAGGTAATAGGGCGACGGCGGCGGCCCCGCACTGTCGTCACCAGCCGGTGCGACCGGTTCCGGCACCGCCTCGTTGCGCGCCAGCTCGGGATCGGGTGGACGCAGCACCGGCCCGGGAAGGGCGGCGAGACGGCGGCGCAGGTCGCCGTCCTTGTCGAGCTGGCCGACGAGACTGTCGAGGTCGCGTGCCTGCTCGGCCAGCGCCAGAGCCCGCTCCGCTTCGCGCGCGGCGTTACCGCCGGCTTCGCGCGAGGCGAGCCGCTGGCGGGTTTCGAGCGCAGCGAGCTCGGCGCTGCGGGTGTCGAAGTTCTCTTGCTCGTCGCGCAGCACGGCTGCGGCCTGGACCGCCTGCGCGCGCAAGGCGCGGCTGCGCGCCAGCCGGGCGCGCAAGCCCGAAGTGCGGCGCTGTACCGTGGGCACCGCGTTCGACAGCAGCGCGCGGGTATAAACGATGTCGCGCACCGATCCGGGACGCAGGATCGAGAGCGCGGCGGGACGGCGCGAGAACTGCTGCAGCGCCGCGGTCAGCTTGACGAGCGGGCCCTGCTGGCGGCCGAGCTCCTCGCGCAGGGTCGCGCGTTCGCGATCGACCAGCTTGATCCGCGCCTCGGCGGCGGCGATCCCGGCCTCGGCCTGCTGGACGCGGGCGGCGAGCGCGGCGGCCTCGCGACGGGTCTTGTCCGCCGCCACAGTGGCGCGCGCCGCTTCGGCTTCGAGTTGCTTGCTGCGGGTTTCCGCCAGTTTCTGATCGGACAGGGCCTGGCGCATCGCCTCGCGGGTCTCACCCGGATCGTCGAACAGCGGCGCAGCGCCGTAAGCCCCCACGCCGAGCGCGGCAGCCAGGGCAATCGCCAGAAGTGGAAGAGCGCGCTTCATCTGAAGCTACCCTGCCCGATGATAGGGATGCCCGGCAAGGATCGAGGTGGCGCGAAACAACTGTTCCACCAGCATCGCCCGAGCCAGCAGGTGCGGCCAGGTGGCCGATCCGAACGCGAGCAGCAGGTCGGCCCCGGCGCGCTCCTCGTCTGAGTGTCCATCCGCCGCGCCGATGACGAACCGGCATTCGCGAATTCCCCCATCGCGCCACTTTTCGAGCTGGTCGGCGAGATGTTCGGAGGAAAGGTCCTTGCCGTTCTCGTCGAGCAGGACGGTGCGAAGCGGTGTCTGCGGCTCAGGAACGCGACCGCCGCTCTCAGGCAATTCGGTGAGTTTGAGAGGCCAGGTGATGCGCTTCTCATACCGCGCGACGAGTTCCGCTTCAGGCGAGCGGGCAATCTTGCCGCGAGCGATGACGTGAAGGAGCATCAAACAGCCCTAGCCCAATTCGGCAAAACGCTGAAACGGTCCGCGACCAGCGGACCGCAAGGCCGAACGGCCGCCCGCAGTGGCCCCGCAGTCCCGGGTTCGTCCCGGGACGGAGGGAACAGCCACGAGGACGAGCGCCCGGAGGGGCGCTCGCAAAGACAGTCAGGCCGTGCCTACGGCCGTCGCGCCCTCTTCGCCGAAGCCCCACATCCTTTCGAGGTTGTAGAAGCTGCGCACTTCGGGGCGGAACAGGTGTACGACCACGTCGCCCGCATCGATCAGCACCCAGTCGGCGGCAGGCAACCCCTCGATACGCGGGGAGCCGTAGCCGGCGGTCTTGAGCCGTTCGGCGAGTTTCGTGGCAATCGCCGCAACCTGACGCGTCGAACGCCCGGAGGCGACGATCATGTAATCGGCGATACTGGATTTCCCTTCGAGAGGGATGGTCACGATGTCCTGGGCCTGATCGTCCTCGAGGCTTTCGAGAACGGAACTGAGCAATTCGTCAGCAGGCATGCGGACGGATTTGGCAATACCGGCAGCGGCCGGCGCGACATGCGCTGGTGTCATTACGGCAGTATGTGCTCCTGGAACGGGGAATGTCCGGTCCTGGTGCGGCTTGCCTCATGCGGCGGCCGTTCCGGGATGGTCGGATATGAGAGAGTGCGTAACCGCATCGCGCGGCTTCGGGCCGGACAACTTCTTGGCCCAATCGGAATCCGACTGGCGAAGCTGTGTCGCCGAACGCGGATCGGGATCGAAACGCAGTACAATCAGCGCCGGGGCGCTCCATTCCTTCCGGTTTTTCAAGCCGGATGCGGGCAACCGGTAGCGCCGCAGCCAGGCCATCGCGGGGCTCGCGAGAGCCTTTCCGTCATACCCCGGTCGGGCGATGACCGCAATCGGCATCGTTCTCGCTATGGCGCGCCAGTCCTTCCAGCGATCGAATTGGGCGAGGTTGTCGCTGCCCATGAGCCAGACGAATCGGCGTTTCGGGAAGCGACGCGTGAGCGCGCGCAGGGTGTCGATGGTGAAGCGCGTGCCGAGCTCGCGCTCGATCGCAGTCACCCTGATCGGCGCCCGGCGTGCCTGTGCCCGGGCCGAGCGGACGCGGGCGGGGAGCGGTGCCATGCCCTTGTTCGATTTCAAGGGGTTGCCCGGCGAGACCAGCCACCAGACTTCGTCGAGGCCGAGCGCTTCCATTGCGAGCAGCGAAATCCGCCGGTGCCCGCCATGCGCCGGGTTGAAGCTCCCGCCGAGCAGGCCGGTCAGCGGGCCGCGGCGCGTCACTTGGGCGAACGGCGCGGCGAGACGCGGAAGCCGTGGCGCTGGGTTTGCGAGGCGATGGCCCAGCCGGGATATTCGGGTTCGAGCGCGCCGATCGCTTCGAGCTCGGCCAGTTCCTCGCTGGTCAGCTCGATCTCGCTCGCCGCGAGATTCTGCGACAGCTGCTCGGCGCGCTTCACGCCGACGATGACCGAGGACACGACCGGGCGGTGGAGCAGCCAGGCGAGCGCGATGGCGGCGACCGAAACGCCGCGCTTCTCGGCCATCGGAAGCATGGCATCGACCGCGGCGAAGCTGGTTGCCTTGTCGACGCGCGGGAAATCGATCTTCGCCCGGCGCCCCTCGCCGCTGACCTTGCCCTCCTCGTCGCGGGCGTACTTGCCCGACAGCAGGCCGCCGGCGAGCGGGCTCCAGACCATCAGGCCGAGCCCTTCGCTTTCGAGCAGCGGGCCCAGCTCGCGTTCGAGTGCGCGGCCCGAAACGGCATAGAAGGCCTGCAGCGAGGCGTACTTGTCCCACCCATGACGATCCTGGATGCCGAGCGCCTTGGCGATCTGCCACGCGGCCCAGTTTGAGACCCCGACGTAGCGCGCCCGGCCCGAACGGACGATGTCCTCCATCGCCCTCAATCCCTCCTCCATCGGCGTGTGCGGGTCCCAGCCGTGGATCTGGTATAGATCGACGTGATCGAGCTGCAGCCGCTTCAGGCTGGCATCGACCTGGTGCAGCAGGTGATAGCGCGAATAGCCCGAATCGTTCGGCCCCTCGCCCATCGGCCCCATTCCCTTGGTGGCGATGACCACCTTGTCGCGCGGGGTGCCGAGATCCTTGAGCGCCTGTCCCAGGAACTCTTCGGACTGTCCCGCCGAATAAACGTTCGCCGTATCGATGAAGTTTATGCCCGCTTCGAGAGCTTGATCGACAAGAGCGGTCGACCCTGCCTGGTCGAGATCGTGCTGGAAGAAGCCGCTCGGCTTGTTGCCGAAGGTCATCGCCCCGAGGCACAGCTCCGAGACGACGAGACCCGAATTGCCGAGACGATTGTAGCGCATGTGCTTCTCCCTTCGCCCCGCTTCTACGGGGGCGGGGGAAGGAACATCAAGGGCGCGTTTGCCCGGTGCCGCGGACCTGCCACTTGTAGGTCGTCAGCCCCTCGAGAGCGACCGGCCCGCGCGCGTGGAGGCGGCCGGTGGCGATGCCGATTTCCGCGCCGAGTCCGAACTCGCCGCCGTCGGCGAACTGGGTGCTGGCGTTGACCATGACGATGGCGCTGTCCACCTCGGCAAGGAAGCGCTCGGCCACGGCTTCGTCCCCTGTGACGATTGCGTCGGTATGACCCGAGCTGTGGCGGGCGATATGGTCGAGCGCGGCATCGAGCCCGTCGACCACCGCGACCGACAGGATTGCGTCGAGGTATTCGCAATCCCAGTCGTTGGCGCTGGCCGGCCTGATCCGCTCATCGAGCGCCTGCGCCCGGGCGTCGCCGCGCAGTTCGCACCCGGCATCGAGCAGAGCGCCGACGACATCGCCGCCGGTGGCGAAGTCGGCGTCGAGCAAAAGGCTCTCCATCGCCCCGCAGATGCCCGTCCTGCGCATCTTGGCGTTGAGCGCGATCTCGCTGGCCATCGCCCGATCGGCGGCCGAATGGATGTAAGTGTGGCAAATGCCGTCGAGGTGCGCGAGCACCGGCACGCGGGCGTCGTTCTGCACGCGCTCGACCAGTCCCTTCCCTCCGCGCGGCACGATCATGTCGACGAGGCCTGCGGCCCTCAGCATGGCCCCGACCGCGGCGCGATCCTGCGTCGGCATGAGCTGGACCGCCTCGGCCGGGACACCGGCTTCGGCCAACCCCTCGGCCAGCGCGGCATGGATCGCACGGTTCGAATTGACCGCTTCCGACCCGCCGCGCAGCAGCGCGGCGTTACCCGCACGCACGCACAGTGCGGCGGCGTCTGCGGTCACGTTGGGCCTGCTTTCATAGATGATGCCGATGAGGCCGATCGGGATGCGCACGCGCACGAGGTCGAGCCCGCTCGGAGCGGTGGTGTGGGAGATGTGCTCGCCCACCGGGTCGGACAGTGCGGCCACTGCCTCGACGGCGGCGGCGATGCCCTCGAGCCGCTCCTCATCGAGCCTCAGCCGGTCGAGCATAGCTGGGGACAAACCGCGAGCCGTCCCGGCGGCGACATCGCGTGCATTGGCCTCGACGATCGATCCTGAATGTCGGCGCAGCGCCGCAGCAGCCGAACACAGCGCAGCAGCCTTGGCGGCATCGTCCATCCGCGCGAGCACGCGCTGGGCAGCGCGCCCTGCCCGGGCGAACTCGGCAACGAGCGCAGCGTAATTGGTCGTCTGGTCGGGTTGTGTCGACATAGGGCGCGCCTTACCATCGGTGTGGCGCTGTGTCAGGAGCGAACTGCTCCACCCGGCGACATGGCGACCGAACGAATCAGGCAGTTCTAATATGGTTCCCGCGATTCGTCGCGTTTCGATGCTGTGCCGAAACGACTCGTCCCGAATCCGGCCCGCCTCGCCCCCGAGTCCCGCCAGCCGGATTTGTCATTAACATTTACATTGGTACGCAGGCGTCACTCAAAGAAGAACGAAACTGGGGTCGAGAACTTGGAGAAACTCACCGCTGGCGGAATTCGGGACCGCCTGCGAGCCTGGTTTCCGGATCGCGAATTTTTCATGCGATCACGGGGGCAGGTGCGCTTTGTTACACTGACGTCGAAGATGCAGATGCTCGCCGCCGGCGGCGCGCTCGCGGCTGTCTCTATTTGGGGCGGATCGATGGGCGTGATGGGCATCCTGCAGTATCAGGCCCAGTCCGAGCGCAATTCGTTGCTGAGCCGCGAAGCTCAAGTGGCCAAATCGGAAAGCCGCGTCGCTGCCTACCGCGACGACCTCGACAAGGTCGCCGACGATCTCGGCCGGCGGCAGGACTTCATTGAGAGCGTCCTGCCGATGCTGCCCGACGACGTGAAGGCCGACGAAACCGTGTCCGACAGCAAGGACGAAGCGGCAAAGACCGTCGCCAAGGTCAGCGCGGCGATCCCCGAGGCTGGCGCTCTGGCTCGGCTCGAAGCACGCCAGCTCGCTTTCGTCGAAAACCTGACTCGCTATGCCGACCGCCGTTCAGCCGCTGCTGAGAAGGCGATCCGCCAGCTCGGGCTCGACCCGAGGCGCATGCTCGCCGAAACCCGCACCGGCCAGGGCGGTCCGCTACAGCGGCTTTCGACCAGCCGTGACGGCTCGCTCGACCCGCGCTTTGCACGCCTCGGCGCCAGCCTCTCACGGATGGACGCGCTCGAACGCGGCCTCAACGGCATTCCGCAATTCATGCCGGCCGACTACAGCCAGATTTCATCGGGCTTCGGTTATCGCCGTGACCCGTTCAACGGCGGCGCGGCAATGCACGCCGGCCTCGATTTCCGCGGACCGATCGGTTCGCCGATCCACGCCGCGGCCGCCGGCGTCGTCAGTTTCGTTGGGCAGATCAGGGGCTACGGCAACGTCGTCGAGATCCGCCACGGTAACGGCATGCTTACGCGGTACGCGCACATGTCGCGGTTCAAGACCAAGAAGGGTACGCCGGTCGAGGCCGGCGACGTGATCGGACTTATCGGCAGCACCGGCCGCTCGACCGGTCCGCACCTCCACTTCGAAGTCCGCGTCAACGGCCGCGCGGTCAACCCCCGCCCATTCCTGGAGTCAGCACCACATGTTCTCGAAGAAGCCCGAGGAACCCTTGCAACAAAGGACGCCTCGACCAATGGCTAACGGAAGTTCGACCTTTTCGGTCATCGGAACCGACGTCGTCATCAAGGGTGACGTCTCGGCCAGCGCCGACCTTCACGTCGATGGCCGGATCGAAGGCGACATTACCTGCGCCTCGCTCGTCCAGGGCGACGGCAGCACCATCGAAGGCGCGATCAAGGCCGACAACGCCCGCCTCGCCGGAACGGTCAAGGGCACAATCGAAGCCAAGGAACTGGTGGTCCTCAAGACCGCCAGGATCGAAGGCGACGTGCACTACGATGCCCTGACCATCGAGCAGGGTGCCGCGGTCGAAGGGCGCTTCGCCCACACCGAGCGTCGCGTCCAGCCCGTCGCCGCGCCGGCCCAGCCGCAAGCGAAGAAGGATGACGGCGAAGAGCCGCGCCTGACGTTGGCCGGCTAGGTCGAGGCCTCGCCCGCACAAGAAAAAGGGCCGCTTCCCCAGGGGAAGCGGCCCTTTTTCCTTGCCTTGGCTTCGCGTCGGATCAGGCCGGCGATTCGCTTTCTTCAGCGGCGCGCCTAGCCTCGAGCCATGCTTCGGCTTCCGCTTCCTGCGCGGCTTCGGCAGCGGCCTTTGTCGCCGCTTCCCGCTCGGCGCGCAGTTCCTCGATGAGCTTCTCGCGGTCGTCGCGCGGATCGATCACGACGGTTTCCTCGTCCTCGGTAACCTCGGGCTGCGGGGCGCGCTTGGCGGCCTTGGCCACTGCCGCATCGAGTTCGCGCTGCGAACATAGGCCGAGCGTCACCGGGTCCTTGGGCTGGATGTTCTGGATGTTCCAGTGCGAGCGCTCGCGTATCGCGTTGATCGTGTTGCGGGTGGTGCCGATCAGGCGGCCGATCTGGGCGTCGGAAATTTCCGGGTGGTTGCGAATGATCCAGGCGATGCCGTCGGGCTTGTCCTGCCGCTTCGAGACCGGCGTATAGCGCGGGCCCTTGGTGCGGCTGACGTCGACCGGCGCGCGTTGCATCTTGAGCGCATAGGTGGGGTCGGCCTGGCCCTTGTCGATCTCATCGTGCGTCAATTCGCCCGAGTGAACCGGATCGCGCCCGGTGTACTTCGAGCTGGCGAGGTCGTCGGCCATGGCCTGGACCTCGAGGATGTGAAGCCCGCAGAACTCGGCGATCTGCTCGAAGCTCAGCGAGGTGTTGTCGACCAGCCACGAGGCGGTCGCATGGGGCATCAGGGGAGTGGGCTGGGCCACGCTATCTCTCCGTCAAAAATACAAGGGCCGCCCCTCTCGGGACGGCCTGACACGAGGGGGATGTAGGCGATTAGGCGGCGCGCGGCAAGGATTCTCCTCCCGGCTCGGGCGGAGCGGCGGTTTCCTCTTCCGGGGGGAGCGGTTCGAGCGCGGCGAGGAACTGGTCGGTGCTTGCCTGCCAGGTGAAATCCCGGGCCCTGGCAAGGCACGCCGAGCGTTCGAGCCGCAACGCCCCGGCGATCGCGTCCTCGAGCCTTTCTGCCATCACGCCCGAGCGCGCATCGAGCACGTCGCGCGGTCCGCAGACCGGATAGGCGGCAACCGGGGTGCCGCAGGCCAGCGCTTCGATCATCACCAGTCCGAAGGTGTCGGTCCGGCTCGGGAACACGAAGACGTCGGCGCCGGCGTAGCAGGCGGCCAGTTCGAGGCCGATCTTGCGGCCGAGGAAATGGACCTCGGTCCATTCCGAGCGTAGCCGATCGAGCGCCGGGCCGTCGCCGACCACGACTTTCGACCCTGGATGTTCGTTGGCGAGGAAAGCCTCGATGTTCTTCTCCGGCGCGACGCGGCCGACATAAAGCTGGATTGGACGCGGCAGCCCCAGGAACAGGCCCGGCGGGGCGATTTCCGGGCGAAAGATCGAGATGTCGACCCCGCGCGTCCAAGGCCTGAGGTTGCCGATGCCGTGTGCGCGCAACTGCTCGCGCACACTCTCGGTGGCGACCATGACCCCGGCGGACTGGCGGTGGAAGCGCCGAAAGAGCGGCCAGAACAGTCCTGCGGGCAAGCCGGTGCGGCGGGCGACGTAGTCGGGGAACTGCGTGTGGAACGCGGTTGTGAACGGACGCCCGGAATGAAGGCAACTGCGCCGCGCCGCGCTACCCAATGGACCTTCGGTAGCTAAGTGGACAGCATCGGGCGCGAACTGGTCGAGCCGCAACCCGACGGCGCGCGCGCCGGCAAGGGCAAGGCGGATCTCGGGATAGGTCGGGCACGGCACGCTGCGGAACTGGTCGGGCGCGATGACCGCCACAGTGTGCCCGCGGCGGGTCAGCTCGCCGACCGTCGCCATCAGGGTGCGCACGACGCCGTTGACCTGCGGCAGCCAGGCGTCGGTCACGAGGGCGATGCGCATGTCAGGCGGCCGCCGGCATGCTCGCGGCGGCTGCGGCGGCTTCCTCGGCTTCGCGGCGGGCGATTTCCTCGGGCCAGTGGAGGATCTCCATCCGCCCGTCGAAATGCTCGACCAGCGCGGTGCAGCCTTCGACCCAGTCGCCGTCGTTGTAGTATTCCACGCCGTCGAACTCACGTATTTCGGCGGTGTGGATATGGCCGCAGACCACCCCGTCGACACCGCGCTGCGCGGCGGCGCGGGCGACAAGTTCCTCATACTGCGAGATGAACCCGACGGCGTTCTTGACCTTGTGCTTGGCCATCTTGCTCAGCGACCAGTACGGCAGGCCGAGGCGATTGCGCACCGCGTTGACCCAGCGGTTGAGGCCCATCAGCAACGTGTAGGCAGCGTCGCCGAGGAAGGCGAGCCAGCGGTGCGCCAGCATGACCGCGTCGAATTCGTCGCCGTGCATCACCAGCAGGCGGCGGCCATCGGCGGTTTGGTGGACGGCCGCACGCTCGATCTCGACGCCGCCGAAGTTCATGCCGGCGAACTGGCGGAACATTTCGTCGTGGTTGCCGGGGACATAGACGATGCGCGTTCCGCGCTTGGCCCGCTTGAGCGCGCGCCAGACGATGTCGTTGTGCGTCGCCGGCCAGTAGAGCCGCTTCTTCAGCCGCCAGCCGTCGATGATGTCGCCGACAAGGTACATCGTCTCGCTATCGGTGTGGTCGAGGAAGTCGATAAGCAGCTCGGCGTTGCAGCCCTTGGTGCCGAGATGAACGTCGCTGATCCAGATCGTGCGGAAGCGGCGCCGGCCCTCGATTTTGGGTTCGGGTATCCTTTGCGGGGCTAACCGATGCCCCGGAAAGGCGGAAACCCCGCGCGTGTTGCCGACGTCTTTCTCTTCGAATGCCTGTAGCATGATGCCCGTGCCCCTTGCGGCTATCCGGGCGCTTCCAATGACGTGCAATTGTTACAGGGGATTCACAGTTTGCGGTCTGTTCCGCGACACTGTGACCGTTCCGCGTCAGCCCGTCAGGCGAATTCCGGCATGACCTCGCGAGCGAACAGCTCGGCGCTCTGCGCGATTTCCTCCTGGTTCATGTCGCCGAAGCCGATCTCCAGTGCCATGTAGTCTATGCCGGCATCTTCGCGCGAACGGGCGACCCAGTCGCGCACCGAAGCCGGCGAGCCGCCGAACGCCATACCACTCTCCATTGCCGCACCGAAGGTCGGGGCGAGCGGGAATTCGGGCATGGCGAGCCGCCGGGGCAGCCAGTTAAACGAATCCGCGAAGCGTTTCCACGCCCGTTCACCGAGCGCGATGGCCACTGCATCGGTCGGCGCGACCACGAGCTGGCGGGCGAGTCCGGTGAACGGGATCGCATCTCCCGTCTTGCCCAACTTCGCCAGTTCCTCGCGGTAATCGTCGAACACCGGCCGCGCCCGGGTGTCGGGGATCAGGCACAGCAGGTTGACGTCATGCCGCGCGGCCCAGGCGTTGCGGTGGCTCGAGGCGGTACCGTACCACAGCGGCGGATGTGGTTTCTGCACCGTGCGGACGCGCAGGTCGACATCGGGCAGATCGTAGTACTTGCCCTTGTGCGCGCCGATCGTGCCGCCGAGACCCTCGACCACAAGGTCCATCGCCTCCTCGAACATCGGCGCGAGATCGTCGACCTCCAGGCCGTAACGGGTATGCTCCGCCGGTTGCCCGCCGCGACCGATCCCGACCTGGATGCGTCCGTTCGAGAGGTGATCGAGCATGCCGATCTCCTCGAGCACACGCACCGGGTGGTGAAGCGGCAGGAGGTAGACCAGCGAACCCAGCCTGATCGTCGAGGTGCGCTGCGCCGCTGCGGCGAGGAACACCGAGGGCGACGGCGCCATCCCGAGTTCGGTCGCGTGGTGTTCGGTCAGGTGGTAGCAGTAAAAGCCGAGCCTCTCGTAGAGTTCGACCAGTCGCAGCCGCTGGGCATACTGCTCGCCGGCCGATGTGCCGTTGGCATCGATGTGGTCGAAGATGCCGAAGCGCATGCCCCGGCTCACTTGCCGTTCTCCGCGAAAGGCGATCGCATGTGATAGGGCACGTCGATGAAGACTGCTTCGACCGCGGCGATTTCGCCGTCGACGATCTTGAACGCCTCCATCAGGTAATAGCTGTGCGGAAAGGTGTAGAAGCTGTGCACGGGCGTCTTCCCGTCGGTCCAGGTGAAGTCGACCAGCTTGCCCTTGTGGTCGATGAAGCCGCCGGCGATAACGACGCCCTTCTGCTCGTCGACCAGCGGGAAGCGCCGTTCGCGCAGGCGGTCGTCGTAGCGGTACTGGCCCAGCTCGAACTGCTCCTGGCAGCCGTACTTGGCGATCGGGTAGTTGGGGAACGCCGCCTCGTTGCGGGTCGTCTGCAGGCCGTTTTCGATCCGGTCGCATTCGGGCGAGAACCTGGTCAGGATGTTTCCGTCGTTCTGCTCGATGGTGTTGAAGTAGCCATCGGCCAACGCGATCATCCGTTCGCGCGAGGTCCGCTTCGATGCCGGGACATCGTCGAGCATGATCTTGCGCGGGGTGACATAGGTGTCGATCGAGGGGAACGGGCTGTTCTCGACCTTGCGGGTGACCACCTGCTCGACTTCCGCGATCTTCCCGCCTTCGATCTTCAGCCGCAAGGCCATGATCGCCGGGATGCCGTGCTCTTCGATCACCCCGAACCACGAGACTGCGCCGCTAGCGGGATCGGCGAACTTGAGGTCGTAGCCGCGCCTGCCGCTGACGGTGTCCCAGGTGCCGTCGCCAACATCGATCTGCACGTTGTTGTCGGTGAACACAACGTGGTCGGCCCAGGGCAGCCGCGCCGGGTCCTGCTTCACCAGCGCATCGAGATAGGCATCAGCGTGCCCGTAGAGGCAGGCCTGGTCGCAGGCGGTCACCGGGCTGGAGTTCATCCCGCCTTCGTGCGCCGCCGCCGGAACGGCAGCCCCGGCGAACAGGAGCGCCGCAATCACTCGCTTCATATGATTTATCCCTCTCCCGCGACGTTGAGCACGATTTTGCCGATATGCTCGCCCGCTTCCATCCTTTTGTGCGCCGCCGCAGCTTCGCGCAGCGGAAAGACCATGTCCATCGCCGGGCGAAGCTCGCCTTCGGCGACCGCCGGCCAGACGTTCTCGCGGATGTCCTGAGCCAGCATCGCCTTGAAGTCGGCCGAGCGCGGGCGCAGCGTCGAGCCCGTCAGGGTCTGGCGCATGACCATCATCTTGCCCACGTTGATCGTCGCCTCGCGTCCCCCGAGCGTGGCGATCGTCACCAGCCGGCCGTCCTGCGCAATGCAGTCGAGATTGCGCTGGGTGTAGCTGCCCGCGACCATGTCGAGCGCCAGCTCCACGCCCTTGCCGCCAGTCAGCCCGCGCACCGCTTCGACGAAGTCCTGCTCGCGGTAGTTGATCGCATGGTCGGCGCCGAGGGCGACGGCGGCGGCGCACTTGTCGGCGCTGCCGCAGGTTACGATCACCGTCATGCCGAACAGCTTGCCGAGCTTGATCGCCATAGTGCCGATCCCGCTGGTGCCGCCGTGAACCAGCATGGTCTCGCCGTCGCGGGCGAGGCCGCGCTGGAACACGTTGTGCCACACGGTGAAAAGCGTTTCGGGCAGTGCCGCGGCTTCGACCAGCGGCAATCCGTCGGGAACCGGAAGGCAGTGGCGCCAGTCGACGGCGCAATATTCGGCATAGGCGCCGCCATTGGTCAGGGCGCAGACCTGCGATCCGAGCAATTCCCGCGGCGCGGCTCCTCCAATGGCGACGACCTCGCCGGACATCTCGAGTCCCGGCAGCAGCGAAGCCCCCGGCGGGGGCGGATAGGCCCCGGCGCGCTGCAGGGCGTCGGGCCGGTTGACCCCGGCGTAGGCGACCCTGACGAGGATTTCGTTTTCACCGGGACGAGGCACGGCGCAGTCCTGCGCCACCAGCACTTCTGGTCCGCCCGGCTCGCTGATCGCGACCGCCGTCATCCTTTCGGGAATTGCCGTCACACCCACGCGTCCGCCCAGTTCCTGCCCTGTCGCCTCAAAGCCACATCCACATTGCTAACGACGGGCCCCATTGACAGCAAGCACCGCGCATTGCGATGCTTCCCGGCAATGGACGATGACGATCTCCCACGCGTTCGCGGAGATGCCGCCAGCCAGCTGGCGCAAGAGAGCCTCGACACTTATTCCCAGTTCGAACTGACCGCGCGCATCGAGCTGCTCGAAGCCGAGATCGCGCGGATCAGGGCCCACTCGAAGCGTGCCGCCAGCGACCGCGCCGCCGCCGAGGCGCTGTTCAGCCCACGAGAGACTGACTGATGGTTGCCCGCCCCTCGCAAATCGACCGGGGCGCACCATATCGTTGCTGTATGAAACGCACATTCGGCTTCCATTCAGGCCGGCCTTGCGAATTTCTTCACCCTTCGGATCGTATCAAACCGCCAACGAACGGATAAGACATGCCAAGTTTCGCCCAGAGCCTCGAAAAGACCCTGCATGGTGCGCTTCAGAACGCCACCGACCGGGCTCACGAGTATGCGACGCTCGAACACCTCCTCCTGGCGCTGGTCGACGACCCCGACGCCGCCGAGGTGATGACCGCCTGCGGAGTCGACCTCGACGAGCTGGGCAACGTGGTGCGCCAGTACCTCGACCAGGAATACCAGTCGCTGAAGACCGAGGACGAAAGCGATCCGCAGCCGACCGCCGGATTCCAGCGCGTCATCCAGCGCGCGATCCTCCACGTGCAGTCCTCAGGCAAGGACACGGTGACCGGCGCCAACGTGCTCGTCGCGCTGTTCTCCGAGCGCGACAGCTATGCCGTCTACTTCCTTCAGCAGCAGGACATGAGCCGCCTCGATGCGGTCAGCTTCATCAGCCACGGCATCGGCAAGGGCGGCAAGCAGCTTGAGAGCCGCCCGCCGCAGGGCGCCGCCGAGCCGGGCGAGAAGACCGAGGAAAAGGCCGAGAAGGGCAAGAAGGATTCCGCCCTCGACCAGTTCACCGTCAACCTCAACCAGAAGGCTTTGGACGGCAAGGTCGACCCGCTGATCGGCCGCGGCCCCGAGGTCGACCGCACGGTGCAGATCCTGTGCCGCCGCAGCAAGAACAACCCGCTCTACGTCGGCGAACCGGGCGTGGGCAAGACCGCCATCGCAGAGGGCCTGGCTCGCAAGATCGTCGAAGGTGACGTGCCCGAAGTCCTGCAGGACGCGGTGATCTACTCGCTCGACATGGGTGCGCTGCTCGCCGGCACACGTTATCGCGGCGACTTCGAGGAACGCCTCAAGCAGGTCGTCTCCGAACTCGAAAAGATGCCGGAAGCTATTCTTTTCATTGACGAAATTCACACTGTGATCGGCGCGGGCGCAACCAGCGGGGGGGCGATGGACGCTTCGAACCTGCTCAAGCCGGCGCTGTCGAGCGGCGCGATCCGCTGCATCGGGTCGACCACGTACAAGGAATTCCGCAATCACTTCGAGAAGGACCGAGCGCTGTTGCGCCGATTCCAGAAGATCGACGTGAACGAGCCCACCGTCGAAGACACGATCAAGATCCTCAAGGGCCTGCGCAGCGCTTTCGAGGAACACCACAAGGTCACCTACACGCCTGACGCGATCAGGACCGCGGTCGAGCTGTCGAGCCGCTACATCAACGACCGCAAGCTGCCCGACAAGGCGATCGACGTGATCGACGAGGTCGGCGCGATGCAGATGCTCGTTCCGCCGAGCAAGCGGCGCAAGAAGATCACCTCCAAGGAAATCGAAGCGGTCGTCGCGACGATGGCGCGCATCCCGCCGAAGTCGGTAAGCAAGGACGACAAGGCGGCGCTCGAGAATCTCGAAAAGGACCTCAAGCGCGTCGTCTTCGGCCAGGACGACGCGATCAAGCGGCTGTCGACGGCGATGAAGCTGTCGCGCGCCGGCCTGCGCGAACCCGACAAGCCCATCGGCAGCTTCCTGTTCACCGGTCCGACCGGCGTCGGCAAGACCGAGGTCGCGCGCCAGCTCGCCAGCATCATGGGCATCGAGCTCAAGCGCTTCGACATGTCGGAATACATGGAACGCCACTCGGTCAGCCGCCTTATCGGCGCGCCTCCGGGCTATGTCGGCTACGACCAGGGCGGCCTGCTGACCGACGCGATCGACCAGCACCCGCACTGCGTGCTGCTGCTCGACGAAATCGAGAAGGCGCACCCCGACCTGTTCAACATCCTGCTGCAGGTGATGGATAACGGCCGCCTGACCGACCACCACGGCAAGACGGTCGACTTCCGCAACGTCGTGCTGATCATGACGACCAATGCCGGTGCGTCGGACATGGCGCGCAATTCGATCGGTTTCGGTGCGGGCACCAAGACCGAAGCGCAGGAAGAGGCGGTGAAGAAGATGTTCACCCCCGAATTCCGCAACCGCCTCGATGCCATCGTGCCGTTCGGCTACCTCGGCACCGAGACCGTCAGCCGCGTGGTCGACAAGTTCATCCTCCAGCTCGAACTGCAGCTTGCCGAGCAGAACGTGCACATCCAGTTCGATAACGATGCGCGCAGCTGGCTGGCCGAACGCGGCTACGACAAGCTCTACGGCGCGCGGCCGATGGCCCGCCTGCTGCAGGACGAGGTCAAGCAACCGCTGGCTGAGGAACTTCTGTTCGGAAAGCTTTCGGCGGGCGGCGAGGTTCACGTCAGCATCAAGGACGACAAGCCGGCCTTCGAGCTGACCCCGGCCCCGCCCAAGTCGCGGCCGAAGCGCAGTCCGAAAAAGGCTGCGGCGGCGAAGAAGCCTGCTACGAAGTCGGAAGCCAAGGCCAACGATGGCCAGGACAAATCCGAGGACTGAGCCCTTTATGAATTCCGTCAAAGTCCTGCGCGCGGCGCTTGCCTGCAGCGCTATGCTTGTTGCCGCAGTGCCGGCCGGGGCGCGAGACATATCGCACGACGACGTTTCCCCGCACACGTCGGAGAGCGGCGCGCCGCTGACCGCGGTCGAACAGGCGATGGCGCTGCCCCACCTCGCGCTGGCGATCGACGTCTTCCCGGATTCGAAGACCATCAAGGGGTTAGCCGAATACACTGTGCAGGCGGCGGCCCCGCTTTCCACGGTGGAATTCGACCTCGACCATCGCTTCAAGATTACCGACATCACCGTCGACGGCGCCTCGCTCGGGAAGGACGCGTGGAGCAATGACGAGGGCCTGCTGCACATCGCCCTGCCCACTCCGCTCGCAACCGGATCGAGCATCCAGCTCGGCATCACCTATTCCGGCGCACCCCGCGTGGCGCCGAACGCGCCGTGGAATGGCGGGTTTGTCTGGTCCTCCACCCCCGACGGCAAGCCGTGGATCGCCACGGCGGTGCAGAGCGAGGGCTGCGACCTGTTCTGGCCATGCGTCGACCATCCCTCGCGACGGGTCGACGTTCTCGACCTTTCCGTCTCGGTGCCCGAAGGCCTCGTCGTCGCTTCGAACGGAAGGCTGATCGGCTCCGAAACGGTCGGCAAGCGCACGACCTGGCGCTGGCAGGCGCGCAAGCCCAACGGCTATGGCGTCTCGCTGCAGATCGGGCCCTACGAACTCGCGCAGGCGGACTATGCCAGCCGCTTCGGCAACTCGATCCCGATCAGCTTCTGGTACCTGCCCGGGAACAAGGCCGGCGCGGACCGGCTGGTCGCCGAAATGAAGGACTACCTCGACTTCTTCGAGAGCACAGTCGGGCCCTACCCGTGGGGCGACGAGAAGGTCGGCCTGGCAGAAACTCCGCACCTTGGCATGGAGCACCAGACGATCAATGCCTACGGCGAGAACTACAAGCTCGCGCCCGAAGGCTTCGACTGGCTCATGGCGCACGAATTCGCGCACGAGTGGTTCGCCAACCAGCTGAGCAATGCCGGCACCGCCGACATGTGGTTGCAGGAGGGCTTCGGCACCTACATGCAGCCGCTGTTCCTCAAGTGGAAGCAGGGCGAGGCTTCGTACATTTCGAAGATGTGGGAGGACCGTCCGAAGATCAGGTCGCGTGTCCCGCTGGCTCCGCGCGGATTCGTCCAGAGCAACTATTACGACGACGAGGAGGCCGCCTGGGGCGGCGACATCTACACCAAGGGTTCGTGGGTCATGCACACCCTGCGCTACCTGGTCGGCGACAAGGCGTTCTTCGCCGCGGTCACCAACCTCGTCTACAATCGCGACGATCCCCGGCCCGGCAATTTCGACATCGTCGTCGCCAGCACCGACGACTTCCAGCGCATCGCCGAGGAGAAATCGGGCCGCGACCTCGGCTGGTTTTTCGACGCCTATTTCCGCACCGCGCCGCTGCCTCGGCTCGATTCGGCCCGCTTCGGCACGACATTGTCGCTGGAATGGAGCACGCCTGCCGCCAAGCCCTTCGCCATGCCGGTGGAGGTCAACGTCGACGGCAAGCTGGTGACGGTGCCGATGACGGCCGGGCGCGGCGAGATCACGTTGCCCTCCGCGCAGGCGCACGTCGTGCTCGATCCTTGGGCGCGTATCCTGCGCTACGATCCGGCGATCGAGGCCTGGCAGGCGCAGCAGGACAAGGCGAGGGCGAAGGCGGCCCAATAGACCGCCGGTCAGGAACGAAGGCGTGCTATGCGCCTTTGCCTGACAATGGCCGCCCCGTTTTCCTGGATCCGCCCCGAACCGCACGGGATCTACGTCTCCCCGGCCGATTGCTGGATTGACCCGAGTCGCGCGGTCGGCCGGGCGCTGGTCACCCACGGCCACGCCGACCACGCCCGCGGCGGGCA
Source organism: Croceibacterium salegens (assembly GCF_009827435.1). GTDB lineage: Bacteria > Pseudomonadota > Alphaproteobacteria > Sphingomonadales > Sphingomonadaceae > Croceibacterium_B > Croceibacterium_B salegens. Next base: position 142,648 of record NZ_WTYM01000052.1, on the reverse strand, counting down.
CGGCGGAACGCTCGCCACTCCGGCAACGTTGGCGATCATGGAGTTGCGCTACGCAACTCGTGACGGCGCGACGCCGGTTTCCTACGGCGAGACGATCCGCCTGCCCGGCGGAGTCGATGCGACCTTCGTGCCCGCCGGCCATGTGCTCGGCTCGGCGCAGGTCCTGCTCGAGCACGCCGGCGAGCGGGTTGTCGTCACCGGCGACTACAAGCGCCGCCCCGACCCGACTTGCCCGCCGTTCGAGGTCACGCCCTGCGACGTGTTCATCACCGAGGCGACATTCGGCCTGCCGGTCTTCACTCACCCGCCGGTCGCCGACGAAATCGGCAAGTTGCTCAAGGCGCTGGCGGATCATCCTGGTCGCTGCGTGCTGGTCGGAGCCTATGCGCTGGGCAAGGCGCAACGCCTGATCGCCGAATTGCGCGCCGCCGGACACACCGATCCGATCTACCTGCACGGCGCGATGGAGCGAATGTGCCGGCTCTACGAGGACTTCGGCGTCGATCTCGGCGAATTGCGGCTTGTTTCCGACCATACGAAGGACGAAATGCGCGGCAGCGTGGTCGTCTGCCCGCCCTCAGCGCTGAACGACCGCTGGAGCCGCCGCCTGCCGGATCCGTTCACCGCGATGGCGAGCGGCTGGATGCGGGTGCGCCAGCGCGCCCGCCAGCGCAACGTCGAGCTGCCGCTGGTCGTCTCCGACCACGCCGACTGGCACGAACTCACCCGGACCATCGCCGAAGTCGACCCCGCCGAGACCTGGATCACTCACGGCCGCGAGGAAGCGCTGCTGCGCTGGTGCCAGCTCAACCAGCGCCGCGCCCGCGCGCTGGCACTCGTGGGGTACGAGGATGAGGATGATTAGTGCCGGCCAGACTCTCCCCCCTTGTGGGAGGTGGCAGCGCGCAGCGCTCACGGAGGGGGTGAGGCACGCACTGTGCCAGCCCCCGCCACCACCCTTCGGGCGGTCCCCCTCCCCCAGAGGGGGAGGATCCTAGGTTGGAATCCTTCGCCGCCCTCGTCGATGCGCTGGTCTACACGCGCAGCCGCAACGAGAAGCTGCGGCTGATCGCCGAATACCTGCGCCGCACGCCCGATCCGGATCGCGGCTGGGCGCTCGCCGCGCTGACCGACGGGCTCGACTTCCCCGCGGTCAAGGCAAGCACGATTCGTAACCTGATGCACGAGCGCGTCGATCCGGTGCTGTGGACGCTGAGCCGCGATTTCGTCGGCGACACGGCGGAAACCGCGAGCCTGCTGTGGCCCGAGCCGGAGCGCGGCGCCATGACGCCGCCGAGCGTTTCGGAAGCGGTCGATCTCCTGCTGCACATGACTCGCGCGAGCGTGATGTCCGACCTGCCCCGGCTGCTCGACCGCCTCGATGCCGACGGACGCTATGCGCTGATCAAGCTCGCCGCAGGGGCGATGCGGATCGGGGTTTCGGCGCGGCTCGCCAAGGTGGCCTTCGCGCAGGCCTTCGAGGTCCCGGTCGAGGAGGTCGAGGAATACTGGCACGGCATCGACCCGCCCTACGCGCCGCTGTTCGACTGGGCCGCGCACGGCAAGCCGCCGCCCGACACCGAGAACCTGCCGCTGTTTCGGCCCTTCATGCTCGCCCACCCGCTCGAAGACACGGTGGTCAACCTCGTGGACTTCGTTGCCGAGTGGAAGTGGGACGGGATCCGCGTGCAGCTGGTCCACGCTGGCGGCGAGACGCGGCTGTTCTCGCGCGGCGGAGACGATATTACCGCCACCTTCCCCGAAATGACCGCGGCGCTCGACTTTCCGGCCGTGCTCGACGGCGAACTGCTCGTGCGCGGAACCCACCAGGGCGGTGACGCAGGCGGCGCGGCGAGCTTCAACGCGCTGCAGCAGCGGCTCGGGCGCAAGACCGTGAGCAAGAAGATGCTGGGCGAATATCCGGCCTTCGTCCGCCTCTACGACGCGCTGATCGTCGAAGGCGAGGACCTGCGCGACCTGCCGTGGAGCGAACGGCGCGCGCGGCTCGAAGCGCTGATGGCCCGCCTGCCCGCCGAGCGCTTCGACCTCTCCGCGGTGATCGAGGCCGATCATTTCGAGCACCTCGCCGAAATCCGCGAAGGCGCGCGCGAGGAGGCGATCGAGGGCCTCATGCTCAAGCGCCGCGACAGCCCCTATGTCGCCGGGCGCAAGACCGGGCTGTGGTACAAGTGGAAGCGCGACCCGCTGCTGGTCGACTGCGTGCTGATGTACGCCCAGCGCGGCAGCGGCAAGCGCAGCAGCTTCTACTCCGACTACACCTTCGGCTGCTGGGACGGCGAGCCCGATGAAGGAGCCGAACTGCTCCCGGTCGGCAAGGCCTACTTCGGTTTCAGCGACGAGGAACTCAGGCTACTCGACCGCCACGTCCGCCAGCACACCGTCAATCGTTTCGGCCCGGTTCGCGAGACCGACAAGAGCCTGGTCTTCGAGGTGGCCTTCGATTCGGTCCACGAGAGCAAGCGCCACAAATCCGGCCTCGCCATGCGCTTCCCCCGCATCCACCGCATCCGCTGGGACAAGCCGGCGCACGAGGCCGACCGGATCGAAGCGCTGCAGGCGCTGGTGCGGGATTAGTCGAAATTCGAACTGGCCAGGACATTTCGCTTCGCCCGAGTTCCCCTTGCCCCCCGTAACGTGCCAGAATAGATGGTCGCTTACGGGGCAAAGCAACCTCCCGGTCAGGCCTTTCGCGCCCAAGCGTTGCCTTCGCTGCCTGCCGTCGCCGCAGGTCTGGAGGTTCGCACGCAATGACCGATCCTGAAATCCAGACGCCGAGCTTCGGCGATCTCCTGCGCGTCTCGACCCGCATCGGCTTCCTGAGCTTCGGCGGTCCGGCCGGGCAGGTCGCGCTGATGCATCGGGAGCTGGTCGACGAACGGCGCTGGGTTGCCGAGGACGATTTCCTCCAGGCCCTGAATTTCTGTCATCTCCTGCCGGGACCGGAGGCGCAGCAACTCGCGACCTGGATTGGCTGGAAGCTTCACGGGTGGAGGGGCGGCCTCGCCTGCGGCCTGCTCTTCGTGCTGCCCGGAGCGCTGGTCATGCTCGCTCTGTCGATCCTCTACGGATTTGCCGCCCGGCTTGACTGGTTCGCGGCCCTGTTTCTCGGGATCAAGGCGGCGGTGCTCGCTATCATCGCGCAGGCCCTGCTGCGCATTGCCGGCCGGGCGCTCAAGACGGACTTCCAGCGTGCGCTGGCGCTGATTGCCTTCGCGGCCCTGTTCCTCTTCAACGCGCCCTTCCCGCTTGTCGTGCTAGCGGCGCTTGCCGTGGGCGCGCTGGCCGGAAGCCGGCGACCGGACTGGCTTGCGCTCAAACAGGCGGTGTCGCACCCGATTTCCGAGCGCAAACCGTGGCTCGCCTCGTTCAAGACCTTTGCAGTCTGGACGATCGTCTGGGTGCTTCCCCTGGCGGCCGTATTCCTGATGCTCGGACCCGACCACGTGCTGTGGCGCATAGGCCTGTTCTTCTCGAAACTCGCCGTGGTCACATTCGGCGGCGCCTACGCGGTGCTGGCCTATATGGCGCAGCAGGCCGTGACCGGCTTCGGCTGGCTCGGCCCGGGCGAGATGGCCGACGGTCTGGGACTTGCGGAGACCACTCCGGGTCCGTTGATCATGGTCACCCAGTTCGTCGGCTACCTCGCGGCCTTTCGCGATCCCGCACCGTTCAGCCCAATGGTGGCCGGCGTGCTGGGCGCCGTCCTCACCACCTGGGTGACCTTTGCCCCGTGCTTCCTGTGGGTCCTGACTCTCGCCCCGTGGATGAGCCGCCTGCAACGGGCGCCCGCCCTCAAGGGCGGACTCGCTGCCGTGACCGCCGCAGTCGTGGGCGTCGTCGCCAACCTCGCGGTCTGGTTCGCGCTCCATGTGCTGTTCGCGCAAGTTTCGGTGGTCGCGTTGGGCCCAATGCAATTGCAGTGGCCCGACTGGTCAACGTTCGATTGGCGCGCCGCATCGATCGCCGTCGTGGCCGTGCTGTTGATCTTTCCGCTCAAGCGCGGGATCACCACGACACTGGCCGTCACCGCAGCACTGGGACTGGCGTTGGGCCTCGTGTGACGGGGCAAGGGCTTCGCCGCACGAGCTAGTCGCGCGGCAACTGCACCAGCTTGTCCCGCCCGGTTGCGCCGCGCAACATGTGGAGGCGTGACGTCGCTACTCCAAGCGCTGAGGCGAGGAGTGCGAGGACGGCTTCGTTCGCCTCGCCGTCCTTGGGCTTGGCGCGGACCTTCACCAGCAGGACTCCCTCGCCGATCTCGATGCTTTCGGAACGCGCCCCCGGGGTGACGCGCAAGGCCAGCCGGCCCTCGCCATCAGCCAGCGCGCGGATCGCCTCCGCGGGGGGAAGGTCAGCCTTTGGACGCGCCACGCAGTTCGGCGAGATGCTTTTCGGCGAGGCGGCAGTAGCGCTCGGTCTGGAAGCGGATCTTCTCGACCTGTGCCTCGCTCTGCGTCTTGAGGAACTTGGCCGGGCGGCCGACCCAGATTTCGCGCGGCGGGATGTGCCTGCCCGGGCCGAGCAGCGCGCCGGCGGCGAGCATCGCGCCTTCGCCGATGCGGCTATCGTCCATCGCCACCGCGCCCATGCCGACGAATCCGCGATCCTCGACCGTGCAGCCGTGGACCACCGCCATGTGGCCGATCACGCAGTCCTCGCCAATGATCGTCGGGCAGCCGTCGGTATCGGGGCGCGGGCCCTCGACATGGAAGACGCCGCCGTCTTGCACGTTGGAACGCGCGCCGACTTCGATGCGGTGGATGTCACCGCGCAGGACGCAGTTGTACCAGACGCTGGCCTGCGGCCCGAGCGTGACATCGCCGATGATCCGCGCGCCGGGCGCAACGAAGGCGGTCTCGTGAATCTCGGGCCATACGCCCTCGAACGGCAGGATTGTCGCCCAGGGGAAGCGCTCGGCGGGGGTCATGCGGCGATCCTTTCCCATTCGGCCTGGTCGAGCGAATAGAGAATGATCCGTCCGCCATCGAGCGCGTAGGTCGGGTCGATGAAGTCGAGGTCCTCGCGCCGCTTCATGCCGAGCCGTTTCATCAGCCCCCAGCTGCGGTGGTTTCGCTCGACGGTCAGCGCGACGACGTGCGGGGCGCCGAACAGCTCGAACGCGGCATCGCGGGTGGCGATCGCGGCCTCGCGGGCATAGCCCTGTCCCCAGCAATCCTCGCGCAGGCGCCAGCCGATCTCGAAATCGCCGATCGGGCTGCCCGCTACGTCGCAGCGCTTGATGCCGCAAAAACCGAGGATCGCGCCGTCGGCCTTGCGCTCCATGACCCACAGGGTGTGACCGTATAGCGCCGCGCGCTCGATCACCTTGCGGCGGAAGTGCGCCTTCCTCTCGTCGTCGAGCAGCGGCGCGATGTGTTCCATCACCGCGGGCGTGTTGGTGTGGCGGAAAAAGGGCTCGAAATCCTCGTCGCGCCAGTCGCGCAGGACCAGGCGGTCGGTTTCGAGGCGGAAGTCAGGCATTGACCGCCTGCCATGCCGCGCGCTGGAGGCCGTAGACCTTGGTCGGGTTTTCTGCCGCCGGGTAGGCCGGGTCTTCGTAGTCGAGGTGGGCCAGCCGCTCCATGCCGAGCCGCTCCATCAACCCCCACGAACCGCGGTTGTTTTCCGAGGTCTGGCTGTAGATCACCGGCAGGCCGAAGCGCTCGAACCCCAGTCGCAGCATCGCCTGAGCGGCTTCGGAGGCGTAGCCCTGCCCCCAGCTATCGGCGCGGAACTGCCAGCCGATTTCGACCGAACCCCGGAGCTCGTCGGGTGCACATTCGGTCTCGATCTGGCCGAGCCCGCAGGCGCCGAGGAATTTCCCGTTCTCGCGCCGTTCGACCGCGAGGAACGAAAATCCCTTCTCGTCCCATCTCGCCTTCAGCCGGGCGAATTTCTCGGCGACCTTTTCGGGCGTATCGATCCCGCCAAGGTGTGCGCGCACTTCAGGCGTATTGAGGTGTTGCAGCCACTCGCCGAGATCGCTGTCCCGCCAGCGCCGCAGGATCAGCCGTTCGGTTTCAACGACGGTTTCAGCCACCGAGAAGTCGTGCCGCCAGCGGCGCGTGGTAGGTCAGCACGCCCGAGCAGCCGGCGCGCTTGAAGGCCATCAGCGTTTCGAGCACCAGCTCGTCGCGATCGCCAGCACCCGCCGCGGCCGCAGCCTCGATCATCGCGTACTCGCCGCTCACCTGGTAGGCGAAGACCGGAACCTCGAAGCGCTCTTTCACCCGCCGCACGATGTCGAGATAGGGCAGGCCCGGCTTGACCATCACGCTGTCGGCGCCCTCGGCAAGGTCGAACTCGACCTCGCGCAGCGCCTCCTCGCCGTTGGCCGGATCCATCTGGTAGCTCTTCTTGTCGCCCTTGAGCAGCCCGCCCGAGCCGACTGCGTCGCGGAACGGACCGTAAAAGGCGCTGGCGTACTTGGCGGCGTAACTCATGATCTGGACGTTGGGATAGTCGCTCATCTCGAGCGCCATGCGGATCGCCTTGATGCGCCCGTCCATCATGTCCGACGGCGCGACGATATCGGCCCCGGCCTCGGCCTGGTTGAGCGCCTGGTCGACCAGCACCGCGACCGTGTGGTCGTTGACCACGTAGCCGGCATCGTCGAGCAGCCCGTCCTGCCCGTGGCTGGTGTAGGGATCGAGCGCGACGTCGGTCAGCACGCCGATATCCTCGCCGCAGGCATCCTTGATCGCCCCTATCGCGCGGCACATCAGGTTGTCGGGGTTCAGAGCTTCCTTGCCGTTGTCGGAACGACGTTCGGGCTGGGTGTTCGGAAACAGTGCAACGCACGGCATGCCTAGATCAAGCGCTTCTTTCGCACGTTTTGCGATCCCGTCGAGCGACCAGCGCGAGACGCCGGGCAGCGAGCCGATCGGCTCCTCCACGCCCTTGCCCTCGGTGACGAACAGCGGCCAGATGAGGTCGGCAGGCGTCAGCACCGTCTCGCGGTGCAACGCCCGGCTCCAGGCCGAGGCGCGAGTGCGGCGCAGCCGCGTCGAGGGGTAGGAACCGGTCATCGGCGGGGGACTTGCCGCAATTCGCCACCGACCGCAATCGCCGCGGAGGTCAGCCGACCTTCTGCTTGCGCTCGATACGGTCGATCTCGCGCACCGGCTCGTCGGACAGCGCGGGGTCGGGCGTCATGGTCGCCAGCGCGGCCCCAGGCGCGATCTGCTGCAGCTTGGCGAGCTCGCCCCTAAAGGCCGCCAACTGACCCCCGCTGAGCTGCACGCGGGTGACGAAACGAACGCTCGAGGGATCGATGGTCTTGCCGCCGCGATACATCTCGTAATGCAGGTGCGGCCCTGTCGAGAGCCCGGTCGAGCCGACATAGCCGATCACTTGCCCGCGGCGCACGTGCTGGCCCGCGCGCACCGCAATGCGGCTCATGTGCGCATATCCTGTTTCCAGCCCGCCGCCGTGCTGCAGCTTGACGAAGTTGCCGTGCCCGCCGTGACGACCCGCGAATTCGACCGTCCCGTCGGTGACTGCATGGATCGGCTCGCCATACCCGGCTCTGAAGTCGATGCCCTTGTGCATCCGGCTGTAGCCGAGGATCGGGTGGCGGCGCATACCGTAGCTTGAGGAACGGCTCCCCGGGACCGGCGCGACCAGGCCAGAGCGCATCTCGCCGTTGCCCGATGCCTCGAAGAACTGCCCGTCGTTGCCCCAGCGCATCAACTGTTTGCGCGGTTTTCCGTCGCGGATCAGCCCGGCGTAGAGCAGCTTGCCGGCCTCGACCTCGCCGGTCGCAGCGCGCTTGTAGTCGACGATCAGGTCGAACTCGTCGTTCGAGGCGATTCCGCTCGATACGTCCATCTCGTTGCCTAGCGTGCGCAGGTACTCCTGCACGGCCTTGGCCGGGGCGCCGGCGTTGCGCGCTGAGCGATAGAGGCTCGAGCCGACCACGCCGCGAATCCGCAGAGGGGTGGTGTCGACCTTGATCGGGTGAGGATCGAGGACCAGGCGCCCGGATTCGCGCGAAACGCCGAGCTGGAGGTCGAAACGGGCGCGGAACGACAGCGCGTCGAGCGGCCGCGAAGCGCCGGGCGCCGGGCGGCGGCCGAGCGTGATGTCGACCTGCGTACCCGGAGCAATGTCGCCGAGCGGCATGGCGCCTGACACGAGGCCGGCGATGTGGTCGGCCTCGGCGCTGCTGACTCCGGCACGCTGCAGCATGCGCGCAAAGGTGTCGCCCCGGCTCAGTGTCGCCACGAGGTCGAGACGCGGGCGTTCGGGCGCGCTCTTGAGCGGCACCACCTCGCGCGTCGCCCCCATCCGGCGACCGCTGTCGCCGCCGAGGGCGAGCGGCATGATCATCTGGCTGCGGAACTCGTCGCGAACCGCATCGTCGACGGCCATCGCAGGCTTGGCTTCGAGCGGAGCGAAGTCGGGCCAGCCGGCCAGCGCCAGCGCCGAGAGCCCGACCAACGTCGCAGCGCCGCGCAGCCATTTTCGCGAACCGATGTCACGTGCCAGGTCCGGGGAAAGGTCGATATCTGCTAGGACCAGCGAGGCGCGCTGGCGCCACTGTTCGTAACGCTCGGGAAACGAGACGAAGCGCAGGATGCGGGTTGAATCGGAAGCGCCAAGTATCTGGAAATGCGACAGCGCTGCGGCGGCGGCCGAGCCACCACCCTGCTGCGAAACGTCGCTGTCGCGTTCCTTGAACAACACGCGCCCTCCTGCGCGGCCTTGACCAGCTTTGCCAGTTCGGCCCGATCCCGGGGTTCCTATCGGCGAAAGCAGCTAGCCGAATAAAGTAAAATTCCGCTTATTTCGGCGAGCCGAGTCGTTCCTGCGCCGAACTGTTGAGCGCAGCCGTGCAAGGCTTGCGGCGAGTGGTGCGCGCGGCCACATTCTGCGGCGACGTGACCACCAAGACCTCCGACAGCCAGGTCCGTGCCGTGCTCGGCCCGACCAACACCGGCAAGACCCACCTGGCGATAGAGCGCCTCTGCGGGCATTCGAGCGGGGCGATCGGATTCCCGCTGCGCCTGCTGGCGCGCGAGGTCTACGACAAGGTCCGGGCGATCAAAGGGGAACAGGCCGTCGCGCTGATTACCGGCGAAGAGCGGATCGAGCCCCCCGAAGCGCGCTATTTCCTGTGCACCGCCGAGGCCATGCCGCGCGACGGCGGGGATCTCGCTTTCGTCGCCCTCGACGAGGCGCAACTCGCCGCGGATCCCGAACGGGGGCACATCTTCACCGACCGGTTGCTCAACGCGCGTGGCCGCGAGGAAACGATGCTGCTCGGCTCGGCGACCCTCGAACCGATGGTCCGCGCCCTGCTACCGCGCGCCTCGATCGAGGACCGGCCGCGTTTCTCGACGCTCAAGCACGCCGGGCAGGCCAAGCTGTCGCGCTTGTCGCCGCGCTCTGCGGTCGTCGCGTTCTCGGCCGAGCAGGTCTACGCCATGGCCGAAATGCTGCGCCGCTTTCGCGGCGGCGCGGCAGTAGTGATGGGTGCGCTCAGCCCCGAGACGCGCAACAGACAGGTCGAATTGTTCCAGTCGGGCGAGGTCGACTACATCGTTGCCACCGATGCGATCGGCATGGGCCTCAATCTCGACGTAACCCATGTCGCCTTCGCTTCGCTCTCGAAATTCGACGGGCGGCGCCAGCGGCGGCTGACCCCCGCAGAGATGGCGCAGATCGCCGGACGCGCCGGGCGTCACCAGAAGGACGGCACGTTCGGCACGCTCTCGGGCAGCAAGGCCTTCGGCGGAGCCGAATTCGACGCCGACGAAATCTTCGCCATCGAGGAACATCGCTTCGCGCCGTTGACCCACCTCTACTGGCGCGAGGCCGAGCCGCGCTGCGACGACCTTGCCACGCTAATTGCCGATCTCGAGGCGCGGCCCGACGAGCCGCAACTCGCTGCCGCGCCCGAAGCGATCGACCTCGCCGTGCTGAAGCGCCTCGCCGAGGACGATGGAGTGGTGCATGGCCTCGGCTCTTCAGCCGCGGTGCGTCGCTTCTGGCAGCTCTGCCAGCTTCCCGACTTCCGCCAGCAGGGCACCGACATGCACGCCCGCTTTGTCGCGCGGCTTTGGCAGGACCTGCGCCTGGGCCATCTCGGCGAGGATTATGTCGCGGGCCGCATCGCCGACCTCGACAAGACCGAAGGCGATATCGATACGCTGCAAGGCCGTATCGCGGCGATTCGTTCGTGGGCCTACATCTGCCAGCGGCCCGATTGGGTCCGCTCGCGTGATGAGATGGCGGCGCGGGCGCGCGGTGCCGAGGCGCGGCTGTCCGACGCCCTGCACCAGCGCCTGACCGAGCGTTTCGTCAATCGCCGCACGGCCGTATTGATGAAGACGATGGGAAAGGATGCCGGATTGCTGCGCGTGACGCTTGAGGACGACGGTCGGGTCGTGGTCGAAGGCCATGTCATCGGCCACCTCGAAGGCTTTCGCTTCGTGGTCGATGGTGACGCGACCAGCGAAGAACGCCGCCTGTTGCTCGCGGCCGCCGAGCGGCACATGCCGCAACTGCTCGCCGAGCGGGCGAAGCAGTTGATCGCCAGCGAACTCGGCGAACTGCGTATCGCCCGCGGCCAAGTATGGCGCGGGGATCAAGCGGTGGCGACGATCGAACGCGACGCCTCGCGCGCCCGGCCGCGCCTGGAGCTGGCGAAAGAGCTTCGTTCGCTCGACCCGGCGCAGCGCAACCGGCTGTCGGAGGCGCTCGGCTTGTGGCTGTCCGGCCAGCTCGCGCCCCTAGCGCCGCTAGCGGACATCGAGGACGCGGCGCAGGACGAGGCGACCGGCAGTGAGGTTCGCGCGCTGCTGCTGACGCTGGCCGATCACGGCGCGACTTTGCCGCGCGAGCGGGCCGGCTTGGCGGTGGTGCCGAAGGACAAGCGGCCGCTGCTCAGGCGTCTCGGCGTCACCATCGGTTCGCTCGATGTCTTTGCGCCGGCCCTGCTCAAACCGGCGGCGCGCACACTGCTGCATGAGCTCGGGCTCGATCGGCGGCCGGTCAACCCGGGAATGGCGGCGGTCATCGCGGCCGGCAAGGCGGTTCCGGCCGGTTACCGTCGCGCTGGTGGACAGGCGATCCGCGTGGACATGGCCGAGAAGCTGTTCCGCGCCGCGCACGAGCAACGCGCCGCAGGCGGTCGGCGAGGATTTGCGGTCGACCCGGCGCTTGCCACTTCGATGGGCCTCAAGGAGGACAACTTCCTCCGGCTGATGCGCGACGCGGGCTTTCGCCGCAACAATCCGCCGCGTCTTGCGGAAGGCGTATTCGGTCCGCCCGCCCCGGCGCGTTGGAGCTGGCGTGGCCCGCGCAAGGACCGCGAGCCCGAGCCCCGCAGCCGTCCGCAGGCCCCGGCGAACTGCGCCTTCGCCGCGCTCGCCGAACTGATCCGCTAGGTGCGCCTCGACAAGCTGCTCTACTGCCTGCGCTTCGCCCGGTCGCGCGGGCTGGCGCAGCGTTGGATCGCCGAAGGCCATATCCGCCGCAACGGTACGCGCGTCATCCGCCAGGACCAGCCGGTCGGAGTCGGCGATGTGCTCACCCTTCCGCTGCGCTCGAAGGTATTGCCCATCGAGATCGTCGCGCTGCCCGAGCGCCGTGGACCGGCGGCGGAAGCGCGCGAGTGCTACCGCGAGCTTGACGGAGTCGGCGCAAGTGCCATAGCGGGCGAGCAAGACGCGCAAGAAGAAGGACCAGCGCTGCCATGACTTATGTCGTCACTGACGCCTGCATCAAGTGCAAGTACACCGACTGCGTCGAGGTTTGCCCGGTCGACTGCTTCTACGAAGGCGAGACCATGCTGGTGATCAATCCCAGCGAGTGCATCGACTGCGGCGTGTGCGAACCGGAGTGCCCGGCCGAAGCGATCCTGCCCGACACCGAGGGCGGTCTCGAGAAGTGGCTCGAGCTCAACACGAAGTATTCCGCCGAGTGGCCGAACATCACCGAGAAGAAGGATCCGCCCGAGGACGCCGACGAGCACAAGGGCGAAGAAGGCAAGTTTGACAAGTATTTCACGCCCGAACCCGGCGAAGGCGATTGATCCACAGCGGCCATCTGCCGCAAAATGAGGCACCCTGACCGGCCCCTCTCGCAGGGGCTGGCAATTTTGTTGCGAATCTGCTACATAATTGCCCAACTGCCGCGCTTTTCCACAGGCGGCAGCCGATAAGGACAAGCAGGAGCCCACCCCCAACGTCAACGAATAGCTGCACGGGTCGCCCCCCTCGGCGGTTCGGCCGGGTTTCGTTGACGTAACTATCCGGGCCCACTGCGCGACGAAAGGAATAAAAATGGCTGCGAATGCGCCCGCCTTCGATGTCGGCGATTATGTTGTGTACCCCAAGCACGGCGTTGGCCGTGTGATCGAGCTCCAGAGCGAGGAAATCGCCGGCATGCAGCTCGAGCTTTACGTGCTGCGTTTCGAGAAAGAGCGCATGACCCTGCGCGTTCCCGTCAACAAGGTCGAAGCGATCGGCATGCGCAAGCTGTCGAGCGACAAGACCCTCAAGGAAGCGATGGAGACGCTCAAGGGCAAGCCCAAGGTCAAGCGCACCATGTGGTCGCGCCGCGCCCAGGAGTACGAAGCCAAGATCAACTCGGGTGACCTCGTTTCGATCGCCGAGGTGACCCGCGACCTGTTCCGTCCCGAGGACCAGCCGGAACAGTCCTACTCCGAACGGCAGATCTTCGAAGCGGCCTCCAGCCGCCTTGCCCGCGAGCTCGCGGCGATGGAGAAGACCGACGAGCCGACCGCGCTCGGCAAGATTCTCGACGTGCTGCGCAAGTATGCGCCGCAGTACTACGAGAACACCGAAGACGCCTGACCGCCTGCCCGCAAGGGCCGGAAAAATGCGCAAGTGAAGGGCCGTCCGGGCGACCGGGCGGCCCTTCCGCATGTTCGCCGAGCGGCCGTCGCGGCTCGACGGACGGCATTGCAGGCGCTCCTCGCAGTGTGTATTATTGCCTTAATACACAAGAACAGGAGACCCGAGCGATGGGCTTCAAGAAAGTGCTCAAGGCAATCGGGCCGGTTATCGCCATCGCGGTCGCCGGCGGCCTCGCGGCGTGCGACGATGGCAACTTCACCTTCAACGGCGAGAAGGGCGTGCCGCTGGCCGACCTCGATCTCTCGGGCGATGCACCGACCGACATCGTCCTGCTCGGACCCGACACTCTCGACATCCGGACCGGCGAGACACTGAGCATCGAAGTCGAGGGCGACGAGGCGATCAAGGATCGCCTGAGCTTCGTGCGGAGCGACAATTCGCTCGCCGTTACACGCACCAAAGGCGATAGCGAAGGCACCGCGACGGTTATCATTACCATGCCCAGCCCGCGCCGCCTGACCATCGGCGGATCGGGCGTGATCAAGGCGGCCGAACTGACCGGCGATGCCGAGGGCAACGTCATGGGTTCGGGCACGCTCGAAATCGCCGGCATCTCGGCCGACAAGCTCTCGGTCACCGTCGCCGGTTCCGGTTCGATGAAAGCCGCCGGCAAAACCAAGTCGCTCGAGCTCGACGTCCTTGGCAGCGGCAGCGCCGACCTTGCTGGGCTGAAGGCCGACGAGGCCGAAGTGACCATTGCTGGTTCGGGCAGCACGACGTTCTCTTCCGATGGCGAGGTCAACGCCGAGATCCTCGGTTCGGGAAGTGTGACCGTGCGCGGCGACGCGCGTTGCAAGGTCCACTCGGTCGGCTCCGGCAGCCTGGTCTGCGAACGCAACGTCGAAACGGTCGACGACTGATCCGGTTCTTCCCCCCTTGCCGATTGCCGCAGAGGCGCGTTAACGACGGCCACGATGACGATTGCGGGGGCGGAGCCGTTATGGATTTTTCGAAGTGAGCCGGCTCGGGCTTCCGCCGGGCAAGCCGAAGCTGCGCAAGCGCGAAATAGCGCTCGCAGTCGGCGCGGGACTGCTTGCCTCGGTCGGCGCGGCCGCCGTCCTCGAAGGCATGCATGAGGAAAGGGCGCCGACTGTCGCTAGTGCGCCGGCCGAGGCGATCGGCAGCGAAGCCGACCGGGTCTACGAAGTCCCGGCCTTCGACAATATCGCCAGCATCGGTCCGCAGAACATCGTGGTCACCTACGGCAAGGCGTTTTCCGTTCGCTCCGAAGGCCCAGCCGGTGCGCTTTCCAGGCTGGAAGTCGTCTCGAGCAACGGGACGTTGACGATCAAGCCGCAGGGGAGCTTCGGCTTCAATGTCGGTCGGCTGAGAGATGCGACCTTCTACGTGACCTTGCCGCAACTCAGCAGTGTTGTGCTGACCGGGTCGGGCGACATGACCGTCGACAAAGTCGAGGGCGCCAAGTTTTCCGGCATGGTCGCCGGTTCGGGCGCGCTGCAGATCGACGCAATGCAGGTCGACGAGGCGAGCCTGAATATCGGCGGTTCGGGCAAGATTGCGGCCAAGGGCGTCGCACGTTCTACGAACATAAATATCGGCGGTGCCGGTGAAGTCGATGCCGGCGACCTCAAGAGCGACGATGCCTCCATCACCGTTGCCGGATCCGGCGATGTCGGACTGTTCGTTGCCAACCAGGCGAACATATCGATCATGGGCAGCGGCGATGTCGAGATCGACGGAACCGACAAATGCACCGTCTCGCGAATGGGCAGCGGGGACGTGATCTGCAACGGCAAGGATATCGAAGACCGGTCCGACCGCTAGACGATTGCTCTGCCAACGCCCGACCGGCCTCGGCGAACGGCATAGCCAGCCTGTTGATTACACATGTGGCCGCAATATGTTCTCGACAGAAGGAAATTGCCCGAAGGGAAGAGACATGCGTGCATATTCGATGTTTGCCGGCGCGCTCGCCGCTGCCGCGGCCTTCGCCGGCGTGGCCGCGGCCCAGTCGTCCGATCTGGTGACAGAGCAAATCTATTCGGTCGGGTCTTTCGACAAGGTGGCCGGCGTGGGCGCGAACCATTTCATCATCACCGTCGGCGCAGTGCCGTCAGTTCGCGCCAGCGGTCCGGCGCGGACGCTCGAGCATTATGAAGTCGTGGTCGAGGATGGCGAGCTCAAGATCGAGCCCAAGGAAAAGTACCGCCACGACGGGTCGATGCGGAACCTGCCGCCCGCGACCTATCGCATAACAGTGCCGCGTATCGCTGCCGCGACGCTGGCCGGATCGGGCGACATGGCCGTCGACCGCGTCGAGCAAGGCTCGTTCTCGGCCACCCTGGCCGGGTCGGGCAAGATGTCTATCGGGCGCATGTCGGTAGACCAGGTCGAACTCTCGCTCGCCGGGTCGGGCGATCTCGAGGTCAGCGGCAGCGCCCGTACCTCAAGCGTTTCGGTTGCAGGATCGGGCAAGCTCAGGGCACGCGGCCTGCGCAGCGAGACCGCCTCGGTTTCCGTGGCTGGCTCCGGCGACACGTCATTGACCGTCAACGGTTCGGCCGACATCTCGATCGTCGGCTCGGGCAATGTCGACATCGACGGCACGAGCCGCTGCTCGGTCTCGAAGATGGGGTCGGGCAAGGCAACTTGCTCCGCATAACGCCTCGCGCGCCATTCACACGCGGGCAATTCTCGTTCACCTAGGCGGGCGACATGACCTCGCCCGCCTCAAGGGGCCTGCGCTACGCCGCATTGGCCGCCCTCGCCCCGCTGCTGCTCGGCGGCTGCCTCGCCAAGACCGTCGTCGATGTCGCGACGGTGCCGGTCAAGGCGACCAGCCGCGCGGTTGACCTGGCGACGACCAGCCAGTCCGAAGCCGACGAGAAGCGCGGGCGCGAAATTCGCCGACGCGAGGAAGAACTGGGCAAACTCGATACCCAGCTGCGCAAGCAGGAGGAACGGTGCCTCAGGGGCGACGACCGGGCCTGCCGCGAAGCGGTCGAGACGCGCCGCGACATCGAGACCCTTTCGCCGAGCGTCCCGGTCGAGCGCCGCTAGGCGGCGGCGCGACGCAGGCGGTCGTTGATCGCCACGCCCATCCCCTTCTCGGGAATCTCCGCCACGGCAATTCGCAGCTTCGGTGACGCCGCGCCTTCGTGCAGGCAACGATAAAGATGCGCCGCCGCTTCGGCGAGGTCGCCGCTTGCCGAGAGATTGCAGTCGCCCTCGACCGCTCCGAAACCGATCAGGAACTCGTCGCCATACGCCGCCCGTGCCCCAAGCCGCACCGGCTTGCCCGGCGAATAGTGCTGCGCCAGCTGGCCCGGCGCTTCGATCGCCGCGCTTTGCAGGGGCAGCGGAGCGCCGAGCAGGCCAGTCAGTTCGTCCTCGCCGACCGGTCCGGGGCGGAGAAGTTGCCAGCCATTGTCGCGCAGCGCGACTATCGTCGATTCGAGCCCGCGCGGGCAGTCCCCGCCGTCGATGACTGCCGCCACGGCGGGGCCGAGCGAGGCAACGACGTGCTGCGGGTGGGTCGGACTGACCCCACCGCTTCGGTTGGCAGACGGGGCGGCGAGCGGCAGGCCGGTTGCGGCGAGCAGGCGGCGCGTCGCCGGGTGGTCCGGCATGCGCAGGGCTACGGTCGGCAGTCCAGCCGTCACCGCCGGGGTAAGTTTGCTATCATTGCTCATAGGAAGGACGAGAGTGAGAGGCCCCGGCCAGTAGCGCGCGGCGAGCAATTCGGCGCGCTCGTCGAGCTCCGCAAGGCGGCGCGCCATGTCGAGCGAGGCGACGTGAACGATCAGCGGGTTGAAGTCGGGCCGCCCCTTGGCGCGGTAGATCGCCGCCACGGCGTCCGCCTGGTCGGCCCGCGCGGCGAGGCCGTAGACCGTTTCGGTCGGCACCGCGACGAGCCCGCCGCCGCGCAGGATCTCTCCGGCACGGGCGATCCCGGCGGCGTCGGGGGCAAGGATTTCGGGCGTTTCGTTCACCGCGCGGCGCTACAACGCGCGGGCGGGCCGCGCTAGCCCGGCGTTCCCGGCACGTGGAAGGTCCCGCCTTCGGGCGCGACGATCGGCACTTCGGCCGGCGGCGCGACTTGCGGCATCCAGCCGTAGGGAATGCGGTAGGCGCGATAGACCGTGTTCGAATGACGCGGCCCCTCGCCCGGCGGGTTCATGAATTCCCACACGATGTCCTTCTCGGCGGTGACCTCGAAGATCCGCCCCGGCGCACCCTCGGTTATCAGCGTGTTGCCGTTGGGCAGGCGCTGCGCGCCGCTGATGTTGAAGCTGTAGAAGTTCGGCGCGCTGTACGACCAGACCAGCTCGAGGCTGACCGGATCGATCTCGAGCACCCGCGAACCGGCGCGCTGGTAGATCGAATCCCCGCGCGCCGAAGTGCCGCTCACGTCGCCGTATCCGCTGTAACCGCCGTTATCGAACACCAGCAGGTTGCCCGCGCCGGGCAGCCCCTTGGGAATCAGGTGCGCGTGATGCTGGCCGATGATCTGCCCGATCTTCATGAGCTCGGGCGAGGCGCCGAAATCCGGCCCGATCTGCCAGGCGATCTCCCCGCTGGGCCTGACGATGGCGATGATGCTGGTGGCGCGGCTGGAGATGATGACGTTGCCCGGATCGAACCGGTCGTCGCCCGTATCGAACCACTTGTTCGGCCCGAGCCATGTCGCCGCGTTGATGTGGAACCAGTCGAAGTTGTCGCGCGCGGCCAGGCGGCGAATCGCGGCGCGGGCGGGCGCACCGAAACCGAGGGCGTCAATGTGCTTGCTCGCCTGCCACTCCCATTCGAGCTTGCCGTCCGGCCCGAGCACGATGAGCCGGTCGTCGTCGAGAATGACATCGGCAATCGCCGGATTCTTGGCGCTTTCGTGCGTCAGCAGCAGCTTCCGCGACCCCTCGAGCGAAGGCGCAACGCCCGGCGAATAGTAGCCGGCGGGAAAGGAATCGAGCTGCCAGTCGTGGTGCTGGCGTGCGCTCGGAACGGCCTTGCCGTCGCGCTCGATCGTCGTCGTATCGTCGCGCCGCCACAGTTCCTTGCCGTCGAAGTCGCGCGCGACGAGCGCGTTCGCTTCGAGATGGCCCTGCACCGCCCCTTGCGGGGCAACGACGATACCGCCCGGAAGGACCCGCGCCGGTCCGCCCGAGAAAACGTCGAAATCGTCCCAGCGCTTGACCGTCCGCCCGTTCATGTCGAGCACTACCACCGCGCGGGTGTCGAGCAGCGAGAGCACGGTGAACCCGCTCCACGTCTTGGCCGGGTCGAAGATCGTGGTGCCGGTCGGAAAAACGGTCGGCGCGGCCCAGCCGGGCGCCGCCGCAAGTCCGGCCATGCCCACGAGCCCTCCGGCGAATCCACGCCGGGTCAAAGCGATGCTCATCGTCTCAATCCCCTCTCCCACCGGCAAGTCTAGGCAATACGCTCCACGCGGCAAGACCAATCGCCGCTTGACCGCGGGGCCGCGGATGGCCGAACCAGCCGGCATGACCGACCTAGCCGACCTGCTACGCCGCCTGCTCGCCGAACTGGGCGAGGCAAAGTCGCGCGAGACGACCGACTGGACCTCGGCCCCGGCCTATGTCTGGACCGGCACGGCCGGCAAGCCGGTCGCGGCGATCGATGCCCCGCCGCTCGCCCTGCTGAGGGGCATCGACCGGCAGAAGGCCGCGGCGGTCGAGAACATCGCCCGCCTCGCCAGGGGTCACGCCGCGCACGACATGCTGCTATGGGGCGCGCGCGGCATGGGCAAGTCGGCGCTGGTCCGCTCCGCGATCGCCTCGGCGCAGGCCGAGGGGGCGGACCGGATCGCGCTGGTCCAGGCCGGGACCGATTCGCTCGACACCCTGCCCGCGCTGTTCGCCGAGCTGGCCGGACAGGAGCGCAACTTTCTCGTCTTCATCGACGATCTCGGGTTCGCCGAGGGCGACACCCACGGCCCCCGGCATTTGCGAAGCTGGCTTGAAGGCGGCGTGGAGGCACGCCCCGACAACGTGCGCCTTGCCGTCACGTCGAACCGCCGCGCCATCGTGCCGCGCGAAATGAGCGAGCAGGACGACCCGATCAATCCGCGCGACGCGGTCGACGACCGGCTTGCTCTCGCCGACCGTTTCGGCCTTTCGCTCGGCTTCCACGCCTGTTCGCAGGACGAATACCTCGCCATTGTCGCCGGGTACGCCGACGAGCACGCGCTCAAGTGGGACGAAGGCGAAGCGCTCGAGTGGGCCAAGCGGCGCGGCGCGCGCTCGGGCCGGGTCGCCTGGCACTACGTGACCGAACTGGCCGGGCGCGCCGGCCAGCGGATCTGATCGCTATTCCTCGTCGAAGGCGCGCGAAGGATCGCCCTTCAGCTCGCGCTGCGGTGGGAGCGGCTTGCCGGTGTTGCGCACCTGCGCCCTGGCCGGCTCGGCGCCGGGCCGGTTAACCCTCCAGATGATGCCGGCGGTATCGTCGCTGACCAGCAGCGCGCCGGTCTTGTCCCACGCCACCCAGGTCGGGCGGCCGTTGGTCTCGTCGTCGTTCCTGAGGAAACTCTTGAGCACCTGCACCGGCTTGCCGACCGGGTTGCCGCGTTCGTCGAAGGCGACGTAAACGACATCGTATCCCGAAGCCGGCTTGCGGTTCCACGATCCGTGCCGGGCGATGAAGGCGCCGTGGTCGAATCCCGCGCCCATCAAGCTTCCCTCACGGGTGAAGGCGAGACCGAGTGCGGCGACGTGCGGGCCGAGCGCGAACTCCGGCCGCCGGGTGTATTCGGCGAGGAACTGCGGCATCGGCTCCTCCACGCGGTCGTCGAACTTGTCGCCCCAGTAGATCCACGGCCAGCCGTACTGCGCGCCGACCGGCACGTTGGTCATGTAGTCGGGCACGAGATCGGAGCCGAGCATGTCGCGCTCGTTCACCGTGGTCCACAGCTCTCCGCTCCATGGATTCCAGGCGAGGCCGTTGGGATTGCGCAGGCCGAGCGCGAAGGGCCGCGTCGCGCCGCTGGCGATGTCGTATTCGTGGATGGCGGCGCGGTTTTCCTCCGCCTTCATCCCGCTTTCGCCGATGTTCGAGGCCGAACCGACGGTTATGTAAAGCGACTTGCCGTCGGGGCTGAGAACGATGTTGCGCATCCAGTGGTTGCCCGCCGGGGGCAGGTCGACCAGCTTCTCTGGCTCGCCGGTAATCGCCGCGTCGCCGAGCTGGTAATCGAAACGCAGCAGCGCGTTGTGGTCGGCGACGTAGAGCTTGCCGTCCTGCCAGGCCATGCCGCCGGGCGAGGCGAGGTTCTCGCGCAGCACTTCGCGCGTCTCCGCCTTGCCGTCGCCGTCGGCGTCGCGCAGCAGGACGAGCTTGTCGGGCGAAGGTTCGGCGGCCCCGGCCTTGCTGAACAGGAAGCCGGCAACGACGTTGGTCAGCCAGCCGCCCGCGACGATGCGGTCGGGCGCGTTGCTCTCCGAAACGAGGATATCGCCGTTGGGCAGCGGGTAGATCACGCGCGGATGGTCGAGCCCCTCGGCAAAGCGGGTGACCGCCATGCCCTCGGCCGCTTCGGGCGCAGCGCCGTCGGGCCAGCCGACCGGCGTGAACACCTTGACCGTCGGCACGGTCTGCGGGTCGGGCTCGGCCAGCTGAGGGTCGTCGCCGGTCACGGCCTCGACGCTGAGATCCGCGGAACTGCCGCGCAGCACCCACCAGAGGGCGACGGCGAGGATGAGGACCAGCACCAGCAGGGCGATGCCGATTTTCTTCAGGATAGCCATGGCCGCTGGATAGGGCAGCGCCGGGCTTGCGGCAATGGCGCCGCAAGCCTAGCTGGCGGACATCATGTACGATTTCACCGCCGACCTCGACCAGCCCAAGTCCGAATTCTACCGCGAGCTCGTCTCCGCCGCCGACGCATTGACGGCAGGGGAGCCCGACGCGGTGGCCAACATGGCCAATGTCGCCGCGCTGGTATGGCAGCTGGTGCCCGAGCTCAACTGGGCCGGTTTCTATCGCGTCATCGGCGATGAACTGGTGCTCGGCCCGTTCTGCGGCCGCCCGGCGTGCATCCGTATTCCCTTCGGCAGCGGCGTGTGCGGGACTGCCGCGCAGAGCGGCGAGAGCCAGCTGGTGGCCGACGTCCACGCCTTCCCCGGGCATATCGCCTGCGATGCGGCGAGCCAGTCGGAACTGGTCGTGCCGGTCATCCGCGACGGCGCGGTCATCGCGGTGATCGACCTCGATTCGCCGCGGACCAGCCGCTTCGACGAGGACGACCTCGCCGGCTTCACGGCGCTCGCCGGGATTCTCGCTTCCCGCATCTGACTCGACCCGTTTCGGGACATGGGCGGCGAACCCTTTGGTTTGCCGCGCTTCGCGATGGTAACCGGCAGGTTAATTCGCGGGCACAGCCGCGTGCGGATTCGACACCGCGTTCATTCAGGGGACAAGGAATCATGAAGCGCGTCACCTCTTTGCTCCTCGCCGCCTCCGGTCTTGCCATGGTGGCATCGCCTGCCCTGGCCCAGGACAGCTACACGCTGCCGCCGCCTCCGCCGCCGGTCGTCTACCAGCCGGCGCCCGTGCAGCAGGCCCCGGCGGTCATGCCCGTTCAGACCTATCCGGCCGCGCCGATGCCGCAAGTCCAGTACCAGGGGCAGTATGAGGGCCAGGTCCAGGCAATCGGCCCGGTTCGGCAGTACGGCTACGGCGCGGTGCAGTACCCGCAGCCCGCTCCGCAGTACGCACCGCCCGTGACGCAATACCCGGCCGAATATCCCGCGCAGACCGGCCTGCCGCCCGTGCCCACGGTCGGCTACACTCTCCAGCAGCGCGAGGCCTGGCTGGCCGACTGCCGGCGGCGGTACTACGGCGAGAAGAAGAAGAGCGGCGGCCTCATCGGCGGCCTGCTCGGCGCGATCGGCGGAGGCATCGCCGGCCATGAGGTCACCAACGGTTCGAGCCACCGCCGTCTCGGGGGGACGCTGATCGGCGCCGGCGTCGGCGGGCTGCTCGGTGCGGCGATCGGTTCGGCGATCGGCGCGGCGTCCGACCGTGACGATATCGACGAGTGCGAGGCCTACCTCAACAACTACACCGGCGGTTACGGCCCCGGCCCGGCCTATGGTCCCTATGGCTACGGCTACACCGGCTACGTCACCGTGATGGTGCCGGTGGCGACGCAGGCGACCTACACCTACTCTGCGCCCACGCGCCGCGAGACGCAGTACGTGACCGAGGAAATCGTCGAGGAAAAGGTCGTCGTGCCGCAGACCAAGTACGTGCGTACCGCGCCCGCGACGAAGACGACGAAGTACACCAAGTCGACCAAGTAGGCGCCGCGCTCAAGGCGAGCCGCCGACCGACGGCTCGTCGTCGCGGCTGGCGATCGTGCTCGCCTGCAGCCGCATGATGCCGACCTCGACCAGCGTTGCATCGGGCGACAGGATCGCCGTCCGGCCGAGGTCGCGCACGGTGCCCAGCGCCTTCGCGCTGCTCGCCCCGAGACGCAGGCGATAGGTGCCATAGGGCACCCGTTCGAACAGGAAGAACCCGTCGAACTCGGTCATCGTGGTGGCCGCGACATCGCCGTCCTGGTCGACCAGTTCGAGCTCGACCCCGGCGCGCGGAGTGTCCTCGAGGCCGCGAACTTCGCCCTCGACCTCCCCGGTCGGGGCGACGGGAAGCTCGATCTCGCTGGTAACCCCGGCGCGCGGCGTCAGCACGAGGCCCTTCTTCACCGGCATCAGGAACGGATCGGGCAGGGTCGATTCGTCGACCGCCAGCAGGACCTGCTCGTAGGGCGAGAGGTTCTCGACGATCGTGCGGCCGTCCTTGTCGGTCGGGTCGGAGGCTCCGAACTGGCCGGCGGTGACCCCGACATCGGGCAGGGCTCCCTCGCCGGGCGAGCGGATCCCGTCGCCGTTCTCGTCGAGGAAGACGGTAACCGCGGCCTGTCCACGCCGGGCGAGCTTGTTCTGCGAAAAGCGCAGGCCGCGGCCGAACGGGTCGGGTCCGAAGCTGAAGTTGAGCGCGACATTGGCGCCGAGCGCGCCGTTGGTGTCGGCCGTCGCCGCGGTGCTGAGCGAGAACTTGTCGAACTGCCGCACATAGCCGGCCTGGAACTCGGTGACCCGCTGGCGCGCATCGTATTCCGCCTCGAGCCGCAGGTCGGAGCGTTCGTCGAGCGACTTCTCGATCGTCATGCGCGCGCTTTCGAAGCCCTTGCGCGAGCCGCCAATGCGGTACTTCCCGTCGGCACGCACCGTCAGCCCGAGGATCCGGGTGTTGGCGAGCAGCCCGACCGAGGTGCTCTCGTCGTGGAGCTGCGGGCCGTAGACCTGTCGATGCACGAGGATGCCGGTCAGCGCGAGGCGGGGCAGCACGAGCGAGGCGCGTGCTAACCATTCGTTAACCTTTTGGCCGTTGCTCTTCGCGGTGCGCTGGAAGCCGGCCGAGAGCGGGAAGACGCGCCGGCCCCTGCCCAGCACCGTATCGAGCTGGAAGCTGTGCGCCGCCTTGTCGTCTTCCTGCACGAGGCCGCTGGTGAACCCGCCGTCGATGAAGAACGACTGCGCCTGGACGTTGATCTTTCCGAACCGGCCCAGCGCCTGGGCGCGATAGGCTCGTCCGCGACCCAATTCCTGGGCCGCAGACAGGTTGAGGACCATTTTCCCGAGCGTCCGCTGCAGGTCGAGTTCGGCGTACTGGCGTCGTTTTCCATTGAGCACGAGCGATTGCCCGTTCGCCCCGACAACCGTGAAGTTGTCGAGGCCGTATTGCGTCCCGAATCCGTATTGCCAGCCCGTTTCGGGGCGCATTGGCGGATCGTGGAAGTTTATCAGGTCGCGATTGCGCTGGATCACGCCAGCCCAGTACTCGAGCTTGCCCGGCGCCACGGCGCCGTAGCCCACCGGGATCGACTGCGTCTCGCGCCGGACCTGCCCTTGCGGGCCGTAGAGGATCACCTCAAGGTCGTTCTGGCCGTAAACCAGGTTGACCTCGAATTCGTAGCGCCCGTCGTCGCGATTGCTCTGGAAGGCGAGCAGCTGACCGTTGCGGTAGAGCTCGGCGTCCCAGCCGATCGGCAGGACCCCGCGCAACACCGTGCTGCCGAACCGCGTCGGGCGCTGCAGCGGGCGATTGCTGATGAAGGCGCCGCGGCCGATGCCCGCGGCACCGGCGAGGTCGCCTGAAAACATCTCGACGTCGCCGGCAGCGACATGCGTCGCCTTGAGCGGCCCGAGCATCTCGCCCTTGGGATCCTTGCGATAGGCGCGGACCCGCAGGGTGTCGGGCGTACCCGCGTTGTCCGAGGCGAGTCGGGCATCGTAGCTGACCTTGGCGACCTCGCCGCTGGCGAACAGCTCGTAGCGCAGGTCGAGTTGCGTCTGGCCCTGGTTGCTCCGCACCCCGGAGCGCGCGACCACGTCGACCGAGGGGGCGCGCCACGTCTTGTAGGGGGTGTCCGCCTGGGGATAGGCCGAGAGATCGAAGGACTTATCACCGCGAAGTCGCGCGGCACGACTCTTGCGCTCGATCGCCTCGATGAACGGCAGCGGTTGCTCGCTGTCAAGCTTGAGCACCGACTGGTAGAGGTTGGGCGTGAGCGTGGCGCCGAGCCAGCCGCCAAGCGACTTCACGTCGACGCACCAGCCCTCGGGCATGTCGTAGATCTCGCCCGGGAGCAGCTTTCGTTCTGTGTTCACGATTTGTACCGCATTTTTGTCCCGGTCGATCGTGAAGGTCTGATCCTCCCGGAACAACCAGCCGGTCGCGCGGCGCGACTTTTTGTCGAGCCGGACCGGGAGGTCGAGGGCGAGGATCATGTCGGCGAGGTCGACGCAGACCCCGTTATTCGTCTGGTAACCACGCAACTCGTTGCGCAGGTTGTATTTCTTCACCTGAAGCTGGAGCAGGACGAAGTCTTCGTCGGTCGGCGGCGTGGCGGCAGCGGATTGCGCCTGCGCCGTTGACGGGACGCCGGACGCGAGGAAGGCCGCCGCGCAAAGCGCGAAAGCCTTCCTCGTCGAGGTCCGGAAATGCCGCATGGCCCCTGTCCGCTGGCGGACCGCCCCCTAGCCGAGCACCGCGTCGACTGAGGCGATCAGGCCGCCGCCGTTTTCGACCGAATCGCGGAATTCGACCCGCACGGGGCCCTTCAGCGCGGCGCTCTGCTCGGGCGAGATGCCGAACATCGCGTGGCGCTCGTTGATCTCCGGATAGACGCCGAGCCCGCGGGCGACGAACACCGGCTCGCTGGCGCCCTGCGGGTAGACCAGCAGGTCCCCGTATATTGACGAGGTCCCGTTGCGCTCCATGTCGATGGCGAAGGCGTCGCCCTGCGCGGTGTGCAGGATTCGCGGGTTGGCGAGGCCGGCGGTGACCTTCAGCTCGCCCTTGCGGATGATGATCGGCATGACGATGCCGTAGATCGGCGTGAGCTTGATCGAGATCCCGTCTCCGGCACTAGCCTCCTGATCGGCCACCGAATCGACCTTGGGAAGCGCTGCAAACGACATGTGGACGCGATACTCACCATCCGGCAGGTCGGCGCCCGGGCGAGCGCTGATCCGGACCGATTGCGGCTGGTCCGGCGGCAGCGTCACGCGGCGCGGGGCATAGCGGATCATTTCGAGCGCGGCCTTTTCCGATGCGGTCTCTTCGCTTTCGGCGACGGGCACGAGATTGCCGTCCTCGTCCATCCGGCGCAGCTCGAGCGTGATGCGGTAGGTCGCTTCGTCGTTGCCCATGTTGTTGAGGATCACCTCGCCCCCACGGCGGCCATCGAGCACCAGGCGGGTCGGGGCAATTAGCAGGTCGCCCTGGGCCGAGACCGGCAGCGGGGCGATCGTCGCGATCGCAGCCAGCGCGGCAACCGAGGTCTTGAAATATATGCGGAAAGGTTTCGCGGCGGGGCGCATCGGCTCGGTCTCCCTCGGGGAAACGCCCTAAGCGGTTTCCCGTAATTTTCGCCTTCCACCCTAAGCGAACAAGGTTAATTCGCCGTAAACTCTATGCCTTCCGGCAAAGCAAAACCGCCCCCGCGACGATGCGCGAGGGCGGCTTTCTGTTCGCCGGCGACCAGGTTGACCGCCGGGCGTTCGATCAGTTGTACGCGACTGAAACGGTCAGGGTGCCGCTGTAGACGCCCGGAGCCATGTTCGGCTGCACGATGAGGCTTCCGCCGACGTTGAACGAACCGGTGCCGCCTGCGGAGAGCAGGAGCTGGTTGGTCACCGCGCCGTTGAGCGCATCGGTCTGGAAGTTGTTTACGGTCATCGTCGAGTTGAAGCCGGCCGGAGCAGCGCCGCCGTTGGCGACGGTGTCGTAGCTCAGCGTTTCCGATGTGTTCACGAACGAAACGTTGACCGCGAGTCCGCCGAGGCCGGTGACGTTGAACTTCGGAGCCGCCGTGGTGCCGCCGCAGATCAGGCCGGTCGGGCAGGCGCCGCGGACACCGGCGGTGCTGACGGTGATCGTCTGGTTAGCCGTGATGCCGCCGTCGGCGATCGTGCCGAAGTTCAGCGTGTCGGCGGCCGGATCGACGTCAACCGACAGCGCGGTGAGAATGGTGGCCGTAACGTCGGCCGAATCGGTGGTCGCAGCATTGGCAGCCGAGGCAACGCCGAGCGACGCCATGGCAACGCCAGCAGCGGCGTAACGAAGAATCTTGCTCATATGTGGTCCCTTCCAAGGAATACTCGAACGAACAGGCACCCTTTTGCCCGCAGAACGACACGCGAGATCTCCCCGGCCCGTTCAGTTGGCGCTGATACGCCCGGTTTCGTTCCGTCTTGGTTGGTATGCGTGGTTAACGGTTACGCGTTTTTCCTTAACGGAATCCGCGTGAAAGGCCACTTGCCTAGATAGAAGCGCCCGTTAGACGCTGACAAATGAGGTCGAGCTGGTCGAGCGTGCGGTAACGAATGGTTACCGCGCCCGAGCGCGGATCCGAATCGGTCGCGATTCGCACGTTGAGGCCCAGAAACTCCTCGAGATGGTTCTGGACCGCGGCGATATCGGCGTCCTTGGCCGGATCGCGCGGCTCGCGCGCCTTGCGCTGCGTGCCACCGCCCTTGGCACCGCGGGCCAGTTTCTCGACGTCGCGCACCGAAAGCCCTTCGGAAACCGCGCGTTCGGCCAGCTCCCGGGCATTCTCGACGCCGATCAGGGCGCGGGCGTGACCCATGTCGAGCCGCCCGGCCTCGACGTGGTCGAGCACCGGATCGGGCAGTTGCAACAGCCGCTGCAGGTTGGCGACGTGGCTGCGCGACTTTTCGACCAGCTTGGCGATCTCGGCCTGGGTCATCCCTTCCTGGTCCGACAGGCGTTGGTAAGCGCGCGCCTCTTCGACGGGGTTGAGATCTTCGCGCTGGATGTTCTCGATGAGCGCCAGCGCCATGACCTCGCGCTCTTCGAGATCGCGAATAATGGCTGGAATTTCATGTACTTGCGCCTTCTGGGCGGCGCGCCAGCGACGCTCGCCCGCGACCAGCTGGTAGCGTCCGCCGGCGAGCGGGCGGACGATGACCGGCTGGATTACGCCGCGCGCGGCGATCGACTGGGCGAGTTCAGCCAGCGCAGCCTCATCGAATCGCCTGCGCGGCTGCTCCGGATGCGGCTCGATAGCCCCGACTGCGAGCATGGAGAGACCATCGGCGGACCGGTTGTCTCCCTGAGTTCTCTCGGTTTCGTCGCCTTCATCCGTCACGGCGTAGGGATTGATCCGCACCAGCGGCTCTTCGCGCCGGGCTTCGCCGAGCAGCGCGCCGAGGCCCTTGCCGAGCTTGCGGCGCGGGCCCGCCTTGGCCGCGGCGATGTCGTCGTTGGCGTTCATGCGGCCATCCTTTCCTTGGGCAAGCGGCCGATCAGTTCGCGCGCCAGCGCCATGTAGGCCCGACTCCCGGCACAGGCGTGGTCGTAGACCAGGGCGGGAAGGCCATGGCTCGGCGCCTCCGAGAGCCGCACGTTGCGCGGGATGACCGAATCGAACACGAGGTTGCCGAGGCACTCGCGCACGTCTTCGGAAACCTGGTCGGTCAGGCGGTTGCGGCGATCGAACATGGTCAGGACGATTCCGACGATGCCAAGATCGGGGTTAAACCGACCCTGCACCCGCTCAACTGTTTGAAGAAGCTGGCTAAGTCCCTCCAGCGCGAAAAATTCGCACTGCAGCGGAACCATCAAGGTATCGGCCGCAGTAAGGGCGTTGAGCGTCAGCAGCCCAAGCGACGGCGGGCAGTCAATGAAGCACACTTCGTGGCCCTTATGCCTGGCAAGGGCATCGCGAAGGCGCGTCGCCCGGTCTTCCTCGGCAACCAGCTCCAGCTCGGCCCCGCTGAGATCCACGGTCGAGGGAACGATGTCGAGATTGGGAATCGATGTGGCAATCGTGCAATCGTCGACCGAGACGTCCTCGACCAGAAGGTCGTAAGTCGTGCGCGTGCGTTCGGAGCTGGCGACTCCGAGACCGGTCGAAGCGTTGCCCTGCGGATCAAGGTCGACGAGAAGCGTCCGCCAGCCGGTTGCGGCCATGGCCGTAGCGATGTTGATGGCAGTGGTGGTCTTGCCCACCCCGCCCTTCTGGTTCGCGATCGCTATCCGTATCATGCCTGTTCGGGCCTGCCTTTGCCTACGAGTATGCCCGCCTGCGGATCGGTGACCGAGTGTTCCACGTGGAACATTTGGGCGGTCCTTGCGGGCAGGTCCTGCACTTCCTGCCCTGCCGAACGCCCTTTCGGCAACAGCCATACGGTGTCCCGTGTGGAAAACCGGGAGGACAAGTCGAGCAATTTGGGCAGTGGTGCGAAGGCGCGCGCGGAGATTGCGGCGGCGGAAAAGCTTTCGACACTTTCCAGTTTGCGCGCTTCGACTCGACAATTGGGCAGTCCCAGCTCGGCGGCGGCGCGTGCGAGCCATTCCGCGCGCTTCTTGCGCGATTCGACGAGGACGCAGGTCAAGTCCGGGCACATCGCCGCGATGACTAGTCCGGGCGGCCCCGCTCCCGTCCCGAGGTCGAGCCAGGGCGATGTTCCACGTGAAACATGCGCCAGGAGCTGAGCGCTGTCGGCGATGTGTCGCACCCAGAGGAATTCCTCGCTGTTGCGGGCAATGAGGTTCTGGACGCGGTTTTCCGCGAGGAGTAGTTCGGCAAGCCGCTCGAGGCGGGCAAGCCCCGCAGCGTCGGTGAACCTTGCACAGTAGGCCCGCGCTTCTTCTTCGTTGCTCAGGATCATGCCGCCTCGCCGAGCCTCCGGGCGTGTACAAGGATTGCCGCCAGTGCCGCGGGGGTAATTCCTCGCACCCGTTCGGCATCGGCGAGCGTCAGCGGCCTTGATGCGGACAGGCGTTCGACCATCTCGCGGGACAGCCCGGGGATGGTGGCATAGGGAAAATCCTGCCCGAGGAGCACGGCGCCGTTCGCCCGCATATCGCGCAATTCCGCGGCCTGCCGGGCGAGATAGGGCGCATAACGCGCATCCTCCTCGACCTCCGAGGCAAGCTCGCTTGCGGGATCTAGATCGGCATCGAGCCACGGGCGCAGGTCGGCCAGATCGAGGTCGAAACGCAGCCAGTCGGCGATCGAACGGCGACCTCCGTCGCGCTTGACCGGCAATCCGCCCTCGGCGAGCTCCTGCGCTAATAGTTCCTGCCCCAGCATTTGCTGCCACCGTTCCGCCTCGACGGCGCGTCGCTCGAACCAGTCGCATCGATCGGCGCCGACACACCCGGCAGCCACCGCAAGCGGCGTGAGCCGGGTCGAGGCGTTGTTGGCGCGCAGGCGCAGGCGGTATTCCGCCCTCGCGGTGAGCATGCGGTAGGGTTCGCTGACCCCGTGCAAGGTAAGATCGTCGACCATCACCGCCATGTAGCTGTTGCTACGGTCGAGCGCCGCTGGCTCGCGCCCCAGCATCGCCGCGGCAGCATGCATTCCGGCCACCAGGCCCTGTGCCGCGGCTTCCTCGTAGCCCGTGGTGCCGTTGATTTGCCCGGCGCAATAGAGTCCGGGAATCGAACGCATTTCCAGCCCGGCGGTGAGACTGCGCGGGTCGATATGGTCGTATTCCACCGCGTAGCCCGGAACGGCCATCTCGACCTGCTCCAGGCCGGCCATGGTCCGGAGCATGTCGAGTTGCACATCGGTGGGCAACGAGGTGCTGATCCCGTTGGGATAGACGAGGTGACTCGCCAGTCCCTCGGGCTCGATGAAGACCTGGTGCCCGTCGCGGTCGGCGAAACGGTGGATCTTATCCTCGATCGAGGGGCAATAGCGCGGCCCGGCAGCGCCAATCGCGCCGGTAAACAGCGGCGAGCGGTGCAAGTTGGCGCGGATGATGTCGTGACTGCGCTCGTTGGTACGGGTGATGGCGCAGAAGACCTGGGGATTCACCCGCCGTCCGGTCAACAGCGACATGGTCCACGGCTCCTCGTCGGATCCCTGCCGTTCGAGGTTCGCCCAGTCGATTGTCCGCCCATTGAGCCGCGGCGGCGTACCCGTCTTGAGCCGCGCCAGCGGCAGCGCCGCCTCGCGCAAACGGTCGGCAAGGCGGTGCGCGGCATTCTCGCCGATACGGCCGCCGTCGAACCGTTCCTCGCCGCGGAACAGCCGCCCTCCGAGGAAGGTGCCGGTGCACAGAACGACCGCGGGAGCTTCCAGCAAGCTGCCATCAGCCATCCGCAGACCAGCCACCCGGCCACTCGCGATCTCGAGGTCCTCGCCCTCGCCCGCCACGATGTCGAGGTTGTCCTGCGCCGCCAGCATCGCCTGGATCGCTGCCTTGAACAGCTTGCGGTCGGCCTGCACCCTCGGGCCCCAGACCGCCGAGCCCTTCGACCGGTTGAGCATGCGGTAGTGAATCGCCGCGGCATCGGCAGCGCGGCCGATCAGCCCGTCGAAGGCATCCACCTCGCGCACGAGGTGGCCCTTGCCGAGTCCGCCAATCGCGGGGTTGCAGCTCATCGCCCCGACCGTCTCCGGATCGAAGGTCACCAGCGCCGTGCGCGCGCCCATGCGCGCCGCCACCGCAGCGGCTTCACACCCGGCGTGACCTCCGCCGACAACGATGACGTCATAGCTGCGCATTACGGGTCGCCGATAATCCCCTCGCTCGCTTCGGTCAAAACAACTCGGTGTTTCACGTGAAACACCTACTTACCGATGCAGAACCGGCCGAACAGCGCGTCGAGCATGTCCTCGGTCGCCGCACGACCGGTCAGGCGGTCGAAGGCCGAGCGGGCCAGGCGCAAGTGTTCCGCGGCAACCAGCAGGTCTCCTCCCGCCTCGCAGGCCGAAAGCGCCTCGGTTGCCTCGGTAATCAGTTCACGCTGGCGGCGGGCGAGCGTGGTCCTGCCCAACCCACCCATGACGCTCCGCGCCTCGGCAACGAGCGACTGCCACAAGTCGGCAATCCCCTCGCCGGACACGGCGGAAAGGCGGAAATCGGGTGACGTCTTGGTTTCGTGGCCGGGAAGATCGACCTGCGCCTCGATTTCCCACGCGCCGTCGGGGCCCTCGCCCTCCGGACCGAGCCACAGGACCAGGTCGGCGCGCTCCAGTTCGTCACGGGCCCGGCCGATGCCCATGGCCTCGATCACATCGCCGGTCCCCTCGCGCAGGCCCGCCATGTCGACGAGGGTGAAAGGGACACCGCCCAGTGCAATATTGCGCACCAGCACATCGCGCGTGGTTCCCGCCGCCGGGGAAACGATGGCCGCCTCCTCCTCAAGCAAGCGATTGAAAAGCGTGGATTTACCAGCATTCGGCGGGCCGGCGAGCGCCACCCGGTAGCCCTCGCGGAGCATTTCCGCCTGCGGCGCGGCCAGGGCATCGTGCAGGTCTTCGGCCAGGTCATTGATATCGCTCTCGAACTCTGGTCCGAGACCGCCGACATCGTCCTCGTCGTCGAAGTCCAGCGCTGCCTCGACCTGCGCCGACAACGTCAGGACCCGGGAAAGCCACCCCTCCACGTCGCGCGAGAGCGAGCCACCCGCAGCGCCGACCGCCGCGCGGCGCTGCATCTCGGTCTCGGCCATGACGAGATCGGCCAGACCTTCGACCTGCAGGAGGTCGATCTGCCCGTTGGCAAAGGCGCGGCGGGTGAATTCGCCAGGACGGGCGTGGCGCAGACCCTCGATCGTCGCCAGCTCGGCGCAGACCGCCTCGACCACCGCACGCCCGCCGTGGAGCTGCAGTTCGGCGCAATCCTCGCCGGTTTCCGATTTCGGGCCGGGAAACCACAGCACCAGCGCCTCATCGAGCAAGGCGCCGGCGGAATCGCGCAATCGCCCCAGTTTGGCTTGCCGCGGGGCTGGAATCTTGCCGACGAGCCTCTCCAGCGCCAGTCCGGCCTTGGGCCCGCTGATCCGCACCACGGCGATCGCCGCGGGCGGAGCCCCGCTGGAAAGCGCGAAAATGGTGTCCATGGCCGCCCCCGGCAGAACTCAGTCGTCCGCCTTCTTCTCGGTGCCGTTCTTGGCGGCGCCTTCCATGAAGCTCTGGAACACCTTGAGACCCATCTGGCCCATCGGCGCGAGTTGCTTGGCGTAGGTTTCGAGCTGGTCGGTGTTGGAAACGCCCTTCATCGCCTTGGTGATCGCGTCGATGTAAACCGTGTTGGCCTTCTCGACGTCGGGCAGGCCCATGAACTGGCGTGCTTCTTCCGGCGAGCAATCAATTTCGATATGGACTTTCATCACCTTCACTCCGCCTGGCGCGTGACGATTGCTCCGGAACGCGCGATACCGTTTCGCGTATGACAGGCACACGCTGGGAGGATCCTATATGAGCGAGACCGTCGGTATTTCCACCCTCGAAGGCGACGCCACCTTCGATTGCTACCTCGCCCGCCCTGCCGGCACGCCCAAGGCCGCCATCATCGTGATCCAGGAAATCTTCGGCGTGAACGCCGGGATCCGTCGCAAGTGCGACAAGCTGGCAGAAGATGGCTACCTCGCCCTCGCCCCCGACTTGTTCTGGCGCATAGAGCCGGGCGTCGAACTCGATCCGGACATCGAGGCGGAGTTGCACCAGGCATTCGGCCTGATGGGCAAGTTCGACCAGAACGCCGGCATCCGCGATATCGAAGCGACGATCCGGTACGCGCGCAGCACCGGCGGATGCGAGAAAGTCGGCGCGGTCGGCTACTGCCTCGGCGGCCGTCTCGCGTTCATGACCGCGGCACGCACCGATGCCGACGCATGCGTCGGCTACTACGCGGTCGGCGTCGACGGGCTGCTGCGCGAGAAGCACGCCATCGCCAATCCGCTGATGCTGCATATCCCGACAGCCGACGGGTTCGTCCCGCCCGAGGTGCAACAGGCCATGCACGAAGGGCTCGACGACCATCCCAAGGTCACGCTGCACGACTACGACGGGCTCGATCACGGATTCGCCACCGAATTCGGCAAGCGACGCAACGAAGCGGCGGCGAATCTTGCCGACGAGCGCACCGCGGCGTTCTTCGCCCAGCACCTCGGCGCATGATCAACGTCAAGCGCTGGCACGCATCGGCGAACGTCGCTGCGCGCTTCGCGCTGCCGGTCGTGCTGTTTGTTTTCAGTGTCTTACTGGCCTGGGCCGGCGGGTTCTGGCGCTGGGGCCTGGTGCTCACCCTGCCCTTGCTGCTGACCGCGGTCTGGGACTTCTTCCAGCGCAAGCACACCCTGCGGCGCAACTACCCGCTGCTCTCCCGCGTGCGCTGGCTGATGGAGGACCTGCGGCCCTATGCGCGCGCCTATGTCGTCGAATCCGACCTCGAGGGGCGGCCCTTCAACCATGACGAGCGCGCGCTGGTCTATGCCCGCGCCAAGGGCGAACTCGACTCGCACCCCTTCGGCACCGAGCTCGACGTCTATTCGGACGAATACGAGTGGCTCGCCCACTCGATCGTGCCGAACGAGGAGGCGCCCAAGGAATGGCGCGTGAACGTGGGGACTTCGCAGTGTTCGAAGCCCTACGCCGCCGCCTTGCTCAACATCTCGGCGATGAGCTTCGGTTCGCTTTCGGCCAACGCGATTCGCGCGCTCAACAAGGGCGCGGCGCTCGGCAACTTCTACCACGACACCGGCGAAGGCGGGCTCTCGCGCCATCACCGCGAGTACGGCGGCGATCTCGTCTGGGAATTGGGCAGCGGTTACTTCGGCTGCTGCGACGAGAAGGGCGTGTTCGACGCGGGGAAGTTCGCTGACACCGCGCAGCTCGACCAGATCAGGATGGTCGAGATCAAGCTCAGCCAGGGCGCCAAGCCCGGCCACGGCGGCGTTCTGCCCGGCGCCAAGGTCAGCGCCGAGATCGCCGCGGCCCGCGGCGTCCCGCAAGGCAAGGACTGCGTCTCGCCCGCGGCGCATTCGACCTTTTCCACCCCGATCGAGATGCTCGAATGGGCGGCCAAACTGCGCGAAATGTCGGGCGGAAAGCCGGTCGGCATCAAGCTCTGCGTCGGCCAGCCACACGAGGTCTTCGCGGTGATGAAGGCCATGCTGAAGACGGGAATCCGGCTCGACTACATCGTCGTGGACGGGGCCGAGGGTGGCACCGGCGCGGCGCCGGTGGAACTTTCGAACCGGGTCGGGATGCCGCTGCGCGAAGGCCTGATTCTCGTCCGCAACGCGCTCGTCGGCTGCGGGCTGAAGGACGAGATCAAGCTCGGCGCCTCGGGCAAGGTCCATTCCGGCGCGGGCCTCGCAATGAACATCGGCCTCGGCGCCGACTGGTGCAATTCCGCGCGGGCGATGATGTTCGCGCTCGGCTGCGTGCAGTCGATGCGCTGCCACGAGGATACCTGCCCGACCGGTATCGCCACTCAGGACGCCACCCGCCAGCGCGGACTGGTGGTCCCCGACAAGGCCGAACGCGTCGCGCGGTTCCAGCGCCAGACCCTGCGCGCCCTGCGCGAGATCGTCGTCGCCATGGGACTCGAGACCCCGTGGCAGATCACGCCGGCCCACATCAACGAGCGCACCAACAGCGCACGTGCCGACCCGGTCGACCGTATCTACGGATTCCTGTCCGAGGGCATATTGCTTTCGGATCCGGGAGAGACGCACTACGCCCGCTACTGGGACGCCGCCAGCGCAGACAGCTTTCGCGCCAGCTGACCGTCTCGCCAGCGGGCCGACAGGACATTATGCTGCAAGCGATGCGCTTGTTCATCCTGCTCCTCCTGCCGGTGTTGCTGGCGTCCGGCGCGAGAGCTGCCGAACCCGTCCAGGCGGAGGACGAAACGCTCGACGCCCGGCTCGATGCCGACTTCGACGGCGACGGGATTGCCGACATCGCCTACATCGCCGGGAATGACGAAAAGCGCGCTCTCTACGTGAGCGTGACAGGCGCGGCGACCGAGTATCTCCCACTCGAAACCACGCCGCTCGGCCCCGGCACCCTCAGCTTCGCCAAGGGTGTCCTCATATTCGAAGACCTGACCGAGGGGACCACGGCCGTCGCCTCGACCCGGAGGTACCGCTACGATTCCGACAACCTGCGTATGGGCCTGATCGGGATCGACGCGACGCTTTACAGCAGGACCTACGCCCACGACGGCTTCGAGCTCAGTTGGAACCTGCTCACCGGGCGAATGATCACCCGCGAGCTGCACCTCAACGAGAGCGGCAGGGGCGACGCGGCCTACGACCCGATCGTCGAACGCAAACGGACGCGGAAATCCGCGCCCGTCTACCTGTTCGACACGCCCGACCCGGAGGAACTGATCGAGCGGGAAAGCGGGCATTAGGCCCGCCGACCCTTACTGGTTCATCGTCGCGAAGAAGTCTTCGTTGGTCTTGGAATCCTTCATCTTGTCGAGGAGGAATTCCATCGAATCGATGGTGCCCATCTGCATCAGGATGCGGCGCAGGACCCACATCTTGCTGAGCTGTTCCTTGGGGACCAGCAGCTCTTCCTTGCGAGTGCCGGACTTGCCGACGTCGAGCGCCGGGAAGATGCGCTTGTCGGCGACCTTGCGGTCGAGGACGATTTCCGAGTTACCGGTGCCCTTGAACTCTTCGAAGATGACCTCGTCCATGCGGCTGCCGGTATCGATCAGCGCGGTGGCGATGATCGACAGCGATCCGCCCTCCTCGATGTTGCGCGCGGCACCGAAGAACCGCTTGGGGCGCTGCAGGGCGTTGGCGTCGACACCGCCGGTCAGGACCTTGCCCGAGCTCGGCACCACGGTGTTGTAGGCGCGGCCGAGGCGGGTGATCGAGTCGAGCAGGATCACCACGTCCTTCTTGTGCTCGACGAGGCGCTTAGCCTTCTCGATGACCATTTCGGCGACCTGGACGTGGCGGCTGGCGGGTTCGTCGAAGGTCGAGGAGATGACCTCGCCCTTCACCGAACGCTGCATGTCGGTGACTTCCTCGGGCCGCTCGTCGACGAGCAGGACGATCAGGAAGACTTCCGGATGGTTGTCGGTGATCGCCTTGGCCATGTTCTGCAGCAGCACCGTCTTGCCAGTGCGCGGCGGGGCGACGATCAGGGCGCGCTGGCCCTTGCCCTGCGGGCTGATGAGATCGATGACGCGGGCCGACTTGTCCTTCACCGTCGGGTCGACGGTGTCGAGGACCAGCCTCTCGTCCGGATAGAGCGGCGTCAGGTTATCGAAGTTGGTCCGGTGGCGCACGGCCTCGGGATCGTCGTAATTGACGCTCAGGAGCTTCGTGAGGGCAAAATAGCGCTCTCCGTCCTTGGGAGCGCGGATCTCGCCTTCGACCGTGTCGCCGGTGCGCAGGCCCCATTTGCGGACCTGGTTGGGCGAAACGTAGATATCGTCGGGGCCGGCGAGGTAGTTCGCCTCGGGGCTGCGGAGGAAGCCGAAGCCGTCCTGCAGCACTTCGATCGTGCCCTGGCCGATGATTTCTTCGCCGTCTTCGGCCACTTCCTTGAGGATCGCGAACATGAGATCCTGCCGGCGCATGGTGCTGGCGCCCTCGACGTCGTATTCCTCGGCCATTGCGACGAGTTCCGCCGGCGCCCTTTTTTTCAGTTCTTTCAGATGCATGGGTAAAAATTCCAGATAATTCGATTGGGTGCCGGCAAGTCGTCATGGGCTTGGGGAAAGCTGACCTGGCCGCGCGGGACGGCGGCCTCTGCCGGTATCGGTGAAATAGGTTGCGCGGGCCAGCCCGTCAATTCGCAATCGGTGCGAGCGCAGGCACGGCTCGCCGCAAATCGTCAGAACGGCTTGACCACGACGAGCACGACGATGATCGCCGCGGCCACGCCCGGAACCTCGTTGAGCATGCGCAAGGTCCGGCCCTCGAGCGGGCGTTCGCCCCGCGCCAGCTTCTTCGCATAGCTCGCCAGCCAGCCGTGATATCCCGACAGCGCCAGCACCAGCAGCAGCTTGGCGTGCAGCCAGCCCTGGTCCCACGCGTGGAGCGAGGCGGCGAGCGCGAGGCCGAACACCCAGACCGCGATGATCGAGGGCGTGAGGATGATCTTGAGCAGCTTGCGCTCGCGATTGGCCCATTCGGCCGCCTCGGGCGATCCCTCGGGCGCTTCCTGGTGGTAGACGAAATAGCGCGGCAGCATGAACAGGCCGGCCATCCAGAAGATCACGAAGATGATATGACCGGCCTTGAGCCACAGGTAGGTCATCGCGAGAACATCCTGCATGGGCGCGATGTAGGCGGATGCGAGGCGCGCGTCACCCCTTAACCTCGTACGATTTCGAGCAAACGTTCGACATTTTCGATCGGCGTTTCCTTGTCGATGCCGTGGCCGAGGTTGAAGACGTGGGGGCGGCCGGCAAGGGCTTCGAGGATGTAGCGGACCCGCTGTTCGAGCGCGGCGCCGCCGGCGAGCAGCAGAAGCGGGTCGAGATTGCCCTGCACCGGGAGGCCTTCGGGCAGTTCGCGCGCCGCCCAGACCGGGTCGAGCGTCTCGTCGAGGCCGACCGCATCGACCGCGGTTTCGCGGGCATAACTCGCCAGCTTCGATCCGGCCCCCTTGGGAAAGCCGATGATCGGCACTTGTGGATGGCGCGAACGCACCGCGTCGGCGATTGCGGCGTTGGGCGCGACCACCCAGCGCTCGAACTGGTCGGGGGCGAGGCTGCCGGCCCAGGAATCGAACAGCTGCACCGCCTCGGCCCCGGCCTCGATCTGGCGGCACAGGTACTCGACCGTCACTGCGACGATAGCGTCGACGATCGCGCCAAACGCCACCGGGTCGCGATAGGCGAACAGGCGCGCCTCGTGATGGTCCTTCGAGCCCTGTCCCGCGACCATGTAGGTGGCGACCGTCCACGGGCTTCCGGCAAAACCCAGCAGCGTGACACCGGGATCGAGACGTTCGCGCACAAGGCGCACCGTCTCATACACCGGATCGAGCCGTTCCGGCACCGAACACAGCGTATCAAGCGCTTGATCGACAAGCGGCGGCGCCAGTCGCGGGCCCTCCCCCGGGCCGAACGACAGGTCCTGCCCCATGGCCCAGGGCACCATGAGGATGTCCGAAAACAGGATCGCCCCGTCCATCCCGAAGCGCCGCACCGGCTGCAGGGTCACCTCGGCGGCGAACTCCGGATCGGTCGCCAGTTCGAGGAACCCGCCCTTCTCCGCCCTCAGCGCGCGGTACTCGGGCAGATATCGCCCCGCCTGGCGCATGAGCCAGACCGGGCGCCGTTCGGACACCTTTCCGCGCAGGGTATCGAGGAGCAAGCCGGGCATCTCGGTAAGGTCCAATCCAAATAATTAGAGTCTTTAAGAAGGTTTGTTGGACTCTGTTGGTCCTGTGGATAGCGGGGATTGGCGCGCCCTGCCGGATTTCTTCCGGCTTGAACAGGGGGCGAATGGCCGTCCGACTCGCGGTCCTATCTGAGTCAACAAATCGTTTTCCCCGCTGTCAGACCGCTGTTCGAATCTCGCCTCTTGCCAAGGTACAGACCCGGTTCGAATCGACCGGTAGCGGTGAGCGATTGCCATGCCGAACTTGTCCGGCATTCCCTCCCGTGGTTTATGCCGGGAATTGTCCACATGACCCGGCTGCACCTCCACCTCCTTTCGGACTCGACCGGCGAGACGCTGGAGATGATCGCCAAGGCCGCGCTTGCCCAGTTCGACGATGCCGAAGTCATCCGCCATTTCTGGCCGATGGTCCGCAGCCGCCAGCACCTCGACCGTATCGTCGCCGAGCTGTCGAACAAGCCGGGACTCGTCCTTTATACCCTGGTCAACGAGGAGACCCGCCTGCGGCTCGAGGAGCGCTGCCGCGCCCTAGGCCTGCCGCATATTCCCGCGCTCGATGCGGTGACCGAGGCGCTCGAAAACCAGCTCGGCCAGGAAGCCAAGGGCCGGCCGGGCCGCCAGCACGCGATGGACGAGGCCTATTTCGCCCGCGTCGATGCGATCCAGTTCACCATCGCCCACGACGACGGGATCCTGTGGGAAGAATGGGAGGAGGCCGACATCGTGCTGGCCGGGGTCTCGCGAACCTCGAAGACGCCGACCAGCATCTACCTCGCCAACCGCGGCTACAAGGTCGCGAACATCCCGCTCGTGGTCGAGAGCCCGCCGCCGCCCGACCTTTTCAGCCTGCGCCACCCGCTCGTCGTCGGCCTGACCACCGCGCCGCGCCGGCTGATCGAGATCCGCCGCAACCGCCTGCTCTCGCTCAACGAGACGGTCGAGACGGCCTATGTCAGCGAGGACGAAGTGGCGCGCGAGCTGGCCTTTGCGCGGCGCATGTTTGCAGACAACGGCTGGCCGGTTATCGATGTTACCCGCCGTTCGATCGAAGAGACCGCAGCCGCGGTCATGCGCCTCAAGGCCGAACACGACGAGCGCGGCGGCAAGGACCAGGGGACCAAACCGATATGATCGTTCTCGCTTCGAAAAGCGCCTCGCGCCGGATGATGCTCGGGGCTGCCGGGGTCGAATTCGACGTCGTGCCTGCGGCGATCGACGAGCGCGCACTCGAGGCCTCGCTCGGCAATGTTCCGCCCGGATCGGTTGCCCTCGCTCTGGCCGAAGCCAAGGCGCTGTCGGTCGATGGCGAAGGCCGCCCGGTTCTGGGCAGCGATTCGGTCGTCTCGGTCGACGGGCGGCGCTTCGACAAGCCGGAAAGCCGCGCGCAGGCGGCCGAACACCTTCGGTTCTTCTCCGGCAAGACGATGGAACTCCACTCTGCCGCGGCCATCGCGATCGGCGGCCACCTGCGCTGGAGCAACGTGGCGGTGGCGAAGTTGCGCGTGCGTGAGCTGTCGGAGGATTTCATCACCCGCTACCTCGCCGCCGAATGGCCCGAAGTCAGCCAGTGCGTCGGCGTGTTCCGCATCGAGGCGCGCGGCGTGCAGCTGTTCGAGAGCATCGAAGGCGACATGTTCACCGTGCTCGGCATGCCCTTGCTGCCGGTCCTCGGCGCGCTGCGCGAACTGGAAGAGCTGCCGGCATGAGCAGGTACGCCGAGGTCATCGGCGACCCCATTGCGCAATCGAAGTCGCCGGCGATCCACGGCTACTGGCTGAGCAAGCTAGGCCTCGATGCGGCCTACCGCGCGGCCCATGTCACTGCGGAGGGCCTCGAGTCCTATCTCGTCTCGCGCCGCGCCGATCCCGAGTGGTGTGGGTGCAACGTGACGATGCCGCACAAGCAGGCGGTGATCCCCCTGCTCGACCGGCTCGATCCGCTCGCGGCGCGGATCGGCGCGGTCAACACCATCGTCCCCGAGGATGGCGGGCTGACAGGGTACAACACCGACGCAGCGGGCTTCATCGAACCGCTGAAGGGCCCGCTGGCGAAGCAGCACTACTTCCGCATGGCACGGATTCTCGGCACCGGCGGAGCGGCACGCGCTATCGTCGCCGCGCTGGCGGACCAAGGCTTCACGCTGGTCCTCGCCGGGCGCGATCCGGCCAAGGCGCGGGCCCTGATCGACGAGCTCGCGCCCAAGGGCGAACACCACGCCATCGACCTGGCGCACTTCGCCGATCCGACCGACTTCCCGTTCGACGACCGCGAGGGCTGTCTCGACCTGCTGGTCAACGCCAGCCCGCTCGGCATGGCCGGGCAACCGCCGCTGGCTTACGACTTTAGTCACACCCCGCCGGGCACGGTGGTCTACGACATCGTCACGCACCCTGCCTTCACTCCGCTGCTCGCCGAGGCGAAGCAGCGCGGCTTCGCCACGATCGACGGCCTGGCGATGCTGATCGGCCAGGCCGCCGAGGCGTTCGAGAAGTTCTTCGGCCGACCCGCCCCGCGCCGCGACGCCGACATGGGGCTGCGCGCGCTGCTGGCGCCATGAGCAGGCCCTTCATCCTCGGCCTCACCGGCTCGAT
Source organism: Croceibacterium salegens (assembly GCF_009827435.1). Classification (GTDB taxonomy): domain Bacteria; phylum Pseudomonadota; class Alphaproteobacteria; order Sphingomonadales; family Sphingomonadaceae; genus Croceibacterium_B; species Croceibacterium_B salegens. Next base: position 101,514 of record NZ_WTYM01000052.1, on the reverse strand, counting down.
CGGCATGGGCAAGAGCACTGTGGCGGCCATGTTCACCGCGCGCGGGGTGCCGGTGTTCGATGCCGATGCCGAAGTGCGCCGGATGCAGGGTCCGGGCGGCGCGCTGCTCGCGGCAATCGAACAAGAATTTCCGGGCACCACTGGCGCAGGAGGCGTCGACCGCGCGGCGCTCGGCGCACAGGTGTTCGGCGATCCTGCCGCCCTCGCCCGGCTCGAGGCGATCGTCCATCCCGCGGTGCGATCCTTACGCGAAGCATTCCTCATCGAGCACAGCGGTGCGCCGCTCGTGGTATTCGACATCCCGCTGCTGTTCGAAAAGGGCGGCGCCGGGGAGGTCGACGCGATTCTCGTCGTTTCCGCCCCGCCCGACTTCCAGCGCGCCCGCGTCCTCGCGCGCGAGGGCATGACCCCCGGACGCTTTGCCGAAATCCTGGCCCTGCAAATGCCCGACGCGGAAAAACGCGCCGAGGCGGATTACGTGATCGATACCGGGTGTTCGCTCGCGGAAACCGAAGCCGCGGTGGCGGCGCTCGTGGAGCAGCTGTCGCGGAACTGAAACACGCCCTTGCCAGCCGCGCCCGAGAGTCCGATAGGTAAGGCGATGCGGGAAGTCGTTTTCGATACCGAAACCACCGGCCTCGATCCCAAGACGGGCGACCGACTTGTAGAAATCGGTTGCATCGAAATGGTCAACCGCGTGCCCACCGGCCGCACTTTTCACGGATATTTCAATCCCGATCGGCCGATGCCGATCGAGGCCGAGCAGGTTCACGGCCTGTCCGAGGCCTTTCTTGCCGACAAACCGCGTTTTCACGAGAGCGCTGCAGACCTCCTTGAATTCCTCGGCGAGTCGCCGCTGGTTGCGCACAACGCGCAGTTCGACTTCGGCTTCCTCAACAGCGAACTCGCCGCCTGCGGGCTGGAGGAAATCTCGCTCGAACGGATGATTGATACGCTGGGCATCGCCCGCCGCCGCCATCCCGGGGCGAAGCACAGCCTCGATGCGCTGTGCACGCGTTACGGTATCGATCGCAGCCACCGCGTGAAGCACGGCGCGCTGCTCGACGCCGAATTGCTCGCTCAGGTCTATGTCGAACTCACCGGTGGGCGACAGATCGGGCTCGAGCTCGCGGCTGAGATTACCGAGTCGGTGGTCGAAACAGTCGTGATGCCGACGACGAAACACACCTTTCGTGAAGCGCGGCCACACGCCCCGAGCGCAGCGGAGCTGGCACGGCACAAAGCCTTCGTCGAAACGTTGGATTCACCGCTTTGGAGTAAATAGTTCGAGGCGGGAAGTCGGGGGAAAGACAGGAGAATCTACGCCATGGAAATTCGCGTGTCCGGCCACCAGATGGATACCGGTTCGGCCCTGCAGGAACATGCCGCCGATCGCCTCAACGGGATCATCGACAAGTACTTCAACCGCGCGCTCTCATCGCAGGTCACCTTTGGAAAGGCCCCAACCAGCGCTTTCGCCTGTGACATCGTGATGCACGTCAATCACGGCCTCATCCTCAAGTCCCACGGACAGGCGCACGACGCGCACCTCTCGCTCGACCAGGCCGCCGACAAGATCGAGAAGCAGCTCCGGCGCTACAAGCGCCGCCTCAAGGACCGGCACGAACAGGCGGACCACGTCGCGCGCGAGGAAGACGCCGCCTACACCATCTTCGCCGTCGACGAGGTGGAGTCGGAAGTCGAGCCTCCCGATGCGCCGCCGGTCATAGCCGAGACGCGAATCGACATCCCGCAGGTCTCGGTTTCGGACGCAGTCATGCTTCTCGACCTGCGCCATACGAATGCGCTGTTTTTCAAAAATGCTGGAACTGGGCGGCACAATATGGTTTACCGCCGCCCGGACGGCTCGATCGGCTGGGTCGAGCCCTCGTGAAGTGCAATTGGGAGCGCTTCTAGCCAATCGAATAGACGGCAACCGAGTTGCAGACGGGCGGCAATAACGCTCGCGCCCTCGGGCCGGGTACCATTCGGGTTGAATTATGAACGTGCACTTCTTTCTGGAACCCCAAGACGTGGCGATTGTCGCCGCGACCTCCAAGGACGCCATTCTCGAGATGCTCGCACGGCAATTTGCCGGCAGTTACGACCTCAACGCCGACGATGTGCTTGAGCGCCTGCAGGAGCGTGAGGCCCTCGGCAGCACCGGCTTCGGCCGCGGTGTCGCCATTCCCCACGCCCGTGTCACGGGTGTCAACAGGCCGGTGGCAGTCCTGCTCAAGCTCAAGGATCCGGTCGATTTCGGCGCTGCCGACGGCATGCCGGTCGACCTCGTTTTCGGACTTATTTCGCCCGAGCAGAGCGGCGCGGCTCATCTCCATGCCCTCGCTGCGATTTCGCGGCTGGTGCGCGACGAGCGGATTCACGAAGTGCTGAGCGAAGCGCCCGACGCCGAGGCGCTCTACAGCCTGATCAGCAATGCCGCGGACCGCGACGCCGCCTGACGCGTCCTCCGGCATGGTCGAAGGCGCCAGCCACCATTTTCGTGCGCTCGAGTCGCTCTACGCCTCGGCCCCGGTCAATGCGCTGTTCGAATCGCACCTGCACATCGTCTCCGAAGGGCATGCGCGGATCGAATTCGAGGTCGACGAGCGCGTCCATCATGCCGCCGGCGCGGCGCACGGGACGATCTACTTCAAGATGCTCGACGATGCGGCCTTCTACGCCGCCAACTCGCTCGTCACCGACCGCTTCCTGCTGACGACAGCCTTCAACCTGCATTTCACCGCCCCGATCCGGAGCGGCCCCGTCGTGGCCGAAGGCCGCTGGGTCAGCGGCCGGCGCCGGGTCTTCGTCGCCGAAGCGCACCTGCTCGATGCGGACGGCGAGGAAATCGGCCGCGGCACGGGCACCTTCATGCGCTCGAAGTTCGCCCTTTCCAGTCTTCCCGGATACCGACCAGGCGGTTGAATGACGGACGCGCGCCTGCCCGCCCACCTCGAAGTGGGAGCCCTGATCCGGGCAGTCGATGCCGCAGGAGGGTTCGGTACGGTTATCGCAAAAGGTGAACGCGACGCCGGGACTTTGCTCATAATCTGTGGCGAAAATGACACAAAGTTGCGGCTTTACGAACGAATGCCGCAGCTCGACGGCACCCGACAATGGACGCTCGTAAGGTCGCAAGACCCTGAAAATAAAATTGAATTCATGGAATATTGGCAGCGTCGCAAGAGCCAGGACAGCGACCTCTGGATCGTCGAACTGGACATCGCGAATGCTGAACGGTTCATCGGATTGCCCGGAACGATCGGTTGACCTTTGAAAAGAGGCCGCTATCTGGCCGCCATCTTCCAACAGCGTAGGCAGCCTCAAGGCGCCGGGTATCCGGTCGCCATGGCGAGCGCGCAGTCGGGTGACGGCCGGCAGGCCAATGAGAGCGAGATCACGTGCCTGCGGACTGTTCCGCATGGACAAGCGCGACCGCCAGCCTGCGCAGGACGTCAACCGCCCTGAGTTAGGGATCGATGAGCCGCAAGACTCACCGGGTCGCCGCAATCGCCGTGGCAGCCAGTATGATATTTACGCTTGCGAACACCGGTGGTTCCGGTGCCTTCGCGCAAGAAAGCAAAGCCGCCGTTTTCGAGGACGCTGTCCCGGCGGTAACCGAAACCGAAGATTCGACGAGTCCGCGCTTCGTGGCGAACGAAGTGGTGCAGCAGCTCCCCGAGGATGCTGTTCAGACCGTGACGGATGCCGACGGCGCCGCGCCGTTGACGCTCGGCGAACTCGTTGCCGACATGCCGATCGAGGGCGAATTGCCGCGCGACATGCGCTGCCTCGCCGAAGCGATCTACTTCGAAGCCCGCGGCGAGCCGCTCACCGGCCAGCTGGCTGTCGGCCGTGTGATCATCAACCGTGCCGAATCCGCCGCCTTCCCCGACGATTACTGCGGTGTCGTCACGCAGCGTGCGCAGTTCTCGTTCGTGAAGCACGGGGTCATCCCTGAGCCGCGCACGGGCACGATCGCCTGGAGGAACGCCGTCGCCGTGGCCAAGATCGCCCACCAGGAACTGTGGGACAGCGCGGCCGGCGATTCGCTCTATTTCCACGCCACGCGGGTCAAGCCGCGCTGGGCCAGCCACAAGATCGCCCGCGCTACGCTGGCGCGCCACGTATTCTACCGCTGACGGCTAGGCTCGCGCATCCGCGCGGGCATCCTCGCTGCTGTTCCCTACCCCCCGACCTGTCCGGGGTCCGGGGCAGCTGCAGGCGGCCGTTCGGCCTTGCGGACTGGCACGCCAGTCCGTCGGCTTGAGGGCTATTCCTTAAGCTCAACCCATACGGGCGCGTGATCGCTGGCTTTTTCCCGCCCCCGGTATTCCTTGTCGACGCCCGCCGAAACGAGCCGGTCGGCAGCCTCTGGTGAGAGCAGCAGGTGATCGATGCGGAAGCCATGGTCGCGCTGCCACGCGCCGGCCTGATAGTCCCAGAAGGTCCAGACTCCGCCGCGCGGGTTGAGCGTGGCGATGGCGTCGGTCCAGCCGTCGCCGAGGATCCGCGCATAGGCGGCGCGCGATTCGGGCTGCATCAGCGCGTCGCTGGCCATCGCCGCTACCGACCAGACGTCGCGGTCCTCCGGAATGACGTTGAAGTCGCCAACTACGACCGTGGGCACCTCGCGGGCAAGCAACTCCTTCATCCTGGTGCGCAGGCGCTCCATCCACGCCAGCTTGTAGTCGAACTTGGGGCCCGGCTGCGGATTGCCGTTGGGCAGGTAGAGATTGACGACGCGCACGCCCTTGACGTCGCATTCGATGAAGCGCGCCTGCTCGTCGTCGGGATCGCCGGGCAGGCCCTTCACTACTTCGGCGGGGTCTTCGCCGTCGGCGAGGATGGCGACGCCGTTGAAGCCCTTCTGGCCGTGCCAGATCGCGCGATAGCCGATCTTTTCGAATTCCTCGGCCGGGAAGCCTTCGTCCTGGCTCTTGATCTCCTGCAGGCAGGCGATCGCCGGGCGGGATTCCTCGAGCCACTCGAGCAGGCGCGGGAGCCGCGCCTTGACGCCGTTGATGTTGAAGGATGCGATGCGCATCCCGGCAGTCTTAGATGCCGAAGCTGGAACCGCAACCGCAACCGGCGGCGGCATTGGGGTTTTCGACCCGGAATGCCGCTCCGCCCAGCGATTCGACGAAATCGACTACGCTGCCGGCCACGAGGTCGAGGCTCACCGGATCGACCACCAGACGCACGCCTTCGGTCTCGCTGACAGCGTCGTCGCTCTCGGCGACTTCGGCGAGGTCGAACTTGTACTGGAAGCCGGAGCAACCGCCGCCTTCGACCGACAGGCGCAGGATGGCGGGCTTGCCCTGCCGTTCGGCGATCCATTCGACGCGTCGGGCAGCGGCGGGCGTAAGGGCGATGGTGCTCATGGACCCGATGTAGGGGGCGGTGGTCGCAGTCTCAAGCGGTCTGAATGTATTGGCGCATCTGCTCGGCTTCGGTGGTGATCTCGTCGAGTCGACTCTTGACGATGTCGCCGATCGAAATGAATCCGATCATCGCCGTCTCCTGCATCACCGGCAGGTGGCGGATGCGGCGCCGGGTCATCAGGCCCAGCGCCTCGTCCGCGGTGGCCGATGGTTCGATCGTCACTGGCGGCGCAGTCATTACCTCGCCAACTTCGCGATCGAGGCAGAACGCCCCTTCCTCGGCCAGCCGGTAGAGCACATCGCGCTCGGAAAAGATCCCTACGACCTGTCCGTTCTGAAGGACCGGAACCGCGCCGATGCGCCGTTCGGCAAGGAGTTTCACCGCATCGCGGACCCGATCGGTGGTCGAACAGCAGACGATATCGGACGGGTCGCGCCGAGCAATCAGGTTGGCAATGTCCATGGCAATGTTCCTCTTCCCCCGACTGCATTATGACACAGGATGTCGGAGCGCGCGAATCCCGCACCGGCTGGCGAAGGGACATTGATTGACGCGCGCGACAGGCGCATCAGGCGCCCATGGCAAAGCCCTCACCGCTCGACGCACCCGCAAACGCAACGCACGCCTGGGGACGCTATCGCCGGCTGATGCGCTGGATGGCGCTGTTCACGCTTTCTCTCGTGGCGATCGTGCTGGGCGTCTTGCGCTGGAAGTTCGGGCCTTCGCCGATCCACTTCTACATCGCCACCGGGCTCGGAATCGGCGCGGCAATCATGCTGATGGCGGCGCTGATGGGTCTCGTCTTCCTGTCGAGCGGTACGGGACATGACGAAGCCGTTTCCGACCTCGAGGACCATTAGCAATTAGCCTGGGAGGGCTAGACCTGGGCGGAGGCGTGCAGGCGATAGTCCTCGACCGGGATCCCGCCGATCAGGTGCTCCTTAATGATCCGTTCGAGCACCTCTTCGGTGCACGAATGGTACCAGACACCGTCCGGCCAGACGACGGCGACCGGTCCCGCCGCGCAGATCTGCAGGCAATCCGCCTTGGTCCGCTGCACCCCGCCCCCGCCGTCACGCCTGGGTCCGGCAATGCCGAGCTCCTTGAGCCGCCGCTTGAGATACTTCCATGCCCGTTCGCCAGTTTCCCGGCTGCAGCATTCCTGCTTTTCCGACATGGCGCAGAGGAAGATGTGCCGGGTGAGGGTTTCGCCGCCCATTTTCGCCAGCGCCGCTTCGGCACGGGCGAGGTCGGATGGCGCGGCGGGCTTGTTCAGCGCTTCTTGCCCGCGATCCGGGCGATTTCGGCCTGCACCATGCGGTCGACGATGGCCGGCAGGTTTTGTTCGAGCCACTGGGCGAGCATCGGCCGCAGCATTTCGCGGACCATGCCTTCGAGCGAAGTCTCGCCCGAACGCACGATTTGCGGCTGGGCCGGGGGTTCGGCCAGCATGGCAAGAGCGGCAAGCGATTCCCGCATCGCACCGGCGGTTTCGCGGGTGGTCAGCGCTTCTTCGGGGCTGTCGTCGTCCTCGTCATCGTCGACCAGTTCTGCGTCGGCACCCAGATCGAGCACTTCGATGGCATCAACGGAAACTTCGGGAATAGGGCGGGACATGCCGGCATTCTCGCGCCGCTGGCGTTCGGCCAGGGCGGATTCGCGGTTGTCGCGCGCAATCACCTTCTTGATCGACGCGAGGATCTCCTCGACCGAAGGTTCGCCGTCCTGACGCATCAATTTGCCAGCCCTGCCTGTTGATCGGCGGGAATCTCCGCATCTTGTGCAGGAATGTCAACGGTACGCGAACTCCGGGTCACCGGGTCGGGATCGAACGTCCAGTCGAAGACCTTGCCCTTCACGCGGTCGTAGTTCTCGACCGGGTCGTAGAGCGCGCCATTGTCGTCGATGCCGAGATCGCGCGCTTCGGCGCGGCCCATTGCGGCGAGCAGGTTGAAGCCGGCCACGTAGGCGTTGCGCCGAGCGGTCACGAGTTGGACCTGCGCGCGTAGCAGTTCCTGCTGGGCGTCGAGGATGTTGAGGATCGTCCGGTTGCCGACGCTGTTCTCCGCCCGCACGCCTTCGAGGCTCAGCGCCGCCGCATCGACCGCCGACTGGCTCGAGGTGATGATCGCGGTTGCCGCCTGCCAGTTCGAATAGGCCGAGCGAACCTGTGCGATGATGCTCCGCTCGGTCGCGACGACCTGTTCGAGAGCGGCCGAGGCATTGGCCTGCGCCTGTCGCTCCTGCGCCGCGACGCGGCCGCCCTGGAACAGCGGCAGCGTGACGCGTACGCCAGCCTGCGCAGCAGTTGAAACCTGCTGCGCGGTTCCCGCGCCTATTCCGGTACCGAGCGTTCCGAGATAGTCCTGCCGACTGCCCGATCCGAAAAGATCCACCTTGGGCAGGCGCCCCGCGCCGGCGGACTCGATATCGTAGCCGCTCGCCTTGGCCCGCTCGCGTGCGGCGAGCAGGTCGGGATTGTTCATCAGCGCCGCCGAAACCGCGTCATCGACGCTCGACGGCATGCCGGGCAGCGGGGGTGGCGGCTGGAGGTCGTTCGGTGCCAGGCCGACCAGCGCGATGTAGTTTTCGCGCGCAGCGACGAGACTCGCCTGCGAGGTCCGCAATTCGCCCTCGGCGAGCGCCAGTCGGCTTTCTGACTGCGCAACGTCAGTCCGCGTCAGGTCGCCGATCTCGAAACGGTCGCTGGTCGCCTGCAAGTTGACCTTGAGCACGTCGACGTTGTTCGCCGAAAGGCTGGTCACCGCTTCGTTGCGGATCACGTCCATGTAGGCGGCGACGACCTGGGCGAAGAGCGAGCTTTCCGTGCCGCGCAGGCCCGCCCGTCCGGCCTCGACCCGCGTCTTGGCGGCCTTGATCCCGTTCCTGACGGCACCGCCCGAATAGATCGGGATGGTCAGGTCTCCGCTGGCGCTGAACAGGCGGTCGGGGGAGATGAAGCTCGACGAACTTTTCTTGAGGTACTCGGTGTAGTTCGCCGAGGCGCTGAGCGACGGCAGGCCCGCGGCCTGCTGGATCACCACGGTCTCGTCGGTCGCGCGCTGCTGGGCGCGCGCGGCTTCGAGCGAGGGGTTGTCGGAATAGGCCGCGGTTAGCGCGTCCTTCAAGGTATCGGCCTGCGCCGGCACTGCGGCGAGGCAAGCGCCGGTAAGCATTAAAATGCGCAGCGAACGGCCGGTCATGTCAGAAGCTCCAGCCCCTGGCCTTGGCGAATTCGGGCAGGACGGGCATGCCGACTTCGGCGAGCGCGCGCAGCGCCACGTCGTCCCCGGCCATGCGGCCGATAGCGAGCCGGGTGAGCCCGTTCCGAACGAGGCCGCAGACGACCCGTCCATCGCTTGCCAGCCGCTTGGTCAGAGTCTCGGGCAGTTGTTCGACCGCCCCGTCGATCAGGATCAGCGTATAGTCCTTCTTGCGCGAGGCCTTGAGCGCCTCGTCGGGCGTGACGACGTCGAGCGAACCCGCGAGCGGCGCGACGAGCGCTGCCAGGTAGCCGCTGCCGCCGTCGACCACGAGGGCCTTGTCGTCGAGCGTCGGCACCGCTTCCTGCAGCATCATGCCCTGCACCACCGGCGCGGCGAGCCAGCGCCCGTCGCCGAGCGCGATCGCACGGTCCATGTAAGCGACGCCTTTCGCTGCGGCAGGCACGAAGTCCTCGCGCGCCACGGCGGACATGCGGCGCAGCACGAATTCGGCGTTCACGCCGCTGGTGCGCAACTGGCTGTCGATCATGGCCTTGCGAGCGGCGGTTATCGGGCGGTCTTCAACGACAGTCACGGGACCTCGAATATTCGTCGTTTGGGCGTTCGGGGGAGCCTTAGGGCCTGCATCCGGCGCGGGCAATGCCGTGCTTTGTCGCAAGTTGTCTTTTGAAACCCGTGCGAAGCGCTTTGACCACACCCGCCCGGCGCGACTATGGCGCGCGCAAATCGCCGGACAGGAGTCACCACCCGATGAGCGACATGGTCACGATCCGCGAGGACGACCTGATCGAGAGCGTCGCCGACGCGCTCCAATACATCAGCTACTATCACCCGATGGACTACATCCGCGCGCTCGGCGCGGCCTACGAGGCCGAGCAGGGCTCGGCGGCGAAGGACGCCATCGCGCAGATCCTGACCAACAGCCGCATGTGCGCCGAGGGCCATCGCCCGATCTGCCAGGACACCGGCATCGTCAACGTCTTCGTCGAGTGGGGCCAGGACTGCCGGCTGGAATCGAAGCGCAGCCTGCAGGACGTGATCGACGAGGGCGTGCGCCGGGCTTACGGCAATCCCGAGAACAGGCTGCGCGCATCGGTGCTCGCCGATCCCGCCTTCACCCGCCGCAACACCCGCGACAACACGCCCTGCGTGCTCTCGGTCGAGATGGTGCCTGGCGCGAAGGTGTCTATCGACGTTGCCGCCAAGGGCGGTGGCAGCGAGGCCAAGTCGAAGTTCAAGATGATGAACCCGAGCGACAACATCGTCGACTGGGTGCTCGAAATGGTGCCGCAGATGGGCGCTGGCTGGTGCCCGCCGGGCATGCTGGGAATCGGCATCGGCGGTACCGCCGAACACTGCGTCAAGCTCGCCAAGCAAAGCCTGATGGAACCGATCGACATGGGCCAGCTCAAGCAACGCGGGCCGCAGAACGATCTCGAGGCCCTGCGGATCGAGATTTTCGACAAGGTCAACGCGCTCGGTATCGGTGCGCAGGGCCTTGGCGGGCTGGCAACAGTGCTCGACGTCAAGATTCTCGACGCTCCCTGCCATGCGGCAAACAAGCCGATCGCAATGATCCCGAACTGTGCCGCCACCCGCCATGCGCACTTCACGCTCGACGGTTCGGGACCGGCCTACCTCGAAACGCCCAGGCTCTCGGACTGGCCCGAAGTGCACTGGAAGCCCGATGCCGCGGCGCGAAGGGTCGATCTCGACGCGCTCACGCCGGAGGAAGTGCAAAGCTGGAAGGCCGGCGACCGGCTCCTGCTCAACGGCGCCATGCTCACCGGGCGTGACGCCGCGCACAAGCGCATCAAGGACATGCTCGACCGGGAGGAAGAGCTGCCGGTCAGCTTCAAGGGCCGGGTCATCTACTACGTCGGCCCGGTCGACCCGGTGCGGGACGAGGTCGTCGGTCCGGCCGGCCCGACCACCGCGACGCGGATGGACAAGTTCATGGACACCATGCTCGAACAGGGCCTGCTCGCCTGCGTCGGCAAGGCCGAGCGCGGTCCGGGTGCGACCGAAGCGATCGCCCGGCACAAGTCGGCCTACCTCATGGCGGTCGGCGGGGCGGCCTACCTCGTCTCGCGGGCGATCAAGGCCTCGCGGGTTGTCGCCTTCGAGGATCTCGGCATGGAAGCAATCTACGAATTCGCCGTCGAAGACATGCCGGTGACCGTAGCGGTCGATTCTGCGGGCAACAACGTCCACACGCTCGCCCCTGCCGAGTGGAAAGCGCGAATCTCCGCCGAAAAACTCCTCGAGGGGGCTTGAGGTTCGACCAAGCGCCGATTCCGCTCGACATCGGCGCTGGCCGAATATCGCCATCCGCGTATATGTCGGCCGGATGGACATTGAATTTGAAGAGAAAGCGCCCGTGCGGGTGCCTTTCCCCACGGTGCTGGCGTCGATCGTCGGTCTGTGGGTTTGTTATTTCGTACTGATCACGCTGCGCTCGCTGTCGCTCGAATTCAATTTCGAGGACGAGATGGTCTGGCGCCGGGCGCTGGTCTGCCTCGCGGGCGCGGTCACGATGCTCGGGTTCTGGCTGATCCTGCGCCTGTTCGACGACCGGCCGCTCTGGACCAAGATTGCCGCCGCGCTGGTCCTGTCGCTGCCGGTTTCGCTGATACTGGCGCAGACCAATGTGCTGGTTTTCGCCTCGGTCGAGGAAAAGGCCTACCGTGCGATGGCCGAACAGCAGGGCTTCGAGGTGCGGCGCGATTCCTCGGGCGACCTGCTGGTCGAGGTCTCGGTTCCCGACGCAAGCGGCGATGCCAGCAAGGCGCGGGCGGTGACTATCGGCCGCAAGTCGACCGACATGAACGTTTGGCAGAGCCTCGCGGAGATCGGTTTCGGGCGCTATTTCATGCTGCTCGCCTGGTGTGCGCTCTACCTCGCCTTCCTGACCGGCGAGAAGGCCCGCACCGCCGAGCGCCGCGAGGGCGAATTCCGCCGCGCCGCCAAGGCGGCCGAGCTGCGATCGCTGCGCTACCAGGTCAATCCGCACTTCCTGTTCAACACGCTCAACTCGCTGTCCTCGCTGGTGCTCACCGGCAAGACCGCCGCGGCCGAGCGGATGATCCAGACGATGTCGACTTTCTACCGTCGTAGTCTGGCGGACGATCCGACGGTCGATGTGTCGCTCGACGAGGAATTCGCCCTGCAGCGGCTCTACCTCGACATCGAAACCGCGCGATTCCCGGAACGACTCGAAGCGAAATTCGACCTGCCCGAGGCGCTCGGTGACGCGCACATTCCCGGCATGATCCTCCAGCCGCTGGTCGAAAATTCGGTGAAGCACGCCGTCGCGCCGAGCCACGGCAAGGTGACGATCTCGATTTCGGCGCGCGAGGAATACGGCCGCCTGGTGGTGACCGTGGCCGACAACGGCGGCGGCCTTGGCAAGAACCACGAACCGCGTCCGGGCTATGGCATCGGCTTGCGAAATGTCGAGCAGCGGCTTGCCGCGCGCTTCGGGGATGAAGCGACCATCGTCTCCGGCCCCTCTTCAGGAGGGTACGCCACCCACTTGCGCCTGCCGCTGGTCGGTGTAGCCAAGGCTGCAGCATGACCGAGGAAATTGCCCAACCGCTGCGCGCCCTGATCGTCGACGACGAACCGCTGGCGATCGAGCGCATGCAGGTGCTCTGCGCCGAGCTGGACGACCTCTCGGTGGTGGGCACGGCGAGCGACGGCAGGTCGGCGCTGCGCCTCGCCGAAACGCTCAAGCCCGATCTCCTGCTACTCGACATGACCATGCCAGGCATGGACGGCCTCGCTGTGGCCAAGGCCGTTGCCGAGGGCGACGCGCCGCCGGCGGTGATCTTCGTCACCGCGCACGAGGATTTCGCCGTCGAGGCGTTCGATCTCGATGCGGTCGATTACGTGCTCAAGCCGGTTGCCACCGACCGGCTTGAGCGCGCCGTGTCCCGGGCCCTGTCGCGGCGCGGCGCGCGCAAGACCGGCGATGGTCGCTGGCTGCGCGAATTCTGGGTGCCGCACCGCTCCGAATTGCTGCGCATCGAGGCCGACCAGGTCGACCGCATCGACGCCGAGCGCGACTACGTCCGCCTACACGTCGGTGAGCGCAGCTACCTGCTGTTGCAGACCATTGCCGGGCTCGAAGCGAAGCTCGATCCTGAGGAATTCATCCGCATCCACCGCTCGACTATCCTGCGCCGAGAGGCGATCCGCGGGCTGCGGCACGAAGGCCTTGGCGTCTGGGCGGCCGAAATGGCCGATGGCGAGGTGCTGCGGATCGGACGCACCTACCTGCGCCGGGTCAAGGAAATGGCCGGCCGCTGAGTGCGGCAATCAGGCTTCAATATACCGTCCGCAAAATGAAAGGGCGCCCTCTTGCGAAGGCGCCCTCCAGCGTGGTGGATGGGGACGGTCAACCGCCGCGCTGGAAATCCGAAGTCAGGTAGGCAACCTGCACGTCGACCTTCTGGCGGGTCGCGCGGTAGCAGGCGTTCTCGTCGGCCGGGGTCGAAACCTGGCCATTGTCTTCGAAACGGCAGACCTTGCGGGCCGCCTTGTCGAGCCGGGCCTGCAGTTCTGCCTGGCCGTCTGCGCTGCTCAGGTCGAGGTCGTTGTAGGCGACATGGGCGGCGCGGTCAGCGGCCAGGGTCGGGGTGGCGGACAGCGCAGCGGCAAGCGCGCAGCCGATGATGAGAGTGCGGGTCGTCACGGGTTTATCTCCTCCTTCAGTGCGCGCCACGGTCCTAGGGGACTGGGGGAGGACCGTGGCGCAGTTGTACTAATAGGCCTCCTGACGGACCGTTTCGCGCAACCTTCGACCAGCATGCTCGCCCCGCCGACCAGCGGCCGCTCGGTCCGACCAACGACAATCGCGGTCCGCCGAATGGCTGATTGCATTCGGCCATGGAGCGCCCAGATTGGAACCATGCTCCCGGTCCTGATCGTCTTTGCCCTCGGCGTGGCGAACTTCGCCCTGCACAAGGCGGTGCTCGAAAGCGGCCACCCGATGCTCAAGCAGATGCCGTGGACCGGTCGCGGGATGGGCGGGCGCGCGACTTTGGTGATGGAATTCATCGTCCTGCTCGGAGCACTGCTGCTGGCGGCGACCGGGTTCACCGGGTGGGGCTGGGTCTATGCCGGCTACACGGCGATGAACGCCTTCGGCGCCTGGCTCGTCCTGACAAAGCGCATATGAGGCGGGAACCGCCGCGCCGGACAGGCGCTGTGGCGCTATGGGCGCCGCGCCGGACATCTGGCTGATCTGCAACCCGGCCAGCGGCAGCAACGACGCCGCTGGCCTTGCCGCGCTCGAGGACCGTTGCGGCGACCTCGGATTCAGGATCGCCGGCAAGACCGTCTTTCCCGAAGAGGACCTGCCCGACGGCGCGGCGCTTGACGCTGCGGGCGTGGGGCTGGTCGCGATCTTCACCGGCGACGGCACGATAAACGCCGTCATCGGCCGCCTCGACGGCTGGGGCGGGCAAGTGCTGATCCTGCCCGGCGGGACGATGAACCTTCTCTACCACCGCCTGCACGGCGACCGGCCGTTCGAAGAGGTCCTGCGCCTGGTTGCCGCGGGCGAGGCCGATGTTCGGCGGCCGGGCGTAATCGGCTGCAACCGAGGCGTGGCGCTCGCGGGCCTCCTCGCCGGTCCGGGAACGAGCTGGTTCGACGTGCGCGAGACGATGCGTGACGGCGATGTGCTTGGCGTGGTCGAAAGCGCCGCGCAGGCCATCGGCGAAACGCTCGCCGAACCGGGCATCGCCTGCCGCGAGGCGGGCAGTACCGAGGGTTACCCGCTGATCATGCTGACCCCGCACGACGAGGGCATCGAGGTCGCCGCCTACCATGCCGAAACCACGGCCGAGTTCCTCAGCCAGGGCTGGGCACTTCTGCGACGCAGCTTTCGCGAAGGACCGCACGACGTGCTCGGCACGTTCGACCGGCTCATCCTCGCAAGCACCGATGGCGCGCCCTTCGGCATCATGATCGACGGCGAAAAGCGTGAAGCGGAGGCGGTGGAGGAATTCAGGCTGGTCGCCTGCGGGGTGGACCTGCTAGCCACCGCCACCGATGACTGACCGCAAAGTCCTGTTCCACCTCAGCGATATTCACTTCGGCCTTGCCGACGAGCGCGCCCTCGCCTGGGTGAAGCAGGAAATCGCCGAGAGGCGCCCCGATGCGGTCGCCATTACCGGCGACCTGACGATGCGCGCCCGCCACCGCGAGTTCGCCGCGGCGACGGCATGGATCAACGACCTCGACGTGCCGGTCACCGTCGAGGTCGGCAATCATGACATGCCGTACTTCAACCTGGTCGAGCGCTTCGCAACGCCTTATCGTCGGTTCCGCGGCATGCAGGACAAGGTCGAGCGCGAGATCGACCTGCCGGGCCTCGCCATCGTCCCGCTCAAAACCGTGCGCCGCTGGCAGCCGCGCTGGCCCTGGTCGCACGGCTGGATCACCGAGCAGGCGCTCGAACGCACGCTCGCTGCCATCGATGCCGTGCCGCCGGGCACGAGGGTTGTTGTCGCCTGCCACCATCCGCTCGTCGAGGCTGGAACGCGCGGCAAGGCCTGGACCCACGGCGGCGACCACGCCCTCGCCGAACTTGCACGGCGCAACGTGCTTGCGACGCTCAGCGGTCACGTGCACGATGCCTTTGATATCGTTCGCGAAACTCCCGAAGGCCCGATGCGGATGATCGGTGCGGGCACGCTCTCGCAACGCATCCGCTCGACCCCGCCGAGCTTCAACGAGCTGACATGGGACGGCGAGAGGATCGCAGTGAAAGTCCGCAACCTCTACGATCTCCCGACCAGCGCGATGCAGGTCGATGCCGTCCCCGAAGATGCGATGCCCCCGCGCAAGCCGGGCGAGCCCGTAGCGCCCGTCGGCGCCGTCCCCCCGGTCGACCCGCCGGTGCACTGAGGCTATCCGGCTCGCGCCTTGCGTCTGTGCTCGCATGGGTGCAGATCGCACGCGGAGGTGTCGTGGCATGAGCCGCACGAAAGTCCTTCGACGGATCTGCGCCGCGCTGGCCTTCGCGGGAATTGCGCTGCTGTCCCGCCCGGCAGCGGCGCAGGAGACCGACGGCACGGCCTACAACGCCATGATGATCGAACTGGCGCCCGAGGAGCGTGACGGTTTTTCGCGCTTGATCTCCGCGCAGCCGCAGCCCGCGCGTCAGGCGATTTACGACGTCAGCGACGCGCTGCAGCCCTACGAACACGGCATTTGGGCGGCGCTGCTGGTCGAATATGCAGACGGGCAGGGCGGGCCGTCGCTGGTCGATTTCATCCTCGCCCTCGACAAGCCGGAACGCGCGCGCCTGGCCGGCCTGCTTTCAGAGCGCCAATCATGGTCCTGGGCCGCACTGCCCGTATTCCTGCGCCAGCGTCCGATCGAAGAGGCGCGTTTCGCCACACTCCAGCTCCCCGACCTCCAGCAGGATGCCGCGTTCGATGCCGATGCGCAGATCGACCTATTCTGCCGACCAACCGGAGAAGCAGGTGAGCGGCCGGTACGCATCATGTCCGGCGACGAATGCCTCAAGGCCTGGGACGATTTCCTGGTCCGATGGGAGCCGCCCCGATCCGTCAGGGTCGTGAGAGGAGACATGGCCGGCCGGAACGGGACCGAGAACGCCTGGTGGCAGCTCCAGCTCCACCAGAAGGGCCGGCCGGTCGACTGGGCGAAGAGCCACATCTGCGGCGCGGTCTACATCGGCGAGAAGTGGGCGCTGACCGCGGCCCATTGCGTCGCCGATTTCTGGCCAACGGACTTCGGCCGGGTCGATATCCGCTACGCCTTGCACGACCTCACGATTGCAGGGTCGAGTGTCGAGATTGCCGCCATCGTAAAGCATGCCGGGCACACGAGGAGCGGCGACAGCGGCGATATTGCCCTGCTCAAGCTCGCAGCGGTCCCGGCTTCGCGCGAGCTTAAGGCTGCCGGGGTTCCCGACAGAGAGGCGGCTAGGGCCGGCTATCCTCCGAATGCGGCCTTGCTCGTTTCGGGATGGGGGTACACCGGCGAAACCGATCGGACGTCCAACCCGAAGGACAAGTTCGGAAAGCCCCAGCAAACCTCGCGAAACCTGCTTGTCGGTGAGGTGAATTACCTGCCCGCCGCCGAGTGCGGTCCGCTGCTCAGGGCCGGCGCAGTCAAGCCGGGCCAGATGTGCGCCTACTCCGCCGGCCAGGTCGATTCCTGCCGGGGAGACAGCGGCGGCCCGTTGGTGCGCAAAGCTGGCTCACAGCCGCCGGTCCTTGTCGGGCTGGTATCGTTCGGCGAAGGCTGCGGTCAGGCCGGCAAGCCCGGCGTCTATGCCGATGTCGGGTTCTACGAAAGGAACGGCTGGATCGACAGCGCCAAGAGGAAGGCCCTGGGTATCGATCGGCAAATCGTCGACCTTGGCGATCCTGTGCCAGCCGCGCGCCGATAACCTCCGCGGAATCTTGCCTGATTGCTCGCCGGACGTACCGATCCGGAATGACGAAACTCGAGTCTTGATGTATGAGGGACTTCGTCTTCACGAAGTGACCGGAGCATCCGGATGGACGAGCAAACAGCCCTTGTCCGCTGGCAATATCGACTGTTGCCCTGGGCAATAGGGATGTTGATCGGGCTCACAGTGTTCTTTTTCATATCCTCGTGGATTCAGTTCGATCGGCTTTCGGCTTCGATCAACGCCGCGCAAGACGACCCCATCGCAACGGTCTTCTCCGACTACGAAGCGAAGAACCCGACCCCCGATATCGACTATCTCAAGTGGAAGACGCGCACCCTGCTCGAGAGGGACGTGATCGGTCACCGCTACCGGCAGGTCAACGCCACTCTCCTGTTGCGCGCATGGACTTGCCACCTCGGTTTCCTCACCGGGATGATTCTCTCGTTCATCGGCGGAATATTCATCCTGACGAAGCTGAGCGAGGATGTGACCCAGATCGGCGCCGAGGGCGGGGGGCTGAAGGGCAGTCTGGCAACCAGTTCGCCGGGTATAGTCCTGACAGTCGTGGGAGGGGTGCTCATGGGCATCACGCTCGTCGCCGACTACCAGTTCACCACGCGCGACATACCCGCCTATATCGGGCCTGAAGGCCACGGCGGCGCTGCCTTGCCGCAGGACCTGCCGGACCTGAGCGACGAGACCTCTCGCAAGGAGGAAGAAGCCGATCTCTTCAAATCCCAAGGGGAAGCAAAGTGAGACGGACTGTCGCGCTTGCTGCGAGTTCATGCCTGCTGGTCGTGCCGACTGCGCCCGCGGTTGCGCAGAGCGACTACGAGATCGGCCGCACCGAATGGCAGGAAGCGCATTTTCCTCAGGCGCGCCCGCCACTTCTCTCACACCGGAGCATGCGCGGCGGACGCACGGCCGAGGTCGACTACATGCTAGAAACCAGCGGCTGCCGGATCTCGGGCAAGCGCGAATGGGGCTCCCGCGTGCTCAACTACATACTCTATTCCTATCCACTCAGTCGGGCCGGCCGGCAGATTGTGGAGCACGAGCTTGGCCGGTGCCGTGACAGCAGCGAATTGACGCAGCCCGAAACCGAGCTGGCCATGCTGGCTCCTGGCGCCACGGCCTCGGGAAAGCTCTGGTATTCGGGTGAAGCCAATCCGCTTCCCGCTTACCCGGCCCGCGCCGTCAGGCCGGTCGATGATGTTCTCTCCGGTGTTCACCGGGTGCAGCTCGACGATCCGGATGCCTACAGGACCGTACTCGACCGGACGGCCATGCCCGGCGCCAAGGTCAGGGTCGCGGGTCGTTTCGGGGTGGTCAGCACGGGCGGGCAATCCGAACAGCAATTGCAGGAGATCGGAGCGAGGCTCGAAAGCTACGTCGACTTCCTCCATGACTCTTATGGCCTCGAACTCCCCCCGACATTCATTTCGATCTACCTAAGCCCGACCAATGCAGAACTGACCAAAGCGGCGCTCGAACTGCATGGACTGCAAATTAGTCCTTCGACGCTCGGGTATGCGTACCCTGAGGATTCGTCCGTTTCGGCAATGGTCGGCGGCACCGGCATCGGCACGATACTGCACGAACTCTTCCACCTCATACTTCGTGACCAGTACGGCGACATGCCGCAGTGGCTCGATGAAGGAATTGCCTCGCTTTACGAGGTCTCGCGCGAAGAGAACGGGGCTTACTTGGGTGTGCCCAACTGGCGCGGAGCATTGCTGGCCAACGCGGGCGACAAACGTCCTTCGCTGCGTGAAGTCATCACCAGCCCGTGGTTCGATTTCGATGGCGTGTCCGGGGGTGATGAAGTTGGCGAGAAGGGCGCGCGCCAACTGGCGCTTGCGCGCTACTTCGCGCTCTACCTCCAGCCGCGCGGCAAACTGGCAGAAGTCTTCGGGGCGTTCCGCGATCGCGACCCCGGTGCGGCCGACGATCCTGCCGAGGAAGCGGTGGCGATTGTCGAACGCGTCGCGGGTCCGCTTGCGCGGCTCGAGCCCGACTTCTGGGAGTGGTTCGACACGATCGGTGCGCGCGACGACAACAACCTGCCCGGAGTCATCTCGAAGCAGCTGCCCCCGCACTGATCGTGGGGCCCTGTCATGCAAAAAGGGCGGCCCTTCGTGGGGGCCGCCCTTCGCATTTTCCCCCGTCGGGGAAACTGGTCGAAAACGATTAGCGCTTCGAGAACTGGAAGCTGCGGCGTGCCTTGGCGCGGCCGTACTTCTTGCGCTCGACCACGCGGCTGTCGCGGGTGAGGAAGCCGGCGGCCTTCACCGCGGCGCGCAGTTCGGGTTCGAACTTGGCCAGCGCCTGGCTGATGCCATGCTTGACCGCACCGGCCTGGCCCGAAAGCCCGCCGCCCTTGACGGTGGCGACGACGTCGTAGGAGCCTTCGCGGTCGGCGACCTGGAACGGCTGGTTGATGACGAGACGCAGCGACGGACGCGCGAAATAGACTTCCTGCTCGCGGCCGTTGACGGTGACCTTGCCGCTGCCCGGCTTGATCCACACGCGGGCGACGGCGTCCTTGCGGCGGCCGGTGGCGTAGGCGCGGCCGTGCGCATCGACTTCCTTCTCGCGCAGCGGGGCGCTCGAGACCGGAGCGAAGGTCGCTTCGGTGCCGGTGGCGACCGGAGCTTCGCCGGTGATGTCCTTGAGGTCGGCGAGATCCGACACGGTGTTGTTTTCGTCAGCCATTACTTGGCCACCTTGTTCTTGCGATTGAGCGAAGCGACGTCGAGCACCGCGGGCTGCTGCCCGTCGTGCGGATGCTCGGTGCCGGCGTAGAGGTGCAGGGCGCGCATCTGGTCGCGGCCGAGCGGGCCGCGCGGGATCATGCGCTCGACAGCCTTCTCGAGCACGCGCTCGGGAAAACGGCCGGCGAGGACCTTGTCCGCGGTCACTTCCTTGAGGCCGCCGGCGTAGCCGGTGTGCTTGTAGTAGGTCTGGCTCTTGAGCTTGTTGCCGGTGAAGCGGACCTTGTCGGCGTTGATCACGACGACGTGATCGCCGCAGTCGACGTGCGGGGTGAAGCTCGGCTTGTGCTTGCCGCGCAGGAGGTTGGCGACGATCACCGCAAGGCGGCCGACGACGAGGCCGTCGGCATCGATCAGGTGCCAATTCTTTTCGACCTCGGCCGGCTTGATCGACCGGGTCTGCTTGCTGAGCGCCTTCATGGCTGGGTTACTCTCGTTGACGAAACACATTCGCGTGGGCGATTCGTTCGGCCCGTTGCGGAAGGGCGCATTTGTGCGGGGAGGGGCGCGAAGTCAAGGGATTCCGCGGGATTGCGGAGAGGTAAAATAATACCTCCAGCTTCAGAACGGACCCAGCGTCCAGTCCTCGCGGGTCGTGCGGCTGTCGCCCTCGACCGTGGTGACGATGTCGCGCTGGGCGCGGCGCATCAGGCGGGTGAAGGGGTCGCTTTCGGCAGAGAAGGTCACGGTGACCTCGCCGCTCTCGTCGTTGGGCAGGGCGATCGCCTGCCGGTCGACGCGCTCGCCCTCGGCCGGGGCGAAGAGATCGCGCGGCAACTGCGCGCCGAGCCCGATGCCGACGCGGTGGACCATTTGCACGAACTGCTCGGCTGCGGCCTGTTCGCCTTCGTCGCGTTCCTTGTCGGCAAGGAGCCTGCGCGCCTCGGCCACGGCCCGGTCGAGCTCCGCCGAAAGGCGCTGTTCTGGACCGCCCGCGATCATGCCCCCGGCGTCGAGGACGATCGGGAACAGCCCTGTCTCGATCCGCTGCCGCTCGATCTCGGCCAGCGCCGCGATCCTTTCGGGAGCGGAGACGTCGACCGCAATCTGGCTGCCGTCGAGAACAAAGCCAGAGCCCCGCGACGCGAATGTCACCGCAAAGCTGCGCGTCGCCGCAAAACTGTAGCCACCGGCCAGTTCGCGCACGATCCGCCGGGTGTAGCGCAGTGGGGTGACCGGCGGGCGAAACCCACCGGGGCTCGCGGCGCGCACACCGAAGCTCGCGGAAACGCACGAACCAAGCGCGGCAACGCCCGCCAGCCGCAAAAGAGACCGGCGATCCGCCAGGTTCACAATCCCGGCCCCCCGGCCAGTTCGCCGAGCCATGCGGCGGTCGGCGCGGCCGTAGCGTCGGCAAGCCAACCACTTACCGCCGGCGTCTCGTAGGGATGCAGTTCGGCCAGCCGCGCGCAAGCCCTGTCGAGCAGGCTGGCGTCGGTCTTGAACAACACCGCGCATTCCTGCGCCTCCCCGCGTTCGCCCCGCCATGTGAACAGCGAGCGCACCCCCGGCACGATATTGGCGCAGGCGATCAGCCCTTCGTCGAGCAGCGCGGCTGCCGTGGCCGTCGCGCTGTCCTCGTCGGCAAACGCACTCCACAACAAGGCGGCGCTCACTTCCGCCTCCCGGCGCTATGCGCGGCCCAGACGGTCGCGGCGACAAGCAGAGCCCCGGTCAACTGGTGCAGCACCGCCAGCCACAGCGCCACGCCGCTCCACACGGTGGCGATGCCGAGCAGGATCTGCGTGCCGAAGGCGCTGTGCACCGCGATCGAGGCGCCGCGGCTGCGCGCGCGCACCTTGCGGGCGAGCACGATCAGCAGCGCCACGACCACCCAGGCCCACCAGCGGTGGACGAAGTGGACGAGGAAGGGATCGTTGGCCAGCGCGTGCAGCGCGCCCGCCGCCCAGTCGACGCCGTCGGGAAAGAACTCGCCCTGCATCAGCGGCCATGCGTCCCAGCTGAACCAGCCCCCACCGGCAACCACGCCCGCGCGCAGGCCGGCGAGCCACGCCCCGAACAGCAATTGCAAGGTCAGCGCGCCGAGCACCAGCCCCGAGAAACCCGTCATCCGAGCCGGACGCGCGGAGGGGTTCATCGCCAGCCGCAACAGGTCGAGCGCGGTCCACACCAGCCCGCCGAGGAAGAACAGCGCGGTCAGCAGGTGCACGGCGAGCCGGAAATGGCTCACCTTGACGTCGTTGACGATGCCGGATTCGACCATCCACCAGCCGATCGCGCCCTGCAGGCCGATCAGCGCGATCAGCGCCAGCAGGCGAGGCTTGTAGCCCGCCGGAATCTGCCGCTTGACCCAGAACCATGCCGTGGCGGCGATCAGCACCAGTCCGACGCCGCGCGCCAGCAGGCGGTGGACCCACTCCCAGAAGTAGATGAACTTGTAGGTCGCCAGCGTCATCCCGGAGGGGCCGTTGACCTCGATGAACTGCGGGGTCTGGCGATAGGCGTCGAATTCGGCCTGCCACTGCGCCTCGCTCAGCGGGGGCAGGGCACCGGTAACCGGCTTCCATTCGGTGATCGAGACCCCGGATTCGGTCAGCCGGGTGATCCCGCCGACCGCGACGATCGCCACGACCAGAGTGGCGAGGACAAGCAGCCATATCCCCAACGCGCGAGGACGCGGCTGCGCCGTCCGGGAGACCGATTTCCCGCCCAAGGTGCCTGTGGTTGCGACCATAGCGCGCCCGTTTGCGCGTGAAGCGTGCGAAGCGCAAGACCGGTTGCACAATGCCACCTTGCGAAATGTTACACCGTCACATACATGGGCCGCGCAGATGGGCTCGTCGCTTCAATCGATTCGCCACCGGCTCGACCGGGTGGGACTAACGCTCTCGTGCTTGTGCGCGGTGCATTGCGTCGCCAGCCTCGTCGTCATCGCCGGCCTCGGCCTTGGTGGCACCTTCCTGCTCGACCCGGCGATCCATCGTTACGGCCTCGTCGTTGCCACCGTTGTCGCGGCGGTCGCCATCGGCCTCGGCGCGCTGCGCCACCGCCGCCCGGCACCCTTCGTCACCGCGATGACCGGCCTGTCCTTCATGGGCGGCGGCCTCGCCGTGCCGCATGGGGTGGAAGAAGCGGTCCTGACGGTGATCGGCGTCAGCCTCGTCGCCGCGGGCCACGTGCTGAACTTGCGCCAGACCCGGTTGCAAGAGGCTCGATAGCCGCTATCTCGCTGGGCGCATGTCCGCCCAGCTCTCTCTAACCGTCAACGGCGAATTGCGCCGGACCTCGGCCGCCACGATTGCCGCGCTGGTGACCGATCTGGGGCTGAAACCCGAAAAGGTCGCGGTGGAACGCAACGGCGTGATCGTCCCGCGCTCAACGCTGGCCGAGGCCGCGCTGGCCGACGGCGACGTGCTGGAGATCGTCCACTTCGTAGGCGGGGGCTGACGCTCCCCCGCTTGCACCAAGGGGACACGGGGCCTACCTCGCCCCGCATGGACATGCAGGCTACCAATCCCGATTCCGACACCTGGTCCGTCGCCGGGCACACCTTCCGCAGCCGCCTGATCGTCGGCACCGGCAAGTACAAGGATTTCGCCCAGAACGCCGCTGCGCTCGAGGCGAGCGGAGCGGAGATCGTCACCGTGGCGGTGCGCCGGGTCAACATCTCCGACCCGAGCCAGCCGGTGCTGATGGACTACATCGATCCGAAGAAGGTCACCTACCTGCCCAACACCGCCGGGTGCTTCACCGCCGACGAGGCGATCCGCACGCTGCGGCTGGCGCGCGAGGCGGGCGGCTGGGAACTGGTCAAGCTCGAGGTGCTGGGCGAGGCGCGCACGCTCTATCCCGACATGCGCGAGACGCTGAAGGCGACCGAGGTGCTGGCCAACGAGGGCTTCAAGCCGATGGTCTACTGCGTCGACGACCCGATCGCCGCGCAGCAGCTCGAAAGCGCCGGCGCGGTGGCGGTCATGCCGCTGGGCGCGCCGATCGGCTCGGGCCTCGGCATCCAGAACCGCGTGACCATCCGCCTCATCGTTGAAGGGGCCAAGGTGCCGGTGCTGGTCGATGCCGGGGTCGGCACGGCGAGCGATGCCGCGGTGGCGATGGAGCTCGGCTGCGACGGCGTGCTGATGAACACCGCCATCGCCGAGGCCAAGGACCCGATCCGTATGGCCCGGGCAATGAAGCTGGCGGTCGAGGCGGGGCGCGATGCCTATCTTTCGGGTCGCATGGGCACGCGGAAATACGCGGATCCGAGCTCGCCCTTGGCCGGGCTCATTTGATTTGCGAGCGCCCATCCGGGCGCTCGTCCTCGGTTCTGTACCCTCCGTCCTTCGGACTGCGGGGCACCTGCGGGCGGCCGTTCGGCCTTGCGGCTCCCTTGTCGGGAGCCGGACCAGCGCGCACCATTCAGGACAGTCCCTGTTCCGGATCGCGGCAGCCATAGCGCGACTGCGCACCCGCAGCGGCCCCGAAGTGGACCCCGGACTTGTTCCGGGGGCAACGTAGGGAATAGCCGCGAGGATGCCCGCAAGGATACGCGGGCGTAACCACAAAACCCCATCCCTTCCTTACGACTCCTTAACCAAGTTCGGTGACATTCGCTCCTATCACCACTGGGGGCGTACGATGGCCAAGACCGGTACTGCATCGCTGACAATCGCCGAGCTGCGCGAGTTCGCCAGTTTCTCCGAAGGCGAGCAGCTGTTCATCGAGCGCAGCCTCGATATCGCCATGGGCCGTGGCGATGCCTTCAAGACCTGGGGCGAGTGCGGCGACAGCGCGGCGATCCGCGGACAGTACCTTGCCTACCGCGAGCTCAAGACCTTGCGCGATGCCGTTCCCTGCGAAGCGACGATGGACGGGCTCGAGGCCTTCATGGGCCCGCTGATGCGGATCACCGCGCTCGACCTCGCACAGGAGAAAATCGAAAGCTTCTCGGCCTACCGTTTCCTCTACGAACGCCTGCTCGGCGCCCGCTCGCGCCCGTGGCTGCCGGCCGCCTTCTGCTCAGCTGCCGCACTGCCGCAGATCCGCCCGGCACGCCGCAAGATGCTGCTCCAGAGCCTCAGCGAAGCCGCCGCCACCGCACCCGGCTGGTCCGAGCGCGAGCCACTGTTCTATCCGGAACGGGTGGAAGCCGAAGCGGCCTAGGGCCCGTCTTGCGGGGGTTGAGCGCAATCCGACTGCGGGAGTTCATTTGCTAACGCATCGCGCATTTCTTGCAGATGATCGAGTAGTGCAAAGTCAGCTTTCGCTGCGTCACCTCCTGCCGCTAGTGCGTTATGCCAAGTCGCTTCGAGTTCGTCCGCCTGCTCGTTGGTGCAGACAAAGTTGCGCGCTGGATTGCCCACCACTTCAATCCGTTCGACGACACATGCCTCCTCACCGATTTGCGGGAAACAAGTGATTTCCGAACTGAGTGGGTCGCTCGCCGTTCCGTAGCCCTCTACCGTCAGGCCGGCAGTTAATTCTTCAAAACGGCGCGTTACCGCGCTCGCGTCGCGCCCTGCCATCTGACAAAGGCACGCACGTTCGGCGAGGGCGTTGAGCGTCTCCATGGATGGCAGGTCAACCGGCGCATCGGGCGAGGCATCACCTGATCCGCAAGCGCCAAGAATTGCAAGAAAGGCAGCGACACAAGACAACCTCGCCCTCACGGAGCCATCATCCCTTGTAAAGCGCATCGATACGCGACTGGTACTTTTCGCGGATCGGGCCTCGCCGGATCTTCATGCTCGGCGTCAGCATGTGATTGTCGATGGTGAAGCCTTCGTCGGCGAAGGTGAACTGGCGGATCTTTTCGATCACCGAGAGATCGAGGTTCACGCGGTCGATGGCCTGGCGCATCGCCGCGCGGAAGGCGGGCAGGTCCTGCAAGGCGGCCATGTCGAAATGTTCGCCGTTGGCCTGCGCCCAGGCGATCGCCCAGTCGGTTTCGGGAACGATCAGCGCGACGATATAGGGCCGCTTGTCGCCGCTCACCATCGCCTGGGCGATCTCGGGCTGCAGGGTCAGCATCGATTCGAGCCGCTGCGGGGCGATGTTGTCGCCCTTGTCGTTGACGATGATGTCCTTCTTGCGGTCGGTGATGACGATGCGGCCCTTGTCGTCGAAGTGACCGATGTCGCCGGTGTGCAGCCAGCCGTCGACCACGGTCTTGGCGGTCGCCTCCGGGTCGCGCCAGTAGCCGAGCATGACCAGTTCGCCCTTGATGAGGATCTCTCCGTCCTTGGCGATCCTGATCTCGACACCGCGCAAGGGCGGCCCGACGGTCGACAGCTTGATGCCCGCGCTGGGGTAGTTGCAGCACGCCACCGGGGCGCTCTCGGTCTGGCCATAGCCCTGCAGCGTCACCAGCCCCATCGACTGGAAGAAGGTGCCGATCTCCGGGTTGAGCGGCGCACCGCCCGAGACGAGCGCCTTGATCTCGCCGCCGAAGCGCTCCACCACCTTGGGGGCCAGCGTGCGGTTGAGCAGCGCCTGGACCGGCAGGTCGGACAGCCTGCGACGGCCCTCGGCGCGGTTTTCGGCCAGGCTGAGCGCGCGGTCGAGCAGCCAATTGGCGAGCTTGCCCTGCTTTTCGACCTGCTTGACCAGCCGTCCGCGCAGCATCTCGAACAGCCGCGGGACGACGACCATGAAGGTCGGCCTGGCCTCCTCGAGGTTGGAGGCGAGCTTGTCGAGGCCCTCGGCGTACCAGATCTGCGCGCCGAGCCCGATCGGCAGGTGCAGTCCGGCGGTGTGCTCGAGTGCGTGGGACAGCGGCAGGAACGAGAGGAAACGCTCGTCCTCCCAGCCGAATTCGGAGGCGAGGATGCGGGCGGCGGCGTCGACGTTGTGCAGGATCGCCCCGTGGTGGAGCATGACCCCGCGCGGTGCCCCGCTGGTGCCGCTGGTGTAGATGATGCAGGCCATGTCGCGGCGGCCGATATCGGCGATGCGCGCATCGACCGCGGCGCGCGCCGCCGCGGCGTCTCCGGTGGTGAGGTCGCTCCACTGGTGGGTGTCGAAAGCGCCGTGCTGGCCGGTGCTCAGGGCGTCGATCCCGACGATATGCTCGCCGAGCCCGGTCTGGATCATCGCCTTGATCAGCGGTGCGCCGAGCTTCTGGGTCGAGACGATCGCCGCGCGCGCGCCCGAGTTTTCGAGGATGTGCTCGTGGTCGCGCTGGGTGTTGGTGGTGTAGGCCGGGGTGGTGACGCAGCCGGCGGCCATGATCGCGAGGTCGGCGATGGCCCATTCGGGGCAGTTCTCGGCCACCAGCATGACCCGGTCGCCGGCGTTGAGGCCCATGCCGCGCAGCGCCTCGGCGAGCAGGCAGACCTGGTCAGCCGCCTCGCGCCAGCTGACCGGCTGCCACTTGCGGTTGTGCTTGGCGAACAGGAACGGCTTGTCACCAAGCTCGTCGGCGCGCTGCAGGAACAGCGCGACGAGGTTTTGTGCAGCATCGAAATCGTCCAGTTGCACGGCTCGTGCATCTCCATCCCGGTCGCCGGTTTGCCCGGCCTGTCCCCGCCTCTCGCTTAGGGCCGTGGCCGATTCCCGGCAAGCTACTCGCTGACGGCAACCCCGTCGCTACGCGGGTCGGCTGCGCCGATCCAGCCACTCGCGGTACGAATCGCCCCGTTGGCCTTGAGCGGCAACCCGCGCGCCGAAACCTGCGCATGGCCGAGCGCCTGAAGCTGCGGGATCATGTCTTCGAGCCAGGTTCCCTGCTCAACCGCGACGGCATCGCCCGGACTGAACAGCACCGGCAGCGCGATGGCCTGGTCGAGTGGCAGGCCGAAGTCGATCACCCCGATCAGCACGCGCGCGACCTGCGCCGGGATGGTCGAACCTCCCGCCGCGCCGACCGTCAAGTAGAGCGAGCCGACGGGCGCGTAGACCAGCGTCGGCGCCATCGACGAGCGCGGTCGCTTGCCGCCCTCGACCCGGTTGGCGACCGCCTTGCCGCCGTTTTCGGGCACGAAGCTGAAGTCGGTCAGTTCGTTGTTGAGGTAATACCCGCCTACCATGATGCCCGACCCGAACGAGCCTTCCACGGTCGAGGTCCAGCTGACCGCATCGCCCCACTTGTCGACAGTGACGAAGTGCGATGTGCCGTGCTCCTCGGGCTCGTCCCCGTCGGCCATTGCCAGCGAGGCGCCGGGCGGCGTCCCGGCCTGTGCGGACGGCAGGGTGCTGTCGACCGAGATCAGCGCACCGCGCGCCGCGAGGTATGCGGGATCGAGCAGCCCGGCGACCGGCACCGAAACGTAGTCGGTATCGCCGAGGTAGAGCTCGCGGTCGGCATAGGCGAGGCGCTGCGATTCGGCGAAAAGGTGCCAGAACGTCGGCGACTTCGGCCCGAGCGCGTGCAGGTCGAAGCGCTCGAGCTGCTTGAGGATGGCGAACACGGTCGTCGCCCCCGAAGACGGCGGTCCCATCCCGCAGACCCGGTAGCCGCGATAGGTGCCGCACAGCTCTGGCCGCGGCTTGGCGCGGTAGGCGGCGAGGTCCTGCACGGTCATCGCGCCCGCCCGCGGCGTCTCGGCATCGACTTCGGCAGCGATCGCCCCCGCATTGGCGCCCGAATAGAACCAGTCGGCGCCGTGTTCGGCGATCTGGGTCAGGGTATTGGCCAGCTCGGGATTGCTCAGCATGGTACCGACCGGCTGAGCCTCGCCCGCCGCGTCGTAGTAGAGCGCGAGCCCCTCCGGCTGGTGCCCCGCGCGGTTCTTCGCCCTCAACAGGAACTCACGGCCCCGCTCGGTCAGCGTCCAGCCGCCACGCGCCAGCGCGATGGCCGGCTGGAACAGCTCGGACCACGCCAACTTGCCGTATTTGCGATGCGCTTCCTCGGCGAGGCGCAGGTTGCCCGGCACGCCGACGCTGCGGCCCGAAACCACCGCCTCCATGAAGCCGAGCGGCTTGCCGTCGGGCCCGAGGAACCATTCCCCGTCCGCCCCGCCGGGCGCCGTCTCGCGTCCGTCGAGCGTCTCGACCGTGCCGCCGGGCGTGCCGTGGAGAAAGAACCCGCCCCCGCCGATCCCCGAACTTTGCGGCTCGACCACGGTGAGCGCGAGCATCGTGGCAATCGCAGCATCGGTTGCGCTGCCGCCGCGGCGGAGCATTTCCGCCCCGGCCTCGGCGGCGCGGGGGTCGGCGGCGGAGACCACGCCATGCGCGGTTTCGGTTGCCGCAGCGGCAACCGGGACTTCGGCCTTGGTGGGAACGGAAGCGCAGCCCTGCAGCAGCAGCAGCGACGCGGCGATATGCGACAAGCGGAATTGGACCATCGCCATGCGGCTATTCGCTTCCGACCGCCTCCGCAAGCGATGCAAAGCCGTCGCGCCGCATCAATCGTTCAAGCCCGCGCACGATTCGCCTGGCGATGCCCGGCCCTTCATAGACCATCGCGCTGTAGAGCTGGACGAGGCTCGCCCCGGCGCGAATCCGCGCCCAGGCATCCTCCGCCGTTTCGATGCCGCCGACCCCGACCAGCGGAAGGGCGCCGCCGGTGGCGCTGCGGAAATCGCGCAGCCGGGCGAGCGCGAGGTCGCGCAGCGGTGCGCCCGACAGGCCGCCGGCCTCCCCGGCATGGCGCGATTCGAGCGGCGGGCGGGTAATCGTGGTGTTCGAGACGATCAGCGCGGCGAGCTTGCGGTCCATGGCGATGCGCGCGATCGCGGTGATGTCCGGCGGTTCGAGGTCGGGCGCGACCTTGAGGAACACCGGTGGGCCCTGCTCGCCGCGCGCTTCGAGCACCGCGTCGAGCAGCCCGGTCAGCGCACTTTCGTCTTGCAGCGCGCGCAGGCCCGGGGTGTTGGGGCTGGAGATGTTGACCGCGAGGTAGCTCGCCAGCGGCGCCATCATCCGGGCCATGTGGGCATAATCGGCGATTCGGTCGGGCGAATCCTTGTTCGCGCCGATGTTGATGCCGACGATACCCGGACGGCCCCTGCGCGCCGCGAGCCGTACGGCCGCCGCTTCGCCGCCGCGGTTGTTGAAGCCCATGCGGTTGATGACCGCGCGATCCTCGACCAGCCGGAACAGCCGCGGTTTCGGGTTGCCGGGTTGCGGCAGCGGGGTGATCGAGCCGACTTCGGCGAATCCGAACGCGAGGCCGAGCAGGGCATCGGGCACTTCGCCGTCCTTGTCGAAACCTGCGGCCATGCCGAGCGGATTCGGGAAGTGGAGACCGGCAACCGTGCTGGCGAGCGGCCCGGCGCGGGGTGGGGATACGGGAAGAGGATTGGCCTTGAGCGCGGCAAGCGCCAGCCCGTGCGCCCGTTCGGCGTCGAGCGAAAACAGGGCGGGGCGGATCAACGGGTAGAGCATCGGACCGCGCTATGGCAGCGCGCCGTAGCGGTGTCGATTGGCAACACTTTGTTAGCAATCGAACCGAATGTGAACGAAAACATCCGTAATTCCGCCGATCCTGTCGCATTTCTACAAGCCGGAATCACTCGACCGCGCCTATCCGGGCCCTGCGACCCGAAGGGCTCGGTCCAGTTTCGACTAACCGGGTTCTCGACTTCGAAGGGGCGGCTCCTAAGTGGGCCGCCCCCTTTTTTCGCCGATTGATTGAGAACGACTCGCAACAATCGGTTTTTCATTGCAACGCGCGCATGGATTCCTAGGTGAACCGGAGCGATTCGTTCCGATTTAACCGAAGGACCCCAGGCGTGCGCCTTTCGAGCATGGCCGATTATGCCGTCGTCACGATGAGCGCGCTCGCGCGTCATTGCGGCTCGGCATCGCTTGCCGATGCCGCTACTGGAAAGCGCGCGCGCACGTCGGCGACCGAACTGGCGGCCGAGACCGGCCTGCCGCTGCCCACGGTGCAGAAGGTCGTCAGCCTGCTGTCGAAGGCCCACCTGCTGCGCTCGGTGCGCGGTGCCGGCGGCGGCCTGCAACTGGCGCGCCCGGCGGCGGCGATCACGCTGGCCGACATCGTCGAGGCGGTGGAGGGTCCGATCGCGCTGACCTCGTGCGTCGAGGCCGGGCGGCACGACTGCGCGCTCGAAGGCAATTGCAACGTCCAGCCGCATTGGGGGCTGGTCAACGAAACGATGCGCGGCGCGCTGGCGGGAATCCCGCTGACGCAACTGGCCGAACGCCAACCGGTGGAGGCGGCGCAGTGATTCGTATCGCGCAAAGGCGCATCCTTCGAGACGAGCCTTCGACTGCGGGCCCAAGGCCCTTCGCTCAGTCTCTCCTCAGGATGAGCGGCCACCTTTTCCTTTCCGCCCAACCTGAGGAGCGGCTGAGGAGCCGCGTAGCGGCGTCTCGAAGCCGCGTCTCGAAGGACCGGAGTTTCGCATGACCGACGAAGTCGAAATCCAGGACCGCGCAGCGCGCGAGGCTGCCGCCAAGGCGGCCGACTACGAATTCGGCTGGTCGAGCGAGATCGAGACCGATTTCGCGCCCAAGGGCCTGAACGAGGACACCGTCCGCTTCATCTCGGCCAAGAAGGGCGAGCCCGAGTGGATGCTCGAATGGCGGCTCAAGGCCTTCCGCATGTGGCAGGACATGGTCGAGCCGGAATGGGCCAAGCTCGGCTATCCGGAAATCGACTACCAGGACGCCTATTACTACGCCGCGCCGAAGAAGAAGGAGGCGCTCGGCTCGCTCGACGAGCTCGATCCCGAAATCAAGGCGGTTTACGACAAGCTCGGCATCCCGATCGCGGAGCAGGAAGTGCTCGCCGGGGTCGAGGGCGCGCGCAAGGTCGCGGTCGATGCCGTGTTCGACTCGGTTTCGGTCGCCACGACCTTCCGCGAGGAGCTGAAGAAGGCCGGGGTCATCTTCCTCTCGATCAGCGAGGCGATTCGCGAACATCCCGAGCTGGTCAGGAAGTGGCTCGGCAAGGTCGTGCCGGTGCGCGACAACTTCTTCGCGACGCTCAATAGCGCGGTCTTCTCCGACGGGACCTTCGTCTACATCCCAGAAGGGGTGCGCTGCCCGATGGAGCTCAGCACCTATTTCCGCATCAACGCCGAGAACACCGGCCAGTTCGAACGCACGCTGATCGTCGCCGAAAAAGGCAGCTACGTCAGCTACCTAGAAGGCTGCACCGCGCCGATGCGCGACGAGAACCAGCTCCACGCCGCGGTGGTCGAGCTGGTCGCGCTCGAGGATGCCGAGATCAAGTATTCGACGGTGCAGAACTGGTACCCGGGCAACGCTGAGGGCAAGGGCGGGATCTACAACTTCGTCACCAAGCGCGGGCTGTGCCAGGGTGCGCGCAGCAAGATTTCGTGGACCCAGGTCGAGACCGGCTCGGCCGTCACCTGGAAGTACCCGAGCTGCGTGCTCAACGGCGAGGACAGCGTGGGCGAGTTCTACTCGGTCGCGGTGACCAACAACTTCCAGCAGGCCGACACCGGCACCAAGATGATCCACAACGGCAAGGGCAGCCGCAGCACGATCATCTCGAAGGGCATCTCGGCCGGCAAGTCGAACAACACCTACCGCGGGCTCGTCCGCGTCGCGGCCAACGCCGACGGGGTGCGCAACTTCACCCAATGCGATTCGCTGCTGCTCGGCGACAGGTGCGGGGCGCACACCGTGCCCTACATCGAGGTCAAGAACCCGACCGCGCAGATCGAGCACGAGGCGACCACCAGCAAGATCAGCGACGACCAGCTGTTCTACGCCATGCAGCGCGGGCTGGGCGAGGAAGAGGCCGTGGCGCTGATCGTCAACGGCTTCGCCAAGGAGGTGCTCAAGGAGCTGCCGATGGAATTCGCCGTCGAGGCGCAGAAGCTGCTGGCGATCTCGCTTGAGGGGAGCGTGGGGTGAGCATCGCAGTTAGCACTTCTTGGAGGCAGACAGCTCTCATGCTCGCACCGACAGCATTTTTGATCCCGCTCACGATGTGGGATCGAGACGTGATCTTCTTGATCCCCCTTACGTTTATCGCATCGGTGTTTGTCGGCGGGCTGTCAGCAGCAGGTGATTCAAGTCGCCAATGGGGCCTTCATGGCTTGATCGCCGGAGTTGTCGCTCTGGCGGCTTCGATTTTCGCTATTTTCAGGATGGTCGACTGATGACCGACCGCAAAAAACTCTCCCTCGGCAATGTCGCTGCGCGTTCGGAAGAGCGCGAGGCGGCGGACGCAACCAAGGCGTGGAACATCTCGCCGGCGCGGGCCGGGCAGCTCAAGGAGCGCGCGCGCGACATGCGGCGGCATCCGTCCGAGGCCGAGCAGGCGTTGTGGGCGCGGATCGGCGACAAGCAGCTCGGCTACAGCTTCAACCGCCAGGTGGTGATGGGCAGCGCTATCGTCGATTTCGCCTGCAAGACCCGCTGGCTGGTGGTCGAGACCGGCGGAACCGGCGACGACCCCGAAGCCGCCATCGCCGCTTTGAGCGACCGCAAGCTGACCGACGTCGGCGTGCGCGTCCTGCGCTTCGCTGAAGAGGCGATCCTTACCGACACCGACACGGTGGTTGAAGCCATCAAGGCCGAGCTGGACAAGCCGTTCGAGCGGCCCCGCATCGGGGGCTCGGCCCCGCGCAAGCCCGAAGGCGAAAAGCGCTTTCACCGGAGCAAATACTGAAATGCTGAAAATCACCGACCTCCACGCCACCGTCGGCGAGACCGAAATCCTTCGCGGCCTCACGCTCGAAGTGAACGCGGGCGAGGTCCATGCGATCATGGGCCCGAACGGCGCGGGCAAGTCGACGCTGGCCTATGTCCTCGGCGGGCGGCCGGGGTACGAGGTGACCTCCGGCTCGGTCGAGTTCATGGGGCAGGACCTGCTCGCCATGGACCCGCACGAGCGCGCCGCGGCCGGCCTGTTCCTCGGCTTCCAGTACCCGGTCGAGATTCCCGGCGTTTCGAACGTCCAGTTCCTGCGCGAGGCCCTGAACGCCCAGCGTTCCGCGCGCGGTGAAGCGCTTCTTTCGGGGGGCGATTTCCTCAAGCTGGCGAAAGAAAAGGCCGCGCTGCTCAAGCTCGACATGGACATGCTCAAGCGCAACGTGAACGTCGGCTTCTCGGGCGGCGAGAAGAAGCGCAACGAGATGGTCCAGATGGGCATCCTCGACCCGGCGCTGGCGGTGCTCGACGAGACCGATTCGGGCCTCGACATCGACGCGCTGCGCGTGGTCGGCGAGGGCATCAACGCGATCATGCGCCAAAGAGAGGGTGGGCCCGGCAAGGGCGTGCTTCTGATCACCCACTACCAGCGCCTGCTCGACTATGTGCAGCCCGATTTCGTCCACGTGCTGTCGAAGGGCCGCATCGTGAAGAGCGGCGGCGCGGACCTCGCGCTCGAACTCGAACGCGAGGGCTACGAGGCTGTCGCCGCATGACCCACATGCCCACCATCCGCGACGAGGACTGGCGCTATGCCGACGGCGACGCGCTGGCGTCGCTGACGCCGTCGGACCTCGACGTCTGGCATGACGTCGTGCTGGAGCCCGGCGAGACGCGTGCGAAGGACCTGGTCCTCGACGACTCGCACCCCGGCATCCACCGCGCCCGCCTGACCGTGGGAGAGGGCGCGCGGGCGGAGATTTTCGCCATCGCTTCGGCGGCGGCCTATACCCGGCTAGAACTCGAGGTCCGGCTGGCGAGGGGCGCGCACTTCCAGTTCGGCGGCGTCACCATCGGCGGGGGCGAGGCGACGCGCGAGTTCGTCACCCGCGTCACCCATGCCGAGCCCGAGGCGACCAGCGAGCAAGTCGTGCGCAGCGTCCACTGGGGCCAGGCGACCGGCAACTTCCTCGGCCGCATCGAAGTCGCGCGCGATGCGCAGAAGACCGACGCAGTGCAGGATTTCAAGGGCCTGATCCTCGAGAAGGGCGCCAGCACCAACGCCAAGCCCGAGCTCGAGATCTTCGCCGACGACGTGAAGTGCGCCCACGGCGCCGCGATCGGCCAGATGGACGAGACCGCGCGCTTCTACATGGCTGCGCGCGGGCTTCCGCCCGAGGCCGCGAGGAAACTGCTGGTCCGCGCCTTCATCGCCGATGCCTTCGCCGCGCATTCCGACGCCGAGGCGCAGGAGAGCCTGCTCGACAACGCGCTGGCGACGCTGGGGGACGCGGTGTGAACGAAGCGGCAAAGGTTCCTCCCCGGGACGGGGAGGTGGCAGCGCGAAGCGCTGACGGAAGGGAGTTTCCTCCCGAAGCGGCGGTGCGTGCGGCGAATCCCCTCCACCATCCTGCGGATGGTCCCCCTCCCCGTGTCGGGGAGGAACTCAAGCGCGACTTCCCCGGCCTCGTGACGTCGTCGGGCAAGCCCTGGCACTACCTCGATTCCGCCGCCACGGCGCAGAAGCCGCGCGCGGTGATCGATGCCGTCACGAAGGCGCTCGGCACCGACTACGCAACCGTCCACCGCGGCGTCTATTCGCGCTCGGCGGAGATGACGCTGGCCTACGAGGCGGCGCGCCGCCGGGTCGCGGAATTCATCGGCGGGAGCGAGGACGAAATCGTCTTCACCCGCGGCGCGACCGAGGCAATCAACCTCCTCGCCTACTCGTATCCGGACAAGCGGCGGGTCCTGCTCAGCCAGCTCGAGCACCATTCGAACATCGTCCCCTGGCAACTCGCCGGGTGGCAGGTCGACGTCTGCCCGCTGACCGATGACGGCAGGATCGACCTCGATGCCGCCGCCGACATTCTGACGCCGGACCATGCCATGGTCGCCTTCGCCCATGTCTCGAACGTGCTCGGCTCGGTGGTCGACGCCAGGCAGGCGGCCGAGCTGGCGCACAATGTCGGCGCCAAGCTGCTGCTCGACGGCTGCCAGGCCGTGCCGCGCCTGCCGGTCGATGTCGCCGCGCTCGGTTGCGATTTCTACGCCTTTTCAGCGCACAAGCTCTACGGCCCGACCGGGATCGGCGCGCTCTGGGGCCGCCGCGAGCTGCTCGCCGCGATGCCCCCGTGGCAGGGCGGCGGCTCGATGATCGACCGCGTGACCTTCGAAAAGACGACGTTCGCCCCCGCGCCGCAGCGCTTCGAGGCGGGCACTCCCGCGATCGTCGAGGCGATCGGCTTCGCCGCCGCCTGCGACTACGTGGCGAATATCGGTCTCGACGTCATTCATGCCCACGAGGCCAGGCTCGTCGCCATGACCCGCGAGGCGCTCGGGCGAATGAACGACGTCACACTCTACGGGCCCGACGACAGCGCCGGGATCGTCAGCTTCACCATCGACGGCGTCCACCCGCACGACCTCGGCACGATCCTCGATGAGGAGGACGTGGCGATCCGCGCCGGGCACCACTGCGCGCAGCCGCTGATGGACGTGCTCGGCGTGCCCGCTACCGCGCGCGCCAGCTTCGGCGTGTATTCCGACGAGGATGATGTCGCCGCGCTGCTGCGCGGAATTGAAAGGACCAAGAGGATTTTCGGCTGATGGACGAACAGCACGATAACAAGGACTACGTGGCCGCGTCGCCGCCCAACGAGGTGGTGACCGGCGTCGACAAGCCGCCGCGTGCGCGCGTCGATGATGCCGTCGAAGAGACTCCGGCGGAAAAGCTTGAGAGGAAGAAAGACTACCTCGAAGGTTTCCTCGCCCAGAAGCCCGTCGCCGCATCGTCCGGCGCGCCGGGTGGCGAGCTCTACGAGGCGGTCGTCGACGCGCTCAAGGAAATCTACGACCCGGAAATCCCGGTGAACATCTACGACCTCGGACTGATCTACGGCGTCGAGGTGGACGACGAAGGCTCCGCGCAGGTCATCATGACGCTGACCACCCCGCATTGCCCGGTGGCCGAATCGATGCCCGGCGAGGTCGAACTGCGCGTCGGCGCGGTGCC
The DNA here is from genome assembly GCF_009827435.1 of Croceibacterium salegens. Classification (GTDB taxonomy): domain Bacteria; phylum Pseudomonadota; class Alphaproteobacteria; order Sphingomonadales; family Sphingomonadaceae; genus Croceibacterium_B; species Croceibacterium_B salegens. Next base: position 64,956 of record NZ_WTYM01000052.1, on the reverse strand, counting down.
CGGAATCCGCGATGCCGAGGTCAGCCTGGTGTGGGACCCGCCGTGGGGCCCCGACAAGATGACCGACGAGGCCCGCCTCGAACTGGGCATGCTATAAGCGTTCCCATGCACACTGTTATCGACCCCCGCCCGGCTCCGTCCGCCCAGCATCTTAGCGTGCAACTGGCCAACTATGCCGACCCGCTGCACGCCGCCGACGTCGTGCTGCTGACCGACACCTACGCCCGCGACCCGATGGGCGGCGGCGAGGCGCTTTCGGCCGATGTCTGCATGCGGCTCGTCGATGGCCTCGCCGCGACGCCCGGCGCCTTTTCGTTGATCGCCCGCGTCGACGGGCGGCCCGCCGGGATTGCCAACTGCATGACCGGGTTCTCCACCTTCGCGGCCAGGCCGCTGGTCAACGTCCACGACCTTGGCGTGCTGTCCGACTATCGCGGCCGCGGCGTCGGCAAGGCGCTGCTCGCGGCGGTCGAGGAGGAGGCGGTCAGGCGCGGCGCGTGCAAGGTCACGCTCGAGGTGCTGGCCGGCAACCGGCCCGCGATTGCGCTCTATGCCGCGACCGGTTTTGGCCAGTATACCCTTGATCCTGCGTCCGGCACTGCCCAGTTCTGGGAGAAGAAACTGCCATGATCCTTCGAGACGCGCTTTCGACTTTGCCCTCCGGGCGCCGCTCAATCGCTCCTCAGGATGAGCGGGAGTAGATTATGACCGATACCAAATCCGCTCATGCTGAGGAGCCGCTGAGTTCATCGAAGCGGCGTCTCGAAGCGCCGGCCGCCGTCATCCTGACGCCCGCGGCCGAGGAGCGCATCGCCGAGCTGATGGCCAAGGCGCCCGAAGGCACGATCGGAGTCAAGCTCTCGACCCCGCGCCGCGGCTGCTCGGGCCTCGCCTATTCGGTCGACTACGTCAGCGAGGAAGTGCCTTTCGACGAGAAGATCGTCACGCCCGGCGGCACGTTCTACATCGACGGCGCTTCGGTGCTTTACCTCGTCGGCAGCACGATGGACTGGGTAGTGGACGATTTCGCCGCCGGGTTCGTGTTCACCAACCCCAACGCCAAGGGCGCGTGCGGGTGCGGCGAAAGCTTCATGGTCTGAATTCCGCCCGGGCGGGCTGCGAACGGCACCGCCCTGCGCTTCCGGTGCTCACGGACCTTTGGTCCGCTGCGCGCCGGTTCTCGTGCGGCACCATTCTCGCTCCACCCAAGCGAACTTCGGCGTGAAATCAGGCGTGCGAAATCTCTTCGCTCACGAAGGCGAGTAGCGCCTGCTCCAGTTCGTCGACACGGTCGTCGGCGATGATCCGGTCCTCGAGCCACTGCTGCTCGTCGGGGGTCACCGCCTCGGCTTCGATCGCCAGCTGGTCGCGGCTGGGTTCGGCGCCCTTCTTGCCGAAGACCACGCCGAACGCGTTGGGCGCGCCCTTGGCCATGCGGCCGATGAAGCGGCCGACGTTGCTCTCGCTGTCGTTCATGAAGGCTTCGAGTTCGGCGGCGCGTTCGCGCGAAAGCTGCGCCGAGAGCGCGACGTAGCCCTGCAGGTAATTGCCGACGCCCTGGACAAAAAGCTGCTTCCATTCGGGAGCGTTCGGCTTGTCGAGCGTCGCGTCCTTGATGCGGAAGAGCATTTCCGCCTCTTCGCGGCTCACCGCCGCCGGGCGATCGCCGCCAGGGGCGAAGATCGTGCGGCGCAGCGTGCGGCAATCGGCTTCGGTGACCACGTGCGGCTTCAGCTCGCCGCCCTTGCGGGTTGGGCCCTGGCCGGACATCACCGCGCGCTCGACCTCGTCGAGCACCAGGTGCTTGAGCTGGTCGGGAACGTTCTTTGCCCGCTCGACCACGCGCACCAGCAGCTCGAGCTCGGTCATCGAATCGATCCTGCCGTCGGCGGTGACCTTGGCCGCGAGCCATTCGCCCTGCTCGTCGGTGACGTAGCCCCTGGGTTCCCAGGTGTTGAGCACGTATTCGCCGATCGCCTTGACGAGGAAATCGCACCAGGCGGCCGGACGTTCGGCCAGCGCGGCGTCGATGGCGAAGATCGCCTCGGCTTCCTCGTGGATCATCTGCCCGTCGCCCCAGCCTTCGCGGCGCAGGGCAAGGATTTCATCGGGCGTGATCACGCCGTCGGCAGCCGCCTGTGCGGCAATCTCGGTAAAATGAATGCTCATGGGCGCAATCGTCCCCCCGGTTAGTCGCCGGGAGGTATGCCGCGATAAGCTTAAATCCGGGTTACTTCTGCAGTGCCCGTGCGCAGGCCGCGCGGTCGACGTCGAGCCCGTCGCTCGCCCGCCGGGCATCGACGTAGGTGGCGACCGGCTCGGCCCCGGGGCGTAGCGGGTAGAGAAACACGTCGAGCACGCAGGCATCGCCGGCGAACTGCAGCTTGCGCATGTCGCCCTCGCGGACGTCGAGGCGCGGCTTGCCGAACAACCGGGTGAGCCGGTCGGCATCCTGCTCGATCACGTTCTCGAGCCCGGCCATGCGCAGGACCTGCGGCGCGATGAAGCCCTGCGGCTCCGGTTGCTGCGGGGTCGTCGGCGGCACTTCGCGGGCTTCGGGCGGCGGGGGCGAAACGTCGCGCGGCTGCTGGGCCACCGGTATGGTGGTGCAGCCGGCGAGCAGGACGGCGAGGCCAAGGCTGGCACTAAATCTCATTCGATACTCTCATGCGTCCGTGGACGAGGTGTGTGGCCGCCGCCGCGCCGAGCACCGGGGCGACGAGGTTGGCGAACGGCACGAACATCAGCGCCGCCACGGCTCCGCCGAACAGGAAGCGTTCGAGGCGGCCGACCGGGGCGGGCGTTTCGGGCGTGGGGCGGTGGCGCAGCCAGACCATGTCGGTCAGTTCGCGCCCGAGCAGCCAGGCGTTGACCGCCCAGAACACCGCCGCGGTGCCGATGCCGGTGAACAGCAGCGCCAGCGCGAAGGGTACCGCGAGCCCATTGGCGAGGAGCGTGCGTCCGGCGCTGCCCAGCGCGAGGCGCGCTTCCTCGGCCAGGCCGAGCTTGCGCGCCCGCTCCGCCGCCAGCGGGTAGGAGCGCCGCTCGACCGCCACGACCACCTCGTCGCCGTAGAACTGCAGGATGAACAGCGCGACGACGCGGAACAGCAGCCAGCCGGCGAAGACGATCAGGATCGCCGAAATCAGCACGCTCGCGCCCCGTTCGTGATCGAGGCCTAGCGCCGAGAGCCCGTCGGCAATGAACTTCGAGGCCACCCAGCCGAGCAGCAGGAAAACCGCAGCGGTCAGTGCCACGACCTTGCCCAGAAGGCGCAGAACCGCACCTTCGGCGAGCGCACCGGCGCCGCGCATCAGCGCTGTCGGGAGGCCAAGGGGCGCTTGCTTCATGCGGGCGCCCAAGTGCCGCCCGGCCCGGGCCAAGTCAATCGCCAGCAATGTCTGCACCTTGGCCTTGCGGTCATCCGCCGCTAAGGCGCGGCGGCTTGCACCAACGACAGGACCCTCGATGACCCAGCCCCGCTACGACGTAATCGCCATCGGCAACGCCATCGTCGACGTGATGGCCCCGTGCGACGATACGCTGATCGACGAGCTCGGGCTCAACAAGGGAGGCATGACGCTGGTCGATACCGAGCGTGCCAACGAGCTCTACGACGCGATGGGCCCGGCGCGCGAGATTTCGGGCGGTTCGGCGGCCAACACGCTCGCCGGGCTTTCCGCCATGGGCGCGCAGTGCGCCTTCATCGGCCAGGTCGCCAAGGACCAGCTCGGGGAAGTCTTCGCGCACGACATCCATGCGGTCGGGATCGATTTCGACACCCCGGCCCGCGCCGGAGACCCGCCGACCGCGCGCTGCCTGATCTTCGTCACTCCCGACGCCCAGCGCACGATGAACACCTTCCTCGGCGCCTCGCAGTTCCTGCCCGCGGCGGCCATCGACGAGGAGGCGATCGGCGGAGCGAGGGTGCTCTACCTCGAAGGCTATCTGTGGGATCCGGAAGAGCCGCGCGCCGCCATGCGGCGGGCCATCGAGACCGCCCGCGCCGCGGGGCGCGAGGTCGCCTTCACGCTCAGCGACGCCTTCGTCATCAGCCGCCACGGCGACGATTTCCGCCAGCTGATCGACGAGGGGCTGATCGACATCCTCTTTGCCAACCACGTCGAGCTTGCCGCGCTGACCGGTGAGGATGACTTCGAGGACGGCATCGCCGCGCTGCGCGACAAGGTCCCGGTGCTCGTTGTGACTCGCAGCGAGAAGGGCGCCGTCGCGGTGTCCGGGGGCGAGCGCGCTGAAGTCGCCGCCGAACCGACCGAGGTGGTCGACACGACCGGCGCGGGCGACCTCTTCGCCGCCGGTTTCCTCTACGGCCACGTCAACGGCGAGCCGCTCGAACGGTCCCTGCGCCGCGGGGCCATCGCCGCGGCCGAGATCATCAGCCACTACGGCGCCCGCTCCGAAGCCAACCTCGCCGCGCTGATGGCCGAAAAGCTAGGTTAGGCCGTCGCGGCTTCGCCCAGCAGGTCTTCGAGGAACAGCGACATCAGCATCGGCTGGCCGGCAACGCCGGCCTTGGCGTAGACCTGGCTGAGCTGCGAGCGCACCGTTCCGCTTGCAGCCCCGCGCATCTCGGCGATTTCCGCGACGGTGCATCCCTTGAGCGCGAACAGCGCGACATCGGCTTCGCTCGGCGACAGGCGCCATTCTCCGAAACGTTCGCGGATGAGCTCTCCCAGCGCCCCGCGGGCTGCGTCGAGCGCGCGCTCGTGCCGACGCGCGTCGGCGAGCAACCGCCGGACAGCCAATGCGCCGAAACCGATCCCCGCCAGCAGGGCGAGCGCGACGAGGCCGTCGAGCAGCCCCAGCGGGTTCGAACCGTCGTGGCTCTCGCCCACGGCATCGACCAGGAAATAGATCGCCGCCAGCGCCTGCAACCCGGCGACCGAGGCGGCGATGGCCAGTCTCCGGGCGTGGTGATCGGGCCGTCCGCGCGCGCTCAATCCGGTCATTTCAACTCCTGCTTATGGTCCGGCGACGCCATTCGCGCGTAGCGGCCAAGTGTGATGCAAGCATGCGGTGCGGCCAATGAATACGAGCGATGCCGAAACGGCAATGACAAAGGTCCCCGCGGTCACGCTGGGCTTCTGGATCACCAAGATCCTTGCGACGACCTTCGGCGAGACGATGGGCGACACGGTCAGCATGAGCTGGCTGGGCGAGACCACCGCGAGCGCCGGGCAGTCCGGCCTAAACGGCTACCTTGTCGGTACGGCGATATTCGGGGGCCTGCTGGCCCTGCTCGTCTGGCTCCAGGTCAGGGCGGCGAAGTTCCATCCCTATCTCTACTGGGCGACTATCATCGCCTCGACCACGGCCGGCACGACGCTGGCGGATTTTGCCACGCGCTCGCTCGGTATCGGCTATCCCGGCGGTTCGATGCTGCTTCTTGCCCTCGTGCTCGCCTCGCTGGCCACGTGGCATCGCGCGCTCGGGACGATCTCGGTGCAATCGGTGCACGAGCCGAAGGCAGAGCTATACTACTGGCTGACCATCACCTTCTCGCAGACGCTCGGCACCGCGCTGGGCGACTGGGTGGCGGACGGTCCGCTCGGCTATCTCGGCGCGGCGGAAATATTCGGCGGGGCGCTGGCCTTGCTGGCCTTTGCGTACTTCCTCACCAGGGCCAATCGCGTCGCATTGTTCTGGGCCGCCTTCATCCTTACCCGGCCGCTGGGCGCTGTCGTAGGCGATTTCCTCGACAAACCGGTCACCCATGGCGGGCTCGAGCTGAGCCGGCTGGCCGCCTCGCTCGTGCTCGGCGGTGCGATCCTCGCGCTCGTCTGGCTGGTTCCGCAACGTGCACAGGCTCGACAATGAGCTTTGCGCGAGGCCCGGCGGTGCCCCTTGCCGCCGGGCCGCTTGCGGTCCATCCTCTCCGCTGAAGGGAGAGCGGCATGACAGGCAAGGTTTCGCTCGAGGATCGCGTCGCAATCGACGAACTCATGGCGCGCTATTGCTGGGCGCTCGATACCGGCGATTTTGAAGGCTACGCGGCGACCTTCGCCGAGGACGGCTGGCTGCGCCACTGGCCGCAGGGGCAATGCGTCGGTCGCGAGGGGTTGAAGCGGGCGACCGATTCGCTGTGGTATGACAAGCCCAACCACTACCTCGGCCGCCAGCATCGGTTCTCCGCCGTCCTGATGAGCCCCAAGGGCGAGAACGGCGTGCGCATCAAGGCCTTCTGGTCGATCCTGCAGCACGACGTCGAGACGTTCGAGAACCGGGTGTTCGGGATGGGCACGTGGGATACGCTCGCGGTGAAGGGCGGCGATGGCGAATGGCGCTTCGCCAGCGTCGACGTCGACCTGTGGATCAACGGCCAGGTGCCGTGGGTCGGAGAAGAACGGGCGTGGAAGAATCCTCCCGCAAAGGCAGCCGAATAACTTGACCGGCGAGAGCCGCGAGGCGGTGCGGGCGTTCGGGCTCGTCACGCTGGCGCTGTGCCTCGCAGCGCTGGTGATCGACGGGCTCGACTACCAGCTGCTCGCCCTGACCGCGCCGCTGATCCTTGCCGAGTGGGGCGTCGCACGGGCCGACTTCGGCACGGCGATGGCCGCGGCGCTGTTCGGGATGGCGCTGGGCGCGGCCGCCGGCGGCTGGCTCGGCGACAAGGTCGGCCGGGTGCGCGCATTGGCGCTGGCGGTGGTCCTGTTCGGCTGCGCGACCCTTGCCGTCAGCCGCACCCACGATGTCGCCGCGCTGGCCGCGCTGAGGGTGCTTGGCGGAGTGGGCTTCGGGGCGGCTGGGCCGAACGCGCTGGCGCTGGGCAGCGAGTGGCTGCCGGTCCGCTTCAGGACTTACGTTGTCGCGCTGCTCGCGGTCGGGACCCCGGCGGGCGGGATGATCGGCGCGGCGGCGCTTCCGGCCATGCTGCCCTCGCTCGGCTGGCGCGGGGTGTTCGTGGCGCTTGGCGCCTTGGCCGTGGTGCTCGGGATCGTGCTCCTCGCCGTGTTGCGCGAGCCGCCGCACCCGGCGGCCGGACCGGCGGCGCAGCGCGGACGGCTGCTGTCGTCGCAATTTGCCCGCCTCAACGCCGGGGTGGGCCTGAGCTTCGCGGCCCTGACCGCGATCGTCTATGGCCTCGGCGCGTGGATGCCCTCGTTCCTCACCGCCGCCGGGTTCACGCTCGACCAGGCGCTGACGGCGAGCCTGACGTTCAACGCCTGCTCGATTCTCGGCGCTTTCGCCGCCGGCTGGCTCGCCCGGGCGCAGGGATCGCGCCGGGTCATGTGGGCGAGCGCCCTGGCAACGGCAGCCCTGCTCGCCGGATTCGGCGCTACGCTCGATGCCGCGCCTGGCGCCCGCCTGGCGATCGACGCCCTCGCCGCCGCGGTCGGATTTGCCGCCAGCGTCGGCATCACCACGCTCTACGCCATGGCCACGCTGCTCTATCCGGCCGATGTCCGCGCTAGCGGGATCGGCCTCGGCATGACCAGCGGCCGGGTGGGCGGCATCGCCATGAGCTTCGCCGGGGGTTACCTGCTCGACTTCGCCGGCGGCTCGGCCTCGGTGCTGTTCGGGGCGCTGGCGCTGACGGCGCTGCTGGCGACGAGCGCCGCGTGGCTGGTGCGCGGGCACTTACCTGCGAGCGGATTGGCAGTTTCTTAGGAAGACCCGGCTATTCGCCCGTCCTGAGGGACAGTGAATGGAATTTTCGGCGATTCATGCGCCGGTGCTCGACTTGCGCACGGCAGAAGGGGCGACGGCGCACCAGCGCGCCTGGCGCCACCTCGACACGCGCGCCACGCTGCCGACCCAGCACCCCGATTTCCTCTCTGCCCTGCGCGAAACCCTGCTGGCCGGCGACGAACTGGCGCTGTTCCAGGTCGAAACCCAGGGCCGCTTCGACGCCGTCCTGCCGCTCGCCCGCTCGCCCGGAGCCTTCGCCCGCTGGCGGCTGGCGGGGGACAACGAAGTGTTCGAACCGGGAGACGCCGCGGTCCGGGATTCGGTTGCCGCGCACCGCCTCGCGACGCTCGTGGCGCGGGAGCGACGCCCGCTGGTCATGGCCCGGGTGCCGGCCAGCTCGGCCTTCGTGCCGGCGCTGCGCGAGGCGATGGCCGGACGCGGACTTGTCGATGTGCGCCCAGCGCCGCCCTGCCCGACGATCGCGCTGGACGAAAGCTGGAGCGAACCCGAAAGCCGCTTCAACGCGCGCCGCCGCTCCGACTTCCGCCGCGCCGCGCGGCGTGCCGCCGAATTCGGCCAGGTTTCGTTCGAAACGCTCACCCCCTCACCGGACGAGTTCGACGCGCACTTCGATGCGGCCATCGCCGTCGAGGCGGCGAGCTGGAAACGCGAGGCGGGCACAGCCATCGCCTGCGACCCTCGGAAGGAGGCATTCTTCCGCGCCTACCTCAAGGCGGCGTGCGAGGACCGGAGCTGCCGCATTGCCTTCCTCAGGCTCAGTGGGGAGATCGCGGCAATGCACCTCGCGGTCGAGCTCGGCGGCAGGCATTGGCTCTACAAGATCGGCTTCGACGAGCGCTTCCAGCGCTGTTCGCCCGGCACGCTGCTGATGCTCCATGTGCTCGGCGATGCGGCGCGGCGCCGGATCGAGCGCTTCGAACTCATGGGCGATGCGGAAAGCTGGATTGCCGAGCTGTGGACGCGCGAGGAGCATTCCTGCGTGCAGCTCAGGACCTACCCGTTCGGAATGGCGGGAGCCGTGGCCTTCGCCGCCGACAGTGCACGATGGGCGCGGCAACGGCTGGTGCGAGTGCGGCGGTGAGCTCCGCCCTGCGCGCCCGCCTGCGCGATGTCCGCTACGCGCTGCCGGAGCTGGTCGAAAAGGTCTCGCCGGGCCTCGACGTCACCGCCGCGGTGGCGCACTTCGCCTCCCTCGGTGGGCGCGGCATTCGCACCAGCGCCGGTTATTTCCATGCCAGCGGCGAGACCGTCGGCGAAGTCGCCGCGATCTGGGGCGACCTCGCCGCCGGGCTCGCCGCGGCCGGGATCGACACGCGCATTGCAGTCAAGGCCAATGCCATCGGCTTCGATCGTGCGGCAGTTGCAGGCCTCGTCGCCAGCGGCATTCCTCTGACCTTCGATGCCATGGCACCGGTCCATGCCGACGCCATCCTTTCGCTGGGCCGCGAATTCGCCGCGGGCGTCGCGCTCCCTGCCCGCTGGCAGCGCAGCGCCGCCGATGCCGTTGCTTTGCGCGACACGCCGTGCCGCATCCGGCTGGTCAAGGGCGAGTGGGCCGATCCGGTGGCCGATGTCCCGGACGTTGCTGCCGCCTACCTGTCGTTGGTCGAACGCCTCGCCGGGCGCACCGCCCCGGTCGGCATCGCCACCCACGATCCCGCACTCGCCGAAGCGGCGCTGACGATGCTGGTGGCGTCCAGCACACCGTGCGAGCTCGAACAGCTCCGCGGCCTGCCCCGCCGCCGCACCACGGCGATCGCCAAGCGGCTAGGCGTTCCGGTGCGGCTCTACCTGCCCTTCGGCCCAGGCTGGTGGCCCTATGCGGTAAACCAGGCGCTCGCCCGTCCGCACTTGCCGCTGTGGGCCATGCGCGACGCGCTCGGGCTCTAGGAGCCTTCGCGCTCGATTTCGCGCCAGCCGATGTCGCGGCGGCAAAAGCCGCTCGGGAAATCGAGCGCGTCGACCGCGGCGTAGGCCTTGCGCTGCGCTTCCGCCACGCTGCTGCCGCTCGCCGTCACGTTGAGCACGCGCCCGCCACTGGCGACCAGTTGCCCGTCCCTGAGCGCGGTCCCGGCATGGAAGACCTTGGCCCCGCCGGCTTCGGCGGCGTCGATCCCCGCGATGGATCCGTCCTTCGCCGGCGTGCCGGGATAGCCCTGCGCCGCCATCACGACCGTCATGGCGGTTTCGCGGGAGAACTTCGGCGGCCGGAGCGCGGCAAGGCCGCTGGTCGCGGAGGCGTAGAGATACTCGCCGAGATCGCTCTCCAGCCGCATCATCAGCACCTGGCATTCGGGATCGCCGAAGCGGCAGTTGTACTCGACCAGCTTGGGGCCTTGCGGGGTCAGCATCAGCCCGGCGTAGAGCACGCCCGAATAGGGCATGCCTTCCTCGGCCATCTGCCGAACCGTCGGGGCGATGATCCGCTCGATCGCTTCCCCGCGCAGGCTCGCGCTGAGCACCGGGGCGGGGCTGTAGGCGCCCATCCCGCCGGTGTTCGGCCCGGTGTCGCCTTCGCCGACCCGTTTGTGATCCTGCGCCGAGCCGAAGGGGACGATCGTCGCCCCGTCGGTAAGGACGAAGAAGCTCGCTTCCTCGCCTTCCATGAATTCCTCCAGGACAACCTCTGTCCCGGCAGCGCCGAACGCGCCGCTGAACATGTCTTCAAGCGCTTCATTCGCATCGTCTTGCGTGGCTGCGATGACCACGCCCTTGCCCGCCGCCAGCCCGTCGGCCTTGAGCACGTAGGGCGCTTCGAAGCGGTCGAGCGCGGTCTTCGCCTGCTCCAGCGAGGTCGTCCGGACATAGCCCGCGGTCGGGATTCCGGCGCGCTCGCACAGGTCCTTGGTGAAGCCCTTGCTGCCTTCGAGCTGGGCGGCGGCCTTGCTCGGACCGAACACCGCGATCCCGGCCCCGCGCAAGGTGTCGGCCAGCCCATCGACCAGCGGGGCTTCCGGCCCTACGACGACGAAATCGACCCTGTGCCCCTCGCACCAGGCGACGACAGCGTCGTGGTCGGCAACGTCGAGTTCGACCAGCGTGGCGCATTCGGCGATGCCGGGGTTGCCCGGCGCGGCATAGAGCGTACCACCGTCGGCGGCGATGTAGCGGGATTGCGCCAGCTTCCACGCCAGCGCATGTTCGCGCCCGCCTGCTCCCAGCAAGAGGATATTCATGCCCGGCCCTTCTTTCGACGACGACGATTCAGCTGCCGGGCTGGTAGCCAAGGGGGCCGCTGGGGACAACGCCGCACCGCTCTCCATCACCGAGATTTCCCAGCTGCTCAAGCGCACGGTCGAGGAGCGCTTCGGTTTCGTGAAGCTGCGCGGCGAGCTGTCGGGGGTCAAGCGCGCCGCCTCCGGGCACTTCTACTGCAGCCTCAAGGACGAGGGCGCGGTGATCGACGGGGTGATGTGGCGCGGCAATGCCGAGCGGCTGGGATTCCGGCCCGAGGATGGGATCGAGGTCGTCGCTTCGGGCAAGCTGACGACCTATCCCGGGCGCTCGAAATACCAGATCGTCATCGAGCGGATGGAGATCGCCGGCGAAGGGGCGCTGCTCGCGCTGCTCGAGAAGACCCGCCAGCGGCTCGCCGCCGAGGGGCTCTTCGCGCCCGAGCGCAAGCGGCCGCTGCCGTATCTCCCGCGAGTGATCGGCGTGGTCACTTCGCCGACGGGGGCGGTGATCCGCGACATCCTCCACCGCCTTGCCGACCGCTTCCCCAGCCGCGTGCTGGTCTGGCCGGTGCTGGTCCAGGGGCAGGGTTCGGCCGAGCAGGTCGCCGCCGCGGTGCGTGGGTTCGGCGCGCTGGCCGAGGGCGGCGCGGTGCCGCGCCCCGACCTGCTGATCGTCGCGCGCGGAGGCGGTTCGATCGAGGACCTGTGGGGCTTCAACGAGGAGACCGTCGTCCGCGCCATCGCCGAATCGCCGATCCCGGTGATCAGCGCGGTCGGGCACGAGACCGACACCACGCTGGCAGACTATGCTGCCGACCGGCGCGCCCCGACCCCCACCGCCGCCGCCGAGATTGCCGTGCCGGTGCTGCGCGACCTCACCGCGACGCTCGACGAGTTTGCGTTGCGCCAGCGCAAGTCGGTCATGCGCCCGGTCACGCTCGGGCGCGAACGGCTCGAGGCGCGGGTGGCGCGCTTTCCGCAGCCAGAGGCGCTGGTGGCGGCCAAGGCGCAGGCCCTCGACGACCTTGCCGAGCGCCTGCGCCGCGGCCTTGCCGATCGTGCCGGGAAGGGGCGCGAAAGGTTGTCCGAACTGCGCCTGTCGCCTGCCATGCTGCAACGGGGCCTGCGCGATGCACAGCAGCGGCTCAATTCCGTCCGGCTCGTGCCCGCGCTCGTCACCCGCCCTCTGGCCGAGCGCGGCGAGCGGCTGGCTGCCCTGGAGCGCTTGCGCCGTTCGCTCGATCCCAAGGCCCCGCTCGAACGCGGTTATGCGCTGGTCAGCGCCAGCGGCCACCCGGTGGTGTCTTCGCGCGCCGTCGCCGCCGCGCAGCCGGTCCTGACGCTCGAATTCGCCGACGGTTCAGTCGAGGTTAGTCCGCTTGGTGTATCGAGGTCCAAGCCTCGTCCCGTCGCGCAGGCCAAACGGCCCGCACAAGACGATTTGTTCGAGTGACCGCTCGTTGCTAAGGTCCCGCGTATGCTGATGAATTCACGACAGACCCCTGCCACGCTGATCTACGGGCCGAACGGCTTCCGCGTGGCCAGGCCGGGCCATTTCGTCGTCTGTGCCGTCACCGGCGAGGCTATCCCGCTGGAAGAGCTGCGCTACTGGTCGGTCGACCGGCAGGAAGCCTACGCCAGCGCCGCCATCGCCACGCAGCGGCTGTCCGGCGACGACTGACAATGCCTGCCGGGTTGCTGAAGTTTGCGCTGGCCGCCTCGGCCGTCGCCTGGCTGGCCGGTTTCGGTGGTACGGGCGAAAGCGCTCCGCCGCCTGCAGCGGCTGCACCGGCGACCTTCGTCTATTCAGGCGAGCTGACCCAGGGCGGCTGGCTACGTGGACAAGCCCCGGCGGGCACCGTTGCCGCCCGGCTTGGCGATGAACCTCTGAAGCTCGATCCGAGTGGTCATTTCTTCGCCGCCTTCGACCGCGATGCGGGGCCCACGTCGACGCTGGTCGCGACGTTTGCAGACGGGCGTACCGTCACCAGCCCGCTGACGGTCAGTCCACGCGCCTGGAACATAGAACGCGTCGACATTCCGCGCACGCAGGGCCGCACGACCGAGGAGTTCTGGAAGATCCGCGAGCCCGAGCTGGCGCAAATTGCCGCGGCGCGGGCCGTGGACCACGACATCGGCGGCTGGCGGCAGGATTTCATCTGGCCGGCCAGGGGCCGAATCTCGGGCCGATTCGGCTCGCAGCGCATCTATCGCGGCGGCGAGGCGGGCAGCTACCACTCGGGCCTCGACATCGCGACGGGGGAGAGCGGCACGCCCTACGTCGCCCCTGCCGACGGCGTCGTCGTGCTCGCCGCTCAGTCTCCGTTTTCACTCGAGGGCAACCTCCTGATCATCGATCACGGCGGCGGTCTCAACAGCGCTTTCCTGCATTCCTCGAAACTGGCGGTCAAAGTCGGCGACGTGGTTCGCCAGGGCCAGTACATCGGCAACATCGGAATGACCGGAAGGGCCACAGGGCCGCACCTCCACTGGTCGATGAAATGGCACGACGCACGGCTCGATCCGCTGCTCTTTGTCGCACCCGCGAACTGAGCTTGGGAACGTTTCAAACATAAAGTTTCGGCGCACTCGCCCTGCGGTGCAATTTTGCAACGCCCATGCCGGTTGCAATTGTAACATTGTTGCGAAATACCCGTAATTCGTCGATTTCTGGGCGCAGTTGGTCGGCACAAACCCCTGTGTGGCAATTTGGTTACAGCTGAAAACCAATGTCCGACACGGCTGACAAGGTCTTTGACCCACGGCCCCAAAATCTCTCATTGCACCGCATCATTTTCCGAACGGGATTCGTGTGCCCGAAGCGCACGGATGGGGCCAGGGAGGCCGCATGTTCGGAAATGCTCAAGGCATCGTCGCAGTTCCGGCGGCGGCCTTTGGAAAAAGGGACTGGAACGTGAAATCATTCCTCAAGAAATCGGCTCTGTGCAGCGCTAGCTGTCTGCAGGCCCTCTCCGTCGTCGGTATGGGCGTCGGTGCAATCGCTCTGGCCGCTCCGGCCGCAGCGCAGGACTACACCCGCGGCGTCCTTTCTGGCACCGTCGTGGACGAAGCTGGCGCGCCGCTCGCGGGCGCCGAAGTTACCGTTACCTCCAACTCGCAGGGCTTCAGCCAGAGCGTGACGACGGGTTCAAACGGTTCCTTCATCGTCCCCAACCTGCCGACCGGCACGTACACGGTTTCGGTCACTGCCAACGGCACCCCGGTCGTTGAAGACCGCGGCGCGACCGTCGTCGCCGGCCAGACCAACAGCTACCGCTACATCGCCGCGAGCGGCGATGCGGGTGCTGAGGCCGACGGCAACGACATCGTCGTTCTGGGTACTCGTATCCAGGTCAACGACTTCGCGCAGACCCAGACGGGTCTCACCCTCGACGTCCAGGAACTGGCTTCGACCGTTCCGGTTGGCCGCGACCAGACCTCGCTGATCCTGCTCGCTCCGGGCACGACGGCGGGCGACTCCGGTTTCGGTAACCTCGCCTCCATCGGCGGCGCGACCGTGGCCGAGAACGCCTACTACGTGAACGGCCTGAACATCACCGATTTCCGTAGCTTCCTCGGCGGCTCGATCATTCCGTTCGAGTTCTATCGCACGCTCGACGTCAAGACCGGCGGCTACCAGGCCGAATACGGCCGCGCGCTCGGCGGCGTGACCTCCGCGGTCACCAAGTCGGGTTCGAACGAGTTCAAGGCCGGCGTCGTCGCCACCTGGGCTCCCGACGCGCTTCGTACCGATTCGCCGAACACCTTCACCGATCTGGATTCCGATCCCACCACGACCGGTGACAAGATCCGCGACAAGAACGACGCCGACTACCGCGAATCGTATGACGCTTCGCTCTACGTGTCGGGTCCGATCATCAAGGACCGCCTGTTCTTCTACGCGCTGTACCAGCCGCGCTACTTCAAGAACGGCGACACCAGCAATTCGAACTCGCTGCGTCTTGAAACCAAGAGCAAGTCGCCGTTCTTCGGCGGCAAGGTCGATTTCGTGATTGCCGACGGACATCGCCTGGAAGGCACCTTCTTCCGCGATGACCAGACGCAGCGCACGAACTACTTCAACTACGACGGTACGACCGACACTGTCGGCGCACTGCGTGGTGCGGTGGTAAGCGAGTTCGGTGGCAACAACTTCATCGGCACCTACACCGGCCAGTTCACCGACTGGCTGACGTTGTCGGCATCGTACGGTGAGAACCACGACAAGGCGACTCAGCACACCGATCCGGATTCGCCGTACCTGCTCAGCCGCATCGGCACGACCCGTATCGCGTACGGTACGGTCATCGGCGACACCAACGACATCAACGACCGCAAGTTCTACCGCGCGGACGTCGACGTCTATGCCAACTTCGCCGGCGAACACCACTTCCGTGGCGGCTTCGACTACGAAGACCTGACCGCTGGCGAACTGACCCAGTACACGGGCGCCGGGTTCCGGTACGACCTGCGTACCACGCAGACGCGTCGCCGGTTCTACTACAACCAGGGTGAGTTCAACACCAACATGCGGGCGTTCTACCTGCAGGATTCGTGGTCGCTCATGGACGGCCGCCTGAACCTGCAGCTCGGCATCCGCAACGACCGGTTCAAGAACTACACCCAGTCGGGCGATCTGTACTACGACTCGGGCGACCAGTGGGGTCCGCGTCTGGGCGCCACGTTCGACCTCTTCGGTGACGGTGCCACGAAGGTTAACGCCTTCTGGGGCCGCTACTTCCTCCCGATCGCGACGAACACCAACATTCGTCTCGCCGGCGCGGAACTCTACGTCGAACAGCGGCAGACCTACACGGCCGCTGCTGGTGCTGATGCCGACGGCGACGGTGTGCCCGATTTCTACACCTTCGATTCCGATGGCAACATCACCAACTATGCGCCGAACGTCGGCGGTGCCTGCCCTGCTGCCTTCCAGACCCTCACCGGCCTGAGCCAGCAGTGCGCGATCATCTTCGCGGATGGTACGCAGGGTCCGACCGATACCCTGGTGGCCCAGGGCCTGGCTCCGAGCTACTCGGACGAATGGCTGCTCGGCATTTCGCACCGGACCGGCGACTGGAAGTTCGGCCTGAGCTACATCAACCGCCGTCTCGGCGAGACGCTGGAAGACGTGGCGATCGACGCTGCGGTCAACGCATACTGCGCCGAAAACGGCATCGCAGGCTGCAGTTCGGTGTTCAGCGGCTTCCACCAGTACGTTCTGTCGAACCCGGGTTCGCCCATCACCGTCCGCCTGGATGGCGATTGCTCGGTCGCCGGAATGTGCGATATCGTCACGCTCGACGTGGCCGATCTCGGCTATCCGAAGGCGGAACGTGCCTACGACGCCATCCAGTTCACCGTCGATAAGGCCTTCAACGGCGTCTACGGGTTCAACTTCAGCTACACCTGGACGAACCTCGTGGGTAACTTCGAAGGCGGCGTGAAGTCCGACAACAACCAGACCGACACCGGCCTGACCCAGGACTTCGACCAGCCGGGCTTCCTCGACGGCGCCTACGGTGACCTTGCCAACGGTCGCGCTCACGTGTTCAAGCTCTACGGACACGTGAAGCCGGTCGAATGGCTCGACATCGGCGTCAACGCGCTGGTCGAAAGCCCGCGCAAGTTCAGCTGCATCGGCAACTACTACGACTCGAGCAACTTTGCGGCCTCGTACGGTGCTGCGTCGTACTACTGCCAGCAGTCGAATGTCGGCGGCACTGCGGTCGGCGGCTCGTACCTCGTTCCGCGTGGTTCGGCGTTCGAGTCCGAATGGAACAAGCAGATCGACCTGCGCACTTCGTTCGACCTGGGCAGCTTCACGGGCCTCGACGGAAGCTACTTCGCTCTCGACGTGTTCAACGTGTTCAACTGGAAGTCGAAGCTGGACTTCGACGAATTCGGCGACGTCAGCTTTGGCGGCCCGAATGCGGACTTCATGAAGGTCCGCGGTTACCAGGCTCCGCGTTCGGTTCGCCTGACGCTGGCCGTCCGCTTCGGCGGTCAGCCGTAAGCGTCGACTTGATCGATACGCTTATCTGAGTACGAAGGGGCGGCCTTTTGGCCGCCCCTTTTTTTGGCCCACCGTCTGCGTGCGGGGCCCAAGTTTCCGTCAGGCACAGCGCGTGAACAACGACATTCTCAGGCTCGCCGCATCGGCCTTCAAGTCGGCCTTGCAACGGCAGGACCGGCAGGCAATCCTTGCTGCGGCACGCCAGCTCATTGCGCTGGAAGCACCGCTGGGCGACCAATGGTTAGGCCTGTCACAGCAAGTCTTCAAATGGGGGGAGCTCAACCTGGCGCTCACCGCGCTGAATTGCTGGCATCGGCAGGGTACCCCGGCCAATGTCGTGAATTACGAGAAGGCGATGATCCTCTCCCTGGCGGGCCAGACGGCGAGGGCGCAAAAGCTCGTCGAAGCCTTGCCGGCCGGTTTCCCGACCGAAGTCGCCAACGCCTATTTGCGAGGAGCCCTTGCATTCAACCTCGGACAGTTGCGCGATGCCGAAAAGGAATTTCGCCGGGCACTCAAGGCGCGACCGGATTCGGGGCGCTCGTGGCAGGGACTCGCCCATTTCGGCACCATCTCGGATGCCGACTATTCCGCAATGCGAGCACTTGCGAATGCCCCCAGGTTCGATGATCCGGAAGACCACGCCGCGGTCGAAAACGCCCTTGGACTTGTCGAGCACCGCCGCGGCAACCGGGCGGATGCCTTCTCCCACTTCGAAAAATCGACAAACATCGTCAGGCAGGGACGGGCCTATTCGGCCGAGGAAAACGAGCAGTCGGCGCAGATCGCCGGACGCTGGACTGCCGAGGAGATCTCCTGCCTAGCTGAATGTCCTGCCGCCGAAGCACGCAAGCCGATATTCGTCACCGGGCTCCCTCGCAGCGGCACCACACTGGTTGAGCAAATCCTTGCAGCGCACTCAGCGGTCGATGGGGGCGGCGAACTCGGCCTAGCGATGCAGCTCGAAGCAATCAGCGACGGCTTCGCGCCGGCAGACCTCAAGCGTTACGTCGAGGCAGGTGGAAAGCTGCGGGACTTGCGCGAGAGCTATCTGCGCCTCGTCGCAGAACGGATACCGGGCGAGGGCGCATTCATTGACAAGACGCTCAACCAGAGCCGCAGTCTCGGGCCATATGCCCTTATCTTCCCCGATGCGCCTGTACTCTGGTTGCGACGAGACCCGCTCGACAACGCCTGGTCGATTTTTCGCACCTGGATGTCGCGCAGTGCGATCGCGGGGTGGTCACTGGCCGACATAGCCCATCATATGAAGCTCGAAGACCGGTTGTTCGCGCACTGGAAATCGGTGCTCGGAAGCCGGATGCTGATAGTCCCCTATGCCGAACTCGTTACGCACCCGGAAGAATGGATCGCGCGGATGACCGCTCACTGCGGCCTCGAGGTCGAAGCGCAGCAACACAGATTCCACGAGACATCGCAGAGGGTTACTACGGCGAGCTCTCTGCAGGTGCGTGAACCGATCAATCGGCGCGGTATCGGCAGCGCCGAACCCTATCGTGAATTCATGCGCCCTTTCATCGAAGCCTACGAGGCATGACATCCTGCGGGATGAACCGACCGATGCCTCCCCTTTCCTAATGACCGCCTCTCGGGCATTGCAGGGCTCATGACGACCGAGCAGACCGCCGCAGCGAAGGCCGACTTTATCGCCGCCCTGCAACGCCACGATCGCGCCGCGGTCAACGAGGCGGCAATGCGACTGATCTCGATCCGGCCTCCCCTGGGCAAGACCTGGAAGTCGATTGCAACGGCGCTGGAACGAAACGGCGAGCATGATGCCGCGCTGGAGGCGTTGCAGGTCTGGCGCAGCCAGGCAGGTAACCTTCCGGAGATCGTGCTGGAGATGGCCGGTCTCCAGGCGCGCGCCGGTCGCCATGATGCGGCCAAGCGTACTATCAACGATATTTCCCAGGACAGCTGGAACCCGGCAGGGCGCGCCTATCTCGATGGGACTGTCGCGACCAACTCGGGGGAGCGCGACAAGGCCAGGGAAAGCCTCCGCAAGGCGGCCATGCTCGATCCCCAATCGGGCCAGACGTGGATCGCCTTGGCGATGATCGGCAAGATCGAACCGGCGGATGGCGACCTGATCATCGCTGCCGAGCGCCACTTCGCTACGCGCGAGGATATCGAGGGCGTGGCCTACTACTATGCTTTGGGCCGGGTCCATCATCAGCGCGAGGCCTACGCGGAAGCGTTCAAGGCGTTCGACGAAGGCGCTCGCATCATGCGCGGACTTGAGGCCTACGATCCGGACGTTCGCCGCGAACAAAGCCGCGCTTCGATGGCAGGCTGGACGCGTGCGGCGGTCGAGAAGCACTCGCTCGATATGCGCGGAACGCAGGGCAGGCCGCTGTTCGTAACCGGGCTTCCCCGCTCCGGCACCACCCTGACAGAGCAAATTCTGGTCAGCCATTCGGCGACTGGCGACGGGGCCGAGCTCGGCCTGTTCCGGATGGTCCAGCAGGACGTCGGCGGCAGTTCGCTCCACGACCTGGAAGCTTACATCGAGCGAGGCGGGTCGGTGGCCAAGCTAAGGGAGACGTACAACAATCTGCTCGCCCAGCGCATGCCGGGTGACCTGCCGGTGATCGACAAGAGCCTCCTGGCGAGCGGCTACATGGGGCTTCTCACGGTCATGTTCCCCGAACGGCCGGTGTTCTGGCTGCGCCGCGATCCGCAGGATAACGCCTGGTCGGATTTCAGCACCTTCTTCCTCAAGGGTAGCGAATGGAGCTGGTCGCTCGAATGGATCGGCGACTTCTTCAACCAGGAGGACGAACTTCACGCCTTCTGGAGCGATCTCCTGCCGGATCGCATCCTGACGGTGCCCTATGCCGAACTCGTCAATGACCCGGAGCAGTGGATTCGCCGGATCGACGAACACGCCGGACTGCCGTTCGAGGAGCCGCAGCTCTCCCCGCACCTGTCCGAACGCGTCGTTTCGACCGCCAGCGCCTCGCAGGTGCGTGACCCGATAAACAAGGCGGGACTGAATTCATCAGCCCCCTACTCGCGTTGGATGGAGCCGTTCAGGCAGGCCTATCGCGGCAAGCTGGAACCGAGCGCAGCTTGATGTTCGCGGCCAGGCCCGGGCGCCTGGCGCTCGTCTTCCTCCTTGCGCTGGCAGCCACGGCCCAGATGTGGCCGCAGAACCACCCGCGGCGGGCAAAGGTCCCCGCGGGCCAGCTGCGAATCGAGCTGCTCGCCGGTCCCGAAACCGACGCCGGCAGCAACGGTGTGCGCCGGCTCGGTGTCTGGCAGATGACCAGCGAGGACGGGCGCTTCGGCGGCTATTCGGCCCTGGTCCCCATGCCGGACGGTCGATTGCGGGCCTATACCGATCGAGGCAGCTGGCTGGAGTTTCTGCCGCCTGGGGACCCCAACGCAAAGCCCGCCCAACTGTTCGGATCAATCGCAATGCCCTTCGACAAGAGGGCCAACGATGTCGAGGGGGCGACCTACGACCCGGCCACTGGCTCGACATGGCTGTCGCTCGAAGGGATAAACGGCATCTGGCGGCTCGGAGCATCTTCGAAGGCGATCGCGGAGACCTATCCTGCGGGCATGGAGGACTTCCCC
The DNA here is from genome assembly GCF_009827435.1 of Croceibacterium salegens. Lineage (GTDB taxonomy): Bacteria > Pseudomonadota > Alphaproteobacteria > Sphingomonadales > Sphingomonadaceae > Croceibacterium_B > Croceibacterium_B salegens. Next base: position 44,490 of record NZ_WTYM01000052.1, on the reverse strand, counting down.
GGTAACGGCGGGGCGGAATCGATCGTGCGCTTGCCCGGCGGACGCTTCCTTGTCCTCAGGGAAACGGGCGACCCACTTAGCCCGATGCGCCGAACGGCACTGCTTTTCGCCGGCGATCCCATCGAGGACAACCATGCGGTCCAATTCATCTTCGAGTCGCCTCCCGGGCTCGACCCGGTCGATGCGGCCGTCCTTCCCGACGGATGTGTGCCGGTTCTTCTGCGCGGCCTCACCTTTGCGGGCTATCCACCGTTCGCCAGCCGGCTGGTTGTGGCCGATCCTGCCGACATCCGCGCCGGTAAGCCGTGGCCCTGGCAGCCGGTGGCGCGCATCTCTGACTTTGATCTGCGCGAAAACTACGAAGGGCTGGCGGTCATGCCTGGAGGTGAGAGCGTGCGGTTATGGCTCGTTACCGATGCCAACGAAGCCGTGGTCGTTCAGCGCACCCTGCTCGTCGAACTGGAATGGAAACCGAAAGGCGGGCAGGCAGGCGTTGAGCCTGGCCGATAGCTGACGCCAACGCAAAAAGGCCGCCCGACCCAGTGGGACGGGAGGCCTTTTTTGAATGCCTGGCCGGAGCCGGCGAATCAGGCGGCGGCAAGCGCCTTCTTGAGCTCGCGCTTGACCTTCAGGGCGTTGGCGCTGAGCTTCTCGTCGCTGGTTTTGAGCAGCCAGTTGTCGAGCCCGCCGTTGTGTTCGACCGAGCGCAGGCCCTGCGTCGAAACGCGGAACTTGTAGCTCTTGTCGAGCTTCTCGCTCATCAGCGTAACGTTCTGAAGATTCGGCAGGAAAACCCGCTTGGTCTTGTTGTTGGCGTGGCTCACGTTGTGGCCAACCTGGCGGCCCTTGCCGGTCAATTCGCAGATGCGCGACATGATTCGTCTCTACTCGTAAATCGGATGGTGTCCGGGAAAGCGGCGCGCATAGCGGGCACCTCCCGAATCGTCAAGCATTCGCATGCCATTGCAGCGCGTCAGGCGGCGGTCTAGCGGAAGGGTCGATGACCCGCTGGCCTCTCCCCCCGCCGATGCAGCGCGCGCTGATCCTTGCCGAAGCCGCCGCCGCGGCGGGAGAGGTGCCGGTCGGCGCGGTCGTGGTGCGCGGCGGGGAGATCGTCGCCGAAGCGCACAATGCCCCACGCGAGTTGTCCGATCCGACCGCCCACGCCGAGCTACTGGCAATCCGTCGTGCGGCGCAGGCGCTGGGGGCCGAGCGGCTCGAAGGCTGCGAACTGTGGGTCACGCTCGAACCCTGCGCGATGTGCGCCGGGGCCATCGCCCATGCCCGGATCGGCAAACTCTACTACGCAGCGCCGGACCCCAAGGGCGGGGCGGTCGAGCATGGCGCACGGGTGTTCGAACAGCCGCAATGCCTGCATCGCCCGGAAGTCTATTCCGGAATGGGCGAGGCGGCGTCGGCGGAATTGTTGCGCGGCTTCTTTGCCGCCCGCCGCTAGGCCCTCACAGTCCGCGCCAGATCGAGACCTTCGCTGCATCGCCGGGCCCCAATTGCCATTTCGGGCAAGCCACGGCCTTGAATTGCAGGTTGAAACAGAGGCGCACGCCTTCGAGCCAGCCGCGCGGGTTGAGCTCGAGGCCAATCTGCGACGCCGACCAGCGCGGGTTGGCCTGGGCGATCGCCTGTCTCACCGCACCCGCGTCAAGATTCCTACGGCGTGACAGGCGGTCGAAATCCGGCCAGCGCACATTGTCCCACAGCACGCGCTGGATTGTGAAATAGGCCGCTGGGCTCTGCGCCATGCAGCTGCCGTGGCGGGCCCATTCGTGGCCCAGCAATTTAACCGAAGGTGTGGCGCACAGGTTCTGGCGAAGGTCCGCTTCTCCCGGCTGCCGCTCCGTCCGGCACCATTGCGGCGAACGGTCCGCGCCTTCGGGCCACAGGCCGTGCAGGATCATTCCGAAGCGTCCCTGCTTTCCCGAACACTGCCGGGCGTCGGCCTGCGAAGGCGTTCGCGTGCGGCAGTATTCAGGCGACCAGCTCGCCGCCAGAGTGTAGCCGGTGACCCGCGTGCGCACTTCTTCACCGCTCTCGGGAGCGGGGAGCGCGATCGCGCCTTTCGGCACCTGGCACTGGTAGGCTTGCGCCACGGCGGGGGCTGGCGCGAGAACCGCCGCCACCGCCAGCAGGCGCGCGGGAGTCACGCTTCAGTCAAAGGTTTTCGGGTCTACCGGCGAGGATCCGGCAAACCATTCCTTGGCGTCAGGTCGGAACAGATACCAGATCGCTGTGGCCTGGGCGGCCACCGAGACTAGGCCGATTATTTCGAGCATCGTCAGCCCATCGGCCAGGGTGCCCGGCAAGCCGATCAGCCCGAGCACGAAGAACAGCACGATGATCCATTTGGCGATCGACAGGCGCTTGGACGATGTCAGCCACCACAGCAGAAGGCTTATGGCGAGGCCGATGACGACCGCGCCGATCGCCCAGACCTGCCCGAGAGCCATGCCGCTCGCCTCGCCCTCCGCGGCAACCTCCGCGACGAGCGCGTCATATCCGACGATTATGCTGACCACCGAGATGGCCAGCGAGCCGAGATAGAACATGTCGAACTTGCGAATGGATTCGGGTTTCATTTCAGGTACCTCCCCTAGATCGCGACCTTGTGCCGCAAGCGCGGCGAGCAGGCAATCGGATCGTCAAAGGGGGGTGAAATCGAGCCCGATATCGGCGGCCGGGGCGCTTTGCGTGAGGCGCCCGACCGAGACGTAGTCGACGCCCGTCGCGGCAATCGCCCCGATCGTGGCGAGATTGACCCCACCCGAGGCTTCGGTCGGCACGCGCCCGGCCACCAATGCGACCGCCTCGCGCAGGGTTTCGGGCGGCATGTTGTCGAGCAGCAGGTGGCTCGCACCCGCGGCCAATGCCGGCTCGATCTGTTCGATACGGTCGACTTCGCAGATGACCTGTTCGACCCCCGCCCTCCGGGCCGCGCCGACGGCTTGTTCGACAGATCCGGCAACGAGGATGTGGTTGTCCTTGATCATTGCCGCATCCCACAGTCCCATACGGTGGTTCTGCGCCCCGCCCATCCGCGTGGCGTACTTTTCGAGGTGCCGCAGGCCGGGGATGGTCTTGCGGGTATCGAGCAGGACCGCTCCGGCGTCACCCATCGCGCGGACGTATTCGCGCGTCATCGTGGCGATGCCCGAAAGGTGCTGAACGGTGTTGAGCGCGCTGCGTTCGGCGGTGAGCATGGCGCGGGCGTTGCCGGTCAGGCGCATCAGGTCCGCGCCCGGCTCCACCTCGGCACCTTCCTCGACCAGTATCTCGATCTGCATCGCCGGATCGAGCGCGTGGAAGAAGGCGGCGGCAATCGGCAGGCCAGCGACGACGATGGCGTCACGGCTGTCCATGACGCCGGAAAAGCGCGCATCGGCCGGAATGACGCTTTCCGCCGTGACGTCGTGACCCCCGCCCGGCCATCCGACGCCAAGATCCTCGTCGAGCATGGCGCGGACGAAAGCGTCGAGGTCGAGACCGGGGAGGGCGAAGGCAGTCATCGGTTACTCCCTACCCTCTCGCGTCGAGCCAAGTCGAGACGCGTCGTGCGGCGCATCTCGACTACGGCCTGAGGCCTCCGCTCGAAACGAACGAGGTTGGGCTAGTGGACGAATCTGGCGACGACGTCGCGATAGCTGCGCGAGACCTTCACCTCCGCACCACTGTCGAGCACGAGGAAGCACTCGCCGTTGGTGTGCGGTTTGACCTGGCGGACCTGGTCGAGGTTGACGATTGTCGAGCGGTGGACGCGCTGGAACACCCGCGGGTCGAGCCGGCGTTCGAGGTCCTTCATCGTTTCGCGCAGGATCAGCGAATTGTCGCCGGTGTAGATGCACATGTAGTCGCCAGCGGCCTCGATGTGCTCGATCGTGTCGACGTCGACGCGAAAGATCTGCCCCCGGTCCTTGACGTTGATGAGCTTTTCGTAGCGCCCGCTGTTTTCGTCCTCGGCAGGCAGGTTTTCCATCGCTTCGGGCGCGACTTCGGCCAGCACGTCCTGCAACTTGCGCGCCTCGTCGGCCGAGCGCTTTTCCGCAAGCCGTGTGCGCACGCGTTCGAGCGTGTCGGCCAGTTTGTCCTCGTCGACGGGCTTCATCAGGTAGTTGACTGCGTTGGCTTCGAAGGCGCGGATCGCGTGTTCCTCGAAGGCGGTAACGAAGACGAAGAGCGGCGGGTCGATCTCCATCACGCCCTTGACCACCGAAAAGCCGTCGAATCCGGGCATCTGGACGTCGAGGAATACCAGGTCGGGCTTCTCGGTCTTGATCTTGCGGATTGCCTCGCGGCCATTGGCGCAGGTTTCTATGATGTCGACGTCGTTGAATTTCTCGAGGCGGAGCTGGAGGCCCTGGATGGCCAGCTTTTCGTCGTCGACGATGATTGTTCGAATTGTCATGCTTCAAATCCCAAAGCCCGCTGGGCGGACGGGTTACTAACTGTCGAGGCAGGCATCGGTTTCTCGCCTTCTGCCGGACCGGCGAGACGCTGGTAGGGAATCTCGATGATTACCGTGAAACCGCCGTCCGCCGGGGTGCGTATCTCGAACAGGTGGTCCTCGCCGTAGGCTTGCGCAAGGCGGTCGCGGATATTGGCGAGGCCGACGCCGGTCGAGACCGGGCGGCCCGCGCCGGCGAATCCGGAGGGGAAGGCCGATCGCGAGCGCCCGCCCTGCATGCCCGGCCCGGTGTCGGAAACGGTCAGGCGTAGCCGCTGCCCGACCAGCTGGGCGGAGAGGCTGATGCGCGCGCCTTCCTCCTGCGGGCTGACCGCGTACTTGATGGCGTTTTCGACCAACGGCTGGAGCAGGAAGCTCGGGATTGTGCCCTCGGCCGCCGCCGGATCGATGCTGAACACGGTACGCAGCCGGTCCTCGAACCGCATGCGCTCGATATCGAGGTAGAGCTTCAGCGTCTCGACCTCCTGCGCCACCGTCACCTTGGCACCCGGCTCGCTGATCAGCGTATGGCGCAGGAAGCCGGAAAGGCGGGTGAGCATCGCGTTGGCCGGTTCGGTCTGTTTGAGCAGCACCAGCGTGCTGATCGAATTGAGCGTGTTGAACAGGAAGTGCGGGTTGAGCTGGTAGCGCAGCATGGCCAGCTGCGCGCTCGTCGCCTGCGCCTCGAGGCGTTCGAGCCGGTCGGCCTGTTCCTCGACCTGGAGGAAGAAGTTGATCGCGTAATAGAGCGCCGACCAGGCGCCCAGAAGCGATCCGTCGAGGAAGATCAGCGCCACGAAGCGCTGGGCGAAGCTCGTTTCGCGGATGTTGGCGTAATAAATCCCCTGCAGCCAGGAATCGATCGAAGCGTACATCGTCACGGCGACGGTCAGGACCAGCGCGGTCAGACCCCAGGTGACCAGCGCGCTGCGGTTTATCAGGTGGCGATAGATGACCGACAGCACGAGGCTGATCGAAAAGCCGGTCATCATCTCCACGAAAACGATCACCAGCAACCCGGCCGGTTGCTGGTTGGCGAAGATGATCATCGTGCGCAGCATCATGGCGCCGATCCAGCCTATCAGCTGGAGGTTCCAGAAGGCGCGGTTCTTGTCGGCGAAGAACGGGGTCGGCTTCACCGGCAGCATTGGTTTCGTGTGAGCCTGTTCGGCGGTGGCGGAAGCCGCCGGTCGGCTGTCCGACTTGCGCCGGAAAAAGGAAGTCAGCGCGTTCAGGACTCGCGCGCCTCCGCGATCGCGCTGGCCAGCGCCTCGTGGCCTACTGCACCGTCGATCACCCGGTCGCCGATCACCCAGCCGGGCGTCCCGCTGATGCCGACCTGTGAGGCGAGCTGGTGATTCGTCTGCAGGAACGAATCCAAAGTGCCGCTGGCGATGGCCGCGTTGGCCTTTTCCATGTCGAGCCCGGCGCGCTTCGCCGCCTCGGCGATGGTCTGCGCGTCGGGCGTGCCGATCTCGTACATCGCATCGTGGAACTCGGCGTACTTGCCCTGTTGCGCGGCGGCCAGCGCCATGCGCGCGGCATCGACGCTTTCGGGGCGCAGGATCGGGTATTCGCGCATCACCACGCGCAGGTCCGGGTTTTCCTTCACCAGCCGCTTCACGTCGGCCACGCTCATGCGGCAGTACCCGCAGGCGTAGTCTGTGAACTCGACTACGGTGACCTTGCCGTTGGGGTTACCCAGCACCGCCCCCGGGAAGGGCAGTTCGAGATCGGCGCGCAGGGATCCGATGCGGGCCGATTGCTCGCGCTTGGTGAGTTCCTCCATCGCCTTTGGCAGGACTTCGGGGTTGGCCATCAGGTAGGTCCGCGTCGCTTCGCCGCCGAAGCCGGCATAGGACCACACGGCAGACCCGGCGAAGCCGCCGATGACTGCAATCACGAATGTAAGGAGCCAGCGCATGGCCACGGGCTTACTTGCGGTCTTTCTCGCGTTCAAGCTGCGCGCGGGCCTGCATGGCCACGTCCTGGGCGCGGATCCAGTCCGGCGAACCCTGATCGAGCCCGGCTTCGGCCGCCTCCGCGTTGCGCAACGCTTCGGCTGAAGCGCCGGTCATGACCTGCTGTTCAGAACTGGCGAGGCGCGCCCGCGGGATGTCGCCCTTGGCGCCGTAAACCGTCCCCAGGTTGTACCAGGCGAAAGGATTCTCGCGATCCTTGGCGACTGCCGCGCGCAGCACCTCTTCGGCTTCGTCGTAGTGCTTCGGGTCTTCTGTCGCGACCAGCGCATGGCCGAAAGTTCCGGCGATCAGCGGATCGTTGTTGGTCAGCAGGGTCGCCTGGCGAAGCGGCGCCAGCGCTTCATCGGGATGGCCGGATTCGAGCAGCACCTGCCCCTTGAGCTCGAGGAAGTATGGGTCGCTGGGATCGGTGGCGAGCAGCGCGTCGGTCTCGCGGACCGCATCGTCGAGCAGGGCCTCCTTGTGATAGGCGTAGGCCCGGGCATAGTGCGCCGGCACCGTGTTTACGTAAGGCGGGAAGCTGCGCAGCGTATCGCTCGGCTTGGCAAGGTAGCCGTAGAGCTTGGCCTTCACGCGCTGGAAGCGCGTTTCAATATCGCCGGCCTTTTCCTGCACGGGGGGACAGTCGCCAACGACGGTCGGTGATGGCAATGCGCTGTCGATCGTTGCCGGGCGTTCGACGCTGGCTTTGAGGTCGACCGGCGGCGCATCGTTCCAGGCAGGATCGCCCTTCAGATCGTCTTCGAGCCGCGTGATGCGGTCTCCGGTAAGCGGATGGGTGCGGGTGAAGCCTGCTTCCTCGCTCTGGCTGTAACCGTAGCGGTATTCCAGGTTCTCGAGTTTGCGAAAGAAGTTCACAGCGCCCCTGCCGCTTATCCTTGCGCATTTGAGGAGGTGAACGCTCGAAGCGTCTGCGGTCGCCTCCTGCGCGCGGCTGAAAGCGAGGAGCGAGCCGTAGGCGGCTTGCTGGCCCATCGCCAGCGCTCCCATTGCTGCGTCGCCCGCGCCGGCCGCGGCGGCGGCGATGCCGACCAGCAGCGACAGGATCGTGATGTTGGTCGCCTTCTTTAAACCTTCATCGAAACGAATGACGTGACCGCCGATGATGTGACCGAGTTCGTGCGCCAGCACGCCCTGCACTTCGTTGGCGCTGTCCGCCGCGTTGATCAGCCCGGAGTGAACGTAGATCCGCTGTCCGCCGGCAACAAAGGCATTGAGCGTGGGATCGTTGATCAGCACGACCTCGACCGAGCCCTTTGGCATGCCGGCGGCCTCGACCAGCGGATTGACCATGTCCTGGAGCAGCTTCTCGGTCTCGGAGTCGCGGAGGATCGATTGCGCCGCCACCGGCTGGGCCAGCAGCATCGATGCGGCGGCGAGGCAGGCGAGCAGTCTGGTGAGAAGGCGCATGTCGGGTTCCGCTATCGCTTGGCGGGCTGAACCGCCGCTGAAGCGGTGTTGTGGGCGATGGAATCGAAAAAGGCCATGATCGCATCGATTTCGCGGCTGTCGCGGTCGAACGGCCGGGCGATATGGGTCAGCGTACCGGCATGGCTGTAGCCGGACAGGACGAGGACTTCGGCGCGGGCACCGAGTTCCTGCTGGCGTGCGGCGATAGCCTGCGAATTGCGCGGCTTGACCGTCTCGTCGGCGTCGCCGGTGACCAGCAGCATCGGCGGCGCATCGCCGCGCGCGAAATCGATCGGCTGGGTTTGCCGGGGATTTGGCCAGGCCCCGAACGCGGCGCGCGAATAGTCGCTGTCCCAGGGGTAGAAGTCGTACGGTCCGGCGAGCCCGGCGACGCCCTTCACGGTGCCCTCGGGTACGTCCTCTCGCTCGAGCCATTGCCGGTCGAGCGACAGCATGACCGCGTTATAAGCTCCGGCAGAATGCCCGGATAACAGTAGTTTGTCGGTCGAAACGCCGAGTTCGTCAGCATGGTCGAGCAGCCAGCGGACCGCCGCCGCGCTGTCTTCGAGCATGGCCGGGAAGCGGCCGGTGCCGTTGAGTCGATAGCCGACCAGCGCCGTGGCGTAGCCTCGCTGCGCGAAGGCGCGAGCGACGAATCCGTAGTCGTCCGGGCTGCCGTTTCGCCAGCCGCCGCCGTGGATGAAGGCCACCAGTGGCGGGTTGCTCATCCCGGCCGGGCGATAGACCACGACGACCTGGTGCGGATCGCTGCCATAGGCGGCGCTGACCGGCGGAAGGGTGGCAACGGTTCGCGGGAATTGCTGGTCGAGCCAGTCGAGCGTCGCGACCGACTGGCTGCGCACCGCCCAGAAATAGGTCCCGACCACACCGAGGGCGACGACGGCGGTTAGGCCCAGGGAGATGAACGCGGCAACGCGCAAGGACATGCCTTGCGCGCTACACGCCGTTGCTGTGGGTGGGCAAGGCCCGTGCGGAAGTTAGCCGACGAGCTTCTTCGCCGCGCGTTCGAGCAGGCTCGTATCCTCGGGCACTTCGCCGACCAGTTCGATGGTGCCGTCGTCGCAGCGGCGGATCATCACCAGCGCGAATTCGGCGCCGTTCGGGTCGATGTCGTCGAGCTCGATCGCCGGCATGGCGCGCAGCGCTTCGGCCAGCGCCTCGCGCGGATCCTCGCCGATGTCCTTGCCGCTCTCGGCCTTGCGCATCCGGCGCTCGGCCTGGACGACGCCCTTGAGGCCGCCTTCGGCGTTGCGCAGGTAGTCGCCGAGCGTCCCGCGCGGCAGTTCGAGCCGGTGGGCGTGGCTGAGCGCGGCGGCGTATTCGGTGACGCGGGTCTTGTCGTAGTCGGCGCCGAACACGAGCTTGACGATCGGCGTCATCGGCGCGCGATCCTGCATCGTCAGGCCGGAATCGACCAGCAGTTCGTCAAAATCTTCCGGCTGGTCGGTGGCGGCGAGCGAGAAGTCGTAGGCCCGGCCGATCGCTTCGTAGAGCGCGGTGCGGGTGCGGTCTTCGCTGGTCCGCGCGGCAGCGGCCATTTCGCGCGCCGCGGCGAGCCAGTCACCCAGTTCCATGTCGGCGGGGTCGAGTTCGGCAAGTTCGATTTCCGAAGACGGTTCGTCCTCGATCGCTTCATAGCCCTGCTCGTAAGCCGGTTCGTAAGCAACCGGCGCGGCTTCGTACTCGGGCACCGATTCGGGCTCGGGAGCTTCGTAGGCCGGCTCTTCGTATCCTGCCGGTTCCTCGTAGGGAGCATAGGTTTCGGCGTAGTCGCCGGCATCCTCGCTCGACTCGGTTTCGTAGCCGGTTTCCGGGAATTCCTGATCGTCTTCGGGAAGCTCGAGCACCGCGGTGCGCTCGGTCTTGCGCAGGCCGCCTCCGATCGAGGTCAGCGATCCGAACGAGGGACGCGGCATGCCGTCGTCCTCGGGCTCTTCCTCGCCTTCGCCTTCTTCGAATTCTTCGTCGTCATCGTAGTTGAGGCCGAACTTGGCCGCATAGTCGATCGGACCGTCTTCGTCTTCCTCGTCCTCGTCCTCGCCGGGGCGATAGCCGAGGTTGGCGCCGAAGGGCGCCGGCGCGGCGGCAAGTGGTTCTTCCGCGTAATCGTCGTCGCCGATGTCGTTGGCCACCGTCGAGCCCGGGCCGTCGGCCCAGTCGGTCATCGGCGTATCGTCGAAGCGGCTCGGCGCGGTCGCCGGCTTCTGCTCGAGAGCCTGGTCGACCTGCAGCAGCAGCTCGTCGGAGGTGTGCTGGTCGGCCAGCTCCTTCCAGTTGATCACGCCATAGATGAAGTCGATCTTCTCGTCGTCGGTCGAGAACGGCAGCAGGATCCCGCGATAGAGGATCGTCGCCCCGCGCTGGTTGACGAATTCGGCTTCGAACCCGATCGGCGCCTGGTTGGCGAGAATCTGCATGTAGTGGTCGGTGATGCGGCTGAGGAGCGAGCGTGCCGGTACGTCGGACAGCGTCTGCAGGTTCTGCGGCGTGACTTCGCACTCTTCGGCCAGTTCCGAACCGAGATAGGCGATGCCCGGGTTCTCGATCCCCGCGGTGAAGTCGAGTAGCACGCTGTAGGGGCCGAAATCGGGCAGGTCGGCAACGTCGAGGTCGTCGATCGCCGGGAAATTGCGGTCCTCGAGCAGGCTGGCCCAGTGGTTGTAGGCACGGACCTGCATGCGGCGTTCGTCGGTGCCGATCGATGCCGGCGGGGCTTCGCGGTCGAAGTCGTCTTCGCCCGCGTCGTAATCGCGCTCCGTATCGAGCGCTCCGAAGCTGCCCCTCAACGTATCCATGGCAAATGCGTCCCCGGCTCTGTCATATCAGGGACCGTTCTGGCGCAGCGTGGTAAATTAACCGTTAAGAAGCCGGTGGGGGCGGCAAGAAATTCAATCCGGTGACGTCATGTCTTCGGTCCGGAACCCACTGTTCCTTCACCAATCCTTGGCATTGGCGCGAACATTCGCAGCGTCACCATGGCTATCGCGAGCCATGCGGAGGCGACGAGAAGCGCTGGCGGCAATCCGGCAGCATCGGCCAGCGCGCCCCAGATCCACGAGCCGATGGCGAAGCCCCCGAACGACAGCGCCTGGAAGATCGATAGGCAGCGCCCGAGGATTTCCTCGGGGCTGCGCAACTGCATCGAGACGTTGAGACTCGTCATCGCGATAACCTGCCCGGCGCCGGCCAGCGCGCTGCCGGCGATGGCCTGTGGGAGCGAGGACGACAGGGCGAGAACGCAGAGCGCCACGGCCGAACAGAGCATGGCCAGGCTGACCGCCGCCTCGGGCCCGAAGCGGCGGCGGAACGGGGCGATCCATAACGCGGTGACCACCGACCCGATCCCGAACGCGCCGAGCACCAGACCGAACTCGAATTCCCCGCCGCCGACCTGGTCGCGCAGGACCAGAGGGATCAGCGCCTGGTAGCCCATCGCACCGACACCGAAGGCGAAGCCGCGCAGCAGGACCCGGCGCACGGGGCTCGACGAAGCGCAGAAGCGCAGCGCCGCGCCGATAGCCGGGAGAATCGCGCGGCGCCCGGCCGTCCCACGCGGCGGCGGTCGCCAGCGCAGCAGGACGAGGATCATCAGAATGTAGCTGAGCGCGTTGACCGTGAAGGCCAGCTTCGGCCCCGAAAGCGAGAGCAGCAACCCGCCGATCGCCGGGCCGACGCTGCGCGCCATGTTGAAGGCGATCGAATTGAGCGAAATGGCCTGCGGCAAGTCCTCACGCGGGACCTGCATGCGCACCGATGCCTGCCAGGCCGGGCCGTTGAGTGCGAAGCCGCTGCCGATCAGCATGGTGAACAGCAGCAGCGACCACGGCGCCACGGCATCGAACCAGGCCAGCGCCGAAAGCAGCGCGGAGACCGCCGCCATGCCCGCATTGGCCACCAGCATGACCGTGCGGCGGTCGTAATGGTCGGCCAGCGCGCCGGCGAACATGCCGAAGAATAGCATCGGGATGACGACCGAGGCCTGCACCAGCGCGACCAGCAGGTGCGAATCCGTCAGGTCGGTCATCAGCCAGGCCGCGGCGGTCGACTGCACCATGCTGCCGACGGCCGAGACGAGGTTGGCGGTCCACAGGGCGCGGAACAGCGGCCAGCGGAACGGCGCGAACGTCGAATCCGCCGCGATGCCTTTCGCCGGGGTTCCGAATTCGCCTGCTTCGCCGTTCACGCAGGGCGGATTAGGCCCGTGCCCGCGGCGCGGCAAGCGCGTCAGAGGAGGTAGCGCATGCGGATCTTCTGCACGACCGGCTCTCCGCCGACCTCGAAGGCGGCGGATGCGAACGTCGGCGGCCCCATGCGGAGCGGCGCGTCGCGCGAGAAGCCGAAGCCCTCGCGCGGGAGCATCAATGCCTTGTCGGCGCGGCCGTTGCCGTTCTCGTCATGCAGCAGGGCGATGGCGTAGCGTCCGGCGGGCACGTGACCGAAGTCGAGTTGCACGACCTCGCCGGCCGGGACGGTCAGGGCGAAGGCCTTGCTGTCGCCCTTGCAGTCGGGGAAATGCTTGGGATTCGGGGTCAGGCAGGCCTGGATCAGCCCCTTGGTGGAGCGCAGGTCGGTCACCGTCACGCGCACGTCGGTGCCCGGCGCCCCGGCACCGGTCAGGATCAGCGCGGACGCGCTCAGGCCGAACGCTGCGACAATCCGCGGTCGGTGCCGCACAGTCGATCCCAGAACCGGAAGTAGAGGCCGTAGTTGCATTTGTACTCGTCGTGATGCCGCTGGTGGTGGCTTGCGGTTATCAGCCAGTTGCCTGCCTTCGAGTAAACGAGGGCGCGAGGAAACATCTCCCAGCCCATGTGATTTGTCACGCCCATGACGGTCATTATCGTCAGGACAATCAGCAGCATGGCGACGTGGATCGGAACGAGGAACACCAGCGCGGGGATGACGATCGCCCCGCTGACCGCCTCGAGCGGATGGAAGCTCATCGCCGCCCACGCGGTCGGCGGGCGGCTGGCGTGGTGCACCGCGTGGGCGGCGCGGAACCAGCGCGGGCGGTGCAGCAGGCGGTGGGTCCAGTAGAACCAGGTGTCGTGCGCGAAGAGGTAGAGCAGGACCGACACGGGCAGGTACCACAGCGGATAGTCGCCCCAGCCGTCATAGATTTGCGTCCAGCCGCGCTGGTCCCAGCCCCAGGCGACCACCCCGGCGGGCACGCCGTAGATCGCCGCCGATGCGAGTGACCAGCCGATTTCGCGGCGGATCTGCGGCTCCAGCCCAGCGTAGAGCCCCGGCCTCACGCGCCGCGTCGCCCATGCGAAGAGCCCGCTCGCCGCGAGGTAGCGCAGGGCCACGATTGCGGTCATCGCCAGCGCGGAGAGGATGACGGCAGCGGTCATGGCGCCCGCTTACCAAGCGGAATCCCCGGGCGACAGCGATTCATGCGCGGTCAGGCGCATGGAGACAAGACAACTTGACATATGGTCGGGTTTTACATACATCGCGATTCGTCAAGAGATTTTGACATTGCGACAAGAGAATTTGACATGATCATGCAGCCCACCGATTCCGTCACTTGCGCCAACGGATTGCGCAAGAAGGACGTCCGCAACGCCCGGGTCACCAACCTCTGGTGCCTGGCCTGGGCCCTGACCTTCGTCGCCACGACCTATGCCGTGAAGCGATTCGAACCGGCGCCCCTGTTCGCCGCGGTAGCCGTGGCGCTGCAACTTGCGATCGGGATCGGTGCGGTTCGTTCGTACAGGCATTTCCTGCGCGAGGCGGACGAGCTGACCCGCAAGATCCATCTCGAGGCGCTCGGTGTGGGCGGCGCGGCGGCGATGGCGGTCGGCACCACGTCCATTGTCCTGGGACCGTCCGGCATCTCGCCGATCTGGGGCCTCGCGCTGACGCTTACGGCGCTGTGCTGCGGGTTCTCGTTCGGCGTGGCGCGCGCGACGCTCAAGCTCAATGCATAACAGGCTGCGCGTCCTCCGCGCCGAACGGCGCATGTCGCAGGCCGAGCTGGCCGAACTGGTCGACGTGTCGCGCCAGACGATCAACGCGATCGAGGTCGGCAAGCACGACCCCAGCCTGACGCTCGCCTTTCGCATTTCAAAGGTATTCGCCCAGCCGGTCGAGGCACTGTTCTGGGAAGGCGACGAACTCGAACGGCCGAACGCAGCCGAATAGGCTTGCAACGAACCATTTAGGCAATTACCTAAATGGCTCTCAGGAGATTACGACCATGGCACTCCTCCGCTCGCTCGCCGCAGCGTCGATGGCTCTCTCGCTGCTCTTCGCCGGGACGACTGCCGCGGCGCAGGACGCCCCGCAGATCGTCGGCGACTGGCACGGTTCGCTGGTCACGCCGCGCGGCCCCGTGGTCCTCGTGCTCTACGTGACCGAGGGCGCGGACGGCGCGCTCGAGGCCAAAATCGAAAACGCCAACCAGGCTCCCGGCCAGTTCGCCGAGGTGACCAGCATATCGGTCACCGGCGAGCACCTGTCGTGGACGATCGACCGCATCGGCGCGAGCTTCGAGGGCGACTGGCAGGCGGCCGAGCATACGTGGAAGGGGACCTTCAACCAGGGCGCCGACCTGCCGCTCACCTTCGAAGCCGGACAGCCGCCCGCCAAGCCGGTGGTCGAGGGGCTCGACGGGCGCTGGGAAGGCACCGCCAAGCTCAACAACGCAACGCTGCGCCAGGTCCTGCGCATCGAGACCGGCGATCGCGGCACGATCATGCTGGTCGATTCGCCCGACCAGCTCGCCAACGGCGTCCCGGTCGAGAGCTTCGAGCGCGACGGGCAGGATGTCAGCTTCTCGCTGATGGGCGGCATGACGAAGTTCGCCGGGAAGCTGTCCGACGACATGACGCGCCTCGACGGGACCTACACGACGTCGGTCAACGGCAACGTGGCCGAGGTCCACCTCGAACGGAAAACCGGCGAAGCGGCCGCGTCCAAGCCGCCGTCGCGGCCGCAGACGCCGAAGGAGCCGTTCCCCTACACCGCCGAGGAAGTCGCCTTCGACAACCCGGCGTTCCCAGAAGTCCACCTTGCCGCCACGCTGACCCTGCCCGAGGGCAAGGGCCCGTTCCCCGCCGCGGTGATGATCACCGGCTCGGGCGGACAGGACCGCGACGAGGCGCTGATGGGCCATCGCCCCTTTGCGGTGATCGCCGACTACCTGACCCGCCGCGGCATCGCCGTGTTGCGCTACGACGATCGCGGGATCGCCAAGTCGACCGGCACCTACGCCAACGCGACCTCGGCCGACCTCGCCACCGACGCCAATGCGGCGGCCGCCTACCTCATGACCCGCCCGGAAATCCGCCACGACGCCATCGGCTTCGTAGGCCACTCCGAAGGCGGCATGATCGGGCCCATCGCCGCGTCGCAGAACCCGGCGATAGGCTTCGTCGTCCTGCTCGCCGGGCCCGGGACGCACCTCGACCAGCTCATGCTCTCGCAGCAGCGTCTCCTCGGCATGACGATGGGGGCGAGCGAGGCGCAGATCGACCGGCAGGAACCGATCATGGCGGCGGTGTTCAAGGCGATCATAGAGGCCGACACGCCCGAAGACGGCAAGGTTGCCGCGCGGGCCGTGCTGACGCCCGAGGCCATGGCGACCATCGGCGTTCCGGCAGGCACCGACCCCGACCTCATCGTCGGACAGGTCTCGGGGCCGTGGTACCAGTACTTCCTCAAGTACGACCCGGCCCCTGTGCTGGCCTCGCTCACGATGCCGATCCTTGCCATCGGCGGCAGTCTCGACCTGCAGGTCCCGGCCGAAGACAACCTCGCGGCGATCAAGGCAGCAACCGCGGGCAACCCCGATGCGACCACAGTCGAGTTGCCCGGCCTCAACCACCTGTTCCAGCACGCCACCACCGGCGGCGTCGGCGAATATGCGCAGATCGAGGAAACCTTTGCACCCGAAGCGCTGAAACTCGTCGGCGACTGGATCGCCAGACGCTTCGTGAAGTGACCTAGCCCGCGACGCGGCCCCAAGAACCGCATTCGGCGTCGGCCCCGACGACGAGGCGGCGCAGCGCGGCGCGGGCGAGCCGCTCGGTCTCCGCCTTTCGCCGTGCCGCGGCGAGAGGGTGCGAGGGCGCCGGGCGGACGATCTCGGCGTCGTATTCGTCGCCCACGATCACCCCGCAGCAGTCGGGCCGGAAATCGGGCCCTTCGAGGCATGTCGGGTCGAGCTCGGGCGGCAGGCCCCAGTAGAAGCGATCGCAAAAATCGAGGTAGTCGGGCCACTTGGCATCGCCCAGCAGGTCGCCGCGCGCGGTCTTGATCTCGACGATGACGATGCGGCCCTTGGCGTCGAGCCCCATCAGGTCGGCGCGCCGCCCATTGCGCAGCGGCATTTCCGGCAGGACCCAGATGTCGTTGCGCGCGAAGAGCCGGCAGATGCCGCGCGTCACCGCCCGGGCGCGACGGTCGAATTCGTCGGGCGATGCGGCGAGGGCGGGCGATTCGGCCATGCTCCACCGATGGAACAGAGCAAGAACCTCGTCAAGCCGCGGCGGAAATCACGCGGTGCGCGGCGGTCCCATGTTGCCGCTCGGCGGCAGCAGCGCGAGCACGGCCCCGCGCGCGGCGACATATTCGCGCCACAGCGCCAGCGCCGCCGGGCGCGGATCGGCCCCGCGGGCGTTGACGCCGAGCAGCGCGGCGATGCCGGGCTGCATCATCGCGGTCATGTCGTCGATCTGCTGGTCGGCCAGCTCACGGCGCCATTTCGCCGCATCCTTGATAAGCGCCGGGAAGTTGCGCACCTCCGCGCCCGGCCGCTCCTGTTCGAGCCCGGCCAGCGTCGCCACGACGTTCGCGGCTTCCTGCAGCGCGGCCCACTTGCGGCTCGAGGCGCCGGCGGCGCCTTGGCCGAAACTGGCCCGTCCGGCCTTGCCGGGAGTCATGGTGGGGGGGACGGCGTTCATGGCCCGGGAATAGTCCCCCGGGTCTTGCCAAATCGCTAACCCGGCGGCGCGGGGCGGGCCTAGTTTCCGCTGTCGTCCTGGCCGAGATTGGCGAAGGGATCGTCCTCGCCGTCGAGTTTGAGGTCGATGTTGGCCCCGTCCTCGCCCGATTCGAGCCGGTTGTTCTCGGCGCAGATATATTCGCGGATCGGGAACGAGTTATCGAGCTTGAAGGCGACCTTGGTGGTGTAGGGCTCCATCAGCACCTCGGGATCGACGATGGTGATCTCCTCCATCATCTCGCCCGGCCCGGTCAGGTAGAACTTCTCGTGCGTGGTCATCTTCTCGCTGTGCTCGACGCCCGGCGCGATGGTGGTCAGCAGGCTGAAGCCGTTGCTGTCGACGACCAGCGTGTCGCCTTCCCAGTGGCCGACCGAATTGCCCTTGAAGAACAGGTCCGGGTCATCGGGCAATTGCTGACCGAGATAGACCCGGCGCACCTGTTCGTAGGCTTCGGTGATGATCGTCACCCGGCCCGGCGAATAGAGGAATTCGATCGGGTAGGGCTGCTGCATCATCCCCGGCATGCCCGGCGGCAGGCAGTGTGCCTGGGCATAGAGCGGCGGGCCGCCCTCCTTGTACTTCTCGTTGAAGGCGTCGAGCTTGGCCTGCGCCTTGGGCGTCAGGACCATCGGCTTGCCGCGATTGGAGAACAGCTTCGACCAGTCGGGGTACCAGATGCCGGTCCAGTCGGGCCATTGCGTGACCTCCTGGTATTCGGTCGCACGCGCCACAGGAACGCCCTTGGCCGGTTCCTGCGCGGCAAGCGTACCGCCGGCGCACAAGGCCAGTACCGCCGCCCCGCCAAGCAGGTATTTGCCACCGATCATCTGGTTCTCTCCCACTCGAATATCGCCTGCAAATTGTGACCCTATTTGACGGCAGTCAAGAAGCAGGTTGATTTTGTCCGATAGACGCTGGCAAATAGCACCGGATCGCCCAGCGCAGGTTCATCTGCAGCGGGGTAAAGGAGAGGCCATGCGCAAGTTCACCCCCAAGTTCGCCATCGTCGCGGCTGCGATCGCCGCGGTCGCGGTTCCCGTCGCCGCGCACCATTCGACCGCCATGTTCGAATGGGGCAAGGCCAAGCCGCTCGAGAACATGACCGTCGTGCGCTGGGAATGGACCAATCCGCACACCTTCCTCTACGCCAAGGACGCGGACGGCAACCAGTGGGCGTTCGAGGGCATGAGCCCGAACCACCTTGTGCGCTACGGCTGGTCGAAGCGCTCGCTCAAGCCGGGCGACAAGATCGACATGACCTACTACCCGCTGCGCGACGGCCGCCGCGGCGGGTTCGACGTCACGGTCCAGTTCGCCGACGGCAGCGGGCTCAACCAGTTCGGCGAGGCAGGCTCGCGCACCGCCGCCGCGAACTGATACATCGCAAGGTTTCCGCTTGGCGCGCCGCGAGGCTGTTGCTAGGCGCTCGCGCTGCACGCACCCGTAGCTCAGCTGGATAGAGCGCTGCCCTCCGAAGGCAGAGGCCACAGGTTCGAATCCTGTCGGGTGCGCCAGTCAACTGCGTTATCGCGTTGTTTTTGCGCCCGTTTCGCGAAGATAGCAGAATGCGTTCCTACGATTGACCCAACATAATGTGCGGGCTTGAATGGTCTTTTCGGGGCCGCTGCGGGATGTTCCGACACTACAATACAATTTGAGGGCCTTGGAATTCGGGCGCCTTGATTGCGCCGCACTTCTCGAGAATCGGTTCAGATTGCAGCCGCTTAGGTCATTGGGTGACGGCACCCCAGTCCAACCCAAATTTGGCGAGGTATTTCCGCAAGCGATCAGAATCATTGGTCGATGTGCGCTGTTCGCGTGAGGCGGCAAAGAGGGTGCGTCCTGCGTCAGAAAGGCTGGCTGAGTGTCGGCACACGTCAAACACATATTCCAGCTGTACCCGGTCGAAAGGGTCGATCGCCCCCACGCGATCCTTTCCGAGCAAGTCGGTCAACACGCCTATCTCTGCCTTGTCGCCTGACCAGAGCCGTGCGAGGCGCCCGGTTTCGAAATCCACAGCCTCACGGTCGATCCTGCCGGTCGGGCAAAGTGTCGCCATGCGGGTTACGCTGGCGGCGAGGTCGCGGAAATTGCCTTGCCACCGTGCAGACGGGCTCTCGGCAAAAGCGAGATACCGGTCCCGCGCTTCCTTGTTGAATGTAACGCGCGTGCCCTCACGTTCGGCGAAACGCTCAAGTTCGTAGTCGAGGTTGGGTTCGATATCTTCGCGCCGCTCGGCGAGCCCTGGCAATGCGAAGGTCCAAAGATTCAGGCGTGCAAACAAGTCTTCGCGGAAATTGCCAGCGGCGACTTCATCCAAAAGATTGCGATTGGTTCCGGCGATCAGCTGGAACTCGCTCTTTGCCTCAGTGTCCGCGCCAACCGGAAGGAAGCGCCCCTCCTCAATCGCGCGCAGGATCATGGCCTGTTCGTCCAGCCCCAGTTCGCCAATCTCGTCCAGGAATAGGAGGCCCTTGTCGGCACTTTTGAGCAAGCCGGGCCGGTCCTGGACTGCACCCGTGAAAGCACCTTTCTTGTGGCCGAACAGCGCTGACATTGCGCTGTCGCCCTTTAGCGTCGCACAGTTGACCTCCACGAATGGCCCTTCGACCTGGTGGCGCAGTTTCTTGAGCTCGTAGACCTTGCGCGCGAGCTGGCTCTTGCCTGCGCCGGTCGGGCCCATGAGCAAAATCGGCGCGCGGCTGCGAACCGCGACCTGTTCGATCTCCTCGATCATGCGGTTGAAGGCCGCGTTGCGGGTTTCGATCCCGCTCTTGAGGAAGCTGGTGCTTTCCGCGCTCGCCTCAGCGAAGCGGCTAGCGATGGAATCATAACGGGAAAGGTCGAGATCGATCGAGGCCCAGGTGCCTATCGGCTGCGGCGCTCCCTTGTGAGGCTGTGTCTGCAAGAGCTTACCGGGCAGATAGCGCGCCTCTGTAAGCAAGAAGAGGCAGATCTGCGCCACATGCGTGCCGGTGGTGATGTGTATCAGGTAATCATGCGCGTCTGGATCGAATTCGAACTCACGCGCGAAATCGAGCAGCTTTCCATAAACCTCCTCGAAGTCCCATGCGTCTTCAAAATCCATGACGTGGGGGACGACCTCGGTCTCGGGTGAGACGTCGCGGATGTCCTGCATTACGAATTCTGCGAGGCGGCGGTGATAGCTGCCGTGAATCAACACAAACCGATCCACCCGCAGGTCCTCCTGCATGCAGATGCTGACCGTGGGCCGCCACTTGTTCCAGCGTGACGGACCAAACTTTGCGGCATCGAGTGTTGAGCCGAGAAAACCAATGACAGTAGTGGGCTTCATGCCCGCTTTGATAAAATTTTATCATAAGCGATACAAGAGAATAGATATCTCGCAAATTTACGATGTGCTGTTGAGAGGGCTGGGTCTCAAGAAGCGTATATATTTCAGTACACTATGCGAAATCTGCGGTGATCGGCTCGAAATTGGCACGCCTCATGCTCTATCCAAACCGTCGGGTAAGTCGAACACCCGGCGAGACGCGGGAAATGGGCGGCCGGAATGGGCCGGCCGCCCAAAGCCCGATGAAGTTTGATGATGGAGTTGGACTATGGCCAACAAGACGCTTTTTTCCTCGGCGCTGGCGAAGTTCCTGCCGCGCACGGACACGGTCAACCAGGCGGGCGGCAACGCTTATGCCTATGGCCCCGAAGCCCTGCTCGCGCAGCTAGCCGCAACCGGCACTTTGTCGGACGGTTTCTACGCCGATGCGCAGGACCAGCTTGCTAAGGCGCTCGAAGCTGCCTGGGCGGTGGACGCTGAATGGGTAGCCAAGTGTGCGATCTATGCTCGCCAGTCGGGCGCGATGAAAGATATGCCAGCATTGCTGACTGCAGTGCTGTCGATGTCCGATCCGGACCTGATGGTCCCGGTGTTCAAGCGCGTGATCGATAACGGGCGCATGCTGCGCAACTTCGTGCAGATCATGCGTTCGGGTCAGACCGGGCGGACTTCGCTTGGCTCGCGGCCGAAGCGGCTGGTGCGTAAATGGCTGGAGAATGCCTCGACTCGCCAGCTGATGCAGGCGGTGACGGGCAATGATCCGAGCCTCGCGGATATCGTCAAGATGGTTCACCCTGCTCCGGCCTCGGCCGAGCGGCGCGCCTTCTATGGCTGGCTGATCGGCAAGCCCTACGATGTCGCGGCGCTGCCGAAGGAGATTGCTGACTTCGAAGCATGGAAGGCAGACCGTTCGCGGCCCTTGCCCGATGTGCCCTTCGAATGGCTGACCGCCTTCGAGCTGACCGCGAAGCAGTGGGCCGTGCTGGCAGAGCGCATCGGGTGGCAGGCGTTGCGGATGAACCTCAACACGCTGGCGCGTAAGGGAGTGTTCCAGATCGATGGAGTGACCGAGATGGTTGCTGCGCGGCTGGCCGATCCCGATGCCATCGCCCGCGTGAAGCCGATGCCCTACCAGTTGATGACCGCACTGACCCAGGTCGGTGACGGCGTCCCGCTGCCGGTGCAGGCTGCGCTTGAGAAGGCTCTGGACCTGTCGCTTGCGAAGGTCCCGGTGCTGGAAGGCAATGTCGTGGTGTGTCCGGACGTGTCGGGCTCGATGAGCTCGCCTGCGACCGGTTACCGCAAGGGCGCGACTTCGGTCGTGCGCTGCATCGACATCGCCGCGCTGGTATCGGCCGCGATGCTGCGGAGCAATCCGCAGACCCGTGTGCTGCCGTTCGAAGTGGACGTGGTCTCGCTCAAGCTTGATCCCAAGGCTCGCGTGGCGGTGAATGCCGCAAAGCTGGCGGGGGTCGGCGGTGGCGGAACCAAAGTCTCGGCCCCGCTTGCCTTGTTGAACCGCGAGAAGGCGATGGTCGATTGCGTAGTCATCGTTTCGGACAATGAGTCCTGGTTCGATGCGCCGCGTCCGTGGTCCTATGGCGACGCTTCGGCGACGATGAAGGAGTGGAACAAGCTGAAGGCCCGTAACCCGGGTGCTAAGCTGATCTGCATCGACATCCAGCCTTACGGCTCGACGCAGGCGAAAGATCGCAAGGACATCATGAATGTCGGTGGTTTCACCGACGCGGTGTTCGACGCAATGGCGCGCTTCGCCAACGGCGATGCGAAGGATTGGGTCGAGATCGTCAACGAAGTGGAGGATTGAAACATCAAAGGTCGCGACGAATGCCGGGAAGGACTACATCCTGTCACGATGGTGCTCTCTGCAGAGGGGCGCCGGTCTTTCCCAAGCCTCGTCGCCGCGACCTTTGAATAGATTGATTTTGGAAAGGGCCGGGGCAAATGCCGGTGGGACTACATCTCCCACATGATAGGCCCGACGAGTAAAGCGCCCCATGGGAGCAATCCTGCGGGGAGATGTGGGTTCGAATCCCGCCGCTGGAACGTAGCTTAAGGGTCGATTGTCTCACCAACACTCGTTGCCCCGACCTTTTCCAAATTCACGGCGAATGCTGGAAGGACTACATCGAATTGTAATCGCCAGGTCGCGGGTTCGAATCCCGCCAGGTCCACCAACTATGGGCCTGTAGCTCAGCGGGTAGAGCAGGAACGTCTTTCCAAAACCTCGTCGCCGTGAACCGAGTATCAATTATCGCTGGCGGATGCCGGTGGGACTACATGGGTAGAGCGCCTGCGAAAGCAGGAGGTCGGCGGTCCGAGTCCGCCCCCGGGCAACCGGAGTAGCTCAGTAAAGCGTCTCATCAATCACTCGCCGCCAGCACCGAATATCAGCGCTGGCGAATGCCGGTCGGGACTACATCGGTAACCAGGCGGTTCGAACCCGCCCCCGCATGGCAACATGCGGAGAAGTCTCGCCAAAACTTGTCGCCAGCACCTATGAAGAAGCATGAGGAGGTCGCGATGACCCAGACGACGTATGAGTATCAGGACGTGGAGGGCGGGTCGCCGATCAAGATGTGGACCCGCGGTGTTCCCGTTGACGACAAGGCGCGAGAGCAGCTGACCAAGGCGGCGAAGATGCCGTTCATCTTCAAGCACGTGGCCGCCATGCCCGACGTGCATGTGGGGATCGGTGCGACCGTCGGCTCAGTAATTCCGACCAAAGGCGCGGTGATCCCTGCTGCAGTCGGCGTCGACATTGGCTGCGGCATGATGGCCGCGCGTACCTCGCTGGTGGCGAGCGACCTACCGGACAACCTTGCCGGCATTCGCTCCGCGATCGAGGCGGCGGTGCCGCATGGCCGCAGCGTCGGACGCGGCAAGCGCGACAAGGGTTCGTGGGGTGATCCGCCCCGCGTGGTGGTCGATGCCTGGGCAAAACTGGCCGAACGGTTCGGACAGATCGTAGCCAAGTACCCGCGGCTGAAGAACACGAACAACCTCGTGCATCTGGGGACGCTGGGAACCGGCAACCACTTCATCGAGCTGTGCCTCGATACCGAACAGCGCGTGTGGGTCATGCTCCACTCGGGCTCGCGCGGGGTGGGTAACGCGATCGGTACGTTCTTCATCGAGCTGGCCAAGCAGGACATGCGCAAGTGGCATATCAACCTGCCTGATCAGGACCTCGCCTATTTCCCGGAAGGGACCGACCATTTCGACGACTATGTCGAAGCGGTCGAATGGGCGCAGGACTTTGCGGCGCTTAACCGGCGCGTGATGATGACGCACGTGCTCGATGCACTCCGGAGCCAGATCGCCAAGCCGTTCGATGCCGAGTGCGAAGCGGTGAACTGCCATCACAACTATGTGACGCGGGAAAACCACTTCGGCGAAAACGTACTCGTCACCCGTAAGGGGGCGGTGCGAGCCGCGAAGGGCACGATGGGCATCATCCCCGGATCGATGGGGGCGAAGAGCTTTATCGTGCGCGGGCTGGGTAATGCCGAGAGCTTTGACAGCTGCTCGCACGGTGCAGGGCGCGTTATGTCCCGAACCCAGGCGAAGAAGCTGGTGACGCTCGACGAGCATATCGCCGATACCGCCGGTGTCGAATGCCGGAAGGACGAGGGCGTGATTGATGAAACGCCCAAGGCCTACAAGCCGATCGAAGCCGTGATGGCCGCGCAGGCCGATCTGGTGGAGATCGTCCATACCTTGAAACAGGTGGTGTGCGTGAAGGGGTAACACCCTTCACGCCGCTACCGCCAAGAGACCAAAGATAATTTCGATGCAGGATACGCTAGCCATCGCGCCCGCAGTGCGCGCCGATATCGAGGCCCGTCTCGCCCATGTGGCGAGCGAGGACGGCGTGCGCCTGCTGATGGCGGTGGAATCCGGTTCGCGCGCATGGGGCTTCCCATCGCCTGACAGCGATTACGACGTGCGCTTTCTCTACATCCGGCCTCGCCGAGACTATCTCGCGCTTAAGCCGGTCCGCGATGTGGTCGAACGGCCCATTGTCGATGAGATCGATCTGAACGGCTGGGATGTTCGCAAGGCGCTGGGCCTTATGCTCAAGCACAACGCGGTCCTGTCGGAGTGGATCGAAAGCTCCATCCGCTACATTGCTGACGATCCGGTGGTTGAGCAGCTTGCTGACCTTGCCAACCGCCACTTTAACCCGCGTGGCTACGCGCTGCACTACGCCAGCCTTGGCAAGGGCACAGTGGAACGCTGGCTCGATCCAGGCGGCGAGATCGCCGTGAAGCGATATTTCTATGCGCTGCGACCGGCGCTCTCCGTACGTGCGCTGCGCCTCGATCCGTCGAGGCGTCCGCCGATGAGCATGGTGCCTCTGATGCAGGCGGCTGACCTGGATCGGGTCTTGGTGGATCAGGTTGGTGAATTGATCGCTCGAAAGGCGAAAACCAACGAAGCGGGAAACACCATTAGGCTGCCCGATATCGAACGGTTGGTAGCAGATGAGCTCTCACGCGCTGGCGAAGTGCCAGAGCGCGCCGATAACACGAACTTTGCGGAAGAGGCCGAAGCGCTTTTCCTTGAATTGGTAGAAAAAGAATGATCACGATCGACGGCTCCGAGGGTGAGGGTGGCGGACAGGTGTTACGGTATTCCGCAGCCCTTTCGCTGCTGACCGGCGAGCCCTTCACCATCCAGAACATCCGCGGGGGCAGGGCTAAGCCCGGCCTGATGCGCCAGCATGTCACCGCGCTGGAAGCGGCCTGCGCCATCGGCGGAGCGGAATGCTCCGGGCTGACTGTTGGTGCCAGCGAGCTAATCTTTCGGCCCGGCAGCGTTACGCCCGGCGAATACCATTTCGCCGTCGGCACTGCCGGTTCGACCGGGCTGGTACTGCAGACCGTGCTGGTGCCGTTGATGCTGGCCGATGCGCCGTCAAAACTGGTGATTGAGGGCGGTACCCACGCGATGGCCGCGCCGCCTTTTGAGTTCCTCCAAAAGACGCTGCTGCCGGTGCTGGAGCGGATGGGGCCACAGATTTCCATCACGCTCGAGCGTCACGGCTTCTACCCGCGCGGCGGCGGGCGCATTGTCGTGGACATCGATCCAGCGCCGCTGCGCCCGATCGAATGCGTGACGCGCGGCGAGTTCAAGGCTGGCAAGGTAGAAGCGCTGGTTGCCGGAATTCCGTTCGACATCGCTGATCGAGAACTGAAGGCGGCGCGCAAGGTGCTGGCCGAATGGCCGGACGAAGCCTTCGCTCCAGTGCAACTCCCGGCCGAGAATGGCCCGGGGAATGCCCTACTCATGGAAGCTGAATTCGACCATGTCACGGAAGTCATGTCTGGCTTCGGTAAGCTTGGCGTGCCTGCGGAACGCCTGGCAAAGACAGCGGCCAAGCGTATGGCGGGCTATCTGGCGTCGCAGGCCTTTGCCGGACCTTACCTTCAAGACCAGTTGTTGCTGCCGTTCGCAATGGCGGGCCGTGGAGCATTCACTACAGTCAAGCTCAGTGAGCACACCCGCACCGCAGCAGACTTGATCGAACGATTTTCGGGGCGGGATTTTCGCTTCTCGGAAACCGCCGACGGAGCACATTTGGCAGAGGTTTGCTGATCGCCGCGAGTTGGGTCGTTCGCCGACTGTCCGGTTGTAGGCGCGACAACAAGCGAAGCTGCCATTCGTTTTACCCGATGCCTTTGTCAACTGGCGCTGGCAAAGCGGCCGCTAGCTTACTCAGATGAGGCCAATTGAACTTGCTTTCCATTCATTCGCGCTGAGTGAACCCATAATCCCGCGAGGACGATCGCGAACACCACGAGGATCTGGTGGATGAGCAATTTAGTCGGGGTCATAGGATTGGTCCGCCCGGGCGGAGGAGTGTGTCGACCGGTGACGGTCCAGAGGATCGCTCGTGATTAAGGTTTCGCAAATTGCGGTCTCGCGGCATCTCGACGCGGTATGACGCAAGGGCCGCTTTCTGGTTTTGTTCAAGAAAGCACTGCAATGCCCGCAGCCAATGTATCAGCGTTTCAGATTAGCTGTTTTTTTATGTCTGTGCGCTTGCGCTGGTTGGGAAAATTGATCCTACATTCACGGAAGACAGTCGATCAGAGATACCGTATATTTCCAATACAATTTCGCATATGTTCAATATTGCTTAATCATCTTGGCGATGATAAGACGTGTCGTCTCATTAGCCTGATCGGGTATCGCCATCGCCGACCGCCACGCCATCGTCACCTTCAAGCGTCGTCCTGTCGGTCGGCTCAGCGAGCTAGGTTCGGACACCCGCTTCGTCTATGACGAGGGCTGGCGCGAGACGATCGCCTGCGCGCTTCCCGCAGAGACACGGGACCATTACTGGCGCGGCGGCCTGATTCCCTTTTTCGAGCATCTCGCCCCGGAAGGCTGGCTCCGCGGGCGCCAGGCGCGCGCCGGCGGCACGGCGAACCAAGACGATTTCGGACTGCTGCTACACTACGGGGCGGACTGTATCGGCGCAGTGGGCCTGATCCCGGCAGACGGGGAAGCGCCGGTCCATCCGATCGAGGACGACCTCATCGACGAGGCGGCGACCACCGCTGGACGGACCTTGTCGGGGGTGCAGAAGAAACTGCTCGCCTTTCGCGCCGACGATGGCTTCCGGCCAGCCGTGGAGGCCACCGACCCGGCCACGCATATCGCCAAATTCAACCGCGAGGATCTTCCCACGATCGTCCAGAACGAGCATCTTTCGCTTAGCCTAGCTCGCGAGCTTCTCGGCGAAGACGATGTGACGCGCGCGCAGCTAGCAAAGCTGCACGATATCGCCGGGATCGCGCTTCTGGTCGAACGCTTCGACCGCCAAGGCGAGGAGCGGCTGCGCCTCGAGGATTTTGCGCAAATCCTCAGCCGACCACGGGGGCGGACCTTTGAAGGCAAATATGACGGGAGCTACGAGGAAGCGGCCGAAATTGTGACCCGCTATTCCGCGCGGGGCCGGGTCGACCTCAACCGGTTCTTCCGTCTTGTCGTCTTCAATCTAGTGTTGGGTAACGCCGACGCGCATCTCAAGAACTTCTCCCTGCTCGAACGAGCGGAGGGCCTGCGGCTCTCGCCCGCATACGATCTCATCAACACGCTCGCCTACCCCGTCTACGACCGGATTACCGCGCTTTCGATCGGCGGACGCAAACGCGAATTCGATACGATCGACCGCAAGATTGTCGAGCAATTCGGTCTCGATATCGGCTTGCCCCGCGCTGCCGTCGAGCGCACGCTTGCCGCGCTCGGCAAGGGGTTGGCGACCGCGCGCACGCTCGCGTTCGGGGACAAGGTTCAGCCCGATGATTTCCGCGAAACCTATCGGAACGTCATCCATGGCCATGCGCAAAGGATCTTCACATGACCGACTGGCCGATCGATTGGCGCGCAACGGTCGACGAAGCCATTCGCCGCCGCAAGGAAGAAGGTCTCAGCCAGCGCAGCCTAGCCGCGCTGGCTGGCGTGAGCCTGCCGACGGTCAATGCGTTCGAGCAGGGCCAGATCAACCTGCGCTTCGAAAGGGTAATCGCGATTCTCGAGGCGCTGGACCTCTTCGTGCGCCCCGCCGACGAGGACAGCTTCGAGAGCTTCCTGCACGACTCGCGTCGCCGATGGGAGGACCTCGTCGCAACGCTGCCATCCGATCACCCCTCGCGCCAACCGCTCGGGCACAGCGAACAGACCTACGCCATCCTCGGCCTCGAGGATGTTCCTCCGCCCAGCCAGCTTCGCGAGCTCCTGACCGACATCCCCAAGAGTTCCGGATGGACCCCGTTCTGGGTTCCGACCCGACCGGACCTACGGCCCGTCATCGAGGACGGTGCGCTCGAATGCTGGTTGGGCCTGCCCGACACCGACCGGCATTTTCGCGATGCGGCGCACAGTGATTTCTGGCGCGTCTCGCGCGATCCTTTCGCCTACCTCCAGCGCGGCTATCAGGAGGACGGCCCGGACAATCTCGAGCCGGGAACGATCTTCGACCTCACCTTGCCTATCTGGCGCACTGCCGAGTTCTTTCTGCATGCAATGAATTTCGCGCGTGCGCTCGACGCGAGCGATACGACCGAAATCCGCTTCGTGGCTCGCTATACGGGCCTTGAAGGCCGCACGTTGATTACTTGGGCAAAGCCGCTGCTGCGCGACGTTCTCGACCATCGGCTGCGCGCCCGCTCGCACAGGGCCGAACTCGCCACGGTAGCGCAAATTTCCGACCTTGAGCGCAGTCTCGAGGATGTCGTCCATGATTTCGTCGAGCCGCTCTACGAGCGTTTCGACGGTTACCGGCCATCGATCGAGTTGGTAGCGAACCAGCTGTCCGAACTGAAGCGGCAGCCTGGTTTCGGCGCTCGCGGAGGGTGAGATGGGACCGTTCGAGGTCTCCAAGGAACTTGTCGCAGGGCTGGACGATGTTCAGCTGCGCGCCCTTCTCGAACGCCTCCTTGTTGCCGAGGCCAATTTGCGGGGCATTTCGCATTTCGCCATCGCGGTCGGTGGAAATCAGACAGCAGCCGATGGCGGCGTTGATGCATCGATCCGGTGGAACGATTTGCCGGAGCCGGTCGACTGGTTGCCGCGGCGGCTGATCTTTTTTCAATGCAAGGCCGAAGCGATGGGCCCGGCGAAGATTCGCGACGAGATGAGGCCCGCGGAAAAACCGCGCCCGATCTTTTCCGAGCTCGCCACCGAAGCCGGGGCCTATGTCATCTTCTCGACCGACGATCCCACCAAGTCGGCGATGGACAATCGCTCGAAGGCGATGCGAGAGAGCCTCGGCGATGTCGAACAGGCTGACCGGATCCAACTCGATTTCTATGGGGCGGATCGCATTGCGCGCTGGGCCAATCGGCATCCCGGCGTAGCGATCTGGCTGCTCCGCCAGGGCGGCCGCTCGCTAGGCGGATGGCGGCCCTACGGCGACTGGTCGGCGGAAGGCGCCACAAGCAAGCCATATATCGTCGACGACCAGGCCCGTGCGACGTTCGGCGACGAATTGGTCGACATGCATTCAGCGATCGCGAGTATACGTGCCGCCCTGCGCGAGCCAAGGGGCGTGGTGCGGCTCGTCGGCTTATCCGGAATGGGCAAGACACGGCTTGCCGAGGCCCTGTTCGACGAAAATCTTGGCGAAGGGGCATTGCCCAAGGCCAAAGCCATCTACGGCGACGCCGGACGGGATCTAGAGGTGGGCGCCGCGCGGGTCGCCGAGGAACTCATGCTCGCCGGTGTCGACGCCATTCTTGTCGTCGACAATGCCAACGCGGCGATCCACGGCCAACTGGCTGAGATAGCGCGACGGTCCGGCGGACATATCAGCGTGCTGACGATCGATTATGACATGGGCGGGGAGAAGCCGGCAGGCCTTCTCGGCGCGCTCGGCGAGAACAGCGAGATCGTGCTGATATCGCTCCTAGAGCAGCGCGTTCCCACGTTGAGCGAGGCCGAATGCCGCCACCTCGCCGAGTTCTCCGGCGGCAATGCCCGGATTGCGCTCAAGATCGCGGAGGGAACGGACAAGGGCATCGACCTGTCGACGCTCAACGATGGCGAACTGCTCGAACGCCTTTTCCAGAGCGGCCGCCGCGAACGCGAGCCCAGCGCTCGTGCCTGTGCCGACGTCGCATCGCTCGTCTATGCTTTCTATGTCGAAGCGGGCGATCATCAGATGGCCGAGCATCCCGTCCTGGCCGCCATCGCGGGCGTGAACGTCGATACCTTCTTTCGCAACGTGGCGACATTTCTGGAATGGGGAGTGATCCAGCAGCGCGGGCCGCAACGAGCGGTGATGCCGCCACCCTTCGCGAACATGCTCGCGGCCCCTTTCATTAGGCGAAGCGATCCAGAGACGCTGCTCGACCATTTTCTGACGGCCTCGCCCCGGCTGCTCGCTTCATTCGCGCGCCGGCTGGGGCAGCTTCACAACGAGCCGGCTGCAGTCCGACTTGCCGAGCGTCTGCTGGGTCCAGATGGCGCGTTCGGGGAACCGGCCGGGCTCGACGATGTCTTGCGGCGCGGTTTCAACCAAATGGCGCCGGCAGCGCCGGGGGCCGCGCTAGCTTCGTTCGAGCGATCGCTGGCTGGTCCGCAGCGCGACCAGCTGCTCGACCCACATTCGGAAGGGCGGCGTTACTATCCGGAATTGCTCGTGCATCTGGCGCACGAGCCGACGCTATTCGGACGAGCGATGGAGGTGCTGCTTGCATACGCGCTGGCCGATGGTGACGCGCGAGACGATCACAAGGCCAGCAAGCATTTTCTTGAGCGCTTCTGGACTCACCTGTCGTTCACTCTGGCAGACCAGGCAACCCGGCTAGATTTCATAGACCGGCTTCTCGACGACCCCAACCAGGAGGCCAGGACGCTCGGTCTCGAAGCACTCGATCACATGCTCGACGCTGGCCACTTCAGTTCATCACTCAATCTCGAGTTCGGCGCCAAGGCGCATCTGAAAGAGTGGCGGCCGGGCGGTCGCGAGGGGTACCGTGGTTGGTTCGGCGCCGCCTATGATCGTGCCACTCGCATTGCCTCTGGTGATGAACCGGGAGCCGAGCGAGCACGCGATATCATCGCCAACCACTTCCGCGAGCATCTCGACGTGGGGCTGCCCGAGTTGCCGATCGCGGCCATGCGCGCGGTCCGCGGCAAGGGTTATTGGGATGCCGGATGGCGCGCGGTCGTCGATGGTCTGAGCTTCAGTGGCAAAGGACTTGGCGACGACATGCTGGCGGAAGTGCGCGCGCTCGAACGCGACCTGCGGCCGCAAACGATCGCTGAGTGCTTCGATGCGTTCGTGCTTGGCGAGCCGTGGCGTCATTGGCATCCCGTAAGAACCGAGAAACGCTCGACCCGCGACGTAGGGAAATTGGCAGAAGCGACGGGGATCTGCGTCGCCAAGCACGCCGATCCCGTTCCATACCTTGCACGCGCCATTGTCGGTGAAGGGCAGAACAGCGCATTGCAATTCGCGCGCGGAGTCGCTCGAAGCAGCGGCGATCCGGCGCGGCTCTGGCAGGAGACCTTGGCTGTCTTTCGAACGATGGGGGACGACACGCGGAATCCGCTCGTCTTGACCGGACTGCTGGAAGGCGCTGCCAAGCGGAATCGCGAACAGGTGGAGCTTTGGCTGGATGATGCGGTGACCGACCCGGTGCTTGCCGAGCATTTCGTCATTCTCCAGCTCGCTCTGCCACTCGACGACGTCGCAATGGCGCGCTTCGAACGCGCAATCGCGCACGGGGCCGTTCCGCTATGGCGCTTTGGCCAACTGCAGATGGGGGGAGTCAGCAAGCCGGTTCCCGGCCCCGCTCTGAGCCGGTTTCTCAAGACACTCTACGAGCTGGACGGCGGCGCAATTCCCGCCCTCCAGATCCTCCATATGCGTATCTTTGGCGATCGCAGCGACAAGCGCGCGGTCGATTCCGCACTGATCGAACTCGGGCGCAAACTCCTTGCCGACCCACGCTCCTTCGCTGAGGAAGGCGCGCGCGAGGATCACGGCATCGCCACCATCGCCAAGGTCGCATTGGATGGTGAGGGAGCGGAAGACGCCGCCCGGGCGACCTGCCGCGCGCTTTGCGCATCGCGGGACAGCGGGAACTATCATGACGGCGGTTTCGACAAGATCTGCAAGCTGCTGATGATGTCCTTTCCTCGCGTCGTCCTCGAGGAGATTTTTACGCGCGAGGTTCACCAGGACTTGGCCGCCCGCTTTTTCGGAGGCCACGTCAGGAACGACAGCGATTCGAACAAGAAGACCGTGACCTTCGACGAAGATATTGCCATCGAGTGGGTCCGCGAGGCGCCAGAGGAGCGGGCAAGCGGACTTGCCGAATTGATCCCCTATACCGCCCGCGAAGCGGAAGATGGGCCGCTTGTTTGGTCGCCCTTTGCCCTTGCGCTGATTGATGCCGCGCCCGATCCCGTTCCGGTACTGCGCAAGTTTGAGCGCAGATTCTTCACCGGCACAAGCTCGGGACCCTTCTCGGGACGGTTTGTCAGACGCCGGCCGCTGATCGCCGTAATGCGCGAACACAGCGATGTGCGTGTTCGTAATTGGGCGCGCGAGGCCGGAAAAGCGCTGGAGGAGAACATTCGGCGCTGGGACGAGCACGATCGCGAGCGCGAAAGCCGCTTCGAATAGGTCAGTTCGCCAGCGGCAGGATGTTTCGCAGAGCGACGTGACGGCTCCAATGGGCGAAGCCGCTGCCGAGGGTATTCTGATGGATGGAGAGCGCGCCGCCAAGATTCTCGGCGAGCCCCCGCCAGCGGCTATCAGCCCGCAGGCCCCCGGGCGAAACTTCACAAGTCCATGGCGGGCTGGTGGCGGCTTGCCGAGTTCCTTCCCATAAGCGCTGAACCTTACCCAACCGCCGATATGGCCACGCCGCCAACCTGTTCGAACCGGGTAGCATGGGTTCGGACTACATCGTCCACGACGTCGCTTGGCCAATACAGACTTACTCGACGCGGCTTTGAGCCGGAGCCTTCCGCCTGTCCGAGGTCTACAAGAAATTGAAAGAATGACGCCCGACTGGCAGTAAACGCATCGGGTTTCAGCTGACGCATCCGCAGACGGTCCAATGTTGGGTGCGACCGACAAGTCTTTGCAAGCTTTGGTCGCGACTAAAACCGACGGAAGCGTCTGGGGCCGTCGCGGCCCGCGTTGATCGGCTTTAGTTAGGGCGCAAAGCCGCCCCATGCATGGTGCGAAATTGTTTGCAAGAACCTCAAGGCAAAATCGTAATTAAACAAGTGACCGATCTTTCCTCCTTCCGCGCCTTCTCGGTGCATCGGTCCAATTTTTCGCGGTTCGCGTTCAGCGTTCTGTGGGTCACCATCAACTCCTCCCATGCTTCGGGGTTCTGAGATCGGATCAACCTTATTCCTGCCTCAACAATGGTCGGCTCACCAACAGCCTTGCGAGCCATTCGCTCAGGCAAATGCCAGCTTTCAGGCATGGTGCGCGCGACGGTGCCGGGCAGGATTGACCATAGCAGGATACCGGCCAGCACACCTCTGCTTGCAAAGCGCCAGATTTGACGCTTCTGCTCGGCCTCGGTGCGGACACGTCCGACAATTGCGGCGAGCCGACCGGTTGCAAGGTCGAGGTCTTTGCGTCCGTGGCGGAAAAGGTCGCTGCTGTCGCGCAGCATGTCGAGCGAGGCGCGCTTGATCTGAACTGCAATGTCTTCCGGGGTCAGCTCGATGGCAGACTTGTTGCCGATTGCGGTCAGCGCCTTGGAGACCTGTGCCAGCTGATCGGCCATCTGGCCGAGCGTTGCCGTGTAGTCCGGGATCACGATGTCGGCTCGCTCCCTAGCCATGTTCTGAACGGTGTGGCGCACCATCGCCATTTCACCTTCGAGGCGGGCGAAGGCTTCCGTTGCTGGATCGGATTCCGTGGCGGCCTCCGGCCCTGATTCCGGGGCGGGCGGTTCCTCCACTTCAAGGTCCAGTTGCACTTCTTCGATGTGGTCGTCTTCCATGTTGGTTCTCCTAAATGCCCATGTCGAAGGCGCGGGTGCGCTCGCGGGTGAGGGTTGCGGTGAGTTCATTGGCGATGCTGCGTTCGGGCTTCGGATCGATGCCGAGTTCACGCGCCTTGCTGCGCAGCAGGCCTTCGACCTGCGGATCACGTTCAAGACCTTTCGCCAGTTCGTTCTGCTTCGCGGACAAGCGGGCAGCACCTGCGCGGTCACCTTGCTGCTCAAGCTGCTTGCGTGCCGCGCTCAGCCTCTGCCAGTCGCTGACAAAGCGCTCGGATCGCAACGCAGGATCGGTGCGCACGGCGGCTTCGTTCTGCATGGCGCGCATCGCCTCCTGGCTGCGCCCGCCAGCGGCTCCTGCAATCAGCTCAGGACGCCGCTCCAGCGCCTTGGCGAGATCGGTGGCGGCATGGGGCCGGATCGCGTCGAGCGCCTTTCCTGCCTTCTCCAGCGCGTCCTTCTGGTGCGGGAGCACGGGCAAGCCCTGGGCCTGCATCGTGCCGATATCGCCAAGTGCGCGGGCATAGCGTTCGACCGCGCGGTGCTGGTCGTTCTGCGTGTTGATTTGTGCCGGAAGCGCTTCGAGCTGGCGGGCCTGCGGACGAAAGTTTCCAAAGATCGATTTGGCGCGTTCCGGCACCTGCCGAACCATCTCCACGATCCGCTCGCGGAAGCTGATGCCGCGCAGTTCGGCGAAAGCCTGCTCAGGCTTGTAATCGCCAGCCATGTCCTTCCCGCGCTCGCGGCTCAGTGTGCGAACAAGCTTCGACTGGTCGGCGAAGTCATCGCGGCCATAGTGGAGGGCAAGTCCGTCGCGGTGGCGCGACATGGCGACATAGGCGGAATGGCTGTCCATGCCGGGAGTAGCGAGCACATGGGCGCGGTCCACCGTCATGCCCTGCGCCTTGTGGATCGTGGCGGCATAGCCATGATCGATATGGGTGTAGTCCTTGGTGTCGAAGGCGACTTCGCGGCCATCGTCTGTTCGGACGGCCATGCGCTGCGCGCTGGCCATTGCGACCGTGGCGAGCGTCCCGTTCTTGACGCCAAGCCCGCGCTCATTGCGCAGGAAGATGATGCGGTCGCCCGATGCAAATTGCCTCTCGCCGCGTGCCGCTTTGATCGTAGCGTCAACCCCTAGCGCGCCCGCTGCACGCATCTTTTCGCGCGCCATCTGGTTCAGCTCGCGCACCTCGTCATTGGTGTGGGTGAGGATGATCCGGCTGTCGCCAGGGCTGTCCTGCCGTTCCTGATTCCAACGCTCGATCAGCTCTGTCCGCGCGACCTCGCGGGTGTCGGCGGCATGGAGCATACCGTGCTCCTCATAGGTCCGGATAGCTTCGCCGATGCGGCCCGTCGCGAGGTGCCTGGTCGCGTCCTGCTGCCATGCGGAAAGCTGGCGGCGAACCTCGCTGATCTCGACCCCGCCGTGGCGCTCGTGGATCGCCCGGAAGGCTGCGCCTGCTTCGATGGCCTGAAGCTGCTGCTGATCGCCAACCAAGACAACCTTTGCATCGGCCTTCGCGGCATGGGAGAGCACGCGCTCCATCTGGCGCGTGCCGACCATGCCCGCTTCATCGATGACGAGCACATCCTTGGCGGTCAGACGCTCGCGCCCCTTGCCCCATTGGTGCTCAAGGCTGGCGATGGTGCGCGATGCGATGCCGGAACCGTTCTCCAGGCCCTCGGCGGCAATGCCGGACAGGGCAGCACCGCGCACAGTGTAGCCCGCGCTTTCCCATGCCTCGCGCGCAACGCCCAGCATGGCGCTTTTGCCCGTTCCCGCGTAGCCGACCACAACCGCAAGACCCTTGCCTTTGGTGACGTGCTCAAAGGCGGATTTCTGCTCGCCCGACAGGATCAGGCCGCGCTTTACGGCTCTGGCGGATGCAGCATTTCGCTGAACATTACTGACGCTGTGACTTGCGCGCGCGGCCATCACATCGGCGGCGCGATGCAGGCGCTGTTCGGTCTCGATCATCGCGCGCGAAGTGAATCGGTCCTGCCCGCGTCCGTCCTTCCCAAGCGCAATCAGATCGGGCGATACGCGCACCGCATTGTAGGCCGCGTCGAACTGTTCCTTGCCATCGCTGTGCCGGTGGATGAAGGCGGCAAGATCGCGCCTGGTGAATGTGGCCTGTTGGTGCGTGATCGCGTCGAGCGCCAGCGCGGGATTGGCGATGATGCGCTCGGCATTGCGCTGGGCAATCGCGCGGTGTTCCTCGATCCGCTCGGCTTCCAGCCCGCGTCCGCTAATACGCGAGGCTGCGGGGCCGATTTTGTCCTGCGGTTCGAGCGCTATGCCCTGCGCTTCCAGGCTGCGGTGATCGATTCGTGCATCGATGTCGCGTTCCGCCAGCGCGCGGTTCACATGATTGGCCCAGCGCTCACGCCATTGTTCGATCAGCGCGGTCTTGTTCCAGTCGCGGACCTTCGCGCCGAAGCCGTCCTTTATCACTTCGCGCATCGTGAGCATGACATGGGCGTGCGGCTTCGCCTTGCCGTCCTCGCCAATATCCCAATGGACATTGAGATCGGCGATCATGCCTTTTTCGACGAACTCGGCTTTCACGAACTCGCGCGCCAGCCTGATGTTGTCTTTCTTCGACAGCTCACGCGGCAGGGCGAACTCGACCTCGCGGGCAAGCTGGGCATCCTTGCGCTTCTCGGCGACCTCGACCGCGTTCCACAAAGTGGCCCGGTCCGCGAAGGCTTCGGGCGCGCTTTTGGGCAGCATCACTTCGGAATGAAGAACGCCTGCCTTGTTGGTGAAATCATGGGTTCTGTCGATGCGTTCATCGTGCAACCGTTCGCCTGCACGATAGGCCGCCGCCGCAACGGCACTACGTCCGCTCGACCTTCCGATGACCTTTGCGCTGAAGTGAAAGATTGCCATGTCGGCAATCCAGTTACACCGCAAAGCCTGCGTCAGCACGACGTATAAGCGCGCCCTCTCATGATAAAATCCTGATCGGGACTAGGCGGTTTCACACTGTCCCGGCGACCTTACTGCATTGGGAAAGCTCAGAGATTATCATGGCTCCATCACACCAACGATGGAGATATCCCATGCGCAAACCCCGCGATTTTGATTCGGAACTGAAGGCCCTGGCCGACAAGGCAAAGCAGTTGAAGGAACGCCGCGTGCGCGACCTCGGCGCGCTGGTTACAGCAACCGGAGCCGACACGCTCGATGCCGATGTGCTGGCGGGCGCGCTGCTCGATGCGGCGGCCAACAACGACAAGGCGACCGGGGAGGGCTGGCGCAAGCGCGGCGCGGCCTTCTTTCAGGGTGAGTCATGCGACACTGCGAGCGGACCTAGCAAACAGTCGGAAGGCACTCTCCCGCTCGACGGCGGCGCGGCATCGGCTTGAGGCAGCAATGGCACGAACCGACATGCGCGAATGGCAGGTCAAACGTCATGAACGGACCCGGCAACTGATCGAGCTGGGCGGCCTGGTCGCCAAGGCCGATCTGGTTGAACTGACCGATGATGATCGCGCTGCGCTCTACGGCGCATTCCTCACCGTCGCCGCCAAGCTGAGCGGGCCGGATGGCGCGCAGGCGCTGGTGCTGTTCCGGCGCAAGGGAAAGCGGGCGTTCGAGGCAGAGCAGCAGCGTGATATATCACCCCAATCACAGCCATACTGACCGTCGATCCACGATCCGTTGATATCCCGCAGCGAACGAGGACGCTCTTGCTCGTAGCAAAGTTCGTCTGCCGTCCGCTGTCCGCGTGAACACGAGCTTCGATGAGCCGACACCGCTGCGCCAGAGTTCGGCTAATCGTTCGGCATTTTCTTTGCGAGCCCCCAGCGCGGCAGGCACAGCGTGGTAATCGACCCGCTTCTTCAGGCCGAGCCATGAATTGCGCACCAGCAGGTAACGCGGGTTCTGCACCGGCCCCAAAATCTCTGCGATTGCCTGCATGACTTGCCGTTCGGCGGCCCGGCTTACTCCGGTCAGGACGATATCCTTGCGCCCGTCCAGGCTTGTGCGGATTTCGACCTGCGCGGTATCCAGTTCGCGCCCGCTAATGAGATCGGCATCGACCAGCGAACGCAAGACAACGCGGGTCACCGATTCCAGACTACCTTCCAGTGAACCATTACGCCAAACGAGCCTCCCGGCCTTTGCCAGGCGGGGCAGGCTTGCGAGCGTCGCAACACCGGCGAGCCCCATCGCGATGACCCCAATTCCCTCGTATGACGCAAGCCCCCGCAATTCGTTGGCCGCTGCAAAGGCTCCACTACCCGCCGCGCTCCAACCCAATGCCTGCAGGGTATCGAACCAGCTTAAAGCGCGCGGTGCGTAACGGGGAGCCGCGGTTTCGCGCACCTGCGCTCGCTCGGCCCCTTCACCAAGAGACACCTTCCAGCGCTCTGCAATGGCGGGACGGTCCGCTGCGGCTGCAAATGTCTTGAGGTTCGCGAATGCGGCCGGTTTCGATGGATCAAGGCCCAGTCGGGCAACGCCGTCTTCGATGAGGGTGGACGCTCCATTGGAAATCCCTTCGAATGCCTTGAAGCGGCGCGCGATCACTTCGATGTCAGACAACCCAGGTGCGCCTCCATCGTTGAGACAACCCCAGTTGAAAGTCGAGACGACCGCGTCCCAGCTTTCGCGATCCTCCGGATCGACTGTCGCCAAATGCCAGATATTGGCTACCTTGCTGGGCCTGGCCGGATCGATCCGGATTGCTCGTCCGCGCATCTGGTTGGACAGCATGAAGGACGCCGTATTGCTCGCAAGCACGAGGCTGTTGAGTGCTGGCGCATCCCATCCCTCGCCGAGCAGCGACTGCGTGCCGACGAGTATGCGAACCTCGCCGCGTGTGAACAGGGCTGTGACGAGGCGGACGAATTCAGCGGTGCCACCGCTCCTGCATTCGATACGCACGTGGTCCGGGCAACCCGGCAAGTCGCTTGCTCGAAAGTTACCAGGATCGAAGTGCAGTTCCTCGGCAACGTGAGGCAGCATTGACAGAGCGCGCTTTGGAAGGATGACCAGACTACCAGTCAGAACGCCGAGATATTCATCGGCGATGCCTGAACGTCTCAGCTTTTCGAAGATCGGCACCACGCCGAGCTTGGCAGGCTTGAACTCCGCATCCGGACGGTTTGGCAGCTCTCCAGCGCGAATATGATCGGACAACACGACCATGCGCAAATCGTCGTCCAGCGCATCGTGTTCGGCCTTCGCAATGTCCACTATCGAATCCAGCTTTGCGAGACTGGAGGTCATCAGTTTGAAGACAGAGCGTGTGTGCTGCAGCCGAACGCGACCACCTTCGATGAGGCCATGACGATTCAGCCGGTCGCGCAGAGTCTTGAGGCGTGCCGGATCGAGAGGGAAGTCAGCAGTGTGTTGCGATATCACGCCGTCCATAAAGCGTTCGAGCCAGAACAGCGATGGCGGCGGCACATCGCGCGCCGACACACCAAGCAACTTCAGCGGGGGACGGGGCAGTTCCCGTCCGGCTGAAGCCAGCAGAACGAGCGCTGCCGATAACATCTCGGGCGCTTCGAGGATCTCTTCGACATGCGCTTCCGATTCCGTCAGCCAGGGGTGCTCTGCCAGCCAGTCCAGCAATCCGTCGTCTTGGCGCAATGCCATGTGCAGCGAACCGATGGCCGCGCGCCTTCTATCGAGCAGCGCCAGAGCATCTTCGGTCGGTTGCAACAGGATGAGGTGATCCTGATGAGGACAGAGATCGCCATTGCGCACAAGCTCGGGAATGCCGATTTCGAGGTCTATCGGCCCGCACAGTTCCTCGTAGCGAGACCATTCGGCAAAGCTGGCATCGTAAGGGGGTGTTGCAGTCAGCGCGACCAGACGGACATCCTCTAGCCGGTTGGCCATCTCGTTGAGGCATTTCCACCACTCCCGCCGCAGGTGATGTGCTTCGTCCAGAACCAGCGTCAGCGGCCCCCGGTAATTCAGCTTTTCAATCAGCGCGTCGAGTTCCTCGCCGCGCCGCAGGTTATCGAGCGCCTGATAGGTCGCCAGCGTCAATTCGCGGAAGTTTGCAAGATTGCGAGAGATTGCCTCCGGTATCGGTGGCGTGTCGAGAAACAGCGGGCAAAGCCGGTGTGCCCACTGTTCGCGAATGGCAATCGTTGGAGCAAATACCAGCGCCGGCCTTCCGATACGGCGCACGATCTCCAGACCGAGTACCGTCTTTCCAGCCCCAGGGGCGGCGACGACATGCAGTCTTCCGTCATCAAAATGCTCGTCCATCTCTTCAAGGATTCGGGCTTGATAGTCTCGCCAGTTCCCTTTGAAGTTCATGTCATTCAGCATTTTGCCGAAATAGCGGCCTGAACACTCTCCGACCATTCTGATATCAATGCTGTCCTCAGATTGGCTGGGCGCAGACTATTGCGAAACGTCTGGACGAGGTTTCGAGTCGTGCGCAAAATCGAGCAACGCTGGCGCGGAAATCCGCCACTGCCGTCGCATTTCTCCGCACGTCGGTCGCAGGATCGGGCCGAACGAAAAAATTTCCAAAACCGAGGGTGGCGCAGCGGTTTGTCCGCAAATGTCTCTACCCGTCCGTAGGCGGCTCAAATCTCGCAAATCACTAAAGAATTGGCCAAATTCCAACTCAAACCGACCCTTGTGCTACATCAAAAAGTTCTCATTATGTTCTAGCGAGGGGCCGCCGGTATCAAAGCGAGAATGCCCCATGTCGAATACCGAACGCATTATCCGCCTCAAGACCGTGCTCGACCGCACCGGCCTTTCCCGCTCCACCATTTATCGCAAGATCGCAGAGGGCACGTTCCCGTCGCAGGTCAAGATCAGCATCCACGGCGCGGGCTGGCACGAGTCAGCCATCAACCGCTGGATTGCCGATCCCGTTCAATATCGTGAAGAGGAACCGGCGGAATGAGCAGCCATCAACCTAGCGAGCCGATCTGCGTCAGGATCAATGACGCTGCACGCATGATCGGCATCGGGCGCACAAAGCTGTACGAGCTGATCTCGAAGGGCGAAGTAGAAACTGTGAAGATCGGTAAGGCGACACGCGTCACCACTGCCAGCTTGCATGAATTGATTATACGCAATGGCCAATCGAATTAACTTCGCTCAGATTTTTTGTGTGGTCTTTGAAGGCGGAAGGTGGGCCGAGAGAAATCCTCGGCCCACCTTTCGTTACTTTACGAGTAGCTTCCGAAAGCTCTGGTACGTAAGCTCTGAGACCTCACCGATGTGATCGATATAGTTCCCCTCGTCGTCATCTACCGGATCATGTCGCTCCCAGTTAATGAGATAGCCATCGTTCTCACCGGTTACCGTGTAAAGTCTTCGAGTTAACCCACCCCATACGCCACGCAATTCGTCAGGTCGGACGCCAATCGCTTTAGCGACATCGGCCAAGTGAAACTGCCGGCTTTCGCTTTGCGCAATCACTTCGAGCGCTTTGCGTGTCTTTTCACCACACCCGTTGTAGAATTCTCTTGCTTGGGTAGGTGACAATTGGGCAAAGCTGTCGTCTTCCTCGTCCAAAAGCTCGGCATGGCGAGCTGTGGTTGGACTGATTTTGCCGCCGAAAGCAGCTTCTAAGACCGCTTCCTGGACATTCTTTGGGAGTGACTTGAACGTGTCGGCTGTGATAATAATTGCGTTGCTGTTCATGACTGTTCCTTTCGGTTCCGTTTTGAGCATGAACTCGTGGAAGATGATTCATGCTCTGACAGCTTGTTACAGCCTGATTCACCATCTTTCAACCAGAAAGACGGTGAATCAGGCAATGATCCTACAGGGCATTGACTTCGGTGGAATTTATTTCGAGATCAGCTCATTGACCCCTGACCGGGCCGCTAATCCACGCTTTTGCATATCTCAATGAGGGCTTGGCCAAAGGTCAGGCCGCAGCGCTGGATTGCAGAAACTCCGCCCA
This sequence comes from Croceibacterium salegens, assembly GCF_009827435.1. Classification (GTDB taxonomy): domain Bacteria; phylum Pseudomonadota; class Alphaproteobacteria; order Sphingomonadales; family Sphingomonadaceae; genus Croceibacterium_B; species Croceibacterium_B salegens. The sequence goes on along the minus strand of NZ_WTYM01000052.1, from coordinate 2,933 downwards.
CACTGCCATCAAGTCGCGCCGCTTGTCGAAGAAGTCGGTGCGGCGATAGGCAGCCTCGACCTGGTTGCTCAGCTTGTGCGCCAATGCCTTGTCCGCCACTTCCTTCGGAAAGTCAGTCTTTTCCGCTGCCCAATCGGTGAATGCGGAGCGGAAGCCATGGACGGTTGCGCTCTTGATCCCGGCATCCCGCAACAGCTTGGTCATTGTCATGTCGCTGATGGGCTTCTCGCCATTATTCGAGAACACGAGGCCATCGTCGCTCGTGCGCAATTTCCAGCGCCGACGCAGAATGGAAACCGCTGGCTTGGAGAGCGGCACCACATGCGTTTCCTTTGCCTTCATGCGCTCGCCGGGGATGGTCCAGACCGCCTTGTCGAGGTCGATCTCGGTCCAGACGGCCTTGCGGGTCTCGCTCGACCGAACGGCGTTGTAGATGGTGAAACGCAGGGCATCGCGGCCCGTGGTGGGTGATGCCGTCGCCAGCTCCTTCATGAACGCCGGAATGTCGGCATAGGGCATGGCCTTGAAGTGTTCGACCTTGTCGGTCTGGCGCGGCAACCCCTTGCGGACTGAGCGCAGCGCGGCCTCTTCTTCGCGCCACCCCTTGATATGCGCGAAGTCGAGCACGGCACCGATGCGCTGCAAAATCTTGCGGGCGGTATCGGGGATTTCGAGCCAGATGGGCGTGAGCACCTCGACGACGTGGGTGTTGTCCACCTGATCGACGGGCTTCCTGCCGATCAGCGGGAAGACGTGGTTTTCCATGCTGGAAATCCAGTTTCGATAGTTCTGGTTCTTCCAGCCGTCCTTCAACGCTTCATAGCATTCGCGCGCTGCGGTTTCGAAGCTGGGCACTACCTTGCGCGACTTCCGTCGCTCGGCAACCGGATCGATCCCGGCGCGAACCTGGCGGCGCAGAGCTGCCGCCGCGTCCCGCGCTTCGGTCAGCGTCACATCGAGCGCCGATCCCAATCCGTAGTCGCGTCGCCTGCCGTTGTGCTGCATCCGCAAGACCCAGCTGCGCGAGCCACTTTCCTTCACGAAAAGACACAAGCCACGGCCATCAACGTAGCGACCGGGCTTGGCGTTCTTCACCTTCAATGCTGTCAGTGCCATAGGTTATACACACCATAAAATTGTTCCAACTTTCGACCCCACATGGTGATCGAAATGCAGGCAAACGGGGGCGATCAACCGTGAACACGGTAGAAGACAAATCCCTTATTTTACAGAGTAGTTAGGGACGTCCCGACACTGCCTGCGACAGAAGTTCTAGCAATGTCGGGTGCGCCAAAGCAAAAGGGCCGCCCCGTGGGACGGCCCTTTTGCTTTGGCGTATCATGACGGTTCGGACCTCGTTCGGAGTCGGAGCGAAGCGGAGACGTCCGGGCGCAAAGCAACCGGACCGGACAATCCTGTCCCTCCCACCCACCAAAAAACCAAAACACCTTTCGAAACGCGCCCGGAATGTGCACTAGGGCAACCAGACATTCCGCCCGCCGCTGCAGGGGGCTCGCGCATGGAGAGGACCAGATGAGCACGTTCCAACGCCATAACCCGGTGACCGGCGAGGTTGCCTCGAGCGCGGCCGCAATGAAGGCGGGAGACATCCCGGCGATCGCCGCGAAGGCGCAGGCCGGGTTCGCCCAGTGGTCGAAGATGGGCCCCAACGCGCGGCGCGCGGTGCTCAGCAAGGCGGCCGATGCGCTGATGGCCAAGAAGGACGAATTCGTCGCCGCGATGATGGGCGAGATCGGGGCCACGGCAGGCTGGGCGATGTTCAACCTCGCGCTCGCCGCCGGAATGGTGCGCGAGGCGGCTGCGCTGACCACGCAGATTGCCGGCGAGGTCATCCCTTCGGACCATGAAGGCACCATCGCCATGGCGCTGCGCGAGCCGGTCGGCGTGATGCTCGGCATCGCCCCGTGGAACGCCCCGATCATCCTCGGCGTGCGCGCCATCGCCGTGCCGCTCGCCTGCGGCAACGCCGTGATCCTCAAGGCCAGCGAGACCTGCCCGCGCACCCACGAGCTGATCATCGAGGCCTTCGCCGAGGCCGGCTTCCCCGAAGGCGTGGTCAACTCCGTCACCAACGCCCCCGAGGATGCCGCCGAAGTCGTCGGCGCGCTGATCGACGCGCCCGAGGTTCGGCGCATCAACTTCACCGGCTCGACCGCGGTCGGCAAGATCATCGCCAAACGGGCCGCCGAGCACCTCAAGCCGGTGCTGCTCGAACTCGGCGGCAAGGCGCCGATGGTGGTGCTCGAGGACGCCGATCTCGACGAGGCGGTCAAGGCCGCCGCGTTCGGCGCCTACATGAACCAGGGCCAGATCTGCATGTCGACCGAGCGCATCATCGTGGTCGAGAGCGTGGCCGACGCCTTCGCGGAAAAGTTCGCCGCCAAGGTGAAATCGATGCCGGTCGGCAACCCGGTGGCGGGCAACACCCCGCTCGGCGCGGTGGTCGACACTAAGACGGTCGACAAGTGCTACGCGCTGATCGACGACGCGCTGGCCAAGGGCGCGGTGCTGCTGACCGGCGGCGAGACGACCGAGAACGTGCTCATGCCCGCGCACCTCGTCGACAAGGTCACGCCCGATATGAAGCTGTTCCGCGACGAGAGCTTCGGCCCGGTCGTCGGCATCGCCCGCGCCCGCGACGAGGCGCACGCGATCGAGCTCGCCAACGACACCGAATACGGCCTCTCCGCCGCGGTCTTCACCACCGACACCGCGCGCGGCATCAAGGTCGCCCGCCAGATCCAGTCGGGCATCTGCCACGTCAACGCCAGCACGGTGTCGGACGAACCGCAGATGCCGTTCGGCGGCATGAAAGCCTCGGGCTACGGCCGCTTCGGCGGCAAGGCCGGCATCGACGCCTTCACCGAACTGCGCTGGATCACCTTCGAAACCGAGCCGGGGCACTATCCGAT
>NZ_WTYM01000051.1 GCF_009827435.1 Croceibacterium salegens | reverse complement strand
GCTCGACCGCCCGCTGGAGTACATGCACTTTGGCAAGATCACCTACGGTGTCGACGAGCGCGGCGAAGTCGGCCTGCTGACGCGCAACATCAAGGTCCAGGCTTCGGACGACGCCGAGAAGACCTACTTCGGCGGGCACATCATGGCGATGGCCGGCGCGAAAATGTACGTCTCTGGTGTCGAGCTCTATCGAATGGGGCAGAACATGCACCTCGCCCGCTATCCGATCCACTGGCACATCATCGGCAAGGCCTCCGGGCAATACATCGAGAACGCCTCGATCCACGACACCTACAGCCGTTGCGTTACGGTGCATGGAACCGACGATGTTCGTGTCGAGAATAATGTGACGTTCAACACCGTGGGCCACTGCTTCTTCCTCGAAGACGGGGTCGAAACCGGCAACCAGTTCATTCGAAACCTGGCGATCCAGACCAAGTGCCATCCCGACGGCAAACCCTGTATCCCGACCAACCTCTTCCTCGCCCACCAGTCCACGAAGGGGCAGGACGCCAAGGACATCCTGCTCCCGTCGGACAACACGGCATCGTCGTTCTGGATTACCAACCCGGACAACGTCTACCGCGACAACGTGGCAGCGGGCTCGGACGAAATCGGCTTCTGGTACGCCTTACCAACGCACCCGACAGGCGCATTTCTCGACAAGGAAGGCAGCGACAACATCTGGCCCGGTCGGACCAAGGTGCGCGAGTTCAGCGGCAACGTCGCCCATTCCAACTTCGACGGCATGGTGCTCGATCGCGGCCCGAACGCCGAGGGCAGGTTCGGCATCGCCGGCCCCAATCTCACCAGCTACAACGACCCGACCGATCCGAAGAGTGGACTGGTCATTTCAGAGTTCGACAACTTCACCGGCTACAAGAACCGCAACGGCGCGATCTGGGGTCGCGGTGAGTACCATCTCTACAAGGGACTGAAGCTGGCCGACAACGCCATCGGCTTCACCCACGCATCCGGTATTCCGGGTGCCGCGCCCTTCACCTCGAAGGTGGTCGATTCGCTGTTCGTCGGCGAGAGTGACAATATCGGCAATCCGCGGACGCCCCAGGAAGTGACCTACGGCCGCAGCCTGCCGTCCGCCGCGGCGGACTTCCCGATCCGCGGCTACGAGTATTACGATTTCCACCACGAGATCGTGAACACGACCTTCGTGAACTTCCAGCCCAACCAACTGCGCGATGCGGGGGCGATTTCGTACCTGCTGTTCACCAGCTTCGGCATGAGCACCTCGAACTCGGTCGAAGGCCTCAAGTTCCTCAACGCGCAGCCGGTCAGCTTCCCGCCAATCCAGAAGCGCTGGGCCTCGGACTACGGACGCAGCGCGGCCTACCAGAGCGCCGCGTTCCATGACCTCGACGGTTCGGTCAGCGGTATCCCCGGCGCCTACATCGTCATCGACAATGGAATCGCGGCCGACCAGGAATCTTGCGAAATGAAGCCGATCTGGAATGCGGCCATCTGCAAGGGCGACATGGGTCGCTTCAGCATCGCCGGCAATTTCAGCGGCTTCCAGACCGGCCCGATCACCGATCCGATCATCCTACAGCGCAACGGCAAGCGGTTCGAGTACATCGGCGAGACCACCATCGGCAGCGGCGCCGAGGTACGGGTCGAAACCTCGCGTGACAAACTGTCGCTGTCGCTGACGGAGATGGACGACGGCTCGTCGCTGATTCTCGAATTCCCCGGTTTCAACACCGCTTCCGGAGCCGTGGAAGAATCCAGCCTCGATGCGCTGCGGGCATCCAAGAAGACCGCCTACTTCAAGGACGGCGACACCCTGTGGGCCAAGCTCGTAGTCGACAATAAGGCCGGCCTGACGATTGCGCCCGGAGGCAATGGCCCCCCGGGCCTCACTCCTCGCGCCCTGCCTGTGGGTGCCAAACTCGATGTCAGCAAGGTTGATCCGGTTGGCACGGCGTCGCTCGACCAAGGAGGAACCCGGCGCGAGTGACGCCCCGGGGATGGTCCAAATTGCCGCTTGGCAATCTGGACCATCCGCCACAAAACTGTAGCCTGACAATGAGAGCGGGACGGAACTGTCCCGGTTGAGGGGATATCTGTCATGCGTTTGCGGTCACGCCCGTTCCTAGTTTCCTTGCTGCTTCCCGCGTCGCTCCTGTTCGGCGCTGGGACAGCTGGGGCGCAGGACGAACACGCCCACATGGCTGAGGCCACCGATGCGCCTGTCGCGGCGACGAAGGCCACGCGCTGGTCCGATCCCGCCACCTGGCCCGACGGCAAGGTCCCGGGCAAGGGCGATGCGGTAATGATCGGCCGCGACATGAACGTGGTGCTCGACGTCAATCCGCCAGCGCTGCGCAGCCTGACCGTCGATGGCACCCTGAGCTTTTCGGACGATCTCGATCTCGGGCTGGAGACCGAATGGATCTACCTGCGCCGCGGCGAGCTGAACATCGGTAGCGAGGCGAGTCCCTACACGCACAAGGCGACCATCACCCTCACCGACAACGTGCCAGGCGAAGACATCAACACGATGGGCGACCGCGGCATCATGGTCATGGGCGGCACTCTGAGCCTGCACGGCGACCGCGAGCACACCTGGACAAAGCTGGCGAAGACGGCCCAGGCCGGTTCCACGGAAATCGAGGTCCTTGATGCCAGCGGCTGGCGCAAGGGCGACGAAATCGCCCTCGCCTCGACCGACTTCGATCCCCGGCAGGCGGAGCGGCGCACGATCGCTTCCATCCGCGGCAACGTGCTCAAGCTCGACCGCCCGCTGGAGTACATGCACTTTGGCAAGATCACCTACGGTGTCGACGAGCGCGGCGAAGTCGGCCTGCTGACGCGCAACATCAAGGTCCAGGCTTCGGACGACGCCGAGAAGACCTACTTCGGCGGGCACATCATGGCGATGGCCGGCGCGAAAATGTACGTCTCTGGTGTCGAGCTCTATCGAATGGGGCAGAACATGCACCTCGCCCGCTATCCGATCCACTGGCACATCATCGGCAAGGCCTCCGGGCAATACATCGAGAACGCCTCGATCCACGACACCTACAGCCGTTGCGTTACGGTGCATGGAACCGACGATGTTCGTGTCGAGAATAATGTGACGTTCAACACCGT
>NZ_WTYM01000050.1 GCF_009827435.1 Croceibacterium salegens | reverse complement strand
GTTCCTCTCCATATTGGTGGGAGACAAAATTCACCGTTGGCTGTCCGCTTTCCACCCAGTTTGTGACGCTCCCGCCGAGCAACGCGAGCGCCAAGAGCGGACCAGCCGCTAACGACCCAATTTTTGACTTTAGGCGATCAGCGCGCTTAGGCGTATGAAATTTGGCTTCGTCCGCTCGCTTTCGTGTCCTTTCGGCGCCGCGTAGCAAAGCCAATTGCCCCAAAGCCCACGATCATCATAACCCAAGTGGCTGGCTCGGGAACGGCCTGCGCGAATGTCAGTGTGCCGGCAAAGCTCGCGCGACCGCCCGTGTAGCCGGAAACATTCAAATTATTGACTGCTTGCATCATTATCGGCTGTAGGATGCCAAATTCAGAAATACCTCCGTTAGGGCTGAAGAATGTGAATGGAGTTCCATTCAGCGTCGCTGATGCGAAATTGATGTTGTTCGAAGGTTTAGTGGCGGGGCCGGTCGTGAGCGTTGCACCGACGAGTTTCCACCCGGGATTCATAGCGAAAGTGCCGCTGGCCGTAAAATTGCCTGCGCAGCCAGTTGGCCCGGAATTACAGCTTACCAAGTTCAAAGGGCCAATGCCCGACTGAAATGTGGCAGCTTGACTTCCGGGTGCGATATTGAATGATATTACCGTCGCTGCATTTGCCGCGGTGGGGACCGAAAGGCCGACCGAGATGGCTACGATTGAAGTCAAACTTTTCATAACTTCTCCTCACCTTCATCCGATGGAATCGTGCCCGTGTTCTTCAGGTATCCCGAAAAGAACTTCGCCGATATTTACCTTTCGATAGGTGAGTTACCCCTTGTCCCGAAATGAGACTCTCAATTGAGGCTATGTAATAATGCGACAATTTTCGCAGACGGATAATGTCCTGCCGCCCAAAGCGATCGATGACATCGCTGGGGCTGCCTTATAGGCAAGGTAGTGCCGCAGTGGCATAAGACGTGCGACCACCGCGCCCCAGCCGAAAATCATTGCAGATTTCGTCCTCTTTCCACCCAACTCGTGACCTCACAGCTGAGCTAAGCAAAAGCCACAAGCGGATCAGCTGCTAACGACCCCGTTGCGGACGATCGCGTCCAGTTTGGGATTATGAACCGATACTGGTACCCTTCCAATGGGGAGGGAAATTCACATGAAGTCGGTATCTCGGTCATTATTCGCAGTGTTGGCGGCTTGGCCGGTTTCGGCCCAATCACAAGAAGCTGATAGCTCATTGAAGTTTGAAGTCTCATGCAGTGCCCCGGCACAGGCGGAATTTAACCGGGGCGTCGAACTCTTGCATTCGTTCGAATATCCGGCGACTACGCGCCTGTTCGCGGAGATGATGGCGCAATATCCCGATTGCGCCATGGCCCGCTGGGGTGCGGCCATGAGCATCTGGCATCCGCTGTGGGCTCCGCCATCGGCTGCGCAGCTTGAGGATGGCATGAACATCCTCGCCGAGGCTGACTTGTCCGGCAGCACGGCGAGAGAGCAATCCTATTTCAACGCGCTGCGCCAGTTCTTCAGCAGCAATGACCCGCAAACCCATGACGCGCGGGCACTCGCCTATGAGGAGGCGATGGCCGAGGTCTATGTTGCCAATCTCGATGATCCGGAGGCTGCAACCTTCTACGCACTTGCGCTACTCGCCACGGCTGACCCGCGCGACAAGAGTTACGCCAACCAGTTCCACGCGGCGGGCCTGCTCAACTGGGTGGGAGAGAGTCTGCCCGAACATCCCGGCATGCTGCATTACACGATCCACGCGTATGACCTTCCCGGAATGGCCCACCTCGCTTTGCCGGCCGCACTAGTTTACGCGGATTCGGCTCCCGACTCCGCCCATGCGCAACACATGCCCTCGCATATCTTCACACGCCTTGGCATGTGGGACCAGTCACTCGCATCAAACCACGATTCCACCCGCTCGGCCGCCGAGTTTACCGAGAGTGCGAACCTGCCCGGTCACTATGATGAAGGGCTGCACTCGATGGACTATCTGATGTACGCCATGATGCAGTCTGCCCGCGATGACGAGGCGGCGCAGTTGCTCGAACAGCTTGCTGGCATCGGTGCTACCAGCCCGGAGAATTTCAAGGTCGCCTTCACCTTCGCCGCTTTGCCCGCGCGCTATGCGATCGAGCGGCGCGCATGGGATGAGGCCGAACAGCTCGAGCTGGGCCATCCAGAGTTTCCGTGGTCGGAATATCCCTGGGCACAGGCCATCCATCACTTTGCCAGGGGGCTAGGTGCTGCCCGAAATGGCAATCTCGACCATGCTCGGCAGTCGCTGACAGAGTTGCAGCAATTGCAGTGCGCTCTCGGCCCAACCGCCCTGCCATACTGGCGCGAAGAGGTGCAGGTGCAGATTGATGCCCTGTCTGCGTGGATCGCTTGGGATGAGGGTGACGGGAGAGAAGCCCAAACATTGGCCCGAGCAGCCGCTGACCGCGAAGATGCGGTGGACAAGCACCCCGTTACCCCGGGTGAGGTTGTGCCGGCACGAGAACTTTACGCAGAAATGCTCTTGCTGTCTGGCGACCATCATGAGGCGCTTGTGCAGTTTGAAGAAGTCTTGAGTGGTTCACCCAATCGTCTCAACGCGCTTCTGGGTGCGAGAAATGCTGCCGAAGGTTCCGGGCTTGCAGAATTGGCGGAGAATTATCGTGACATCGCCAACATACAAACTGAGGGCAGGGCACCCGCCAGAAACTGGTGACGTTGATTGCCCCCTAACGACCGCTTTCCACCCAGTTCGTGACCTGAACGCCAAGCTGGCAGGGTGCCAGGAGCGGACCGGCTGGCAACGACCCACTTGCGGACGTTCAGGTGCAGGTGATTTCGGTTTCCGACACCGGCTTGCAATAGTCGCTCCATTCGCCGCTCTTGCGCCAGGCTGCGGCAAGTCCACGTTCTTCGATCCACTTCGCGAACTCAGGGGTCTTGCGCAGAGGTGCGAGCGCCGGATGCCAGATGTACTGGTTCCAGCCGATGCCCTTATGCTCGAAGGCGACGCGAAGGTAGCTCAGCGCCAGCTCCTGGTCGCCCATCTGGCTGGCAAAAAAGGAACTGGAGAGAAGCTGGTTGCGCCCACTCGATTTGAATTTTCGTTCGGCCCATTTGCGCAGTTCGGCAAGAGGCAGATTTGGAAATGTTTCCGGATCGTATCTAAAGTTTGGCGCGCTCTGCATTGGAGGCGGAAGCTTCTTCTGGATGGCGAATTCCTTGGCCTTTGCAGTTTCGCCTTTGAGCAGCAATGCCCAGAATACGAACGGTGAATAGCCCGCCGCACCGCCCGGTTTGATCTTCATGAGACGATCGTATTCCGCGATAGCCGCGTCGAACTGGCGAAGGCTAAGAAGGTCGGAGATGCGCTCGGGATCGTCGCCATAGATGGGATCGATCGTGGCCAGCGACTGCCTCAATTCGGCAGATTTGTGATATCGGCCGAACTGGAACGCGGCGAGTGCTTGCGTCAGGCGCATGTCGGGATCGATGCCCTTGTCCTGCTTGTCGGCCAACCGAATCTGCTCGTCTGCCGAAGTGAAATCGTCGGTTGCGATTGCGTACCAGGCTCGGGCTTGCTGCCCGACCCAAAGGTTTGGATTCAATTCGAGCGCCTTGGTGGATGCCTGGTCCATCCGCTTCAGGTACTGGTCTGCTTCCTCCCAGCTGTTGTCAGCATAGAGCGCCAGCCCATTGGCATAGGCGAGTTCGGCCCAGGCCTTGATATAGTTCGGGTCGAGAGCGACAGCCCGTTCGAGGTAACTGAAGCGGCCCGGATCGCCAGTCCATCGCGCGACGCGACCCTTGAAGTAATTGGCATAGGCTTCGGGATTACTTGTCCCACCGTAGTCACGCGATTCGATCCCGACGTCGAGCGACACGCTAAGCGTGCTGGCGACTGCACTCGCAATCCTCTCCTGGACTTGGAACAGATCGTCTACCTGGCGCTCGAAATTGTCCGACCACAACACGTTGCCGGAGCTGTCGAGGAGCCTCGGGGACAGGCGAATCTCGTCCCCATTCAGGCGAACGCTGCCGTCGATCCGGTGGTCGGCCGAGACTGACGCCAAACCTGATCCTACTCCGCTGACAACGCGCAACTCAGGTATATGGCGCAATCGCACGATTAGTTCGTCGGTAATCCCGTTGGCGATGGCGGCTTCACGAGGATCGTTGCCCGCCGGTGTAAACGACAACACCATGATTTCGACCGAGCCAGGGGCCCCGGACGTGTCCCGCCCGAATTGCGTCCACGCAATCACGGCCCCGAGCAAGACTACTAACAATATCGCGACCGACGGCCACAGACGCCGCCAATCGGACTTTGGAGGCGTTGCCGCGGGATTGGGAACCGGTGCATCTTCGGCCTGGTCTCCGGACTTGCCGACATGTCGGTGCAGATCCTCGACGAACGCCAGCCAGGCAAAATCCTTGCGATTGCCCTTCCAGTGCGAGAGTTCGGCGGACTGCTTGAGCTCAAACATGATTGGGCGCTTGCAGTCCTCGATCATCGCCGGGACCAGTTTGCCCGCACGCTCGGCCTCGGTGGCTTCGGCGCGCACCCAGCGCGAGACGACCGATTTGGCAGACCACAACACGACGACGGCTCGCGCCTCGATCAACGCCGCCTCGGTCACTTCGTCATAGTTCTCGCCTGAGCGCAGGGTTGCATCCCACCAGACGCCGAAACCCTCGGCGGCTAGCGCGTCGGCAAATTGCTTCGCCCGCGCGGCGTCCTCACGGTTGTAAGACAGGAATATGTCTGGTCCGGACAAGCTGGTTCCCCCGGCGAGCACGACCATCTTTGATGGGCTCAACTATATTCCGCAGCGACTTACTTCTTACAAGCAAACTCTTGCGAGTGTCCGCTTCCCACCCAATAGTTGCCGGTCGATCTTTGGCAGTGGGTGACGGCCTCGAATCGAACGAAGGACCTCCAGCGCTATTTCAGCTGACGCTCTACCCCTGCTGAGCTACGCGCCACCCACCATCGAAAACGCTACACTGCACCATGTCTCCTTTCCACCCAGTTTGTGCCGTGATCGCCGAGCTGGGCGTCTGCCAGGAGCAGACTGACTGCTAACGACCCAAAGGCTGACGATTGATTGCGGCACTCCAGCTATCGAGGCAACATCGGGCGACATGGTAGATGTTTGGATGGTTGTTTCAGCGTTTACCGCATCCTGAAGGTCCAAGATAACTCCAACTGAAAAGGTACCCTTAGTCAGGAGAGGCTCACACTGCAGTTTTGCAAGCTTGGGGACACCAAATGACAAAGAGGTTTAGATTCTATGACCTCAGTCGAACTCCGGACAAACGGGCCCGATCAACTTGGGCAAGACTTGGATCCAACCAAACAAGAGGGAATCCTTTGGGCCCCGTTCCGCGAGATAGACCGGACAAATCCGATAAGCCTCCCGACTAGGCAATTTCGAGGTCGACCAGGATATCGAGGGTCGCTCCTCGGGTGAGGGGTAGCTAAGGTTACTAGTCGGCCCGACGATCCAACCTAACGGGTAAAGCATCAGCGCTTCGTCCGCCTTCCACCCACGTCGTGACCTCGCCGCCTACCTAGATGAGAGCCAGCAGCAGACCAGCTGCTAACGTCCCAATTCCGGCCCTTACGCACTAACCGGCATTGAGGCCGACTGTGGCTTCAAAACATTGTGTTGTCGTTTTGGGATGTCTCGGGGACAGGCTGAACGACATCCCAATGTTCAACAATTTTGCAGTTTCTCACTCGGAATATATCCACAATCGCTAGTCCTAATTCATTGGCATTGGCCTGTGTATGATAGTGCACGGCAACCAAGTCTCCGGACGCAATGACCCGATGGATTCGGTAGGAACGATCAGGCATCCTTTCGAAGATGTCCTCAAGAAATCGGATGACCGTTTCCCTTCCGTCGCCCATGCTCGGCTTGTGTTGGATGTAGTCCTCAACCACCCAAGTTTCGAAAGCAGGGCGCACGAGCTTCTGCATGAAAAGCATGTCGACAAACTTTTCGACGACCTCACTGGGCTGCAGGTTGCAGGCTTCTCTCGTGTCCTCTGGGGTTTCTGCAAGCGCAGATCGTGCCAGTAAAATTGTCAGGGCTGAACCAAGAAAGATGCGCGACGCCTTTTTTGCCTGAATGCTCATCCATCGTCAGATAAAGCATCTTGTGGAGAAATTGGACTCCCTCGCAAACGTCAACTTTCGACCCATTTGCAGACTTACATTCCGCAGCTAGGTTCCTTCATGAATGCGATCCATGCCTGCATTTGTTTTGTCTTTCACTGCGCTTCTCGTCTGCGGCTGCGCAGGGGAAGCAGGAGCGGGCAATGAACATCGCCGCTCGGGGGCAGAACTGCTGCAAGCTGCTGAACAAAGTTTCTCGTCTATTCCGTTTGGAACTACTCTGCCACCGCCAGACCTTAACCTATTAGATGACGGAGGTTGCGTGGACGGTAGGGGTGAATGCACTTACCTCGATGCGAACCATGTGCAGCATTATTTTGGCGCCGACGGTGGTGAACTGGTCGTCAAATCCATCATGGCGGCTGATGTCAGCAATCAGCCTATCGCAGCGCTCGGGATTGGCACGGCTCGTGCGCTAGATGAGGTCGTTGAGCGCGTTCAACTCTTCATGCCCGAAGCCGAGGTTACTTGCGATGAGCAGTTGGACGGTAACGAAACCATTTGCGGTGCGTCTCTCGGCGACGGTTGGATAAGGCTATTCTTCGATCCCGCTCGCCAACTCACAGAGGCAAGGATCGACGCTTATCATTTCACATGAGCGGAAGTTCCAAGACCTCCGCTAACCACCCAGTTCGTGACCTCGCAGCCGTGCTTTCGCGATGCCAGAAGTGGACCAGCCGCTAACGACCCAGTTGTGGACTCATAGTAGTAACAATCTTGTTTGTTCTGACCGACCGAATGCGGCGGTTGTCGCGCGCTTCTGATAAGGAGGGATCGGCGTCAAAATCGTGCGCAGCGACCGACTGCATTGCGGCTAGGAGGCAATATCGGGAGCATCCAACCTCACGGAAAATTTGGCGATTCTGTCACTAATCTCAGTGCTATCAGTGCGGCGGTCAGTTGAATCGTGCGGAGCGAGGACGTCCACATTCACAATACCGAAGCACGATCATCCCGGAGTGGGAAACCGCCAGATGTTGAGAGTCGATTTGCGTCACGCCGCTTGCGACGAGAATAGTTGATTTGGAACCAGTGTGGCCCTTTCCGCAACGCAGGTTGGTACCTGTTGACTTTCGACCGGGTGACCTAGCAAATGGCCCTGGGCGAGGTGGCAGCCCATCGCACGCAGAAGTTCAAGTTGTTGTGTCGTCTCCACACCTTCGGCAACCACCTTCAAGCCCAGGCTGCGGGCGAGATGCACCAAGCCCATCACCAGAGCGGCAATTTCATCATCCTGGGATATCAGTTTAGTGTAGGAACGGTCGATCTTGATCAGGTCGACCGGGAAATCGCGGATGTATGACAGCGAGGAGTGCCCAGTCCCAAAGTCGTCAAGCGAGATTGCAACACCGGCCGATTTGAGTCGGTCAAGCGCGCGGGCGACGTATTCTCGCCCGAGTTCGACGAAGACGTGTTCGGTTACTTCCACCTCGATGCAAGAAGGGGGAACACCGTTGCGGTCGAGAACGTCAAGCAGCCGTTCAGCATAGTCGTTACGCAAGAACTCGGCGGGGGCGGCGTTAATGGAGACGTGCCCGAACGCAAGACCGGCATCGAGCCAGCCGCGGACATCGCGAATGACACGGACTTGCATTGCCTCGCCGATCTTTGTGGCGAGCTCATAATCATTGAAGGCCTCTGCCAGCGTATCCGGAAGTCCAAGCGTCCCATCGGGGCGCCTAAGCCGCAACAGTGCCTCGAAACCGGCAACAGCGCCTCCCTCTATCGAGACCTTCGGCTGATAAACGGCGGTGATGCTACAATCTACTATTGCCTCGCGGGCGCGCGCCAATTGGAAAGCCGCCTTCTTGACGTCGTCCAGCATGTAACTCTCAAACATTCGAAAGCCCCCGCGCGCCGATCGCTTTAGGTCATAAAGCGCAGCGTCGGCCCTCATCAAGAGTTCCCCAGCTTCGAGTTCACCCCCCCTCCAGCAAGCTGCGCCTCCAACACTTGCACTCGGGCGTACGACATGGTCGCCGATATTCAGCGCAAGTTGGATTGTGGCGGCGACTCCGCTACCTATGGCGACAAGGTCGGCATCATTACGCAAACCCGGAAGAATGACCGCGAACTCGTCGCCACCGATGCGAGCCACAAAGTCCTGTCGGCGAACTGATTGCTTCAGCCGGGCTGCGAGCTCCCTGAGTAGTCTGTCGCCTGCGGCATGCCCCATAGTATCGTTAGTATGTTTGAAGTAGTCTAGGTCGACGAGCAAGAGACCAATTGTGTTTTCATTGTCCACCGTGTCGAGAATGATGTTATCGAGTTTGGCTTCGAAAGCGCGACGGTTGGGTAAACGCGTCAACGGATCATGCTCACTAGTCCACTTAAGCTGCTTGGATCGCCTGCGTTCTTTTTCGATGCTAGCATGCAGGGCTTGTTGAGCGATGACGCGGTCGTCGATATCCGTGCAGGTACCGTACCAGCCGGTCACTTTGCCTTCGTCGTTGCGAAACGGAACGGCGCGGGCCAGCACCCAACGATGATGGCCCGAACATGGGCTAATGCGAAATTCGATGTTGAATTCGGCCCCCAAGCGAATTCCGGCATTCCATTGTTTAATCGCCGACCGTAGGTCCTCAGGATGAACGAGCTGCTGCAATTCGCGCCAGTATGATGGGCCGAAATTCTTGCCCGTAAATTCTTTCCATCGGCGGTTGAAGCTGGCTTTGCCATTCGCATCTAATGACCAGACCATATGCGGAATAGTGTCGAACGTGGTCTGCATCGATTCGACGAGTTGGCGCTGCCACTTGCGGTTCTCCCCGCGGCGCACAAACAAGATCGCACCTATCAGTAAGAGCCAGACAACCGCCACACCAGAATACCAAGTTTCGGCGGACATCGTCTGGCCGGTAAAGGCAATCTTGTCGATTTGGAGCGATTGCTGCCCTTCTTCGGAATCCGCGGCGGTGATAAACTCCATCGATGTGACGTTGTCGAAACGTGTTCGCGTCAGTTCGTCCGTAGGCTGCGCGCCCTCCTTCCACCATTCGGCAACGGAGAACTGATTTAGGTCGATCTTGACCGTATGCCTACCAGGCGAAATGGCTATGCTTGCTTGGTTGACCTTTTCATCATCAGGCGCGCCAAGTTCCACGTAACGCGGGCTCTTGTCCTTGAACACAAGGCGCAGCGATTCACCCGATCCTTCGTAGTCCAAGGTGAATATTGCACTGTCGAACCGAGTAAGATCAAGGCCACGTCCGGTGTGGTACTGGTCAAAGATTAGGCCGAAGCCACAGTAACCGTACTGGTAAGTCATTCTCAGGTCGCATGTCCACGCGAGACCATTGCCTCCGGTTACAGCAACAGTCGAAGAGCCGTCGTTGGTCTCATCGCCATATTGGAAGCTCGCGTAGGCCGTGCCATTATCTTCTGGACCAAAGACCTGCTCGCGTTGAGTCAGCGTGTCGCGATAGTAAGAAGCAAGACCCGTCAGCAGCGCGGCTACAACCACCATAAGTTCGACGGTCGAATTTCTGCGCCAACTGGACGATAAGTCGCAAGTTCCTGCGTGCCGCACTACGGCTAACTGCATCGATCCCCCCTCGATCCAGACAGAAAGGTAGCGCTAACAAATTAACAAAACTTTTGTCCAAAGTTCGGATTCGGCTGAAGTGACGTCCAATCATCAAGATTCAGGACACAGCAAGTCGCTCAACGCCAACGATAGGCGCTACCAAAAGGCATTTGGAGGGAATCAGCGAGGTGTTCGGGGGAAAGGCGAATGTCCACTTCCACCCAGTTCGTGACGCTCGCGCCGATCTAGCCGGATGCCAAGAGCGGACGTGCTGCTAACGACCCATTTGCGGTCATGAACTGCGTTCCGGAATGGAACGGCCTTACCGCCACAAGCAGCATACAAGTGTAAGAATTTCCGACTCTTGAGTTTGCTTAACAGGAGATTAATTTATCGTTCGAATCGGGCGCCCTTGATGCTGTGAGCGATACGATTGAGCAGCGTTTCCAATATCAAAGGAGACTCCAATGAAGGCCTTGAAGAAGACTCTTTTGGCGGCAGTTTGCCTAACCGGCTGCATGGTCGCGACGCCAGCTTCGGCAACAGTCTATCTCGTGAATGTGTCAGGCAACGGCTTGAGCGCTAACGGATCAGTCACAACTGACGGAACGATTGGCGCGCTAACGACATCCAATATTACTGATTGGTTTTTCGATTTGGATGATGGCTTCTCCACATTCTCATTGAATGGACCGTCTAACTCGACGTTTCTTACGTCTAGTGGCCTGTCTGCCACCGCAAGCGGGCTATTTTTTGACTTTGGTGGCTCAGGCTATGCTTTGTTTCAAAATCCTTATATTAGCTCCGGTATAAACTTTGTGTGTTTTACCGGATCACAACTTTGTGGAGGCGGAACCAACAGGGTGAGCGTGTCCGTCAACAATTTTGGTGCCGGCTTTACCCTAGGCCGGGGAGGTCTTCAGCAGATCGGGAGTGCGACTATTGGTGCAGTTCCCGAACCAGCGACTTGGGCGCTATTGCTACTTGGTTTCATGGGTATTGGCGGAGCCTTGCGGTCAGCCAAACGCAAACAGCGTGTTAGTGTAAGCTACGCTTGATTCGAAATATAATCAGATGTTTGGGCGCCTCTGCCGGATAGGTGGAGGCGCGTTTTCTATGTCAGCTTTCACCCAATTTGTGACCCCGCCGCTGAGCCGTTAGTGTGCCAGGAGCGGACCGGCCGCTAACTACCCGATGGCAGACGTCTTGCTCAAACCAAGATTGTCGCTGCCCAATGTTTGGCGACGGAATGCCCTAATCGAGTTTTTGGGGCCTTGGCCACTTTGTCTCAATTCTTGTCGCTTGTTTGTGGAGCAAAGGCATCAGGTCGGCGCGACCGTGTTTCGCAGCCCATGTGCCGAGATCCATGAATATCTTTCTTGAACTCCAGCGAACCTCTTCGGTGTTCTCGTCGATAGGAATGTGTTCCCCGAGTAGCACAAGAACCAGATCGCCAAGCTTCTCGATTACGAACTCGGTGGTCCGTTCCTCTTCGTCGGTCATGCATTATCCGCACAGTTAAAGACCTCGGCGCCGAAATGCCCGAGCACCGAGTGCAGGTAGACTGCCAATAACCCGCTATTGGGCATTCGCGGTAGCCGGAGTTTTATTGCACGAATGGTTGCGGCTTCCAATATGTCAGCGAGCGGCATTGTCAGACTAACTGCACTTGGTCGATTTTGGACGAGATTGACCAGCTTCGGAAGCCCGAATTTTGGCCAAACGCCTCTGATCCTGGGAGCGAAGCCGAAGACAAGGCGAGACTGACAGCAGCCCTGAGCTACGGCCAATAGGTTAAGGTGCAATTGCTCTGACAATGCCGGCGAACGGAGTGGAGGCTAACGACCCAAATCTGTGGGGTTAACTTGCCGCGGCCAATGCATCCCGAAATTGGACGTTACAATCGGCGTCGTTCCACGAAAGTCGAATCTGAGCTGACCTGCAAAGTCGTTGCCATACGGCGAAAGACAGTTAGGACATTCTTTCCATGAAAGTGCCCGCCAAGATGACAGCCCAAATTATATGTTTAGCGATGCACCGTGCCGCACAAGACCAATCTAGAGTGTTGTCAAGCTCAAATGCCTTGCAGATGGGGCTCGTTTCCGAACGAAGAAAACATCCGCGCGAAGGAAAGCTAAGAACCGATCGTCGATCTGAACTTCGTTATCGCCTTGACGGCAAATTGACGCCCGAGGTTACCTTCGAAGGTCGCAAATTGGCGCTGGCAAATGTTTCGCGCAATGGAATCATGGTAAGAGCCACGCTTCGAACGAAGATGCCCGCCAGAATCCTCATCACACCGGTTGGCCGAAGTCCGCTATCGGCGAAACTTGTTTGGAAGCGTGAGGGCCTAGTGGGCCTCGAGGTTCCAATTGTCTAATGAACGCTATTCCGCCTACGACAATCAGCATCCTCAGCGGCATTGTCAGACTAACTGCACTTGGTCGATTTTGGATAAGATTGACCAGCTTCGGGAGCCCGAATTTTGGCCAAACGCCTCTGATCCTGGGAGCGAAGCCGGAGGCAAGGCGAGACTGACAGCAGCCCTGAGCTATGGCTAATAGGCTAAGATGCAATTGCTCTGACAATGCCGATATCTGGCGCGGACAAGTTGCTTCCCCCAGCAAGCTCGACCATTCCGGCCGGGAGCGGCTATTTTCCCTTGTGACAGGGCGAACACAAGGAAAGTCTGGCAAGATGTCCGCTTTCCACCCAGTTCGTGCCACAGCAGCCGAGCGCCGCTGGCTCCAAGAGCGGACCAGCCGCTAACGACCCAGTTGCGGACATTCCCCGGCGCTTTCGGCCTGATTTACACTGTAGCTCGCGAGCAATGCACACGTTGGTGTACCACGTCGAGACGCCGGGGTCAGCCAGCTTGCACCACCCGCCGCGCTGGCCAAGACAAGGCACATGCCTCTGAGTCGTCAGCAATATGTAGCGGGGATCATCGCTGAGATGCGAGCTTGCCATGGCGACGAAGCTCACTTCGTCATTTCGAAGCAAGCCGCTGCATTTCGCCGATCCGGGATTGGCGACCTGGCAGGGCTCTGGGATGAAGCTGAGCGCCTCATCAGATGGAAAGAAGCTAGGATCTCAAACCTGGCAGAGTTTGGATATGTCCCTGAGGAGCCGATGCCGCAACGCTGATGTCAGCCATCGAGCGCCAGACCTTGATGAAGCTCCTCAAGACAACGCTGCGCTGCCGATGCGTTTTGAAGCCTAAGGCAAGATTCAGATGGAGAGGCTCAGCGAAAGTCTTCGAGTCGTCGGCCACAGTGGCTAAGCTGATCGTCCGCTTCACACCCAGATGGTGACCTAACTGATGAGCGAAGCAGATGCCAGGAACGGACCAGCCGCTAACGACCCAAAAGCGGACATTCATGTACATTCGATTTCGTTGTTTGAAGTGGGACGACAATAGTCGCCCCAGTCGCCGCTCTCGCGCCAAACCTCGGGAATTCGAAGATCCGCAAGCAATTTCCTGAATTCCGGAAGCTTGCGCGCTTCGGAAACTGCCGGGTGCCACAAGTTGAAATTGCCGTTGCCGCCGGGTCTTTCCATCGCAATCCTCAGCAAATTAACGGCAACCTGATCGCGACCGAAATATGCTTCATATGTTGCCCTGCCGCCGACAGCGAGGTGTCCACCTGCGCCATAGGTCCGGTCAGCCCAGTTCCGAAGTTGGGCAAGTGACATGCCCGAAAACTCGTCCTGATCACGCGCAGCAACGAAGCTCTCCACGAACATTGGGGGCGCGCGCATCCGGAAGAACTCCAGTCCTTCTTCTTCCTTGCCCTGCATTAGGAATGACATGAACGCGTGCGCCACCATCGATTGCAGACCAGGGGCGTTCAAGCGCTCAAGCCGTTCGAAATGGTCTATGGCTGGCTGATATTCGCCAACCGCCAAAAGATCATAAACCAGATAGGGATCGTTAGCAGCTGCGGGGTCGATCATTTGGCTGCTCCTGCGGATCGCGAGCGCCTCCCGGCTTCGACCGAGGAAACCGGCAAAAGTCGAAAAATAGTCCCTGAGTTGGGGATCGTTTCCAGGATCCAATTTCTTCGCCTGCTCAATTTCGTCGGCGGCCGAAGGAATGTTGTTTGCTGTCAGCCAAAACCACGCGCGTGCGGCGTGACTAATAGCAAGGTCGGGAGCTGTCTCGACAGCATACTTACTGGCTTCATCGGCTATCGCGACCAATTCGTTGGCGCGCGCTTCGGTCAAACCCGCTTCAAAGCTGACCCTTACCGTCGCGTGACCCGACAAACCCGTCTTTGCCCGTACATAGGTCGGGTCCAGTTCAATGGCGCGTTTCAGGAAGCTCAAGGGGACCTGTGAATCAAACGAGAGCGAATTTTGCACAAACTGCATGTACGCCGCATAGGCCTCGGGATTGCTGGTTCCCCCGTTCCGGGTCGATTGGTACCCGACATCGAAGGGGACGCTCAGCGCATTGGCAATCGACGAAGCCATGCTTTGCTGGACATCGAAAAGGTCGACCAGTGTGCGGTCGAACGTTTCTGACCAAAGAATCTCTCCCCCGGGTGCGGTCAGGCGCACCGCAACGCGCAGCTTCTCCTTTTCGCTCCGAATGTTTCCATCGACGACGTAGGCATTGTCAAAATCGTCGCCAGGGACTGAACCGTCGGGCGCGGCCGTGGCTATTTGCAATTGCGGGATGCTTCGCAGCCTCACGATCAATTCGTCGGTGATTCCCTGCGCGAGCGCGGCTTCGCTCGGATCGTCGGACAGGTTGGCTGCTAGCGCGTGGACGACGACGCGCGTGCGTCCATTCTCATTTGCGACATGGCTCGTCTCGTCGCTCGTGAGCGCAAAATAGCCGGCGCCCAATACCAGCAGAATTGCGGCTCCTATGGCGGTTAGGAACCAAGTACGCTGCTTCGCGCCGACATTTTTGGGGGATTCGGGCTGCCAAGCCGACTGCTCCGGCAGATCGACTTCAATCGCCACCGCGACCGAGTGCGGTAGAGTGCTGTCGTTGCCCTTCGCCCAGTCGCCGACATCGATAAGCTGTATCTGGCGAAAGCCCATGGGCGGCATCGCGCCATCTATCGTCAGCGGCACGAGCTTTTGTTGTTCACGTGCTATCGTTGCCTCGTCGCGCACCCATGCCGATTGCACCGAGTCCTTCGACCACAGAACAATCACCTTACTGGCGTTATTCAACGCATCTTCGGTGACGTCCGCAAAGGTCGTGCCCCCAGTGATCTGGCTGTCCATCCAAACTTCGACGCCCGCACCGGCAAGCGCGGCGGATAGCCTTTCCGCTACCGCCCGGTCGCTGCGCGAATAGGAGATGAAGACGTCCGCCAATCAGCGCTTCCCGTCACAACACTACAAGAGGGCTTTAGCCTAGCATGTGAAAGTGTAGCGGCCAAAGAACGGTTCACGAATTCGCCCGGCGTCCGCTTTCCACCCAGTTCGTGACCTCGCCCCCGAACTAGAACAGTGCCAAGAGCCGACCGGCTGGTAACGACCCAATTGCGGACATTCGGTGCGGTGCTAATCTAATGCGATGAATTCGCCAACGTGGCTCCTATTCGCGATATCGCTGTTAGCTATGCCCACCCCCGCGCATGCGCTGTGCGTTCACAACGGAATTCTCTACGCGAAGACCACCTTAGGACAGGAATTCCGGGAGGCCCGCTGGGTCGTTCGTGCACGTGTGCTTTCGTCGACAAGTTGGGAAGACAGCGAAACGAATGGGACGGTCTATCGCTTGCAGGTTGTTGAGCGTTTTAAGGGCAAGCTACCGGGTCAGTTTGCGTTTTCTACCGAGCGCAATAGCGGAGGCTTTTACCTCGACAACGACAGCGGCGGAACAGACGTTGGTGGCGAATATTTGCTATTTCTTGTCCCCAATCCTCGGAGCGCATCGGGACCATCATTGGTCAGGAACTCCTATTGGGTAAACTATTCCTGCGGCCAATCGAGGAGGTGGTCTGCTGTTGCGTCGGCAGATCGAACCGAACTCGCGGCTCTTTCATCGCATTGAAGTCGAAACCTCCGCTTCCCACCCAAAATCAGACGTTCGCACATTGCGCGGCGCTTGCCAGAAGCCGACAGGCAGCTTTCGCGCTTTCAGATTTAGAAGCGGACCAGCCGCTAACGACCCCTTTGCGGACGTCTTGCTCAAACCAAGATTGTCGCTGCCCAATGTTTGGCGACGAAATGCCCTAATCAAATTTTTGGGGCCTGGGCCACTTTGTCTCGATTTTTGTCGCTTGCTTGTGGAGCAAAGGCATCAGGTCGGCGCGACCGTGTTTCGCAGCCCATGTGCCGAGATCCATAAATATCCTTCTTGAACTCCAGCGAACCTCCTCGGTGTTTTCATCGATAGGAGTATGTTCCCCGAGTAGCACAAGAACCAGATCGCCAAGCTTCTCGATT
Source organism: Croceibacterium salegens (assembly GCF_009827435.1). Classification (GTDB taxonomy): domain Bacteria; phylum Pseudomonadota; class Alphaproteobacteria; order Sphingomonadales; family Sphingomonadaceae; genus Croceibacterium_B; species Croceibacterium_B salegens. Next base: position 6,480 of record NZ_WTYM01000050.1, on the reverse strand, counting down.
ACGAACTCGGTGGTCTGTTCCTCTTCGTCGGTCATGCATTCTCAACACAGTTGGAGACCTCGGCGCGGAAATGCCCGAGCACCGGGTGCAGGCAGACTGCCAATGACCCGCTAGTGGACATTCGCGGTGGCCGGAGTTTTTCGCACGAAAGGCTGCGGTTTCCAATATGTCAGCGAGCGCCAGACCCATTCCATCGGTCCGAAGCGAAAAAATTTGAGCCAGATCGGGCTGATGATCAGCTGGACCACGCAGATCGCACCGACGATGTAATAGAGTTGGTGCCGCTGCAACTGGCCAAAGAGGCCAAAGCCCACGAATATGATCGCGCAAACAAGACTGTGGCTCAAGTAGTTGGTCAACGCCATTTGCCCGACCGCGCACATCGATCGGCGGAACCAATCGAAAAGGCCACTGCGATAGACAAGCAGCAACAGGCCAAGATGTCCCATCGCAACTGTCAGCCGGCCGATGTCAAAGGTTATGTCGGTCTGGTTGAAGGATATGAGGCTGAAGTCGTTCTCAATAATCCAACTGGTCTCATAGAGGTTGAGCGGTATGCCGATCCCGTATCCAACTACTACCATCGCCCAATAGACCGATGCTGGTCTCTCGAGTGTGAGCACGCCGAGTTTAAACAGGGCCATTCCAATCAGCATCATCCCGAAGACATCGCCGAAGTGATTGTAGAAGTAGATTGTCCTAAACCATTCGAGGAACGACGCATTTGCCTCCTGCGTCGAGCGCCAACCTGCCTGGTGCGCTGCAATGTTCTGTTGGATCGCATCCTTTGAAAGCGTGTGCTCTTCTTCGAGACCTTTCCAGGTTTCGATAGCCGTTTCCTGTTCCTCGGAGAGCGTCGACCCTGTTGCCTCAACTGCTTGCGCCGCCTGAGCGGCGTCATAGGCGGCAAGGTTGTCGCGTGTTACGCCGAGGTTGTAGAGTGCGATGACCGCCAGCGAGAAAATCCCGATGCCAATGAGCCAGCGCGGCGCAAGATTGCGGAAGCCGTAGGCGAAAAGCGCTGTGATGCCGTAGAAATAGAGGATATCGCCGTCCCAGATAAGTGCCCAGGCGTTGAAGAATCCGAAGCCGATCAGCCAAAGGTTCCGGCGCATAAAGATGTCGCTTGCGATGGTAGGGACATTCTTTTCGAGCCTTCGCGTCAACAGGACAATTCCAGCCCCAAACAGGATCGAGAATATCGCCCGCTGGGTTCCGTCGAAGCCGACCTGTATCAGACGCCAAGCCGTCAAGTCGGCACCCGTAGCACCACCGTTGTTGAGGGGGTTGTAATAGGCGTTCGAGAGGCCGAAGCCTGTGATGTTCATCAGCAAGATGCCGAATAGCGCGAAGCCACGGACGAAATCGAGCGCCCCGATCCGGTTGACGATCGGCCCCGCAAGCTCACCGGACGCGCCTTCAGTAAGCAAGGAAGCTGGAGAAGCGGCCATGAATTCCCCCTTTTCACAGCGCGACCAGAATCAAGTCTGTGCCTTTTGAAGGGACATGGCAATAGCAATTGCCTTCGACGTTGATAGAGCAGCCTCAGGGACCGAGAATAGGCGCAAGACCAGCATTAACTGTTCAAAGTGACGACCGCTTTCCACCCACGTCAGGACCTGATTGCCGACCCCTGCGAGTGCCAGGAGCGGACCGGCCGGTAACGACCCCTTTGCGGACTTAGCAATGAATTTGCTCGCAGATATCAGTTCACCCAGCGCTCTCGATGGTGGGCTTGCTACGTGGCCATTAGGGGAAGACCCGATGTTGCCAATCCATTAGGCAATTTAGCTTGCCCTCCTTTCAAAGGCAGACAGCCAGAAGGAGAGTTTGCGTGCCCAAGTCGAAGCCCAACATTCTCGTAATTTTCGGTGATGACATCGGATATTCGAACATCAGTTGTTTCGGCGGCGATATCATGGGTGTGCCGACCCCGAATATCGACAGCATCGCGAAAGACGGCATCAAGCTGACTTCCTTCTATGCGCAGCCGTCCTGCACGGCGGGCCGCGCGGCTTTCATCACCGGGCAAATGCCGGCGCGCACAGGACTTACCACCGTCGGTTGCGCAGGCGCGCCGCAAGGCATGTCTGACAAGGATCCGACCATCGCCCAAATACTCAAGATGCATGGCTATGCCACCGCCCAGTTCGGCAAGAACCACCTCGGCGACCGCGAGGAACACCTACCGCACCGCCACGGTTTCGACGAGTTCTTCGGCAACCTCTACCACCTCAACGCCAACGAGGACCCGGAAGACCCCGACCGTCCGCAGACCAAGGAATTCCAGGAGCAGTGGGGCGTGCGCGGTGTGGTTTCGGGCACCGCCGACGGCGATACCAAGGACGAAGGCGTGCTCGACACGGAGCGCATGAAGACCTTCGACGATGAAGTGGTCGCCAAGTCGTGCGACTTCATGGAACGGCAGGTCAAGGCGGATACGCCCTTCTTCGTCTGGCACTGCGCCAGCCGCATGCACGTGTTCACGCACCTTCTCGACGAGAGAAAGGGCGTCTCACGCGCTTCGGAGGCCGATATCTATGGCGACGGGCTGGCCGAGCATGACGACCATGTCGGACAACTGCTCGCCAAGCTGGACGAGCTCGGCATCGCCGAGGACACCATCGTCGTCTACACCACAGATAACGGCGCCTATCAATACATGTGGCCCGAGGGCGGCACCTCGCCGTTCCGCGGCGACAAGGGCACGACCTGGGAAGGCGGCGTCCGCGTCCCCTGCGTGATCCGCTACCCGGGCAAAATCCCGGCCGGGCAGGTCAGCTCGGAAATCGTCGCCATGGAAGATTTCTTCATGACCTTTGCCGCGCTGGTCGGCATGCCCGACATCGACGAGAAGTTGAAGAAGGGCGTCGAATACAAGGGCAAGACCTACAAGGTCCACCTCGACGGATATGATCAGACTGCGCTGTTTACCGGCAAGGGCCCGTCGGCCCGCAAGCACTATTTCTACTACGACGAGACCAATCTGACGGCGGTTCGGTATGGCCCCTGGAAGGTGACGATCGCGGCCAAGATGGAAGGCAAGTGGGACAATCCGCTGGTCCATCTGGGACGGCCCATGATCAGCAACATCCTGATGGATCCGTATGAACGGCAATGGGGTGACGTGAATCGCAAGCTCGCCGAGCACAAGGGCTGGGTCCTGCTGCCGATCATCGACTTCATGACCAAGCACGTCATGACCTTCGCGGAATTCCCGCCGCGGCAGGAAGCGATGTCGGGCGACTTCTCGAAGCTGATCGAGAAGTTCAAGGAACACGCGGCGGAAGATTGACTTAAAGTAATAGCGCCGAGATGAAGCTGGCAAGGAGTGGCCGGCATCCTGCGAGGGTGCCGTCAACTCGTTTCTTGGCAGTGGAAGCTTGCACGTTGGTTGCAGGATTCCCGATTGGTTACCGTCCGTTTTCCACCCATCTGCGGACGTTGAGGTAATGGCGCAGCGCTAGGAAAGCTGAATTTCCGTTTTCGGTCTGATCTTGCCAATCTTCGGGTGTCCGAGATGGATGGAAAGCGAACATTGGATTGCCTCGATCTAAGTCGCTCTTGCGAGGAGCGCTACGAGCCGTTCCTTGTCTTTGACCAGCAAAGTGTTCGCTTCGCTGAGCCACTCATTTCGGTCCGCCAATTCCCGATTTTGAGCCTCCAGCTGTCTCGCCTGAAGCGCGCGGAGGTCGAGCCCTATGTGTTGGACCGCCCAGTCGAGTAGTTCGACCTGGTCGGGCCGGTAATGGGTGCCGTCCGCCTTGCCTTCGAGCAGCACGAACCCGGCGAGCGCGCCGTGTTCGATCATCGGCAGTGCGAGTTCGCCGGGAAGAGCGCCGGGCGCATTGAGCAGGTCGAGCGGTTTGCGCTCGGCCCGCATGAGGGCAAAGCCTGGGTTGTCGCCGGAATAGCATTCGGGTGCGCCCGAAAGCTGCCCCGCCTCCAGCAGATAGGTCCCGTCCGAATGACGCAGGTAAAGTGCTGAGCTCACGCCATCCGCATAGGATGACACGGCCTCGACCGTGGCGCTGCACAGCGCGGGCGACTTGTCGAAATGCCCGGCGCTGGCGACGAACCGGCGCAACTTCTTCTCAGCCAGTTGCCACTCCCGGAAGAACAGCCGTTCGATGTAATGCTCGAACCACTCCCGCAGGCGATGGAAGGCGAGGAACAGCCCGACCGCCAAGGCGGCGCTGATATAGGCACCGCCCTCGTGCCACGCTTCCGGGACCAGGTGTTCGACACTCCATTCGACAAGGCCGAAAGCGACAAGCAAAGTGAACGTCACCGCGCCATAAACCAGCGTGCGATTGATGGCGAAGCCGGTATCGATCACCCGGTGTCGCAGGATTGCATATGCGAACAGGAACAGGCCGACGATACGGGTCCCGGTCGAAGTGGCCGTCAAATAAGCAGGATCGCTGCGTGTATAAGGGAATAGATTGTATATAGAAAACAAGGAGTTACCAAAATTCATCGCGACTATGGCAAGCAAGAAAAGCGCTGTTCGGTGATGGCTAGCCGCATCAACGCGTCGCCAGCCGAACCATAGGACTGCAAATGTGAGCAGCCATGTGCCCAGGGCCGACAACGGATCTGTCGGCGCTTTCAATGTCAGCAAGAGGTCGGGCAATGTTCCAAGCGGGACCAGCCAGTCGATGGCGAAATAGGCAACGTGGAATACCAGCATCAACCAGAACAGTCGATTTGCCCAGTGAGGCACGCGAATGCCTCGTTCCGTGAGGAACGCCATTGCAAACAGCACTAGGGCCAGTTGGACAAAATAATACAGAATTTGCGTGGACAATTCCCAGACGAACCCTTCCAGGGCGGCAAGTGGCACCCAGCGCATCGGAAACGGCGAAAGAGTCATCAAGGCAAGACCAAGCATGAAGCTGCTGCGGCGACCCCACGCCCGCCAGATGATGAAGGCGCCGCCAAACAACAGGAGCAATCTTACGGTGTCGTCGAGCACACGGTTCGTCAGGTTCGGAACCGCCATCAAAGGTTGATCGGCAGGTGTCGTGACAATGATGATGGACTTTTCCGGCCCCGGAGAAACACGCGTAAGTCGGATTTTCTCGCCTGAGAGCGGAACGGCGCGCAAGGTCATCTGGTCAAGAGGTCGCAGGATGTCGCCTGGCTTGACGCCTTGCTCGTCGGCGATTGAGCCAGGTTCAACTGACAGTACCAGTGCGTCGCCATACCTTTGGCTGAAGGTCATGCCCCAGCGACCGGCACCTTCCTGCGTGAAGTAGGAATAGCGGATTTCGAGCACATTGGTGCCAAGAGCGACGAGGAAGGTGAAGGCAGCTACGATCAGCCAGAACGCGTTGGGGTGCCACCGACTGCTTGCCTCAAGAGCGTTGCTATTCTGCACGCTTCTTTCCCCTCGCTACGAGTAGGCTTCGTCCTTGGAGCGAACCTAGCAGCCCGGAGGTCGCTGGCAATCCAATTGAATTTGCTGACGGCGGCGAGAGGTCTGCTGTTGGGTCGCTACCAGCCGGTCCGTTCCTGGCAGCATCCTCACTCGCAATAGAGGTCACGAACTGGGTGGAAAGCAGTCATGTGATGTCAAATGACTGCTTTCCCGTTTCGGACTCAGAACTCACCTGCGACGCCGGCCTTGAAGGTTGCGCTTTTACCGCCAGCATAGGTAGCACCTGCTGTCAGCGCGAAATCGCCGTCGAAGCGATGCATGACCCCTAACGAAAAGCCGACCTCGCCGCGATAGACCGCCATGTTCGAGGCATAGCTGGTCTTGCCCGGCTCGCTCGGGAAGTGCGGACTGGCCATGGAGGCAACCGATGCTAGGCCGCGTTTGGTGTCGCGTTCCTGCACATTGACAAGATCGAACAGCACATCGACCCGTCCGGTCAGCGCATCGAACTGGGCGTCGGTGACGGCGAGGGTAGAGATGAGTTGCTTGGTGATCTGTTCGACGCCGGCGGGGGAGAGCACGCTTGCCTGCCTTCCGACGGTGCCGTTCTGGTCGACGGTCATGACGTAGATGTTGCCCGACTGAGCGGCGGTGCTGGCATCGATGTCGGCCACCGTCACCGAGGTACCAGTGGAGCCGAGCATGACCTGGTTGGCCCTTGTTGTGATGGAGTTGGCGCCGATCGCGGTCGAGCCGGCGTGCAGTGCGGTACTGTCGTAACCGACTGCGGTTGCCCCGGTGTTGGCATAGGAACTCCAGCCTACCGCCACCGCATGATCGGCGGTGATCGCCGCGCGGCCGATCGCGGTCGAGAGAAAGCCTGCGATCGTGCTGGTGCCGAAGGCGACGCCGCCGGCCTTGCTGGCATTGGCGTTCTGACCAAAGGCGGCAGCGAACTCGTCGGCGATTGCTCCGGTGCCCAACGCCAGCGAGTTGGTGCGAATTGCGTTGGCACCTGCACCCAGCGCAATGGCACCGGCTTGCTGAGCACGGGCATCGGCACCAATCGCTACTGCATTGGCCCCAACCGCCTGGGC
>NZ_WTYM01000049.1 GCF_009827435.1 Croceibacterium salegens | reverse complement strand
GGCACTTTCCAGTCGGGCATCGGCCCTTTGAATCAGGTTAGCTGTGATTTGGGCCCCACAGGATGCGCTGGCATTTTTACGGCTAGCGGCACGTTCGCGGCCAATCCCGGATGGCAACTCGTTGGTGCAGCCCTTACCACTGGCCCCGCGACGGCGGCTTCAAACAACATCAATTTTACTTCAGCAACCTTGAATGGAATTCCATTTGCCTTTTTCAGTCCTGATGGTGGCATTTCCGAATTCGGCACCATTCCACCCGTGATGATGCAGGCGATTAATATCCTGAATGTTGCCGGCTATACGGGCGGACGCGGGAGTTTTGCGGGCACTTTGTCGTTCGGGAAGGTTGTTCGCGAACCTGAGTTGCCAGTCCCCGAGCCAGCCACATGGACAATGATGATCGTGGGTTTCGCGGTCCTTGGTTTCGCCATGCGGCGTCGCAAGGACGCGAAAGCTGGCAGACGTATCCGGCTTTCATATACCTAAGCTCGCTGCCCGCTGAACGCGTGACCAGGGTCGCTAGCAGCTTGGACGCAGTTCGCTCCCGATGCGCTCGATTCACAAATTTGGCAGTAAGCTGATTGGTCATTCATTTCTCCGAGCGCCTCCTGAACTAGCGGCAAAGAGATTTGATGGCTGGCATAGTGACCGCCCAAAGATTCTTGTTCACTTTGCAGACACTGGAGCTGTGCTGAACGTGGCCATTCACACTTGCATCATTTGATGACCTATCCAAACTGCCAACCGTGATCTGTCCGGCCCTACTACCCCCCGCTACTGGCCTTAAGGCTAGGGACCTGCCGCCAATTACCCAAATTGAGGTTGTCTACTCCGGGATTGCGCCAATTTCCCCCGGAGCATCAGCACGGTATGGCAGAGGCTGCACGATGAATTTGAGGAAGACATGGCCAACTTTTCAAATCGTTGAATTTTGAAGAAGTTGTTTAGTCGAAGCGGGCGATTGATTCCACGAACTAGCCCGATTGCGAGAATAGACGTCGTTTGGTCGTTCTGTCCCAATGTGGGATCGGCGTGATCTTACTAACTTTCGTGAGGTATCTGCGCGGAGAGTTCGAGAATAGTAATAGTTTGGAACTTCGATTCGGATTGGTTCCCACCGCGGTGCGAATATAGGGGAGTATGGTGACATGAAAACGTTGAAGGCAAAGCTCTTTGGTGCGGCTCTGCTGGGGGCATGCGCCACCTTTGGAGTTTCCGCTCCGGCAAACGCGGCCCTCACCGTGGTTTCTCCTTGTGACCCTTCCTTGACCACGCCCGATGCAATTGCCTGTGCAGGCTACTATTCGGGAAACTTGTTGAACGGCAGTCCAACTGACATCGCCAATCAACAGGCAGCTATTGCGACGCTCCCAGGGGGGTTCACTTTCGATGGCAACTGGAGCGCACTGGATCCCGCGTTCAAGATCACCTCACTCTCGAACGTAAATCAGCTAAACTTCGGCAAAATGCTTTTCGGGCCAACGATTATCGGAGCACATTTCGGTAACGTTTACGGCCCTGCAGGCAATGTCAGCGTGTTCTGGCTTTTCGACCTAGGAAAGACTGGCGCAAGCTATGTCTCCCTTGACCATACCCAAGGCTTTTCAAACGCAGTCCTATATACCACTGGTCCTGGAGCGGTGCCCGAGCCTTCCACGTGGGCCCTTCTCCTGGTCGGCTTTGGCGCGGTTGGCGGCCTGATGCGGATGAGGCGCAAGCAGATCAGCAACGTTTCCTATGCTTGACCCGGTTGTTACATCGACACAGAAAAGCGTCGCTGACGAAGAGCTGGCAATATTGTGCCACAAGGAGCTTTCAGTATAATCGCAACTTGTCTCCGAGTGGCTAGACTATTCCCTCCTCCGGCAGGTCTCAGGACCTAAGCGACTGTCACTTGGCCAAGTCAGCCGAGCGGCGAGTATAGTAGGATACTCGGTAGGCAAGGTGGCGTTCTGTGTTGAATTGATCGTGGCCGTAGGCGTGGACCGAGGTGAACTTTTGTAGCGACTTCATTCACCTGCACCGCAGCATTGTTCGTTCTTGTCTTCAAGATGACAGGTGTGAATACTCCACCCTGCTGTTGGCCCAGCGTCCAACCCTTTGCTTCGCTACGGAGCCCAGATCGGTTACCACTGACTTGTAGGGGCGCAGCACACCGGTGGTATTCCCACTGAGCAACCATTGCGCTTCCTCGGAATCTAACCGCCTCGCTCACCTTAACTTTGCTAGGCAGTGATGTGCCCTGACAGAGTTCGTCATGCCGCATTGCTCAGGGCCGAAGACGCAGCGCCCGCGGCGATCCGTTTGAGAGCGAGCAAGTCGGCGGCGCGATGGGGCGGAAGCCCTGTGCTTTCGCAATGGTCGAAGACCGCGGCGAGTCGCAGGTCCGTTTGCCGGACACGCAACTCGACTTCGGTGGTCGTCCAGCCGAGGTACTCTGCCGCGACGTTGATGATGCCGCCGGCATTGACGACGTAGTCGGGCGCATAGAGTACGCTTCGGTCCGCCAGTCGATCACCGTCTTCTTCGGTGGCGAGCACGTTGTTGGCCCCTCCGCACACGATCCTCGCCTGCAAATTCGCCACGCTGTCGGCGTTCAGCACTCCGCCAAGGGCACAAGGAGCGAATATCTCGCATCGTGCCTGGGCAATGCCGGCGACCGATGCGATCTCCGCTCCGTAGCGGCAAGCGACGGCGGCGGCCACGTCGGACCGAGGCTCGGCGACAACCAGCCTGGCCCCAGCTTCATGGAGCAGGTGGCAGAGCCGCGCGCCGACGTTGCCCAGCCCCTGGACCGCAACGGTCAGGCCCGAAAGGTCCGAGCCGAACTTGCGCCTCGCGGCCTCACGCATCGACAGAAAGACGCCAAGCGCGGTCCATGGCGACGGATCGCCGCCCGGCAGCCCCGGCTTCTGCGGAAGGCCGGCGACGTGATGGGTCGCTTCGTTGACGACCTGCATGTCCGCGACGGTGGTGCCGACATCCTCGGCGGTGACGTAGGCGCCCTTCAAGGCCGCCACCTTTCGTCCGAAGGCCGTGAAGAGCTTTGCGCGATCGAAGCTTCCCTCAGGCAGCCTGAGAACCGCCTTTCCGCCTCCCAGTGGCAGGCCCGCCAGGGCGTTCTTGTAGGCCATGCCCTGAGCAAGGCGCAGGGCATCGCGAGTTGCCGCGGACTCGTCGCCGTAGCGCCAGAGACGGCAGCCTCCTGCGGCTGGGCCCAATTTGGTCGAATGCAGGACGATTACGCCTTCGAGCCCGCTTTCCGCGTCGCGAATGACGTGGACGCTCTCGGGTGGAGATGCCTGACTGCGGGCCGGATAACACATTGGTACTGCTCCTCGAATGGAGCGTGGTTTTCCCCTACCGGGCGAGAAATGTGTCACCTATTTCCGCTGCCAAGCTCGGACGTGAGGCGAAGTCGTTTCGCTGATCCCTCGATTTCGGGTGAAATCGTTCTCGGAGCGATCCGCGCCAATCAGGGGATGGGAAGGGCCGTGGTCGCCTTGATCTCGGACAGGGCCACGGTCGAGTTCACTTCCTGCACGCCCGGCAGCTGCGACAGCCGGTCGAAGAAGAACCGTTCGTAGGCTTCGATGTCCGGCGCCACGACGCGGATCAGGAAGTCGACCGATCCCATGAGAACATAGCATTCGAGCACTTCGGGAAGGCTGCGGATGGCCTCAGCGAACTGATCGAGGTTGGCCCGTCCGTGAGCGTTCAGCTTGATCTGCGCGAAGATCTGCGCGTTGAGCCCGACCTTGTGCCGATCGACCAGGGCGACGCGCCGCTTGATGAAGCCCTCGCGCTCCAACCGGTCGATCCGCCGCCAGCAAGGCGATGGAGACAGCCCGACTTTGTCGGCTATGGCCGAGGTCGAAAGCGAGGCGTCTTCCTGCAGCAAGGCAAGGATGCGCTTCTCGTATCTGTCGAGCCCCTCCGTCATGGGGTCTCCCGGCCGGTCAGTGCTGTTTGGCAGCGGCTGCAGCGCGCATGATGCGCAGTACGTTGCCGCCGGTCATCTTGCCGATGTCCTCGCGCGAATAGCCCGCTTCGAGCAGCCGCTCCGTGACTTTCGGAAGCGCGGTGATGTCTTCCATGCCGGCGATCCCGCCGCCACCGTCCCAGTCGGCCCCGAAGCAGACGTGATCTACGCCCGCCACTTCGATCGTGTGGAGCACTGCGGCCATGTAATGTTCGAACGAGGTCGCCCAGATCGGGTCGGTCTTGTCGAGCTCGCGCGTCGCGCGGGCGAGTTCGGCCTGCTCGGCGGGCGAAAGCTTCGTGATGTTTTCGTACTTCTCGAACAGTTCGCCGCGTTTGCCGGCGAGATTGATCGGGCTGAGATAGATCGTCGACACGCAGATGGCGCCGCCCTTCGCGGCTAACTTGCGAATCCGCGCATCGTCGAGATTGCGCGGATGGTCGAACGCTGCGCGGGGCGAGGTGTGCGAGAGGATGATCGGGGTCTTCGAGAACTCGAGCAGTTGGTCGAACGCCGCATCCGATGAATGGCTGCCGTCGATGACGATCCCCAGCCGGTTCATCTCCGCGACCCACTGACGGCCCAGCGGACTGAGGCCGTTCCACTTGCCAGCATCCTCGGCTGAATCCGCGAACTGGTTCGTCGTCGAATGAACCGGACCCGCCATCCGTACACCGCGATCGTAGAATTCCTTGAGGAGCGTCAGGTCCTCGCCGAGTGGATAGCTGTTTTCCATGCTCTTGAAGGCGATGAGCTTGTGTTCGGCATTGAGCTTTTCGGCATCGTCCGCGCCCAAGGCTGGGAGGATCATCGCGGGATGCGCGGCGATTTCCTTGTCGATCGTGTCCGACCGCTGGCGGGCGAATGCCAGTGCATCGGCATAACCCTTGGCCGTGAGCGGCCCCTGGGCGGTGAAGACGACGAAGAAGCCGCCGTCGAGGTTGCCCGCCGCCATCCGTCCGAGGTCGACCTGCGCGATGTCGTTCTCGTGGGTGTGCGCCGCGGCGAAGTCCCATCCCGGCCGGCCGAAGTTGATCGGCGTGTCGAGGTGAGTGTCGAGAACCAGCAGGTCGCGGTGAAGCGAGGCGGCGTCCTCGGCCGGAGGCGTGGAGGTTGCCGAACACCCGGCGAGGGCGAAAAGGCTGGCAGCAATCGCTGCACGGTAGCGGGTCATTGGGCGTCCTTCACGGGCCTGAGGTCGAGATCCTGATAGTCGTAGCTGAAATCCGCGAGTGGGGAGGCCGCGACCATCTTTATGCGTTCGACCTTGCCATCGGCGTCAAGCTGGAAGGTCACGAGCGCGGGTTCGAGCGCCTTGTCGGTCAACTCGGTACGGAACGTGTCGTACTGGTAGGGAACCAGCCGTCCTTCCATTCGCGGGGTGCTGGCGAAGTCGATCCACAGGCCGCCTTCGCGCTGGCTGACCACCACGTCTCCGTACCAGGGATCGCGGTAGGTTCCGGCATAGGAGGCCAGCGGCAGGCTGGGCCTGGCCTTGGCCGTCTTGCCCGACGTCATCTGTGCCATGGCCTCCTTGCCGCCGGCCTGCATTTGCTTGATCAGGGCATCCCACTTGGGCGTCCAGTCGTTGAACGGCAGGCCGAGGTAATGGTCGAGCAGTTCGTACATCAGGCCCCGGCGCAGGGCCGATTCCTCGGAATTGATGACGATGGCAAAGCCCACATCCTCGTCGGGCAGCATCGCGACAACGGCGATGGCACCGAACACCGCACCGTTATGCCAGATCAGCTTGTGGCCTCGGTAATCCTCCACGTCCCAGCCCAGTGCGTAGGCGCTGTGGCTCGGCGTGACCGTCGCGAGGTCTCCCGGCCATTGCGTGATCGGCTGGATCGTGACCGGCTGCCACATCTCCCGCGCCTGTTCCTCGCTGAAGAGCTGCCCGCCGCCCGGCAAGGCGCCGTGGCCGAGCTGGATCTGGAGCCATTTTGCGAGATCGCTTGCGCTCATCGCCAGGCCGCCGGCGGGCATGGCGTTGCGGCCGAGTTCGTCGTGCTCGTCGAGCACCGAGTTGGGTCCGTCGCCGCGGACGGCGCCGCTGACACGGGCATGAGGGAAGGCCCGGTTGTCGGTCGCGTAGCGTGAGTCATAATCGGAAGTGGAATCGGTCATTCCGCCGCGTTCGAGCACCTCTTCCTTGACGTACTGCTCCCAGGTCTTGCCGGTCACCTCCTCGATCAGCTGGCCCGCCGCGATGTAGAGGATGTTGTCGTAGGCGTAGGAGTAGCGGAAGCTCGTCGCCGGCTTGATGTAGCGCAGCCGCTCGACCGTCTCGCGCCGGGTCAACGAGGTGCGCGGGACGTACAACAGGTCGCCCGCGCCAAGGCCCAGACCGCTGCGGTGGACCAGCAGATCGCGCACAGTCAGCTCGTTGGTGACCCAGGGGTCGTACATCCGGAACCACGGCATGTGGTCAATCACCTTATCGTCCCAGCCGAGCTTGCCCTGATCGACTAGGGTCGCGAGCGCGGCCGTGGTAAAGGCCTTGCCGGTCGAACCGGTCGGGAAGATGGTGTGCTCGTCCACCGGCGCGGATTCGCCGAGCTTGCGAACGCCCCAACCCTTGGCGAGTGTGGTCTTGCCGTGTTCGACGATGGCGATGGCGATTGCCGGCGCTCCGGACTCCTCCCGAAGTTCCTCCACCCGCTGCACGAAGCCGTCGGGCGGATCGGCGAGGGCCGGCGCGCCCGACACGCAAAGCAGGGCGGCTATGGAGGCGGAGAAGGCCCTATGCATGAACATGTTCCTGTCTGGAAGAAGCGCTGCCCAGCAGTCGGTAAGTGCCGATGGTCAACAGCGGCAGGACGAACGTCGCGAGGAAGACATAGGCCATAAGGCGGTAGCCCGAGGCGATGAGATCGACGAGCCCGATCGAACCCGCGACGAACATGCAGACCGAAAGGATCGCGATCGTCAGGGTCGGCCGGAACCATGTCGGGACACCCTTCGCGTGCCGTTCGCGCCAGGCGACTGCGCGTTCGTTGACGGCATGGATTACGCCCACGCCGCTCTCGAGGAGCGCCCCGAACACCATCAACTGGAACGCAAAACGGAATGCCGGACTGCCCATTCGCTGCAGGAGGTAATCGGACGGAAGCGTCTCGCTGAGGATCGCCGGATAGAAGCCGACCATCGCCACGAGGAACGCCAGCGCCGGCAGCATCGCCATCGGTCCGGCAATGGCCCCGGCGATCAAGGCGTCGCGGCGCGAACCGATGTGCCTCAGTATGGGCAGGATCATCACGGCGGCGACGATGTTGTAGCTGCCGTAGGTCAGGCCGGACAGCGCCCATCCCGCTTCCATTCCGCCGCGTGCGAACGAAGTCTCGATCTGCTCACCAAACGAGGTGAGGGCAAGCACCAGGAAGATGGCATAGACCGCATAGAGAAAGGTCGAAACGTAGCGGAACATCATCTCGACCGCCCTTTCGCCCAACCCTGCGATCACGGCGATAAGCAGGGCCAGCACGAGCGTCCCGACTATTGTTGGAACGGGAAACAGGCTTGCCACCACTTCACCGGCAGCCGCGCCGAACACAGCCAGAAGGAGGATCGAAAAGAGGATGAAGCACACCTCGAAGACGGTGGCCCCCGGGCCAAGCAGGCGTTCGACGAAACTGCGGTAGTCGTAGGTCCGCGCATGGTGGGCGAAGGCAAAGGTCAGGGCGGCGACCAGCGCCCATATCGCGGCCGCGAGAAGCATCGCCCACAAGGCCCCGATCGGTCCCTGGCTGAGGAAGTACTCCACCAGTTCCCGCCCCGTCGCGTAGCCGCCCCCGATGATCACTCCCTTGAGCGCGAAGGCCGGAAGCAGGAACTTCTGGAAGAAGGTGGCCTTTTCAGACCGGGCGACGGTTACGCGAGACAATTATCAACCAGCCTCTCGAATTCTGCCCCGCCCCGAATGGGATCGGCCACCGGCAGGCCGAGGCGCCTGGATTCCGATGCGATCAGTTCGTTCGCCTCGCCTTCTTCCAAGCGCGAAGTGTTCAGGCTCACGCCGGCACAGCGGATCGACGGGTTTGTGAGCCGGCCGAGCCGGATCGTCAGGTCGATAACTTCCTCTATCGGCGGAAGCGCGAAGCCGTCCACCCCGATGATCATGTGCCGGGTCGGGTCGTGGCACACCACGAACACATCCGGCTGGCTGCCATGCAGCAGGCCGAGCGATACGGCGGCATAGGAAGGATTGAACAGCGAGCCCTGACCTTCGATCACGTCCCAATGGGCGGGAGCCGCATCGGGACTGAGTAACTCGGCAGCTCCCGCCTCAAAGTCGGAGACCACGGCGTCCATCGGGATGCCGTCGCCCGCGATCATGATGCCCGTCTGCCCGGTTGCCCGGAAACTGGCATCAATTCCCCGTTCCACGAATGCGCGGTGCAGCGCCAGCGCAGTGTACTTCTTGCCGAGCGCACAGTCGGTTCCGACAGTCAGCAGGCGCTGACCGCTACGCTTGCGACCGGTTCCGACCGGGATGTTAGCCGGCGGGACACGGATATCGACCAGCTGCCGGCCATGCGCCGTCGCCGCCTCGGCGAGGCCGGGAACGCTGGCCAGCCGGACATGCAGGCCGCTGACGATATCCAGCCCGGCTTTCACCGCCTCGATCAGCGTATGGCGCCAGCTTTCCGGAATGACGCCCCCCGGATTGGCGACCCCGATCAGCAGCGATCGGGCGCCCGCCTGCGCCGCCTCGGCAGGAGTCATCTGCGGCAAACCGACGCTGACCCCCGTATCGCCCAGCGAACACTCGCCGATGCACATCTCCGGCGCCCACTCCGCCAGTCCAAAGGCGGTCTTGGCGAAGCTGGGCTCGGTCACGTCCCCAAGGAACAGCAGGTAGGGCGCCGGCAGCGCCGTGCTCGATAGGCGAGGCATAGATACGACGTTCATTTCGCAAGACAGGACTGGAAGCGGTTCGACATCAAAGCTCGACCCCCAGCGTCACACCAACGGTACGCGGACGGACGATCCCGGTCGTGATCGCCCCGTTGGGATTGGTCGGCAGGCCGAATGTCGTGAGCGGCCCGATCGACGTGCGGCCGGTGCTGCCGGCAAGGTTCTTGACGTAGACGTCGAGGTTCACCTGGCCGAAGTCGACCCCGGCGGTGAGGTCGACGACTTCGTAACCGGGGAGCTGGCGCTGGCTACCGGTCGCGATCCGATAGGCCTCGTCATATTCCGTGGTCCGCTTCGAAAGGTGGCTGAACGAACCGCCGATGTGCGCTTCGGTGTCGCCTGAAAGCGAGAAGGTGTAATCGGCGACAAGCGCCGTGCTGAACTTCGGCGAGTAGGGCAGCGGATCGCCGTCGAGACCGCCGATTTGCGTGTCCTGCGTCAGCTTCGCGTTGGTGTAGGCGGCATTCGCGGCCAGCCTCAGGCCGGTGACGGGAAGGAAGGTCGCACTTGCTTCGACGCCTTCGCTCTTGGCTTTGCCACCGTTGCCATTGAAGTTGAAGCCGGTCGCCGCGTCGGAAACCAGCAACTGGATGTCGTCCCAATCGATGTGGAACACCGCCAGGTCGGCCGAGAACATGCCATCGCCGCTCTGCGCCTTGATGCCGGCTTCGTAGCTCACGACGGAATCGGAGTCGTAGGACCTGAACGCGTCCGGCGCACCGGGGGGCAGGATGTTCGGGCCGCCCGGCCGGAAGCCATTGGCGACACGGACGTAGAGCGAGGCATTGTCGCTCAGTTCGAAGCGGGGCGCGATCGACCAGGTGAAGACGTTCTCGTCGGACTTGGTGATCCCCAGGTCTGCAGCGCCGCCGACCAGCAAGCCGTCCTGCACCTGGTGAACGGTCTGCTTGTTGTGGCTGTAGCGTCCGCCCAGGCCGACTTCGAAACGGTCGCCCAGGTGGACGGTGACGTTCGCGAAACCGGCAAGTTCCTTGTACCCGCTATCGATACTGGCAAAGCCGATCAGGCCGAGAAGCGGGATCGGCGTCAGTGTGCCGGGCTCCAGGATGTCGAAGTTCTGTTCGATGAGGCCGTCTTCGTTGCTGTAGTAGGCACCCACGAGCCAATCGACCGACGACGACTCTCCCGCCAGCCGCACTTCCTGTGTGAACTTCTCGAGATTGGTCCGCTGGGGCGAGACAAAGTCGTTGGGAATGCCCGTCAGGAACTCGATGTAGAAGCCGAGCGAGGGCGTGTAGTCGTTGCGCAGCTGCTGCTTCTGGGTCGAATAGCTTGTCGAGGAGGTCAGCTCGCCGAAGCCCAGGTCGAGCGTGCCGGTGGCGTTGTAGACGCGGTAGCGCATCTTGCTGAACTCGGGGACGAACTGCGACTGGGTCAAATTGCCGTAGAGGATGTCGAGCGTGTCCGGATCGGCCTCCACCGAAGAAGGAGCGTGGGCGTTGACGTTCTGCATGACCGCCGTCAGCCGCACGTCAAACGTGTCGGAAGGCATGAGCAGAAGCGAGGCGCGGCCACCATAGACCTCGGTGTCGTTGATGTCCTTCTCGACATCCGATCCGCCCGTACCAATGGAATCGATGAAGCCGCCGTACTTGTGATAGAAGCCCGAGGCGCGAATGGCCGCTGCATCCGACAGCGGAACGTTGACGACGAGATTGCCGAGATAGCCTGTTTCGCCGTGACGCGTGGTTTCCACGCCGCCACGGGCGCGAACTTCGAGGCCTGCGGTCGATGGTTCGTTGGTGACGAACTTGAGCACGCCGCTGAGCGAATTTGCGCCGTAGAACGTGCCTTGCGGTCCGCGAAGCACCTCGATCCGGGCGAGGTCGAAGGTGTCGAAATCGCCTGCCAGGATCGACCCGTTGACCAGGCCGCTGCTGGACCCGAAAGGCGTTTCGTCCATGTAGATGCCTACCGTCGAGGTGACGCTGCCGGTGTTGACGCCGCGAATGACCAACCGGGTCTCGCCGGGGCGGGCCTGTTGCATCTGCAGGCCGGGGACGAGTTTTACGTAGTCGGAGAAGTTGTCTGCGTGCTGCTCTTCGAGCTGTTCGCCGCCAACCACCGAAACCGCCTGCGGCACTTCGAGCAGCGTCTGTTCGCGCTTTTCCGCCGTTACGACGATCTCCTCGCCCGAGCGCGTTCCCCGCTGTTCGTCCTGCGGGACATCCTGTGCGAAGCCCGTGCCCGGTAAGAGCGCCGCTATCATGGCGATGATGCTGCCGCTGGCGAGAGTGACGTTATTCTTCATTCGTTTTGTCCCCCTGGAACCGACGGCAAGACCCGACCAGCCGTCCACCCGATGATCCAGGCCCGTCGTCCGGGCCGCACCATTGGCAATAAATGTCCTAATCGGAAAATTGTCAACCTGAATGGGATGCCTTTTCAGGATAGCCCCAAATTTCGGTCGGACAGGAAATCCAGCCCGCCGTGTAGGTCACGCCGCATGGGCGATCCGCGGCGAGGAAGGTCGGGCCATCGAGGTCGACCACGTCGCACAACTGGCCGACGAGGAAGGACGGCGCCATCGACAGGCTGGTGCCGATCATGTTGCCGACCATGACACCCAGCCCAAGCGAGCGGGCGCGGCGAGCGATGGCAAGACCTTCGGTAAGGCCGCCGCACTTGTCGAGCTTGATGTTGACGACGTCGAACAGGCCAACGAGCCCACCCGTGTCGGCCAGGGTCAGGGCGCTTTCGTCAGCCGCGAAGGGCATCGGCCTCTTGAGGCCTTCGAGGTCGGCCTCATGCCCCCGGGCAAGGGGCTGCTCCAGCAGGGCGATGCTCGCCGCCGAGAGGACAGGCAGCAGCCCTGGCAGGGTTGCCCTGTCGTAACCCTGGTTGGCGTCGACCCCGATCCAGGCATCCGGCCTTGCCACGCGCACTGCCTCGAGCCGCGCCGTGTCGATGTCCAGTTCGCCGGTGAGCTTGAGCTTGAGCGGAGTGCCGGGATCGATGGCCCGCGCACTTCGCGCCATCCTGTCGGGCGTGTCCGCACCTATCGTCAACGCGGAAAGTAGCGGGATCGGTTCTTCCAGCCCGGCTGTTTTCCATGCCGGGATCCCGGTCTGCTTGGCCTCAAGGTCCCAAAGGGCGCAGTCGATCGCGTTTCGCGCCCCGCCCGGGGGCATGACCGACTGCAGCTCCTCGCGGGAAATCCCGCTTTCGATGGCCCCGCGCGCAGCTTCACCCTGGGCAAGCATGTTGGCGACATCGTCACCCAGGTAATAGGCCCCGGCGCCTTCCCCGCGCCCGACGTGCTGGCCATCCGAGAGCTCGGCCACGACGACCGAACTCTTGTCGAAGACGTGGCCGGTAATCCGGAATGGCAGCTTGAAGGCGAAGTGCTCGACGCGAAGCGTGAGCTGGAGTGGTATCGCCATCAGAAGACCATTCCGAACCCGTAGAGGTGGTAGCGGAAGGTGATGTAGGTCAGCACCAGGCCGGCCAGCACAAGCAGCGCCGCGCCGAGCTTCATCGTCCAGCGCCGCTTGTCGCGGAAGCACAGGAAGAGATGGTACCCGGCGCTCGCCAGCAGCCCCAACGAGGCCAGCGGCGTCAGGACGCGCAGGAGGTTGAGCAGCCAGTCGAGCGAACCGCCCAGCGCGCCGGAGTCTGCCGAAAACGCCTGCACCAGCGCGAACCAGCCGGCGGCCGAGACGACAGCCGCCCAGGCAAACACGCGCGTCACGCGGAAGGCCGTAAGCGAGCGCCCGGTCAAGCCGAACTCCGCCTTGAAGTGGCGCCGCACCAGGGCGCGGACAGGCCAGGCAAGCGCTGCGAGCAGTGCGAGGCCCAGCGCCGCAAGCAGCGCCGGCAGGAGCAGGGTGGGATTGCCGCCGAGCGGAGCGGGCATGAGGACGGTAAACGGCGCGATCGCATCGATGCTGATGCGGGTCACCTTGCCGTTCTCGATCCGCGCCGCAAGCCGCTCACCCGAGTTGGCATCGCGCCAGACGAACGGTTCGATCTCCACCCAGTCGCGCGTCCCCGGCGTAAGGACATCGAGCGCCGGCACGTGAATCTTGCCGTCCGCATCGACCGAGACTTCCGTCCCGCCGAGCAGGCCGAAAACGCTCAGGAAGTTGGTGAAAGAACCCCGGCTGGACGTGTAGGTCCCGGCAATCATCTGCGCGTGTTCCCGCGCGGTTGCCTCGTCGATCGCAGTGTAGGTGCGCGGATCGGGGAAATAGCGGTCGGCCACCTTCTGCATCAGCGCGTTGCGAATGCCATAGGCCGCGCCGTCGCGCCCCATGCTGTTCATCGCGATGTAGAGACCGAAACCGTCGTCCGGAAATATCCAGAGATAGCTGTGGAAGCCCTCGGTGTCGCCGCCATGGCCGATCCCGCGGTGTCCGTTGATGTATTGCTCGAAGAAGCCGAGCGCCATGGAGTTCAGCGGATCGATTCCGGGCGCATGGTATTCGTGCATCTGCTTGGCGGTCGCCGGATCGAGCAGCCCTTCGCCGTTGGCGAGATGCGCCAGCATGAACTTGCCCATGTCGGATCCGCTGGCGGACAGGCTGCCCGCCGGACCGGGGATCACGATCTCGAACGGCATGGGCGGAGCTTCGTCGTTCGAATATCCGTTCGACATGAAGGGCGCGAGGCTCTTGGGCAGGGGTTGCCGGAAGGTCGAATGAGCCATGCCCAGCGGGGTAAAGATATGACCTTCGATGTAGCTGTCGAAGTCCTCGCCCGAGACCCGCTCGACGAGGTAGCCGGCGAGCGCCGTGGCGTAGTTCGAATACGCAGGCGTTGTGCCCGGCTCGAACACCCGCTGCGGCAGTGCGCGGCGGCTGTAATCCTTCAAAGGCAGGACCGCCTTCGGATCGCTCGAGATCAGGTACCGCACCGATTCCTCGAAGCCGGCCGTGTGCGTCATGATGTTGCGCAGGGTGATCGGCTTGCCATCGAACGGCGGGATCGTGAAGTCGAGGTACTGGTTGACGTCCGCGTCGAGGTCCAGCTTGCCGGCCTCGACCTGCTGCATGACAGCGGTCCAGGTAAGCAGCTTGGAAATCGAGCCAGGACGGAACAGGGTGGTGGCGGGATCGACGGGGCGCCGGGCGGCGACATCGGCGAATCCGTACCCCTTTTCGACCAGGGGCTTGCCGTCCTTCACAGCGATGACGACCGCTCCGGCGATCTTCCCGCGCTCCAGGGCGTAGGGCATGTATCCGTCGAGCCACGTTTCGAGGTCTGCGGCGGTGAGTTCGTGCGATCCCTTGGGCTGCGGTACGCTGGCTTCGCTCGCTTGCTCACCGGAAACAGGCGCCTTTGCGACGTCTTGCGCGGCCAGCGGAATCAGGCCGATGACCGCGAGCAATACAACGAGCTTCCTCAATAGCGACATTTTACCAGGTCCCTGTTTTTCCGAACCGCCTCGACTTGCGGCCCGTCACGGGACCGCCTACGGTGCAAGCTCAGTTTGTCCTCTTTAAGACATAATGATCCTGATTGGAAAAATGTCAAACTTGGAGTGGTGATTTCGATGAGGGTGGAGACGAAACCGCCAACGCTTGGGGAAGTGATGCGCCGTATCCGGTCGAAAAACGGTTGGACCCTCAAGGAGATGAGCGAAAAATCCGGCATACCAGTCTCGACCCTGTCAAAGGTCGAACACAATCGCCTGACGCTCAGCTACGACAAGCTGCAGCAGGTCAGCCAGCGGCTGAACCTTCGGATGTCCGACCTCTTCGCCGATGGCGACGGCGACGAACCGAGGCGCGTCACCGGGCGCCGCAGTCTCGCCAAGCTCGAGGACGCGGCCCGGGTCACGACCGACAATTACGACTACTTCTACCTGTGCACTGACCTGCGGCAGAAGCGGATGATCCCGATCATCACGCGGATCCGGAAGCACACCGCCGCGGAATTCGGAGAACTCGTGCGCCACCATGGCGAAGAGTTCATCTACGTCATAAAGGGCAGCATCGAGGTCCACACCGAGTTCTACGACCCGGTCACCATCGAGGAAGGCGAAGGTATCTATCTCGATTCTTCGATGGGCCATGCCTACCTCACCGCAACGGGATGCGAGGAGGCGGTCGTCCTTGGCGTTTGCTCAAGCGCCGACGACGGGTTGATGGATTCGCTGATGCACCTGCACGGCTGAGCCTCCACAACGAAGAGTTAGAACAATGTGCAATGAGCCCGTCCTACAGCAAGCTACAAGCATTCGTTCGACCAGTGGTTTCGAAACGTTTGCAAATGGGTCGTTAGCGGTGTGCCGGTTCGTGAAAGCGGCCTCACGCGACAGCGAGGTCACGAATGGGTCCCAAGGGTTATTAGCTGCCATTCCAGCCAAGATCCCTCGTGGCCGAAAGGGAGCAACCTGCGAAGAGTGTGTCGAGTGCTTGCGATGCGCTATT
>NZ_WTYM01000048.1 GCF_009827435.1 Croceibacterium salegens | reverse complement strand
GGGGCGACGATCTTGCCGGTCTGGCCGACCTGGTAGTCGTTGGGGACATAGCCCGCATCGACCGCCGCGCGGCTCGCCCCGACCGCCGCGCCGAGCTTGTCGGCAAGCGGGATGATGACCTGCTGGAAGGTCTCGGCGTCCTTGAGCGCGCGGCCGCCTGAGACGATCACCTTGGCGCTGGTCAGCTCGGGCCGCTCGCTGGCGGCGACTTCGGCGCCGACGAAGCTGGAGAGACCGGCGTCGCCCGGGCCGGAGACGTTCTCGATACTTGCCGAGCCGCCTTCCGCGGCGGCCTTGTCGAAGGCGGTGCCGCGGACGGTGATGACCAGCTTGGCATCGCTCGATTCGACCGTGGCGATGGCGTTGCCGGCGTAGATCGGGCGCACGAAGGTCTTGTCGCCCTCGATGCCGATGATGTCGGAGACCTGCATCACGTCGAGCATGGCCGCGACGCGCGGGGCGATGTTCTTGCCGGTCGTGGTGGCGGGGGAGAGGAAGGCGTCATGGCCGTCCATCAAGCCGGCGACGAGCGGCGCGACGTTCTCGGCCAGCTGGTGCTCGTAGGCGGCATCGTCGGCGAGCAGGACCTTGCCGACACCGGCGATCTTGCTCGCGGCATCGGCCACGGCCTTGCAGCCGCTGCCCGCGACCAGCAGATCGACATCGCCGAGCTTGGCCGCGGCGGTGACGGTCGCGAGCGTCGCGTCCTTGAGGTGCTGGTTGTCGTGTTCGACGTAAACGAGGGTCTTCATCAGGCGACTCCCAGGGCTTTGAGCTTGGCGACCAGTTCGTCGACGTTGGCGACCTTCACGCCGGCCTGGCGCACGGGCGGTTCGGAGACCTTGGTCACCTTGAGGCGCGGGGTGGTGTCGACGCCGTAGTCGGCCGGGCTCTTGGTCGCGAGCGGCTTGGACTTGGCCTTCATGATGTTGGGCAGCGAGGCGTAGCGCGGCTCGTTGAGGCGCAGGTCGGTGGTCACCACCGCCGGCAGCTTCAGGCTCTCGGTTTCGAGCCCGCCATCGACCTCGCGGGTCACGGTGACGCTGTCGCCCGAGACCTCGACCTTGCTGGCGAAGGTGCCCTGCGGCCGCCCCATCAGCGCGGCGAGCATCTGGCCGGTCTGGTTGGAATCGTCGTCGATCGCCTGCTTGCCGAGCATGACGATGCCCGGCGCTTCCTCGTCGGCGATGGCCTTGAGGATCTTGGCCACGGCGAGCGGCTCGACTTGGTCATCGGTCTGCACCAGGATCGCCCGGTCGGCGCCCATGGCGAGCGCGGTGCGCAGCGTTTCCTGCGCCTTGGCCGGGCCGATCGAAACCGCGATGATTTCCTCGGCCGCGCCCTTTTCCTTGAGGCGGATGGCTTCCTCGACCGCGATCTCGTCGAACGGGTTCATGCTCATCTTGACGTTGGCGAGATCGACCCCGCTGCCGTCCGCCTTCACGCGGGGCCGCACGTTGTAATCGATCACCCGTTTCACGGGCACGAGGATCTTCATGGCTGCTCCTTCTCAGGCTCTCATTCGAGTTCGAGGATGACCTGGTCGACCGCCAGGCTGTCCCCTTCCGACGCGCGAAGGGCGGATACCGTTCCGGCCTTCTCCGCGCGCAGGATGTTTTCCATCTTCATCGCCTCGACCGTCGCCAGCGGCTGGCCTGGCTCCACGCCGTCGCCCTCTGCCACATGCAGCGAAACGAGCAAGCCCGGCATTGGGCAGATGAGGAATTTCGACAGGTCGGGCGGGACTTTTTCGAGCATGTGCGCGGCGAGCGGGGCAATCGACGCGGGCAGCACCAGCGCCTTGTGCGTCGCGCCGTGGGTGGTGATGGTCCAGCGCTGGCCCTCGCGCCCGACGATCAGCCCGAGCTTTGCGTTGCCGCCGGTGGCCGTCGCGGTCGTGTCGCCCGGATGCCAGTCGCAGTGACCTTCGATGCGGTGGCCGTCGACCATCGCATGACCGTCGCCGAGCGTGACGGCGAAGTCGGCGCCTCCCATCTTCACGACCCAGTCGATCGGAGGCGGCGGTGCGCCGTCGATCTTGCCGCTGGTCTTTGCGGCGCGGGCGCGGGTGGAGAATTCGATCCCGGCCGCGACGGCGGCCAGCACGCGCATGGTCTCCTCGCTCGCCGGGGCGCCGTGGAAGCCCTCGGGATACTCCTCGGCGATGAACCCGGTGGTCAACTCGCCCTTGAGGAAGCGCGGGTGCTGCATGATCGCGCTGAGGAAATCGACGTTGTGGCCCAGCCCCTCGATGCGGAAGTGGTCGAGCGCCTCGACCTGCAATGCGGCAGCCTCTTCGCGGGTCGGAGCCCAGGTCACCAGCTTGGCGATCATCGGATCGTAGAACATCGACACCTCGCCGCCCTCGGCAACGCCGTCGTCGACGCGGATGTAGGCGCTGCCGTCGGTTTCGCCGGGGGACTGGTGGAATTTCGCAGCTGGCGGATCGTACCGCACCAGCCGCCCAGTGCTGGGCAGGAAGCCGCGATAGGGGTCCTCGGCATAGACGCGGTTCTCGATCGCCCAGCCGTTTATGCCGATGTCCTTTTGCGCGAAGCCGAGTTTCTCTCCGGCGGCGACGCGAATCATCTGCTCGACGAGGTCGATGCCGGTGATCGCCTCGGTCACCGGGTGCTCGACCTGCAGCCGGGTGTTCATTTCGAGGAAGTAGAAGCTCTCTCCCGTAGGATCTGCACCGCTTACGATCAGTTCGACCGTGCCCGCCGAGTGGTAGCCGACGGCCTCGGCCAGCGCGACGCACTGCTCGCCCATCGCCTTGCGCATTTTTGGCGTGACGAACGGGGAGGGCGCTTCCTCGACCACCTTCTGGTGGCGGCGCTGGATGCTGCATTCGCGCTCGTTGAGGTAGAGCACGGTGCCGTGCTTGTCGCCGAGCACCTGGATCTCGATGTGGCGCGGGTCCTCGATGAACTTCTCGATGAACACGCGGTCGTCGCCGAAGGAGTTGAGCCCCTCGCGCTTGACGCTCTCGAACCCCTCGCGGACGTCCTTTTCGGAGTACGCCAGCCGCATGCCCTTGCCGCCACCGCCGGCGCTGGCCTTCATCATCACCGGATAACCGATTTGGTTCGATATCTCGACTGCATGGTCCGTATCGGCAATCTCGCCGACATGGCCCGGGACCACGTTGACCCCGGCGGCCTTGGCCAGCTTCTTGGATTCGATCTTGTCGCCCATTGCCGCGATGGCGCTCGCCGGCGGACCGATGAAGGCGATGCCCTCGGCCTCCAGCGCCTCGACGAAGCTCGCCCGCTCGGACAGGAAGCCGTAGCCCGGATGCACCGCCTCGGCCCCGGTTGCCTTGCACGCGGCGATGATCTTCTCCGGCACGAGATAGCTCTCCGCCGCCGCCGCCGGGCCGATGTGCACCGCCTCGTCGGCCAGCTTCACGAACGGGCTGCGCGCATCGGCATCGGAATAGACCGCGACCGTAGCAATACCCATCCGCCGCGCGGTGCGGATGACGCGGCAGGCGATTTCCCCGCGGTTGGCGATGAGGATTTTGGCAAACATCAGGCGTTGGGCTCCAGTGTCTCGCGGAGTTCCGAAATCCGCCGCTCGGTCAGCTTCTTGAGGCAACTGTTCTGGAGGAGCGGCCAGATCGTCCCGGATTGCTCACGCGGGCCGTTCTCGTAGAGGCATTGCGCATCGCGGAAGGCGAGCCACTTGCGTTGCGAGTCTAGCAGGCGATTGAACTCGCCGCCCGGGAAGTTGTGATCCTTCGACCAATCGTCAGCTCTCTTCGCTTTGGCACTGACCTGATCCCAGGTCTGGTTGAGCGCCAAGTCTGCCGCCTCGTAGTCGCGATACGAACAGACGTTCATCACCATCTGCGTCGCTTGCTCGCCGCAATCGATTTCGGATCTTGCCGTGGCGGCGGCACTTTCTGCCGCCTCGACGGCTTGCCTGGCAGCCTCATCCGCAGATGTCGAAGCAGTCGCCTGAGCAAGGACGAGCAATATCGCTGTGTTCCAGATCATCCGGCGATCCCTTCGGAAAGAATGATGCGGGAGGTCGCGGAGCGGTGGCGGATTGCCGCGACGGGTCGGTATTCGTCGGATTCGAGGAAGGCGCGCGCCGCGGCGGCATCGGGGAATTCGAGCAGGATCACGCGGCCCTTCGGATCGCAACCCTCGATCGCATCGGCAGCGCCGCCACGGACGAGATAGCGCCCGCCGAATTTCGCGATCAGCGGAGCGGCAGCGGCCTTGTAGCCTTCGTAATCGGCCGCATCGTGCACGTCGATTTCGGCGATGAGGTAGGCCTTGGGGGATTCGCTCACGTTCAAGGCTCCACAGTCCCAATGGAGTCATGCCGGACTTGTTCCGGCATAGTGCTTCCTTCCAGCGCTGCGCTCAAAACAAAGCCCTGCCCCGGAACAAGTCCGGGGTGACGACGTGGGGTGGGGGTCACTCCGCCGCCTCCCGCTCGCCACCCGCCGGAGGCATATTGTGCCCCAGCAGCCGCAGCAGGTCCGCCGCACACTCGACCACGTTCGAACCCGGTCCATAAATCCCCTGCACCCCGGCGCGCTTGAGGAAGTCGTAGTCCTGCGGCGGGATCACGCCGCCGGCGACGACCTTGATATCGGCGCGGCCGGCATCGCGCAGGTGCTGGATCAGCTCGGGGATCAGCGTCTTGTGCCCGGCGGCGAGCGAGCTGGCGCCGACCGCGTCGACGTTCTCGGCCAGCGCCATCCGCGCGGTTTCCGCGGGGGTCTGGAACAGCGGGCCGGGGATCACGTCGAAGCCCATGTCGGCGAAGGCGCTGGCGATGACGTTGGCGCCGCGGTCGTGCCCGTCCTGGCCCATCTTGGCGACCATGACCCGGGGCGCGCGCCCCAGCCGGTTGCCGACCGCCGCAACGCCCTCGACCACCGCGGCATAGCGCGGATCGCCGGCATAGGCCTCGCCATAGACGCCTTTCACCGGCGTGGGCACGGTGTCGTAGCGGCCGAAGGCGCCTTCCATCGCCGCGGTAATCTCGCCGAGCGTCGCGTTCTGGCGCGCACATTCGACCGCCAGCGCCAGCAGGTTGGTCTCGGGCGGCTTGTTCTTGAGCTCCGCAAGCGCTGCGAGCGCAGAGGGCGGTAGCGGCACACCGCGATCGTCGCGTCCCGCGGCCGCCGGGTCCTTCGCGGCGGAAGGTTCGGGCGGGTTGGCGGCGAGGTCGGCGAGCGCCGCAAGCGCCGCCTGGCACGCCTCCTCGTCGCGGCTGGCGCGCGCCTTTCGGATGCGCGCGATCTGGCCGTCGCGGACCGCGTGGTTGTCGATGTCGAGCGTGTCGATCGGCGCGTGCTCGCTCGCCGGGTACCTGTTGACGCCGATGATCACGTCCTCGCCGCGGTCGACGCGCGCCTGCCGCGCCGTCGCGGCTTCCTCGATGCGCTGCTTGGGCATGCCGCTGGCGACCGCCGCGGTCATACCGCCCAGCTTGTCGACCTCAGCGATGAGCAGCCTCGCCTCCTCGACCAGCTTCGCGGTCAGCGCCTCGACGTAGTACGAGCCGCCGAGCGGATCGACGACGTTGGTGATCCCGGTCTCGGCCTGCAGCACCAGCTGGGTGTTGCGGGCGATGCGGGCGGAAAAGTCGGTCGGCAGCGCCAGCGCCTCGTCGAGCGCGTTGGTGTGCAGCGACTGCGTGCCGCCGAGCACCGCCGCCAGCGCCTCCACCGTGGTGCGGATGACGTTGTTGTAGGGGTCCTGCTCCTGCAGGCTCACACCGCTCGTCTGGCAGTGGGTGCGCAGCATCTTGGAGCGTTCCTTCTTCGCCCCGAGCCCTTCCATCACTTCCCACCACAGCGTGCGCGCGGCGCGCAGCTTGGCGACTTCCATGAAGAAGTTCATGCCGATGCCGAAGAAGAACGACAGCCGCCCGGCGAAGGCATCGATGTCGAGCCCGCGCGCCATCGCCTGCTGCACATATTCCTTGCCGTCGGCGATGGTGTAGGCGAGCTCCTGCACCGCCGTCGCCCCGGCCTCGTGCATGTGATAGCCGCTGATCGAGATCGAGTTGAACTTCGGCATCCTGGCCGAGGTGTAGGCAATGATGTCCGAGACGATCCGCATGCTCGGCGCGGGGGGATAGATGTAGGTGTTGCGGACCATGAACTCCTTTAGGATGTCGTTCTGGATGGTCCCCGACAGCGCCTCCTGCGCCACGCCCTGCTTTTCCGCGGCGACGATGTAGAACGCCATCACCGGGATCACCGCGCCGTTCATCGTCATGCTGACGCTCATCCGGTCGAGCGGGATCTGGTCGAACAGGATCTGCATGTCCTCGACCGTGTCGATCGCCACGCCCGCCTTGCCGACGTCGCCGACCACGCGCGGATGGTCGCTGTCGTAGCCGCGGTGGGTGGCGAGGTCGAAGGCGACCGACAGGCCCTTTTGCCCGGCGGCGAGGTTGCGGCGGTAGAAGGCGTTCGATTCCTCGGCGGTGGAGAACCCGGCGTACTGGCGGATCGTCCACGGGCGCCCGGCGTACATGCTCGCCTTCACGCCGCGGGTGAACGGGGCGAAGCCGGGGAGGCCGGGACCGGCGATCGGCGCATCGTTGGCGGTATAGAGCGGCTCGATGGCAAAGCCCTCGGGCACGTGCCAGCTCAGGTCGCGGCCCTTGACCTCGTGCTCGGCCAGCTCGCGCCAGTTTTCCTTGGTGTACTTGTCAGCCATGCGCCTTGGGGGTTTCCATGATCTCGGTGAGGATGCCGTTCATGTCTTTCGGATGCACGAAGAAGATCGGGGTTCCGTGCGCGCCGATCCGCGTCGGGCCGAGGATGCGCTTGTCCATCGCTTCGAATTCGCTGCGCGCCGTATCGATATCGGGCACCTCGAAGCACAGGTGGTGCTGGCCGCCGAGCGGGTTCTTGGCGAGAAAACCGGCGACCGGGCTTTCCTCCGAGAGGGGCGAGAGGAGTTCGACCTGCGTGCCCCACGAACCATCAAGGCCCGGAGTGTCGACGAAGCACACCTTCACGCCCTGCTCGGGCATGTCGAACGGCTCGGTGATGACCTCGGCGCCCATGGTGTCGCGATAAAACGAAATCGCCGCGTCCATGTCGGGCACCGCCACGCCGACGTGATTGAGGCGGCCGAGTTTCATGTCCTCGCTGGTCCTTCCCAAGTGGTTTCGCGCGCAACTAGTCGAACGGCGCTTTCAGGACAAGTCAGACACCCTTCCGCTGCGCGCTTCAAGCCTTGCGCGGGCTCACGGCCATGTTGTCGATCAGCCGCGTGCCCCCGATCCGGGCGGCGACGAGCAGGCGGGCGGGACGTTCGCCGAGTTCGGAGAGCAGCGCGAGGCTGTCGGCATCGGCCAGTTCGGCATAGTCGACGCTGGCGAAACCGGCCTGCAGCAGGTGTGCTTCGAGTGCGGCTAGGGTGGGAGCAACGGCGCTCCCGGCCTCGATGGCGGCGATCGCCTCGCGCATCGCCTGCGGCAGGGCGGCAGCGCGGGCGCGGTCCTCGGCCGAGAGGTATCGATTGCGGCTGGAGAGGGCGAGGCCGTCCGCCTCGCGCACCGTCGCCAGCCCGTAAATCGCTTCGGCACGCGGCAGAGTCAGGTCGAGGTCACGCGCCATGCGGCGGATAACGGCGAGCTGCTGCCAGTCCTTCTCGCCGAACACAGCGAGGTCGGGCCGGACCTGGTTGAACAGCTTGGCGACCACGGTCGCGACGCCCTCGAAGTGGCCAGGGCGCGAGGCGCCGCACAGGCCTTCGCTGACGCCCGCAACCGACACAGTGGTGGCAAAGCCGTCGGGGTACACCTCGGAAACCGGCGGTGCCCACATCAGGTCGACGCTCTCGACCTCGAGCAGGCGCGAATCCTCGGCGAGCTGGCGCGGATAGGCGTCGAGATCCTCGCCCACACCGAACTGGGTCGGGTTGACGAAGATCGACACGACCACCGATGCGGCCCGCGATTTCGCCTCGCGGACCAGCGCGAGGTGGCCTTCGTGCAGCGCGCCCATCGTCGGGACCAGCGCGACCGGCCCGCGCTCGCGCAGCCTGTCCACAGCTTCCCTGAGCGAATTCAGCGCTACGACGGTTTCCACGCGCGTATTCCTTGGATTATGACTATGATTCGACCAGCGGTCCTAGCGGCCGCGCCGAACATGAGGAAGCCCGCCTAACCGTGTCCACAGTGCCTCCCTACCGGATAGTCTTCGCCAACGAGAAGGGCGGCACGGGTAAATCGACCACCGCGGTGCACGTGGCGATCGCGCTGGCCTATCAAGGCGCGCGGGTGGCGACGATCGACCTCGACTTCCGCCAGCGCACCATGGCGCGCTATTTCGAGAACCGTGCCGAGACCGAGCACCGCCGCGGCATCGACCTGCCGGGCGCGCTCTACACCACCTATTCGATGCCCGGCATCCAGGGGCTCGAGGCGCTGTGCACCCGGATCGGCGAGGGTGCGGATTTCCTGATCTTCGACACCCCGGGCCGCGACGATCCGCTGGCCCGCCACGTCGCGGCGAGCGCCAACACGCTGGTCACGCCGATGAACGACAGCTTCGTCGACTTCGACCTCATCGGGCAGGTCGATCCCGAGACTTTCAAGGTTCGTCGCCTGTCGTTCTATGCCGAGCTGATTTTCGAGGCGCGCAAGGCGCGGGCGATGAAGGAACGGCGCTCGATGGACTGGGTCGTGGTGCGCAACCGCGTCCACCACGTCGAGGCGCGCAACCAGCAGCGCATCGACATCGCGCTGGCCGAACTGAGCAAGCGGGTCGGCTTTCGTGTCGCGCGGGGGCTGAGCGAACGCGTGATCTACCGCGAGTTGTTCCCCTCGGGCCTGACGCTGCTCGACAAGGGCCATCTCGGCGAACTCGGCACCAGCCACCTGATCGCCCGGCAGGAACTGCGCGAACTCCTCGCCAACCTGCACCTGCCCGGCATAGCGCCCGACGCCGAGGCGGCCTGAGCAATGACCCGGCTCGTCGTCTTCGCGGTCCTCGCCGTGGTGGTGTGGAAGATGGCGACCGGTCGCTGGCCCTGGCAACCCAACGTCTCGACCCGGGCACAGGCGCTGTTCCGGGCGCGCAAGCTTCTCGGCGTGCGAGCCGACGCTCACAGAGGTGACATAATCGAAGCGCACAAGCGCCTGATCGCCATAGTCCACCCCGATCGTGGCGGCACCAACGACCAGGTTCACGAGGCCAACGCGGCGCGCGACCTGCTCCTCGACGAACTGCCCGATCCAGTTACGGAGACCAGATGAGCTACAAGTTTCACCCAACCGTGCTCAGGGAATACGATATCCGCGGAATCATCGGCGAAACTCTAGGGCCCGACGATGCGCGAGCCATAGGGCGCAGCTTCGCCACCCTGCTGCGTGAGGCCGGCGGCAAGACCGTGGCGGTGGGCTATGACGGGCGCGTCAGCTCGCCGATGCTCGAACATGCGCTGATCGAAGGCCTCACCGCGAGCGGCTGCGATGTCGTGCGGGTCGGCATGGGCGCCACGCCGATGCTCTACTTCGCCGAAGCCTCACTGAAGCAGGTGGATGGCGGCATTCAGATAACTGGCAGCCACAATCCCGCCAATTACAATGGCTTCAAGATGGTATTTCAGGGGCGGCCGTTCTTCGGGCAGGACATCCAGAAGATCGGGTTGCTCGCCGCGGAAGGTGCCTGGCTCGACGGCACGGGCGAGGTCAGCTCGCACGAGATCCTCGAGGACTATATCGATAGCCTGCTGGCCGGCCTCGACGGAATCGATCCCGCCAAGCTGGCCGCGATCCGCGTCGGCTGGGACGCCGGCAACGGCGCTGCCGGTCCCGCGCTCGAGGCGCTCGTCGCGCGCCTGCCGGGGGAACACTTCTGCCTCTACACCGAGGTCGACGGCAATTTTCCCAATCATCATCCCGATCCCACTGTCGAGGCCAACCTGGAGGACCTGCGTTCACTCGTCGCCGAGAAGAACCTCGACTTCGGAATTGCTTTCGACGGCGACGGTGACCGCATCGGCGCGATCGACGGCGAAGGCCGCATTATCTGGGGCGATCAGCTGCTGATGATCTATGCGGAAGACCTCCTAGGTAGACTTCCGGGGTCAACCGTAATCGCCGACGTGAAGGCCAGCCGCGCGCTGTTCGACCGCGTCGCCGAGCTCGGCGGAAAGCCGCTGATGTGGAACACCGGCCACAGCCTGATTAAGTCCAAAATGAAGGAAACTCATGCGCCGTTGGCCGGCGAAATGAGCGGCCACGTGTTCTTCGCCGACACTTACTACGGCTTCGACGATGCGCTCTACGCCGCGATTCGACTGATCGCTGCCTCGGCCCGGCTGGGCAAGTCGGTGACCGAGCTGCGCGGCGCGATGCCCAACCTCCTCAACACCCCGGAAATGCGTTTCCAGGTCGACGAGAGCCGCAAATTCGCCGCCGTCGAAGAGGTCAAGGCAAGGCTCACCGGTTCGGACGCACCCGCAGGCATCGAGGTCAACGCCACCGATGGCGTCCGCGTGACCAACAGCGACGGCTGGTGGCTGCTGCGCGCCTCGAACACCCAGGACGTCCTCGTCGCCCGCGCCGAAAGCGAGAGCGAGGCCGGGCTCGAACGCCTGATGCACCAGATCGACGAACAGCTCGCGGCCTCGGGCCTGCAGCGCGGGCCGCAGGCCGGCCACTGAGGAATCCGCGCTGAAAGGGCGTTCGAAAGACTGGCCCTGGTCCGAGCTCGGCATCCGCGAGACAGCGGATCGGGATGAGATCCAGGTCGCCTATGCCGCGCGGCTGGCGAAAATCGACCTGTCGACCCCGATTTCGGTTTTCACGCAGCTCAGCGAGGCACGTGAGAAGGCCCTGTTTCTCGCCGCCCAGAAGCAGCGCGAACGCGGGGCCGGGTTGCAAAGCACC
Source organism: Croceibacterium salegens (assembly GCF_009827435.1). Taxonomy (GTDB): domain Bacteria; phylum Pseudomonadota; class Alphaproteobacteria; order Sphingomonadales; family Sphingomonadaceae; genus Croceibacterium_B; species Croceibacterium_B salegens. The sequence continues at coordinate 32,356 of NZ_WTYM01000048.1, read as the reverse complement.
GCCGCGTTACCTGCCGCTCCCAGCCCCGTGCCGGAAAGCCGGACGCAGCCACCTCAAAGTCCCGAACCGGCTTTCGAACCGTCCAATGCGACGGAGCCCGATTTCGAGGTTCCAGACGAACCGGACTTCACCGCGACATGGCCGGACGAACCGGCGGAACAGGCCAGCGGATACGAACCGGTTCCTTCGGCTGATCAATTCGAGTCCTGGACCGGTGCAATCAAGAACTTCCGCCTCGCGATCGGGATCGCATTTTTCGCCATCTATCTCGTAATCTCGGTGTTCAGGTTCCTCTCCGGTACGGAATCCGGCCGCAATGGTCCGGATGGAGAAGTCCACCAGGTCGTACGTCTCGAACCCTCCGGGTACCAGAGTCCGGCAACGCTTCCGGCGTCGGAGGAAATCGACCCGATAGTCAGCGCCCTGTTCGGGGATGGTTACGACTTCGACTGGCTGCTTTCCAAGGACCGCAATTTCGCCCGGGCACTGGTGCGGGAAGCGTTTTACGACAGGGAACCTGGTCACGCCGTGACCAATGCACGCGCGTACCTGCGCATTTCGATCGTGCGGACGCGAAGCCGCCTCGATCCCAAACTCTCGCTCGATGCGGCCCGGCTCTACCGCACCTGGCTGCAGGTCGCGCAGAATGAGGGAAACAGCGCCTGCCGTGACGTGACCGGGGTCAGCTTCTTCGACGGCATTCCCCACCTCGATGAAGCCCAGCTCGCGCGCGAACAGGCCTTCGCGCGCCGCTGGGTGGAAGCGACCGGACAATTGCCCCAGCATTGGTTGCCGGGCGACGCGCCCAGGCCCGCCTTGCCGCGCGAGACGATGGAACAGGCAGAGGCGGCCACCGGCTTCAACCGGGAGGAGATGATCGCGGCGCTCGGCAGCGAAACCGATGCGCGGCGCTGCCCGGCGACCATTGCCTTGCTCGATGCCCTGCTTGAGCGGCCAGAGGATGCGACGCCGGCTGTACTCGCTTCGCTCTGAGCCCGGAGAACACGCCTAACGTGGAGTGAGCTGAGGTCGAGACCTCGCGCCGGCAGGTCAGCCGAATTCGATCATCCGCGCCAGTGAGGCAGGTCGAAGCACCTCGATGTCTCGATAGCCGCGCCTGATGTGGCCTGCCGCTTCGAGGTTGGCGAGCGTCTCGCTTAGGCGCGAGCGCGAGAGGTTGGAGTTTTCCGCCAGCTCGTTGTGCGTCACCGGGATGGTGCGCGGCTGTGCGTCGATGTGCTCGAACGGCCGATAGCCGCCGAGCCGCAGGAGTACCGCGATGCAGCGCACTTCGGGATCGCGCAGAAGCAGGTCCACCGCGCTGCAGGTCGCCACGTCGAACCAGTAGCTCGTCAGGTTGGAAAGCGGTTTCCACCATTCGGGGTTCTTTGCGACGAGGACGTGCAGGTCCTGCAAGCGAAACTCCACGACTTGCGAATCCAGTCGCGCCTTGGTCGACACCGCGTAACCGACCCCGGTGGTGAACGGTCGCGTTCCTAGGAAGTACCCGGGATACGCAAAATGCAGCGCGCTCAGTGGAGAGCAGGCGAAGGCGATATCGATCTCGATGCAGCCTTGCAGGATACCGAAAATGCCGCCGGTTTCCTCGGACATGTAAAGGGGCGTTCCAGCCGACAGGTCCTTCGTCACACCGATCTCGTGCAGCGCTGCAGCGAAGGCATCGGGCTGGTCGGAGAGCCAACTTTGCGGATGCAACAGCGACGGTGTCGTCATGATGACGGCATGCGTATCAGGTCGTTCGAGGGGGTCCCATCGGGTATTTGCCCGATTGTCCGCCACCGAACAAACTTCCGTGACCGTACGTGTTACACTCCGTGTGCGTACAGACCTTGGCCCAACGCCGGGTACTGACATCAAGTTCGAAGGGCCCCAACCCCTTCGGGTCGCGCCTGCGGGGGTAAAAAATGGGACGCCCCCGCAGGCAATTCCCTTCCAGACAATTTCCGTAGCACTTGCCAGCGGTTGGTACTTGATCGCGCGGCGCGAGGGCGGCACTGCTGGTGCCCCCTTGGCGGCTCGCCCGGTCAGGACTCCGCGTGCTGGAAACCTCGATCCCTCCCGAAATAGCGAAGTGGTTCGCCGACCGCGGCTGGCGCGTGCGACGGCACCAGGCGGAGATGCTCGCGGCAAGCGATGCCGCCAAGCATGCCATGCTCGTCGCCGATACGGGCGCCGGCAAGACGCTCGCCGGATTCCTGCCGACCCTGGCCGATTTCTGCCCATCGCGTGGGCCTCCACCGGACGACGGCCTGCACACGCTCTACGTCTCGCCGCTGAAGGCGCTGGCGCACGACGTGCAGCGCAACCTCGTCGCGCCAGTTGAGGAAATGGGCCTGCCGATCCGCATCGAGACGCGCAGCGGCGATACGCCATCGGACCGCAAGAAGCGCCAGCGCGCGCGCCCGCCGCATATCCTGCTGACGACACCGGAAAGCCTGTCGCTGCTGCTCAGCTATCCCGACAGCTTCGAACTGTTCCGGGGCCTGAGGCGCGTGGTGATTGACGAGGTCCACGCCTTCGCCACCGGCAAGCGCGGCGACCTGCTGGCGCTGGCGCTGAGCCGGTTGCAGGCGATCGCGCCCGGCATGCTGCGCGCCGCGCTCTCGGCCACGGTCGCCAGCCCTGAAGCGTTTCGCGAGTGGCTCGCGCCATGGGGCGACATCGACAGCGTGGCGCTGGTCGAAGGCGAACCCGGCGCGCCCGCCGAAGTCGAGATCCTGCTGCCGTTCGAACAGCGCGTGCCGTGGGGCGGCCATGCGGCAACCTGGGCGATCCCCCAACTTTACGAGGAAATCCGCCGCAACCGCACGACGCTTATCTTCACCAACACCCGCTTCCTCGCCGAATACATCTTCCAGTGCCTGGGGGACGCCAACGACGACACGCTCCCGATCGGCATCCATCACGGCTCGCTGTCGAAAGAGGCGCGACGCAAGGTCGAGGGCGCGATGGCGCGCGGCGAGCTGCGCGCGCTGGTCGCCACCGCCAGCCTCGACCTGGGGGTCGACTGGGGCGACATCGACTGCGTGGTGCAGATGGGCGCGCCGAAGGGCTCCAGCCGCCTGCTGCAACGCATTGGCCGCGCCAATCACCGGCTCGACTGCCCAAGCCGGGCAATCCTCGTTCCCGGCAACCGCTTCGAGTTCCTCGAGGCGACGGCGGCCAAGGACGCGGTCGACCAGGGGCAGCGCGACGGCGAGGACTTCCGGCCCGGCGGGCTCGATGTCCTTGCCCAGCACGTCATGGCCTGCGCATGCGCCGCGCCGTTCGGCGAGGCGGCGCTTCTCGCCGAAGTCCGTTCGAGCCTCGCCTATGCATGGATCGACGAGGAGGTATGGCGACGGGTGCTGCACTTCGTCGCCACTGGCGGCTACGCGCTCGAGGCCTACGACAAGTTCCGGCGCATCGTCCGCGATCCCGATGGGACCTGGCGGCTGGCGCATCCCGAATTCGCCCAGCGCCACCGCATGAACGCCGGGATCATCGTCGATTCCGAAATGGTCGATGTGCGGTTCCGCAACGGCCGTTCGCTCGGCAAGGTCGAGGAGGGCTTCGCCGCCACCCTGAGCAACGGGGACACTTTCCGCTTTGCCGGGTTGGATCTGCAGGTCGAGGGATTGAAGGATCTCGACCTGATCGTGCGTGCGGCCAAGTCTTCGGGGTCGATACCCAGCTACACCGGTCTCCGCTTGCCGCTGTCGACGCACCTTGCCGACCGCGTGCGGGGCATGATGGTCGACAGGGCGGGCTGGGCACGCTTCCCCGACGATGTGCGCGAGTGGCTCGAAGTGCAGGATTGGCGCTCGCAATTGCCGGGGCCGGACAACCTGCTGGTCGAGAGCTTTCCCCACGCGAAGCGCGAGTACACCGTCTACTACACTTTCACCGGGTGGAACGCGAACCAGTCGCTCGGCATGCTCATCACCAAGCGGATGGAGGAACGTGGGCTGATGCCCGGTGGTTTCGTCGCCAACGACTATTCGCTGGCCGTCTGGGGACTAAGGCCGGTCGAGGACCCGGCGCCGCTGCTCTCGCCCGATATCCTTGCCCACGAGTTCGTCGACTGGGTGCAGGATTCGCACCTCTTGCGCCGCGCCTTTCGCGAGGTCGCGGTGATTTCCGGGCTGGTCGAGCGCCAGCATCCGGGCAAGCGCAAGAGCGGGAAGCAGGTCACCTTTTCGACCGACTTGATCTACGACGTCTTGCGCAAGTACGAGCCCGACCATGTCCTGATCCAGGCCGCATGGGCCGACGCCCGGATGAAGATGACCGACATCGGACGGTTGGGGGACCTGCTCGACAGTGCAATCGAGCGCTTGATTCACGTAAAGTTGGACCGGGTCAGCCCCCTCGCGGTGCCGGTCCTGGTGATGATCGGCCGAGAGAGCCTGCCGCAAGGATCTGTCGACGAGGAACTGCTGTTCGAGGCCGAGACGCTGGCCGGAGTGGCGATGCGGGTCGAGGACCCCCCCGACTACTTGTCCGACGACGAGATCGAGGGCTGAAGCCAGCAGGCCATGCCGATCGACTTCGGCGCCACCGGGCGGAAGCCGTAGTGGGAGTAGAGGTGCCGGGCATCGCCGTCGGCGACCAGGCTGACGTAGGCGGGCGCCGCGATTTGCGCCGCGAGGGCTTCGAGCAACGCGTGCATGATCGCCTTGCCCAGTCCCCGGCCCTGGTGCGCAGGCAGCACGGCGATGTCGACAACCTGGAAAATAGCCCACCGTCGCCGATCACCCGGCCCATTCCGATTGCGTCGCCATCATGCCGGATCACGACGCCCAGGAAGGTTCCGGGCAATCCTGCTTCTGTCGCCGCGAGGGTGAACGGGCTCAGCCCGGCTTCGCTTCGCAAGCGCATGTGATCAGGCGCCGAAAGCACCGCGAATGTCAGCGAATATCCGGGTGGCATGTCGATCACGTGGCGGTGCTAACCGCCCGCGTTCGCCTCGCCAATCCCGTTCAGTCGTGGCGGCCGAACGTGCGGTATTGTTCGTTGCCGACAAATCCGACGTTGGTGACGCCGCTGGCCTTCACAACGTTGAGCACGTCTGCGGAGAGGCTGTAGCTTGCTTCGGGTTCGGGGGCGAACTCGAGTTGGGGCTCGGGCGCTTGCCAGCTCGCCTCGCGCAGCGTGGCCACCAATTCGCCGCCGGTTACCTTATCGCCGTTCCACGACACGCTGTCATCGGCGCCGATCGTCAGCAGGTTTCGCACCGGTTTCACTTCTTTCGGCACGGCGCCCGGCCGGGGCAGCGGATATTCGAGCGTGTTTGTCTTGGGTGGCAGCGTGATGGCAAGGACCACGAGAAGAACGAGCATCACGTCGATCAACGGTGTCGTGTTGATGTCGCCGAGGGGCTGGTCTCTGTGGAGCTGGGCAAAGGCCATGGCTTCTCTCCATGATGTAATATCATATTATAACACGAAGAATGCCCCTGAACAATGGACAAAAAAAGGAGGGGCGGATCGCTCCGCCCCTCCTTCTTGCTTGGGTGTGGAAGGAATTATTCCTTGCCGAAAGCGCGGTACTTCTCGTTCCCGACGAAGCCGAACTTCGTAACGCCCGAACCCTTGATGATGTTCAGCACCTGGGCCGAAAGATCGTAGCTCGCCTCGGCCTCCGGCTCAAACTGCAGTTCCGGTTCGACCGGCATCTGCATCGAGGTCTGCAGGTTCGACGCAAGACCGCCCGCCGAGATCGGCGCGCCGTTCCAGAGGATCTCGTTGGCCGGCGTCAGCACCAGCTTGTTGACCACGGGATCGACCGGCGGAGGCGTCTCGTTCGGTGAGGGTGAGGGCAGGTCGATATTGACCGAGTTGGTCACCGGGGGAAGCGTGAAGATCAGCATGATGAGGAGAACGAGCATGACGTCGATCAGCGGCGTCGTGTTCATTTCCATCATCGGCTGGCCGTCGTCCCTGCCGCCTGACATTGCCATTGCGTTATACTCCTGATTGGGTCGCGGTCCGGCTCAGCCGACCGGACGCGGGTTGGAGATAAATCCAACCGTCGGGTAGCCAGCAGCCTGGACGTTGAAGATCGTGCCGGCAATGCAGCGCCACGGCGTGTTGACGTCAGCCCGGATGACCACCTGCGGGATCTTTTCCGGATCCGCCATGATCGCCTCGACGCCGCCTTCGCGCTGGACGATACCGTCAAGCCGCTCGAAAGCCTTGTCGTAGAGCTCGGTCGAATCGACCGGCGTGACGTTGTTGAAGAACACGCGGCACTGACCACTCCGGGACGCACCGGAAAACTCCGACTGCGACAGCGTCGGCGTGCGGCCTTCGGCGTCGGTCGTGCTGACGGTGATGAGGAGGTTCTCCGCCTTGTCCTTCGTTTCGGCCGCCTCGAAGACCGGAATCTTCAGCTTCTCGATCGTCTGCAAGGCCACCGGGACGGTGATCAGGAAGATGATCAGAAGCACCAGCATCACGTCCACCAGCGGCGTCGTGTTGATGTCGGACATCGGCCGTTCTTCGCCGCCTCCGCCAACTGCTATCGCCATTTTCTCGTCCTATCTCAAAACATCTTGAAGCGGTTTCGCGGGGCGGGAGGCGGCGAGCCGAACCCGCCCCGGCGAAATTGCTTAGGCCTTGGCAGCCGGAGCCGCAGGCTTCGCCGCCGTCGAGGTCTTCGTGACGACCGCCGGCTTCACCGCACCACGCGAGGTGAGGTTGGCGAGGATGTCGGTCGAGAAGCCCGAGAGCAGCTCCGAGATGCGCTTGTTGCGCGCCTGCAGCCAGTTGTAGGCAAGCACGGCCGGAACGGCGACGAGCAGGCCGATGGCGGTCATGATCAGCGCTTCACCGACCGGACCGGCGACTTTGTCGATCGAGCCCGAACCGGAGATCGCGATACCGATCATGGCGCGGTAAATACCGATAACCGTACCGAGCAGGCCGACGAACGGCGCAGTCGCACCGACGGTGGCGAGGAACGGCAGGCCGCCGGCGAGGCGGGAATTGATCGAGGCTTCCGAACGCGCGAGCGAGCCGTGCATCCAGTCGTGGGCTTCGAGCGAATCGGTCATCTTGCTGTGCTGAGCTTCGGCAGCCAGCGCATCATCGACAACCTGGCGCCATGCGCTGTTCTTCTCGAGCTTGCTGGCGCCTTCGCTCAGCGTGTTGGCACGCCAGAAGTTGGCGCGGACGTTCTTGTACTGGCGCATGATCTTGCTCTGCTCAAGCAGCTTGGTGATCATGATGTAGAACGAACCGACCGACATGATGACGAGCACGGCGAGAATCGAATAGGCAATTGCACCGCCCTGTTCCAGGGCTTCCTTGAAACCAAAGGCGGCTGCCGGCGCTTCCGTCGAGGCAGCAGCAAGGAGATCAATAAGCATCGGGTAGTCCTCTCTTAGAGAAAATTCGGAAATTGAATTAGTTGGTCAACCGGTAGGTAATTCGCGTGTTATAGCGTCCAGTGGTCGGATTGCCGGCATCGTCCAGCGCAGGGTCGAAGCGCGCATAACGCTCCATACCGGTGCACGCGGCTTCATCGAGAATGCTCGAACCGCTCGATCCCGTGACGCTGCACGATGAAACGCGTCCGTTGGCATCGACTACGACCGCAACACCGACCGTACCTTCGGTACCTTCGCGCTGGGCGCGCGACGGATAGTTTTCCTGGATTCGGCGAGCCCAACCGCTCTGGCCCTTCGGGCTGGCGCCACGCGCCTGCGAAGGTGCGGGCGGCGGAGCCGGCGGCGGCACGACGCGGGCGACCGGTGCGGGCGGCGGAATGACCGTCTGCACCTGGATCGGCGGTGGGGCCACCGCGATGTTGATCGGTGGCGGCGGAGCAACCGGGGGCGGCGGCTTCACCTGATCCGGCGGCGGCGGCGGGGGCTCTTCCTCCGGCGGCGGCGGTTCAGTCACGTCCACCGTCGTCACGCGCTCGACCAGTTTCTTCGCAGCCGAGTATGCGAGGCCGGTCACAAGAGCATAACCGACTGCGAGGTGGATCAGGGCAACTATCACAATCGCAATCATGCGACTGCTGCTCATTTGTTGGTCAGCGTAAGCCATCCAGTCCCTTCACTCCGTATACAATTACCGGGTCAACGCCCGGCAAGCCCGCCGTATCCTGTCGGACTTTCATCCTCACAGGCACGTCGAGCCTATGTCAAACTTAGAGGCCGTCGTGCGATCCGCCGTTACGGTTCACTAACGATATCGGCCCGGGCACCGCGGGTTATTGCTTTTCTAGCGGTCCCCATCCGGCGGATGCCTTAGCGGCGAAGAAACGCGTGGGCAATCGGTTTATCGGTTAACCGCGGATTCACTCGGCAACCCTCCCAAGATGGGACTTCGGGAGCAAGACACCCGGCGCTACGTTGTCGGCCCATGGAGACCTTTAGGATGCTAAGTGATTCGCTACCCCGCCGGACCGGAATCGTTGCGGGGCCCCTGGCGCTGCTCGCCGCCGGTCTTTCCGGGAGCCTCCCGGCCGCCGCGGCGCAGGAGTCCGTTGCCGCGCCGGCGCAGCAACTGACTTATGCCGACCTGGCCAGCCTGGTCGACGCCTCCGCGGTTGTCGCCCGGGTCAGGGTGGCGGACCAGGTGGCCGTCGAGCCCGAGCGCTCTCCCGGCCTCGCCCCCGGCAAGGTGCGGCTATACCTCGAAACCGGCACCGAGGCCCTGCTCAAGGCGCCCGAAGCGCAGGGCGAGTCGCTCAAGTACCTCGTCGATGTGCCGCTTGGCGCCAAGGGCAAGGTTCCCAAGCTCAAGAAACTCTCGTTCATCGTCTTTGCGCAGGCCGTCCCGAGCCGGCCGGGCGAATTGCAACTGGTCGCGCCCGACGCGCAGCTTCCGGCCGATCCCACGACCGAAGCCCGCGTGCGCGCGGTCATCGCCGAACTCAGCGCGCCCGACGCCCCGCCGCGAATCACCGGGGTGCGCGACGCGATGTCGGTGGCAGGAAACCTCGCCGGCGAATCGGAGACCCAGCTGTTCCTCGACACGGCCAACGGCACTCCGGTGTCGCTGACGGTAGTGCGTCGGCCGGGCATGGCCCCGGCCTGGGGCGTGTCGTGGACCGAGATCGTCGACCAGGCAGCGCGCCCGCCGGAGCGCGGCACCGCCGCGTGGTACCGGCTCGCCTGCTTCCTGCCGCGTGAGCTGCCCGACAAGGCCTACCTGCAGCGCGACAACGCCTCGCGCGCGCAGGCGCGAGCTGACTATACACTGGTAATCGACCAGCTCGGGCAGTGCTCCCGCACGCGGTAACGGACAGGCGGTAGGCCGGGATTGTTGTAGCAGTCGCAACGGTGCCCTAGCCAAGCGCGCGGCTTGGCCTTAACGCGCGCCCGGAATTTCAAATGGGGACCGCCATGGCCGCACCGCTTCGCATCGCTCTCGCCGGACTCGGCACCGTCGGCGCCGGTCTCGTCCGGCTGATCGAATCGAACGGCGCGCTGATTGCCAGCCGCGCCGGGCGCCCGGTCGAGATCGTCGCGGTCTCTGCGCGCGACCGTTCGAAGAATCGCGGCGTCGACATCTCGGGCTACGCCTGGGAGGACGACATGACCGCGCTCGCCGCGCGCAGCGATGTCGATGTCGTGGTCGAGCTGGTTGGCGGGTCCGACGGTCCAGCGCTGGCGACCGCGCGCCATGCGCTGAAGGGCGGCAAGGCGCTGGTCACTGCTAACAAGGCGATGATCGCCCACCACGGCCTCGAACTGGCCGAGCTGGCCGAGGCGAACGGCGTGGCGCTGCGCTTCGAGGCGGCGGTGGCGGGCGGCATCCCGGTCATCAAGGGGCTGCGCGAGGGCGCGGCGGCCAACCGCATCGAGCGCATCTACGGCATCCTCAACGGCACCTGCAACTACATCCTCTCGACGATGGAGCAGACCGGGCGCGACTTCGGCGAGGTGCTGAAGGAAGCGCAGGAACTCGGCTATGCCGAGGCCGACCCGACCTTCGACGTCGAAGGCGTCGATGCGGCGCACAAGCTAGCCATCCTCGCCGCGCTGGCGTTCGGCGCGAAGATCGACTTCGCCGCGGTCGACGTCGGCGGGATCGGCCGGGTCCGCGCTGCCGACATCGCCCAGGCTGAGGCGCTCGGCTACCGCATCCGCCTGATCGGCATGGCCGACGTCGATGATCAGGGGAACCTGTTCCAGCGCGTCCAGCCCTGCCTCGTGCCGCACAACAACCCGCTCGCCGCGGTCGACGGGCCGACCAACGCGGTGGTGGCCGAGGGCAACTTCTCCGGCCGCCTGCTGTTCCAGGGCGCCGGTGCCGGCGACGGACCGACCGCCAGCGCGGTCGCCGCCGACCTTGTCGACATCGCGCGCGGCGATACCGGTGCGCCGTTCTCGGTCCCGGCTGCCGAGTTGGCGGCCTTCGCCCCGGCCGACGCGGGGCACCGCACCGGACGCACCTACCTGCGCTTCGTGGTTGCCGACCGCCCCGGCGTGCTGGCGGAAATTGCCGCGGCGATGCGCGATGGCGGGGTCTCGATCGAGAGCCTGATCCAGCAGGGCCGGCCCGAAGAGGGCGGCGAAGTGCTGGTGGCGATGGTCACGCACGAGGGCCCCGAAGCCAACGTCGCCAAGGCGCTGGCGCTGCTCGAAGGCTCGGCCAGCCTCGCCGAGGCACCTCTGGTCATGCGCCTGCTCGGATAAGGATCAGCGCTCGGCCTTGAGGCCGCGCGCGACGAGGTCGGCGTCCGATCCTTCGGGCGCTTCGGGAATCTCTTCGAGATCGATGATCAGCGGATTGCGCGGCGTGGCGCCGACTTTCATGCAGACGGTTTCCTCATCGCACTTCGGCAGTGTCGAGACGTCCGGCGCGCGCGGAATTTCGTCCTTCACCACGCCGCGGTCGGTGTCCGACGGCACGCGGTACTTGTCGGGATCGACGACCTCGCGGCACACGACGATCTCGTTTCCCTGCGCTTCGGGGCAGGCTTCGCGCTCCGGCTTCTCGACTTCGTAGGTCTTCCTGGCCCGTTCGATCAGGCTTTCGGCGGATGGCGGGAGAGTGAAGGTCGAAACGGCGGCGGCTACCCAGAGCATGCTCGACATCCAATTGCCTCTTGCCTAAGCGCGGGGCCATCCTTCCGCGGAAGACAGGACTAGCCATGAAAACTGCCGCCGTCTCCCCCAGTCACGTGCTCGACCGGGTCCTGGTCTTGGAAATGGTCCGGGTGACCGAAGCGGCGGCCGTCGCGGCCAGCCGGCTGATCGGGCGGGGCGACGAGAAGGCGGCCGACGCCGCCGCGGTCGAAGCCATGCGCAAGGCTTTCGACGAGCTCTACATCGACGGCACCGTGGTGATCGGCGAGGGCGAGCGCGACGAGGCGCCGATGCTGTTCATCGGCGAAAAGGTCGGCGGCGCGCCAGGCAAGGGCCCGAAGATCGACATCGCGCTCGACCCGCTCGAAGGCACCACGATCTGCGCCAAGGCCGGACCGAACTCGCTCGCCGTGCTGGCGGCGGCCGAAGAAGGCTGCCTGCTCAACGCGCCCGACGTCTACATGGAAAAGCTCGCCGTGGGCCCCGGCTATCCCAAGGGTGTGATCGACCTCGCCAAGACGCCGACCGAAAACGTCGCCGCCGTCGCCGCGGCCAAGGGCGTCAAGCCCAGCGAGATCATCGTCTGCGTGCTCGACCGCCCGCGCCATGCCGACCTGATCGCCGAACTGCGCAAGATCGGCTGCGGCATCGTGCTGATCGGCGACGGCGACGTCGCCGGGGTGATTGCCACAACCGACCCCGACACCACGGTCGACATGTACATGGGCAGCGGCGGCGCGCCCGAAGGCGTCCTGGCGGCAGCCGCGCTGCGCTGCGTCGGCGGACAGTTCAACGGCAAGCTGCTGTTCCGCAACGACGACGAACGAGCCCGCGCTCACAAGTGGGGCATCGAGGACCTCGACCGCATCTACCAGCTCGAAGACCTCGCCAAGGGCGACTGCATCTTCGCCGCCACCGGGGTGACCGACGGCTCGCTGCTCGAAGGCGTCAAGCACCGCCGCGGCGGGTTGATGACCACCGAAAGCGTCGTCATGCGCGCCAGCAGCGGCACCGTCCGCTGGATCAAGGGCGAACACCGCGAGCACTGACGGGCAAAACCCGGTCCCATCGGTTGCAATAACATGACGGTCGGCTTAGCGGGCGGCAGGCGATTCTGCGCATGTTGAGAGGAGCGCGCCCCCGATGAAACTCATGGCCGGCAATTCCAACCTCCCGCTCGCCCGGGCGATCGCCGGTTACCTCGAGGTTCCGCTGACCGATGCCAGCGTGCGGCGCTTTGCCGACGAGGAAATCTTCGTCGAGATCCACGAGAACGTGCGCGGCGAGGACCTCTTCATCCTGCAGTCGACCAGCTATCCGGCGAACGACAACCTGATGGAGCTGCTGATCGCGATCGACGCGTGCAAGCGCGCCTCGGCCAAGCGCATCACCGCGGTGATTCCCTACTTCGGTTACGCCCGGCAGGACCGGAAGCCCGGTCCGCGCACGCCGATCTCGGCCAAGCTCGTCGCCAACCTGATCACCGAAGCCGGGGCCGACCGCGTCCTCTCGGTCGACCTGCACGCCGGGCAGATCCAGGGCTTCTTCGATATCCCGACCGACAACCTCTACGCCGCGCCGACGATGGCTGCCGACATCCAGGCCCGTTACGACGGCGACCTGATGGTCGTGTCGCCCGACGTCGGCGGCGTGGTCCGCGCCCGCGCGCTGGCCAAGCGACTCGACAACGCCCCGCTGGCCATCGTCGACAAGCGCCGCGAACGCCCGGGCGAGAGCGAGGTGATGAACATCATCGGCGACGTTTCGGGCCGCAACTGCATCCTCATCGACGACATCGTCGATTCGGGCGGCACGCTGTGCAACGCGGCGCAGGCACTGCTCGATGCCGGGGCCAAGTCGGTCGCCGCCTACATCACCCACGGCGTGCTCTCGGGCGGCGCGGTGGCGCGGGTCGACAAGTCGGCGCTCAAGGAACTGGTCATCACCGATTCGATCCTGCCGACCGACGCGGCGAAGGATTCGACCCGCATCCGCATCCTGCCGATCGCCCCGCTGATCGGGGAGGCCGTGCGCCGCATCGCCGACGAGAGTTCGGTCTCGAGCCTGTTCGACTGATGGCCGGGTCTTCGCTTCGTCATTGCGAGGAGCGAAGCGACGAAGCAATCCAGGGCCGTATCGCGCGACGCTCTGGATTGCCGCGGCGACTGCGTCGCCTCGCAATGACGATGGTCTTGCCAGTCATCGCCTCCGCCTGCGCCACGACGCCGACAGCAATTCCCGTCTACGCCTCGCCGCAGGGTATCAACCAGGTGCTCGAGGGGCCGATTGAATCCGCTCCCGGCCATTCGCTGGTCGTCGGCGATCTCAACATGCCCGCAGGGGCTGAGATTCCGCGGCACTACCATTACGGCGAGGAATTCATCTACGTCCTAGGCGGCTCGGCCACCCTGTCGCGCGCCGGGATGCCCGACGTCGAGCTGCACCCGGGCGACAGCCTGCGCATCGCGCCCGGCGTGGTCCACTGGGGCAAGGCCGGGCCGGAGGGCGTGCGGGCCTTGTCGAGCTGGGTCAAGGACGACGCCAAGCCGCTGCGCGAGCCGGTCAGGGAATAGGCCCTCCACCAGTGAAGATCCTGCTGGTCGGCGCGAGCGGCTTCATCGGCAGCGCCATCGCGCACGCGCTGCTCGCCGACGGCCACGACATACGCGCAGTGGGGCGCGACCTTGCCTATGGGCGACGCATTCTCCCCGCGGCGCATTGGCTCTCCTGCGACCTCCGAAGCATGACCCAAGCCGCAGACTGGATGCCGCTCCTCGAAGGCATCGAGGTGGCGATCAACGCCAGCGGGGCGCTGCAGGGCGGGCTGCGGGATGACCTCGTGGCAGCGCAGGACCGCGCGATCCGCGCGCTGGCGGAAGCCTGCGTGGCTGCTGGAACGGCGCACCTGGTCCAGATCTCCGCCGCAAGTGCCGACGAGCAGGACAGCGAGTTCATGCAGACCAAGGCCCGGGCCGATGCGGCGGTCGCCGCGGCTGGCGTGCCCTGCACGGTGCTGCGTCCCGGGTTGGTCATCGGGCGCAACTGCTTCGGTGGCAGCGAGCTCCTGCGCTCGGCTGCCGCCATGCCGCTGGCGCGAATCGAATTGCCGGCTGCGGGACAGGTCCAGTGCGTCGCGCTGGCCGATGTGATCGAGGCCGTGCGCCGGGTCATCGCCGATCCTCAGGGCGCGCTCGGGCGGTTCGACCTGGTCGAGCGGGAGGGGCGGTCGCTGGGCGAGGTGATCGCTTGTCATCGCCGCTGGCTGGGGTTCGGCCCGGCGCGCCTTACGCTGAACCTCCCGCTCGCGCTGCTCAGGCCGGCGACGCTGGCCGCCGACGCACTGGGCTGGCTCGGCTGGCGCTCGCCATTGCGCAGCAATTCGATTGCCGCGCTGGTTTTCGGCGTGCGCGGCGATGCCTCGCAGGCGGCTGCCCTGCTTGGCCGTGAGCCGCTTTCGCTGCCTGCCGCGCTCGACGCGCTCGGCGGGGCGGGCAAGGCGGACCGCTGGCATGCCCGCTTGGCCTTGCTCTATCCGCTCGCGCTGGCGGCGCTCTTCGTCCTCTGGCTGGCCGGGGGAGCAACAGGGCTCGCGCGGACCGATGCGGCGGCGAGCTTGCTCGTCGCAGGTGGCTTTTCGGAGAGACTGGCTCGCGCGTTCGTGCTGCTCGGATCGTTCGCCGACCTGGCGATCGCGGCGGCCCTGCTATTCAGGCCCACGCTCCGCATCGGGCTTGGCACGGGTGCTGCCCTGGCGCTTGCTTATGGGCTCGGTGCGGCCTTGGTGCGGCCCGACCTGTGGCTCGATCCACTGGGAGCTTTCGTAAAGATTCTGCCGATAGTGGTGCTTTCGCTGATGTGTCTCGCAATGGGTGAGGAACGCTGATGAATTGGTATGACCTTGCGCGTTGGCTGCACGTGATCGGGGCCTGCGTGCTGTTCGGCACGGGCGTCGGTATCGCCTTCTTCATGGTCATGGCGCACCGCACCGGCCGGGCGCGGCAGGTGGCTCACGTGGCCTCGACCGTGGTCACGGCGGACTTCGTGTTCACTGTCACCGCTGTCGTTGCCCAGCCGCTCACGGGCCTTTGGCTCGCCTCGCTCACCGGCCTGCCGCTCGACACGCCATGGCTGGTCGCGGCGATCCTGCTCTATCTGCTGACCGGCGCGTTCTGGCTTCCCGTCATCTGGATACAGATCAAAATGAGGAACCTCGCCCGCAAGGCGGCGAACGACGATGCCATGTTGCCGGGGGCCTATCACAGCCTCTACTCGATCTGGTTCGCCTGCGGCATTCCCGCATTTCTCTCGGTCCTGGCGATTTTCTGGCTTATGCTTGCCAAGCCGGCGCTCTGGTAATTGCCGACGATTCCACTAACTCGTCGGGCCATGAACCTCTCCTCCGAAATCGCCCTTGCCCGCCGCCTTGCCGATGCCGCTGGGGACGCCATCCGGCCGCTGTTTCGGGGCGAGTGGTCGCACGAGCAGAAGGCCGACCGTTCGTTCGTGACCCAGGCCGACCAGGCCGCCGAGGCGGCGATGCGCAAGCTCATCGAGGAAGCCTTTCCGGGCGACGGGATCATCGGCGAGGAATACGGCAACCGCAATCCGGGCGCGGGACGGCAGTGGGTGCTCGACCCGATCGACGGGACCACGAGCTTCATCGCCGGACGTCCGATCTTCGGCACGCTGATCGCGCTGCTGCAGGACGGCTGGCCGGTGCTCGGTGTGATCGACCAGCCGATTCTCAAGGAGCGTTGGCTCGGCGTCACAGGGGAGGGCACCACGCTCAACGGCGCGCCGGTGCGTGCGGCGCTCTGTCCGGAGCTGTCGACCGCCGTGCTGGCGACGACCACGCCGCACCAGTTCTCGGGCGAGCAGGTCGAACCGTTCATGCAGCTTTCCGGCGCGGTAGCCGAGCGCAAGATCATCTGGGGCGGGGACTGCTACAACTATGCTCTGCTCGCTTCGGGCCATGTCGATGTGGTCTGCGAGGCCGGGCTCAAGCTCCACGACTTTGCCGCGCTGGTCCCGGTGGTCGAAGGGGCCGGGGGAACGATGTGCGACTGGCACGGCGAGCCGCTCAACGCCGAATCCGAAGGCCTGGTGCTGGCGCTCGGCGACCCGGCGCGGCTCGAGGACGTGCTCGAGGCGATGGCCGGGCACGGGCACGATCACGCGCACTGAGGCTTGCATTCCACGGCGCATCGCTCTAGTGGCGCGCGCTTCACCGACACGTGATTCACAGCCTGCCTGGCCAAAAGGGCTGCCAGGGCCGGTTCGGACGTGTCTCTGACAAGGAGATGAAAATGCCCAAGCTGAAGACCAAGAGCGGTGTGAAGAAGCGCTTCAAGATCACCGCCAACGGCAAGGTCAAGCATGGTGTCGCCGGCAAGCGCCACCGCCTGATCAGCCACAATGCGAAGTACATCCGCCAGAACCGCGGGACCACCGTGATCGCCGACGCCGATGCGAAGACGATCAAGAAGTGGGCCCCCTACGGCCTCGACTGAGCCGGTTTAGAGACAGGAGTATTTCGACATGTCACGCATCAAGCGGGGTGTAACCACCCACAAGAAGCACAAGCGGATCCTGGACGCGGCCAAGGGCTATCGCGGCCGCCGCAAGAACACCATCCGCGTCGCCCGCCAGGCGGTCGAGAAGGCCGGGCAGTACGCCTACCGCGACCGCAAGGTCAAAAAGCGCAACTTCCGCGCGCTGTGGATCCAGCGGATCAACGCCGCGGTCCGCGCCGAAGGCCTGAGCTACTCGCAGTTCATGCACGGCGTGAAGCTTGCCGGCATCGAGCTCGACCGCAAGGTCATGGCCGACCTGGCGATGAACGAAGGCGCCGCCTTTGGCACCATCGTCAAGCAGGCGAAGGCAGCGCTCCCGGCCTAACTGTTTCTTGCCGGTCCCGGAACGTTCCGGGCCTGGCCGTGGTTTTGAGAGGGCGCGGTCGGCGAGAGCCGACCGCGCCCTTTCTCTTGCCCGGCTTGCGTGCAAGTCTTGTGTCAACGTTGTCTCAATGGCGGAGCCATGTCCGACAGATAGTCGCAGAAAATAGCGAGGGTGAATGAAAGAATAACGACGTTGGCGGAAAGACTTGCCTTCGCTGGACATTTGCTGTTGCTTGTCATCGATTTGCGGGATTGACCGGCATAATCTTGGGTAGTGTGTTCGGTGACGGAAGATTGCAGGGTAGAAGTGCGATTTTATCAGCCGCCACCGGCGCTGCGTCGCTTCTTTACAACCTTCTACTACATTGATCTTGTCGTTGCCGGAGGCGGGCTCGTACAGGATTACCTGCATCCCGAGTGGGCCAACCTGCGGTTCCATTCCGGGGGTCTTCCCACAGCGAAATCGCTCAACGGCACCTCGGTTTCGGGCTCCAATTTCACCGCCTCGGGTCCGAGTGCGCATGCCGTGCATTTCCGGATAACCAGCTCGCGGATGTGGGGCATCGGGCTGTTGCCGCTCGGCTGGGCGAAATATGTCGGCGTGCCGGCGCACGAACTCGCCAATGTCGTAGCTGACGGACATGAGCATCCCGCATTCGAGCCGTTTGCCTCGCTGGCCCAGACCGTGTTCGGCCCCGAGCCCGACGAGCAGGGTGAGCTCGAGCGGATCACGCAGTGGTTTCTCGATCAGCCCTCCGATCCGGTCCCGGGCGAGGATTTCATCCTGGCCATCCACAAGGCGCTGATCGATCCCGATATAGCGACTGTCGCCGCGCTGGTCGAAAGCCTGGACGTCGGCCAGCGCACGCTCGAACGCATGTGCCTGCGCGTGTTCGGCTTCGCGCCGAAGATACTCCTGCGCCGCCAGCGGTTCATGCGCAGCCTTTCGCAGTACATGCTCGATCCATCGCTGAAATGGATCGGTGCGATGGACTCGGCCTATCACGACCAGGCCCAATTCGTGCGCGAATTCAATGATTTCATGGGAATGGGGCCCGGTGTCTACGCGGCCATGGAGCACCCGATAATCAGCGCCATCATGCGCCAGCGGGTCTTCCTTGACCGGCCCGCCGCGCAGACGCTCGACCCGCCCGGCGCGTTGCTGCCCTAGCTCCCACGTTGCGCTTCCGGCCCGCTCCCCCTAAGGAGCCGCGCTCGGCATTGGAAGAGGCGGAAGCGTATCCCCGTGGACACGGCGGCAATCGGCAGCGAAGCGCGTTCGAGCATCGGCGCGGCACAGTCTCTCGACGAGATCGAGAAGCTGCGCGTGGCCTATCTGGGCAAGCAGGGATCGATCTCCGCGCTGCTCAAGACGCTGGGCGGCATGACGCCCGACGAACGCAAGGAAGAGGGCCCGAAGATCCACGCCCTGCGCGAAGAGGTCACTGCTGCGCTCGGGGCACGCAAGGCGGAGCTGGAGCAGGCCGAACTGGAGCAGCGGCTGGCGGCCGAAACGCTCGATCTTTCGCTGCCCGCGCCCGAGACGCCGAAGGGCTCGATCCACCCGGTCAGCCAGGTGATGGACGAGCTGGCGGAGATCTTCGCCGACATGGGTTTCGCCGTCGCCACCGGCCCCGAGATCGAGGACGACTGGCACAACTTCGCCGCGCTCAACATGCCCGAGAGCCACCCGGCGCGGGCCATGCACGACACCTTCTATTTCCCGCAGGCAGCAGGTGAAACAGGTGCGAATGAAGCGCTTGATCGAGCGGGAAGCAGCGCTCGAATGCTTCTGAGAACACATACGAGCCCGGTACAGGTCCGCACGATGAAGGCGCAGGGCGCGCCGATCCGCATCATCGCGCCGGGCCGCGTCTATCGTTCGGACTCGGACGCCACCCACACGCCGATGTTCCACCAGGTCGAAGGGCTGGTGATCGACAAGGGCATCCACCTCGGCCACCTCAAGTGGACGCTGGAGACCTTCCTCAAGGCCTTCTTCGAGCGCGAGGACATCGTGCTGCGGCTGCGCCCGAGCTACTTCCCCTTCACCGAACCGAGCGTCGAGGCCGACGTGGGCTTCGCGATCGAGAATGGTCGCCGGGTCCTTGGCGGGTCGGGCGACGAGCCGGGCCACGGCTGGATGGAGCTGCTCGGGTCGGGAATGGTCAATCGGCGGGTGATCGAAATGTCGGGGCTCGATCCCGACGAGTGGCAGGGCTTCGCCTTTGGCGTCGGCGTCGACCGCCTCGCCATGCTCAAGTACGGGATGGACGACCTGCGCGCCTTCTTCGACGGCGATGTGCGTTGGCTCAGGCATTACGGCTTCAGTCCGTTCGACCAGCCGACGCTCAGCGCCGGGGTGGGGGCGCGGGCATGAAGTTCTCGCTCGAATGGCTCAAGTACTTCCTCGAGACGGAAGCCTCGGTTGCAGAGGTTTCCGCCGCGCTCAATCGCGTCGGGCTCGAGGTCGAGGGCATCGAGGATCCAGCCGACCGGCTCGCCGGGTTCACGGTCGCCGAAGTGCTCACCGCCAGGCCGCACCCCGATGCCGACAAGCTGCAGGTCCTGACGGTCAGCACCGGCAATGGCGATGCGCTGCAGGTCGTCTGCGGCGCGCCCAACGCGCGCGCGGGAATGAAGGGCGTGCTTGGCCTGCCAGGCGCAAAGGTTCCGGCCAATGGCTTGGAGCTGCGCAAGTCGGCCATCCGCGGCGTCGAGAGCAACGGCATGATGTGCTCTACCCGCGAACTCGAACTGGGCGACGATCACGCCGGCATCATCGAGCTTCCGGACGATGCGCCTGTCGGTGCGAGCTTCGCCGAATACCACGGCTCCTCGCCGGTCTTCGACGTCGCGATCACGCCCAACCGGCCCGACTGCATGGGCGTCGAGGGCATCGCCCGAGACCTCGCCGCGGCGGGGCTCGGCACATTCAAGCCGTTCGCGGCCGAAGCCGTGGCCGGCACCTTCGCGTGCCCGATCGAAATCCGCACCGACGACCCGGAAGGCTGCCCGGCCTTCTACGGCCGCGTCGTGCGCGGCGTGACCAACGGCAGCTCGCCCGAGTGGATGCAGCAGCGGCTGATCGCGGCGGGCCAGCGGCCGATCTCGGCGCTGGTCGACATCACCAACTACATGATGCTCGCCTTCGGGCGCCCGGCGCATGCCTACGACCTCGCCAAGCTCAATGGCGCGGTGGTTGCCCGCCGCGCGAAGGACGGTGAGCAGGTCCTCGCGCTCAACGAGAAGACCTACACGCTCGATTCCGAAATGACGGTGATCGCCGACGACAGCGGCGTGCACGACATCGCCGGGATCATGGGCGGCGAGCACTCGGGCGTTTACGAGAAGACGACCGACGTCCTGCTCGAAATCGCCTACTTCGATCCCGAGCGTATCGGCCAGACCGGTCGCAAGCTCGGCCTCGCTAGCGATGCCCGCACCCGCTTCGAGCGCGGCGTCGATCCGGCGTTCCTCGACGACGGGCTCGAAATCCTTACCGCGCTGATCCTCAGGATCTGCGGCGGCGAGGCGAGCGAGGTCGTCCGCGCCGGTTCGCCGCCGAGCGAGCCGACCGTGGTGGCCTACGATCCCGCGCTGGCCGAGAAGCTCGGCGGCGTGGCGATCTCGGAAGACGAACAGCGCGCGACGCTGGCCGCGCTCGATTTCGAGGTCACTGCGGACTGGCAGGTCACCGCTCCGCTGCGCCGTCACGACATCGAAGGACCCGCCGACATCGTCGAGGAAGTGGTCCGCATCCACGGGCTCGACAATATCGAGAGCGTCGCCCTGCCGCGCACCGACGGTGTGGCCCGCCCGACCGCGACGAGCGAACAGGTCATGGAGCGCCGCGTGCGCCGCGCCGCGGCCGCCGCCGGGCTCAACGAAGCGGTCACCTGGTCGTTCATTTCCGAAAAGGAAGCGGCGGCCGTCGCCCCTCGGGACCACTGGCCCTGGGTGCTCGAAAACCCGATCAGCGAAGACCTCAAGGTCATGCGACCCTCGCTCCTGCCGGGCCTGCTCTCGGCGGTGCAGCGCAACCTCGATCGCGGCGCGCAGAGCGTGCGGCTGTTCGAGATCGGCCGCCGCTACCTCGCCGACGGCGAGCACCCGACGCTGGTCTGCGTGCTCGCGGGCGAACGCGCGGCCCGCTCCTGGCAAGGCGGCAAGGCGCAGGACTTCGACGCCTACGACGCCAAGGCGATCTGCCTCGAACTGCTCGAAGCCGCCGGAGCGCCGGTCGGCAACCTGATGGTCATGGGGGAGGCGGGCGACGTCTATCACCCCGGCCAGTCGGCAACGCTGCGTCTCGGGCCGAAGAAACAGATTGCGAGCTTCGGGATGATCCATCCGGCGACTCTCAAGGCTTTCGACATCGATGTGCCGGTGGCCGCCGTCGGCATCCATCTCGACGCGATCCCGGCGAAGAAGGGCGGGGGTGCCTTTGCTCGTACCGCTTACGCTCCTCCGGCACTGCAGTCGGTGGTGCGCGATTTCGCCTTCCTGCTCGATGCCGGCGTTCCGGCGGGCGACCTGCTGCGCGCGGTGAACGGCGCCGACAAGACGAACATCGTCGATGCCCGCGTGTTCGACGATTTCCGCGGAACGGGCGTGCCCGAGGGCAAGAAGTCGCTGGCGATCGAGGTCACGCTCCAGCCGCGCGAGGAAAGCTACAAGGAGGCCGACCTCAAGGCGATCTCCGACGCCATCGTCGCATCGGCGGCCAAGGTGGGTGCGGAGTTGCGCGGCTGATTGCGCTCTCGCAGTCACCCCGGGCTCGTTCCGGGGCGGTGCTTACTTCCAGTGCAACGCCCGAAGGATGAAGCCCTGGCCCGGAACAGGTCCGGGCTGACAATCAGGAACCAGAAACAACTTTCCTACACGCCCCTGACTCGTCAAAGAACGTATCGAGAACATCGATTCGCCCTTTGACATTGCCGATTGATTTCAACCGTCCGCTTCGGCCAGCGCCGCGGACACGAGGCTGTCGATCACCCAGCGCCGCACGTCGCGCGCTTCGTCGCGGTCGAGCCCGACCACGTCGTTGAGCGCCAGGAAGCCTTCGGTGCCGACGACCAGCGCCAGCGCTTCTGCGAGGCGCCTGGTCCCGGCTTTGCCCAGCCGCGCCTCAAGCGGCGCGAGCGCGGCAACGAGCATCGGGACGCGCCGGTTCTGTCGCAGCGGTTCGTCGCCGTTACGGCCGATCGAGGTTTCAAGCACCTTTGCTAGCATGAGGCGCAGCGGCACCTCCTGCTCGCGGCAGGCCTTGTCGAAGGTCTCGTCGACCAGCGCGAGGCGCTCGAAGGCGTCGCCCGGAGCGGATGGACCGAGCAGATCGTCGACATCGGGCAGCATCAGGTCGACCGCTGCTTCGCTCAGCAAGGCATCGAGTCCGGGAAAGTAGCGATAGGCGGTGGCGCGCGAGACCTGCGCCAGCTCGGCGATTTCTTCCAGCGTCGGCTTCTGCCCCTGCCGCAGCAGGGCGCCCGTGGCGCGAACGATCGCCTGCCGGGTGCGCGCCTTCTGGTTGGTCCTCACGAAAGCTGCTGGGCGATGGCGGCGCTGTCGAGCCAGACCTGCTCGCCTTCGATCCGTCCGTCCTCGGCGAAGCGGAGCACGTGGAGCAGGCGGAATTCGAGCGGGCGGCCGCGGCCTTCGAACCCGAAGGGACGGCCCACCGCCTTGCCGCTCCAGATCGATTCGTCGACCATAAAGCCCTCGCCATAGAGGCGGCGCACGGTCTTCACCTTCCCGTCGGCGAGGTCGGCGAACAGGCTCTCGTAGAAAGCGCGGGCCTCGGCCGGGCCGTGGCTCGGGCCGAGCGGCCAGCCGACGATATCGTGCACGACGTCGTCGGTTAGCGTGGCGAGCACGCCTTCGACATCATCGCGGGCTTCGTAACCGAAATGCTCGTCGAGCTTGCGGTCCATCATTTCACGGGTGAGCATGCGAATCGACTTTCGATGATTGAGACATGATTCGCATAATGAGACTCGTGTCTCATGTAAAGACGGTTTACGCGGGCAGGGCCGAAGGCTAACCGCGCGCCTCCATGTCCAATCGCCGCACCTTTGCCATCATCTCGCACCCCGACGCGGGCAAGACCACGCTGACGGAGAAGCTCCTGCTGCAGGGCGGGGCGATCCACCTTGCCGGCGAGGTCAAGGCGCGCGGGCAGGCGCGGCGCGCGCGGTCGGACTGGATGAAGATCGAGCAGCAGCGCGGCATTTCCGTGACCAGCTCGGTGATGACCTTCGAAAAGGACGGCATCACCTTCAACCTGCTCGACACCCCGGGGCACGAGGACTTCTCCGAAGACACCTACCGCACGCTGACCGCGGTCGATTCGGCGATCATGGTGCTCGACGCCGCGGCGGGTATCGAACCGCAGACGCTGAAGCTGTTCGAGGTCTGCCGCCTGCGCTCGGTGCCGATCATCACGCTGATCAACAAGATCGACCGCGAAGGGCGCGAGCCGTTCGAACTGCTCGACGAGATCGCCGACAAGCTGGCGCTCGACGTTTCGCCGATGAGCTGGCCGGTCGGCATGGGCGGGTTGTTCGAAGGCGTGTTCGACTTCGAGACCGGCAAGCTCCACCTGCCGCAGGGTGACGGCAAGGAATTCCTCGGCAAGACCGTGGAGACCAGCGGCGCGGATGATCCCGTGCTGGCCGAATACCTTTCCGCCGACGGCGTCGCGCGGGTTGCCGAAGAGGGGCTGCTGGGCCGTGAAGGCTATGCGCCGTTCGATATCGAGGCCTATCGCCACGGCGACCTGACGCCGGTCTACTTCGGCTCGGCGCTGAAGAACTTCGGCGTCAACGAGATCGTCGAGGCGATCGCCAGATTCGCGCCCGAGCCGCGGCCCCAGCCGAGCGAGCAGGGCGAAATCAGTCCGGAGCGCGACGAGGTCACCGGCTTCATCTTCAAGGTGCAGGCCAACATGGACCCGCAGCACCGCGACCGCATCGCCTTCATGCGCATGGTCTCGGGCACCTTCAAACGCGGCATGAAGCTGACGCCCTCGGGCCTCGGCAAGCCGATCGCGGTGCACTCGCCGATCCTGTTCTTTGCGCAGGACCGCGAAATCGCCGACACCGCCGAGGCTGGCGACATTATCGGCATACCCAATCACGGCACCTTGCGGGTGGGCGATACGCTGTCCGAGAAGAACGACGTGCGCTTCACCGGGCTGCCCAACTTCGCGCCGGAAATCCTCCGCCGCGTGCAGCTGCGCGATCCGACCAAGACCAAGCAGCTCAGGAAGGCGCTCGACGACCTGTCCGAAGAGGGCGTGATCCAGGTGTTCTATCCGGAGATCGGCGCGCAGTGGATCGTCGGGGTGGTCGGCCAGCTGCAGCTCGAGGTGCTCGTCTCGCGGCTCGAGGCGGAATACAAGGTCGAGGCCGGGCTCGAAGCCTCGCCTTTCGCCACCGCACGCTGGCTCAAGGGCTCGCCCGAAGCGCTGCGCAAGTTCGAGGAGTTCAACCGCGCGAACCTCGCCAAGGACCGCGACGGAGACATGGTGTTCATGGCCAGGAGCCCGTGGGACGTCGGCTACCAGCAGGAAAAGAACCCCGACCTGACGTTCAGCGCCACCAAGGAACGGTGACATCGCGCCGCGCCGTGCCTAGGAACAGGGCATGGCCGAATTCTTCGAGCAACTGAACGAGGCGCACCGGGCGATGATCTCGGCGCAGCCGGTGTTCTTCGTCGCCAGCGCCGCCGAGGGCGCGCGGATCAATCTCAGCCCCAAGGGCTACGACGCCTTCCGCATCCTCTCGCCGACGCGGGTCGCCTATCTCGACCTCGGCGGATCGGGCAACGAGACCAACGCCCACCTGCTCGCGGATGATAATGGTAATGGCGGGCGCATCACCGTGATGTTCTGCAATTTCCAGCAGCCTGCCCAGATCCTGCGCATCTATGGCCGCGGCCGGCCGGTGGTGCCGTGGGACCGCGAGTGGGAGGAGCTGGCCGGGCACTTCACCATGCTTCCCGGCACGCGGCAGATTTTCGATATCGCCGTCGAGACCGTCCAGACGAGTTGCGGATACGGCGTGCCGCTGATGCAGCTGGACCGCGAACGCCCGACGCTGCTCAAGCACCATGCCAAGGCCGATCCGGTCGAATGGGCGGGCAAGTACCGGACCCGCCGGACCAGCATCGACGGCCTGCCGGCCAAGCCGACCGACCGTTATATAGCCGGTGCTCCCGGCACAGTTCCGGACTGAGCAGGGCACGCCGAAGCGATGGAGCTGACCTTCGCCAGCTACAACATCCACAAGGCCGTCGGTGTCGACGGCCGCTTCGATCCCGACCGCATCATCCGCGTCCTGCGCGAACTGCGCGCCGACATCATCGCCCTGCAGGAATGCGACCGCCGTTTCGGCGAGCGCGAGAGCGTGCTGCCCAAGGCCATGCTCGACGACACGCCGTGGCACGCGGCGGACGTCGCCCGCCGCCCGCGCAGCCTCGGCTGGCACGGCAACGCCTTGCTGGTCCGCCGCGACATCAAGGTCGGCGAGACCGAAGCACTGCACCTGCCGACCCTCGAACCGCGCGGGGCGATCAGGGCCGACCTCGAATGCGAGGGCAAGCGTATCCGCGTGCTCGGCATGCACCTCGACCTTTCCGGCCTGCGCCGCCGCGAACAGGTCCAGGCGGTTCTCGACCACTGCAATGGCCACGGTGACGGTTGCCCGACAGTGTTGATGGGAGACTTCAACCAGTGGGGCGAAGGGCGCCGCGCGCTGCGCGAACTGCGCGGGGCATGGCAAGTGCTCGAGACCGGCCGCAGCTTCCCGAGCCGCCGCCCGCTCGCCTCGCTCGACCGCATCGTCGCCTCGCCCGACTGGACCTGCCAC
Organism: Croceibacterium salegens; assembly: GCF_009827435.1. Lineage (GTDB taxonomy): Bacteria > Pseudomonadota > Alphaproteobacteria > Sphingomonadales > Sphingomonadaceae > Croceibacterium_B > Croceibacterium_B salegens. The sequence continues at coordinate 6,539 of NZ_WTYM01000048.1, read as the reverse complement.
GATGCCCGTGTCCACCACAGCCCGACCGCCGCCGCCGCCTCCGACCACCTGCCGGTCGTCGCCCGCCTGGCGATCGCCTAGTCGGCAAATCGACTGCCCAACAATTGGGCACCTGCCCGGGACACGGGCAGTTGGTCGGACATGGAGGGCGTTCCGCCCGGCTTAACAAGCCGTAAACGCGCCCTTCGCGTAATTTGGCACGATGATTGCAGGGTGCTCCTCGGCCGGAACCGAACCGGTAAGCAAGAGGGGTTCGTGATGAAGTTCATCATCGCCATCATCAAGCCGTTCAAGCTCGACGAAGTCCGTGAGGCGCTCGGCGCCATCGGGGTTGCGGGCATGACGGTATCCGAAGTCAAGGGCTTCGGTCGCCAGAAAGGGCAGACCGAAATCTACCGTGGTGCGGAATACTCGACGAATATGCTGCCCAAGGTGAAACTCGAAATCGCCGCAACCGACGCGCTCGCGCCGCAGGTCGTCGAAACGATCCAGGCGGCAGCCAGCACCGATTCCATCGGCGACGGGAAGATCTTCGTGCTCGACCTCGCGTCGACCACGCGCATCCGCACCGGCGAAACCGGCGACACGGCGCTCTAAGAGACATGAGGGGTAACAACATGATCCGCAAACTTCTCTGCGGCGCCGGTGTCCTCGGCGCCTCTATGCTTACGGCGACGGCCGCCTGGGCGACGGCAGCCGCCGACGCCGTCACGGAAACCGTGACCGAAGCGGTCGCCGCGGCTCCGGCCGAGGTGGTCGAAGAGGCCGCTGTCGCGGTGGCCAATCCGGGCAACAACGCCTGGATGATGACCGCAACCGTCCTGGTTCTCCTGATGATCCTGCCGGGCCTCGCGCTGTTTTACGGCGGCCTGACCCGCTCCAAGAACATGCTCTCCACGATGACGCAGATCGGCGCCACAGCGGCACTGGCCATGCTCATCTGGGTGATGTGGGGCTACTCGATGGCTTTCGGGCCCGAGACGTCCGAAGGGATGATCGGCAACTTCATTTCCGGCGGCAGCTTGTTCCTGTCGTCGGTCACGTCGGACTCGACCGCCGCGACTTTCAGCGATGAAGTGATCAGCGAATACGTGTTCGTCTGCTTCCAGATGACGTTCGCAGCGATCACCGCTGCCCTTATCCTCGGCTCGACCGCGGAACGGATGAAGTTCAGCTCGACCATGCTCTTCATGACGATCTGGCTCACCATCGTCTATTTCCCGATCGCGCACATGGTCTGGGCCGGCGGGGGCTACCTGTTCAAGCTCGGTGCACTCGACTTTGCCGGTGGTACCGTGGTCCACATCAACGCCGGTGTTTCGGGTCTCGTGCTCGCCTACCTGCTGGGCAAGCGCAAGGGTTACCCGAGCGAGCCGATGCCGCCGCACAGCCTGACCATGACGATGATCGGCACCGGTCTGCTGTGGGTCGGCTGGTTCGGCTTCAACGCGGGTTCGGAACTCGAAGCCGACGGCACGGCCGGTCTCGCGATGATCAACACCTTCGTCGCCACTGCCGCTGCGGGCCTCGGCTGGATGCTCATGGAGAAGCTGTCGGGCCACAAGGGTTCGGCGCTGGGCTTCTGCTCGGGCATCATCGCCGGTCTCGTCGCCGTCACTCCGGCGGCCGGCAACTCCGGTCCGTTCGGCGCGATCATCCTCGGCTTCGTCGCTTCGATCATCTGCTACTTTGCGGTGTCGAAGCTGAAGAACGCCATGGGCTATGACGACTCGCTGGACGCCTTCGGTATCCACGGCATCGGCGGCATGGTCGGCGCCATCGGCACCGGCATCGTCTACCAGCCGATGTTCGGTGGTCCGGGTGACGGTTCCACCGCGATGGGCGCCCAGGTCATGATCCAGCTCACCGCGGTCGTCGTGGCGATAGTGTGGGCTGCTGCCGGCACCCTGATCGCCGGCGTTGTGACCAAGGCTCTCACCGGGCTGCGGGTCTCCGAAGAGGTCGAAGTCGAAGGTCTCGACATCGCCGAGCACGGGGAGCGCGCCTACAACTAAATGCAAGTTTGGCGAGGCCGGGACTCTCCTCCTCTCCCCCCGGTCTCGCCTACCCTCGTTCCTCCTGCGAACGACAACTCAATGGGCCGGAGCCAGCCGCTCCGGCCCTCTTTTCTTTCCGATCCTCCGGGAGTCGCCGGTTGCGGCGAAGTTCGTTGAACTGTAAGGGCATGCCAAACAGCGTGGCATTATCGCAACACTCTGTCGCGATCTTGTTCGCATCGAACAAAAATCTCGCAGATTTCCGCGAATTGGGGAACGAAACCACTGGCATTGAATAGTCTGAGTCGAACTGAAGGCTTTGTCCTTGGGGAGGGAACCTGTAGGATGTCCCTCGGGTTCGACGAATTGGAGATTTGGCAAGTTGTAGCCAATTAAGCGCACGGCTTTTTGAAGGAGGTCCCATGCGAAAGATTGCCCTAGGTATGGCTGTTGCGGCCGCTGCCCTGGCCAGCCCGGCCCTGGCCCGTGACGGCCACGCCTATTTCGGCGCCGACATCGGCTTTGCCGATCCGGAAGACCACAACGTGATCAATAATGGCTGGAAGGACGGAACCAGAGTCTACGAAGACGATGGCTTCGATCTCGGTGCCTTCATCGGGTACGACTGGGGTGCGATCCGCACCGAAGCCGAAGTCGGTTACTACGAGTATGCCCCGAAGGGTATCGACGTGGGCTTGGTCGGCGCGCCGCTGGTCAACTCAAGTGCTCCGTTCGAAAGTGTGACCGGTGCGCAGCTCGCCGGCGAATCGCGCGTTACCACGATCATGGCGAATGCGTTGTTCGACCTTGGCGGCAACAACGGCATCGGCTTTTCAATCGGTGGCGGTGTTGGCCGTGCGATCCTGCACAGCGAGTTCCAGGCGACCCCGTACCACACCTACCTCGACGACACCGACGCGGCTTGGGCCTATCAGGCGATCGCGGCAGTGCGCCTGCCGGTGACCGACGAAGCTGAGCTCGGGCTGAAGTACAAGTACCTCAACACCAATGAGTTCAGCATGCTTGATTCTGCTTTGCGCAGCTATCAAACGCAGCTGGCTATCCATTCGTTCTCGTTCTCGCTGATCGCGAACCTTGGTCGTGACGAGCCGCCGCCTCCGCCGCCGCCGCCGGTGTGCAACAAGGGGCCGTACATCGTGTTCTTCGACTGGGATAAGTCGGACATCACGCCTGAGGCCGCGACCATCCTCGACAGCGCGATCACTGCATACGGCAACTGCCGCAACGTGCCGATAATGCTGGCCGGTCACGCTGACCGTTCGGGTTCGGCCACTTACAACGTCGGCCTGTCCGAGCGTCGTAACGCTTCGGTGCAGTCGTACCTCACCGGCCACGGGATCCCCGCCGGGGCGATCACCAGCCAGGGGTTCGGCGAATCGATGCCACGCGTGCCCACCGCCGACGGTGTGCGCGAGCTGCAGAACCGCCGGGTGGAAATCACTTACGGTCCGGGTTCGGGCAACTAAGCGGTTTCACGCCGACAACGAAATGGGGCCGGAGGAGCGATCCTCCGGCCCCTTTTTCATGCCCCTTCGCTTGGCCCTCTCCTGATCGCCGGTCAGCGAGATGCGCCGTGCGGCCTTCCTTCTCGGGTCACCTAGTCGCCGATGCCATTGCGGCGGCGAATCTGGTCTGAGGTCTCGCGGCTGCCATCATGGCTCCAGCCGGGTTCGCGCCAGAGGTAGTCGAACTTGTGGCGCCAGGGCGCTGAAAGGACGTCGCGTCCGATCGCAATCCATTCGTGGAACACCGCATGCAGCAGATTGAAGCTGCCGAGCTGCCGCACCAGGCCGTAGCGGATCGTTTCGCCGTCGCTTTCCGGCTCGAAGGTGCCGAACAGCTTGTCCCACACGATGAACGTACCGGCGTAGTTGCGGTCGAGATAGCGTGCGTTGGTCGCGTGATGGACACGGTGGTGCGAAGGGGTGTTCATCACGGCCTCGAACCATCGCGGCAGGTGACCGATCGCCTCGGTGTGGATCCAGAACTGGTAGACCAGGTTGAACCCTGCGCAGGTCAGGATCATCCCCGGTTCGAACCCGACGGCTGCAAGCGGAAGCCTGAAAACGAACGACAGCGCAACGAACCCCGTCCAGGTCTGCCGCAGGGCCGTCGAGAGGTTGTAGTGCTGGCTGGAGTGATGGTTGACGTGTGACGCCCAGAACCAGCGCACGCGGTGCGCCGAACGATGGAAGCAGTAGTAGGCCAGGTCGTCGAGAACGAAACAGAGCGGCCAGGCCCACCAGGCCCAGCCGATCTCCAATGGAGCCAGGCGATGGACCCAGACCAGCATGGCGCCGAGGACGCCTGCGGCCAACGCCCCGGCCACGGTGCTGCCCAGCCCGAGCGCCAATGAGATTGCTGTGTCGCGGCCCTCATAGGCCCGGGGCCTGCCGCTGCGAATCGACCAGGCGAGTTCGATCGCGATCAGCAGGACAAATACGGGGATCGCATAGGGGAGCGGATCGAAGTGCGGCATGGCCGGCTATCTCAGGCGTGCAAACGCCCGCTCCCAATCTCCCCCGGTGGCGCCGATATCAAACTCGCCTGCGAGCTTGCCGTCCAAAACCTTGAGCTTGTCCGCTTGCCGTTGGAATCTCGACTTGGGCGAAAGCAGGCGCGAGACGAAATGCGCCCCGCAAGGGGCGACAAGGGCGAGGCGGTCGGCGCCATCGCGAAGCAGTGCCGCCGTACGGGTTACCGAAAGCAGGGTCGCGACAGGATGGAAGCCGCCGGAAATTTCATTGGCAAGGCGTACAGCCTCGCTCTCGTCCTGCAATTCCGGCCGCCCTGCAAACCCGTAACGAAAGGCGAGCCAACTCAGCGTCGCGACGGCAGCGATCGACCCAGCGAATTGCCAGAGCGCCGAAGCCACGACTCAACCACCGCGACCGTCAGCGAGCTGTTGCAGCAGGCCGGCTATCGGCGAGACGTCGTACCCGGCCGCAGCGGCCGCAGCCATAATCGAACCCGGTTCAGCGCCATCGCTGGCATGGGCGAGCGACCATAGGAAGGTCGATCGCGTGCCCGACCGACAATAGGCCAGCACTTTCCCCTCGGCCTTGCTTAGCGCTTCATGCATCGCTTCGACCTGCGCCGGCGAAAAGCCCGAATGGTCGATAGGGATCGCAACGTATTGCATCCCGGCCGCAAGCGCCGCTGCTTCGATTTCAGGACCGGGCGTCTGGTCTGGTGACTCGCCCTCCGGCCGGTTGTTGATGACCAGGGTAACGCCCCGCTCTTTCGCCGCCTTGAGGTCGGAAAGTGTGATTTGCGGACTGGCCAGCATCGTATCGGAGAGAGTTCGGAAATCGTTCATCGGTCGGACTATCCTGACTTGTGCTGCGTGCGGCGATTGCGTCGGCGCATGTTAAGCACCTCGACCATCACCGAAAAGCCCATGGCTACGTAGATGTAGCCCTTGGGGACATGGAAGCCGAAGCCATCGGCAATCAGGACCAGTCCGATCATCACCAGGAACGCGAGCGCCAGCATGACGATCGTCGGGTTGTTTTCGATGAAACGGGCCAGCGGATCGGCAGCGAACAACATGATGGTGACAGTGATGACTACCGCTGCGACCATCAGCGGAATTTCGTCGGTCATGCCCACCGCGGTGAGAATCGAATCGATCGAAAACACGAGGTCGAGCGCGATGATCTGGATGATCGCCGCCGTGAATCCGATCCTGACGATCGAAGTGTCCTTGTCGAGCATTTCGCCCGAAGCCCCCTCGTCGTCCATCGCATGATGGATTTCTTTGGTCGCCTTCCAAAGCAGGAACAGGCCACCGGACAGAAGGATCAGGTCGCGGCCGGAGAATGCAGTCTCGAAGGTCGGCTCGCCATGCGCGCCGGGCGCTCCGGTAATGCCGAGATCGAACAGCGGGGTGCGCAGCGTCACGAGCCAGCCGATCAGCAGCAAGAGCGCGATACGCATGATCAGCGCGAGCGCGAGACCGATTCGCCTTGCTCTCGCCTGTTGATCCGCCGGAAGCTTGTTGGAAATGATGGCAATGAAGACGAGATTGTCGATGCCCAGGACAATTTCCAGGGCGACAAGCGTGAGCAGGGCCAGCCAGGCGGCAGGATCCGCAAGCAATGTAAGGATATCCATGAGCGGCTGTCTGCCCGCAGTCTGCGGCACTGGCAAGTTGCCAGACAACGACACATCGAGGGTCTCGAACGGCTCAGAATCTTAAATCGTTCGCACACCGGGGTTTTTGGGCTATAAGCGCGCTTCACGTTAGCGGAGGAGGGGCCTCCGCATGCACTCGGTGTCGCTTCGTCCGCGTCTCCGGGGTTAGACGAGGGCGAAGCGAAGGTACGTTCGTTAGATGGGTTACGACAGAGGTCGTCGCGGCAAGGGGCGCGACAAGCGGGATGGATTCGGCGAAGAAGGTTTCGATCCCTTCATGGACAATGGCCCGCCGTCTTATGGCGGTGGAGAGCGCTGGGGCGGTGGCAATGACCGTTTCGGTGGCGATCGCGATGACCGCGGCGGTGGCGGCTTCGGCGGCCC
>NZ_WTYM01000047.1 GCF_009827435.1 Croceibacterium salegens | reverse complement strand
GCCGGACCCGAGAGGATCGCGTCCTTGCCGCGAAAGGCGCGGGCATCGGCGAGGCCGCCGTTGGACTGCATGAAGCGCAAGACATCGTGCGGATGAAGCGCTTGATCGAGCTGTCGAACGTATCGATGGATGTTCGGCGTCAGGTAAGCGTCCACCACCGTGGTGTCGCCGCGCGGCACCAGCTTGACCAGCGGCGCGACCTCGTGGCTGGCGCTGACCTGCGCGAACCCGGCCTCCCGCGCCAGCGCCACCAACCGAGCCTCGTGCGCCGTGTAGCGCCAGCCGTGCATCAGGACGATGGCGATGGCGTCGATGCCCTTGGCGCGCACCCCGGCGAAGGCTGAGCGGACCGCGTCCTCGTCGAGCGGGCGCACCACAGTGCCGTCTGCCCCGACCCGCTCGTCGATCTCGATCACCTCGGCGGGGAGCTGTTCCGGCAGGACGATGTGGCGGGCGAAGATGTCGGGCCGCGCCTGGGTGCCGATGCGCAGCGCGTCGCCGAAACCGCGGGTGATCGCCAGCGCCAGCCGCTCGCCCTTGCGTTCGAGCAGGGCGTTGGTGGCAATGGTCGTGCCGATGCTGACTTCGGCGATCGGCGCATCGCCGTGCTCGGCGAGGATCCGCCGCACCGCCTCGCTCGCCGCGTCGGCGTAGTGCTCGGGGTCTTCGGAGAGCAGCTTGGCCGCGACCAGCGGCCCGTCGGGCGTTTCCGCCACCACGTCGGTGAAGGTCCCGCCCCGGTCGATGGCAAAACGATAGGCCCCGCTCATGCCCGCACCCATAGCCGCCAAACGCCCGCGGAAAAAACCGCCTTCCTACACGAACCATTTTGGTTCATGAGCATCGTGTCTTGGTGCTACCAGTACGAGCAATTCGCGTAGCCCACTGAAGCCAGTCATTGCCACCAAAAATTTGGCCAGAATGGCTCGAATACAATTGAACCAAACCCATGGAAGAATCGACGCCGAACTCAAATTGAAAATTCCAGACAATGTTCCTTTCTGGCCGGACAATTCTCAAACAAAGTTATTGAATGAGAAGCACAAATAGCACGGAGAAGTCACAGCGCCGACCAAGCGCCTATTCAGATACCGCATTTCAGGGCTGCGCAACCCTCGACTTGCATCGCGTGCTTATTAACATACTCCTCAATTGCATCCATAATAGGATAGTTAGTATTACTCAAAGGAAAGGTCACTAAGTTGATCTTCCGTAAGGTAATATACGCCATAGGGCTTGAAATATCCCGCCACTGGCCTGTCTTCTTTCAGAAATGGGGCAACGTCGAACACCTGCTTCATGAGCCATAACGGTTTGCCAGTTGCGATATCAATCTCAAAGGAACGCGAGCCGTCTTTCGAAGACACAATCGCACGACTCGAGTCGGGACTAGGCGAAACAGTACCCCCATCCTCGCTAGAGAAGGGCAATATGGACTCACTTTGGGCTTGTGGGAAAATTGTTGAATATCGGCCTGTCCCCATGTCGATGCGCAAGATGCGCGAGCCACCACGGAATCTCATGCCGCCTTGATTGTCGAATGCAATTACACTACCGTCTTTGAGAAAATGCGCACTATGCTGGGCCGCGGTACGTCCATTGATCATATGCTTAATTTGACCGGTTTGTGGATCAAGCATAATGATCGCACTTAGTTCGCGAACTGATACCAGTAGATCTCCTGCGTTGGCGCCCGGTATGCGGGAAGCCACCTCTTCCGTAGCGACATCTACCGAATTCAAATGAATAGGGTCACAATCATCTCGTACCGAATAAAGTAGCCCAGGATAGCCATCTCGCAGGAACGTTTCAGTTAGGAGAATTGTACGAACGACTTCTCCATTCTGGCGATAGATCCTTATACCCTCGTCATAGCTCTCGTGTTCGCACCGGTGGTTTACAGCATATTTTGAGAGGAAGTCAGGTGAACGTCGCTCCTGATATGGAGCGTAGATCAAGCCATCATCACCGATGTGCAACCAATGATGCGCACCATCCACATGCTGCCACACGACTTCCCCAGTCCAGCTTATTCGAGCAATCCCAGCAACATAGGGATAGGTGTTTCTAGCGTGAAATGTCGCAACAAGGCTACCGTCACGAAGCATTCCCAGTCCGACTGGATAGAAATTGCGGGGATTCACGTTTCCTTTGAATCCCTTAGCGTTCTTAAACAAAGCATCCAAAGGTAAGGGCCAAGCATGCAACACATGGCCTTGCCTATCAAAGATCCAAGCCAGGCAACCGAATTTGGGACACCTCTTTGCATCTTGGTTTGGGCCGCCAGTAACGAGCAACAATTCTTTTCCGGCGCTCTTGTCCAGCTTCGCAAACTCAGGTCTTGCACGGGCGCTTCTGTCTATCTTATTAAGGCTATTAAGGAAAACTTCGTCTTCCATCCCGGAGACCGCCTCAAACGCCCTAGCAGCATTCCGGAGTTGCTCGCTTGGAGGCAAGTGCCACTGCACCACCAAGGCACCAGCCAGGAAAGCAAACAACGCGATAGACGCAATGAATGCCACTAGCGACCAGTCGATCGCACGAAGCGATATCCCCTTTTTCAGCTTCAATACCCCGTCGAAAAGTGATGACATGCCCGATCACCTACTCCTACAACCGCACCAACTCTGTTCTCATGATGCGTTGACGCGACAGTTTGACATGACAACACATAGTATAACGAAATCTAAGTCCACGCGCCCTGACGGACTGCTTCAGCCGACCTTCGAATGATGAAAACCATTAGAAGATACACACCAAATCAGGAGACTTGCAAACCCTCTCTCAATTATGCGCAATTTGAAAAGAGGCATGCATTCTGCTAAAGACGTAACAGTCTCACTGGCGATTGATTTGACAAACAATGGAGCGAACGGCGTGAAACGAATTTTGTCGGCATTGCTGATCCTCTGCATTTCAACTCCAGCTCACTCATACGGTGGTCCAGGAGCCGGCATTGCGTTTATCGGTACATTGATTTCACTGATTGGAATTATCGCGATAGGGGGCGTCGGATTCCTCTGGTATCCCATAAAGCGTCTTTTGAAGCGCAACGAGAAAGAGCAGGAAACAGACGAGCAGTGATCGCAAATTATTGCGGCGCCGCCCTTCTTATATTCTCCACCTCGTGGCTTGTTGTGCGCCTAAGATTAGAAACGCATGCAACCGACATAATCGGCGTGACCCGAGATAGCGCAACTGTCTTTTCGGACAAGAGTCTTCCTGACAGTGAGAAAGAAGCAAGACTTCAAGAGAATTTTAGAATACTTATTCGACATTCCATATACTTGGTTGCAGGTCTATGCGTTGCATTGGGACTTCCTTTCCTTTTATTGTGGATCATAAGTCTGGCTGGCTTTCTGAATTTGAACGATTGTTTGGCGGCGTCGATATCTTGGCCGATGCTAATTCTCGGAATAGTTATTTTTATATTTCTTCTCTTCTCGGCGCGACGGAAGAATGCAAGATAATTACAATATCTTAGATCGAGTGCTTCATCGTTTCGCGCTTAGTTCGATAAATACGATGAAGATGCTGCACGATATCGAACTCGCAACACAATTGGGCCGTGCACCGCCGGACTCGGGCCGCCACGTTTTTATAACTGGGTTGGCGCGATCCGGAAGCACCGCATTACTGAGGAATCTCTACGCAACAAATCAATTTGGTTCACTCACCTATGCAGATATGCCTTTTGTACTTGCACCAAATCTTTGGACACAGATTTCGAGAAGGTGGCGGACGCCAATTGAGCCAATCGAAAGGGCTCACGGTGACGGAATCCAAATTGGTCAACAAAGCCCAGAGGCATTCGACGAAGTATTTTGGCGCCTCACGTGTGGCAGCTCCTATATCCGATCAAATGAATTGCTGCCTCACCGATTAAGTTCGTCAATGGTCGAGCGCTTTCGGAATTTCATTAGACTTGTACTACTTAACACTGATAGACATCGCTACCTATCAAAAGGTAATAACAATATCCTTAGGCTAAGTTCTTTAGCGGAGAAGATGCCCGATTGCACCATATTGTTGATGATTCGCGAACCGCATGACCATGCGGAGAGCCTATTGCGGCAACATCTTCGTTCGAAAGAACTTAAAGATTCTTTTCGCGTAGAATATAAACAATGGCTTGTTCACCATGAATTCGGCGAGGACCATCGCCCGTTTCGTTTTGTGAATTTACCCAATAGAAATAACACCACAATCGATTACTGGCTTGCAACTTGGATTTCGGTGTATCGAAGCTTATTCAATGTTGCCGCTGAATCGAAAAATGTCCTTATCGTACCGTATCGAGAATTTTGCGAAAATACGAAGTTTTGGGAAAATATTTGCTCTAAAATCGGTGTTGGCGAGACAGATCGGAACGAAATTTTATTGAGGGCTGGATCTGGATCTTCGCGACCGCCGGTTGACCAGATGCTTAGCGCGGAGGCCAGCGCACTATATGAAACGTACTGCGATCTCGCTATAAAATCTTGAATATTTAGATAGATGATTGAGATTGCCTTACATGGCTTGATCTGCGCTGTCTGCTACTCAGTCAGAACGAAAATGATGAAGTGTCGGCCAATGTGCGACTTCGACTATCCCAAGGGCTTCGGACATCGCAGACAGGCGATTGTTACAGCATGTGGATAGTTCGGTGTTTGGTGTGAGGGCGCCGTGCCGAATTGTAAGCGGCGATATTCATCCCAAGAGTACATCATTTTCGTCAACTTTAGTGGGTGCCATATTGATGCCTAAACAATGGGGCAATTAATTGCGACTTTTCAGCATGGATTCGCTGCACTCATCAGAAAGAGATAAGTGGGGCCGAAGAATAGGACCCTGGTGCCGAACGCACAAGTATTCGAGACTCTAGATATCCGCCCTCACGGCAATCCGGATGGCTTCCGCGTTGGTCGCCACCTGCAGCGACCGCAGCATCGCCGCGCGGTGCATCTTCACCGTCCGTTCGCTCAATCCGAGCGAGAACGCGATCTGCTTGAGGGGCTTGCCCCGGGCGAGCAGCGACAGCACGTCGCGCTGGCGGGGAGTCAGGTTTTGGGCAAGCCTCTTCGCGCGTTCCTCGCGCAGCGAGGCGAATGTCTGAGGGCTGTAACTGGACACATCGACCTGCGAGCCGATGAAGCCGGTCAGGCTGTGGTCGGCGTCGAAAATTGGTGCGATCATCACCGAATTGAGGAACGGGGTGCCGTCCTTGCGATAGTTGATGATCTCCGCGACGACCGGGCGCTGTTCGGCGATGGCATCGTGCAACAGCTTGCTGTGTTTCGGATCGGTTTCCGGACCTGTCAGGAAACGGCAATTCCGGCCGATAACCTCATGGCGTTCATAGCCAGTAAGTTTCAGGAACTGATCGTTGCATTCAACGATCGGATTGTCAGGCTGATGCGGATCCGTAACAATTGCGGCGCATCGTTCTGAAGTGGTCATCTGCGGTAGTAACTTAACCAAGTGCTGCCCCCAAACTGCTGCACTAATGTGCATATTGCCCCAATGCCGACCCGTTGAATAGTAGATTTCCGACACGCCCTGTGGGGAATGCGGCTTATTGGGTGACCCTCCCTACCCACAGAGAGATGTCCCGGCGGGGCGTGTTACCCTGCGGCACTCAAGAGGATCTATTGCCGGACAAGCCAATTCAGCGACGCACAATCGACGATTGCCCGATGCCAGCAAATTTACATTTTAGATCAATCTCCTCTATCGCCCTTTTCGGTGCCGGGTCAGCTTTCCTTGGCGCTTGCGCGTCGAGCGGGACGTATGCCCAGGTAGATGCCCCGAGGTATGAATTGCAGGACGTGACAATTACCGGTCGGGCCTCCTACGGCGATAAAACAGCGCCCGTTCCCGGTTCGACGCTAAACGTGCAATTACAGCAAGTTGCTCGCGCCGATGCCCCGGCAAGCATGATTTCCGAGAACGTCATCGATCTCGAAAACGAACGACCCCCGTTCTCGTTCCAGCTCGCGACAAAAGAATTTCAGATGAAAACCAATCTGAGATACGTCGTGCGTGCGACGATTTCAGGGCCGGATGGCCAGCTCTCCTGGACCACCGACCGGGCCTATCCCGTCGATCCGGAAAAGCGCGAGCAGGATGTCGGGACGCTCGAGCTCGTCAGGGTGGCCTCGAACGGCGCTTCGGGAGCCGGCCTGCCAGGGGATTCCTACCGGGTGGAGGACATCGACAGGACGGGCGTCATCGACAATTCGAACGTCACCGTCATGTTCGGTTCCGACGGGACCGTGAGCGGCTCGACCGGATGCAACACCTTCACCGGCAAGTACACGGTCGACGGCGCGACACTGTCCATCGGCCCGCTGGCCATGACCCGGCGCGCCTGCATCCCGGCGCTAGGCGAGCAGGAAACGCGCTTCGTGAAAGTGCTGCAGGACGTCTCGTCGTGGTTCATCGATCGCGGAGGACGCCTCGTGCTGCGGACAGGCGACGGCCGGAGCCTGACCGCGGCCTTGTAACTATCCCCCGGTCGGGAACAGGAAGGTGAGGGTGAGCTTGGGGCCCCAGTTCGGTCCGCCGGTGGGGCTTTCAACGTAATAGCGCACGCCGCCGCCGATCGAGACCGGCTGCTTGCCGAACTTGGTGAGCTGGCTGACGGTCAGGTTGATCGGCACCACCCAGGTGTCGGATATCCAGTTGTAGGTGGTTTCGGTGTTGAGTCCGAAGGTGGTCGCGTTCGAATTGGTATGGCTGACGAAGGGCTGCATGAAGGTCGCCGAAACGTCGCTCCGCGCGTCCGAGCCGGCGATCGACCAGATGTGGTTGGCCAACGCGCCGACGGTCGTCTTTCCTGTCTGCTTGAGCACGACCGCCGTCGGTCCGACACCCAGCTTCTCCGTGCCGAGGAACTTTTTGGTCGCCGTCGGGATCAGGATCGCGGGGCCGACGCCCTAGATGATGCCGGACTCGCCGACTTCCTTGGAGGAGTAGAACTGGCTCTGGACCGTGTCGCCGGGACCGAACTGGCTGGTCGATGGGCCCGTGCGTTTTCCTGTTAGATGATCGGGACGATGGTGCGCGAAATCATGTTCCAGTCTTCGCCGATCGAAATCGGGATGACCGGCTGGATATTGGGCGTCGACTTCCCGCCTTCGCCGTGGACCCCCAGGTCGAAATCGATATTCTTGGTGCTGTCAGTCCAATCGCTACAAGTCTCCAATTGACGCAGGTTGTGCAGGAAACACGAGGCTTCAGCTCACGAGCGACTGCCACTCGGCCAATGCGGCCGAGCGGCGAAGCTTGTAGGTCTGACGATCGACGAGGTGGCGTTCCGAATTGAAGTGATTGTGGAAGGAGGAATGGACGGAGGCGAATTTCTGCAGTGACTTCATCTGCCGAAATCGCAGCAATGCCCGCTCTCGTCGTCGGAAAGGCAAGTGTGAATTCTCGGCCCGATTGTTGAGCCAGCGGCCCATCTCGCGGCGGTCGATATTGTCCAGTTCCCGCATGGCAGCCGGATAGGAGCGCAGCCCGTCGGTGACGATTGCCTCGGGCTTGCCGTGCCGCTTCAGCGTCTTCTTCATGAACGCCAGAGCCGCGGATTTATCGCGTTTTCGAGTAACATAGCTCTCCAGCACCTCGCCCTCGTGGTCCACCGCCCGCCAGAGGTAGACCATCTCTCCGTTCAGCTTCACGTACATCTCGTCGAGGTGCCAGCGCCACTGACGAAAGCCGCGCATCCGGTTCACCCGCTGCCGCCGGATATCGGCAGCAAACAGCGGGCCGAACCGGTTCCACCACAGCCGCACCGTCTCGTGGCAGATGTCGATCCCGC